>NZ_JNXE01000019.1 GCF_000716605.1 Streptomyces sp. NRRL F-525 | reverse complement strand
GGTCGGGGGAGGGAGCGGTGGGGGATGACTGCTGGGACGGGGAGCGGGCCGGAGGCGGAGTCGGGCGGAGCCGATGGCGTCGGCGATGACATCGTTGCCGGAAAGGGTGCTGGTGGGGGTGCCGGTGCGGTTGCGGGGGCGGTGAAGCGGGGCGGCGGAGGTGGTGAACGGCCCGTCTGGTCACGGGACTTCGCATTGTTCTTCGTGGCCCGCGCCGTCGCCCGCCTCGGCGACACCATGCTGCCCGTGGCCCTCGCCGCCGGCCTCCTGGAACACGGGTACGGCGCGGGCGCGGTAGGCCTCGCCATGGCCTCAACGGCCGCCGCCTTCGCGGGACTTGTGGTCTTCGGCGGGGTGATCGCGGACCGGTTCAGCACCCGCAAGCTGATGATCGGCGCCGACCTGGTGCGCCTCGGCACCCAGTCCCTCGCCGCCGCGCTCTTCTTCACCGGCCATGTCGTGCTCTGGGAGATCTGCGCGATCGGCTTCGTCAACGGCGTGGCGGGTGCGGTGTTCCAGCCCGGCGTGGCGAGCACGGTGCCGCGACTCGCCTCCGACATCCAGGGCGCGAACGGCGCCATACGCATCGCCGAGTCCGCCGCCCAGCTCGCGGGCCCGGCCGTGGCAGGCCTGCTCGTCGGATTCACCTCGCCCGGCGGCGTGTTCGCGGCCCACGCCGCCACCTACGCGGTCAGCGCCCTGTGCCTCCTTCTCCTCCGGCTGCCCCCGCTCGCACCGGGCAGCCGCGAGCCCGGGCACGGTTCGGGCGCCTTCAAGGCCGATCTGGTCGAGGGCTGGCGGGAGTTCAGATCACGCACGTGGCTTTGGGGAGTCATCGCCGTGTGGTGCTTCTACATGATCGCCGTGTGGGGCCCGACCGTTCCGCTCGTGGCGACCGAGGTGGTGCAACAGCACGGCCCGCGCGCCTACGGCCTGGTCAACTCGGCCCTCGGCGCGGGCACCGTCGTAGGCGGACTCCTCGCCCTGCGGCTGCGCCCCCGCCGTATGCTGCGCGCCGGTGCGATCGCCCTCTTCGCCTTCGCCGGATTCCCGGCGACCGTCGGAGCGGGACTCGGCGTACCGGCCATGGCGGCCGGGGCCGCCGTCGCCGGAGTGGGGATGTCCTTCTGGGGCGTGATGTGGGCGACGAGCGTCCAGACCCAGGTCCCACCGGACGTCCTCAACCGCATCCACGCGTACGACGTGGCGGGCTCCCTCGCGATGATGCCGGTCGGCCAGGCCTTGGCGGGCCCCGCCGCCGCGGCCTTCGGCGCCGACCACGTGCTCCTCGTCGCGGGCGCGATGAGCTTCGTGGTGCCGATCTCCCTGCTCCTGGTGCCTGCGATACGCGGGCTGGTGCGGGCCGACGCGATACCCGTCGGTCCAAGTGGGGTGAGTGCAGTGAGCGATGCGGCGATACGTGAACGGGCGTGTCCGCAAGAGAGTTGACGGCGCGTCGGCGGGGTCTCGGCGGAGGCGGGGCCTCAGCCCCGGGGTGCCGCCCGCCCGGCGCCTCCTTCCACAAAGCCGCCGATCCGCTCGCGCAGGGTCCGCGCGTCGAGGCCGTGGGCGGTGAGGTGTTCGGTGACGGTGCCGTAGCGCCGGAGTTCGGCCTTGCCGACGCCCAGGCCGAGCACGCGGTGGGGCATGTCGGCGAGTGCGTCGTTCGCGGCCGCTGTCGAGGTGCCCGCCAGATACGGCTCGACGAGGACGACGTCCGCCCCGGCGTCGCGCGTGGCGGTGCGCAACGCGTCCGCGTCGAAGGGCCGTACGGTCGTGGCGTACAGGACGGTGACGTCGAGGCCCTCCGTCGCGGCGAGGACGGCGTCGAGCATCGGCCCGACGGCGACGACCACACCGGAGCGGCCCTGGCGGACGGTGAGGAAGCGCGCGCCGTCGACCGGGAGGGCCTCCGCGTTCGACTGGACCGACAGCCGTACGTACACCTTGTCGTCGCCGGCGGCGACCGCGTGCCGTATCAGGGTCTCGGCCTCGTCCGGGTGGCCCGGCACGTGGACGGTCCAGCCGTCCAGGGTGTCGAGGAGGGCCACGTCGCCCGGTGCCATGTGCGTGAACCCGCCGGCGGGCCAGTCGAAGGAGGCCGCCGCGCTCACCAGGACCGCGCCGACGTCCTGGTGGCCGAGGTCCAGCTTGACCTGCTCGAAGGGCCGCTCGACGAGGAAGCTCGCGAAGGTGTGCACGACCGGGCGCATCCCGGTCAGGGCGAGGCCCGCGCCCGCCCCGACGAGGAGCTGCTCGCGGATGCCGACGTTGATCACCCGGTCCGGGTACCGGAGTTGGGCGTCCGCGAAGCCGTCCTTGCCGATCTCGGCGAGCACGACCGCGACCCGCGGGTCCTCGTCGAGCAGCCGGGAGACGACCGGGGCGAAACGGTCACGCATGGTGTCCATGGAGAGCCTTTCTCGATGTGCCGGGGACGGTGATGCGGAGGGACGGTCAGGCGGACTTCGGCTCCACCCGGGCCACGACCACATGCGGTCGGCCGGGGTGCGGCGCGGTGAAGGCCGCGTACAGCGCTTCGTGATCACGGCCGTCGACCGTCACCGCGGACCAGCCCGCGGCCTCGAAGCGGGCGGCGATACCGCCCGGCCGGGCGTGGCTGGCGGAGGAGTTGTCGACGACGACGGTGTGCAGGCGTTCCAGTCCGGCGGGCCCGGCGAAGGCGATGGCCTCGTGGTTGCTGCCCTCGTCCAGTTCGGCGTCACCGACCAGGACCCAGACCCGCGGTTCGGTACGCCTCTGGGCGCGCAGCCCCAGTGCCGTCCCGACGGCGATCGGCAGCCCGTGCCCCAGCGACCCGCTGCCGATCTCGGCGCCGGGCACCAGCACCCGGTCGGGATGGTGCCCGAGCGGAGAGTCGTAGGAGCCGAAGTCGGGGAGCCAGTCCACCGGTACGAATCCCTTCGCGGCCAGCACCGCGTAGTACGCCATCGGCCCGTGCCCCTTGGACAGCAGGAACCGGTCCCGCTCGGGGTCGTTCATGCGCTCCGGGCCGACCCGTAGCACCCGGTCGTAGAGGACCCACAGCACGTCCAGCGTCGAGGTCGCCGCCGGGCCGTGCTTCTCGTCGCCGGTCATCAGCCCCATGAGCCGGGGCAGGTCGTCGTACGTGTACAGGCGGCTGTGTTCCGTGGTGGTCGTCGTCATGCGGACGATCGTGCAACCTCAACCAAACTTCAGGTCAAGCGGTGCGGTCGGAGCCGCCCGGAAGGCTCCCCGTCCCGAATGAAGGCGTGCGCGATCACCGACGCGAGTGCGGTATTGTTCCCATGCGCGTTCAACCAGGGGAAACCCCAGGTCAGACGGGCAGCGGGACGTGGCGCAGCTTGGTAGCGCACTTGACTGGGGGTCAAGGGGTCGCAGGTTCAAATCCTGTCGTCCCGACTCGGCAGAGTCGTTGGTGAGGGGCGGTTTCGGAGGAATCCGAAACCGCCCCTCAGCCATTCTTGGGGACGACTCGGGGACAGCCGCCGCGGGAAGAGAACGCGGGGCGCGCGGCACCTGGATCAGAGTCCCCAAATGCCGTTTCACACAGCCGAGTTCTTCGGCGAGCTGGTGCTTCCCTTCCCCCTCGGCGCCGTGGTCGGCAACACCACTTCGCCTCCGCTGACGCCGCGGTGACGCCTCCGTAACGGCCCCCCTGCCAACGTAGCCATCGCCGGACGGGCCTCGACAGCCCGCCGGGACGGACTACCAGCGGGGGAATCATGTCGGGATTCGGGGACCGGGCGCTGCTCGCGCTGAGTGACCCTGTCGTTCTGGGGGCGTTGCTGTCGCCCACCGACGGTCCGGGTGACCAGCGGGTGCGCACGATGCTGGCCTCGGTCTACGACCTGTCGGCCGTCCGGGTCGACACGGTCACCGGCGTACGGGTGCGGGAGATCACCCTGCAACGGCCGCTGTTCCCGGCCGGCCGGCGGGACGGGGCGTGGTCGCAGCTCGTACCGTCCTACACCCGCACGGAACTGACCCTGACCGTGCCCGAGCCCACCCGGCCGGTCTGGATCGACCTGCGCGCCACCGTCGACGTCACGCTGGTCGCCGAGATCGACCCGGCCGGCGCGGAATCGGTGGTGGCCCGGGCGTTCGACGACTTCGCCACCTTCGACGAGTTCCGGGCGAGGTTCACCTTCTTCGATCTCGACGCCTTCCTCGCCGAGCACGGAATCAGCACGGTGGAGGAACTGAAGGACGCGTTCCACTACGTGGTCGCGGACATACAGCTGCGCACCCCACCCCCCTTCGACCCCGACGACCCGGCGAACACGCACACCCTGCCGGTCACCCTGGCGGCCGTGGTCGTCGACCCGTTCGACCTGGTCGGCGGGCTGCGCGCCACCCGGCTCGTACGGGAGGCGGCCCGGCCCCTGGCCGGCCCGCCTCCCGCCGGGCTCCCGGCCGAGGCCGCCGAGGCCTACGCGACGGCCCTCGTCCTCGCCGCCGACGGACTGCCCGACGGGCTCGCCGCGGCGGACGTCGAACGGCTCTGTGCCGCCGAAGGCGTCGTCAGCCTCTTCCTGCCGGCCCCGTGAGGACGCGTCATGACAGCAGCCGAGGAGCGGGCCGACCGGCCCGGGACCCGGCTCACCCGTACCTGCCACCGATCCGGCCTGACCGGCCCCGCCCTGGAGGAGAACCCTGATGCCCGTTCGGTATATCCGGGTTGACCCGACCGTCAACCTGTTCGCACCGGCCGTCCGCGCGTTCGGCACGATCGCGATCGTCGGCCGCGTGACCACCCCGGCTCCCGCCCCGCCCGCGTCCGCGTCCGCCTCGGCCAAGAAGTCGGCCGCCGCGGAGGCGGCAGCGGCGGTGGCTCCCACGCCGGTGGCGTTCACCAGCCCGGACAAGGCGGAGGAGACCTTCCCGGGAGAACTCGGCGAGGCGCTCACGCTGGTGTTCAAGCAGAGCCCCGGCCCGACCCTCGTCTACGGCGTCCCCGTCGACGCCACCGCGCCGGACTGGAAGGGCGCGCTCGCGGCCGTAGCCGGACTGAACGTCCAGCTCGTCGTGGTCGCCAACACTCCGGTGGACGGCACCTCGAAGGCTTCCGACGGACCGATAGGCCTGCTCTCCGCGCACGTCACCTCCGTGTCCAACACGGGGGCCGACGGGATGGAGCGCATGGGTGTCGCGATGCTGCCCAAGGGGAGCACGGACCCGAAGGTGATCCTGCCCAACGAGCGGATGGTCTACATCGCGCACAACAGCGACGAGGACGCGGCGGTGGCCGTGACCGGCACCATCGCGGGCTACGAACCCTTCGTGTCGCTGCTGCTGAAGCCGGTGAACATCGAGAGCCCGCCGTTCAACCCCACCGACATCGACACCCTGAACGGACCGCCGGAGGTCTCCGGATCGGGCCCGACGGGAGCCGGCGTCAACTGGCTGACCACTCCGGCGCTCATCCCCGGCACCGGCGTCTACATGGGCGAGGGCTACACCGGCAACCCCGGCAGCCCCAAGAAGTACATCGACGTCTGCCGTTTCGTCGACCACCTGTCCTTCCTGCTCAAGGCGCAGCTCATCGGCTCGATCGGGAACGTGCGGATCAGCAGGTCCGGCCTGCGCGCCCTGATCGCCCAGATGGAGGCGGTGCTCAGTCCCTTCGTCGACGCCGGCGTCCTCAACGCCTTCGAGGTCGTCGTCCCCGTCCTCGTGCTCCTGGACAAGGACCCCGCCACGCTCACCCCGGACGAGGCGAACCGGATCCACACCGCCGAGGTGCAGCGCCTCGTCCAGGTGCTGGCCTCCGTCGAGTACGCGGGTGCCGTGCACCGGATCTCCATCGACCTGAAGTTCGACTAGGGAACTCCGACCAGCCACGTCCGACTAGGAAGGCACAACCTGATGGCCGACTGGAACACACGCCTCGAAGTGAAACTCGGGGACTCCACCATCACCCCCATCTCGACGTTCACCCCGACCTTCAACGCGCCGCACACCGTGCTGCACAGCATCGAGGCGGACAACGTCGGGTTCGTCCGCCAGCCCGCGACGTTCACGTTCACCATGGGCGTGCCCGCGGTCGCGACCGCCGTCGCCGACCTGACCCAACTGGCCACCGAGGGAACCGAGTTCCAGATCATCGTGGCCGAGAAGAAGGGGACGGACTGGGCCTTCAACTCGATGAAGTTCGCCCGCTGCGTCGTCACCTCCGCCAACCCCAGCAACGTGGTCGTCGACGGCGTCCCGCAGGCGAGCTTCACCTGCCTCGCGCTCTCCGTCGGGGTCGAGGCGTAACCCGTGGACGGCGACCCGGACGAGGGTCCGGACGGCGTCGAGGGCGGTCCCGGCGGCCAGGGCGTGTTCCCCGTACCGGGGTTCGCGGTCGGCGGCCGGGTGGAACGCACCGGGATCGCGCTGGTGCACGAGGGCGAGTACATCGTCCCGCAGTCCGGCAGCGAGGCCGTGATCTCGCCGGAGAGCGAGTCCGCGGTCGTCAACTACTACTTCCCGGTCCAGGTGGAGGTCGTGGGGACGCTGCCGGACACCGAGGTCCAACGGGTGGCCGGTTACGTCTTCGACCAGCTCGACCGGGAACTGGCGACCCGGATCTGACGGGCGCGGAGGGGGAGGAACACGATGGCTGACGCGGTGAACCTGCCGGTGCTGGTGGGCCCTGTGCAGCTGCTGTACGTGCAGAGCATGACCATCAACGAGGGCTACCGCATCGAGCGGATCATGGGCAGCCGGTTCTCCCAGGCCACCCAGCCCACGAACAAGACGATCGCCATCGAGGCCGTCCTGCTCGGCCCGCAGCGGCTGGAGCAGAAGAAGGCCCTGGAAGCGCTCGCCCTCACCTCGCGGCTGCTGGTCGCCGCCCTGGCCCGGGGCGAGTCGGCGGCTGGCATCCCGGTGGTGTCGGGGCTGACCGTCAGCCTGAACATGCAGGTCACCGATCTGCGCTTCACCCAGGGGGTGGCCAAGCGGGACGCGCTGGACGTGTCGATCACGCTCCAGCAGATCCCACCGGCCCTGACGGCCGCGGTGCTCGGCGAGATCGGCGACCTGGTCCTCGCCGTCGGTACCGCGGCCGTGCCCACCGGGCCGGCGGCCAGTCCCATCGCCCGTGTCCCGGGCGCCCTGTTGTGAGTCCGCGACGAACCCCGTCATGACCAAGGAGGCAGGATATGGCGGCCCTGAACTATCTCACCCTGCCGATCGACCCGGCCGACGGGTTTCCGCAGGCGTTCCGGCTGTCCCTGGCCGGCCGCTCCTACCGGTTCCGGCTCTACGCCAACGTGGCGGAGGACCTCCTCGACGACGCGTCGGGCGACCTGCTCGTCCTGCCGGCGAGGCGCGCGTTCCTCGTGCTGTCCGTGGACCGCGAGGAGCCGGCCGGCCTGACCACGATCCTGCGGCGCAAGCTCGCGCCGGGGGTGGAGTACCACGCGGACGAACTGGCCCTGACGTTCCCCACGATGCTGCTGGACCCGCGCAATCTCAACGGGGCCGGCTCGTTCGGCTCCCGGGTCGTCGGAGGGGTGGCCCTGCGATGAACGGACGGGCGAACTCCCGCCGGGAGGTGGCGACATGAGCTTCGTCATCCGCTACGAGGTGGAGATCTCCGCGCCCCTGGCACCCGGCGGCCTCGGACTGCCGCTGACCGTGTCCAACGACGTGCTGGCCGGCTCCTTCGTGCTCGACGCCGACATCACCGTCACCATGACGGAGGGCGCCGCCACCGACACGTTCGAGGTCACGCTGATCAACCTGCCGACGGACGTGATCGACCGGATCCGCGCGGTCCAGGCGCAGACCGCGGTCAACGTCTCCATCCGGCTCGGCTACTTCGACGACCCCTCCACCACGACGGGCGACGCCGGCCGGGTACTCGTGGGGCGGGTCACCAGGATCTCCGGCACCGTCGGCCAGGACGGATACGCGCGCACGGTGCTGTACGGGCAGGAGGAGGCCGGCTACCTGCTGCGCAACAAGCCGGTGGCCGTCGGCAGCCCGGCCGGGACGAGCGCGCAGCTGTTCGCCTTCGACCTGCTGGAGAAGGCGGGGGTGCCGGTCGCGGCGGGGTCGACCCTGCCGGGAGACCTGAGCGGCTTCACGGTGCGCAGCGGGTCCACGCTGGACGCGCTGCGCACCCTGGCCGAACGGGGCGACGCGCCCCTGGTGGTCCGCGACGGCACTGTCTATCTCGGTGCCGCGGTCGGCGCCGCGCGGGACACGGCACCGGTGGCGCTCGACCCCGGCACCAACATCGTGTGGCTGGACAGCGCCTACGGGGAGGACACCGCGGGGGAGCTGTCCCCGCCGGTGCGGGCCACCGTGAACCTGGCGGTGCTCGGACATCCGCGGCTGCGCGTCGGCCAGGTCGCGAAGATCACCGGACTGTCCGGGGTGCCCGACGGCACGCTGCGGTTGTCGCGGGTGGTGCACCGGTTCACCACCTCCGGCGGATACACCGCGGAGCTCGGCCTGATCGCGGCGGCCGCCGGCGAACGGGCCCAGGTCACCACCGGCGTCCAGGTGGTGGTGGACCGCTGGCGGGGCATGGTGGACCGGGCCCGCGACGACCACCCGGCCGTCGACGTCGGCGAGGTCACCGAGTACGTCGCCGGCGCCGGCAAGCACCTGGCGTCCCTGCACTACGCCCAGGTCCCCGCCCCCGGCGTGGTCGCGCCCAGCGTGGCCAGCCCCGTCGACACCGGCGCGAGCATGCACGAGAAGCCGATCGCCTCGGTGTTCGCGTTCGACCGCACGGGCCTGGTCGTGCCGGTGTACCCCGGCATGCGCGCCCTCCTCGCCCACAACCGGGGCGCCGTCAACGACGCCGTACTGGCCGGGTTCCTCTGGCCGGACGACCCGGCCACGCGGCGTCCGGCCAACGAGGCGGGCGACTACTGGCTGGCGCTGCCCACCGCACTCGGCGACGACGGCCGGCCCACCGGCCCCGGCGCCAACGACCTCACCGACGCGGGCGGTCACCGGATCATCCAGACGACCGGCCTGCACATCGTGGTCGGCAAGGACCTGCTGCCCGAAGTGGGCACCCGTCCCAAGCCGCCGGACGACGACACGATCACCGTCGACCACCACAGCGGTACGACCATCACGGTCGACGCCGACGGCGCGGTCACCATCAGCACACAGGGCCGGCCGATCCGGCTGACCAACGGCACGGTCAGTCTGGACCTCGACGGTTCCGCCGTGGCGGTGTCGTGATGGCCGCCGTCCTCACCGCCGCGTCCACGCTCCAGTGCCCGCACGGCGCACCGCTGCTGATCGTGCCCGGCGGGCACCTGCTCACGGTGGACGGCCTGCCCGTCCTCACCCGCGCCGACCTGCTCACCGCGACCGTCCCGGCCTGCCCGAACAAACCACCGTGCGGTGCGGTCGCCTCCGTCGACACCGGCCTCGCCACGACCCTGCGGGTCGGCAACGAACCGGTGGCGCTGGAGACCGCACAGGGACCGACCCTGACGGCGTCGCCCTGGCGGGTCGTCTCGGCCGGCCAGACGAAATTGGAGGCAACATGACAACGCCGACGTCCCCGGACCCGTTCGGGCGCGGCCTGCGCGTCGACGACGGGGACCTCGTACTCGACGGCGGGGACCTGGCCGAGGTGACCGGGATCGCCAATCTGACCCAGGCGCTGACCCTGCGGGTCCTGACCCCCTTCGGCTCCGACCGGTTCAACACGGGCTACGGCCTGGACGTCACACAGGCGTTCACCGAGCCGAACGGCACCCGCGTGGTCAAGCAGCTCCTGCGGCTGAACCTGATCGGCACGCTGGGCACGGACCCGCGGGTCAGCGAGGTCGGACAGGTCACCTTCGACGACGATCCCGAACGCCTGGCCGCCGGCCCCGGCGCCGTGGCACAGGCGCGCGCCGCACAGGTCCGCCGCGCGTGGACGGTCGAGGCCGACCTGGAGACGGTGGCCGAGATTCCGGTCACGCTGCGCGTGGACGTGGAGGTATGACGACCGTGACCGATTACGGGGTGACTGCCGACGGGTTCGTCCTCAAGCCCGTCGATGTGATTCTCAGCGAGTCCTTCGACCGGGCCAGAGCGGCGTTCCCCGGAGCGGACCTGACCAGTACCAGCGCACTGCGCAAGATCCTGGAGACGGCCGCCGCCGAGGACGGCGAGCTCTGGAAACGGCTGGAGGACCTCTACTACGCCAACTTCATCTCCACGGCGTCCGGTGACGCCCTCGACCTGCTCGGCGAGGACACCGGCCTGGAACGCGCGCCGCTGGCGAGCACCGGCACGGTCACCGTCAAGCTGAACAACGGGGTGGAGGGCCGGAGTTACGTCCTGCCCCAAGGGGCGATCCTGGTGACCGCCGCCCGACCCGGCCGTCCCGCCCGGTCGTTCGGCACGGTGGCACCGGTCGTCCTCGACACGAACACCCCCACCGCCGACGTCGGCGTGGTGGCCTTCGAGCCGGGCCCCGACGGCGACGTCGACGACGGCACGATCACCGGCATCGACCCGGCGTACGAGACGGTCTACCTGACCGACCTCGGGGCCGCGGAGTTCGAGGTGACCAACCGCGCCGCGACGACCGGCGGCACCGGCGAGGAGGGAGACGGGGCCTACCGCGGCCGGCTGCTCGGGATCGCCCGCAACCTCTGGACGGTCGAGGCCGTGGCACAGGCGGCCCTGGGGGTCGGCGGCGTCCTCGACGTCGTCCTGTCCGACCCGCTCGGCGGAGTCGACGTGTCGCAGAGCTACTTCGACCTGTTCCACTTCGACCAGCGGGCCTTCAGCAGCGAACGCCGCGTCGGACAGCCGTACTTCTTCACCGTCGTGGTGGCGCACGACTTCCGCTGGCCGTGGCACACCACCGGCTCCGTGCCGGGAATCTTCGAGCGGGTCGGCGCGGCGGTCGACACCGTACGGCCGATCGGCATCCACGCCGACATCGTCGAGGCCGACCACATCGAGGTCGGGGTCCGCGCCACCCTCGTCGTCGCGCCCGGCTCGGACGGTGTCGCCCTGCTCTCCGCGGTGCGCCGCCGCCTGGCGACGGACATCGGGGCACTGCGCCTGGGCGGCGACGTCCTGTACGCGCAGGTGGTCAGCGCGTTCGTCGAGCAGCCGGGCGTGCTCGACGTCCAGGGGCTGCACCTGCGCAGGGCGCCGGCCGCGTTCGGCCGGATCACCTTCGGCGACGTGCCGTTCCAACGGGTGCTCGCGGAGGGCGCGGTGGGCGAGAACCTGGTGATGGGCCCGACCGAACTGGCGACCTTCACGGTCGACGGCGACGCCTTCGACGTGACGGTGGTGACCGGATGACCACCGAGGCCGTCACACCGCCACCCGTGCTCGCCGTCACCACGATGGCGCGCCGGCTGACCACACCGTTCGCCCGCGGCGCGGACACGCTCGACCTGCCCCTGCTGCCCTCCACCAGCTCACAGGCAGCGGTGGGGAGTTACGGCTTCACCGACCACGAGGCCCGCTTCGGCGTACCGCCCGAGCCGCGCTACGTCCTCGCCACGACCCGGGACGTCGACGCCGACATCACGGTGACGATCACCTACCAGGAGCCGGGCGCGCGGCCGGTGGACGTAGCGGTGACGGTACCGGCGGGCACCGTCACCGGGACCTCGTTCCTGCTGGCGGAGCCCGTGACCGCGACCGCCCGGGTGCTGCTGCTCACCATGGGCACCTCGCCGTCCGACAACCGGCCCCAGGACCGCTGGACGCTGACCGCGCTGCTCGGCACCACGGCCAAGCTGCTGTGGGTGACCGGCGCCGAACGCGACAGCCTGCGGCGGCACGCGGCCACGACCCTCGCCCAACGGCACCTGCCGTCCGCCCTCGGCCTGAGCCTCGACCTGATCGGCGCCGACCTCGGCGTACCGCGCTTCCCCGCGCTGGCCTACGGCTTCGACACCGACACCGTGGCGCTCTACCACCTCGACGACGCCGCCGGGGACTTCCCGCAGGTGGCGGACGCGACCGCCGTGTACCCGGGCCGGACCGCGCACCACGGTGTGCTCCAGGGCCCGGTGCAGGCCGGACTCCCCGGCCGGTACGGGCGGGCGATGGGCTTCCGGTCCGCCGACGCGGTCATCGTGGCCGACACCGACGCCACGTTCGACATCGGCGAGCGGGACGACGCGACCTTCGAGTGCTTCGTCCGCCCCGACCCGGCCCCCGATCCCGATCCGGATCCCGACCCCTGCGCCCACGACGGACCGGTGCTCAGCCGCCGCTCCGACCCCGGCACACCCGGCCCGGGCTGGGAGCTGGCGGTCGGCGACTTCCGCCGCGGGCTCCCGCGCAACGTACGGTTCACCATCGGCGACGGCGACCCGGACCACGACGTGACGCTGTTCGCGGACACCAGCCTGCCGACCGACGCGTTCACCCACGTGGCGGCGGTGCTCGACCGCGCCAGCGGCCGGGTGAAGCTGTTCCTCGACGGACGCCTGCGGGACTGGCGGTTCCTGTACCCGCTCGGCGCGGTGGCGGACACGGCCCCGCTGCGCATCGGCGCGGCCGGCGGCGGCTTCCGCGGGGTCGTCGACGAGGTACGGATCAGCTCCACGGCGAGGGAGGGCTTCGCACCCGCCCTCGGCGAGGACGACGACCACTACCGCCGCCGGCTCGAACTGTTCCGCCGCTGGACCCTGCCGACCCCGGCGAACCTCACCGCCCTCCTCAACCGGCTCGCCGGACCGATCGGCGGGCGGCACGACGCGCTCGTGGTCGACGACACGAACGCCACCCTGGCCCGCGGCACCCGGCTCGTGCACATCCGGCCGTACGCCCTGCTGCCCGGCGAGAGCGTCGACGCGACCGGACGGCGCCGTACGACCGAGGCGAGCGCGGTGGGTACCGCCGCCCAGGAGGACACCTTCGACCCGGCCTACCTGCTCCGCTACGACCACGCCGGGGTGGACTTCACCCCGGCGCCGGCCGGGACCGCCCCGGCCGACCCGCACCTGGTCCAGGTCGGGGTCGCCGAATGTCTCGACCGGCTCATACCCCTCGCCGGTGCCGAGACCGCACCGCCCGGCCGGCTGCTGGTCGCCGCCGCCTACACCCCTCTGGCGGACGACCTGCGGGCAACTGGCCGGGCGGTGCTCCTCTCCCACAGCTCGGTGCCGCCCGGGCGGCTCGCGGCGCTGGCCCACCGGGCGGGCTTCGACTACGTCACCCACCGGGGCGGAACGGGCCAGGTGTACGCGGCCACCGCCCGGGGCGACTACTTCAGGATCGACATCACTCCGGTCCCGGTCGTGCCGACCGCCGTTCCGGCAGCCGGTGTCACCTCGGCCGACCTCGCCCCGAACCCGACCGACCTGGACCCGGGCACCCTCGTGACCCTGTCGCTGCGCCCCGCGCCCCCCGCGGACGCGTTCCTCAACTGGCTTGTGGTGCCTGGCGGTTCAGGGCGCGCGACGCTGACGCCGGAGAGCGGGGCCGGGTCCCGGCACCGGACCGCGGCTCTCACCGCCACGGCCCCCGGGCAGCTGATCGTCAAGGCCGACGTGGCCCGGGGCAGACACACGGTCTCGGCCTCGGCGACCCGCACCCTGCGGGTCGGACTGACGGGCCTGGACGACGGCGCCGCCATCGCCGCGGACGGAAGCCTCGGCGTGCCCGCGTCGAGCGTGGAGCGCCCGGGAACCTACTTCGACCCGGCGTTCCTGGTCCACCACGAAGACGCCCGGGTCGACTACGGGGGCGACGGCGCCCATCTGATGCAGCCCGCCGTGGCCGAACTCCTGGACGCCCTGCTCGCCGAACTGGAGCGCCGCTCGGTCACCGGACGGCTCACGGTGACCGCCGGCTTCGACAGCACCGGCGACCCTCCCGACCCGGCCGCCGCAGCGGGACGCCGACTCGTCCTGCGGCACAGCTCCCTGGACGCCGGTGCGCTGGCCGGGCCCGCGTTCGCGGTCGGCTTCGGGTATCTCCGGCGCGGCGGCGACGAGTTGGAGGTGCGCCAGGCCCCCGGACAGCTCGTCGAGGTGCGCGGGCCCGCCGACGTCGAGCAGGGCGCCGTCATCGAGCTGGACGAGGGCGCCACCATGGACCTCACCGCCACCCCGTCACCCGCCGTCCTCGCCGCCGCCGGGCTCGTCGGCCAGTTCCCCGGCGAGGGACCACGCCTGGGCTGGGCCTCGGGGACGTACGACGACGCCGCGATCACCGTGGCGTCCAGCACCCGGCAGACCGTCACCCTGCGGGCCGACTCGGCGGGCACGGCCTGGGTGCAGGCGAGCTACCTGATCGACGGGCGGGCGGTCCCGTACACCTTCCAGGTCCGGCTGCGGCCGGAGCTGGACACCCCCGCGACGGTCATCACCAAGGACCAGCACGACCTGATCATGAACGCCCTCAACGTGCTGCACCCGGTCGGTGTGGAGGTCAACACCGCCGCGCTCCGCGCCCATGTGGTCGAACTCCAGGGTGACCTCTCGCAGGCCAACCCGGACTACACCTACCCGAGGTTCCGTGTCCGCGGCCCGCTGCCGCCCCGAGCCAGGAGGCCCGCCGATGGCTGACATCGTGTTCCAACCCACCTTCGTCCACCAGGAGTTCGTGGACGGCCCCGACGGCGACCGGGTCAGGGCCGACGAACCCAACGGATTCAACGCCCGGTTCGCCGCCATCGAGAGCGACCTGCGTCAACTGTCCAGCGTCGTCGGCCAGATCGACGACGCCGTCGACCGGCGCGGCACCGGGCCGGCCGGGCATGTGCTCACCCTGGCGCCCCTGCTGCAGGGGGCCGACGGCGCCCTCCCCTGGACAATCACCGCCAGCGGTGCGGCCACGGCGTCGGGCGACGACGTCTTTTACGGACAGATGGAGGTGACGCTCCCCGACAACGCCCGCCTGACGTCGTTCCGCACGATGGGCCAGGCCGGCCCCAACGTGGTGGAGCTGGGCATCTCCCTGTCCCGGGTCAAGATCCCCGGCGGCACTCCGGAGGTACTGGCGTCGGTCGGCGGCGACACGGACCCGTTCGACAGGTCCATGGACGTGGATCCGACGCTGGCCGTGACCCAGACCGCGACCTACCGCTACATCATCCAGGCCTCCTTCATCAGTGGTGGTGGCACCACGGTGGCCCTCGCCGCCTTCCAGATCGCCTACACGAGCAGCTAGGAGACATCGTGGCCGACCTCAGCTACACCCCGACGTTCCACCATGTCCCCTGGGAGGACCGCAAGGACCGGGTGGAGGCAGCCGGCCCGAACGGGTTCAACGTGCGCTTCAACGCGATCGCGAGCGACCTGGCCGGGCTGTCCACCGCCGTCGAGGACATCGGCGCGGCGATCGACGCGTCCAACGCGGCACCGCCCCCGCAAGCACAGCGGCTCAGCTTCACACCGACCCTGCGCCCCACCGGTCTGCTGTCGGGGGGCCAGTGGAGCTACGACAGGAACGGCGTGGCCCACGCCAACTCCCTCGCCATGACCGGGATCGCCAACCTCACCCTGCCGCACGGGCTCCGGCTGACGGCGGTGCGGGTCGTGGGCGACATGACGAGAGGCTCCTCCCACGGTGTCGCGGGCAGCATCGCACTGGCCCGCACACCGCTCCGGCTCGTCGTCCCACCGCCGGCCCCCGAACCGCTGGCGGTCGACGACGACTTCGTGTCCGTCGGACCCTTCGACCTCCAGATACCGGTCTCGGCGCCCCGCGCCCTGATCGACACCGGCGTCTTCCGCTACGTCCTCACCGCGACCTTCCAGACCGTCCTCTTCGGCGGCATGTCCATCGAGGCCGTCCATCTCACCTTCGCCCCGCCGTCCTGACCGGGAAGGGACACCTGTGACCGACCTCAGCTACACCCCCACGTTCAAGCCCACCGACTGGATCGACAACGTCAGCCGCATCACCGCCGACGGCCCGAACGGCTTCAACGTGCGGTTCGACGCCATCGCGAGCGACCTCCACCAGGCGGCCGCCGTGGTCACCGAGATCGACACCGCGCTCGCCCAGCCCGTCGGCACGCCGACCGGCCAGCAACTGCTCACCCCCGGCCTCGACCTCGTCTCCCTGCCGGGAGCGGGCGACGGATGGCTCTACGACGAGACCGGGGCGGCGTTCCCGTCCGTCGGCGGATCCGCCAGCGTCGCGGTGATGGGGCTCAGCCTGCCGGCGGACATCAGGCTGGTCTCGTTCCGTGCCGTCGGCCTGTGGTCCGGCGCTCCGGCCGCCTTCAGCATCGCCCTGACCAGGGCGCCGCTGGCCAACGCGAGCGCCGCTCCCGACAAGCTGGCCGAGATCGGCACCGCGACCTCGGCCATCACCAACCCGTACGACCTCACCGTGCCCGTCGACGCCTCGTTCGCCGCTGTCGATCCCCGGACGTACCGCTACTGCGTCGTGGCCACGGCGTCGGCCATCCAGGTGGCCGGCGGCACGGGCCTGTCCACCGTCCAGCTCGCCTACACCGCGAGCTGAGCCGGCGCCATGCGGATCGCGTGCCACGTCCCGATCACCCTGCGGATCGTAGGGGTGCCCACCGACGGCCAACTGGAGGCGGCAGGGCGGGCGTTGACCCGCGCGGTCGCGGCCCGGCTGACCGAGGCCGAACGCCTGCTGGCCGACCGGCACGGTCACCAAGGGGCCACGCCGGTCGAGGTCCGGGACGCGTACGAACCGGGCCGGGACGGTGCCGGGGGATACGCCGTTCCCTCCTACGACGACAACGGCCACCCGGTCGCGGTCCCGGTGCGCGGGAGCGCGCGGACCCCGGCCCGGCGGCGGGCGCGGCCGTTCCGGCTGCGGGTGAAAGGCGTGATGTCACCGCCGGAGCTGCTGCGTGAGTTCGTCCGGCAGTACTACCGGGCCACCGACGAGGCGGAGGTGGACCGGCGGCTGCCCCTGTGGCACTGGCAGAACCCGCGCGGACGGTCGGCGACCGTCGAGGACGCCGACCGGGGATTCATCGAACTGCACGTCACCGACGTCACGCAGACCGCGCTGGACCGGCTGTCCGGGGCGGAGCGGGCCGAGATCAACGCGGCGGCGGACGACCGGTTCCGCCGGGACAACGCTCTCGCGCCCGACGCGAAGCTGGGCACCGGCCCCGACGACGAACTCCTGCGGGCCCGCTGGCTCGCGGCCCGCGCCGACGTCCTGCACGAGCACGGCCTGCGCCGGGACATCGGCGCCCTGCCCGACGACGTCAGGAAGATCCTCTTCGCCGGCGGCCGGCCGTTGACCCCGAAGGACTACGGGACCGTCCTCCGCCTCGCGCGGAAGCTGACCGGCCTGACCGAGGCCCAGCGCAGGGACTACCTGGCCCGGGTCGACTCGACGACGGACGACTGGGCCGCACTGGACGCCTCCGTGGACCGGTACCTGGAAGCCGAGCGGAAACACGGGTCGGACGCCCGCCACACCGACGAGGCGGCGAGCACGCTCTTCGGATGCGAGGACCTGTACCTCCTGTGGGCCCGGAGGAACGAGCTGAGAGCGAGCACCGCGTACGCCGACGAGGCCGCCTCCTCCGTCGAGGGCGCCGCCCTCGTGGGCGAACTGATCGACGCCGAGGCCCGGTTGACGGCCGCGCTGGCACGCCACCGGTTCCCGCACGAGCGGGCGTTCCTCGACGCGATGGAGGCCTACCGGATCCGCTTCCGGAACGAGGCGGCCACCCTCGGCACCGACATCCTCGCCCACTACGACCACACCCTCCACGAGGAAGGAGTCAGGCTCCAGGACATCCGCACCGTCGAGAGGATGCTCGCCGGCATCGCCAGGACGACGGCGGCCGGCGACTACGCGAACGCCGCCGCGCAGCGGTCGCTCGCCGAGAACCTGCTGGAGCAGAGTGCCGAGGCACTGCCCGTCCAGCAGCTGAAGGCCAACGCGGAAGCCGCCGACCGCCTCCTCGTGGAATCCGACGCCTCCTGGGCCTCGGCCGAACGGGCGGTGGTGACCGGCTCCGGCGGCGACCCGCTCGTGGACCCCAAGCGGCTCGGCCGGGACACCGACCGCAGGAGACTCACCGGACTCGACGCGCAGGCCGCCCAGCGCTATCTGCTCGACCTCGTCCAGAAGCGGCTGGCGGACACGGCGAAGGCCCGGGCGGAGTTCGAGCAGGACCCCGAGCGCGTCTTCAGCGAACCGAAGCTCATCGAGGCGGCGCGGATACACCAGGGGGTGCAGGACGACACCATCTACGCCTGGATCATCCGCGACCACAGGCCGTCCGCGCACCTCTTCTCGGCCGTCGTCCTCGGCATCCTCGCCCTGGTCCTCGCGGCACTCGTGCCCGGCGGCGGCTGGGTCGCCGCGGCGGCGCTGCTCGCGAACACGGCACTGAGCACCTACCAGGCCGTGGAGGCGATCGAGGAGTACCGGCAGCAGGCCGTCGAGTACCGGCTGTCCTTCGTCGACCAGGAGCCGTCGCTCGTCTGGGTCTCGATCGCCGTCGCGGCGGCGGCGCTAGACCTCAACAGCACGGTGGCCGCGCTGATGGCGCGGTCGGCGAAGGGAATGGCCGCGCTGGAGGCGCCGCTGCGCGAGTTCGCCGCCGCCACGGACGCCGAGACCGCCGCGGCCCGGCTCAGGACGCTCACCGAACGGATCGACGCGGTCGAGGGACTGCGACCCGAGGTGAGGGCCGCGCTCCGGGCACACGCCGCGGCGGCACTCGACCTCAAGCGGGCGTTCGGCCAGGCCCTTGGCCGGGCCTTCACGGGAGGGGACCCGACCGCGCTGCTCAAGGGCCTGTACTACGCGGTCAGGACCGGCGCGCGAAGGTTCACCCAACTCCGCAAGGACGCCCGGCTGTTGGCACTCCTGGGCGATGTGACGGGTCTGACCGGCGCCGAGCGCGCCGAACTCGAACTCGCCTTCCGGCGTGTGCGGGAGGTCGCCGACCTCGGCACGAAGCGCGGGATGGACGAGGCCACCCTCATGGGGTTCGTCGACCGGCTCGCCGCCCGACGGGCCGCCGGCGACGGCGCGTTCGAGGAGGTCCTGACGGAGATGCGGGCCTGGCGCCGTCCGGCACCCGGGCAGACCGCGGCCGAGTCCGTCGGCGGTCAAGTCGGCCCCCCGTCCGGCGAGTTGAGGACCGGCGGCGAGGCCCCGCCCCGTTGGCGGAACCGGCAGGAACTCGACGAGGCCGCCGCGAAGGAGCCGGAGGCAGGACGGGCGCGCAACTGGTACGAGACCGCGAGCGACGAGCAGCTGAGCGCCCGCGAGGCCCAGGACCCGATCGCCGCCGAACACCTCGACGAGCGCCAGGGCGGACGCCGCAGACCCTTCCGCCCCGAGCGTCCGACCGACCCCGCGATGCAGGACCGGCTCCGCGAAGACCTGGGC
This sequence comes from Streptomyces sp. NRRL F-525, assembly GCF_000716605.1. Lineage (GTDB taxonomy): Bacteria > Actinomycetota > Actinomycetes > Streptomycetales > Streptomycetaceae > Streptomyces. Next base: position 155,057 of record NZ_JNXE01000019.1, on the reverse strand, counting down.
GAGGCACGCGCCGCCGTCGAGGCCGAGCGGCGGCGCCTGGAGGAGGCGGGCCTGCGCGAACCCTCCGCCCCGGAGCGCGCCGGCTGGCGGATCCGCCGGACCAGGGCGGGCGAACAGAGCGTGCCGCCGACCGCCAAGGAGGCGGCCGGGTACGAGGGAACGATCGCGGTCGCCCGCTCGGACATTCCCGCGCTGAGCGGCGAACGCTTCTCCGGCGGGTCGCCCCGGGCCCTGGGCACCTACGACCCCGCACACGACATCAGGCCGCCGGAGGGCGTCGTCGTCCCGCAGGCGCACGGCCACGCGGAGCAGGCGCTCGGCCAGCAGCTGGACGCACGCCTGTCCCGCCTCACGGCCGCCGAGCGGGAAGCCGCGCACGGAAGGACCGTGCACATCCGCGTCGACCAGGAGGTCTGCTCGATCTGCGCGGCGGGGCTGGCAGGCGGCCCCCGGGCGGGAGTGCTGAGCCGGCTCAGCGCACTCCACCCGGACATCGTCTTCGAGATCACCGCCGACGACACCAGCGCGGTCTACCGCCTGCGCGCCGGAGTGCGGATCCCATGAACAGCGAACCGATGCCCCGCCCACCCGGAGGTCGAAGGCCATGCGACGGCGCTACCACCTGCCCACCGACATCACACTGCCGGAGGGCCTGTCGGCCCAGGACGGCCAGGGGCTGAGCGCCACGGTCCTGGCGGCGGTACGCCGCGCGGTGCGCGACTCGACGCCCGGACAGATACCGCCACCGCCGACGCGCCACCGCCCCCGGCCCCGCGAGCGCGCCGCCGGGGACGACCGCGGCCTGCACGCGGTGCCGAGTTACGACAACGCCGGCGAGAAGGTCGGCATACCGGTGGCCTCCCCGTCGCCGCGCGATCCGGCGAACCCGCACAACACGCTCACGGCCCGCGAGATGTACGGCGTCTGGCAGAAGTACTGGGTGGTACGTCGCAACCGTGCCGAGAGCCGTTTCGAAGAGGTCAGGCTGAACGTCTGGCGCAAGGACGCGTCCGCCTACGCGCGCGGCACGGACCGGTTCGAACTGGGGCACCGGGACGCGCTCGGGCCCGAGTACCGGGCGGCCGCCGACGAGCGGGACGTCTGCCGGTACATGCTCTCCGCGAAGGACCAGGTCCACGTCTGGATCGAGGCCCAGGAGACGCTGGGCAGGCCGATCACGCTGGAGCAGGTGGACGCCCAGGCCGTCGAGGAGGCGAAGGCCCTGGGGTTCAGGCGGACCTGGATCGACCCGGTCGTCTTCTCCGCACTGGCGGCGGCCACCTATCCCGGGGGACCGGTGAGATCCCCGGCGACCGGCGGGGTTCCCGCGGCACCGGGGCCTCGCGCTGCCGGTCCTGCTCGCCCTGCGGGTCCTGCCGGTCCTGTCCGCCTTGCGGGTCGTGCCGAACCTGCCGGTCCTGCTCGCCCGGTCGGTCCTGCCGAACCCGTCGGTCCTGCCCAACCTGTCGGTCCTGCCGAACCCGCAGGGCGGGCCGAGCCTGTCGGGCCCGCCGAACCCGTCGCCCCCGAGGCACCGCCCGGCGCCGCGGCCGAGGCGCCCCGTCCCGCTCCGCCGAGCGGCATCCTCGCGTCGACCCGGGCGCTGGCGGTCCGCTTCGGTCTGGGCCGGGCGATGGCCGGCGTCGACGAGGCCGTACCGGCGCCCAGAGTGGGGGCCTCCTCGCCGGTTCGCGCCGAGACCGCGTCCAGCCCGTCGCCGGCATCACCCCGGCCGCCGGCTCCGGCTCCGGAACCCGGGCCCAGCCCGTCACCCGCACCACCCCGGCCGTCGACCCCCGCTCCGGAACCCGTGCCCACAACGCCCGCGCTACGCCGGTTCGACCTCACCGAGCCCACCCTCACCACCGACGAGGTGTTCGCGCGGATCGGCGACGAGCTGGCCCACCTGTCGGCGGCGGCACCGAGCGGCACCGGCCCGGCGGCCGCCGTGGCCGACGCGCGGGCGGCGGGGCTGACCGGTCCCCGGGGCGCGCCGGGCACGGCGGATCTCGCGGTGCAGCGGCACGCGGACGCGCCGGCGGTCCGGGGCGCGTACGGGGTGTCGGGCGCGCAGGTCCAGTCGGCGCACGCCGGCCCGAGCTCCTTCCTGCGGGACGTGCCCGGCTACAGCCGCCGGGACGCCCTCACCGTGCTGCTCCCCGCCGGGGTCCACGCGGCGTTCGACCAGCACTGGAAGGACTGGGCGATCGCACGGCGCAGGGCCGGCGACACCCGGGTGAGCACCGCGCAGCTGTACGCCGCGATGCTCACGGCGGTCGACCGGATCCCGCTCCTCGACCAGACCACACGGAACACCGTCGCCTGGGTCATCCACCGTGAACTCTTCTACGACCTCGGCCTGTCTCCCGGCGACCTCCTCACCCTCCCGTACCCCAACGTGCCGCCGAGCCCGTGACCCTCTGGGCGGCCGCCCAGATCCGGTCCGATGAGCGGAACGGCATATGACAGACCCTGTCCCACCTCGCCACGCTGGTCGTCTCAGACCCGCGCGAACGGCGGCCTGAGCACACGGGGCCGCTCAACCGGCGGTCGCCACACGGGGAAACGGGGACGGCGATGGCCTGGAACGAACTGACCGCGGAACCACGAAGACACGAAGACGCGACGGAACAGCCCCCGGGGCTCGCCGGACTGCGTCTGTTCGGCGCCTTCAGGCTGGAGGGCACCGAGGGCGGCATCGCCGTCCCGGCCAACGAGCAGCGGCTGCTGGCCTATCTCGGACTGCACAAGCGCGCGCCCCGCTCGGTGGTCGCCGGGACCCTGTGGCCCGACGTCACCGAGGAGCACGCGCAGGGCAGCCTCCGTACGACGCTCTGGCGGCTGCGCCGGGTGCCGTACCCGGCGGTCGGCAGCGACGGCGACACCCTGTATCTCGCGGACGGCGTGTCCGTCGACGTCGACGACTTCACCCGGGCCGCCCTGAGCCTGACCTGCTCCGCGCACGATCCGGGCGACCCACTGCCTCCGCCCGGCCTGCTGGCGCGAGGCGAACTGCTCCCCGGATGGGACGAGGAGTGGATCTGCTCCGAGCGCGAGCGGCTGCGCCAACTCCGCCTGCACGCACTCGAATCGCTGAGCGCCCGGCACACCCGGCGCGGCTGCTACGCCCTCGCGCTGGAGGCCGCCCTCACCTGCGTCGCGATCGAGCCCCTCCGCGAGAGCGCCCACTGCGCGGTGGTGACCGTGCATCTGGCCGAGAGCAACGTCGTGGAGGCGATCCGGCACTACGAGGCCTTTCGGCGGCTGCTCCGCGCCGAGTTGGGCATCGAACCCTCGGCACGCCTCGCCGGCCTGATCCCGTACCGCGCCGAAGGCGCCGCCCGGCCCCCGTCGCCCTCGGCCGCGACACCCGAACGGCACGACCGCCCGGAATGACCGGGCCAAGCCCGCGTTGATACGGCGGTGACGTCCCGGTCACAGGGTGCCTGCCATGGTTCCCACGAGCGAAAGCTCACGACCGTAGAAGCCCGTGATGAACCGACGGGTGCCGGGCGCGACGGCGGACCGCCGCCGGACCGGACGGGTCGGCCTTCGGCCATCGGGCGGAGGCCGGCCGGTTCCGGCACCCGGGCCGCCGACCGGAACCGGCCACCACCCACGCCGTACGACGACCCGAAAGGGGCATGCCGACATGGCCACATGCCGTGGCGTCGACGTCTCCGTCTACCAGCCGGCCCAGAACTGGACCGCCCGCAAGGCCGAAGGCGTCGTCTTCGCCTTCGCCAAGGCCAGTGAGGGCGAGCACACCCACGACACCCGCTTCACCCAGCACATCGCCGCCGTCATCGCCGCCGGACTCGTCCCCGGCGCCTACCACTTCGGCTGGCCGAACCAGAGCGCCACCACCGAGGCGGCCAACTACGTGGCCGCCGTGAAACCCCACGCCCGGCCCGGCTTCGTGCACTGGCTCGACCTGGAACGCCGGTCCGACGGAGCCAACTACGCGGGCGTCTCCGCGGCCGGGATCCTGTCCTACGCCAAGGCGTGGATCGCGGCGGTCCAGGCCGCGTTCCCCGGCCAGCGCGTCGGCGTCTACACCTCGGGCAGCGATCTGACCGCCGGCCACGCCCCCGCCGACGCACCGCTGTGGTACCCGGCCTACCCCTGGTCCGGTGCCGCGACCTACGCACAGGCGGAGGCACACGCGCGGCCCGCGCCGGCCGGCCGCACGCCGCTGTTCTGGCAGTTCACCTCGACCCCGCTCGACCGATCCATCTGCTACCTGAGCGAGTCCGCGTTGCGCACGTGGGCCGCCGGAACGGAGACCGACATGCCGCTCACCGCCGCCGACATCGCCAAGATCGCCACCGCTTCCGCGAAGGCGGTCCTCACCATGGACGGCCTGATCGCCGCCCCGGCCGACGCCCCCGACGCGAAGACCAACCCCTACTGGGAGCTGCAGTCCTACATCAAGGACACCAACCTCCGCCTGCGCGCCGTCCAGGCGACCGAGGCGGCGCAGAGCGCGGTCATCACCCAACTCGCCGCCGCCATCGCGAAGTTCGACAAGACCATCGACCCGGCCGCCCTGGTCTCGTCCATCACCGCGGCCATCGAGGCGGCCGTGGGCAAGGTCGTCGTCCACCTCGACACCGCCCCCTGACGGCACCCGGAACCACGAGGCACGGAAAGGACTCACCCGGTGAACCTCTTTGTCAGCTTCATGCGCACGGTCGTGCCGATCGTCGCCGGACTCGTACTGACCCTGCTGGTCCGTATCGGAGTCACCTTCGACTCGACGGCGGTGGCCAGCGTGGTCACCGCGGTCCTGACGGGCGCCTACTACACCCTGTTCCGGCTCCTGGAGACCCTCGCGCTGAAGATCCGCAACCGCCCGCTGGCGACCATCGCCGGAATCCTGCTGGGCTGGGCGACCCCGCCGGACTACCCGGACCCGGCCGCCGCGTAACGCGCCGACGCCCCCGCTCCGCCGGACCCGCCGCGGGCACGTGAGGTCACCGCGGCGGGTTGCGCGATCTCAGCGAGCGCGCGGAACCCGGGAGGTGAACTCACCCTGGCGGCACCGCCCGAGAGCGGCACCCTTCCGTGCTGGGGCGTACCGCCTCCGACCGGCGCCGGTTCCGGCCTCACATCGTTCTCCCCCCGAGGGGTTGTCCGACCGGGACCACTGGCGTCCCGGACACGGTGAGCCCCTCGGGGCTCGACATCGGCCCGGGCCCGATCCCGTCCGGGATTCCCCTCCGAGAGGCCGGCGCCCCTCGGCGGTCCCGCTTCCGCCGGGTCGCGCTCCCGTACCGGCGAAGGCCGGCGACCGGCCATCGGGTCCGCCGCGGCGTTCGCGTGTGCGATCCGATCGGCCCTCTCGGCACCGCCGCGCGTAAAACCTGCCTCCCGGAACGGGGTCGGACGGCTCGCGTGGATTTCGCCACCTGGGCATGCGGGTTGGCCGGTTGAGCACCCGGCACGGCGGGGGCCGGTTCGCGTGGGATTCGGGGGCGTTGCCGGTCGGCGCCGGCTATCTCGGGGGCGGCGGGGACGACCCGGTCGAGGCCGTCCTCGGCGTCTGCCTGCGAGAACGGAACGACGGAGACCGTTTCCGGGGTGCCGTCGATAGGTGCCGGGACACCCCCGAGCGCGGGTGCCGTCGGCTCGGAGGACTCCCGCCGCCACTGGGCGCACCGCACGTTTTCCGTCATCAAGGCACCCGCGGGAGATCACCGATCTAGGGGCCGACCTTCAAATCTTGAGCACAAAGTCCACACAGACCTCTCTTCAGGCGGCCCCAGATGGTCTAGATTGACCGTGCTTTCGCATGGTGGGACACCAGGCGACAAATGATGATCTATGGGTCCGGCGATGCAGACGGCCAGTAGCCGCGTCTCTCGTGCCGGACGTGGGGGTGATCGGTTCCTTGGAGCCATAGGGGGGCTCGGAGCGCGGGGAGCATCCGAGAGATCGACCGATTTGCGCGCGCCTCAGGCGCCCGGCAGGACCTGCGAGTCCGCTGCCGCCAGGGGGTTGCGCACGTAGCTCTGAGACAGCCGGGACGCCGTACGCCGGGGGCGGTGGCGTTCCGCAGGGGGAACAGCGCGGGGCCTCTCGAGGGGGAGGCACAGTGCGGGGGGCGGGGACCCTCCGCAGGGGGCGAAACAGTGTGCGGCGGCGACGCCGAACGCTGGGGACCTTGGGGGGTTCTGTGCGGCAGGGGGGAATAGTCGGCCCTTTTCCGTCGGCGCGTGGGCGTCTGGCGGACGGGGCGATCAGCCAGCCGGCGACCGACTGGGAACAGCGGTACCGCCGTACCGTGATCTTCAGCGACACCGTGGCCACCGCCTTCGTGGTGGGGTCGATCGGTGACTTCTTCGGGGCCCGGGACGCGGCCAACTGGCATGAGAAATGGGGGATCCTCGCCTTCGGCACCCAGTTGCTGGTGCTGGGGGCGCTCGCGGTGAGCCGGTCGTGGGCTCCGGCGGTGCTCGGCCAGGGCGCCGAGGAGTTCCGCCGGCTCGGACGCTCGCTGTTCACGGCGACCGTCGTGCTGGCGCTCGGCGGGATCGCCCTGACCTCGCGCAACATCAAGCTCTGGATCTTCGTCGCGATCCCCGCGATCGCGCTCGTCACGATGACCGAGCGATATCTGCTCCGCCTCTGGCTGCACAAGCAGCGCAACGAAGGGCGGTGCCTGAGACCGGTGCTCGCGGCCGGGAGCCCGGCCACCGTGCGCGACCTGATCAACCGCACCCGCAAGTTCCCGCACCTCGGCTGGCGGGTGGAGGCGGTGTGCACGACGGACGGCCGCGGGGTCGACGGCGAGCAAGGCGGCCTGGACGGCGACCAGTTGGACGGCGTGCCGGTCATCGGCCTGCTGGAGGACGTCGCCAAGCACGTCCGCCACGACGGCTACCGGGTCGTCGCCGTCACCCCGGACCCGCACTGGTCACCGGACCGGCTGCAGCGGCTGGCCTGGAACCTCGAGGGCAGCGACGCCGAGATGATCGTGGCCCCCGTGCTGATGGAGGTGGCCGGCCCGCGCCTGCATGTCGACGCGGTGCTCGGTATCCCGCTGCTGCGGGTCAGCATGCCGACCTTCAGCGGGGGCCGCCGGGCGATCAAAGGGGTCGTCGACCGGCTGGGCGCAACGATTCTGCTGGTGCTGTTCGCGCCCCTGATGCTCCTCGTCGGACTGCTCGTGCTGACGGACAGCCGGGGCGGGGTGTTCTACCGCCAGCGCCGGGTCGGCAAGGACGGCCGCGAGTTCACCATGCTCAAGTTCCGCAGCATGGTCGTCGGCGCCCACAAGGCACGTGCGGAGCTGGCCGGCCGCAACGAGGGCGCGGGCCTGCTGTTCAAGGTCCGCCGGGATCCGCGGGTGACCCGGGTGGGAGCGGTGCTGCGCCGGTACTCGCTCGACGAGCTCCCGCAGCTCTTCAACGTGGTCACCGGATCCATGTCGCTCGTCGGCCCCCGGCCTCCGCTGCCGGAGGAGTGCGCCGCGTACGACCCGGACATCCGAAGACGGCTGCTGGTCAAGCCCGGGCTCACCGGCCTGTGGCAGATCAGCGGACGCAGCGACCTGCCGTGGGAGGAGGCGGTCCGCCTCGACCTGCGCTACGTGGAGGACTGGTCGCTCGCCCTGGACACGGTGATCTTGTGGAAGACGCTGCGTGCCGTGATCCACGGCCAGGGGGCCTACTGATGCGCGGGGGTCGTCCGACCGACGCGCGGACCGCAGGCCGCAAGGGCCTGACTGGGGGGAGAGACGGGGCATGAGAGTCAGCGTTTTCGGGCTCGGCTACGTGGGCTGCGTGTCGGCCGCGTGCCTGGCCAGCATGGGGCACGAGGTCATCGGGGTGGACGTCAACCAGGTGAAGGTCGACCTGGTCAACGACGGCAAGGCCCCCGTGGTCGAGGAGCGGATCGGCGAGCTCATCGCCGACGTCGTACGGACCGGAGCGCTCCGCGCCACCGGTGACGTCCGCGAGGCGATCATGGGCAGCGAGATATCGCTGATCTGCGTGGGCACCCCGTCGGAGCCCAACGGCAGCCTGTGCACCACCTACTTGGAGCGGGTCACCGAACAGATCGGCGCCGCGCTCGCCGAACGGGGCGGGCGGCAGACCGTCGTGTTCCGCAGCACCATGCTCCCGGGCACCTGCCTGAACCTGCTGGTGCCGATCCTGGAGAAGAACGTCGGCGGCACGGCCGGGGTGGACTTCGGGGTCGCGGTCAACCCGGAGTTCCTGCGCGAGGGCACGAGCGTGCGGGACTTCTTCGACCCGCCCAAGACCGTCATCGGCGAGCTCGACACGGCGAGCGGCGACGCGGTGGCGGCGCTCTACGACGGCCTGTCCGGCGAGGTGTTCCGGGTGCCGGTCCCGACCGCCGAGGCGATCAAGTACGCGGACAACGCGTTCCACGGCCTCAAGATCGGCTTCGCGAACGAGCTGGGCTCGGTGTGCCAGGCGCTCGGGGTCGACTCGCACCAGGTGATGGACGTCTTCCTGGCCGACCGCAAGCTGAACATCAGCCCCGCGTACCTGCGGCCCGGCTTCGCCTTCGGCGGCTCCTGCCTGCCCAAGGACCTGCGCAGCCTGGTCCACGCGGCACAGCGGGCCGACGTCTCGGTGCCCATCCTCTCCCACGTGCTGGCCTCCAACTCCGACCATCTGCAGCGCGCGGTGGACCTGGTCGAGCGCACCGGCAAACGCCGGGTGGGCCTGTTCGGGCTGTCCTTCAAACCCGGCACCGACGACCTCAGGGAGAGCCCGCTCGTCGAGCTGGCGGAGCGGCTCTTCGGCAAGGGCTACGACCTCAAGATCTACGACGCCAACGTGAGCCTCTCCCGGCTGCTCGGCGCGAACCGCGAGTACATCGAGAGCCGGCTGCCGCATCTCGCCCAACTGCTCGCCGACTCCGTCGACGAGGTGGTCGAGCACGCCGAGGTGTGCCTGGTCGGGACCAAGGACCCGGCCGTGCTGGCGGCGCTGCCCCACACGGGCGGACCGGCGGTCGTCGACCTCATCCACCTTCCCGACGCCGAGGCGCGCCGGGCCGAGCCGGGGTACATGGGCCTTGCCTGGTAACGCGAACAACAGCCACGGGACGGGCCGGCGCGCCCTGATCCTGGTGGAGAACCTGTCGGTGCCGTTCGACCGGCGGGTGTGGCAGGAGTGCACCACCCTGCGCGACGCGGGCTGGGAGGTGCACGTCATCTGCCCTCAGGGGGAGAAGCGGGACACGGAACCGGAGGCGGTGATCGACGGGGTGCGGATCCACCGCTACCCGTTGCGCGCGGCCACCGGCGGACCGGCCGGCTACCTGCGGGAGTACGGAACGGCGCTGTGGCACACGGTCCGGCTGGCCCGCGAGGTCGGCCCGGTCGACGTGGTCCACGCCTGCAACCCGCCCGACCTGCTGTTCCTGCCGGCGCTGTGGATGAAGCGGCGCGGGGCGCGGTTCGTCTTCGACCAGCACGACCTGGTGCCCGAGCTGTACCTCTCCCGGTTCGACCGCGGCGAGGACCTGCTCTACCGCGCCGTGTGCGCGCTGGAGCGGCGGACCTACCGGGCCGCGGACATCGTGCTCGCCACGAACGAGAGCTACCGGGACGTCGCGCTGCGCCGCGGCGGCAAGCGGCCGGACGACGTCTTCGTGGTGCGCAGCGCGCCCGCGACCGACCGGTTCCAACCGGTGCCGCCGGAGCCGGAGTTGAAGCGCGGCAAGCCCCATCTGCTGTGCTACCTCGGCGTCATGGGCCCCCAGGACGGCGTCGACTACGCCCTGCGGGCCCTGGCGAAACTGCGCGACGAACTCGGGCGGACCGACTGGCACGCCGTCTTCGTCGGCGGCGGCGACGCCTTCGACGCGATGGTGGAGCTGGCCGGGCGGCTCGGTCTCTCCGAACAGGTGCAGTTCACCGGGCGCATCCCGGACGCCGACCTGGTGCGCTACCTGTGCACCGCGGACGTGTGCCTCTCGCCCGACCCGTGCAATCCGCTCAACGACGTGTCGACCATGAACAAGGTCCTGGAGTACATGGCGATGGGACGGCCGATCGTCTCGTTCGACCTCAAGGAGGCGCGCGTCTCCGCCGGTGACGCCGCCGTCTACGCGCCCGACGACGACGAGGCCCAGTTCGCCAAGCTCATCGCGCTGCTCCTCGACGATCCGGACAAGCGGGCCCGGATGGGCAAGACCGGCCAGGAGCGGATCAGCGGCCCGCTGTCCTGGCAGAACTCGCAAGCGTCGCTGCTCGCCGCCTACGCCGCCGCATGCCGGGACCAGTCCCCGGTGTCGGCGGGCGGGCCGGTCCGTACGGGGAAGAGGCCGCACCATTGAATGAGGACACGATCCGTCTGGTCACGATCGGACGGATTCTCCGTCGGCGGTGGCGGCTTCTCGCGCTGCTCGCCGTTGTGGGTGCGCTCGTCGGCTACGGCACCTCGGTGGTGCTGATGCCGCCGCGGTACACGGCGGCGGCATCGGTCCTGCTGCCGGGCCAGTGGGACGAGCGCGAACTGCTCACCCAGGTGGACATCGCGACCAGTTCCGAGGTGGCCGACCGCGCGGCCGCCGCGCTCGGCTGGAAGGGCGTCAGCGGCGCCGACCTCCAGCACAAGGTGAGCGCCAAGGCCGACGACGGGAACATCATCAAGATCTCCGGCACGGCCGACACCCCGGAACGCGCGCAGCGGCTCTCCGACCAGATGGCCCAGCAGTTCGTCACCTTCGCCGTGCGCATCGCCGGCGGCAGCATCGACCCCGCGGCGGCCACGGAGACCGAGGCGCTGCGCAAGCAGGTGGCGGACACCAACCGCCGCATCACCGACCTGGCCGCCGCGGCCGACCCGGGGCAGACCGTGGAGAGCGTGCAGGCCCGCACCGAGCTGGAGGGGCTGCGCACCGCGCTGCAGGACGCCATGAAGAAGCTCGAAGAGGCCGACCCGTCGGCCACCGGCAAGGCCAACATGGTCGTCATGGGCCCGGCGCCCCGGCCGACCGGCGCGTCGGCGCCGACGAGAATGCAACTGACCGTCGGCGGGGCGCTGTTGTTCCTCCTGCTCGCGGTCATCGGTCATCTCGCCGCCACCCGGGTGAGCCGTCGGCCGCGCACCGAGGCGGAGATCGCCGCGGCACTGGGCTCGCCGTTCCTCGGCACCGTCGACGTGCCCGGTGAACGGAGCGGACACGAGCCGGAGAGCCGTGGCCCGAGGTCCCGGATCCGTCGGCTGCTCGGCGTCGACACCCGGTGGGACGTACCGATCCCGCAGAGATCCGGCGACGAGGCCGACAGACGGATCCGCTACCGGCGGGTGTGCGCTCGCCTGAGGGACCAACTGCCCGCACCCCGGCGGCTGTTGGTCGTCGTACCGGAAGGCGACGAGGTCGCCCGCAGGGCCGCCGGGCAGCTCGCCGCCGAGAGCACGGGCGATCCGCTGCTGCGGGTGGTGGAGGTGTCGGTGGAGCGGCCGGTCGTGCCGGACCGCGACCGTGACACGGAGTCCGGTGCCCTGGTCGTCGTCGGCGCGGGCAGCCGGACCGCGGAGGAACTCGCGGACATCGCCGAGGCGTGCGCGGACGGCGGCCACGAGGTCGTCGGCGTCGTCGTCGCCGGCGCGGTACGCACCACCCGTCCGGCGCGGACCGCCGACCGTCCGGCGGACGAGGCCACGTTGACGTTCGCGGTGCACGGCCACACGACGGGAGGCCCGGCGTGATGACGAGCACGACTTCGGAGTCGTCGGCGACCACTCCGCTCCTCGACGTGCAGGCGCTGGTGGTCGCGGTGCGCAGACGCCGCCGGCTCTGGTCCGCGATGGCCCTGCTCGGACTGCTGATCGGCGCGGCCGTGGCGGTCCTGCTGCCGCCGGCACCGGCCGCGGTGACCAAGGTGCTGGTCGCGCATCAGGAGGACCAGCCGAACGACACCGGCACGCTGATCCGCACCGACGCCCAGCTGCTGGCGACCTCGCGGATCGCCGGCCAGGCCCTGCGGATCCTCAAGTCCCCGGAGAAACCGGAGGACTTCATGAAGGACTACCGGGGCACCGGACTGACCAACAACGTCCTCGAGATCGATGTGACGGGCAAGACCGACGCGGAGGCGGTGGCCCGGGCCAAGGCACTGGCCGAGGCGTTCGTCGCGGACCACGCCCAGCGCATCCAGGCCATCGCCGACGCCAACGCCCAGGGCCTGCTCGACCAGCAGGCCCGGATACAGGCGGAGCTCGCCGACGTCAACAAGACGATCGCCGGCCGGACGCCCGACACCGACCCGAAGGACTCGGCGAACCTCGAATCGCTCTTCGCCCGGCGGGCCGAACTCACCTCGCAGATCTCCGACTTCGGCCAGCGCGCCGAGGAGGCACGCGTCGGCGCTCCCCAGCTGGTCGCCGGCACGCAGATCGTGGACGCACCCCGCGCGGTGCGGCACTCCCTGCCCAAGGCCGCCGTCACCGACGCCGTGATCGGACTCGTCCTCGGACTCTTCGTCGGGCTCGCGCTGGCCGCGGTCGGCGTGGTCGTGGCGGACCGCCCCGTGCTGCGCCGGGACATCGCGGCGAACCTCGGCGCCTCGGTCATCGCCGAACTCCCGCGCCGCTCCGGCAGGTTGTGGCAGCGTAGGCGGACCCGGGTGGCCCGCGAACGGCTCACCACGACCCTGGCCCGCACCGCGCGCGGCTCGGCCGAACCGCTGTCGCTGCTCGAACTGGGCTGCGCGCGCGGGACGAGCGCGATCGCCCTCGGCCTCGCCCGGGCCCTGGGGGAGGACGGTCCGGTGACCGTCGTCGACGGTCTCCCCGGCACGCAGCTCTCGGGCCGCCGCCCGAAACCGGGGGACCCCACGGTGGTCGGCGGCGAACACGCGGCGACCGTGTCCCCTCAGGACCAGCGGATCGGCGTCGGCTCGGTGGCGCCCGGCACGGCGTGGACCGACCTCCAGTACCTGGGCTCCCGGACCGTGCTCGTCGTGCGGGCCGGGCACGGCAGCGCCGCATGGCTGCACACCGTGGCCCGGCAGCTCGCGGACCAGCGCATCCCGGTGATCGGTGTGGTGCTGATCGACCCCGATCCGCGCGACCGCACCGACGGCACGCTGTGGGACGGGCTGGCCAACGCGCTGCGCGGCCGGAGCGAGCGGCCGACCTGGCAGAACGCGACCGGCCGGCGGCTCACCGAACGCCAGCCGATACGGGCCGCACGGGTCCCGGACAACGACCAGGAGGTGCGGTAGGACGTGTGTGGCATCGCAGGCACGTACCGCTGGCCGGACGGAAAGGCCGTCACCGACCGGCTCACCGACACCCTCGCCCACCGCGGCCCGGACGGCTCGGGCCGCTACGGCCACCCCCTGGGTGACGGCGAAGTGCAGCTCGGGCACCGCCGGTTGTCCATCATCGACCTGTCCGAGACCGGCGCCCAGCCGATGGTCTCGGACGGCCTCGCCCTGACGTACAACGGCGAGCTGTACAACGCGCCCGAACTCCGCGCCGAGTTGGAGGCCACCGGGGTGCGCTTCCGCGGCACCTCCGACACCGAGGTGCTCCTGGAGGCCTGGCGGCGCTGGGGCACGGACTGCCTGCCCCGGCTGCGCGGCATGTTCGCGTTCGGCGTCTTCGACGAGCGCACCGGTGAACTGGTGCTGGTCCGCGACCAGTTGGGCATCAAGCCGCTGTTCCTGCTCCGGCGCGGCCAGGGCCTGATGTTCGCCTCCGAGCTCAAGGCGCTCGCCGCCGCGACCGGCGGGACGCTGGAGGTGGACCACGCGGCACTGGTGGCCTCCCTGCTGTACTACTGGGTGCCGGACTCGCGCTGCGCGTTCCGCGAGGCGGAGAAGCTGCCGCCGGGGAGCTGGCTCAGGTGCCGGCCCGACGGCCGGGTGGAGCGCGGCAGTTTCTGGAACCTGAAGGACGTCGCCGCCGAGGGCCAGGAGCGGGCCCGCGCCGGTGAGCAGCCCGACCTCGACGCCGTCGTCGAGGAGTCGACCCGGCGCCACCTGCTCTCCGACGTCCCCGTGGCCACCTTCCTCTCCGGCGGCCTCGACTCCAGCTACCTGACCGCGCTGGCGGCCCGCCACCAGCCCGGGATCTCCGCCTACACGATCGGCTTCCGCGCCGAGGACGCCAAGTTCGAGGCGATGCCGGACGACCTGCGCTACGCCCGGCAGGTCGCCGAGCAGTTCGGCGTCGACCTGCACGAGATCGAGATCGCCCCGAACGTGCTCGACCTGCTGCCGCAGATGACGTACAGCCTGGACGAGCCGATCGGCGACCCCGCCGCGATCAACACCTACCTGATCTGCCTGGCCGCCCGGGAGGCCGGGGTCAAGGTGATGCTCTCGGGGATGGGCGCGGACGAGCTGTTCGCCGGGTACCGCAAGCACTTCGCCAACCTGCTCGCGCTGCGCTACCAGCGCGTCCCCCGGCCCCTGCGCCGCGGGGTGTCCGGGGTCGTGGACCGGCTGCCGGTCGCCTCGGCCACCCGGGGCTACCGGTCGGTGCGGTTCGCGAAGCGGTTCCTCTCCTTCGCCGATCTGCCCGAGGAGACCGCGTTCCGGCGCAGCTACACCATGTACGACAGGCCGGAGCTGCTCGCCCTGATCGATCCGGACCTGGCCGGGACGGTCGACGACGTGCTGACCGAACACGCGGACGTCTACCAGGACAACGACCTCGACGACTTCGTCAACCGCATGTGCCTGACCGACGCCCGGATGTTCCTGCCGGGCCTCAACCTCGCCTACACGGACCGGTCGAGCATGGCCGCGTCGACCGAGGTGCGGGTGCCGTACGTGGACGTAGAGGTGGTCAAGGCCGCGTTCGCGGTGCCCGGCGACCGCAAGATCGTCGGACGGCAGGGCAAGGCCGCCCTCAAGGAGGCGGCCACCTCGATCCTGCCCCGGGAGATCGTGTACCGGCCCAAGGGCCTGTTCAGCGCCCCGCTGCGCGCCTGGATGAGCCGCGACCTGGCACCGCTGGTGCGCGAGGTGGTCAACGACGGCGTGCTCGTCAAGTCCGGGCTCCTGCGCCGCGACGCGCTGGCCCGCATGGTCGCCGAGGACGCCGCCGGACAGGCGGACTACTCCAAACACCTCTGGCACGTACTGACCCTCGAGTACTGGTATCGCGACGCGACCTCTGGCTCCGCCCAGAGCGCTCGGACGACGGCTTAGAAAACAGGAGTTCTGGTGAAGCAGGTTGTACAGAACTACAAGAGCGGCGAGCTGGCGGTGCTCGACGTTCCGGTACCGGGATGCAAGCCGGGCGGTGTGCTGGTCCGCACCGCCTACTCGCTGATATCCACCGGGACCGAGCTCATGAAGGTCTCCGAGGCCGGCATGTCGATGCTGGGCAAGGCCCGCTCCAGGCCGGACCAGGTGGCCAAGGTCATGCAGAGCGTGGCCACCAACGGGGTGCCCGCCACCTACCGCAAGGTGATGGGCAAGCTGGACTCCTACACACCGCTGGGCTACTCGCTGTGCGGGGTGGTCGAGCAGGTCGGCGCCGGGATCGACGACGTGAAGGTCGGCGACCTCGTGGCCTGCGCCGGCAACGAGCACGCGCTGCACGCCGAGTTGAACTGGGTGCCGAAGAACCTCTACGCCCCCGTCCCCGACGGTCTCGCCCCGCGCCACGCGGCCTTCGGCACCGTCGGCTCGATCGCGATGCAGGGCGTCCGCCAGGGCGAGCCGCAGCTCGGCGAGGTGGCACTGGTCATCGGCCTCGGCCTGATCGGGCAGCTGGTGGTGCAGCTGCTCACCGCCGCCGGGGTCCGCGTGGTCGGCGCCGACCCCGACCCGACGCGCTGCGAACTCGCCGAGCGCCTCGGCGCCGCGGCCTGCGGCGACCCCGCGTCCGCCGCCGTGGAAGCGGCCGTCGCCGAACTCACCGGCGGCCACGGCGTGGACCAGGTGTTCCTGGCCGCCGGCGGCGGCAGCAACCAGCCCGTCGAGCTGGCCGCCCGGCTCGCGCGGGACCGCGGCCGGGTCGTCGACATCGGCAAGTGCCGCCTGGACCTGCCCTGGAACGCGTACTACGAGAAGGAACTCGACGTCCGCTTCTCGCGCTCGTACGGCCCCGGGCGCTACGACCCGTCGTACGAACTGGAGGGCCGCGACTACCCGATCGGCTATGTCCGCTGGACCGAGCGGCGCAACCTGGCGTGCTTCCTCGACCTCCTCGCGCGCGGCCGCGTCGACGTGGAGCCCCTGGTCTCCCACATCGCCGACTTCGACGACGCCGTAGAGACGTATCAGCGGCTGAAGGACGGCGAACTGAAAGCCGTGGCCGTGCTGTTCCGGTATCCCGAACAGGCGGAGGAGCAGGGGGAGTCGGCGGCCCCTGAGGTGTCCGTGCCCGAGGTGCGGCGCACCGGCACGACCGTCGCCCCGGCCCGGTCCGCCAAGGCGCCGGTGCGGCTCGCGTTCGTGGGCGCGGGGAACTACGCGACGTCGATGCTGCTGCCGCACCTGGCCCGGCGCGAGGGCGTCGAGCTGTCGACGGTCGTCACCACGACGGCGCTGTCCGGGGCCAACGCGCAGCGGAAGTTCGGCTTCGCCGGGGCGACCACCGACCTCGACGCCGTGCTCGGCGACAAGTCCATCGACGCGGTGTTCGTCGTCACCCGGCACAGCTCGCACGCCGAACTGACCCGGCAGGCGCTGCTGGCCGGCAAGACGGTGTTCGTGGAGAAGCCACTGGCCCTCACCGAGGACGAACTGGCCGGCGTCCTCGCGGCGGTGGAGGAGTCCGGCAACGACCGCCTCCAGGTGGGCTTCAACCGCCGGTTCGCGCCGCTGCTCCAGGAGGCCAAGGAGCGGTTCGGCGCCCGGACCGGTCCGGCGAGCCTGCGCTATCTGGTCAACGCGGGCAAGCTCCAGCACGGCAGCTGGTATCTGCAACAGGGCGCCGAGGGCTCGCGGTTCGCCGGCGAGGGCGGGCACTTCATCGACACGGCGAGCTGGCTGCTCGACGCCGACCCGGTCTCGGTGTACGCGACGGCCGCACCCGGCAACGAGGACCTCCAGGTCGTGCTCCGCTACCCGGACGGATCCACCGCGACGATCAGTTACGTCACCACCGGCGCACCCGGCTTCCCCAAGGAGACGCTGGACCTGGTCGCGGACGGCAAGGTGCTGCGGCTCGACGACTTCGTCAAGGCCTCGGTGTACGGCCGTAAGAAGTGGGTCAGTTCGCGGCTGCCCAAGGCCCGGGACAAGGGCCAGAACGCCGAACTGGCCGCGTTCGTCAAGGCGGTTCGGACCGGCGGACCGATGCCGGTGCCGCTGGAGTCGCTGGTCGCCACCACGGCGGCCACCCTCGCCGTACAGGCCGGTCTGGCCGGCGGCACGCCGGTCACGTTGGCGAGGACGCCATGACCATGAGCGCGGGCTGGTACCTGCGCCGGCTCTCCCGGATGGGCCCGCGCGAGGTCGCGGGCCGGGCGGGCGACGCCGTGCGCAGGCGGCGCTGGCGGTCGGCGCGGCCGGACTGTCCGAGCGTCTCCGGCACCCGGTTCACCGCCGTCCTGCCCGCGGGCACGGTCGCCGAGGTGCCGCCGGACGCCGTGAAACGGCTGGTCGCCGATGCGGACCAACTGATGGCCGGGCACGCCGAGTTCTTCGGAGTGGTCCGCGACGACCTCACCGACCCGGACTGGTTCCACGACCCGAAGACCGGGCGCCGGGTCCCGTCGGGCTACGCCTTCGACGTGCCGTACCGCGACGAGGACGTGGCCGGGGACATCAAGCAGATCTGGGAGCCGTCGAGGCACCAGTACCTCACCGTGCTCGCCGCCGCCTACGCGGTCACCGGGGACGAGCGGTACGCCGAGCGCGTCGCCGCACACCTGCGGTCGTGGTGGGCGGCCAACCCGCCGCTGGTCGGTGTGCATTGGATCAGCGGGATCGAGCTGGGCATCCGGCTGCTGTCCTGGGTGTGGGTCCGGCGGCTGCTCGACGGCTGGCCGGGCGCGGCCGAGCTGTTCGAGGACAACCCGGTGGCGCTGAACCAGATCTGGCACCACCAGCGCTGGCTGGCCGCCTTCCCCAGCCGGGGGTCCTCGGCGAACAACCACGTCATCGCCGAGGCCGCCGGACAGTTCGCGGCGGCCTGCGCGTTCAACTGGTTCCCCTCGTCGGCCCGTTGGCGGTCCGGCGCGCTGCGGTCGCTGGAGCGGCACCTGCTCGCCAACACCTTCGACTCCGGCCTCAACCGCGAGCTGGCCACCGAGTACCACGGGCTCGTGCTGGAACTCGGCCTGGCCGCGGTGGCCGAGGCGGATGCCGCCGACGTGCCGGTCCCCGAGTCGCTGCGGCTGGTCCTGCTGCGGATGACCGACGCGCTCGCGGCCGTAGTGGACAACCGGCTGCGCCCGCCCCGCCAGGGGGACGCGGACGACGGCTTCGGCCTCGTCGTGGACGGCGCGGGCACCGACCGCTGGGGCTCGCTGCTCGCCACCGGGGACGCGGTGTTCGGCCGGCTCGACTGGTGGCCGACGGTGACCGGCACCGATGTGCGCACCCCGCTGCTGGCCGCGTTGATCCGGCCGTACGCGAACGACGGAACCGCCCGTCCGGCGACCAGGCCCGCCCACTTCGCCGACGCGGGGCTCACCGTCCTGCGCGGTCCCGAGGAGATCTGGTGCCGTTGCGACGGCGGTCCGCACGGCTTCCTGTCCATCGCCGCGCACGCCCACGCCGACGCGCTGTCCGTGGAGGTCCGGCACGACGGGGTGGACGTGCTCGCCGACCCGGGGACGTACTGCTACCACGGGCAGCCCGAGTGGCGGCAGTACTTCCGCTCGACCCTCGGCCACAACACCCTGCAACTGGACGGCGCCGACCAGTCCGTCTCCGGCGGCCCGTTCCTGTGGACCCGGCAGGCCCGCACCCGCGTCCTGGACGTTGACAACTCCGGGGCGGGGGTGGCCCGTTGGGCCGCCGAGCACGACGGCTACCAGGGCTCGGTGCACCGCCGCCGGGTGGAACTGACGGCCGAGAGCCAGGAGCTGCGGATCGTCGACGAGGTGCAAGGCCCGCGCCGGGACGTGCGGTTGGCGTTCCACCTCGGCCCGGCGATCGCGGCCGACCTGACCGGGCACCGGGCCGTGCTCACCTGGACCCGCGACGGCGAGGACCGCTCCGCCGTCCTCGACCTGCCCGAACAGCTGTCCTGGGAGGCGCATCGCGGTGAGACGGACCCGCCGCTGGGCTGGTACTCCGCCGGATTCGGGCGCAAGGAACCCACCACCACGCTGATCGGCACCGGTTTCGCCGACGGCGCGGACGGGTTCACCACCGTGCTCGGGTTCCGCGGCCAGGAGGGCGCGTGAGGATCACGAGGCGACCCTGGGCGCTGGCGGTGGCACCGCTGGCGCTGGCCCTGCTGACGGCGACCGGCTGCGACAGCACGTCGAGCGCCCCGGCCACGACGAAGCCGACCGCCGCGCCGTCCACGTCCACGTCCGCCGCCCGGACCGTGGCCCGGGTCTGCGCCAACCCCGCGGCCGGCCCGGCGAAGGCACCGGCGGGCGCGGTCACCGTCGACCCCGCGGTGGTCGGCGACCTGGCGACGAAGACCAAGAACAGCCCCCCGAACACCACGTTCTGGCTCCGGCCAGGCAAGCACAGGCTCGACCCGGACCGGTACGCCCAGGTCATCCCCAAGAAGGGCGACCGCTACCTCGGTGCGCCGGGCGCGGTGCTCGACGGCCGGAAGAAGAACCAGTACGCGTTCACCGGCAACGCCCCCGATGTCACCATCCGCTATCTGACGGTGCAGGGTTTCGTCGCGCCCCAGGACGAGGGCGTGGTCAACCACGACTCGGCCGACGGATGGGTGATCGAGGACGCCACGATCCAGAACAACTCCGGCGCCGGGCTGATGGCCGGTGCCCGCCAGCAGGTGCGCGCCGACTGCCTGCGCGACAACGGCCAGTACGGCATGAACGCGTACAAGGGCAACGGCCGCCTCACCGGCCTGGTGGTCGAGGGCAACGAGATCACGGGCAACAACACCGGTGACTGGGAGCGGCGCAAGGAGGGCTGCGGCTGCACCGGAGGCATCAAGTTCTGGGAGGTCGACGGCGCGGAGATCAGCGGGAACTGGGTGCACGACAACCGCGGCGCCGGACTGTGGGCGGACACCAACAACAACGACTTCCGCATCGAGAACAACGTGATCGAGGCCAACGACGGTGCCGCGCTGATCTACGAGACCAGCTACAACGCGGTCATCCGGGACAACACGATCCGGCGGAACAACTGGGTCGAGGGCCGCAAGGCGGCCGACGGCGGTGACAACTTCCCGTACGCGACCGTCTACCTGTCCGAGTCCGGCGGCGAACCCCGGGTCAAGGCCCGTACCGACAAGATCGAGATCTACCGGAACGTGCTGGAGGACAACTGGTCCGGGATCACCCTCTGGGAGAACGCCGACCGGTTCTGCAACAGCCCGGCCAACACCTCGTCCGGCGACTGCACGCTGCTGGTGAAGAAGACCGCCAGCTGTGTGCGGCCGGCCATCGCCAAGGCGCCGCTCTACTCCGACTGCCGGTGGAAGACCCAGCGGGTGGACATCCACGACAACCGTTTCGTGCTCGACGAGTCCGTCGTCAAGTGCACGGAGATGTGCGACCGCATGGCCGTGCTGTCCAACTACGGCACCTATCCGGACTGGTCGCCGTACAAGGGCGAGCAGGTGGCCGACGCCATCACCGAGAAGCAGCACAACCGCTGGCACGACAACGTCTACGTCGGGCCGTGGAAGTTCGTCGCCGAGGACCAGAGCCGGGTGCTCGACTTCGGACAGTGGCAGGCGACGCCGTACCTGCAGGACAAGGGCAGCACCCTCGACCTCCAGGCGGGTGGTTGAGATGGGGGAGAACCTGACGCGCGGACCGGACACGGTCGGAACGCGGCCGGGCGCCGCACCGCGCCCGGCCGGCCCGCCGAAGATCGTCGGGATCGTCTGGGGGCTGCTGGTCCTCAACACGCTCGGTTCCGCAGGGGCGAAGACGATCGTGCCGCTGCCCCGCTCCCTCATCCAGATGGTCACGATGGGCTCGCTGGTCGCCGCGTTCGCGCTCGCACTCGTGGCCAACCAACGGCTGCGAATCCGGCCCAGCGCCTACGTGCTCCTGCTCAGCCTGCTGCTGGTGTCGAGCGTGATCTCCAGCGCGAGCCTGGAGTCCGGGCTCGGCGCGCTGTTCCGCTGCTTCCGGCTGGCCCTCTTCATCGGCACCCTGTGGCTGCTCACCCGCTGGTGGGACGGCAGCCTGACCTTCGTCCGCTATCACATCCGGATGTACTTCGCGGTGCTCGGATCGGTGGCCGCCGGCCTGATCGTCTCCCCGGGCAAGGCCCTGCCCGGCCTCTACGGCGGACGCCTCGTCGGCGCGCTGTGGCCGCTCACCCCGCCGCAGATCGGGCAGTACGCGGCGGTGATCATCGGGCTCACCGTGCTGCTCGTCGTGGGCCGCCGCGTCGACCGGACCAGCGCCGTGCTGGTCATCGTGCCGTCCTTCGTGCTGCTCGCGCTGACCCACACCCGGACGGCCACCCTCGGCCTGTTCATCGGGCTGGCGCTGGCGATCTGCTCGCTCGTGCTGACCAGCGGGGCGGCCCGCCGGTTCTTCTCCTGGGCGGTGCTGACCGCCGTGGTGGCCGCGGTGGGGTTCGCCTCCGCGCTCCAGGCGTGGTTCCTGCGCGGACAGAGCCAGGAGAACTTCTCCAGTCTCACCGGCCGGGCCAAGGTCTGGCACGCCCTGCTGGCCGAGCCCCGGTCGACCGCGCAGCAGGTGTTCGGCGTGGGCCTGGGCGACAAGTCCTTCGGCGGCCTGCCGATCGACAACAGCTGGCTGGCCGTCTACAACGAGCAGGGTCTGATCGGCGTCACCCTCGTCGCCACGGTCATCGCCGTGCTCGGCGGCGTCGCGCTGCTGCGGCCGCCGTCGCTGGAGCGGTCCTGCGCGATCTTCCTGATCAGCTACTGCGCGATCGCCTCCTACACCGAGGCAGGACTCGGCGACGCCTCGCCGTATCTGCTCCATCTGGCCCTGGCCGCCTCGCTGTTGGCGGTCCCCGCCCAGGCCGCTCCGCTCGTGCTGCCCGAGGCCTCCCGACGACACATTCCGCGCTGGGCCCGTGGATCGGGGGTGACCTGAGCATGCACATCATCGTGGTGCACAACCGCTACGGCTCCGCACAGCCGAGCGGGGAGAACAAGGTGGTCGACCAGGAGGTGGAGCTGCTGCGCGCGGCCGGCCACCGGGTCGAGGTGTTCGAGCGGCGCAGCGACGACATCGGCGCCCGCTCCCTCCTCGGCAAGGTCGCGGTGCCGCTCCTGGTGCCGTGGAACCCGGCGGTGCGCACGGAACTCGCCGCCCTGCTGCGCGCCGAGCGGCCGGATGTGGTGCACGTCCACAACGTCTTCCCGCTCCTGTCGCCCGCGGTGCTCGCCGCCTGCGCCGACGCCGGGGTGCCCGCCGTCGCCACGCTGCACAACTACACCCAGGTCTGCCCGCCCGGCACGCTCCAGCGGGACGGCCGGCCGTGCACCGAGTGCGTCGGCTCGACACCGCTGCCCGCCGTCCGGCACGGCTGCTACCGCGGCTCCCGCCTGGCGACCGTGCCGCTCGCGGTCAGCCTGTCGGTCAACCGGCGGCGCTGGTGGTCCGGCGTGGAGCGCTTCCTCTGCATCTCGGCGGCGCAGCGTGACGTCCTGGTGCGCTCCGGCATGCCGGCCGAGCGGCTGGCGGTGAAGCACAACTTCGTGCCGGATCCGGGCAGTTGCCGAACCGGTGACGGCGAGCACGTGCTCTATCTCGGCCGGCTCGCGGAGGCCAAGGGCGTACGGCTCCTCATGACCGCGTGGGACGAACTCGCGGCGGGCGGCGGTGTCGGCGTACCGCTCATGATCGCCGGCACCGGGCCGCTGGAGCCGGAGGTGACCGCCTGGGCCGCGGGCCGGGACGACGTGCGCTACGTCGGCCTGCTGGACACGGCGGAGTGCCAGGAGGCCATCGCGCGGTCGGTCGCCGTGGTGGCGCCCTCGACGTGGCTGGAGGCGTTCGGCCTGGTGGTCGTGGAGGCGATGGCGGCCGGGGTGCCGACCGTTGCCGCGGGCCACGGCGCCTTCGTCGAACTCGTCGAGGACGGCGTCACCGGGCTGCTGCACCGGCCGGGCGAGCCCGCCTCGCTCGCGTCCTGCCTACGCCGGATCGCGGCCGAGCCGGCCCGCAACCGGGAGATGGGGCAGGCGGCCCGGCGCCGCTACGAGCAGGGATTCAGCCCGGCCGTCGGCCTGGAGCGCCTGCTGGAGGAGTACCGCACCGCGATCGCGGGGCGGTCAGCACTGGCTCGCGGCGGGGACACCCGCGCGAGCAGGGGGGATGGGGACAGCGCATGACACGATGCCGACTCTGTGGCTCGGAAGCGATGACGAGCGTCGTCGACCTGGGGGCGACACCACCGTGCGAGAGCTTTCTCGCCGCGGACCAACTTGACCTGCCGGAGCAGACGTACCCGCTGAACCTGCGGGTCTGCACCGACTGCTGGCTCGCGCAGATACCGCCGCTGATCACGCCGGAGGAGACGTTCAAGGAGTACGCGTACTTCTCCTCGTTCTCGACCTCCTGGGTGGAGCACGCGCGCACCTACGTCGACGGCGCCGTACAGCGCCTGGACCTCGGCGCCGACGCCTTCGTGGTCGAAGTCGCCAGCAACGACGGCTACTTGCTACGGCACGTGGTGGACCGGGGGATCCGCTGCCTGGGCATCGAGCCCTCGGTGAACGTCGGCGCCGCCGCGCGGGAGGCGGGTGTGCCCACGTTCACGGACTTCCTCAGCCCCGACACCGGCGCGGCCGTCCGCGCCGAGCACGGCCCTGCGAACCTGGTCGTGGCCAACAACGTGTACGCGCACATCCCCGACGTCGTCGGGTTCACCCAGGGGCTGCGCGCACTGGTCGCCGACGACGGCTGGGTCTCCATCGAGGTGCAGCACCTGCTGACCCTGATCGAGGAGAACCAGTACGACACGATCTACCACGAGCACTTCCAGTACTACACGGTCGCCTCCGCGATCAGGGCCCTCGCGAGCGGCGGACTCGCCCTCGTGGACGTCGAGTTGCTGCCCACGCACGGCGGCTCCATCCGGCTGTGGGCCCGGCCGGCCGAGGTGGCGGGGGAGCCGTCGCAGCGGGTGGCCGACGTGCTGGCCCGCGAGAAGGCCGCCGGCTTGCAGGAGCTGTCGGGGTACACCGAGTTCTCCGCCCGGGTGGCCAAGGTGCGTCGCGACCTCCTGCGGTTCCTCATCGAGGCGGCCGAGCGCGGCGAGACGGTCGTCGGCTACGGCGCCCCGGGCAAGGGCAACACCCTGCTCAACCACTGCGGCATCCGCCCCGACCTGCTCGCGTACACGGTCGACCGCAACCCGTACAAACACGGCCGGTTCACCCCCGGCACCCGCATCCCGATCCTGCCGCCCGAGCAGATCGCCGCCGACAGGCCGGACTACGTCCTCGTCCTCCCGTGGAACCTGCGGGCCGAGCTGGTCGAGCAGCTGTCGTTCGTGCACGAGTGGGGCGGCCGGCTGGTCTTCCCGATCCCCGAACTGAGCATTGTCGAGGGCGTCTTGAAGGAGGTCACCGCATGAAGGTCGTCCTGTTCTGCGGCGGTTACGGGATGCGCATGCGCAACGGAACCTCCGACGACGTGCCCAAGCCGATGGCGATGGTCGGGCCGAGACCGCTGATCTGGCACGTCATGCGCTACTACGCGCACTTCGGGCACACGGAGTTCATCCTGTGCCTCGGCTACGGCGCCCACCACATCAAGGAGTTCTTCCTCAACTACGAGGAGACCGCCTCCAACGACTTCGTCCTGCGGGGCGGCCGCACCGAGCTGCTGTCCACCGACATCGCCGACTGGACGATCACGTTCGCGCAGACCGGCATCGAGTCACCCATCGGGGAGCGGCTGCGCCGGGTGCGGCACCATCTGGACGGCGACGAGATGTTCCTCGCCAACTACGCCGACGTGCTCACCGACGCCCCGCTGCCGGAGATGATCGACAAGTTCGCCCAGCGCGACGCGGGCGCGTCGATGATGGTCGTACCGCCCCAATCCTCGTTCCACTGCGTGGAGTTGGGCGAGGACGGCCTCGTCGGGGGCATCACCGCGGTGAGCGACATGCCGCTGTGGGAGAACGGCGGCTACTTCGTGCTCCGCCAGGAGGTCTTCGACCACATACCGGAGAACGGGGACCTGGTCGCCGACGGATGTGCCCAACTGGCCAAGCGGGGGCGGCTGGTGGCGCACCAGCACCGCGGCTTCTGGAAGCCGACCGACACCGTGAAGGAGCGGGCCGCGCTCGACGAGGCCTACACCCGCGGCGACCGCCCGTGGGCCGTGTGGGAGCGGGACAGCGCGGGGGTGCGTGCGTGATCAGGCTCGGAGCCGGTCCTCTCGACCGGATCGTCGTCGTGGGCGCGCACTGCGACGACATCGCCATCGGCGCCGGCGGCACGCTGCTGACGCTGTGCCAGGCACGGCCGGGCATCCGCGTCGACGCGCTGGTGCTCTCCGGCGGCGGCAGCGAGCGCGAGCAGGAGGAGCAGGCCGCGCTCACCGCCTTCTGCCCGGGCGCCGACCTGCGGCTGACCGTGCACAAGCTGCCCGACGGCCGGCTGCCCACGCACTGGGACGAGGCCAAGGCCGCGGTCGAGGAACTGCGCGGACAGACCGAGCCGGACCTCGTACTGGCCCCGCGCACGGACGACGCGCACCAGGACCACCGAGGCCTGGCCCAGCTCATACCCACCGCGTTCCGCGACCACCTCGTCCTCGGCTACGAGATCGTCAAATGGGACGGCGATCTCGGCCGCATGACGGCGTACCAGCCGCTGTCGCCGGAGACCGCAGAACAGAAGGTGCGGCTGCTGCAGGAGCACTACCCCTCGCAGCAGCACCGGCCCTGGTACGACCGAGAGGCCTTCCTCGGCCTCGCGCGGATCCGCGGCATCGAATGCCACGAGCGATACGCCGAGGCGTTCGCCGTCACCAAACTCACGCTCAACCTGGGGGGTTGAACACCTTGCGCGTACTACTGACCGGACACCAGGGATATCTGGGCACCGTGATGGCACCCGTCCTCACCGCCGCCGGACACGAGGTCGTCGGCCTCGACTCCGGCCTGTTCGCCGACTCCGTCCTCGGCCCGCAGCCCGCCGACCCGCCCGGGGTACGGGTGGACCTGCGCGACATCACCGCCGAGCATGTGGCCGGGTTCGACGCCGTGATCCACCTGGCCGCGCTCTCCAACGACCCGCTGGGATCGCTCGCGCCGGAACTCACCTACGACATCAATCACCACGCGTCCGTACGACTGGCAAAACTGGCCCGCGACGCGGGAGTTCGACGCTTCCTGTACGCGTCGACCTGCTCCGTCTACGGCGCCTCCGGCGGCGACGACCTGGTCACCGAGGACGCCCCGCTGCGCCCGGTGACGCCGTACGCGGAGTCCAAGGTGCGGGTCGAGGACGACGTACACGCCCTGGCCGACGACGACTTCACCCCGGTGTTCATGCGCAACGCCACCGCCTTCGGCTACTCGCCCCGGCTGCGCGCCGACATCGTGCTGAACAACCTCGTGGGCCACGCGCTGCTGTCCGGCGAGGTGCTGGTCCTCTCCGACGGCACCCCCTGGCGCCCGCTGGTGCACGCCGCCGACATCGCCCGCGCCTTCACGGCCGCCCTGACCGCGCCGCGCGAGGCGGTGCACGACCGGGCGTTCAACATCGGCAGCGAGATCAACAACGTCACCGTCGCCGAGATCGCCGACCAGGTCGCCGAGGCGGTGGCCGGCGCGAAGGTCGTGATCACCGGGGAGAACGGCGCCGACCCGCGCTCGTACCGGGTGGACTTCTCCCGCTTCCGCACCGCGATCCCCGGCTTCGACTGCGAGTGGACGGTGAAGCAGGGCGCGCTCGAACTCGCCGACGCCTACCGGAAGTTCGACCTGACCAAGGAGGACTTCGAGCGCCGCTTCACCCGCCTCGCGGTGCTGCGCGCGGCGACCGACGCCGGCACCGTCGACGACACCCTGCGGTGGCGCCGATGACCGACACGGGCGAGGAGATGTACGGGCTGGTGGAGCGGCTGTACCCGCTCTGCCGGAGCATCACCGGCGACGGTGTGCGCGCCACCCTGGACATCGTCGGCGAGTACCTCCCGCTCCAGGTGCACGAGGTGCCGACCGGGACGCAGGTCCTCGACTGGACGGTGCCGCAGGAGTGGAACATCCGGGACGCGTACATCGCCGACAGCACCGGACGGCGGGTCGTCGACTTCGCCGCGTCCAGCCTGCACGTGCTCGGCTACAGCGTGCCGGTGGCGCGGACGATGCCCCTGTCCGAGCTGCGCGGGCACCTGCACACCCTGCCGGACCAGCCCAACTGGGTGCCGTACCGCACCAGTTACTACAAGCCGGACTGGGGCTTCTGCCTGGCCCAGGAGACCCTGGACGCGCTGCCCGAGGGCGACTACGAGGTTCGGATCGACTCCACGCTCGCCGACGGCCACCTCACCTACGCCGAGCACGTGGTCCCCGGACAGGTCGCCGACGAGGTGATCGTCTCCTGCCACACCTGCCACCCGTCGCTGGCCAACGACAACCTGGCCGGCATCGCGGTGGCGACGTTCCTGGCCCGCGAGCTGGCACAGCGGACGCCGTACTACACGTACCGGTTCATCTACGCGCCCGGCACCATCGGGGCGATCACCTGGCTGGCCCGCAACGCGGAGCGGATCGAGCGGGTCAAGCACGGCCTCGTGCTGGCCTGCGCCGGGGACCCGGGACAGCTGACGTACAAGCAGAGCAGGCGCGGCGACGCGGAGATCGACCGGGTGCTGCGGCACGTGCTCGCCGCGTCCGAACGACCGCACAGCGTCAACGAGTTCACCCCGTACGGCTACGACGAGCGGCAGTACTGCTCGCCCGGCTTCAACCTCGGCGTGGGCTCGCTCACCCGGACCCCGTACGCGGGCTACCCCGAGTACCACACCTCGGCGGACAACCTGGACTACGTCTCCCCGGCGGCGATGGCGGACACCCTCGCCGTCTGCCGCGAGGCGTTCGCCGTTCTCGACCGCAACCGGCGGTACCTCAACCTCAGCCCCTACGGCGAACCCCAGCTGGGCCGGCGCGGGTTGTACGACGCGCTCGGCGGGCGCAGCGACACCAAGCAGGCCCAGATGGCCATGCTCTGGGTGCTCAACCTCTCCGACGGCGAGCACAGTCTGCTCGACGTCGCCGAGCGGTCCGGGCTGCCCTTCGACACCGTCGCCGACGCGGCCGGCGCTCTGCACGAGGCCGGGCTGATCAAGACATGACGCCGATGACCGCCGACGGGGAGAAGGCGACCACACCGGCCCGGTCCGCCAAGCGCGCCCTCGTCGGCCGGCTCTCCTGGGGACTGGCCGACCAGGCGGCCTCCAGCATCAGCAACTTCGCGGTGGGCATCTACGTGGCCCGCTCGCTCGGGGTCACCGCCTTCGGCGTGTTCAGCCTCGCCTGGGTGACCTACGGCGTGGTGCTCAACGTCTCCCGCGGCCTGGCCACCGACCCGCTCGTGGTGCGCTTCAGCGGGGTGCCGGAGGCGTCCTGGCGCGGGGCGGTGGCCCGCTCGACGGGTACCGCGCTCTGCGTAGGCACGGCCCTCGGAGTGGTGTGCCTGGCCGCCGGGTTCGGTCTCGGCGGCCGGGTGGGGCCCGCGTTCGTCGCCCTCGCCGTCATGTTGCCGGGGCTGCTGCTCCAGGACGCCTGGCGGTTCTCGTTCTTCGCCGCCGGTAACGGGCGGAAGGCCTTCGTCAACGACATCGTGTGGGGCGTCGCGCTCGTCCCCGCCATGGTGGTGGCGGCCCATGTCGGCAGCGTGGCCGCCTTCGTGCTCGCCTGGGGCGCGTCCGCCACGGTGGCCGCCGGGTACGGCTGCGTCCAGTCCGGCATCCGGCCCCGGACGGCACAGGCCCGCGGGTGGCTGCGCCAGCAGCGCGATCTCGGCTACCGGTACCTGGTCGAGAACGTCAGCCTCAGCGGCGCGAGCCAGCTGCGGGCGTACGGCCTCGGCGCGATCGTCGGCGTGAGCTCGGTGGGCGCGGTGCGCGGCGCCGAACTCCTGATGGGCCCGTTCCTCGCCGTGCTGATGGGACTCTCGCTGGTCACCGTCCCCGAGGCGGCACGCGTGCTGCGGCGGGCCCCGCACCAACTGGGCAGGTTCTGCCTCTTCCTCGGCGGGGGACAGGCCGCCGGGGCGCTGCTCTGGGGCTCGGCGCTGCTGCTGATGCCGGGCCGGCTCGGCGAGCTGGCGCTCGGCGAGGTCTGGCACTCCTCCTCGCACCTCCTCGTGCAGATCACCCTCAGCGTCGCGGGAGCGGGCCTCGGCACCGGCGCGGCGGCGGGACTGCGCGCGCTCGGCGCGGCCCGGCGCAGCCTGAAGTGCCAGCTGTTCGCCTCCGCCTGCTACGTCGGCGGCGGGCTCGGCGGAGCGGCCCTCGCCGGTACGGCCGGCTCGGCCTGGGGCGTCGCCGCCGCGACCATCAGCGGCTCGGCCGTGTGGTGGCTGCAACTGCGCTCCGCCCTGCGCGAGCACCACCGCGATCCCATTCCCGAAGTGAGGACCTCATGACCGACCGACCGAGGCTGAGCATCGGCCTGCCCGTGTACAACGGCGAGGAGTACCTGGCCGAGTCGTTCGACGCCCTGCTCGGCCAGACCTACGAGGACTTCGAACTGGTCGTCTCCGACAACGCCTCGACCGACGGGACCGAGGCGATCTGCCGCAAGTACGCCGCGCAGGACTCCCGCATCCGCTACCTCCGGCTGCCCCGCAACATCGGCGCCACCCCGAACCACAACCACGTCTTCGCCGAGTCCCGCGGCGAGCTGTTCAAGTGGGCCTCGCACGACGACCTCTACGGCCGCGACCTGCTGACGCGCTGCATAGAAGCGCTGGACGAGCGGCCGGACGTCATCCTCGCCCACACCGACCAGGCGGTCATCGACGGCGACGGCCAGGTGACGGTGCCCTACGAGTACACGCTCGCCACCGGCTCCCCGCACGCGCCGGAGCGCTTCCGCAGCCTGCTGTTCGAGCCGGGCGGCGACGACTTCTACGGGGTGATCCGGGCCGACATGCTCCGCCGGGTGAAGCCGATGGACAGCTACCACCACGCGGACCGCACCTTCGTCGCCGAGATCACCCTGCACGGACGCTTCCACCAGGTGCCGGAACTGCTCTACTTCCGCCGCGACCACCCCACCCGCGCCGAACGCGCGAACCCCTCCAAGCGCGCCCGCTGCGTCAACCTGGACCCGCGCCGGGCAGGCGCGCTGCACCCGACGCCCCGTCTCCTCGCCGAGTACGTCTGGGGCTTCGCGTCCGCGATCCGACGGGCACCGCTGTCCCCGGCCGACCGGCGCGCCTGCTACCGCCACCTGGCCTCCTGGATGACCAGCCGGGTCCGGCCCGGCGCCGGCGAGCGCGTCGAGGACCGCGCCCCGGTCGACCCGGCCCAGCTCACGGTCTCCGTCGACGCCCTCGTCGCCGGTCGCGAGGGGAGGCACGCATGACGCCTGCGGCCTCAACTCCCGTGCGCGTAGGGGTGTTCGGCCTGCTCGGCTCCGGCAACCTCGGCAACGACGGGTCGCTCCAGGCCGTCCTCGGCTACCTCCGCGCCGACCACCCGGACGCGGTAGTGGACGCCCTGTGCGGCGGACCCGAGGCGGTGACGGCCCGGTTCGGGATCCCCGCCACCCGGCTGCACTGGAACCGCGCCGAGTACCGGACCGCGTCCCGCGCGGGCTCGATCGCGTCGAAGGGCCTGGGCAAGTTCGTCGACATCTTCCGCACCGCCGCCTGGGTGCGGAAGCACGACGTGGTGATCGTGCCGGGCATGGGCGTCCTGGAAGCCACCCTGCCCCTACGGCCGTGGGGCTTCCCGTACTCGCTGTTCCTGCTCTGCGCGAGCGGCCGGCTGACGCGCACCCGGGTCGCGCTCGTCAGCGTCGGCGCCGCAGAGATCCGCAACCGGCCCACCCGGGCCCTGGTCCGCTGGTCGGGGCGGCTGGCCGCGTACCGGTCGTACCGGGATGCCCAGTCCCGGGACGCGATGCGGGCGATGGGCGTGGACACCGCGTGCGACGAGGTCTACCCGGACCTCGCGTTCTCCCTCCCTGCGCCGCGCACGAGTACGCCCTCGGGCCCGCCCGGCACGGTCTGCGTCGGCGTCATGGACTTCCACGGCGGCAACGACGACCGCGCCCGCGCCGACGAGATATACGCGCGCTACCTCGACGGGACGATCCGGTTCGTCCGCACGCTGGCCGAGGAGGGCAGGCCGGTCCGGCTGCTCACCGGGGACACGTGCGACGCGACGGTGGTCGCCGCGATCCTCGACGTGGTGGACTCGCCCCTGGTCACCGCCGCCGAACCGGCCTCCCTGGACGACCTGATGAACGAGATGGCGGCCGCCGACACCGTGGTCGCGGTCCGCTATCACAACCTGATCTGCGCGCTGAAGACCGGCGCACCGGTGCTCGCCCTCAGCTACGCGGCGAAGAGCGACGCGCTCATGGAGCGGATGGGGCTGGGGGCCTACTGCCACCCGGCGCGCGAGGTCGACGCCGACCGGTTGCTGGAGCAATTCCGGGCGCTGGAGAAGCGATCGCCCGAGCTGCGGCAGACCCTCGCCGAGCGGAACCAGGCCGCCGCCCGCCAACTGGCGGACCAGTTCAGCTCGTTGACCGCGGCGGTGTTCCCCGCGACCGGCCACACCCACGCCCACGCCCGGCAGGAGTCTCCATGAAAGCGACCGAAGTCCCGGAGATCGCCGGTGCGTTCCTCTTCGAGCCGACGCCGTACGCCGACGAACGCGGCTTCTTCTGCCGCACCTTCGACGCCGACGTGGTCCGCTCGGTGGGCCTGGACCCGGACGCCTTCGTCCAGGACAGCGTGTCCCGCTCGGTCCGGGGCGTGGTGCGCGGCCTGCACCTGCGATCGGGCGCCGGCGAGGCCAAGTTGGTGCGGTGTTCGTACGGCCGGATCTTCGATGTCGTCGTGGACCTGCGGCCGGATTCTCCGACCTACCGCCATTGGACTTCCTTTGAACTCACAGGAGAAACACAACCAACTCTTTACATTCCGGCGGGATGCGCGCACGGTTTTCAAGCACTGACCGACACCGCCGACACCTCGTACCGGATCGACCGCCCGCACGATCCGGCCGAGGACGTGACCATCGCCTTCGACGACCCGGAGCTCGCCATTCCCTGGCCGCTGCCGGCTGCACTGATGTCCCAACGGGACCGGGAGGCGCCGAGCCTCGCCGAGGTCCTGAAGCACAGAGAAAGCTGAGGTCCCCGTGGACACCGAAGTGCTTGACCTGCCCCTGTCGCGGACAGCCAACGAGCGGCTGCACGCCATGATCCCCGGGGGCGCTCACACCTACGCCAAGGGCGACGACCAGTACCCCGAGAACCTGGCCCCCGTCATCAGCCACGGCAACGGTGCCCACGTGTGGGACGTCGACGGCAACCGCTACATCGAGTACGGCTCCGGCCTGCGGTCGGTCAGCCTCGGGCACGCCCACCCCCGCGTGCTCGAGGCCGTACGGCGGGAACTCGACCGCGGCAGCAACTTCGTCCGGCCGTCCATCGTCGAGGTCGCGGCCGCGGAGCGCTTCCTGGCCACGGTGCCGACCGCCGAGATGGTGAAGTTCGCGAAGAACGGCTCCGACGCCACAACCGCCGCCGTGCGCCTGGCCCGCGCCGCCACCGGACGCCCGCGGGTGGCCCTCTGCGGCGACCATCCGTTCTTCTCCGTCGACGACTGGTTCATCGGCACCACCCCGATGTCCGCCGGAATCCCGGCGGCGACCAACGAACTCACCGTCGCGTTCCCCTACGGCGACCTCGCCGCCACGGAACAGCTGCTCACCCGGTACCAGGACGAGATCGCCTGCCTGATCCTCGAACCCGCCACCCACGCCGAACCGCCGCCCGGGTACCTCGCCGGCCTGCGCGACCTGGCCGACCGGCACGGCTGCGTCCTGGTCTTCGACGAGATGATCACCGGGTTCCGCTGGTCCGAGGCGGGCGCTCAGGGCCTGTACGGCGTCGTCCCCGACCTCTCCACGTTCGGCAAGGCGCTGGGCAACGGATTCGCCGTCTCCGCGCTGGCCGGGCGCCGCGATCTGATGGAGCGGGGCGGACTGCGGCACTCCGGCGACCGGGTGTTCCTGCTCTCCACCACGCACGGCGCGGAAACGCACTCCCTGGCGGCCGCGATGGCCGTGCAGACCATCTACACCGAGGAGGGCATCACCGCGCGCCTGCACGCCCTCGGCGAGCGGTTGGCCGCCGGTGTCCGCGAGGTCGCGGCCGGCATGGGCGTCGGCGACCACCTCGTCGTCCGGGGCAGGGCCAGCAACCTGGTCTTCGCCACCCTCGACGAGAACCTGCGGCCGTCGCAGCAGTACCGCACCCTGTTCCTGCGCCGGCTCCTCGCGGGCGGCGTGCTGGCCCCCTCCTTCGTGGTGAGCAGCGCACTCGACGACGC
Organism: Streptomyces sp. NRRL F-525; assembly: GCF_000716605.1. Taxonomy (GTDB): domain Bacteria; phylum Actinomycetota; class Actinomycetes; order Streptomycetales; family Streptomycetaceae; genus Streptomyces. The sequence goes on along the minus strand of NZ_JNXE01000019.1, from coordinate 121,458 downwards.
GGACATCGACCGTACCGTCGACGTCGTGGCCGAGGCATGTGCCGTGTACCGGAAGGCACTTGACGCCGCCGACCCCACCCCCTGGCTGGCCGGACGACCCGTGCAGCCCGTGTTCCGCCGCACGGCGTGACGTGACGTCAGCGGTGGTCTCGCCGACCGGGCTCGGACATCCGGTCGGCGATCCGGTCGACCAGCCACGCGGTCGCCGGAATCACCGCCAGCGCGGTGCACCAGCCGCCGAGGACGTCGGTCGGATAGTGCGCGCCGAGGGCGACCTCGGCCCAGCCCATGGCGGCGCCGGCGGCCAGCGCCGAGGTGAGCACGAGTGACGTACCGGCCGTCCTGCCGAGGCCGAGCCGGTCCGTCGCGAACAGCGCCGCCATGAGGGCGAGCGCGGTGGCGAAGGCGGTGTGCCCACTCGGGTAGGACAGGTTGCCGGGGCCGTGGATGGTCCGTCCCACCAGATGCTTGATGAGCGTGGTCGCCCCCACGGTCGTGCCGACGCCGGCCACGACCAGCACCGCCGCGCGGGGACGCCGGAGCAGCAGACAGACCACCACCCCGGCCACGATCAGCATCGCCGAGCCCGCGGGTTCCCCCAGGAAGTCCAGGGCCAGGGCGACATCGCGCCACGGCGGACGCACACTGTCCGCCGTCGGCGGGACGATCCAGCGGTCCACCGTGCCGGGTTCGCTGTGCCCGGAGTACAGGATCCCGAGCGTGACGACCACCAGCGAGGCGAGGACCGCGACCAGCCCGAGCCACGGGCGCGGCGACGGGGGCAGCACCGACGGCGCCGGCCGACCGGGCACACGTTCACCGCGACCGGCCGACCCGAGGGTGGTGACCTTGTTCCTCTGCCGCCCGCCGTGATCCAACCCGAGCCCCCGTCGTGTCCGGTTCACTCCGCTCCTGGGCTGTACGCCGCGGCGCGAGCCGTCAGCACCCTAGCCGACCGCCGCCGGACGCGCCTCAGCGTGCGGTGAGCTTCCACAGGTGGTCGGCGGTGCCGTTGTCGGACCACTGCAGGACCTGGGCACCGGAGGCGGTGCTCATCTGGTCGACGCCGAGCAGGAGCCCGCTGTTGTAGTTGGCGATCTTGGCGTAGCCGTCGCGGGCCGGAACGACCTGCCAGAGGTGGTCGGCGGTGCCGTTGTCGCCCCAGATGAGGGCCGTACCGCCGTTACTGGTGCCCGCGTTGGTGATGCCGAGGAGCAGGCCGCTCTTCTGGTTGACGATCTTGTAGAGGCCCTGGCCCGCGGGGACGAGGGTCCAGTTCTGGTCGGTGCCCGTGGTGGACGCGGCCTGGACGACCGAAGTGCCTTGCGCGGTGGCCGCGTTGAGGGTGTCCAGGGCGAGGCCGCTGTTCTTGTTGGTGATCTGGTAGCGCCCGGCCAGGGACGTCGAGGTGCCGCTGGGGGTGATCGTCAGGTGGTAGCCGTCGGCGGCGTTCATCGTGACCGGCACGGTGATGGAGCCGTTCGAGACGGCGTAGTCCGCGTCGGAGACGGTGATCGGGCCCGGGGAGGCGGTGGTGCGGCCCGTGTCGGGGCTGTACTCCAGCTTCACGTGAACGGTGCTGCCGTAGGCCGACAGGGAGGAGAGCCCGTTGACCGTGACGGCGCAGGAGCCCGTGCAGCCGCCGGCGACGACGCTGATCTGGTTCCGCGCGCTGTTGAGGGAGGCGAGACCGTCGATGCCGGTCTGGGCGGGCGGGGTGGTGGTGAGCATGGTCCCGGACATGTCGCCGTACCACTTGTACGTCCAGTAGGAGCCGTTGGGCGAGCCGCCGGTGTCGGTCAGGGTGTCGCCGAGGGTGCCGTAGTGGTTCCAGAAGGCCAGCTCGGCGTCGCGGACGCCCGCGCGCTCGAACTTGGCCGCGTAGCCGATGAGCGCGCCCGAGTCGCCCATCTCGGTGGGCGTGCCGTACTCCTCGATGGCGATCGGACGCGGGCTGATGCCGAGGCTGCTCTCCAGCGAGCGGTAGGCCGCGACATGGGCGGCGATGCCCGAGCTGCCCTGGAGTTCGTGCCAGGCGATGACGTCCGGGACCGTGCCGCTCGCCTTGGCGTCGGTGAGGAAGGTGGTCATCCAGGACTGGTTCCACACCGAGTGACTCGGGCCCTGGATCGGGGTGGTGGCGTCCTTGGCGCGGACCTCCTTGAACGTACGGGCCCAACCGGCGTCGAAGGCGCCCGCGTTGGCGGTGTCCCAGGTCCAGTCCGGCTCGTTCCAGAGTTCGTACGCGGCGATGTTGGTGGCACCGGAGGCCTTCACCGAGGCGACCTGCTGGTCGACCGCCGCGAGCCAGTTGCTCCAACTCACCCACTGGTAGGGGAAGTTCGGGTACCAGTCCGGCATCCGTACGACGACCTTCGCCCCCGCGGCCGCGGCCTTCGGGGCGACGACCAGGGCGTCACCCGCGGGTGCCGGCTCCCCGTTGGGGAGTTGGCTGCCGCCGGGCGCCATCTGGACGAACGTGTTGGGCTTCAGGGCCTGGACGAGGCTGTCGCCGGGGGTGCTCGCGTTGGCGAGGCCGTAGAGGCTGCCCGTGGCGACGTGGGTGACGGAGCGCAGGTTCTGCGCGGCGTTGACGACCAAGGTGGTGGTCGACGTGGGGACGGCCTGGGCGGGCACGCCCGTCAGGGCGACGGCGGTGGCGGCGAGGGCGGTGGCCGTCACGGCGGCGCCGAGGCGGCCGAGGGGCGCTCTGGAACGGTGATGGCGGCTCAGGTATGACATCAGCGGCTCTCCTGAGGAAGGGAGGGGGACTTGCCAAGCGCGGTGCGGGAGTTGCGATGCGGTGCGGAGGCGGCTCGGGGAGGCGGCGGCGGACCGCGGCCCCGCCCTGCCGGTGGGCGCGGGGCGGCCGGCACCGTGGATCAGTCCTTGACCGCGCCGGCGGTCACGCCCGCGGCGACGTAGCGCTGGGCGAGGACCAGGAGGACGGCGGCCGGGATCGACGCGACGACGGCGGTGGCCATGATCGCGTTCCATTCCTGGTTGTTGTTGCCGATGTACTTGTAGATGCCGAGGGTGATCGGTCGCCAAGTGCCGCCGCCGTCCAGGGTGTTGGCGAAGACGAAGTCGGACCAGGCCCACAGGAAGCTGAACAGCGAGACCGTGACGATCGCGTTGCGGCTCACCGGGAGCACCACGGACACGAAGGTGCGCCAGGTGCCGGCGCCGTCGATACGGGCCGCGGAGATGAGTTCGCCGGGGATGCCCGACATGAAGGCGGTGAAGATCATCACGCCGAACGGCACGGCGATGGTGGAGTCCGCGACGATCAGCCCCCACCAGGAGTTGAGCAGGCCGAGGTCGAGGAAGATGCCGTAGAAGCCCATCGCCATGACGATGCCCGGGATCATCTGGGCGACCAGCAGGGCGAGTCCGAGGGTTCCGCCGCCCAGCGGGCGGAGTTTGGCCAGGGCGAAGCCGGCCGGGGCCGCGAGGACGAGGGTCAGGGCGACCGTGCCCAGGCCGATGAGGAGGCTGGTGCCGAGGTAGGGCAACTGGTCGTCCAGGACGGCCCGGTAGCCCTCGAAGGTGGGGTGCAGGGGCAGCAGATCGGGCGGGGTCTTCCGCATGTCCTGCTGCGGGGTGAGGGACACGTTGATCATCCAGTACACCGGGAACAGCATCAGGGCGGTCAGCAGGACGCCGATGACGGTGTAACGGCGCTTTCCCGTACGGGACTTCACGCTTCCTGCCTCCTCTGGACGCGGATGTAGAGCAGGCCGAAGACGAGCGCGATGAGGATGAGGATGTCGCCGACGGCGGCGCCGGGGCCGAACTTCGGCAGCAGCGTGCCGAAGCCGAGCTGGTACGACCAGGTGGCGAGCGTGGACGACGCGTCGCCCGGACCGCCCTTGGTCATGATCCAGATCAGGTCGAACACCTTGAGCGTGTAGACCAGTCCGAGGAGCAGGGTGATCGCCGACACCGGGCGCAGCAGCGGGAAGGTGATCCGCCGGAACTGCTGCCAGGCCCCGGCCCCGTCCAGGGCCGCGGCCTCGTACAGCTCCCCGGGGATGTTCTGCAGCCCGCTGTAGAGGATGACGAGGTTGAACGGGATGCCGATCCAGATGTTCGCGATGACCACCGAAGTCAGCGCCCAGTCGGGCGAGTTGAGCCAGTCCACCGGGGACACGCCCACCAGGTGCAGGGCGTAGTCGATGACACCGGACTCGCTGTTGAACATCCACGCCCAGGTCGACGCCGACACGATCAGCGGCAGCAGCCAGGGGATCAGGAACAGGGCGCGCAGGGTCGCGGCCAGCCGGAAGTGCCGGTTGAAGAAGACCGCGAGGGCGAGCCCGGCCACGTACTGGAACGCGATCGACGCGAAGGTGAAGACCAGGGTGTGGCGCATCGCCGGGCCGAACGTGGGGTCGTCCAGGACGGTCCGGAAGTTGTCGAGGCCGGAGAAGGGCGCGTCCCCCTGCACGAACGACCGCACGGTGTAGTCGCGCAGGCTCAGGTCGAGGTTGCGGTAGAGCGGATAGAGGTAGAAGGCGGCGAGGTAGCCGACCAGCGGCGCGACGAAGGCCAGCGCGACGAGCCGGCTCCTACGACGCTGTCGGCGCCGCGGGTCCGACGCGTCCGTCCGTTGTCCGGTGCCGGTCGCCCCGGACCTGGCCGGGGACCGCTGCGAGCGGCGGTCGACGCGGGCGATGGTCATGGGTACTCCTGGATGCGGGTGGCGTGTCCGGACGGACGCGATGGGGACGCGGTTTCCGGAGGGGTTCGGAGGCCCGGGGTGTCAGCCCTTGCCCGCGGCCGTCTGAGCGGCGTCGAGGGCCGCCTGCGGGCTCTTGCCGCCCGACAGGGCGTTCTGCACGGCGGTCCACAACGGCTGGGAGATCGTCGGGTACTTGGTGCCCAGGCCGCCGCTGGTGCGGCCGCGCGCCGCGGCCACCGCGCCCACCCACGGCTTCAACTCCGGGTTCTGCTTCACCTGTTGGGCCTGCACCTGGGCGGTGGGCGCCACGTAGGTGAGGGTCGTGTCGGTGGTCAGCAGGTTCGCTGAGTTCGTCAGACAGGTGACGATCTTCTTGCTGACGTCGTAGCGGGAGGTGTCCTTCTGCACCGGCACGGTGACGAACTCGCCGCCGGTCGGCACCGGCGCCGAACCGCCGTTCTGCCCGGGGATGTTGATGACGCCGTACGGGAAGCCGGCCTTGTCGGCGTTGCCGAGCTGCCAGGTGCCGTTCTCGCTGAACGCGTAGTCGCCGGTGGCGAACTCCTGCCAGCTGGTGGTCTGGGTGTTCTGCAGGACGTCCTTCGGCGCGTATCCGCCGTCGACCCACTGCTTCCACAGCGTCAACGCGGCCGTTCCCTCAGGGGAGTTGAGCTTGGTGAGATCGCCGCCCGCGCCCCAGAACCAGGGCAGGAACTGGAAGCTGCCCTCCTCCGTGTTGATCGCGGAGAACGTGATGCCCTTCTTGCCCGCGGACTTGACCTTCTTCAGCGCCGCCGTGAGGGAGGCCCAGTCCTTGACGGACGCCGGGTCGACGTGGGCCGCGGTAAGGATCTTCTTGTTGTAGTAGAGCGCGAGGGTGTTGGCGCCGATCGGCACCCCGTAGGACGCGTTGTCGATGACGCCCGCGCCGAGGATGTTCTTCTGGATCGACGACGTGTCGAGGCCGAGGTCGCTGGTCTTGTTGAGGATCCCCGCCTCCACCAGCGTGGAGACGACCGGGTTGTCCACCAGCATCACGTCGGGCGCGTTGCCCTGCTGGGCGGCGAGCAGCGCCTTGTTGCCCAGGTCCGTGGTGTCCATGCTGGTGCGCTTGACCTTGACCCCGGCGGCGGTGCCGCACTTGGTGACGAGCCTGCCCCACGCCGAGGAGGCGTCGAACTGCGGGTACGGATCCCAGAAGTTGTACGTCCCGCCGGCCTTCCCAGAACCGGAGGCGGAGGAGTCGGAACCGCCCCCGCAGGCGGCGACGGAGGTGAGCGCGCCGACGGCGGCTATGGCGGTGAGGAGGGTGCGGCGGGTGTTTCTCACGGTGACCTCGTTGTCTTGGTGCGGCTCGTAGGAGGGGGCAGGTGGTGCGGGGTCAGGAGGTGGGCAGCCAGACGCGCATGGCGCCGTCCTGGCGGTTGGCCCAGGCGTAGTAGGGGATCGCGGTCAGCTCGACCAGGTCGCCGGTCGGTGCGGCGCCGGGTGCGGGGGACCGGTACGGCCACCAACTCCCGTCGTCCGCAAGGCGCCTGCGGTACCCGGCCGCGACGACGGTGGTGACCCCGCCGAGCAGATCCGGGCGGTGCTTCACGGCCAGCGGGCGGGTGGCGTCGAGGACGATGTCGTCCAGACCGCCGCCGGGGACGTCCACCTGCTCCAGGCAGTACACGAGCGGCCCGCGCTCGATCGCCGCACAGCCGCGCACGGCGTCCACCCGCGGGTCGGCGGCGGTCAGCCGGGGTTCGAGCACCAGCTCCAGGACGACCGAGTCGCCCCGCGCCCAGGTCCGTTCGAGGCGCAGCCACCCGTCCTCGACTGGTGCGTCCGTCTGGGCGTACGACAACTCCCCGACGCGCACCCGGAATTCGCGGCACCACTGCGGGACGCGCAGGGACAGGGTCCACGGCCGGTCGGGGGTGTCCTCGACGGTGAGGGCGACCGTGCCGTGCCAGGGATAGTCGGTCTCGGTGCGGACGGACATCCCGCCGTAGGAGTAGCGGCCGGTGGTGAACTGGTGGATCTGCAGGCCCTGTTCGTCGCCGGACGCGAGGTAGTGCTCCAGCGAGGCCAGCAGCCGCATCACGTTCGGCGGGCAGCAGGCGCAGCGGAACCAGCGGGTGCGGCGGGCCGACTGGTCGCCGCCCGGGTCGGTGTGGCCGTCGCGGACCTGGAGCGGGTTGACGTACAGCCAGCTCTCGCCGTCGAGCGACACCCCGGCCAGGAAACCGTTGTACAGGGTGCGTTCGATCAGGTCGGAGTAGCGGGCCTCGCCGGTGAGCAGGGCCATCCGCCAGCTCCACTGGACGGACGCGATGGCGGCGCAAGTCTCGCAGTAGGCGCGCTCGTTGGGGAGTTCGTACGGGTCGCCGAAGTCCTCCTCGTCGTGGTGCGCGCCGAGGCCGCCGGTGAGGTGGGTCTTGGTGGTGGTCATCGCCCGCCACAACCGCTCGCCCGCCGCCCGGAGTTCGGCGTCCCCGGTCTCGGTCGCCAGATCGGCGGCGGCCGCGAGCAGGTACAACTGCCGTACGGCGTGGCCTTCCACGGTGTCCGCCTCGCGCAGCGGCACCCGGTCCTGGCAGTACGCCTCGCCGCCCAGCAGGCCGTGGCCGAACCGGTCGACGAAGTAGCCGGCCAGATCGAGGTAGCGGCGCTCGCCGGTCTCCCGGTACAGCTCCACCAGGGCGGTCTCGACCTCGGGGTGGCCGTCGATGCCGTCGATCTCCTTGCCGCTGCCGGGCAGGCCGAACACGGAGTCGATGTGGTCGGCGAACCCGCGCGCCACGTCCAGGAGTTGGGGCCGGCCGGTGGCACGGTGGTGGGCGACGGCCGCCTGGATGAGATGGCCCGCGCAGTACAGCTCGTGGCCCCAGCGCAGGTCCTTGTACCGCTCGCCGCCCTTGAGCAGCTGGAACCAGGTGTTCAGATAGCCGTCGGGCTGCTGCGCGCCGGCGACCAGGGCGACGATCCGGTCGACCTCCGACTCCAGGTCGGGGTCGGGGTGTTGGGCGAGCTGCCAGGAGGCGGCCTCCAGCCACTTGTAGACATCCGTGTCCACGAACGGGTACGCGCCCCGGAACTCGCCCTCGACCGCGCCCGCCGCCAGCCGCAGGTTGTGCAGGTTCCCCGCCGACTCCAGCAGCTCGGGGCCCTGCGGGAGTGAGACACGCGCGTTCACCTCGCGGCGGGTGCTCCAGAAGCCGGCGCGCACCTCGGCCGCGGCGGGCGCGAGTGCCGCCTTGGCACCCGGGCCGAGGCGGACCGGGCCGGTGGACGCGCCCGCCTGTTCGGACGGGGCCGGGGCCGAGGAGGGCAGCGCGGTGGAACGTGGGCGGGGCATGGCACTCCGGAGAGGTAGGTGGGAAGCGGGTCGGGGACGCGAGGCGCGTCAGGGCGTCCCTGAGGCCGGACGGGCGTTGCTCCGTCTCTCGAACCCGTTTAGGAAAACGTTTTTCTGCCGGGAAAGGTAGGAACGGGACCGAGGGTGCGTCAAGGGGTCCGTCCAAACATTTTCCTAGTCCGGTGAGGGCTGGCCAGGCGGCGTGAACGGTGTCAGGATGCAACTGCCGATGTCGTCAGGGAAAAGGATTGCGCGTGACCGCCGTTCCAAGTCTTCCGCCCACCGGGCGGGCGAAGCTGGCCGACGTGGCCAAGCTGGCCGGTGTCAGTGTCGGGACGGCCTCCAAGGCGCTGAACGGCAGCGGGAACATGCGCCCGGAGACCCGGCAGCGGGTCCTGGACGCCGTCGAAGAACTCGACTTCCGCCCCAATCAGCAGGCGCAGAGCCTGCACACCGGCCGCAGCTGGACCGTCGGGCTGATGACGACGGACGGCATCGGCCGCTTCAGCACGCCCGTCCTCCTCGGCGCCGAGGACGCGCTCGGCGCCGGAAAGATCTCCGTCCTGCTGTGCGACACCCGCGGCGACGCCATCCGCGAGCAGCACCACCTGCGCAACCTCATGGACCGCCGGGTGGACGGCATCATCGTGACCGGCCGCAGGACGGACCCGCGTCCGCCGCTGAACGGCATCGAACCGATCCCGACGGTCTACGCGCTCTCGCCGTCCACCGACCCGGACGACATCTCCGTCGTGTCCGACGACCGGAGCGGAGCCAAGCTGGCCATCGAGCATCTGCTCGGCACCGGCCGCACCCGGATCGCGCACATCACAGGGCCGGCTCACCACGCGGCCGCCCGCGACCGCGCCCACCACACCCTCGAACTCCTCAAGCACTCCGCCCTGGAACTCGCCACCGGCCGGGTCCACTTCGGGGAGTGGAGCGAGGCATGGGGTCGCCGCGCCGCCGAAGCGGTGCTGCGTACGGCACCGGACACGGACGCCTTCTTCTGCGGCAACGACCAGATCGCCAGAGGTGTCGCCGACGCGCTGCGCGAGAACGGCCTGGACGTGCCCGGCAGGGTGTCGATCGTGGGCTACGACAACTGGGACGTCATGGCCCTGGCCTCCCGCCCGCCCCTCACCACGATCGACACGGCCCTCTCCGAGATCGGCCGACAGGCCGCCCTCCTGCTCCTGGACGCCATCAACTCCGAGCCGGCGCCCGGCCTGCACAGCGTTCCCTGCCGGCTGGTCGTGCGCGAATCCACCTGAGTCTTCGGGTGAGTTGGGGAATCGAGCACGCTATGACCGCGGCTACGATCCGGGCGGCGCGCGTGAAGAGCTCCGGACGTCAGCCTGACCGTGCGACAGCCGCAGGTGCCCCTCGCCCCGGGCGCGGGACCGCGGTCGTCAGGGGGGGGCGAGGGGCAGGCGCGCTACGCGGTGGCCGCCGCCGTGGAACGCCTCGACCAGGGCCCTACGGAGTCGGCTTCCGGGGACCAGTGACGGGAGCGCGGAAGGGCATGCCCTCACCGCTCTCCCGTCATGAGGCACCGGCGAACCCTCAGCCGCCACTCACACCTGCGGCCTACGCCCCTTCTCCTGCCGGGGGAAGGCCTGGTCCGCGCCGGGCAAGGTGGGGGCCGGCAGGGTCGCCACCTCCTCCTTCGCCTTCGCCAGCTGTTCCGCGGTGTCCTGCGGCAGCCTCGGTGGGCGCGTGCGGGTGTCGCGGAAGCGGAACGCGGAGGTGAGGTCGCCGAAGGTGTCCCGGCGCCAGTCGCTGATGTTCGGCTCCTCCACCCCCGTCCAGCGCTCCAGGAACTGGAGGACCGAGGTGTGGTCGAAGGTCTCCGTGGCCACCCAACCCCCCACCGTCCAGGGCGAGATGAGAATCGCCGGGACACGGAACCCGGCACCGACCGGCAGCCCGCCGACGTACTCGTTCGCCGTGCCCGCGGGCGCGGTCGGTGGCACGACGTGGTCGAACAGGCCGTCGTTCTCGTCGTAGTTGAGGATGAAGGCCGTCTTCTTCCACAACTTCGGGTTCGAGGCGACCGCTTCGATCTTCGACGCGACCCAGTCCGCGCCCGCCGCCGGGAGATAGTCCGGGTGCTCGGACGTCAGGCTCGTCGGGATGATCCAGGACACCGCGGGGAGACGGTCGTTGCGGGCGTCGTCCTCGAACGTGCCCGCGGGCATGGGGCGTACGGCGCGCTCGTACAGGTCCGAGCCCGGCTGGGACTCCGCGAACGCCTGGAACTGCACGAGGACGTTGCAGCCGAACGCGTCGTCCTCCTCGTGGTACGACTTCCAGCTGATGCCGGCGTTCTGGAGGCGCTCCGCGTAGGTCGTCCAGCGGAACGGCGTCGGCGGCACCGTGTTGCTGGTGACAGGGCCGCCCCGCGTACCGCCCGGGTCGATGGTGCCCGTCATCCACATCATCCGGTTGGGCCAGGTCGGGCCGAGCACCGAGCAGTGGTAGGCGTCGCAGATGGTGAAGGCGTCGGCGAGGGCGAACTGGAAGGGGATGTCCCGGCGGTCGTAATAGCCCATCACATAGGGGCCGTTGACGCCGTCGGCGGTGCGGTGGGCCGGCAGCCAGTTGTCCATCTTGCCGTTGTTCCAGGCGGAGTGCTGCACGTCCCAGGCGTGGCTGGTGGACGGGATGGCCTGTGCGCTGGAGGTGTGGGTGTCGAGGTGGAAGGGGAGCAGATACCCCTTCGGGTTCACCGCGTCCGGCTGGTAGAACACGGACCTGCCGGAGTCGAGCCTGAGCGCGTCCGGGTCGGCGAAGCCGCGCACACCGGACAGCGTGCCGAAGTAGTGGTCGAACGACCGGTTCTCCTGCATCAGCAGGACGACGTGCTCGATGTCGTCGAGCGAACCCTTCACCGGCCCGGCCGCGACGGCCTGTTGGATGCTCGGCGGGAGGACGGAGAACGCCGCGGCACCGCCCAGCGCGCCCGCGGCGGAACCGAGGAGTCTACGGCGCGTTAACTCGGCCATGATTGCCCCTTCTTGAGTCTGCGTCAGTTCGCGGCGGGAAATTTTCTGTGCCACCTCTGTGCGTCACGCCACGGCAGCGAGCCGTGACGGTCTCGGTGGCAGACCCTGTCCGCGTGATCACCCTCTCTTGATGAACGGGTGAGTCGACAGAGGATCCCTGGTGAACAAGTGCTCAAAGGTCGGGCAGGGGTTGGCCAAGCCGTGACCGGTGTGGTGCGGCCGTTGCGGGGCCGTTGCCGGAACATGGGGCGGGGTCCGGACCTTGATACGGGGCGTCCTCCCCGTAAACGGAGGGCCAACTACCCCTTTGCGGACATAAATTGGAGCGCGGCATATACGCGCGACATGGGCCGCGCGGTTCATCCCCCTTCCGTCCAGCGATGATCACGCAGCGCGATAATTTATCACGCTCCGCTAACTCTCCGAAATCCCCAAGCCCGCGCAAAGAAAAACTCACGCATGGTCCATTGATGAGCTCTTTGCATTACATAAGCAATCGTCGGACATATTTAAGTTAGTCAAGCTTCACTTGAACGTCACCGATCCGTACGGTGGTGAAGCGTTGCGGAACGTGTTGCGCTCCAAGGAGAGGTAATGACGTATCGTCGTGCAATCCTGCTCTGCGCCGGCCGCGGTACCCGGGCCCGGGGCATAACCGAAGGGCAGCCGAAGTGTCTGATCCGGATCGGCGGCGAGACACTGATATCCCGGGTGCTGAATCAACTCGGTCTGAACGGCGTGACCGATGTTCATGTCATAGTCGGCCATGAAGCCGAACAGATCGCCCGGGAAGTCGGCACCCGTGCGACTCTGCATTACTATCCGGACTTCGAAAGCACCAATAACCTCTGGACGCTGGCGGCCCACGCCGATCTCTTGCGTGGCCACGACTGCGCCGTGCTCTTCGGTGACGTCGTCGTGTCCGACCAGGCCATGGCGGATCTGTGGGACGAGCTGGCCGGAATCCATCTGCTGGTCGACCTCTCCACAAGGCTGACCGGCACCATGCGGGTGCGCCGTGCGGCCGACGGAAGTGTGGACATGGGAAACCACATCGCCCCGGCCGACGCGGACGGGAACTATGTGGGATTCCTGAGCGCGACCAGTGCGGCGGCCGGCCTGCTCGCCGATGCCGTCGCCGCGGAAATGGCCGCCGGCTGTGGCACGGACGCCTATTTCACCTCGGTCATGGCCGATGTCAGTACGGCCGTCCCGGTCTCTTTCGTGGATGCCAAGACCGACGAATGGGCCGAGATCGACGACGAGGACGACTATCTGCTCGCGAAGCAACGGTTCGAGTAGTCCGGAAAGTTTCGTGTGGTCCAGAAGATTTCGCGTGGTACGGAAATCTTCGCGTGGTCCAGAAAGGGGAGGAAACGGCATGTGTGGCGTGGCGGGCGTTTTCCAGACCGACGGACGGAATTTCGAACAGACCGACCTGCTCAAAATGATGACCGACTGTCTGGTCCATCGCGGACCCGACGAAAGCGGTCTGCACATCGACGGACCGATCGGGTTGGGTTTCCAGCGGCTCAGCGTCATCGACGTGCCGCACGGACACCAGCCGATGACGGACGAGGACAGCGGTGTGGCCCTCGTCTTCAACGGCGAGATCTACAACTACCGTGAACTGCGCGCCCGGTTGGAGGGGCTTGGCCACCGGTTCCGGACGACGAGCGACACCGAGTCCATCCTGCGGGGATACCTGCAATGGGGCGAGCGGATCGTGGACGAACTCGTGGGAATGTTCGCCTTCGCGATCCATGATCCGCGCTCCGGAACACTGACCCTCGCGCGGGACCGCCTCGGTATCAAGCCGCTCTACTGGGCACAGGTCGGCTCGCAGTTCCTGTTCGGCTCGGAGATGAAGTCCATCTTCGCGCATCCCGATTTCCGCCGTGTGCCCAGCCTGGACGGGATATCGAGCTATCTGTCCTTCCGTCAGCCCGTCTGGGGTGTCAGCTATTTCGACGGCATCGAAAAGGTCCTCCCCGGCCATGTGCTCACCGTGCGGGCCGGCGAGCTCAAGGTCCGTCAGTACTGGAGCCTCCCGGTCCCGGACATCGACGGGACCACGTCGGAGGCGGACTGGCTCGACCGCGCCGACCACCTGCTGGAGCAGTCGATCCGCCGGTGCATGGTGTCCGAAGTGCCCCTGGGCGCCTACCTCAGCGGCGGTCTCGACTCCAGCCTGATCGTGGCCATGATGGCCAGGATGAGCGACCGGCCGATCAAGACGTTCTCGGTGGGCTACGGCGACGGCGCCTACGACGAGGGCAGGTTCGCCGAGGCCGTCGCCCGGGAGGTCGGCGCCGAGCATCAGCATCTCGTCGTCGGCCACGAGGACTACCGCAAGGGTCTGGTGCCGCTCATCCGGCACCGGGACGCGCCACTGAGCATTCCTCAGGAGATCGCCGTCCTGGAGCTTTCCAAGCTCATGAAACACGACGTCACCGTGGCCCTTTCCGGTGACGGCGCGGACGAACTGTTCGGCGGTTACGGACGCGTCATGCGATCGCCGCTGGACTGGAAGAAGATCAGCGCCCTGCGGAAGATACTTCCCGCGGACGCGGTCGACCGGATAGTGTCCGGACGGGGTCCGAGTCAGACCTCCGTACTGGCCAATCTCGATGTACGGAGCCATCTCGAACATTTCTACCGCGTCTACAACTGGGTGCCGTTCGAGGAGAAGAACCAGCTCTTCACCGCCGAGTCCCGTGCCGTTCTCAACGGCGACCGGGCCACCCGGAATCCGTTCGAGGCGTCCTTCGGCCGCACCCGGCGGGGCAACCCCTACGACTCGGTGCTGCACGCCTTCCAGCATCTGCACATCGGCGCGATTCTCGACAAGGTCGACACCATCGGCATGGCGGCCAGTCTCGAAGGGCGTGTTCCCTTCGTGGACGCGGAGTTGATCGAGACGTTCGTCCGGATGCCGGTGAAGTACAAGATGCGCTGGAACAGCCGCTGGTCCCAGTTCCGGTCCGTCTCCACACCCGCCTTCGCCGCGTCCGAGAGCCTGGACACGACGAAGACCCTGCTGCGGAAACTCGCCGAGCGCTATCTGCCCCGCGAACTGACCCAGCGCAAGAAGATGGGTTTTCCCACGCCCCTGGACGACTGGATGCGGGCGGGAATGCTCGACGAGGCCAAGGGCATCCTCCTCGACCCGGTCGCGACCCGGCGCGGGATATTCGACCCGTGCCGCATGGAAAAGTTCCTGTCGAATCCACAGAACCTGGATCACGACTTCTACGGGAAGAAAGTCTGGATGTACATGAACGTCGAACTCTGGCTGCAGAACGTGGTGGACGCATGACCCAGCAGAACACCCAGGCGAAACCGGCCGAACCGACCAAGCCCACTGAAACAACCGAACCCGCCGAACCAGCCGGCCAAGCGGACCCGACGATCCTCTCCTTATGGGCGGACTGGGCGAACCTCTGCACCATCGCCGGAGTGGTGAGCGGACTCCTCGGCATCTACTTCGCCGCCCAGGGCCGACTCCAGATATCCGCCGCGATGGGGGTGATAGCGGTCATCCTGGACTGCTTCGACGGACCCATCGCCCGCAGCACCAAGAACCGGCCGGCCCACATGTCCGCCCTGGGACTCCAGCTGGACTCGCTGGCGGACGCCGTCTGCAGCGGAGTCGGACCGGCCGCCCTCGTCCTGGCCGTGGGGAACTGGAATTCCTTCCTGCTGGTCCCGGCCGCCCTGATAGTCGTCGCCGGCGTTACGCGGCTCGCCTATTTCAACGTCTACGGACTCTCCGGCGGGAAATTCTCGGGGATGCCGATCTTCTACAACCCGGTGGTCGTCGCCCTTGTGCTGATCGCCCTCTGGGCCTTGGCACCGGGCGCGGCGGTCGGGGGAGCCGCGGTGGCGGGATTCGCGGTCGCGATCCTGAATGTCGCGCCTTTCACGGTACCGAAACTCCGCGGGCGCTATCTCAAGGGATTCCTGGTCCTCTGCTTCGCGCTGACCGCCGTCCTGTCCGTCTACGCCGCCCAAGGGATCGGGTCATGACCCAGGTGGCGACGGACGTCGCGCACCGCACCCTGGAACAACTCGCCGCGCACGGCTTCGACTTCGCCACAGGAGTGCCCTGCTCCCTCCTGAACGGGCTGTTCCGGCATCTCGAATCACCGCACACCACAAGCGAGTTGGGCCTGACCTACGTCCCCGCACCGCGTGAGGACACCGCCGTCGGCATCGCGGTCGGCGCCCGGCTCGGCGGCCGCACCCCGTTCGTCCTGATGCAGAACTCGGGGCTCGGCTACAGCCTGAACTCCTTCACCTCGCTCACCCAGATCTACGGCATCAACCCACTGGTGCTGATGAGTTGGCGCGGCTTCGACGACACGGACGCCGTCGAGCACGACATCATCGGCCGCGAACTGCTCCGCGTCCTGGGCGCCGTAGGAATCGGGCATGTGGTCCTGGATCCGGAAGACCCCGCCCGGGCGATCGACACCGCGGTGGACCTCCACGACGACGGACACCGCGCGGTGGCCGTCCTGATCACCTCGGGGGTCTGATGCGGTACGAGGACATGTTCCGCTCGGTGCTGACGGCGTTCCCCACCGCAGCGGTGATCTCGACCTGCGGGCACATCTCGCGCGACCTGTTCAACTTCGGGGACCGCGAGGGGAATTTCTATCTCGTCGGCTCCATGGGGATGGCCGCTCCCGTCGGAGTCGGCGTCGCCCTGGCCGACCCCGGCCGACCGGTCGTCGTGCTCGACGGTGACGGCTCGCTGGCGATGAACACCGGCGGCATGCTGAGCGTCGGAGCGACCGGCGCACGGCTGCTGCACGTCGTACTCGACAACGGTGTCCACGGCAGCACCGGCGGCCAGCGCACGGTGCCGTTCGAGGATCCCGTCTCGGCCGCACTGGCCTTCGGCTATCGCAGGGCCCTGTCCGTGCAGACACCGGACGTCGACTGGGCGTCGATCGACGCCTTCCCCGCCTTCGTCCACGCGAAGGTCAGGCCACGCAGCGAGCCCGTCGGCCGCCGCGTCGCGCACACCCCCCACGAGCTGCGCGAGCGCTTCACCCGCTTTCTCGCGGTCAAGTAGCCAGCGCCCGGCCGGGGCCCCGGCACTCCGCGACGCACGCGGCGCTCGGCCATGTCATCACCGCTCGGTCCCTCCGTCTCCGCAAGGGAGAACATCAATGTCACCGGTAAAGTCCCTGCGCGCCCTGCTGCACGACGCCGACCTCGCCAAAGCGGCCGGCGCCCACAACCCGCTGACCGCTCAACTCGTCGAACAGGCGGGCTTCGACGTGGTCTGGGCGAGCGGGCTGGAGATCGCCGCCTCGCTCGGCGTCCCCGACGCCAACATCCTCAGCATGAACGAATGCCTCGCCGTGGCCCGGGCGATGGTCGAGAAGGTGTCCGTCCCGGTCCTCGCGGACTGCGACTCCGGATTCGGCGGCATCGGCAACGTCGTCCACATGGTGCGCAGTTACGAGGCCGCCGGGGTCCAGGGCGTCTGCATCGAGGACAAGACCTTCCCGAAGCTCAACAGCTTCGTCGCCGGGAACCAGGCCCTCGTACCCATCGAGGACTTCGCGGGCAAGATCGCCGCGGCGGTGGCGACACGTGTCAGCGAGGACTTCGTCATCATCGCCCGCATCGAGGCGTTCATCTCCGGCTACGGCCTCGACGAGGCCCTGCGCCGGGCCGAGGCCTACGAACTCGCGGGCGCGGACGCGCTGTTGATCCACTCCAAGCGCACCACACCGGACGAGATCTACTCGTTCTGCGCCGCCTACGACGGGCAGCTGCCGATCGTGGTCGTCCCGACGACGTACAACAGCGTGACGATGGAAGAGCTGCGGGCCGGCGGAGCGTCGCTCGCGATCTACGCCAACCAGGGCCTGCGTGGCGCCATCACGTCGATCCGCCAGATATTCGGGTCCATCCTCGCCGAGGGCACGGCGGCACCGGTGGAGAACCAACTCGCCCCGCTGGGCGACGTGTTCGGGTACCAGGACGTGGCCGCGCTGCTGTCCGCCGAGGACCGCTTCGAGTCGATCGGCCAGGGCGTCGCCAAGCAGATCCTGAACGGCGCCCGGGAAGAGCGGAGGAACGCCGATGTCGTTGAGCGTTGAGATACGGGCCGACCGCATCCACAGGGGCGCACACCTCGTCGGCGGCCAACACGTTCAGGGCGATGCCCTGTTGGAGAAAGTGAACCCCGCCCGCCCGGGTACGTCCTTAGGCCGGATTCCCGTCGCGGACAGGGGAGTTGTCGACAGCGCCGTCAGGACGGCACACGAACAGCTCGCGGCGTGGCGGAAGTTGGGCTCCATCGCCCGCGCGGACCTGGTCCATCGCCTGGCCGGGCTGATGGAGCGGGACCGTGGCGAACTGGCCCTGCTGATCACCGAGGAACACGGCAAGACCCGGGCGGAGGCCGATTCGGAGGTCGCCCGGTCGATCGAGATCGTCCGGTTCGCCGCCGGGCTGGGCCGACGGCTCGGCGGGCGGACGCTGCCGTCCGACAGCCCGGACACCTGGAGCTCCACCACACGCCATCCGATCGGCGTGGTCGGGCTCATCACACCGTGGAACTTTCCGCTGGCCATCCCGGTGTGGAAACTCGCCCCGGCCCTGGTGGCCGGCTGCACGGTGGTGCTCAAGCCGTCACCGCTGGCCCCGTTCACCGCGCAGCGGCTGGTAACTCTGGCCCACGAGGCGGGAGTTCCGGCCGGTGTGGTCAACCTCGTGCACGGCGACGGCCCGACCGGCGCCGCCCTCGTCGAACACCCGCTGGTCAAAGGGGTGTCCTTCACCGGAAGCGTCGACGTCGGCCGCAGTGTCCAGGCGGCCGCCGCCGCGTCGCTCACCAGGACCCAGCTCGAGATGGGCGGCAAGAACGCGGTCGTCGTCCTGGCGGACGCCGACCTGGAGAAGGCGGCCGACGCCGTCGCGCACGGAGCCTTCGGCCAGGCCGGACAGCGCTGTTCCGCGACCAGCCGGGCCATCGTCCAGGACGACGTCTTCGACGAGTTCGTCGCCCGTCTGGCGGCCCGGGCGAGCGCCCTGCGGGTGGGTCGGCCGGACGATCCGCTGACCGACCTCGGTCCGCTGATCAACAGGGCCAGCCTCGAACGCTGTCTGGACGCCGTGTCCGCGGCCGTACGCGACGGCGCCCGACTCGTCACCGGGGGAACCGCGGTGGTCACCGACGACGGCGGCTACTTCATGGCGCCGACGGTCCTCACCGGCATCGCAGCGGACGCCCCGCTCGCGAACACCGAGGTGTTCGGCCCGATCCTGGTCGTCCTGCGGTGCCGTGACTTCGACGAGGCGGTGGCCATCAACAACTCCGTCCGGTACGGCATGTCGGCCACCCTGTTCACGGCCAGCCTGCCGCTGATCGGCCGGTTCCTCACCGAGGCCGAGGCAGGCATGCTGCACGTCAACCGGCCGGGTGTGGGGGCGTTTCCGCACATGCCGCACATCGGGACCAAGGAGTCCCAGGTGGGCCCGGCGGAGTGCGCCGACGACGCGATCGAGTTCTTCACCGAACTGAGAACGGCGACGATCGGTGTCGGCTGAGCACTCCGCCACACCTCGCCGCTCAGCGCCTGCGGCCGGTGCCGTACTGGAAGTACGTCTCGCTCTCGCGCACTTCCAGGTCGATGCCGAACTCGCCTGCAGCGGCGGCGAGTTCGGCGCCCGGGTAGAAGTTCTTGACGATGGTCGCGCTCTCCCCGCTGTTGAGCCGACGCGTCATGGTCTGTCCGGCCGCGCCGTCCACATGCGGTTCGGTGGTCGCGAGCGGAAGGTCGTCGACGAAGAACAGCCGGCCGCCGGGCCGTAGCCAACTCCCCAGCGAACGGAAGAAGGGACGGAGTCGTTCGCGCGGGACATGCGAGATCCAGAACGTGAAGACGATCGCGTCGAACCGCTCGTCGGTCTCCCAGGTGAACAGGTCCGCGATCTCGGTCCGGACCTGTTCCTCCTTGGCCGCCGGGTTGTGCGCGAGCATCTCGGCGGACCCGTCGACCAGCAGGAGATTCCGGGCACGAGGGGCGAGGTGAACGCTCCATGTGCCGGTACCCGGGGCGAGTTCGAGAACGTCGTCGCCGAGTTCGACCGAGGACAGCACGGACCGGACCAGCTCCGCCTCACGGAACCAGACCTCGTTCGCGGTCTCGCCCTTGTCGAAGGTTCCCCGCCGTAGCCACCAGTCGTCGTATTCCCCCGCACGACTCGAGTAGTACGCCAACTGCTCGGCCAACTGCTCCTCGGTGACGGGCTGGAACTCTTCCTCGGCCGACCGACCGGGCTGCGTCGTCATGCGGTGCTTCACCTCTCGGGTAGTACCCCGAACTCGCCCAGAACCCAGAATACGAACTCCAGGAGAATCGAGAATGTGCGGTACTGTCGGACTCTTCACGGGCTGTGCGGCTGCAGCATTCTGCCCAATCAGCCAGTTAACACGCAACCATGCGCGGACCGACGATTCGTCGGCGAAATTTGACGATTCATTGGCTCAACTCCCCGACTACCGCACCCCATTCGCGAACTGGGACCGTCGAGCCTCCGTACGGTCCAGCCCGCGCCGAACACTTACCGACGACACCGGCGACCTCTTCCCCGCGGATCTGGTACCGGTCGCGAAGCACGAACTCGTCGCCGGCCTACGACCGGAACTCTTCCGCCGGCTGCTCACCCAACAGCTCTACCGTTACCTCCACTTCACGTCGAAGCTGGAGTTCATGGTGGTCAACTACGTCGTCCTGGGCATATCGCAGGGCAACATACAGGTGCCGATCCCCGACCAAATGCGCTTCGACGCCCTGAAGATCTACTGCGACGAGGCCTACCACGGATATTTCTCCGTCGACCTGATGCGGCAAGTGCAGGCGCGCACGGGCATCGCACCCAGAATCGACGAAGAGCCGTACTTCCTGCGCCGGTTGGCGGCCCTCAAGGAGAAGCACGATCCGGCCAAGGCGGGCTTCATCGACCTGCTTTTCACCATCGTCTCGGAAACACTCATCACCGCGTCACTGACGGAGATATCCAAGTCCCGCGAAGTATCGGGAGCCGTGGTCGACACCTTGCACGACCACGCGGTGGACGAAGGCCGGCACCACGCCTACTTCGCTTCCTACCTGACCTTCTTATGGGCCTCCCTGAACCGCGCGGAACGCACCTTCTCCGCCCGGCTCTTCCCCGAACTCATCGACGTCTTCCTCCGTCCCGACGTGCCGTCCATCGGAACCGAACTCGGCGACTACGGCCTCAAACCCGACGAGGTGGCCCAGGTGCTCGCCGAGACCTTCAGCGAGCGGACCCAGGCCGACTACAACCGCGCGACCGCCTCGAAACTCCTCGGATACCTCCGGGAGATCGAGGCGTTCGACGACCCCGGCGCCCGGTACGAGGCCCAGAGCCGCGGCCTGCTGCCCGGTTGACGCTCCGTCAACTAACCGAGACTGGCGGCGACTTCAGCGGACCACCTGAGCAGCCGTATGTCCGTGTGACGGCGCCCCACGAGCTGGAGCCCCAGGGGCAACTCCCCGACACCGCGCGGCAAGGGCATCGTCACGCAGGGCAGACCGAAGTGACTCCAGGGCAGACTCATCACCGGACTGCCGGTGGACGACAGGCCGAGCGGCGCCACATCGGTCGCGGCCGGCGCCGCGACGAGATCGATGCCCTCCTGCTCCATCCTGGCGTCGAAGGCGGAGCGCTGCTCGGCCAGTTCGTCCACGGCGGCCGCGTACGCGCGCTCCGAAAGGGCGAGGCCCCGGCGGATGACTTCTGTAGTCCCCGCACCCAGAAGGCTGCCGTGCCGACGGAAACGGTCCTCGTGGGCCCGGGCGAACTCGGCGTCGAAAATAACCTTCTGGGTCCTGGAGAGAACGGCGATATCGGCCGCCAGGTCCGTGTGCACGATATCGAGACCGGCCTCGGCGAGATCACGCACCGCGGCGCCGAACACCTCGTTCGCCTTTTCGGTGGCCTGCGTCAGATATTCGCGCGCGGGGACCGCGATGACCGGGTTTCTGCCGATCGTCCGCTCTTCCTCGAACAGCACTGAGGCACCGAGCGCGAGGCCGGACACGGATGTGGCGAAGAGCCCGAACGAGTCGTAACTCGGGGCGCAGGGAATGACGCCGTCCAAGGGGACGCCACCCTGGGTCGTCTTGAAACCCGCCACACCGCAGTAGGACGCCGGCCGTATCACCGAGCCGATCGTCTGCGTTCCGGTCGCCAGTGTTACGGCTCCGGTCGCCACGGCAGCCGCGGACCCACTGCTGGATCCGCCGGGTGTGCGCCGCAGATCGTGCGGGTTACGGGTCGAGGGCGGATGAACACAGGCGAATTCAGCGGTCTTTGTCTTGCCTACGACCGTTGCGCCCGCTCTCCGCAGCAGCGTGACCGTCGATGCCTCGGGGCCCGCGAACTCACGCGGGTCGAGTGCCGAACCGCCGGTGGTGGGAAGGTCGTCGACGGCGAAAATGTCCTTGACGCCCAAAGTGGCTCCGCGCAGCGGCCCGGAATTGTCTTCGGGAATCCGGGCCAACCGCCCATCCCTGTCCGGTTCTTCTTCGAACGCCTCGACGGCGGTATCCGTTTCGGCGATTCTCTTCAGGGAGGTCCGGATGTTCTGGGCCACGTCCGCGTGTGCCCCGGTTTCAGAAACGACATCACGACCGAACACCATATCCATGGCCTGATCCTATTCGCTTCTCTTCGCTGTTCAAGGGCGCGATGAGGGAGCGCACCTGGCGTCGGAACACCACCAGGGACACGGGGGCCACCACGAGACTGACGACCGCGACGACAGCCAGGATGGTCCGGGGGTCCCAACTCCCGCCCGCCGTGGCCAAGATGACCCCTGCCAGTGGTGCCGATGCCAGGATCATGGAGGAGAACACCCCGAGCGCGGCGCCGAGTTGCTCGGCCGGGATCACGCGGATACGCCAGGTGCGCATCCAGATCGTGAAGACGGTGACGCCGGCGCTCCAGCAGCCGTAGCCGATGCCCATGACCACGACGTCGCCGGCGAGGATCATGCACAGGGCGCCGATCACGAGGAGGAGGGCGACGGGCCAGAGGAAGACGTCGACCTCTCGTCTCTTGGCGATCGGGGCGGTCAGCAGGGCGGCGAGGAAACTGACCACGGTCGCCGTCGCCGCCAACAGCCCTACTGTGGGCTCGGATTGGCCGAGGTCGCCGATGATGATCGCGGGCAGTGAGGCCAGGACCAGGCTCGCGGTGAGGTTGACGCCGAGGGTGACCGCGATCAGGGAGAGGATCGGGCGGCTGCCGAACACCGTCGAGAAACCGGTGCCGAGCCGCCGTAGGAGTTTCTCGCCGCCCGTCTCGACCACCACTCGGTCCAGGGCGTGGAAGCACAGGCCTGTCCACACCCCGGCGACCAGGAAGATCGCGGCGATGACGGCCAGGCCCGCGTCGACCGGCAGGACGCCGAGCAGCATGCCGCCGAGGGCGGGGCCCGCGACCGTCACGAGTTGCTGTGCCGCCTGGAATCTCGCCTGGGTCTGGGGGTAGCGGTCCCGGGCCACCTGGCGGCCGAGGATGCTCTCGACCGCGATCGTGGAGTGGCCGTTGAGCAGCGTGGCCGCACCGCCGGCGACCACCAGCAACGGCAGCGAACCGGTGACGGCGGCCAGCCCGAGCATCGCGACCCGGGCCAGGTCGACGACCACGAGTTGCCGCCGGGCCCGGAAACGGTCGACGTAGGCACCCGAGACCGGCATCGACAGGATCCGCGGCAGCCACTGCACCAGGAACGCGATGCCCGACGACGTGACCTTCTGCGTCGCCCCGTACACCGCGATCGGGACGAAGAACGTCACCGTCTGGTCGCCCAGGATCGCCAGGGCCCGCGCGGCGACGAAGCCCAGGATCGTCGCGTCGCGGTGCAGCGCGGGGGAGGGGGCCGGGGTGGGGGCCGTCATCGGTCGGCCTCTTCCGAGGGTTCCCGGATGACCAGGGCCGAACGCAGGGCGGCGACAGCGGAGTCGAGGTCACGGACCACGTCCGCCTGTGTCGCGCCCACCGCTACGAACGACGCCATCGCGGACGTACTCGACGTGGACCGTTCCAACACGTCACCGGGGCTGATCTTCGAGTCGAACAGCCTTATGGAAGGGGGTAGTTCGACCTCGCCCAGCGCCTCGACGAGACCCGGGCGCGGGGGAACGAGCGCGTATCCGGTCTGGCGGACGGGCTCGGGCCGGAGGTCGTGGTGCCGCGGGTTGCCGAGATGGGCGCGGGCGAACCACTCGATGGGGTCGACGTCGAAGCCGTACTCCAGCTGATCGCGGATCTTGGCGCCACCGACCCGGCAGCCGACCTCGTTGAACACGAAGCCGTCCGCCGACCCGAAGATCTCCGCGTGGAACAGCGCGGTGTCCTCGATGCCCAGGGCCTCGACCGCGCGAACTGTCATGTCCTGCAGGGTTCCTAGGCGGGGATCGTCGGCGTCGAGGAAGGTGCTGAGACAGACCGCGCCCTGGGCGATCTCCAGACACGACGTGGTCTGTTCGGACGGCCAGCAGATCTTCACCTCGCCTGCGTCGACGATCCCGTCGATGTGGAACAGCGTGTGGGAGACAAAGGATTCCGCCATGAGGTGGGCCGGGGCGTCCCCGACGGAGAGTGGGTTGTGGGCGAGGAAAGCGTCCAGTTCCGCGTCGTTCTCCACGACGGCCACGCCCACCGAGGCCGCGCCCAGCCGTGGTTTGACCACCAGCGGGAATCCGAGTTCACGGACCGCGAGAAGCAGGTCGGTGACGTGGTCGACGGCCCGGTATCCGGTGATCGGGACGCCGGATTCGGCCAGTGCTTCTTTCATGCGTATTTTGTCGCGGAACAATAACGCCTCGGCTTCCGACTGGCCGGAAAGACCCCAGGCGTCACGGAGTCGGCCGGCCCGGAGTAGGTCGAACTCCGACATGGCCAGCAGCCTGCCGAACGAATGGCGTTCGTGCAGTCGGTGCGCCAGGTATTCCGGCATGGCCGAATCGGCATAGTCGTCGACGACTTCGGTGTGCGCGAATCCGGCCAGCTCTTTCTTGCGGGCCGTCTCGTCGGCGGACACCGCGTCACTGCTGGTGATCAGATACAGCTCGTCCGACGGGTGGGCCCACTGCCGGTAATCGACGCGCGCGAGTTTGAACCGGTTGAGAACGAGTACCTTCACGATTGCTGCGCTCCTCGGGCGTGTGCAAAAGGACGGAGGTCTTCTCCCGGGCTCAGACGTATTCGGCGCCGCCCTCAATCGGTTTCCAGCCGAACCGCAACTCCTCGGCGGCACTTGTGGCGTTCTTGAGCGCGTCGTCGGCGTTCGGGCCGGTGGCGATCACGTGCGCGATCCGGTCGCGGTTGGAGCCGTGCGAGCGGTACACGTCGCCGATCCGGTTCTTGATGTGCACCTCGGTGACATCGGTGGCCCGCCGGGCGTCCTCGACTCCGTCGATCGACGCCAGTTCGCCGGTGTCCGGCATCGCGACGAACCGGATCGCGGCGGCCGGTGCCGCGGCGGCGGACGGCTCGGGCCGCGGCCTGCCGACGACCGCGGCCATGTGCCGTGCCGTCAGATCGACCCCGGTGGCGAGCCGGACTAGCTCCGGCACCCGGTCACCGCCGACCCGCGGGTTGACCTCGATCAACCGCGGAACCCGCTGGGCCCGGTCGGCGAACTTCACCTCGACGTGCGCCGGTCCCCAGTCGAGGCCGACGGCCCTGAGCCCGCGTTCGGCGGTCTCGACGATCAGGTCCGCCACGCCCGGCTCCACACTGGCCGGAAACCGGTGGGCCAGCTCGACGAAGTAGGGGAGCGGCCCGCTCGTCTTCGCGGTGATGCCCAGTCCGCGGCCGTCGAACGCCTCCACCGAGTACTCCGGACCGGCCAGGTACTCCTCGACCACCACGGTCGGTTCCATCTCGACACCGAGGTAGCTGGCGGTCCCCAGTATGTGTTCGGTGATACGTGTCACCTCCGACGGGTCGTCGCACCGCCGGACGAATACGCTGCCGGTCAGGCCGACCGGTTTGACGACGACCGGAAAGCCCGTCTTCTCGGCCGCGGATAATGCTCCGGCGACGTCGTGCACGAGTTCGTAACGCGGGTTCAGACCCGGCGCGGAGTCACAGGCGGACCGAATGCCCGCTTTGGACCTGCACCGGTGGACGGCTTCCGGCGCAGGTCCCGGCAGATTCACCAGCGCGGCGGCTTCCGCGGCGACCGCGACGAAGTATTCGTATACGGAAGTCACCCCGGCGAGGTCGTCACCCGCGATACCGAGCGCGGCCTCGACGATCGCGGTGGCGGACGAGGTGTCGCACCCGACAATGCTCGTCCCGATGTCCCGGTAGTCGTCGAGCAGGAACTGGTCCAGTTTCTCCGGCCGGTCGACGAGGATCACCGTCCGGTATCCCCAGTTCGCCAGGCTCCGTGCAGCGTCTTGTCCCGCACCCGTCCGGGGCGACTCGACCAGGCACACAGTTTTCCGCACAGCGGATCTCCTCCCGAGCATAAACGGCAACCTTCGCGTCACCGTACCCAGGAAAGATCTGACGAACACTGCGCTATTCCTTGTTGTACGAGAGGTATGACCAGCGCCCGGGGAGAATTGACGTTGTTTCACATTCCCTTGGTTGACAAGGTTTTACATTCTCTTTCTTGGCCGTCGGCTGGCCGGGTGCGGGTTGAAATCACGGACATCGATGGCTTATGAAACGGCCGGGGGGAGGGTGACGGTCTTGTACTCCACGTACTGCGCGAGCCCGACTGCCCCGTACTCACGGCCGATTCCGCTCGCCTTGAAGCCGCCGAAGGGGCCGTCGAAGGCGATGGGCGCCCCGTTCACGGTGACCGTGCCGGTGCGCAGGCGGCGGGCGACGGCGAGCGCGTGGGCCTGGTCGGCGGACCAGACTCCGCCCGAGAGGCCGTACTCCGAGTCGTTGGCGATGCGTACGGCGTCGTCCTCGTCGTCGTAGGGGATGACGACGAGGACCGGTCCAAAGATCTCCTCCTGCGCGATCCGCATCGAGTTGTCCACGTCGGCGAAGACGGTCGGGGTGACGTAGTTGCCGCCTTCGAGGCCGGGCGGGACCTGGGGGCCGCCGGTGACGAGGCGGGCGCCTTCCTTGATGCCGAGCTCGATGTAGTCGCGGACGCGCTGCTGCTGGTCGGGGCGGACCATCGGACCGATGAACGTGTCGGGGTCGTTCGGGTCGCCGACCTTGAGCGACTCGACGAGATCCTTGAGGGCGGTGACGACTTCCTCGTACCGGCCGCGCGGCGCGAGGACGCGGGTCTGTGCGATGCACGCCTCGCCGTTGTTCATCAGGGACGCGAACTTCAGCCCCTGTACGGCCTGTTGGACGTCGGCGTCGTCGAGGATGACGGCGGCCGACTTGCCGCCCAGCTCCAGGCTGACGCGCTTGAGCTGCTCGCCCGCGATGGACGCGATCCTGCGGCCGGCCCCGGTCGAGCCGGTGAACGCGATCTTGTCCACGCCGGGGTGCGACACCAGGTACTCACTGGTCTCACGGTCGGCGGGCAGGACGCTGATCACGCCCTCCGGCAGATTGGACCGTTCCAGCAGCTCGGCGAGGTAGCCCATGCTCAGCGAGTTCTCCGGGGACACCTTGAGGACGACCGTGTTCCCGGCCAGCAGCGCGGGGATGACCTTGGCCAGGGCCGCGGAGAACGGGGAGTTCCACGGGATGACGGCGGCCACGACACCGATGGGTTCGCGGCGCAGCACGCTCCGGGTGGGGGAGCCGGGGTCGGACGGTGCCAGGGTCTCCTCCCAGCCGAGTTCCTCGGCCGCCTTGAGGTAGGCACCCGCCTGTCGGCCGAGCCCCGGCTGTCCGGCGAGCGTGAACCAGCCGGCCGAACCGTTCTCCGCCGAGATCAGCGCCGCGATCTTCTCGGCGTCGGCCTCGCGCAGCGCGTTCAGCCGCCGGATGACGGCGATGCGTTCCGCGGGTGCCGTGCGCGGCCACGGGCCCTCGTCGAAGGCGGCGCGGGCCGCGGCCACGGACCGGTCCACGTCGGCGGGGAGGGCCTGCGCCGCGCGGCCGATCACGCTGCGGTCGTGCGGCGAGCGGATGTCGAGCAGGTCGGGGCTGCTTGGAACGGTCCACGAACCCGCGATGAAGAGTCGGTCGTAGGTGATCATGTGCTCTCTCCTGAGGGGCTGAGGGGCTGAGGGGCTGAGGGGCGATCGTCCCCGGTATCTGTCACTTCAATGTAGCACTTGTGTGGCAGTTGGTCTCAGCAGTGAGGTGTTAGGCGGGTTAGGTTCCACATGGCGGGCTATGCTTCGGTGCGTGAGAGCCGACGCCGTACGTAACCTCGAAGCCGTCCTGACGACCGGGGCGCGCATGCTCGCCGCCGATCCCGGCGCGAGCATCGCCGCCATCGCCGCCGAGGCGGGTGTCGACCGGCGGACCGTCTATCGGCGGTTCGCCTCCCGCGAGGAACTGCTGGCCGCCATCTACGAGGCCCGGGTCGAGGCCATCGAGCGGGCCGTCGAGGACTCCAGGCTGCGTGAGGCCCCCGTCGCCGTCGCCCTGCACCGGTACGTCGAGGGGATCATCGGCGTCAATCGCAAGTGGCCCGTGGAACTCACCCGGATGAAGGCCGACGAGGCGATCCGCGGACGGCGTGACGCCGTGATCCGCGAGGTCGACACTTTCCTGGAACGGTCCATCGGCGAGGGGCTGCTGCGCGCGGACACCCCTGTCGCCTGGGCGAGTTCACTGCTGCCGCAGCTCATGCACCTGGCCTCGCAGCAACTGCCCGAACTCACCGATGCCCAGGCCGCCGACATGGTCGTCGACACCTTTCTGCGGGGGCTCGGCGGCCGGTGATGCCGGCGGTGTGCGCCGACCCGAATCCTTGACCCCCGTTCGGCCCTCCGTGATGCTGTGTTGCGGCACGCGCTAAGCGTGCCGTAATGAGCAACGTCCTGCTCAGGTCCAGCACCAGCGGAGGAGTGGCCATGACGCATCAGGTCCGTGCTGTCGTCGCGCGAGGGAAGGGTGCCCCCGTCAGCCTGGAGACGATCGTCGTCCCCGATCCCGGGCCGGGCGAGGCGCTGGTGAAGGTCGAGGCGTGCGGGGTGTGCCACACCGATCTGCACTACCGCGAGGGCGGTATCAACGACGACTTCCCGTTCCTCCTCGGGCACGAGGCCGCGGGTGTCGTGGAGTCGGTGGGGGAGGGCGTCACCGATGTGGCCCCAGGCGACTTCGTGATCCTCAACTGGCGTGCAGTGTGCGGGAATTGCCGGGCCTGTCGGCGCGGCCGGCCGCAGTACTGCTTCAACACCCACAACGCCAAGCAGAAGATGACCCTGCTCGACGGCACCGAACTCTCGCCCGCCCTCGGCATCGGCGCCTTCGCCGAGAAGACGCTGGTCGCGGCGGGCCAGTGCACCAAGGTCGACCGGGCCGCATCGGCTGCCGCCGCCGGGCTGTTGGGCTGCGGCGTGATGGCCGGTATCGGTGCGGCCATCAACACCGGCAACGTCGGCCGCGGTGACACCGTCGCGGTCATCGGGTGCGGTGGGGTTGGTGACGCGGCGATCGCCGGGTCCCGGCTTGCGGGAGCGGCACGGATCATCGCCGTGGACATCGACGACCGGAAACTGGAGACGGCCCGCTCCCTCGGTGCCACGCACACCGTCAACTCCAGGGCGAGCGACCCCGTCGAGGCGATCCGTGAGCTGACCGGTGGCTTCGGTGCCGATGTCGTCATCGAGGCGGTCGGCCGCCCGGAGACGTACAAACAGGCCTTCTACGCACGTGACTTGGCGGGCACGGTCGTCCTCGTCGGTGTGCCCACGCCCGAGATGAAGCTCGAACTCCCGCTCCTGGACGTCTTCGGACGCGGCGGCTCCCTCAAGTCCTCCTGGTATGGCGACTGTCTGCCCTCCCGCGACTTCCCGATGCTCATCGACCTCTATCTGCAAGGGCGGCTGGATCTGGACGCGTTCGTCACGGAGACCATCGCGCTGGAGGGCGTCGAGAAGGCCTTCGAGCGGATGCACGGCGGCGATGTGCTGCGTTCGGTGGTGGTGCTGTGATGGCCGCGCGTATTGAACACCTCGTCACGGCAGGGCAGTTCAGCCTCGACGGTGGGATCTGGGACGTCGACAACAACGTCTGGATCATCGGTGACGACCAGGAGGCTGTCGTCATCGATGCCGCGCACGATGCCGGCGCCATCGCGGAGGCAGTCGGCGACCGTCGGCTCACCGCGATCATCTGCACCCACGCGCACAACGACCACATCGATGCGGCACCCGACCTCGCCGACCACACCGGCGCTCCGATCCTGCTGCACTCCGACGACCTGCCCCTGTGGAAGCAGACCCACCCCGACCGGGCGCCCGACGGTGAACTGGCCGACGGGCAGGTCGTGGCGGTGGCGGGGGTCGAGGTGACCGTGCTGCACACGCCAGGGCACGCGCCCGGCGCTGTCTGTCTGTACGTGCCCGCGCTGAACGCCCTCTTCAGCGGGGACACGCTCTTCGCGGGCGGGCCGGGGGCCACAGGGCGGTCGTACTCCCACTTCCCGACCATCGTCGACTCGATCCGGGACCGGCTGCTCGGCCTGCCGGGCGACACCGTCGTATACACCGGACATGGGGATACGACGACCGTCGGCGCCGAGGCTCCGCATCTCCAGGAGTGGATCGCCCGCGGGTTCTGACGCGGGTTCCTGCGTGTTCCGAGCCCTGCCGGGTGTTGCTGATGGTGCGCGATGTTGCGTGAAAAGCAACACTGGGTAAGGCCTTCGCGTGGCCTCTGAATGCCTTGACAACGGTTTGGGGCCGCCCTCAAACTGACGTTGCGCTTACCGCAATCCGTTTCGCTATACGCACCGAGGTGTCATGATGATTCCCGCGTGCCTTCTCGTGGATCTGCCGCGAGGCGAGGCCTACCGGCTCGACATCGATCCGCCGGTTTCGGTGTTCCACACCGACGACGGCGAGGTCTTCGCCATCGACGACACGTGCACCCACCAGGACGCCTCGCTCGCGGACGGCTGGCTGGAGGGCTGCGAGGTGGAATGCCCGCTGCACGCTTCGAAGTTCGACCTGCGGACGGGTGCCGTGGACGCTCCGCCGGCCAAGCGCCCGGTGCGTACGCACGAGGTTCTGGTCCAGGACGGCATGATCTACGTCGTGCCGTCCACGGACGCCCCGAACCTGCCGCCCTGCGTCGCGGCCCGGCTCGCCCCAGGCCCCGCGTGAGGACCGTGGCCGTGGTGGGCGCCTCGCTGGCCGGGTTGTCGGCGGCGCGCTCGCTGCGGAAGCAGGGCTACGACGGACGGCTCGTCGTCATCGGCGACGAACCCCATCGCCCGTACGACAGACCGCCGTTGTCCAAGGAGTTCCTGGCCGGGACCCTGGCCGAGGACGATCTCCTGCTGGAGACGGACGACGAGGACCTGTGCGCCGAGTGGCTGCTCGGCACTCGTGCCGTCGGGCTCCAAGTCGACGGCGCGGAACGGGTGTTGCTCCTCGACGACGGTCGGGAGGTGCGGGCCGACGGTGTCGTCGTCGCGACCGGCGCGGTGGCGCGGAACCTGCCCGGCACGGACGGACTGACCGGGGTGCACACCCTGCGCACCCTGGACGACGCCCGCGCCCTGCGCGACGAACTCGCCCTGGGCGGACGGCTGGTGGTGATCGGCGGCGGGTTCATCGGCGCCGAGGTCGCCTCCACGGCGTATGCCCTCGGACTCGACGTGACGGTGATCGAGGCGGCACCGACCCCCCTCGCGGGACCCCTCGGCGAGACCATGGGCGGGATCGTCTCCGCCCTCCATGAGGCCCACGGCGTAAGGCTGTTGTGCGGTGTCGGGGTCAAAGGGCTGAGCGGAGAGGCCCGTGTCGACGCCGTGCTGCTGGAGGACGGGCGAACTGTCCCCGCCGACATGGTCGTTGTCGGTGTCGGCGCGCGGCCCTGCGTCGAGTGGCTGGAGGGTTCGGGGGTCGAGCTCGACAACGGCGTCAAGTGCGGTGCCGACGGCCGGACCAGCCTCGCCGGCGTGGTCGCCGTAGGAGACTGTGCCAACTGGTATGACCCGCGGGCGGGTTCGCACCGGCGGGTCGAGCACTGGACCGGGGCGCGGGAGCGGCCCGAGGCCGCTGTGGCCGCCTTGTTGTCGTGGGGTGCGGTGGAGGCGGGGGCGTCGAGGCCGCCGTACTTCTGGTCGGACCAGTACGGCGTGAAGATCCAGTTCGCCGGTCACGCGGCCGGTGCCGACAGCGTGACCGTCGAGGAGGGTGCCACCGGCGACCGCAGTTTCCTCGCCGTCTACCGGTGTGCCGGGCAGCCGGTCGCCGTGCTCGCGATGAACCAGCCGCGCCTGTTCATGCGGTGGCGCAAGCAGCTTGCCGCCACGGTGAGTTGACCCACA
This sequence comes from Streptomyces sp. NRRL F-525, assembly GCF_000716605.1. Lineage (GTDB taxonomy): Bacteria > Actinomycetota > Actinomycetes > Streptomycetales > Streptomycetaceae > Streptomyces. The sequence goes on along the minus strand of NZ_JNXE01000019.1, from coordinate 89,971 downwards.
CGAGCACACCGTTCCACCACACCGTCCGGAGTCGCTCTTCCCGGCGCGTGCATGACCGACCCACGACGTTCTCCGAGGAGTGCACTGTGACCTCGACCAGCCTGCCGGACAGCCTGATCGCCACCCTGCCCGGCTCCTCCTACACGGACCCGGGCATCTTCGCCCAGGAACAGGAACGCATCTTCGAGACGATGTGGTTCTGCGCCGTGCGCTCCTCCGACCTGGCCAAACCCGGTGCCTTCCGGACCGTGGACGTGGGCCGCGAGAGCATCCTCGTCACACGCGCCCGCGACAACTCGATCCGCGCCTACTTCAACGTCTGCCGGCACCGCGGCGCCAAGCTCTGCACGGAGGAGACCGGCGAGGTCAAACGGGCTTTCCAATGCCCGTACCACGCCTGGACGTACGACCTGAACGGCAAGCTCGTCGCGGCGCCCAACCTGACGAAGATGCCCGACGTCGGCCGCACCGAGTTCGGGCTCGTGAGTGTCGCGGTGCGCGAATGGCTCGGCTATGTGTGGGTCAACCTCGCGGAGAACCCACCGTCGTTTGACGAGGACGTCATCAGCGAGGTCGTCAACCGGCTCGGCGACGTCGAGTCCCTCGACCACTACGACATCGACCATCTCTCGGTGGGCCGGCGCATCGTCTACGACGTCAGGGCCAACTGGAAACTCATCATCGAGAACTTCATGGAGTGCTACCACTGCGCCACGATCCACCCCGAACTCACCGAGGTGCTACCGGAGTTCGCGGACGGCTACGCCGCGCAGTACTACGTCGGCCACGGCGCCGAGTTCGGTGAGGAGGTGCGGGGATTCACCGTGGACGGCTCGGAAGGACTCGACCGCATTCCCGGCGTGAGCGACGACCAGGACCGCCGTTACTACGCGATCACGATCAAGCCGCAGGTGTTCATCAACCTCGTCCCCGACCACGTGATCTTCCACCGGATGTACCCGGTGGCCGTCGACCGCACGATCGTCGAGTGCGACTGGCTCTATCTCCCGCACGTCGTCGAGAGCGGCAAGGACGTCAGCCGGTCCGTGGAACTCTTCGACCGCGTCAACCGCCAGGACTTCGAGGCGTGCGAGCGCACGCAGCCCGGGATGAGTTCCCGGATGTACGCCAAGGGCGGGGTGTTGGTGCCCAGCGAGCACCACATTGGAGCGTTCCACGACTGGGTGAACGAGCGCCTGGGGATCAGCCAGGGGTGACTCAGCCGCCCGGACCTTGGCCCCAACAGGGTTGAGACCGGGGCGACTCAGCCCAGGTACCCCATGCGGTGACTGATCTCCTCGGCGCCCTTGACCAGGACCGGCGCGAGTTCGTGCAGTCGCTCCTCGGTGAACCGGTACGCCGGTCCCGAGGCGCTGACCGCCGCGATGACCTCGCCGTCGCGGTTGCGCACCGGCGCGGCCACTGCGTGCAGTCCGAGCTCCAACTCCTCCAGGGTCCAGGCGTATCCGCGCTCCCGGGCCTCGGCGAGGTTCTTCTCCAGCTTCGACTTCGAGGTGATGGTGTGCGGGGTCACCTTCTTCAGGCCGGCCTCCGTCAGCAGCGCGGTGCGCTCCTTGGCGGGCAGGTGGGCCAGCAGGGCCTTGCCACTGGAGGTGGCGTGCAACGGGGTGAGTTCTCCTACCCAGTTGTGCGCGGTGACGGCGCCGGGGCCGCGGACCTCGTAGAGGTTGATCGCGTACTGCTCCTGCATGACGGCGATGTTGACGGTCTCGCCGATCTCCTCGGCGAGGCGCTCGCAGACCGGGCGGCCCTGCTGCGTGATGTCGATGCGGCCGGTGACCGCGCCGGCCAGCCGCACGATCCCGAAGCCCAGCCGGTACTTGCCGCGCTCGCCCGCCTGCTCGACCAACCCGCGCGCCTCCAGCGCCCCGAGCAGCCGGAACGCGGTCGACTTGTGAACCTCGATCTCGCCGGCCACCTCGCTGACACCGGCCTCGCCACGCTGGGCCAGGATCTCCAGCACGCTGATGGCACGGTCCACGGACTGCACTCCGCCGGACTGCGAACCTGACGTTTCAGTATCTGGACTGTAGTTGCTCACAGCGAAACTATACGCGTAGTGCGGTACAACCTGTTTACGATGCGGACTCTGATCAGGCCTTTTCGCCTGGTACCGGGTGGTTCACGAGCCGGGCGCACACCGCCTCTACCTGCGGGTTTCCGGGAGTTCCGGCGAATCTGTGCACAGGTTGTGCGTCAAGTGGGTGCGCCGGCCCGGCCGGTGCTACGACGAGGTGGGCGGCTGCGGGGAGCGCAGCACGAGCAGGGTGATCTCGCTGGGGGCGAAGACGCGGAACGGCGGGCCCCAGAAGCCGGTGCCGCGGCTGGTGTAGAGAAGGGTGCGGGTGCCGTGGCGGCTCAGGCCGGCCAGGGCGGGCTGGTCGATGCGGACCAGGTGGTGGAAGGGCCAGATCTGGCCGCCGTGGGTGTGGCCGGAGAGCTGGAGGTCGATGCCGGCGGCCGCCGCCCGGTCGATGAACTTGGGCTGGTGGGCCAGGAGCAGGACGGGCAGGTCGGGGTCGGCGCCGTTCAGGGCTCCGTCGAGATGGGCGCGGTGGCCCGGCAGGCCCGAGGACTCGGCGGTGACGTCGTCCACGCCGGCGACCACGAGGGTGTCGCCCCCGCGTTCGAGCAGCAGATGCCGGTTGCGCAGCGGCTCCCAGCCCAGCTCGCCCATCAGGTCGACCCAGCCCTGGGCCTCGGTGTAGTACTCGTGGTTGCCGGTGACGTAGACCCGGGCGTGGGTCGCCCGCACGGTACCGAGCGGGACGGCCTGGGCGCGGCGGCGTTCGGCCGTGCCGTCCGCGATGTCGCCGGTGTGGCAGACCAGGTCGGCCTCCAGCGTGTTCACCGTCTCGCACACCCGCGCCGACCAGCGGGCGCGGTCGAGCGGGCCGTAGTGCGTGTCGGTGATGAGGGCGACGCGGGCGCCGTCCAACCCGGCGCCCAGCCGCGGGAGTTGGACGTCGAGGCGGCGCACGCGGGGCACGCGACGGGCTTCGGCGTATCCCCAGACGAGCAGGACGGCGGTGGTGCCGAGGACGGCCCAGGTGACGGTGCGCGCCCGGTCCTGGCCGTCGCCGACCCCGGCCAGGGTCAGGGCGAGCCGCAGCAGGATGCCGAGCAGCACGGACCAGGTGAACAGCACCCAACTCGCGCCCAGCAGGGTGTCCCCGACGATCGCCGCCCGGTCCTGCTGACGCCGGCCGTGGCCGCGCCCCATCGCGAGCGGCATGGTGACGAGGCCGAGGACGAACAGGGCGGTGCCGGCCAGCGCGACGGCCAACGGCCAGTGCTGGCCGGTGTACAGGAGCACCCAGCAGGGCACGGCCCACAGCAGCACGGGGGCGATGAGGGGGAGGTAGCGCATCAGGCGCTGAAGCCGGCTCCGCCGCGGAGCCCGCACTTCGCCGTCGGCGGGGCGGGTGTCATTGGTGTCGGTCACGCTTCCCCTATCTGACCGGGCTGCCGTCTCGCGCACTGTATCCGGTCGCCCTCTGGCCGGCCGGGCGGGTGTTCATGGGGCGGGACGGCCACCCGCGTGTGATCCCTCTGCCTCGCCTCTACGGGAGCGATGCGCCGCGGGAGGACGGTAGTTGACCGACAGCCTGCTGCCAGGCTGCCCCAACTGCCGTGCGGGCATGGGCGGTTGCCTCGCCGATGTCGCCAGTGAGGTGGACGGGTTCGCCGAGGTGGACGTGGAGGTCGGGGCGGCGCAGCGGTGCGGTGAGGACTCCGGCGAGCTGCTTGACCCGGCCGCCGGAGACGATCCGGCGGGCACCGGCGTGGCCGAGCGGGACGACGGGCGCGCCGGTGGTGATCGCCAGGCGGGCCAGGCCGGTGCGGAAGGTGCCCGGTTCGCGGTCGGCGGAGTCGCGGCGGCGGGGGAGTCCGCCCTCGGGGTAGATCACCACGACCCGGCCGGCCGCGAGGGCCTCGGCCGCCAGGTCCAGCGCCGCCGCCGCGCTACCGCTGCCCCGGTGCACCGGTATGTGGCCCTCGCGGGTGAGACGGCGGCCGAGTATGGGGATCTTCCACAGTCCCGCGGTGGCGAGGACGACCGGCTCGACGCCCAGCCGGTGCAGCGCGGCCAGCACGAGTCCGGGGTCGGCGAGAGCGGTGTGGTTGGGCGCGACGATGCTGCCGGGCGCGATGGTGCGGGCGGTCCCAGTGGTGGTCACCGTCAGGCGGCCGAGGAGGGGGACGACGGTACGGGCGAAGGCGCTGAGCACGTGGTGCTGACTCTCTGATCTGCCGGTGGTGCCCGGTGTGTGGACGATCTGTATCGTCACGCGGCGGGGCGGCCGGGGGCATGAGTACGCGTACTCACCCCACCGACGGTCCGCCGCCCCCGACTCGGCGCCTTGCTCCTGACCTGGTCAACCCCTAGGGTGAATGCGCTTACATCACGTGCTGGCATCGCGTACTGACATCACGTCCTTGCATCCCGTCCTTGCATCCCGTCCTTGCATCCCGTGCAACCATCGCGCGCTGACGCCGCGATGTGCACCGACCACATGAGGATTCCGTCCCATGAGTACCGTCCCCACCGTGTACGACGTGGCCAACCGGTCCGGCGTCTCGATCGCCACGGTGTCCCGCGTCTACCGCAACCCCGACTCGGTGCGGGCCCAGACCCGGGAGCGGGTTCTCGCGGCCGCCCGGGAACTCGGCTACGTACCCAGCGGCAACGCGCGCGGGCTGGCCAGCCGTAGCACCGGTGTCCTGGGGCTGTGCTTCCCCGACTACTCCGATCCGGACGCGGAGGACACCGACGCCGAGGACGACGACGCGGCGATGCTCTACTCCGACCAGATCATCCGCGGCATGGAACGCACCGCCCGTCGGCACGGATACGCGCTGTTGATCGCCGCCTCGTTGAAGGGCGGGCCGGAGAGCCTGGTGGCCAAGGTGGCGGGACGCGTCGACGGGTTCGCCGTCATGGCACGTACCGTGCCGACCGAGGAACTGGAGGTGATCTCCCGCCGCCAGCCCGTGGTGATGCTCGCCGGCCCCCGCGAGGGCGGCGACCACCTCGACCACCTGGACCACCTGGAGGTCGCCAACTCCGACGGCCAGCGCGAACTGACCCGCCACCTCATCGAGGACCACGGCCTGCGGCGCCTCGCGTACATCGGCTCGGCCGAGGAGTCGCCGGACGTCGAGGCCCGCTTCCGGGGCTTCCTGGAGGCCTGTGCCGCAGCGGACGTGGAAACGGCCGATGGACCGGTCCTACGGATGCCGATGATGAGGCAGGCCGACGGGGCCGACGCGGTGAACGCCCTGGCCGACCGCGAGGACCCGCTGCCCGAGGCGCTCCTCTTCGCCAACGACCAGATGGCCGTCGGCGCCCTGCACGCGTTGCAGCGGCGGGGGCTGCGCGTCCCCGAGGACGTGGTGGTGACGGGCTTCGACGGGATCCCGCTCGGCCGGCTCGTACGGCCGGCCCTGACGACGGTGCGTCAGCCCATGCTGCGGCTGGGGGAGCAAGCGGCCGAGTTGCTCGTCCAGCGACTCAGCGGAGGGCCCGACAAGGAACCCGTGTCGCTGATGCTCCCGGTGACCGTGGTGCGTCGGGGTAGCTGTGGGTGCGGTGAGGTTGAGGGAAGCGGAACTCAACTGGGCTAGTTTGTGGGCGGGTTGACGAGTTCGTCTGACGGATAGTCAAGGGTTCGCAGTGGTTGCCGGTGGGTCGGAACGGGGTCGGTTCACTGCCTCGTGAGCGGGATTCCGAGAACTCCGCGGTCGTGTCCGACGATCACGTCGGAGCCTGCGGCGGCCAAGCAGGTGATGGTCACCTCCAGGGATATCTGCCGGACCGCGCCGGTCGTCGGCTCCCATACCCGCAGGTCGTGCCCGCGCCTGGCGCCGGTGACCAGGACGGTGCGCCCGTCGTGTGCTGTGGCGGCGGCCATGACCGGTGGGCCCGCGGTGCCCGTCGCGGGAGGCAGTCCCTCGCCGACCGGCGTTCCGGTGGCCGGGTCCCACAGCATGACTACGCCGCGATCGTCGGCGGTGGCCAACAGGGTTCCGTCGGGCGTGGGCACCGCCGCGACAGCTGCCACCCGGTGTCCGGCATCGCTGAGCGCACGGTCCTTCAACTGCACGGCCGCGCCCGGGTCCCAGGGGTCGTCGACGGCCGGATCCCACATGTGGACGCCGCCCTGGGTGTCCGCGGCCGCGATCAACGTATGGCCGCCGACGACCGCGACGGAGGCGATCGACCGGATCGGACGGCCGGAGGGGTTGAGCCGCCCGACGGGTTCACCCGTGGCCGGGTCCCTCAACCGGACCGCGCCCCGGGAGGTGGCGGTGACGAGGAGGATCCGGCCGTCGGCGAGAGTCGCGGTGCACATCCCGGTCACCTCGCCGAGCCAGTTGGCGACGGGTTCGCGAACCGGCCGCCCAGTGACGGCATCCCACAGGCCGATCGACCCGGAGTCGCCTCCGCTCGCGAGGAGGACGCGGCCATCGGGGAGGGGCAGCGCCGTCAACGCGCGGACACGGTCGGGATGTTCAGCGAGTGGCCCGTGGACGAGTCGGCCGTTGGTCGCGTCCCACAGACACACTTTGCCCCTGTCCCCGGCACCGGCCACGAGCGTCGTCCCGCCGGGGAGGGGCACCGGCGTGAGCGAGTCGACGGCGCCGGACGAGTCCGGTGCGGAATCGGAGAACGCGGAATTGGAGAAGACGGTCATACGGCCCCAGGGCGTGCCGTCAGTCGCGAGCAGAACGTTGCCGTCCTGCCGTAGACGGGTGGGTGCTCCGGGTGTTTCACCTGCTGCTGTCCCGGCTGGTTCGACTGCCGTGGGCTGCGCCGTCGATGTCGGCGTGGGAGCGCCCTGCGGACGGGCGCCGTCCGGGTTCTCCACCAGGCCGTCGGCGATCGTCCAGCTCTGTTCGCAGTTCCAGCAGCGGAAGTGCCCGGCGAGCAAGGCCAGTTGGCGGGCCCATTCGCTGCCGGCCCAGTGCGGGGCGCCCTTGGCCGCGACCATCCCGGCGACCAGGCACAGGACGGCAGGCTCCGGTGTTTCGACGGGAACCCCGGCCGCCGCGACGGCACGCGCCACCCGGAGGAAGGGCTCCCACTCCTGCCCCAGCGTCTCCGCCCGCAGTGCGTCGGCGACCTCGCCCCAGGGGTGCTGTCCCTGGCGGGCGCGTTCCGGGTCGGGCAACTCGGGTGCCCCGAAGGGCGGATGTCCCGGGTCCACGAAGAACTTGAGTATCTCGGTGTCGGACTCGCACTCAGGACACACCAACTGAAGGTAAGTTTCGCCGGGTTCGACCTTCCACAGCGCCGCACCGATGCGGTGACCGGCGAAGGCGACGCAGCTCAGGGCGAGTTGGCCGCAGACCTTCGCGGGAACGCCGGCGTCGAGGAGGCTCCGCGCGGCCGCCCGCTCGGCCAGCCGGAGCGCGGCGCTGAACGCCGGCTCCAGATCGGCCGGGACGGGGGGCCTGTCCTCCGCGGTCACGATGAAGCCCATGTCCACCCAGAAGTCCACGGACTGCTCCGGTGGCAACTCCGCAGCCGCCTCGACGAGATGGGGGAGGGCCGCGTAGGCGCTGTTGTAGACCGTTCCGTCGGCCAGCAGGTCGTCGGTCATGTGCGTCCAGGTCTGCCGCCAGTCAACGTCGGCGCCCGTGACGGCAGTCGAGGTCATGTGCTCCAGGAGCACTTGCACCTCCTCGGCCGTCACACCGTCGAGGTCACGCCAACGCGGGCTGTTCAGGGGCAACTTCTGAATCATGGGGTGAGTCTCGCAGTCGGCAGTGACAAGGAGCGGAAGGAAAGAGAACGGAGGGAGGCGGCGGGTTCCCGGTGCGGGGCGGGCACGTCACGCCCCGTCGCGCAGCGGCGCGTCGGCCTGATCGGCGACGGTCACCACCGCCCGGGGCGCGATCCGTTCCAGCAGGGGCAGGGCAGCCTGCCACCCGTCGACCACCATGATCTGTACGGCGAGTCTGCGGGCGCGGGGCGGATCGGACAGCTCCGCGAGTACGGCCAGTGCGCGGGCCCGTGTCGCGCGGTAGGCGATCGAGTGGGCGAGGGCTTCGGCCCGGTCCGGATCGCCGTGCCGGGCGAGTTCCCGGACGACCGCGATCAGCGCCTCGCCTTTCGACCAGCGGTCGGTGATCGAGTGGGCCACGGTCTCGGCCCGATCCGGATCGCCGCGCCGGGCCAACTCCCGGACCACGTCGATCAACGCCCTGGTCTGCGCCCGGCGGTCGGTGATCCTGTACGCGAGAGCCTCGGCCCGGCCCGTGTCGCCGTAGCGGGCCAACTGCCCGACGATCTCCGCCTGTCGCCCCGCGCGCCACTCGGGGACGATCCGCTCGACCAGCGCCATGGCCCGCTCGACCTGCCCGCGGCGGGCCAGCAGAAGGGTCAGGGCGTGCAGCAGATGGCCGTGATCAGCGCCGACGGCGGTGTCGAGCAGCGCCTCCGCCCGGTCCGTCAGGGCGAGGGCGACATCCTGGGCACCGGCCTCCGCGACCGCGTCCAGCACATAGGCCATGTCCGAGAGTCCGAAAGGGGAACGGGGCGCCGGCAGGGCTTTGACGAGCAGGTCCGGATCCGCGCCCCCGCGGCGAGCCATCCCTTGGCCGCCGGTTTCGTCACCTCCCCATGACCTCTCCCCGCCTTCGGGTGCGCTCCCGCTCCCGAGCCGTCGGCCCAGCAGCGCATCGATCCGGTCAAAGTCCCCTCCCAACGCCTCCCGGACCAACACCCGCGCCAGCGGCCCGGGTTGACTCCAAGGGTTCCGTCTATGGGACCGCGCGAAGTCCTCGACCCGGTCGGCGAGCATGGCCGCCCGGACCTGGTCGCCGGCGGCCTCGGCCACCTCCGCGAGAAGGGCAAGCACCTCTCCCGTCCCGTCGAAACCCGAGGAACTCACCTCGGCGTCGGCGCGATCGGCGAACCCCAGGGCGTCGGGAGTGTCACCGTTGTCCACCACCACCTTCGCCAACAACGCCCAGACTTTCCCCCAGTTGTGCGGGTAGCGGACGCTCTCCGCCACGGCGACAGCCCGATCGCGTTCCCCGGCCCGGGCCCACACCGGTACCAGGGCGACGAGCGCCATGTCCCGCAGTTGGCGCTCGGTGATCGACTCGGCCAACTCCTGTGCGCAGGGCAGGTCTTCGGCGTTGGCCGCGGCCTTCACCAGGGTCAGGAGTTCCTCACCCCGCTTCCCCTCGTCGCTGATCGTGTACGCCGACTCGGCCGCGCGGGCGAGATATCCCGTGCGGGCCAGCGCCTGCCGGAACCACCCGGTCGAGACACGAGTGTCCAGCTCCGTCCCCAGCGACAGCCGGAGCGCGGTCAGCAGACAGGGCTCGAACCCCCGTTGCACCAGGCCGAGTTCCGCATGACTCTCCGGCGCGAGACCGCGACGCCGCTCCCACTCCCGACTCAAGAAAAGATCCTCGCCCCACAGGGCCAGCCTCTTCGACATACCCGCATCCCCCCTCGTGCCTGCGTCCCCCCTCATGCCTGCATTCCCCCTCGGGATACCTGCGTCCCCCTCGGCGCACGAAGCCCCGGCGCCCGCCCCTTCCGTACGCGAATGAAGAACGCGACCCCGGTCAGCCCAAGCCCCCCGGGCAGGAGCGAAACACAAGCAGCACCCACACCCATCGTCGCCGATCGCCACCCACGAACGCATCGGGGAATCCACCGAACTATCCCCGTACGGCGACATCAAAAGCACCCGAAAACACGAAATGCCTCGACACGGATTCGATGTCATCGCCGGATGTCCCAGTCGTTACGGGAGCGTGACCGAGAGCCCCTTGCCCGCCCCGGAATTCGTGCACGAGAGTGATGTATGCGCTTACAGGAAGCGCATACATCCGGAACGCTCAAGGAGGAGCAGTCCATGCGCCGCCCTGCCACCACCGCTTCGATCGCCCTCACCGTGGCCTCCGCGCTCACCCTCACCGCCTGCGGTGGTTCCGGTGGCGCGGAGGTGGCGGCCGACGCCAAACAGACCCTGACGGTCTGGGCGATGGGCACCGAGGGCGAGAAGCTCGCCGACGTCGCGAAGGCGTACGAGAAGACGCACTCCAACATCACCGTGAAGGTGACCCCCGTCGGCTGGGACGTGGCGCACCAGAAGCTGGTCGCCGCCGCTGCCGCCGACAAGCTGCCCGACGTCGTCCAGATGGGCGGGACCTACCTCGGCGAGTTCGCGGACATGGGCGTCCTCGAACCGGTCGACACCAAGGCGGCCAAGGAGGGCGACTTCTTCCCCGCCGCCTGGGACCAGGTGACGTACGACGGCAAGGCCTACGGCGTCCCGTGGTACGTCGACACCCGCGTCCTCTACTACCGCAGCGACCTCGCGGCGAAGGCCGGCCTCAAGACCGCCCCGGCGACGATGACCGATCTGCAGCAGGCGGCCGAGGCGTACCGGAAGAAGGCCGGCGCCAAGTGGGGGCTGTCCATCCAGCCGGGTGGGCTGGACACCGTGCAGAGCTTCTACCCGTTCCTGTACTCGGCGGGTGGCGAGCTGCTCACCAAGGACGACAAGCCTGTCATCGACAGCGCGGCGGCCGTCAAGGCGCTGGAGAACTACGGGAGTTACTTCGACAAGGGGCTCAGCGCGAAGTCGGTGCGGCCCGGTTACGACGTGACCAAGGACTTCAACACCGGTTCCGTGCCCATGTTCTTCGGCGGGCCGTGGATCATGTCCCTGCTCGACGACAACTACCCGGACCTGAAGGGCAAGTGGGCGATCGCTCCCGTACCGACGGACGTGTCCTCGGTGTCGATGGCCGGCGGGTCCAGCCTCGCGATCTCGGCGGACAGTGAACACAAGGCCGCAGCACGGCAGTTCATCGCCTCGCTCACCAACTCCCAGGGCCAGGCCGACTGGTACGAGCGCACCCGCGACCTGCCCGCCAACAAGGCGGCCTGGGAAACCGGTGAACTCGCCACCGACGCGAACCTGAAGATCTGGCGGCGGCAACTCGAGACGGCCAAGACCCCGCCGTCCGACCCGAAGCTCACCGAGATCACCTCCAAGGTCGACACCGCCATCGAGCAGGTCACGCAGGGCAGTTCGTCCGCGAAGGACGCGCTGGACAAGGCCCAGTCCCAGATCGAAGGGCTCGTGAGGTAACAGCGATGTCCCTGGTGACCGGATCCACCGCCGACAGCGCGGCCACGGGCCCAACCAAGCTGTCCAAGGCTCCTGTTGGGCCTCCGCGAGGGCCGGGACGCGGCCGTCCGCTGGGCCGGCACAACCTGCACGGCTGGCTGTTCTCCACGCCCTTCCTGGTGCTGTTCGGCGTCTTCATGCTCCTCCCGATCGTCGCGACGCTCCTGATGAGCTTCACCGACTTCGGGGCGCGCGACGTGACCCGCCCCTTCGAGGCGGAGTTCGTCGGCTTCGACAACTACACACGGCTCTTCGACGACGACGTCTTCCGTACGGCGCTCTTCAACACCGGCTACTTCGTGGTCGTCGGCGTCCCGCTGACCGTCGTGCTGGGACTGCTCGTCGCCGTCCTTCTCAACAACGGCATCGACCGCGCCCGCACCTTCTTCCGCGTCGGCTTCTACGCCCCGGTGGTCACCACCATCGTCGCGGTCGCCGTCGTATGGCGGTTCGTCCTCGACCCCTCGGACGGGCTCGTCGCCGGTCTCGCCTCCGAACTCGGCCTGACCGCACCGGACTTCCTCGGCTCCGAGACCTGGGCCATGCCCTCGCTGATCGCGATGGCGGTGTGGCGCAACCTCGGCACCGTGATGGTCCTGTTCATCGCCGGACTCCAGGCCATCCCCACCGAGGTCCGCGAGGCCGCGCGGCTGGACGGCGCGAGCGCCTGGCAGGAACTGCGGCGCGTCACCGTGCCGTTGCTGCGGCCGACGATGCTCTACGCCACCGTCATCACCTCGATCGGCTACCTCAACGTGTTCGAGGAGCCCTTCGTGATGACCCAGGGCGGCCCCTCCAACGCCACGATGACCGTCTCCCTGGACATGTACCGGGAGGGCTTCAACTTCTTCCACATGGGCTACGCGAGCGCCATGGCATACGTCCTGTTCGTGGTGATCATGGCCATCACGGTGCTCCAGCTCCGACTGCTGAAGGACAACACCTCATGACCGCGCCGACGGTGACCGCTCCCGCCCGCCGCCCGGGCCGGGTGCGAGGACCCCTGCTGTACACGGTCGCCTCGCTGGGGCTGCTGGTCATGGCCGCACCGTTCCTGTGGATGGCGCTGTCGGCCTTCAAGACGAAGAAGGACCTCACGGCCAGCCCGCCGGTGTGGATCCCCAGCCACTGGACGCTCGCCAACTTCCGTGACCTGCTGCACCAGTTGGACATGGCGCGGTACTTCATGAACTCGCTGATCGTGGCGGTGCTCGTGACCGTCTGCAATCTGCTGTTCTGCTCGATGCTCGGCTATGCGCTGGCGAAACTCCAATTCACCGGCCGTTCCAAGGTGTTCGGCATCGTCCTCGCGGCCCTGATGGTGCCGGGCAACCTGCTCGTGCTGCCGCTGTACGTGCTGATGACCAAGCTGAACCTCATCGACACCTACGCCGGACTGGTCCTGCCGTTCGCCGCCGGGGCCTTCGGGGTCTTCCTCATGCGGCAGTTCATGCAGTCGATCCCCGACGAACTCCTCGAAGCGGCCCGCATCGACGGCGCCGGCGAGTGGTACATCTTCTGGCGCATCGTGCTGCCCCTGGTCAAGCCCGCCCTGGCGACCCTGACGATCTTCACTTTCCTCGGTTCCTGGAACAACTTCGTCTGGCCGCTGATCGCGACCAACGACCCCGGCAAGTACACGTTGCCCGTGGCCCTGGCGACGTTCGCCAACGATCCCAACCGCACGGTCGGCGGCGGCAACGGGATGCTCATGGCCGGCTCCCTGCTCGTCGTGCTGCCGGTGCTGCTCGTCTTCGCCGTACTGCAACGCCACTTCACCCAGGGCATCGCGACCGCCGGGCTCAAGTAGCCCGCCGCATGCGCCTGTTGGCCCCACACGCCCGTTGCCCGTTGGCCCCACCCAGCAGAAAGACACGTCGAACCATGAGTCACACTTCCACCCCGTTCCCCGACGGCTTCCTGTGGGGCGTGTCCACGGCCGCCCACCAGATCGAGGGGAACAACGTCAACAGTGACTGGTGGCGCAAGGAACACGACCCGGCGGCCGGGATCGAGGAGCCGAGCCTGGACGCCTGCGACAGCTACCACCGCTGGGAGCAGGACATGGACCTGCTCGCCCAACTCGGCTTCACCGACTACCGGTTCAGCGTCGAATGGGCCCGCATAGAACCCGTCCCGGGCACCTTCTCCCGCGCCGAGACCGCCCACTACCGCCGCATGGTCGACGGCGCCCTCGCCCGCGGCCTGCGCCCGATGGTGACCCTGCACCACTTCACGGTCCCGCGGTGGTTCGAGGACCTCGGCGGCTGGACTGCCGACGGCGCGGCCGACCTGTTCGCCCGGTACGTCGAGCAGTGCGCGCCGATCATCGCGGACGGTGTCCGCCACGTGTGCACCATCAACGAGCCCAACATGATCGCCGTGATGGCGGGTGCCGCCAAGGCCGGTGACCAGGGCTTCCCGCCCGCCGGTCTGCCCACCCCGGACGAGGGGACGACCCACGCGGTGATCGCCGCCCACCGGGCCGCCGTCAAGGCGGTGCGCGCGATCGACCCCGCCATCCAGGTCGGCTGGACGATCGCCAACCAGGTCTACCAGGCGCTGCCCGGCGCCGAGGACGTCACCGCCGCCTACCGCCACCCCCGCGAGGACATCTTCATCGAGGCCGCGCGCGACGACGACTGGATCGGCGTCCAGTCCTACACCCGCACCAAGATCGGCCCCGACGGCCCGATCCCCGCGCCCGAGGACGCCGAACGCACCCTGACGCAATGGGAGTTCTACCCGGAGGCCGTCGGCCACGCCCTGCGCCACACCGCCGACGTCGTCGGCCCCGGCGTCCCGCTGATCGTCACCGAGAACGGCATCGCCACCGCCGACGACACCCGCCGTATCGACTACTACGCCGGCGCCCTGGACGCGGTCGCCGCCGCCCTCGAAGACGGCCTGAACATCGCCGGCTACCTGGCCTGGAGCGCCCTCGACAACTACGAATGGGGCTCCTACCGGCCGACGTTCGGCCTGATCGCCGTGGATCCGGTCACCTTCGCCCGCACCGCAAAGCCGTCCGCCGCCTGGCTCGGCGCGCTGGGCCGCACCCGCGAACTGCCGCGCACGGCAGGGCGGAACGCGTAGCCCGCCCCAAGTCCCGGGAGCCGACGGGCCCCTGACACCCCGTCGGCTCCCGCCCCGCCGGTGTCCCGCACGGGACACGACGACGAGCGCACCCCTTGCCTTGCCCGTCCCGCCCGTATTCCCCTGGGAGTTGGACCCGCATGAACCGTCGTACGTTCCTCACCACCGCCACGGCCGGAGCCGCCGCCCTCACCGCCGCGATGCCCCTCGCCTCCGCGTCCGCGTCGACCCGTGGCCGCCCCGCCTCCGACAGGGCGCCCCTGCGGACCTGGTTCGAGGCGACCTACCGCTCGATGACCGGGATGACCACCGAACTCGGCCTGACCGCCGACACGATGGACGTCTCCGGCACCGGCACCCCCGCGCCCTCGACGCAGACCTCGCCGACCAACATCGGCTGCGGCCTGTGGTCGGCCGTTGCCGCGGCGGGCCTCGGTGTGATCTCCGGGTCCGTCATGCACCAGCGGCTGTCCCGCACGCTCGCGGCGGTCGAGAGGCTGGAGCGTGCGCACGGCTTCTGGTTCAACTGGTATGACGCGTACGACGGTTCGGTCCTCACCAGCTGGCCCGGGACGGGCGACCCGGTGCGCCCCTTCCTCTCCACCGTCGACAACGCCTGGCTCGTCACCGGACTGAAGATCGCCGCCGACGCCGATCCCGAACTGCGTCCGTGCGTTGCCCGGCTCCTCGCCGACGCCGACTGGTCGTACTACTACACCCCCTACGACCCGGCCGACCTGGTCGCCGGACCCGGTCAACTGCGCGGCGGCTTCTGGCCGGACAAGCCAGGCAAGGGCGAACCCACCGGCCACCACTACGGCGCCCTCAACACCGAACCCCGCATGGCCAGTTACCTCGGCATAGCCGACAACTCCCTTCCCGCCGAGCACTATTGGCACCTGTTCCGCACCCTCCTGCCCGGCATGGGGCAGGAACAGGAACCCGAGGGCTCCTACGTCACGATCGACGGCGTACGGGTGTGGGAGGGCCACTACACCTACCGCGGCCGCAAGCTCGTCCCCACCTGGGGCGGTTCGATGTTCGAGGCGCTGATGGTCCCGCTGTTCGTGCCCGAGGCCGCCTGGTCGCCGTACTCGTGGGGCACCACCCACCAGCGCTATGTCCGCAGCCAGATCGAACACGGCCTGGACGAGGCGAAGTACGGCTACTGGGGCTTCTCACCCGCCAACATCCCCGAGGGCGGCTACCGCGAGTACGGCGTCGACGCGATCGGCATGCAGGAGGACGGCTACGACTCCCTCGGCGTCGTCACCCCGCACGCCTCCTTCCTCGCCCTGCCGTACGCGGCGCCCGAGGCGCTCGCCAATCTCACCGCGCTGGCACGGGACTTCGGCGCCTACGACGACCGCTACGGCTTCCGCGACTCCGTCGACACCGCGAACGGGCGCGTCAGCGACTCCGTCCTCGCCCTCGACCAGGGCATGATCGCCGCCGCACTCGCCCAGCACCTGCGCCCCGGCCTCCTCCAGCGCCCCTTCCGCACGGAAGGTTTCCGCTCCCGGGTCCGCCCGCTCCTCGGCAAGGAGCGCTTCAGCGTCTGAGGAACGCGGGGAGCCGATCGGGGCCCGGGCCGGGAAACAGTGCGGAAACCTGGGCCTCCAGGTTGCGTGGCGCGCAACCTAGTGCGTATAGCGATACTCGTATTAGCATGCGTCGCGTATCTACGGCGCGAGCGAGACGAGAGATCATGGCTCCCCTGCAATACGACTTCGTCATCGTCGGCGGTGGATCCGCCGGCAGCGCACTGGCGAACCGGCTCTCCGCGGACCCGGCCCACCAGGTGCTCGTCCTCGAGGCCGGTCGGCCCGACTACCCGTGGGACGTCTTCATCCACATGCCGGCCGCGCTGACGTATCCCATCGGCAGCCGGTTCTACGACTGGAAGTACGAGTCGGAACCCGAACCCCACATGGGCGGCCGGCGCGTCTACCACGCCCGCGGCAAGGTGCTCGGCGGTTCCAGCAGCATCAACGGCATGATCTTCCAGCGCGGCAACCCCATGGACTACGAGCGCTGGGCCGCCGACGCGGGCATGGAGAGCTGGGACTACGCGCACTGCCTGCCGTACTTCCGGCGGATGGAGAACTGCCTCGCGGCCGATCCCGACGACGAGTTCCGTGGCCACGACGGCCCGCTCGTCCTCGAACGCGGGCCCGCCGCCAACCCGTTGTTCGGCGCGTTCCTCAACGCCGTTCAGGAAGCGGGGTATCCGCGCACCGACGACGTCAACGGCTACCAGCAGGAGGGCTTCGCGCCCTTCGACCGCAACGTCAGCCGGGGCCGCCGACTGTCCGCGTCCAAGGCCTACTTGAAGCCCGTGCGCAAGCGGCCCAACCTCACCGTCACCACCCGTGCGATGGTCACCCGCGTCCTCTTCGAGGGCAAGAAGGCCGTCGGCGTCGAGTACCGGCACCGCGGCAAGGTCCAGCAAGTGCGGGCCCGCGAGGTCATCCTGTGCGGCGGCGCGATCAACTCCCCCCAGCTGCTTCAGCTTTCGGGCGTCGGCAACGCGGAGGAACTGAGCGCGCTCGGCATCGACGTCGTCCACGACCTGCCGGGCGTCGGCGAGAACATGCAGGACCACCTGGAGGTGTACATCCAGTACGCCTGCAAGCAACCCGTCTCCATGCAGCCGTACATGGCGAAGTGGCGCGCTCCCTTCATCGGCCTGCAATGGCTCTTCCGCAAGGGCCCCGCCGCCACCAACCACTTCGAGGCAGGCGGCTTCGCCCGCAGCAATGAGGACGTCGACTACCCCAACCTGATGTTCCACTTCCTGCCGATCGCGGTCCGCTACGACGGCTCGTCGCCGGCCGGTGGCCACGGGTACCAGGTGCACGTCGGGCCCATGTACTCCGACGCGATCGGCTCGGTGAAGATCAAGAGCAAGGATCCGCTGGAGCACCCCGCGCTGCGCTTCAACTACCTGTCCACGGAACAGGATCGGCGTGAGTGGGTCGAGTCGATCCGGGTCGCGCGGAAGCTCCTCAACCAGCCCGCGCTCGCCCCGTACAACGACGGGGAGATCTCGCCCGGGCCGTCCGTGGAGAGCGACGAGGAGATCCTGGCGTGGGTGGCCAAGGAAGGGGAGACGGCTCTGCATCCGTCCTGCACCTGCAAGATGGGCACGGACGAAATGGCCGTCGTCGACCCCGGCAGCATGCGGGTGCACGGGGTGGAGGGGCTCCGGGTCGTGGACGCGTCGGTGATGCCGTACGTGACCAACGGCAACATCTACGCGCCGGTGATGATGATCGCGGAGAAGGCGGCGGACCTCATCCTGGGCGAGGAGCCGCTCGCTCCGTCCTCGGCGGTGTACTACCGGCACCGCGACGCCCAGAAGCAGGCCGGGTAGGCGGTGAGAGGGTGAGGGCGGGAGGGGAGGGGGTGAGCTTCTGGGGGCTCCGCCCCCAGACCCCCGGTCGGCCCTGAAGGGGCCTCGTCCTCAAACGCCGGACGGGCTGGGTGTCGGCGGCCTGCGTTGGAAGTCGCCGGCGACGGCTGGATATGGCCGACCGCCGTTTCGAGTCGGCGGAGACTGGTGGACATAGCCGGCCTGCGCTTCGAGTCGCCGGAGGCGGGTGGACATTGCCGGCCTGCGCTTCGAAGTGCCGGAGACCGCCGGATTTGCCGACCCGTGCTCCAAGTCGTCGGGGGGCGGGCTGATGTGTGCGTGCCCGTGGTGCAGGGCACCGGATTCGGGCTCGTGCGTGTCCGTGTTGCACGTTGCCGAGGTCGGGCTGATGCGTGTCCGTGTCGCAGGGTGCCGGGGGCGGGCTCATTCGGGCGCCCCTGTGTTCCAAGTCGCCGTCGATGGGCCGGCGCGTGTGCCCGCGCCCCAAGTGCCGCCACCGGAAGCCGTATACAGCACACGCCCGTAACCGCACCTGCCGCACCCGGACCCACTCGCACCCGGACTCAGCCGTACCCGCACCCGGACTCACTCGCACCCGGACTCGTCCGTATCCGCAGCCGGACTCACCCCTGCCCGCAGCCGGACTCACCCCTCCCCTCACCGGAACACCACCGTGCGGTTCCCGTACACCATCACCCTGCTCTCGCTGTGCCACTTCACCGCGTGCGCCAGCACCTGCGCCTCCACGTCCCGCCCCACCGTCACCAGCTCCTCCGGGTCGAGCGAGTGGTCGACCCGGACCACGTCCTGGTCGATGATCTGGCCCTCGTCCAGCTCCGGCGTCACATAGTGCGCGGTGGCGCCCACGAGCTTCACGCCGCGGTCGTACGCCTGCTGGTAGGGGCGGGCGCCCTTGAAGCTGGGCAGGAAGGAGTGGTGGATGTTGATGGCGTGGCCCTCCAGCTGCTTGCAGAGGTCGTCGGAGAGGATCTGCATGTAGCGCGCCAGCACCACCAGGTCGATGTCCAACTCCCGTACCAGGTCGAGGAGTTGCGCTTCCGCGTCCGCCTTCGTGTCCCTGGTCACCGGGATGTGGTGGAAGGGGATGCCGTACGTCTCCGCGAGGCCCTCGAAGTCGCGGTGGTTGGAGACGATCGCCGGGATCTCGATGTTGAGGGCGCCGGTGCGCTTGCGGAACAGCAGGTCGTTCAGGCAGTGGCCGAACTTGGAGACCATGATCAGGGTCCGGGTTGGGGTGGCGGCGTCCCGGAGGGTCCAGGAGATGCGATATGCCTCGGCCACCGGGCCGAATCGGTAACGCAGTGTTTTCAGGTCGGCGTTTGGATCGGAAACGTCGAAGTGGACCCTCATGAAGAAGCGGCCCTTGAGCCGATCATCGAATTGCTGGCTTTCCAGGATGTTGCCGGAGTTCCGGACGAGAAAGCCGCTCACGGCATGGACCAGTCCGGCGCTGTCCGGACACGAGAGGGTGAGGACGAATTCGCGGCCGGGGTGCGGTCGAGGGGACATGGACAGCCTCCGTCGGTGCGTAGCATTGGTGCGTATTGCACAACGTGGTGAGCGATACGCAACATGGTTGGGCCGGGCGCCGCTCGCGGTCAAGAGGCGGCCGGGCAATGGGAGGCATGGCGAAATCGTCATCCGCCAACCCCTTGACGTATGTCTGCACATTCGCCAGGGTGTTCCACCACAAGCAATACGGTGCACGATGCGCAACGGAATTCGCTCGAAGGGCTCCACACGTGGCAGACCTGTATGTGGACGGAGAATGGCGCGATGCGGTGGCCGGCGGTCACCGTGACATCCGCTGTCCCGCCGACGGCACGCTCACCGCGACCGTGTCCGAGGGAACGCGTCCCGACACCGAGGCCGCGATCGCCGCCGCCCGTCGCGCCTTCGACGAAGGACCCTGGCCGCGTACCCCCGAGCGGGAGCGCGGCGCGTTGCTGCTGCGGACCGCCGATCTCATCGAGCGCGACGCCAAGGAGTTCGCCCGCGCCGAGTCGCTGGACACCGGCAAGCGGCTGGTGGAGAGCGAGTACGACATCGCCGACGTCGTCTCCTGTTTCCGTTACTACGGCGGGATCGGCGGCACCGATGCCGGACGGGTCATCGACACCGGCCGGGACGACGCCGTAAGTCGCGTTGTCTACGAGCCCGTTGGGGTCTGCGGGCTGATCACGCCCTGGAACTACCCGCTGCTGCAGGCCAGTTGGAAGGTCGCTCCGGCGCTCCTCGCGGGGAACACGGTCGTCCTCAAGCCGAGCGAGCTGACACCCTCCACTTCCATCCTGCTGATGAAGGCGCTGGAGGAGGCCGGGCTTCCCGCCGGTGCCGCCAACCTCGTGCTCGGTGCCGGGCCCGAGGCGGGCGCACCGCTCTCCGAGGACCCCGCCGTCGACATGGTCTCCTTCACCGGGGGACTCGAGACGGGCAAACGCATCATGGCCACCGCCGCCGCGACCGTGAAGAAGGTCGCGCTGGAGCTGGGCGGCAAGAACCCCAACGTCATCTTCGCCGACGCCGACTTCGAGACGGCCGTGGACTTCGCGCTCACGGCCGTCTTCCTGCACTCGGGCCAAGTCTGCTCGGCCGGCGCCCGGTTGATCGTCGAGGACTCGCTGCACGACCGGTTCGTGGACGAAGTCGTGCGGCGGGCGCGGCAGATCAGGCTCGGCGGCCCCTTCGATCCCGAGGCCGAGACCGGGGCACTGATCTCCGCGCAGCACCTGGAGAAGGTCGAGGCGTACGTCGCGGCGGGCATCGCCGAGGGCGCTGTACTGCGGTGCGGTGGTGAGCGGCCGAGTGAACTCGCCCTCGCCGACGGGCACTTCTACCCGCCGACCGTCCTCGACGCGTGCACGCAGGACATGCGCGTGGTGCACGAGGAGTCCTTTGGACCGGTCCTGACCGTCGAGCGCTTCACCGACGAGGACGACGCCGTACGCATCGCCAACGACACCGAGTACGGCCTCGCCGGCGCCGTCTGGACCCAGGACGCGGGGAAGGCCCAGCGGGTCGCCCGGCGGCTGCGGCACGGCACGGTGTGGATCAACGACTACCACCCCTATGTGCCGCAAGCGGAATGGGGTGGCTTCGGACACTCGGGCGTGGGCCGGGAGCTGGGACCGACCGGCCTGGACGAGTACCGAGAGCCCAAGCACATCTGGCAGAACATCCAACCCCGGCCGCAGCACTGGTTCCGCGGCTGAACGCCGAAAAGAGGTCGATAGTGACCCCAGCACAGACCGAGGTGCCGCAGCGGCGCGGCACTCCCCAGGACTCGGCCCCCACCCCGGTCATATCCGTGCGCAAGCTGTGGAAGGTGTTCGGGCCGAAGGCAGAGCAGGTACCCGATTCCGAGGAACTGTGCGGGCTCACACGCCGTGAGCTGATGGACCGCACCGGCTGCACCGCCGCCGTACGCGACGTGAACTTCGAGGTCTCGCCCGGCGAGGTCTTCGTCGTCATGGGGCTGTCCGGCTCCGGGAAGTCCACCCTGGTGCGATGTCTGACCCGGCTGATCGAACCCACCGCCGGTGAGATCGTCTTCGAGGGCGAGGACATCCGGGACGCGGACGCCAAGCGGCTGCGCGAGCTGCGGCGCCGTAAGTTCTCCATGGTCTTCCAGCACTTCGGGCTGCTGCCGCACCGCCGGGTCGTCGACAACGTGTCGTTCGGCCTGGAGATCCGCGGCATGAGCAAGGCCGAGCGCACCAAACGGGCCCTGGAAGTCGTCGAGTTGGTGGGGCTCTCCGGGTACGAGAACTCCTACCCCGACCAGCTCTCCGGCGGCATGCAGCAACGCGTCGGCCTGGCAAGGGCGTTGGCCGGTGACCCGGACGTGCTCCTCTTCGACGAACCGTTCTCCGCGCTCGACCCGCTGATCCGCCGTGACATGCAGAACGAGGTCATCCGGCTGCACCACGAGGTCGGCAAGACCATGGTGTTCATCACCCACGACCTGTCCGAGGCCCTCAAGTTGGGCGACCGCATCCTCATCATGCGCGACGGCAAGATGGTGCAGTGCGGGACGGGCGACGAGCTGGTCGGTGCCCCCGCCGACGACTACGTCCGCGAGTTCGTGAAGGACGTGCCGCGCGGTGACGTCCTCACCCTGCGCTGGATCATGCGCCCCGCCGTGGACGAAGACCCCCTGGACGGACCCGAGTTGGGCCCTGACGTCGTCGTACGCGAGGCAACGCGCGCGGTGCTCGCGGCCGACAAGCCCGTCAAGGTCGTCGAGAACGGCAAGCTGCTCGGCATCGTCGGCGACGAGGAGATCCTCGCGGTCGTCGCCGGGCAGGAAGGCGACGCGTGATGACCGTCGCCGTGGAGAAACCGGAGCCCGCGCAGCAAGTCGCGGACACCTCACCGGAGTTGAAGAACCCGCGACGCAAGGTGACCCGGCCCATGATGGTCGGCGCGATCCTCGTCGTCTGGCTGGTGCTGTTCGCCGTGCTGCGCGGCAAGCAGACGCTGACGCTCGCGGCGGCCGACCTCACCGGGCTGCACCGCTGGTTCAACGACCTCAACGACTCGGTCGGCGCCAACCGCAACTCCAACCCGCTCTTCCTCTACTTCTTCAACGAGATCCGCCTGGTCATCGACAACCTGGTGACCTTCGTCCAGGACCTGATCTCACAGCCGAGCGGCGACCGCCCGCTGCCGCAGATCGGCTGGCTCGGGGTCGTCGGCATCGCCGGCTTCGTCTCCTGGGCCGTCGGCAACTGGCGGGTCGCGCTCCTCGCCATGGCCGGCTTCGCCTTCTTCGGGCTCCAGGGCCTGTGGCAGGAGAGCATGGACACCCTGGCGCTCACCCTCTCCGCGGTCCTCGTCGCGCTGCTGTTCGCGATCCCGCTGGGGGTGTGGGCGGGGCTGTCGGACCGGTTCAACCGGATCATCACGCCTTTCCTGGACTTCATGCAGACGATGCCGACCTTCGTCTACCTGGCCCCGCTGACCCTGATCTTCCTCATCGGCCCGGCCTCCGCCGTGATCGCCACGGTGATCTACGCGGCCCCGCCCGCGATCCGCATCACCGCGCACGGCATCCGCTCCGTGCCGGAGACGACCGTGGAAGCGGCGGACTCCATGGGGTCGACGCGCTGGCAGTCGCTGCTCAAGGTGCTGCTGCCGATGGCCAAGCGGACCGTGGTGATGGGCGTCAACCAGACCATCATGGCCGCTCTCGCGATGGTCACCATCGCGGCCCTGATCGACGCGCCCGGCCTCGGCAAGACCGTCATGCAGGCACTGCAGACGCTCGATGTGGGCACGGCCTTCAACGCCGGCCTGGCCATCGTGATCATGGCCATCGTCCTCGACCGTGTCACGACGGCGTCGAGCACCCGCACGGAACAGGCCAGGAACTCGACCGGCCGCTTCCTCACGTGGCGCCGACCGCTGCTCGGAGCGGGCGCGGTGGGCGTCGTGGTCCTGATCTACCTCTCGCACACCTACCTGTGGGCGGCGCAGTTCCCCGGCGACGGCAGCACCGGCACCCACATCACGAACGCCGCGAACAGCGTGACGACGTGGGTGCAGGACAACCTGTCGGGCGTCACCAACGCTTTCCGCAACGCACTCACCAACGGCCTGCTCAACCCGTTCCAGTCGCTGCTCACCGACTCCCCATGGTGGCTCGTCGGCGCGGCGCTCGTCGGGATCGGCGTGGTGGTCGGCGGTTGGCGCTCCGGGGTCACAACTGCCATATGCGTAGGCCTGCTTGTCGGCACCGGCGTGTGGTCGGACGCCATGACGACACTCGCTTCGACCGTCGTGGCGACCGTGATCGTGATGCTGTTCGGCATCGCCTTCGGCGTGTGGATGGGGCGCAGCGCGATGGTGGACCGGCTGTTGCGGCCCACGTTGGACGCGGCGCAGGTCATGCCGCCGTTCGTCTATCTCGTGCCGTTCCTCGCGCTGTTCGGGGCGACGCGCTTCACCGCGATCGTCGCCGCCGTCGTGTACGCCGTACCGGTCGCCATCAAGATCACGGCGGACGGGGTGCGGGCCGTGCCCGAGACCACCGTCGAGGCGGCCACGGCGGCCGGGTGCAACACCTGGCAGATCATCACCAAGGTTCAACTCCCGATGGCACGCAGCGCCTTGACCCTCGCGACCAACCAGGGCCTGATCTACGTGCTGTCGATGGTTGTTGTGGGCGGCCTGGTGGGAGCCGGCGCCCTCGGCTACGACGTGGTGGCCGGATTCTCGCAGGGCGAGCTGTACGGCAAGGGGCTGGCGGCGGGGCTCGCCATCGTCCTGCTCGGAGTCATGTTCGACCGGATCACTCAGGCGGCCGCGCGCCGAACCAGCGCTTAAAGGAGCACGACACCATGGCAAGACACTGGCGAACCGGCGCGGCCGGCCTGGCCGTTCTCGGCCTCACCCTCACCGCGTGCGGCGGGGCGAAGGTCGGCGACACCTCATCGGGATCGAGCAGCAGCTCGGGCAAGTGCGGGACCTTCAACCTCGCGGTCAACCCATGGGTGGGCTACGAGGCGGACGCGGCGGTCGTCGCGTACGTCGCGCAGCACCAACTCGGCTGTACGGTCGAGAAGAAGGACCTCAAGGAAGAGATCGCCTGGCAGGGCTTCGGTACCGGCGAGGTCGACGCGGTCCTGGAGAACTGGGGCCACGACGACCTCAAGAAGAAGTACATCACCGGCCAGAAGACCGCCGTCGAGGCCGGCCAGACCGGCAACAAAGGCATCATCGGCTGGTACGTGCCGCCGTGGCTCGCGAAAGCCCACCCCGACATCCTCAACTACAAGAACCTCAACAAGTACGCGTCCAAGTTCAAGACCTCCGAGTCGGGCGGCAAGGGCCAACTCCTCGACGGGGACCCGTCGTACGTCACGAACGACGCCGCGCTGGTGAAGAACCTGAAGCTCGACTTCAAGGTGGTGTACGCGGGTAGCGAGACCGCGCTCATCCAGGCGTTCCGCACCGCCGAGAAGAACAAGCAGTGGGTGATCGGCTACTTCTACGAGCCGCAGTGGTTCCTCTCCGAGGTCGCGCTCAAGAAGGTGGCGCTGCCCGCGTACAAGACGGGCTGTGACGCGGACGCGGCGAAGATCGCCTGCGACTATCCCGTCTACGACCTCGACAAGATCGTCAGCGCGAAGTTCGCCAAGTCGGGCAGCCCCGCCTACAACCTGGTGAAGAACTTCAACTGGACGAACGACGACCAGAACACCGTCGCCAAGTACATAGCGCAGGACAAGCTGTCCGACGACGCCGCGGCGAAGAAGTGGGTCGACGCCAACAAGGACAAGGTCGACGCCTGGCTCAAGTAGGCGGCGGAACACCACGGTTGACCATGCCCGGTGGGCGGTGCGCGCAGGTGCGTACCGCCCGTCGGGCATCGCCGTGTTCCGGCCCGTGACGGGGGCGTCGTCCGACGTCACGGGACCCCTTGACACCCGCTCCTCACGCCGGGCACATTGAGTTGCGCAACCTGAAGCATGTTGCGCAGACAGCAACCAGATTGCTTTCTAGCCGGAGGTGCGGCGATGGCGGGACCCCGAGTGGTCATCATCGGAGCGGGCGTCGTGGGGGCGGCGCTCGCGGACGAGATCTCCGCGCGAGGCTGGACCGAAGTGACCGTGGTCGACCAGGGCCCGCTGCCCGCCACCGGCGGCTCGTCCTCACACGCCCCCGGGCTGGTCTTCCAGACCAACTCCTCGAAGACGATGACCGAGTTGGCCCGCTACACGGTCGAGAAGTTCTGCTCCCTCGACGTCGACGGCAAGCCCTGCTTCCTGCAGGTCGGCGGCCTCGAGGTCGCCACCACCCCCGAGCGCGTCGCGGAACTCCACCGCCGCCACGGCTGGATCACCGCCTGGGGCATCGAGGCCCGCCTGCTCACCCCCGAGGAGTGCGTGGAGCACCACCCGCTGGTGAACCCGGACCGGGTCCTCGGCGGCCTCCTGGTCCCCACCGACGGCCTCGCGAAAGCCGTCCTCGCGGTGGAGGCCCAGATCCGCCGGGCCACCGAACGGGGCGTGACCTTCCTGGCCCGCCACGAGGTCCTGGACGTCCAGCAGACCGACGGCCGCGTCACTGGCGTCCTCACCGACCAGGGCGAGATCCCCGCCGACATCGTCGTGTGCTGCGCCGGCATCTGGGGCCCGAAGATCGCCCGCATGGTCGGCATGAACCTCCCGCTGACCCCGCTCGGCCACCAGCTCGCCTGGACCGGTCCAGTACCCGCCCTGGCCGGCCAGACCGAGGAGGCCGTCCGCCCGATCCTGCGCCACCAGGACGCCGACCTCTACTACCGCGACCGCTACGACGCCATCGGCATCGGCTACTACGGCCACCGCCCCATGCCCATCTCGGCCGACGACATCCTCTCGGTCGGCGAGGCCGACGACATGCCCTCCGTCCTCAAGTTCACGGAGGACGACTTCGCGCCGGCCTGGACGGAGACCCAGTCCCTGCTCCCCGCGACGAAGGACGCGAAGGTCGAGGAGGGCATCAACGGCCTCTTCTCCTTCACCACCGACAACTTCCCCCTCCTAGGGGAGAGTTCGGACGTCAAGGGCTTCTGGGTCGCCGAGGCGGTCTGGGTCACGCACTCGGCGGGCGTCGGCCGCGCGATGGCCGAGTGGCTGGTCGACGGCTACTGCTCGTCCTTCGACCTCCACGAGTGCGACGTCAACCGCTTCGAGCAGCACCAACTCGCCCCCGAATACGTCCTGGCCCGCGACTGCCAGAACTTCGTCGAGGTCTACGACATCCTCCACCCGCTCCAGCCGTCCGGTAAGCCGCGCCCGATCCGCACCAGCCCCTTCCACACCCGTCAGCAGGAACACGGCGCGGTCTTCCTGGAGGCCAACGGCTGGGAGCGCCCGCAGTGGTACGAGGCCAACTCGGCCCTGCTGGAAGGCCGTTCGATCCCCACCCCCAACGACTGGGCCGCCCAGTACTGGTCGCCCATCGTCGGCGCCGAGGCACAGGCCACCCGTGAGACCGTCGCGATGTACGACATGACGGCCCTCAAACGCCTGGAGGTGACCGGCCCCGGCGCCGCCGACTTCCTGGAGGGCCTGGTCACCGGCAAGGTCGCCAAGTCGGTCGGCTCGGTGACGTACACCCTCCTGCTGGACGAGGACGGCGGCATCCGCAGCGACATCACCGTCGCCCGCCTGGCCCGCGACCGCTTCCAGGTAGGCGCCAACGGCAACCTCGACCTCGACTGGTTCACCCGCCACCTGCCCGCCGATGGAACGGTCCAAGTCCGCGACATCACCCCCGGCACCTGCTGCATAGGCCTGTGGGGCCCGCTGGCCCGCAAGGTCCTCCAGCCCCTGACGGACGAGGACTTCACGAACGAGGGCCTCAAATACTTCCGCGCGAAACAGGCCTTCATTGGAACGGTCCCGGTAACCGCCATGCGCCTGTCCTACGTCGGCGAACTCGGCTGGGAGCTGTACACCACCGCCGACCAGGGCCAGAAACTCTGGGACACCCTGTGGCAGGCGGCCAAGCCCCTCGGCGGCATCATCGCCGGGCGAGGAGCCTTCAACAGCCTCCGCCTGGAGAAGGGGTACCGCTCCTTCGGCACCGACATGACCTACGAGCACGACCCCTACGAGGCCGGCGTAGCCTTCGCCGTCAAACTCGACAAGGGCGACTTCATCGGCAAGGCGGCACTGGAACGCCGAAAGGCCGACGTGCGACGCCAGTTGACCTGCCTGACCATCGACGACCCGCACTCCGTCGTCATGGGCAAGGAACCGGTCTACGACGGCGACCGAGCCGTCGGCTACGTCACCAGCGCCGCCTACGGCTACACGATCGGCAAGGGCATCGCCTACGCCTGGCTCCCGGCCGAACTCACCACCCCCGGCACCCAGTTGCACATCGGCTACTTCGACGAGCGCGTCGAGGCGGTCGTGGCGGCGGAGCCACTGTTCGACCCGACGATGTCCCGCCTCCGCGGCTAGCCGGAAGGACACGAACGCCGTATGAACGCGCTCAACACCCCCTTGGCCGAACTGGATCCCGAGGTCCACGCCGCGCTCCGCGCCGAACTGCAACGCCAGCAGTCCACGTTGGAGATGATCGCCTCCGAGAACTTCGCGCCCTCCGCCGTACTGGAGGCACAGGGCTCGGTCCTCACCAACAAGTACGCGGAGGGCTACCCCGGCCGCCGCTACTACGGCGGCTGCGAACACGTCGACGTCACCGAGCGGTTGGCGATCGAGCGGGTCAAGTCCCTGTTCGGGGCGGGCTTCGCGAACGTGCAGCCGCACTCGGGCGCGCAGGCCAACACGGCGGTGTTCTTCGCCCTGTTGAAGCCCGGCGACACGATCCTCGGCCTCGACCTCGCGCACGGCGGCCACCTCACCCACGGCATGCGCCTCAACTACAGCGGCAAGATGCTGAACGTGGTGCCGTACCACGTGGGGGAGACCGACAACCTGGTCGACATGGACGAGGTGGAACGCCTCGCCAAGGAACACCGCCCCCAGATGATCATCGCCGGATGGTCGGCGTATCCACGGCAGTTGGACTTCGCGGAGTTCCGGCGGATCGCCGACGAGGTGGGCGCGCTGCTGATGGTCGACATGGCGCACTTCGCGGGCCTGGTCGCCGCGGGCCTGCACCCCAACCCGGTCCCGCACGCACACGTGACCACCACGACGACACACAAAACCCTCGGCGGCCCACGCGGCGGAGTCATCCTCACCAACGAGGCCGACCTCGCCAAGAGGATCAACTCGGCGGTGTTTCCCGGGATGCAGGGCGGCCCGCTGGAACATGTCATCGCGGCGAAGGCGGTGTCGTTCAAGGTCGCGGCGTCACCGGAGTTCGCGGAACGCCAGTCCCGCACGCTGGCCGGCTCCCGC
Source organism: Streptomyces sp. NRRL F-525 (assembly GCF_000716605.1). Classification (GTDB taxonomy): domain Bacteria; phylum Actinomycetota; class Actinomycetes; order Streptomycetales; family Streptomycetaceae; genus Streptomyces. The sequence continues at coordinate 61,427 of NZ_JNXE01000019.1, read as the reverse complement.
ATCCTCGCGGAACGCCTGACCCGGGCCGACGTAGCAGCCACGGGGGTCAAGGTCCTCACCGGCGGCACGGACGTCCACCTCGTCCTAGTTGACCTGCGCGACTCGGAGTTGGACGGTCGCCAGGCGGAGGACCTGCTCCACGGGATCGGCATCACGGTAAACCGCAACGCCGTGCCCTTCGACCCGCGCCCGCCCATGGTCACGTCCGGCCTGCGCATCGGCACCCCGGCGCTGGCCACGCGAGGCTTCACGGAGGAGGACTTCGCGGAGGTGGCCGACGTGATCGCGCTGGCCCTCCAACCGGCCCCGGACGTGGGCGACTTGAGCGCCCGAACGAAGGCACTGGCGGCGAAGCACCCGCTCTACCCGCACCTGTCCCAGGAGGGCGACCCCCGATGACGACCCCCCGCACCCCGGGCGCGGACCTCCCCGAACACCCCGACTGGCTCTGGCGCACGCCCGAGCCGAAACGCTCGTACGACGTAGTCATCGTGGGCGGCGGAGGCCACGGCCTGGCCACCGCCCACTACTTGGCGAAGAACCACGGCATCACCAACGTCGCGGTGCTGGAGAAGGGTTGGCTGGCGGGCGGCAACATGGCCCGCAACACCACGATCATCCGCTCCAACTACCTGTGGGACGAGAGCGCGGGCATCTACGAACACGCCCTCAAACTCTGGGAGGGGCTGGAGGACGAGCTGGACTACCCGATCCTCTTCTCCCAGCGCGGAGTCCTCAACCTCGCCCACAGCCTCCAGGACGTCCGCGACAGCAAGCGCCGAGTCGAGGCCAACCGCCTCAACGGAGTGGACGCGGAATGGCTCGACGAACGGCAGGTCAAGGAGGTCTGCCCGATCGTCAACACCTCGCCGGACGTGCGGTATCCGGTGATGGGAGCCACCTACCAACCACGCGCGGGCATCGCCAAACACGACCACGTGGCGTGGGGCCTGGCCCGTTCCGCCGACGCGGCCGGCATCGACCTCATCCAGAACTGCGAGGTCACGGGCCTGGACATCGTCGACAGCAGGGTGGTGGGCGTACAGACCACGCAGGGCCCGATATCGGCGGGCAAGGTAGCGCTGTGCTCCGCAGGCCACACGTCAGTCCTGGCAGCCATGGCGGGCATCCAACTCCCGCTCCAGAGCCACCCGTTGCAAGCGCTGGTCTCGGAACTCCTGGAACCCGTCCACCCCACGGTGGTCATGTCCAACGCGGTCCACGTGTACGTGAGCCAGGCGCACAAGGGCGAGTTGGTGATGGGCGCGGGCATCGACTCGTACAACTCCTACACCCAGCGCGGCGCGTTCCACATCATCGAGGAACAGATGGCGGCGGCGCTGGAACTGTTCCCGGTCTTCGCCCGCGCCCACGTACTCCGCACCTGGGGCGGCATCGTGGACGTGACTCCGGACGCGTCACCGATCGTAGGCCTGACCCCGGTCAACAACCTCTACCTGAACTGCGGTTGGGGAACGGGCGGTTTCAAGGCGACCCCAGGCGTCGGCTGGGTCTACGCCCACACCATCGCCCACGACACCCCTCACCACCTCAACGCCCCCTTCTCGCTCGACCGTTTCACCACCGGCGCGCTCGTCGACGAGCACGGCGCCGCCGCGGTGGCCCACTAGGGAGCCCAACCATGCTGCTGATCCCCTGCCCCTGGTGCGGGCCCCGCGACGAAGCCGAGTACCACTACGGCGGCCAGGCCCACGTCGCCTACCCGCAGACCCCGGCCGACCTGACCGACGAGGAGTGGGCGCGTTACCTGTTCTTCCGCGACAACCCCAAGGGCCCCTTCGCGGAACGCTGGAACCACGCGGCGGGCTGCCGCCGATGGTTCAACGCGGTACGGGACACGGCGACGAACGAGATTCTGGGGGTGTACCGGGCGGGGGAGGAGCGGCCAACGGCGAGTGGGCTGGGGGCGGTTGACGATTCTCCGGCGTCGACTCTTCAGCGCGGGTCGGCAATTTCAGCCCGTCCCGCGTCCACTTTTCAGCCCGGGCCCGCAAATTCAGCCTGTCCGGCGTTTGAGGACGAGGCCCTTTCGGGGCCGACGGGGGTCCAGGGGGCGGAGCCCCCTGGGAGCGGGGTCGAAGGGGCAGCGCCCCTGGAGGATGGGACGGGTAGGGGCGGCGGGGGCGAGACACTTCCGCTTCGCCACCCCACCCGAGGCCGAATCCACCGAGACACCCCCCTCACCTTCACCTTCGACGGCACCGAATACCAGGGCTACAAAGGCGACACCCTCGCCTCCGCCCTCCTCGCCAACGGCATCATCCAAACCGGCACCAGCATCAAACTCGGCCGCCCCCGAGGCATCTTCACCGCCGGAGTCGAAGAACCCAACGCCGTCATCCAGATCGAGGCCCCGTTCCCCGAGCCGATGCTCCCCGCCACAACGATCGAGCTCTACGACGGCCTGGCCGCCACCAGCCTCCCCGGCCAGGGCCGCCTCGCCACAGAACCGGACCCGGCTCGCTACGACGCCGTCCACGCCCACTGCGACCTGCTCGTGGTCGGCGCAGGCCCAGCCGGCCTGGCAGCCGCGTCCGCAGCCGCCCGCACCGGAGCCCGCGTCATCCTCGCCGACGACCGCCCCGACCTGGGCGGCAGCCTCCTGGACACAGCCCAACACCTCGACTGGGTAACCGAGTTGAGCGAAGACCTCACCACCGCCCCCGAGGTCCGCATCCTGCGCCGCACCACCGTCTTCGGCCACTACGACGACAACCACCTCCTGGCCGTGGAGCGCCGCACGAACCACCTCGGCGCCGCAGCCCCCACCCACGTCTCCCGAGAACGCGTCTGGCGCATCCGAGCCCGCCGGGTGGTCCTGGCAACGGGCGCCCACGAACGCTCCCTCGCCTTCCCGGACAACGACCGCCCCGGGGTCATGCTCGCCGCGTCGGCCCGCGCGTACGTCAACCGCTACGGCGCCCTCCCCGGCCGTAGCGCCGTCGTCTTCACCACCAACGACAGTGCGTACGCAGCCGCGTTGGACCTGGCGTCGGCAGGCGTACACATCGTCGCGATCGTGGACACCCGCGCATCCGCCCCGGAGGACTGGGCGAGCCGAGCCCGAGACGCAGGCATCGAGGTACTGCCCGGCCACGCAGTAGTAGGCACCGAGGGCACCCCGCGCCTGACCGCCGTAACGGTCGCCCCGTTCGGCGAAACCCCCGACACGACAAGGCAGTTCACCGCAGACCTCCTCCTGGTCTCCGGCGGCTGGAACCCGGTCGCCCACCTCTTCAGCCAGGCAGGAGGCAGACTCCGCTACGACGACACCCTCGGCACCTTCGTCCCGGACACCTGCCGCCAGCTGGTCGAGGTCGCGGGCAGCGCGAACGGCGAATTCGACCTGGCCGGAGTCCTGTTGCAGGGCGCGGCCGCAGGCGCCCGAGCGATAGAGGCGGAGGGCTACACAGCCGAAACACCCCGCCTCCCGCAGATCGCCCCCGAACCCCACACCCCCGCCATGCAGGTCTTCGACGTCCCCGGCGTCACCACCGACACCCCCCGCTTCGTGGACCTCCAACGAGACGTCACCGTCGCCGACTTGACCCGGGCCACCGCCGCCGGCCTCACCTCGGTCGAGCACACCAAGCGCTACACGACGGCCGGTACGGCCAACGACCAGGGCAAGACCTCAGGCGTTCTGGCCAGCGGGGTGGTGGCCGAACTCCTCGGCGTGGACGTGTCGTTGCTCGGCACGACCACCTTCCGCCCGCCCTACACCCCCGTCTCCTTCGCCACCCTCGCCGGCCGCGACCGGGGCGCCCTGCACGACCCGATCCGTACGACGGCGCTGCACGACTGGCACGTCATGCAGGGCGCGTTGTTCGAGAACGTCGGCCAGTGGAAGCGCCCTTGGTACTACCCGCGGGGCGGCGAGGACATGGAGACCGCCGTCCTCCGCGAGTGCGCGGCGGCCCGCGAGGGCGTCGCCTTCATGGACGGTTCCACTCTCGGCAAGATCGACGTACAGGGCCCGGACGCACCCGTCTTCCTCGACCGGCTCTACACCAACATGATGAGCAACCTGAAGGTCGGCATGATCCGTTACGGCGTCATGTGCCGCCCGGACGGCATGGTCTTCGACGACGGCACGGCCATCCGCCTCGCCCCGGACCGCTACTTGGTCACCACGACCACCGGCAACGCGGCTGCCGTACTCGACTGGATGGAGGAGTGGCACCAGACCGAGTGGCCCGAACTCCGCGTCCACTGCGCCTCGGTGACCGAACAGTGGGCCACCGTCGCCTTGGTCGGCCCCCGCTCCCGCGAGGTGCTCGGCTTGCTCGCGCCCCAACTCAACGTCGGCAACGACGACTTCCCCTTCATGGCCTGGCGGGACACGACCGTCGCCGGCATCGAGGCCAGGGTGTGCCGGATCAGCTTCTCCGGTGAACTCGCCTACGAGATCAACGTGTCACCGTGGGAGGCCCTCGCCCTGTGGGAGGCGCTGTACGAGGCCGGTGCCCCCTTCGGCATCACCCCGTACGGCACCGAGACCATGCACGTCCTGCGCGCCGAGAAGGGATACCCCATCATCGGCCAGGACACGGACGGCACTGTAACTCCCCAGGATCTCGGCATGAGTTGGGCGGTCTCGAAGAAGAAGCCGGACTTCATCGGCAAGCGTTCCTACGCCCGCGCCGACGCTGTACGCCCCGACCGCAAACACCTCGTCGGCCTGCTCCCCGAGGACCCCGCCGCCTTCCTCCCCGAGGGCACCCAGCTCATCGCGGACAGCGAACTCCCGGCCCCGCCCGTCCCGATGCTCGGCCACGTCACCTCCAGCTATCGCAGCGCCGCCCTCGGCCGCACCTTCGCCCTCGCCCTGATCAAGGGCGGCCGCGACCGCATCGGCGAACGCCTCTACGCCCCCGTGGGCGACCGGTTGATCCCGGTCACCGTCGCAAGCCCCGTCCTCTACGACCCCGAGGGAGCCCGCCGCGATGGCTGACACCGCCCTTTCCGTTCCGCGCCGCAGCCCCCTCGCGGGCGCCGCCGACCGGCTGGCGGCCACGACCCGCGCCTCCGGCGGCACGGTCCGGCTGGCCGAACTGCCCTTCCTGGCCCAGGTGAACCTCCGGCTCGACCCGAAGGGCGCGGCGGCGGACGCCGTAGGACTCGTGCTCGGGCTGTCGCTGCCCGTCGAGCCCAACACCGCGGTGCGATCAGGGGAGTTGACCGTGCTGTGGCTCGGTCCGGACGAGTGGCTGGTGGTCGGGCCGCCGGACACCCAGCGGGACGTGGAGCAGCGGATCCGGGCGGCGGCCGGTGACGAGCACGTCGCCGTCACCGATGTGTCCGCCCAGCGCACCACTCTCCTCGTGTCCGGCGCCCACGCCCGCGAACTGCTGGCCCACGGCTGCCCGTTGGACCTGCACCCGCGGGCCTTCGGGCCCGGACGCTGTGCCCAGACCACCCTTGCCCGCGCCCAGGTCGTCCTGGTCGCCCGGGACGAACCCGGCGCCGGATTCTGGGTGTTGGTCCGTTCGTCCTTCGCCGGGTATCTGACGGACTGGCTGCTGGACGCGGCGGAAGAGTACGTGCGCAACGACTGAACCTGCCCTACGCCGAAGGCCGTTCGTCCGTCACCGGCAGAACGGCCTTCCGTGCGTGCGTGGTTGTGCGGGTGGGGTCAGGCGACGGCCTGGCCGACCTCCACCTCGTCGAGGCGCTTGCTCCTGGGTATCAGAGCGACGAGCAGGGCGCCCACGGCGACGCAACCGACCACCAGCCAGAGCCCGTTGGTGAAGCCGGCGTCGAGGTAGAACTGGGTGCCCTTGAGGACCGCCCCGTGCTGTGCCATCACGACGAAGGCCAGCTGGGAGACGACGATCTGGGCGACGCCCTGGCCGAGGGTCTGGACGCCGTTGGCGAGTGCCTGTTCCTCGGGGGTGACCACCTCGATGATCATGATGGGCACGATCGCCATCACGATGCCCGTGCCCAGCCCCGCGATCACACCCATCTCGATGATCTGCGGGGCGCTGTGGTGCAGATGGGTGCCGATGCCGTAGCCGAGGACGGCGAGCGCGGCGCCGCTGCCCAGGAGAATGCGTGCGTCGACCCGGCGGGAGATCAGACCGGTCCCGACGGCCCCCACGATGATCATGGCGCTGATCGGGCTGGTGACGATGGCGTTGTGGGTTCCCGACCAGCCCAGCCCCGCCGAGATGGTCGGGATGTTCGGCATCAGGATCAGCAGCTGGATCACCACGCCGACGGCGCTGAGCGAGCCGGCCGCGATGGAGGTGGCGAGGAGAACGGTCCACACGGGGCGGCGTCGGGTCATGGAGAGCGGGAACAGGGGCTCCGCGACCCGGCGTTCGACGAGGACGAAGGCGATCAGCGCGATCGCCGCTCCGACGACGTAGCCGATGAACTTGCCGCTGCCCCAGCCCCAGTGCGAACCCTGGCCGACGGCGTAGATGACGGCCGTGACGCCGCCGCCGAGGAGGATTCCGCCGGCCCAGTCCATCCGGCCGGCCGCCGCCCGGATCGGGCTCTCCGGTACGAAGGCCGCGACCAGCAGGAAGCTGACGGCGGTGCTGATGGCCATGAACCACAGGACGCCGCGGAAGCCGTAGTCGTCCAGCAGCCAGCCGGACAGGAACGGTCCACCGAACGCCACGAGACCGACACCGCCGGCCAGGATCCCGCTGGCGACCCCGACCCACTTGCGCGGGAACACGTCACGGGTGATGGCGTAGGCGAGCGGGGCGCTGGCGGCGTAGATGCCCGCGATGCCGCGGCCGATCAGCAGGGTGCGGTAGTCGGTGGCGACGGCGGCGACCAGGTCGCCGACGAAGCCGAGGCCGGTGGCGGCGAGCAGGACGCGCTTCTTGCCGAAGACGGCGGCGGCCTTGACCGCGAACGGCAGGAAGAACGTCCCCGTCAGCAGGGTCATCAGGGTGAACCACGCGATCTCGGTGGTCCGGAAGTGGATCGCGACGTCGGCCTGCGCGATGCCGGACAACGCGGCGATGAGCGCGACCAGTTGGACGGTCCAGACGAGGGCGACGATGACGAGGACGTTGCGGGTCGTCGAGGGTGATCTTTCGGGGTCCCGTGGGGGAGTGAGCTGGGTCTGGGACATCGGCGGCCTTCCGTGAGTGAGCGGAGCGAAGGTCCAGAGAGCCGATAAATTAGACCTAACGGTCGGTACAATCAATGAGTTGCGCAGAAAGAAAGCTAACGTTGTGGCGGGTGTCGGCTCCGGGCCTGGTCAGCGATATCGGGCCAAAGTCTTCGACCAAATCGTCAACAATTGCGTCGACGCTATTGCTCGCGGATCAGCGGACAGCTACGTTCCTCGCCGTGCCTGCACGACCCCGGTCCGGCGATCGAACGGAGTACCCAGCATGCCCAAGCTGTTCAGATGGTGTCGGTGGAACTCGGCCACCTTCCTGGCCACCCTCGCCGCAGCCGTCGCGCTGGTGACCGGTGCGGGCGTGGCGCTGGCCAACAGTGCGACCGGCGGCGCGCAGGGCGCCAACTCGGCCTCGGCGAACGCCGTTTCGGCGAGCACCACGACCTCGGGCATCGCACCGGCCATGTCCTGCTCCGGCGTCGCCCAACTCGACCTGGCCGCCGCCGTCCCCGGGGTGCCCTTCGAGATCACCTCAGCCACCGAACTCGCCGCGAGCGCCAACACCCTTGGGAACTGGGCGGCTTGTGACGTCAAGGGCGTGATCGCCCCCCAACTCCACTTCGAGATCAAGCTCCCCGAGACCGGCTGGCAGGCCAACTACCTCCAGGTCGGCTGCGGCGGCCTCTGCGGCAACACCAACGTCACCAGCGCCCCCGCCTCGACCGGCTGCGTCCCGCTGACCACCGGCGCCTTCGCCGTCGCCTCCAGCGACGAGGGCCACTACCAGGGCGGCGGCCTCTTCTCCACAGACCCGACCCTGCGCGCCGACTTCGGCTACAAGTCCGACCACTCACTGGCCCAGGCGGCCAAGGCCCTCATCAAGCAGTACTACGGCCAGGCAGCCACCCACTCCTACTTCGACGGCTGCTCCCAGGGCGGCCACCAGGCCCTCACCGAGGCCCAGCGCTACCCGACCGACTTCGACGGCATCATCGCCGGCGCCCCGGCGAACAACTTCACCGCGCTGAACACCTTCTCGCACGCCTGGACCGCCCAGTCCGTGTACCTGAACGGCGGCCCGGCGACCATCACCAACGCCGACCTCGCCGACCTCCACAAGGCCGTGCTCAAGGGCTGCGGCGCCCCCGCCGACGGCATCATCGCCGACCCGCTGAGCTGTACCTGGGACCCCGGCACCATCCAGTGCAAGACGGGCCAGACCTCAACGTCCGACGTGTACTGCCTCACCGCCGACCAGGTCACCACCCTGCGCCGCATCTACGCCGGACCCACCGACGAACACGGCCAACTCCTGTACCCCGGCTACCAGTTGCGCGGCTCCGAGCTGAACTGGGCCGGCATCATAACCCCGGCCACCGCCACCGGCGCCAGCGGCGACATCAGCTTCGTCCGGGAGACCCTGCGCTACCAGATCTTCGACAGCCCGCAGCCGACCCTGACGTACAAGGACATCAAGTTCACGGCCGCCTACTACAAGAAGGTCATGCGGCCGGTCGAGGGCATGTACGACGCCACCGACCCCGACCTCACCGCGTTCAAGAAGGCCGGCGGCAAGCTGATCCTCTGGCACGGCCTCGGCGACCAGCACATCCCCGCCGTGGGAACGATGGCCTACTACAAGGCAGTTGAGAAGGTCATCGGCGGCGAGACGGCCACCAAGACCTTCGCCCGCCTGTTCCTGCTCCCCGGCGTCGCACACTGCGGCGGTGGCCAGGGCCCGGACACCTTCGACGCGCTGACCGCGATCACCGACTGGGTCACCAAGGGCGACGCCCCGGCCAGCCTGACGACGAAGTCGGTCGACAGCAGCGGCAGCACCACCGCCACCCGCCCGGTCTACCCCTTCCCGTACTACGCCAAGAACACCACCGGCGGCCCGTCCACCGACGCGAGCAGCTACACCCCCGTCAAGTCCACCGCCGAGGCCAGCCTGAAGCTCGACTGGCTCGGCTCCTTCCGCTCCGGTTACGAGACGGTCGGGAACTGGGTGGGCGGCAAGTGGGTTGTCACCAAGGGCAAGAACTGACCACACCTGGGCGGTAGTTGAGGACTCGCGGCTCCCGGATCACTCCGGGGGCCGCGACGCCGTATTCGTCGCCCCGTGGTGCAGGACGCCGGTGATGACCGTGTTCACCACACGCTGATAGGCCTCGGTTTCCGGTGCGGTGCCCGGCTGCCCGGCGGCCAGCAGGTGTCCGGCGCCGATCAGAGTGCGGGCGAGGGTGTCGATGTCCGCGTCCGGGGTGATGCGGCCGAGGTCGCGTTCCGCCGTGAGGTACGAGGCGAACATGGCCGTGGCTTCCGTCAGGAGGGGCACGCCTGCAGGCGTGGTGGTGCGCAGACGGGTACGCAGCGCGTCCCGGGAGATGACCAGCCCGACGATCGCCGCCGCGACCGAACCGAACAGGTCCGAGAGCGCGCCGGTGAGGTTGTCGGCGACCGTGCCCGTCCCGGCGGCATCGCGCAGGGCGGCGGACCGGGCGTCGAGCCGGGCGATACGGTCCAGGACGAGTTCGGCGAGGAAGGCGTCGAAGTCGGTGAAGTGCCGGTGCAGGACGCCCTTGGCGCAGCCCGCCTCCGTGGTCACCGCCCGACTGGTCAGCGCGTTCGCCCCGTCGCGGAGCAGGACCCGCTCGGCGGCGTCGAACAGCTGCTCACGCGGATCGCGCAGGGCCACCCCTGTCGGCATACCGTGCGTCCTTCCTTCCGCGCCCAGGTCCGCCCCGGACGAGCAGGCGGATGCCCGGCCCCGGGCAAGCGGGCAGGTGTCCGGCCATGAACAAGTGGGCGCGTGCCCAACCGTAGACGAGTGGGCGACTGCCCACTATGGTGGGCGCATGCCCACTCTCCCTCCTGAACAGCCCGAACGGGCCGGACGACCAGGACAGTCGGAGCGTCCCGAGCGGCCGGAGCAGTCCGAAGGGCCACGGCTCGCCGTGCGGGACTCGCACAAGGCCCGGCAGATCGCGGAGTCCTTCGGCACCGACGCCGAGCGTTACGAGCGCGCCCGGCCCCCTTATCCCGCCGCCCTGATCGACCGGATCGTCACCGGTAGCCCCGGACCCGACCTCCTCGACGCCGGGTGCGGGACCGGCATCGCGGCTCGGCAGTTCCAGGCCGCGGGCTGTCGGGTGCTCGGGGTGGAGCCCGACGCGCGGATGGCCGAGGTGGCACGGCGACTCGGCGTCGAGGTCGACGTGTCGACGCTGGAGGCCTGGGACCCGGCAGGGCGGGAGTTCGACGCGGTGGTTGCCGCCCAGGCCTGGCACTGGATCGACCCGGTCGCGGGCGCCGCAAAGGCCGCCCGGGTACTGCGCCCCGGCGGTCGCCTGGCCGCGTTCTGGCACGTCTTCCAACTTCCGCCCGACATCGCGGAGGCCTTCGCCGAGGTCTACGAGCGGGTCGTGCCCGAGGCGCCGGTCGACGTGCGGTGGCTGTCCGGGCCGCCCGGGAACGCCTACGCCCCGATGCTCGCCAAGGCCGCCGACGGGTTCCGTACGGCCGGCGGGTTCGGTGACGCGGAGGAGTGGCGCTTCGATTGGGAGCGGACCTACACCCGGGACTCCTGGCTGGACCAACTGCCCACCATCGGCCTCCTGACCCGACTGCCACAGGACAAGCTGGCGGAACTCCTGGAGGGCGTAGGAGCAGCCGTCGACAAGGCGGGCGGCAGCTTCACCATGCGCTACGCCACGGTGGCGGTCACGGCGACGAGGTGCGGTGCCGGGGCGTGAGGAGACACCAACTTGCCCTCGCCGGTCGCGACTTGGCGCATTTCTGGAGTCAGAGTTCCCGCAGCAGCTCCACGAGCCGCGCCGTGACGGTCTCCGCCGCGCCCTTCGCGTAGCGGGAGTTCATCGCCTCGTAGGTGATCCGGTCGTAACTCCCGGCGTCCGCCATGTACTTGGCGGCGCCGTTCACCATGGTGACCACACAGGTGGCGGGGAACGGCGACGCGGCCTTGAGGTCGATACCGGTGCGGGCGTTCAACTCGGCCTGCAGGCCCGCGAGTACGGTGTCGCCGATGCGGGCCGCGACAACTGGGGCCTCGGTGAGTCCGGCGGGTGTGAAGGCGTAGCGGGTCGTGGGGCGGAGCGCGTGCAGGCTGCCTGCCGGGGGGAGTTGGGCCGGGACCTCGACGTTGTCGTGCGTCACCCTTAGCGGCGTGGTCGGTTCGGTGGTGCGGGTGCGGTCGGCGATGCGTATGGTCTCGGCGGCCAGTCGTTCGCCGAGCAGGTCCACGAGCGTGTGTCCGGCCTCCTGGGCGTCGGACCGGTGGAAGCGGCCGTTCTTGTCGACCGTGGTGCGGACGGCTGTGAGGTAGGGGGCCTGGTCGCCGGCCGCGCCGACCAGGAAGAGGGCCACCGTGTCCGCGCCGTAGTGCCGTTCGACGCGGGTCGCGGTCGCGCCCGCCAGATCGGCGGTGACCTCGCGGTCGCCGGAGCGGGTGAGCGAGCCGTTCAGGACCGAGGACTGGACGGCGTGGTTCACCAGCACGGCGATCGGGCCGTCGTTTACGCCTTCCGCGGCGTCTATTCGCAGCACGCCCACGCTGTCGTCCGTCGGGCCGCTGTCGTCGGCGCCGAGCCACCAGCCGTGTGAAGTACGCACGTCCCGCTGGACGTTGACGCGGCAGGCGCCGAGCCCGAAGCCGGTGCGGGCGGGGCGCAGGGTTCGTACGGCGTCGGTCGCGGCCCGTGTCAGCGCGTCGTCCACGGCGCTGCTCAGGCGGGCGTTGCGTTCCTCCTCGCCCGGCGGCGCGTGCCCGGGCGGGTGGACGTGTGGGGCGGAGAAGGTGTGGCTCGCCACGATCAGCGCGTGTGCCGGGTCCACGGCGCAGACCTCGTGGAGGATCTTCCTCGTGCGGGCGATCTGGTCGTCGAAGATCGAGGTCTGCTCAATGACCGTGACGCAGAGGCGAGTTGTGGAGTCCTCCAGCACAAGTACCCGTGCGTGCAGGGGGTCGTGGACCCGGGTGAAACCGTCGACGGGGAACAGCGAGGCCGGCAGGTCCACGGGCGCCCGGCCGGCGCCCGCGCGCAGCCGCGTGTTCACCGTGCCGCCCGCAGCTGCTCGGAGATCAGTCCCACCACCCCGTCGACGATGGCGTCCTCGGCGTAACCCCGCGCGATCGGGCAGCCGTTGACCGAGTGGACCGGGCGGTCGAAGCGGGCGTCGTCGGGGAGGTAGCCGATGCGGTCGTTGGCGATCGAGATCAACAGGGTGCGGGCGAGCGGTGATTCGTGGCGCAGGCGACGGTAGATGTCGGTGACGACCTCGCCGGACACGCCCGCCAGTGCCACCTCGTTGAGTTTGACGAGGGCGAGGCGTAGCGGCACGGAGTCGACGAGTTCCTGCTTCATCGTCTCCATGACGTCCTGGCCTGCCTTCACCGGACACGGCACCGTGTGCTGCCCCGCACCGATACGCACCGCATGCGTCAACTCGCCGATCCCGTCCGCGACGCGCAACGCCTCGGCGCCGACGATGAGACCCTGCGCCTCCATCGCAGCGTAGGCACGGCCCTTCTGCCGCTCGGTGGGCGCGACGCCGAACGGCACCCCGATGGTGACGCGCGGATCCTGGTCGCCGAGCGCGCCGACGGTCCACAGGGCGACCACGTCACCGTCGTAACTCCCCTCCAGGTAACGGCAGGCGGCCCCCGCGAGGTCTCCGCTGACCTCCCCGGTGCCGAGCACCACCGTCGAGTGGACGGCGTAGTTGACGAGGAGGGCGATCGGATCGCCGTCCAGGGACTCGAACTTGAGCACCCACACCGTCTTGTCGGACGGCCCCGCCGGGTTCTGGCCCAGCGTCCACCTGCCGTCGACGTACTCCTCGCGGTTGATGTTGACGTCGGCGGTTCCGGTGCCGACGCCGAATCGGGCCGGGCGCGCGGACGACCTCGCCTCGCGGAGGGCGGCCACGATCCGGTCGTAGACGACCTCCGTGTACGCGAAGGACTCCGGGCCGCCCGCGTGGGCCAGCGCGCCGGGTGAAACGTCGGCGATCCGGGGGGCGTTGTGGGTGTGGGTCGCGGTGATGACGATGTGGTCGGTGGGGATGCCGAGTTCGCGTTCGACGCGCTCGCGCACCGGAGTGATGTCGCCGGCCTCGATCAAGTCCAGGGAGACCAGGGCGACTTCGGTCTCGCCGTCGGTCAGGTACAGGGCGCGCAGGAACAGCGGGTCGTGCACCCCGGAGAACGTGCCGGGGAGCGGGTGGAGGCCGCTCAGGTCCGTGGGCGTGATGTCGGTTCTGACGACACCGGCCCGCAGCCGTCCCGGCTCCTGCCGCGGTGCGTCGGAGTCGAGGGGCTCTTCGCGCGGTGAGGTCAACTCTCCTCCTGGGTGGGCCCGTTGTGCTGGAAACCGCGTACGTCCGGGAACGGCGGTTCCTGGTCGGGTTGCAGGTCCACCTCGAAGGTGTTGAGCACCAGGGCGAGCGTCGCGAACGTACCGAGCGCGACCACCAGGTCGACCAGCGCGGCCTCGCCGAACTCCGCGAGCGCGGTGGCGTACGTGTCGTCGTCGACGAAGTGGACCCTCAGTGCCTGGACGGCGAACCGGTGCAGGATCCTCTCGTCGGCGCGGTCGAAGCGCGGGTCCTCACCGCGCGCCAACCGGTCCAGGGCGGCGGAGTCGAGACCGGTCCCGACTGCCTTGCCGCGATGGGCGTTCCACGAGTGCTGCGCGTCGAAGTGACGGGCCGCGATGAGGAGGGTCAGTTCGCGCAGTCTCGGCGGGAGCGCCGAGTCGCGCATGCAGGACGTGCTCAGCGCCTCCGTCCGCTCGCCGAGGAGCGGGCTGCGCAGCAGGACCTCGAACGGCCCGTGGACTCCGCCGCGTCGGGCGATGAGCCGGTCGCGGAACCCGGCCTGGTCCGCGTTCAACTCCTGGAGCGGTCCAAGCCGCATACGTCCTCCTGGTGTTCGCGGACGGAGAGGTGACGAAGACGGGACAGACACCGGGCACAGACCGATACCGGCCCCTGGGAAACATGACGGCAACGGAGGCCCCGCGTCCAGGAAGTGAAGACGCCCCAGAAGGCATCCATACGTTGCGGTACACGACGGGTGGCGCGTCCACACGGTCGGGCCGACTCTCCGGCACCATCGAGAGGTTCCACACCCCGTCTCCCTGGAGCCGTCCATGTCCCGTTCCGAAGCCCGCGTCGCCACCGACCGACCGCAGCGCTACGCCAAACAACTCGCCTCCCACCTGGGCCGTCGCAGTGAGACCAGCTGGGACGAGGAGACCGGCGTGGGCCGTCTCGTCTTCCAGGACGGCACCGGCTCGCTGACCGCCACCGACGGGGCGCTGCTGCTCGCGGTGGAGGCGGAGCCCGAGTTCCTCGACCGGCTCGAAGACGTGGTGGGACGCCATCTGGTCCGCTTCGGCACCAAGGACGAACTGGTCGTCGAGTGGAAGCGCGACAACGGCGAATCCGGCACCAGCCAGCGCAGCGCCGGCGACCCCGCCTGACTCACCGCGCCGGTCCCGTCCGTCCTCAACTCCGTTCGTCCGTGCGGGCCTTGAAACCTAAGCCTTCGATCCGGAGATGGACGGGACCGAGCCGGCCCGTGCCAGTGTGACCCCCCTCTCGGAGCCGCAGTGAAAGGGGAGTGCACGGCATGAACGGTTACAGACGGCGTCACGGCCTGCTCGCAGGAGCCCTAGTCATCGGTCTCACGGCCTCGGCCTGCGCGAAGGGCGACGACTCGGCGCAGTCGGGCAAGGTGGCCGACACCTCGGGCAAGGCCCCGACCGGAGTGACGCTCACGCTCTGGCACAACACCGCCGACCCGACAGCCCTGTTGGACCTGTACAAGGCGTACGAGAAGAAGTCCGGGAACACGATCGACCTGGTCGACATCCCCGCCGACAGCTTCCCGAACACCGTGCAGACCAAGTGGGCCACCGGCGCCCGCCCGGACATCCTGGAATGGCACGGCAACCAGGTCGACGTGCTCTCCCTCAACGCCGCCAAGAACATGATCGACCTCAGCGCCCTGCCCTTCGTCAAGAAGGAGGGCACGCTCGCGGACGTCTCCGGCACCGTCGGCGGCAAGGTCTACGCGGCCACCGTCGGCTCCCTCTCCGTCGACGGAGTCTTCTACAACAAGAAGGTCTTCAGCAAGGCGGGCCTCCAACCCCCGCAGACCTACGCCGAGTTGGCCGCCGACTGCAAGGTCCTCAAGGCGAAGACCCCGGGCGTCACGCCGATCTATGAAGCCGGCGGCTCCCAGTGGCCCCCGCAGATCCTCAGCGCCTTCGACTACCTCGCCGAGTCCAACACCGACCAGGCCTACGACAAGTCGATCCTCGAAGGGAAGGCCCAACTCAACGACCCGAACGGTCCGTTCGTCGCCGGACTGAAGGCCTACGACTCCCTCCGCAAGGCGGGCTGCTTCAACTCCGACGCCAACACGGCCAAATGGGAGGACTCCTTCAAGGCGGTCCTGAACGGCAAGGCCGCGATGGTCGCCAACAACTCCGACTCCATCGGCCTGTTGAACTCCGACGCGGACAACGACACCGCCAAGGTCGACGCGGCCGTCGGCTTCGTCGGCGTCTCCGCCACCAAGGCGGTCACCAACTACGCGCCCAGCCCGCTCGGTACGTACTACGTCCCGAGCACCGGCGACTCCAAGACGGAACGCGCCGCCGTCGACTTCATCGACTACATCACCGGCGCCGGTTACGCCGACTACATCAAGGAGGCGAAGATCATCCCGACGCTCTCCGGCACGGCGACACCCCAACTCCAGGGCCTCCTCCAGGACGTCAAGGCGGCCTACGACAAGGGCGCCACGCTCTCCGTCAACTCGCCCCTGCCGGGCTTCAGCAGCTTCGGCGCCGAGGCCCAGAAGCTCCTCGCCGGGCAGGAGACACCGCAGCAGGTGGCCGACAAGATGCAGACCTACTACACCCAGGCCGCCGCCGCGGCCAAGCAGTGACGCGGGACCGGTGACCGTCGTATGACGTCCTCACTGCGGCACGTGCCCACGAGCGCCACCCCCGTCGACCAACCCGCCACTGGCAACAGGCAGTTGGTGGCCAACCGAACGCCCCGCAAGCTGCACCCGTACGCCTTCGCGCTGCCGTCCATCGCCCTCGTCCTCGTCTTCTTCGTGCTGCCGTTCCTCGCCAACGCCTTCTTCGCGTTCGTGCAGTGGACCGGCTACAGCGACACGATCACCTGGACCGGGCTCACCAACTTCAGGCTTCTGAACCAACTCGGCATCCTCAAGCACGCGATCACGGTCACCGCGGTCTACGCGATCACCGCCATGGCCGTACAGAACACGATCGGCCTCGCCCTGGCCACCGCGCTGCAGCGCACCAACCGGGTCAACTCCCTTTTCCGCTCGCTCTTTTTCATCCCGGTGCTGATCTCGCCACTGGCCGCGGGCTACATCTGGGCGGCGGTACTCAACGCGCACGGTCCGCTCAACGCGTTCCTGTCGGCCGTCCTGCCCGGCGAGTTCCACTACGCCTGGCTCGGCCACGACACCACGGCGCTCCTCGCTGTCGCCTCCATCGACGCGTGGAAGCTCAGTGGCCTGATCACCCTCGTCTACATCGCGGGCCTGAACCGCATCCCGGAGCAGCTCCTCCAGGCGGCGACCCTCGACGGCGCGGGCGCGGTCCGACGCTTCTGGTCGGTCAAACTCCCGCTGCTGGCACCGGCGGTGACCTTCAACGTGGTCGTCTCGCTCGTCGGCGCGTTCAGCGCGCTCGACGTGGTGTTCTCCACGACCGCGGGCGGCCCGGGCGACGCCACGACCCTGCTCAACGTCGCCGTCTACACCCAGTACGGGCAGAGCTTCTTCGGTACGGCGAGCGCGCTGAGCTTCGTCGTCACGCTGATGGTGATCGTCACGGCGGTCCCGCTGATGAGCTGGCTGCGCCGGCGGGAGGTGCCGATGTGAGCGCGATCGCCTTGAAGGCCAGGGGAGTTGTCCGGTACGTAGGGCTCAGCCTCTTCGCGATCCCCTGGATCCTCGTCCCGTTCTGGCTGCTGATCGTCAACTCCCTCAAGACGGAGGGCGATGCGAGCGTCCTGTCGATGAGCTGGCCCAAGCACTGGAACACCGGGGCGAATTACCACACGGTGATCGACAAGGGCTCGTACCTCACCGGCCTGCGCAACAGCGCGCTGCTGGCCGTCCCGACGATCCTCGCCGTGCTGCTGCTCGGCTCCATGGCGGCCTGGGCGTACGGCCGTTCCGACTCGCGGACGCTGCGGTTCGCGTACTACACGTCCGCGCTGTCGATCGTGCTGCCCCCGGCGATCATCCCGACCGTCTACGTCCTCACCCGGCTCGGCCTCGACGGATCGCGTCTCGGCTACATGCTGGTGATCGCCGGCACCCGGCTCGGGGTGGTGATCTTCCTGGCCACCGGCTTCGTGCGCGCCCTTCCGCACGACTTCGAGGAGGCCGCCCAGTTGGACGGGGCGAACAAGTGGCAGATCTACTGGCGGATCGTGCTGCCCGTGCTCACCCCGGTGCTCTTCACCGGCGCGGTCATGCTGATCATCTCGGTCTGGAACGACTTCTACTTCGCCCTGTTCCTGCTGCGCGGCTCCCAAGCGGCCACGCTGCCGCTGACGTTGTACTCCTTCGCCTCCTCGTCCACGCACGGTGTCAGCTGGAACCTGGTGTTCGCCCATGTGGTGCTGACCAGCCTGCCGCTCGTCCTCGTCTACCTCGTCCTGCAGCGCCGCGTCCTCGCGGGCCTCACGGAAGGAGGTGTCACGGGCTGAGCGTCCCCGTCAGGACACACAACCCACGTGCGCCAGCGCCTGCTTGAGCAACACCCCGTGCCCGCCCGGCATTTCGCTGCGCAGCGCCTCCGAGGAGGCCTCCTCGGGGCTGAACCAGACGAGGTCCAGGGCGTCTTGGCGGGGCCGGCAGTCGCCGGTCACCGGCACGACGTAGGCGAGGGACACCGCGTGCTGGCGGGGGTCGTGGTACGGCGTGACGCCGTGCGTCGGGAAGTACTCGGCGACGGTGAACGGCTGCAGCGAGGTCGGGATCCGGGGCAGCGCGACCGGGCCGAGGTCCTTCTCCAGGTGGCGCAGAAGGGCGTCGCGGACCCGCTCGTGGTGCAGCACGCGGCCGGAGACCAGGGTGCGGTTGACGGTGCCGTCGGGGCCGATGCGCAGCAGCAGTCCGATGCTGGTCACCTCCCCGTTGTCGTCGACGCGGACGGGCACCGCTTCGACGTAGAGGATCGGCATGCGGGCGCGTGCCTGTTCGAGGTCGTCGGCGGACAGCCAACCGGGCGTGGTATCGGTCATGTCAGACATTGCTTGATCATACTTTCAGTGTCCGTCGGATAGCCGGTAGACCCGGCGGGCATTGTCGGCCCCCGCCCAGCGTGCCAGCCGCAGCGCGTCGGGCAGGCCCAGTTCGTCGGCGTCCACCCGGTCCTGGAGCAGATCCCCCAGTCCCCGGCGGAACGCCAGTGCTCCGAGCCCATAGAACTCCGAAAGACCATAGGCGTCGGAGCTGTACAGCAGTTTGCGGAACGGTGTGATCTCCATCGCCTCCGCCAGCACCGCCCGCGCCCGGACCGGTCCAACATGGTGCAGGGTGAGCCCCACGTCCAGGTACACCTGTTCGAAGACGGCCGCCAGGTATCCGGCCTGACGCTGATACGGCCAGCAGTGCAGAAGCAGCACCGGGATCGTCCCGGCGGTCAGGTGCAGCCAGTCCGTGAGCAGCGCGGGGTCGGTGCGGTGCAGCCGGATGTCGTTGTCGCCGAAGCCCGTGTGCAGCTGGAGGGGCAGGCCCAGGTCGACCGCGGTCCACAGCAACTCCCGTACCAGGACCGGGTCTTCGAGCCGCCCGCCCCGGGCCAGCCAGGCGCGGGCCGCCCGGGTCACCTCCGCCGCCGAGGGACGGGCGGGGTCGAGATCGAAACCCGTCCGGTACGCGGCCACCGACTTCACCGCCACCACCCCCGGCCGCCGCACCGCGTCCAGCGCGGCCGTCCGGAACGCGTCCGCGTACCCGTCCGGCTCGACCCCGCGCGCGGCCACGGACTCCGCGACCGTCTCGAGTCGTACGACCTCGTGCGCGACCGTGCCCGCGGCCTCCGCGAGTTCGGTCGGCGAGGTGATGTGGTGCGGAGCGAATCCCGTGTCGACGCAGAAGACGCCGGTGGCCGCGGCGGCCAGGAAACGCCGGTTGACCTCGTGCGGCCCCAACTCGGCGCGCCGGGCGAGGTATTCGTCGGCGGGCGCGTGCCGCTCCAGGTCCAACATGGGCGCGCAGTAACGGCGTACGGCGATGCCGACCGGGCTGTCGAACGGCGAGATCCCGCTGCCGGGCCAGACGTCGCCCTCGGTGAGCAGCGACTCGAAGGCCGCCCGGTCCAGCTCCTCGGTGACGACTCCGTGGCAGTGGTGGTCCACCAGCTCCAGCGCGGCGAGCGCCTCGTGGACCGGTCCAGTGGCCATCGTCAGTACTTCCAGCGGTAGGCCGCCGCGATCTGCTCGTCGTCCAGCTCCGCCACGGCCGCGATCTCACCCTGCCGTACGGCGATCACGGCGTCGGCGAGGACCGGTCCAAGTGTGGCCCGCAGGTGTGCGTCCTCGCGGAACTCCGCGACGGACTCGGCGAGGGAGGTCGGCAGTCGCCGCACGCCCCGGGTCTCCGCCTCCGGAGCGCCCAGGTGCGCGGGGTCTCCGGTGGTCTCCTCGGGCAGGGCGGCCGCGGTGGTCAGGCCGTCGAGGCCGGCGGAGATCAGGCAGCCGAGGGCGAGATACGGGTTGGCGGCCAGGTCGACCGGCTTGACCTCCAGGTTCGCCGCCTGGGCGCGCTGGCCGGCCGTGCCGGTGACGACGCGTACCGCCGCCTCGCGGGTCTCGCGGCCCCAGGAGGTGAACACCCCCGCCCACTGGGAGGGTTGGAGGCGGAAGTAGCTCGCCGGGCTCGGTGCCGTGACGGCGGTGAGGGCCGGGAGGTGGGTGAGGACGCCGGCCGCGAAGGACTCGGCGTCGGCCGTCATGCCGTAGCGACGGTCGCCCCCGGTGTGCAGGTTGGCGCCGTCGCGCCAGGCGGAGAGGTGGATGTGGCCGCCGTTGCCGACACCCTGCGCGAAGACGGACGGCGTGAACGAGGCGCGCAGACCGTGCCGTTGGGATACGGCGCGGATCGTCTGTCGTACCAGGACACTGCGGTCCGCCGCCGCGACCGGGTCGAGGGCGACGATCGACAGCTCGAACTGACCGGCCGCGTACTCGGGATGGAACTGGTCCACGTCCACGCCCTGGGTCGCCAGGGCCGACAGCAACTCGGCGCCGTAGTCGCTCAGTTCGACCTGCCGGGTCGCGCCGTACGCCGGACCGGTCGTGGCGGGGACGAACGCGCCGTCCGGTGCGGTGGCCAGGCCGAGTGCCCACTCGATCTCGATGCCCGCGCGAAAGGTGAGCCCGTGCTGCCGCTGCGCGTCAACGACCGTACGGCGCAGGAAGGTTCGGCTGCAGCCGGGGTGGCGCTCGCCCTCCTGGGTGACGCGGTCGACCGGGGCCCAGGCCCAGCCGGGCTGGCCGGACAGGATGGCCAGGTGGTCGAGGTCGGGGTAGAGGCGCAGATCGCCGTCCGGGGAACCGAGGACGTCGGTGGTGACGATGGAGTCGTTCGCGAGGAACGTGTCGAACACCGGGGACATGCCGACGCCCCAGGCCGCCGCCGAGGCGAGCTTCGCGGTCGGGACCGTCTTCACCCGGCCCACGCCCGCGGTGTCGACGTAGGCCAGGACGATCCCGTGCACACCCCGCCCGGTCAGCTCCGCGGCCAGCGCGGTGGCGCGCTCGACCTCGCCGGGACGGCCGCCGGGCAGGGGGTCGGCAAGGGTGGTCATACGTCCTCCACGGTCGCGTCCTGCACGGTCGGCGTCGCCGTCAGGGTTTCACGGCCACCGCTCCGAACTGCGGCACCACGGCCGGGGATCCGGAGTCCGGGCGCCACCGCGAGCAGGGCACCAGGCCCGGGTCGAGGAGGTCCAGCCCCTCGAAGAACGCGGCGACGTCCTCGCGGCTGCGGGCGGTGATCGGGGGAGTGGCGTTCTCGTTCCAGAACTCCATGGCCGGGACGTTGCCCTCGCCGCCGAGGTCCGCGTCGAAGGTTGGGTGCGTGAGGACCAGGAAACTGCCCGAGGGGACCGCGGCCATGACCTTGCGTACGACGTCCCGGGCGTCCTCGGTGTCGAGGATGAAGTTGAGGATGCCCAGCATCATCACCGCGATGGGACGGTCGAAGTCCAGTGTGTCGGCGGCCCGTTGGACGATCGCCGCCGGGTCGTGCACGTCCGCGTCGATGTAGTCGGTGACGCCCTCGGGCGTGCTGGTGAGCAGGGTGCGGGCGTGGATCAGCACCAGCGGGTCGTTGTCGACGTAGACGATGCGGGCGTCGGGTGCGACGCGCTGGGCGATCTCGTGGGTGTTGTCGACCGTGGGCAGCCCGGTGCCGATGTCGAGGAACTGCCGTACCCCGCGCTCGGTGGCGAGGAAGCGCACCGCGCGGCCGAGGAAGTCCCGGTCGGCGCGCGCCACTTCACGGATCACCGGGAACAGTCCGGCGACGTGCTCGCCGACCCGCTGGTCGATCTCGTAGTTGTCCTTGCCGCCGATCCAGTAGTTCCACACGCGGGCGTTGTGCGCCACACCGGTGTTGAGCCGGGTAGGTCCCTCTGCCGGGGTGTCGCTGTCACTCACGCTGTGGCTCCTTGCTCGTCCGTCCGACCGTCAACTCCATTGTGCCGTCAGGTGATCACTCGGCCCAAGGGTTCGCGGCGATCGGGGCGAATGTTCTGGCGCGTGCTCGTCGGGAGCGGCGGACCTGGCGAACTGTCAGTCCAGGTTGCCGGGTTGGGCAGGCGGTGTCCGTCCGGCGAGGACGTCCTTCAGACGCGAGGTGCCGTCCTGCACGGCGGCCTTGGTCGTGTCGGTCTCCGTGCCGTCGAGGCCACCCGACGTGACCGTGATCGCGTCGGTGCCGACCCTGACGACGGCCAACTGCAGGGTGAGTGTGGTGGGTTGGCTGCCGCTCGTGCCGGTGACGGTGACCTGGAGACCCTGGCGGGCGTCGCCCACGGAGGGCACCGGGTCCTCGATGACCTGGACCGTCCGGTGGCGGCCCTTGGAGTCGGTCGCGGTGAACTGGTCGCACTTCACCGGCAGCGTCTTCAGCCAGTTCAGGGAGGCGCCGAGCTTGGCACGGTCGTAGGCGGCGACCTGGTAGAGCAGCCGCGAGTCGCTCTCCTCGAACCCGGTCAGCGCGGACGCGCCGGACGGCTTGCCGAGGAGGGTGTCGTCGTAGAGCGCGTCGAGCAGCTTCTGGCAGTCGGCGGCGTTCGTCTTCGCGGTGAGGAAGTCGGCCACGTCGACCTTGCCGATGACGAGCTTGTCGCCCCAGCCGGCGGCGCCCTTGACCTGCGTCCAGCTGTCTTCGAGATCGGCCTCGGTGATGAGCGCGGCTCTGGCTCCGGCCGGGGTGAGGACGGGGGCGGCGGATTTCGTGGCGCGGGGCGAGGCGGACTTCCCGGTACGGGGTGAGGCGAGCGGGGATTCGGCGGCGAGGGGAGAGGCGGCGACGTCCGAGGCGCTGTCGTGGCCCGCGCCGCCCCCGTTGCTGCCGCCTCCGCCGGAGCAGGCCGCGCAGGTCAGCAGGGCACTCGCCGCGAGGACCGAGGTGAGGACACGGGCGGTTCGGGAGGGCGGGCGACGGTGCATGGCGGGGCCTCCGGGGGAGTGGCAGGTGTGCTCCCAGGGCACCATCGGGGCGGCGGGGCCTCCAGTGCAGGGGGCTGTTCGGGTGAGTCACCGGGGGTAGGGGGCGCGGTTTCGCAGGCGGGGAGGCAGGTCATGGTGGCGCACCCGCGAGTCGAGTCCTCCGGGGTGAGGGGTACGCCAGGGCGCCGCGTCTCCTCGGGTGTCCGGCGCCTCAGCGTGCCTCGTCCTCCGGCGGGCCGGAGTGCCGGTGCGGCAGATGCAGACGGTGCTCGTGGTGCTCGTGCGGTGGGCGGGGTTCGTGTTCCGCCTGGCGGGCCCGTGCCGCGAGTCCGGCCTCCAGTACGTGCACCGTGCGCCCGCCGCACTTGGGGCAGATCGCGTCGGCGAGGGGTGACCTGAGGGCCTTCCCCTCCTCGTCGACGTACTCCTGCGTGGTGAGGCCGGAGGCGTCGGTCGGGTTGGTGAAGAACATCACCTGGAAGGTGGCCTCCCAGCAGTGGCCGCAGCCACCACAGGTGAAGGCGAAGGTCTCCGGCACGGCTCGGGGTTCCGCGGTCATGGCAGATTCCTCCGTGGGGTGGGGCGAGCAGCAGTGCCCCCAGCGCACAACGCCGCAGGTCGTACGGCAACTCGAACGCCCCGCCCGGCATGCCCGCACCCCCGCCCGCCCCGACACTGGCCCCAGGCCGGGACGAGCTCCGGCCACCTGCCCGAACCTGACGCGAAGGAGTGACCATGCTGCCCGGATTCCTCACCAGGGCAGTCCAGTTGCTGCTCGGCAGGGAGGGCCGCTCGCTCCACCTGAAGGCGGCGGGCGGGGCGACGGTGGTCCTCGGCGCGGTGATGCTCGTCGGATCCTGGGCGGTGGTCGCCGCCGAACAGGGAGCGCGCGGCGCCAATCTGACGACGTACCCGAAGGCCCTGTGGTGGTCGATCGAGACGGCGACCACGGTCGGATACGGCGACTTCTACCCGGTGACCCTGTGGGGCCGCGTCGTCGGCTCGGTCGTCATGGTCACCGGCATCACCACCTACGGCCTTGTCACGGCGGCCCTGGCTACCTGGTTCGTCGGGCGGGAACAGCGGCGCCGGCATCATCTCGCCCACAGGGCTGAGGAGTTGGGCGAGGAGACCGTGCGGGCTCTGCATGAGCGCTTCGACCGGCTGGAGCGGATGGTGGCCGGGAAGGGCGAGGACTTGGGAGGGTGAGGAGGGCGTGTCGGCCGGGGGGTGCATGGTGGCGCCGCCACGGCGGGCGGCTGGGCGCGCCGGACTCGGCCGTCCCCTGTTGGTGCCGAGCAGTGGACCTTCCGGCGCATCGACCCCCTGACGCCTAGCCGCCTACCCGATCAACGGCAGCGCGGCGAAGACGTGCCCTTCCCACAGCCGCCGCGAAGCCTCCTCCGGATAGGCCGTGACCACCGGCTCCGCGTCGAGCACCTGCACCGACCGCCCCTCGGTGTCGTACGCGGGCCACCCCGGGTCTCCCGTCCGCGCGAACGCCGTCCAGGACGCCCGGAAACGGGACGACAGGGCCAGCGCCTCGGGCGAGGGCGCCACATCGGCGAACAGCAGATTGCCCAGGTCGGCGGTGAACGTGCCGAACAGCAGCGGGATGTCGAGGCCGTGGCAGGAGCCCAGGACGCCGCCCAACCCGGGGGCGGGCCAGGTGAGTTCGTAGACGTGCACGCGTCCGCCCGCCGCGACCTGCGCATCCGCCAGGTGGACGCAGGGCATGCGGAACACCCGGTCGGAGTTGACGAGTTCGTACAGTTCGCCCGGGGAGGCGTCGGGGAAGGCGGTGCGATAGGCCTGTTCGGCGTTGGGGCCCGGGCCGAACCGGCGCAGTGCGGAGGCCGCGTCCTCCTCGGTGATCTTCCCGAACTGCCCGTCGAGCACGGTGAACAGGCGGAACTCTTCCCGGTTGTGACCGAGGATCAGTTCCACGTCACGGGCCGCGCCCGCCGCTACACCCTGCCAGGGCGTGGTGGGCAGTACCTCGCCGTCGACCACGGGTGCGAAGGGGCTGAGTGTGTGGGCGACGGCACCCCACCGGTCCTCGTACTGGTGCATCTTGGTGGTCAACGTCTCGCCCGCCGCGGGCAGTTGGCGCGGGTTCACGGTCGCGAGGTCGGCGGCCGTCGGGCGCAGCCCCGCCTCGGCGGCGATGGCGGACGCGATGTCCTTGGCCAACTCGTCGGAGAAGTAGGGGCTCGGCACACTCTGCGCGACGGCCCGGCGGAACAGTCCGGCGGCGCTCGGCATGACCAGCAGCGAGGCCACCGACCCGGCACCGGCCGACTCGCCGAAGACGGTGACCTGTTCGGGGTCGCCGCCGAACGCCGTGATGTTGTCCCGTACCCATTCCAGCGCGGCGACCTGGTCGAGCAGCCCGCGGTTGGCGGGGGCGCCGTCGATCCGGGCGAACCCCTCGATGCCGACACGGTAGTTGAAGGTCACGACCACCAAGTCGCCGTCCCGGGCGATGTGTTGGGCGTCGTAGCCGGGGCTGCCCGCGTGTCCCAGCTTGTAGGCGCCGCCGTAGATCCACACCATGACCGGCCGGCGGGCCGCCGGATCGGGGGCGGGTGTCCACACGTTGACGGTCAGCCAGTCGTCGCCCGTCGCCGCCTCCGACACGCCCCGGCGGCCCTGGAATCCGGACTCCTGCGGGGGCGGCGGACCGAACTCGGTGGCCTCGCGCTCGCCGTCCCAGCCGCGCACCGGCCGGGGTGCCTGGAACCGGGCCTCCCCGACGGGCGGTTCGGCGAACGGGATGCCGCGGAAGACCGCCAGCCCGTCCTCCAGCCGCCCGCGCACCGCACCGGAGCTGTATCGCACCACGGCCGAACCGGCCGCTGTGTCACGGGAGTTGGGCGTCGTCATCGTGGGCTCCTCGCTGGGTGCGGGTACGCGGAGGGCGGTCGCCGTCCCGTATGACGCGGGACGGCGACCGCCGTGTGCTCGATGGCCAGAATGCCTTACGCCTTGGCCTCGGCGACCTCGGGCGCCGGGGTCGGCTCCCCGTCGGCCGGTGCCCCGACCGCCTTACGGGCCTTGGGGATCAGGCTCGCGAGGAAGAAGGCGAGCAGCGCGGCTCCGGCGCCGATCGCCATGACCACCTTGAAGCCGTTCTCCGACGGAAGGGCGGAGTCGCCGAAGTCCGTGGTCATCTGCGCCAGGATCACACCGGCGATGGCGCTGGCGAAGGAGGTGCCCAGGGACCGCATCAGGGTGTTGAGGCTGTTCGCCGCGCCGGTCTGGGACGGGTCGACCGCACCCATGATCAGGGCGGGCAGGGCGCCGTAGGTGAAGCCGACACCGGCACCGATGATGCAGGACACCAGGACGAGGTGCCAGACCTCGGACATCAGCAGGATGTTGAGGGCGTAGCCGGAGGCCACGATCAGCGCGCCGATCATCAGGGTGACCTTCGGGCCCTTGGCCTTGGTGACGCGGGCGGACACGGCGGACATGGCCATCATGACCAGGCCCTGCGGGGCGAGCACCAGGCCGACCGCCAGCATCGACTTGCCCAGGCCGTAGCCGGTCTGCGTGGGCAGCTGCAGCAGCTGGGGGAGGACCAGCGACATCGCGAACATCGAGAAGCCGAGAGCGATCGAGGCCAGGTTGGTGAAGAGCACCTGCGGCTTCGCGGTCGTCCGCAGGTCGACCAGCGGCTGCGTGCTGCGCAGCTCGTACCAGCCCCAGGAGAGCAGGATCGACACGGCGGCGATGCCGAGGATCAGGGTGGTCGCGCTGGTCCAGCCCCAGTCGGAGCCCTTGGAGATCGCGAGCAGCAGGGAGATCAGTCCGGCGGAGAGCCCGAGGGCGCCGACCAGGTCGAAGCGGCCGCCGGTGCGGACCTTGGACTCGGGCACGACCAGCAGGACCAGCAGGAAGGACACGGCGCCGAGGACGGCGGAGACCCAGAAGAGGAGGTGCCAGTTGTAGTGGTCGGCGATGAAGGCGGCCGAGGGCAGGCCCAGTGCGCCGCCGACGCCGAGCGAGGCGCTCATCAGCGCGGTGGAGCCGGCCAGCCGGTCGCTGGGCAGCACGTCACGCATGATGCTGATGCCGAGCGGGACGACCGCGGCGGCCAGACCCTGGAGCGCGCGGCCGATGACCATCGGGACCAGCGAGTCGGCCAGGGCGCAGACGACCGAGCCCGTCACCAGCAGGATGATGCTGGTCAGCAGCATGCGGCGCTTGCCGAACATGTCGCCGAGGCGGCCCACGACCGGGGTGGCCACGGCGGCGGCCAGCAGCGTGGCGGTGACCGCCCACGCCGTGTTCGACGCGGAGGCGTTCAGGTACTTCGGCAGCTCAGGGATGATCGGGATGACCAGAGTCTGCATCAGCGAGACGACGATTCCGGCGAGGGCCAGCACCGCGACGACGGCGTTCGACCTAGGCGGAGCGGAGGAACCCGCTTCGGCGGGTCGGGCAAGGGCGTCGGACATGGCAGTGCCTCCATCTGGAACGGGCGTGACGGTCTGGACGAGCCGACTTGCTTGACTCACTCAACCATAAAGAGGTTGATTGACTTACGCAAGTGAATTCTGGGTGTGGGGCAGCAGCGGCAGTTCGGTGACGACCTCGAAGCCGCCCTCGGGCCGGTGCCCGGCCCGGAGCCGGCCACCCGCGGACAGGGCGCGCTCGCGCATGCCGATCACGCCGTAGCCGCCGGTCGGAACGGGGGAGGAGGGCCTCGCGGGGGAGTGGGGCGTCGCCGTACCGCCGTGGTCGGTGACGGTGATGCCCAGCCGGTCGTGCGCGTAGCTGAGCCGCACCTCCGCCGAGCCGGTGCCCGCGTGCTTGGTCACATTGGTGAGCGCTTCCTGCACGATGCGGTACGCCGTGAGATCCGCACCGGCGGACAACGGCCGTGGCCTGCCTTCGGTGTTGACGGTGACGGACAGCCCGGCGTGCTCGAACGAGGCGGCCAGCTCGGCGAGTTGGGCCAGTCCGGGCGCGGGACCCGACGGGGTCTCGGAGTCGTCGGCGTGGCGCAACAGGCCGACGGTGGCCTTGAGTTCGCGTACGGCCGACAGGGTGGTGCCCGCGAGTTCACCGGCGATCCGCTCGGCCTCCTCGGGGCGGCTGCGCATCAGCCGTACGACTGTGCCGGCCTGGAGATTGGCCAGGACGAGGTGATGGGCGACGACGTCGTGGAGGTCGCGGGCGATGCGCATGCGTTCCTCGGTGACGCGGTGCCGTGCCTCGTTCTCCCGGGTCCGTTCCGCGTGCTCGGCGCGGGCCTGCACCGCCTCCAGGTAGGCCGCGCGCAGCCGGGTCGTGGTGCCGAGGGAGGTCGGCAGCAGCAGCCAGAAGACCGGCCCGACCAGCTTCAGGATCAGCGGTTCGGTGTCGGGTCCCACGACCAGGGCCGTGGCCAGCAGCAGGGCGATGCCGGAGACGGTGAAGAGGTTCGCGGTGGTCCGGTCGGCGCCGCGGGCCAGGGTGTAGAGCGCGACCATCAGCGGTCCGATCACCAGGACGGTGAGGATGTAGCCGAGCGCGGCCACCGCCATGGCACCGCCGAGGGTGACGACCACCGTGGTGCGCGGCAGGGTGCGCCGCCACAGCAGGGCGAGGGAGGAGACGCCCGTGACCAACACGCCTGGCCACCAAGGGACTTCGAGGGTGCGGCCCGGGAGCGTCATCACGCTGCCCGGGAAGGAACAGGCGAGGAGCGTGGCGGCGACGACCAGGTCGACGGTGCGGGGATGGCAGCGCAGCAGCCGCCGTAGGTCGTGGATCATGGGGTGGGGATCATGACGTGGGGGTTCCCGTCCGAGAGGGCAGGCCGTCCGCGGGGTCCCGCAGCCGACCGCGGCCGACGGCGGGAACCCGCGCGTCCGCGACTACTCGTCGAAGGTGACGACGATCTTCTCCGCGGCGCCCGGCGTCAGCGCGAGCTCGAAGGCCTGCTCGACCTCGGCGAAGGGCACCCGGTGGCTGATCAGCTTGGCGAACCGCTCGTGGTGCTCGACGATCTCCTGCGTGACCTCGAAGATCTCGGTGGGGTAGCCCTGCGAGGCGATCAGCGTCAGCTCGCTGCGCAGCATCCCGCCGAGGTCGATGTCGGCGCCCTTCTTCTGTACGGCGACCATGACCAGCTTCGCGCCCCACTTCGCGGAGTCGACCGTGGTGTTGACGACCGCGGCGACACCGGCGGCGTCGATGTAGATGTCCGTACCGGGGCGGGGCTGGCCGAGCGCGTTCGCGGCCTGGCCGTGCAGCTCGGTCAGCCGGGCGGTGACGTCCTCCTCGGCGGAGTTGATCACGGCGTCCGCGCCGACGGCGAGCGCCGTCTCCAGGCGCGAGGCGATGACGTCCGCGACGACGACGTGCTCGACCCCGCGCAGCTTCAGCCAGATCGCCGCGCCCAGACCGATGGGCCCGGCACCGAAGATGACGACCTTGTCGCCGGGCTTGGCCTCGGACCGGTTCACGGCGTGCCGGGCCACGGCCATCGGCTCGTTGAGCGCTGCGACGTCGAACGGCACGGTGTCGGGGAAGACGGTGACGCTCTTGCCGATCTCGCAGTCCTCAAGGATCAGGTAGTCGCTCATGGCGCCGTGCTTGCCGCCGCAGCCGATGATCCCGGTCGGGGCGCCCTGCGGGTTGACGACCACCCGGTCCCCGGCCTTCAGGCCCTCGACCTCCGCGCCGACCTCGACGATCTCGCCGGCCGGCTCATGGCCGAGGGGGACCGGGACCATGGCGCCGCCGGGCCCGAAGGGGCCGCCGCCGATGTGCAGGAAGAAGGTGTCGGTGCCGCAGATCCCGCAGGCGCGGATCTTCATGAGGGCGTCTTTGGGCCCGGGCACCGGACGCTCGACGTCCACCACGTCGATCTTGTCTACGGCGCCGGTCTGCACGGACTTCATCGTGGCCATGAGGGGACTCGCTTTCCATGTGCGTGAGGGGTGTCACCGGCCCGGCGGCGGACGGGGGGAGTATTCCGACCGCCGGGCCGGTGACTGCGCCGTACTCCGTCCCCACGGCGTACGGCGCGACGGGGACACCTCCGCTTAGGCGGCCCCAGCTCTTGACTTGCTTGAGTTAGGCAACCATAAATGCGTTACTTAAGTCAAGCAACCGTTTCCGACCTTGCTTAACTCAGGCAAGTAGCTGTTACGGTGGACACATGTCCACACTGCCACCCGTAACAGCGCCCGTTCCGGAGGACGTAGCCGAGATCGAGCGGGTTCTCACCCGTATCGCCTACCTGGCCGGACGGGCCCGGCAGCACGAGCGTCTGATGACGCTGGCCGGGCTGCCGCTGGACCGGGCCGCCGTGGCGATCCTCCGCTACATCGCCGAGAGCGAGCCGCTGCGTCCCGGTGTGCTGGCGGTCCGGATGTCCGTGGAGGCATCCCATGTCACGCGCCAGCTACGGCAGTTGGAGCAGCTCGGCCATGTGGTCCGCATCCCGGACCCCGACGACGGCCGCGCCCAGCGCGTCCAGCTCACCGACAGCGGCCTGGCCGCGGTCAACCGCATTCGGGACGCGAGCCGCCGCGGCATCGAGATGGCGCTGATCCACTGGTCCGCCGAGGACCTACGGCATCTCGCCGGGCTCTTCCACCGACTGGTCGACGACTTCGTCACCCACGCCGAGGCGGCCGTGGACATCGAGCCGTCCGCCTGACGGCTCGGGAACCCGGCCGCCCCCGGGGAAACCTCAGACCTTGAAGCCGACCCCGCCGTACAACGAGACCGGCCCCTCGCCGAGCGGGGTCTCCCCCTCCGCGAGTTCGGGGTGCCACTCGGACACGGACACGATGCCGGGGTCCATCGGCTCAAGTCCCTTGAAGACGCTGCTCACTTCGGCGTGCGAGCGGGCCACCAGGGTCACCCCGCCCGCCGCGTAGGCGGCGATGCCCCGCTCGACCTTCTCCCGTTCGAGGTCGGCCGTCATCGCGGACAGCACGAGGCAACTCCCCGGCGCCAGCGCGTCGATGAGGGTGTCCACCAGTTCGTGGGCGCCGTCCTCGTCCGGGATGAAGTGCAGCAGGGCGATCAGGGACAGGGCGATCGGGCGGTCGAAGTCCAGGACGCGGGACGCCTGTTGGAGGATGGTGAGCGGTTCGCGGGCGTCGGCCTGGAGGTACTCCGTCGCACCCTCGGGCGTGCCGCGCAGCAGCGCCGCCGCGTGGGCAAGGACGATCGGGTCGTTGTCGACGTACACGACGCGCGCGTCCGGCGCGGTGGACTGGGCGATCTGGTGGAGGTTGGGCGCGGTCGGTATGCCGGTGCCGACGTCCAGGAACTGGCGGATGCCCGACTCCCGGACGAGCATCCGCGTCGCCCGCTGCATGAACCAGCGGTTGGCGCGCGCGGTCCGCGGGGCACCCGGGTCAAGTGACGTGATCTGCCTGCCGAGTTGCTCGTCGACCGGATAGTTGTCCTTGCCGCCGAGGAACCAGTCGTACACCCGCGCCGGATGCGGCTTCGACGTGTCGATCCGCCGGACGGCCGGCTCTGTCCCGGTCACGCGAGGCTCCTCTGCTCGACTGGTCACCACGACTCCGCCCGCGTGCTGTCCACGACGACTCCCGCGGGCTGTGCGAGAAGTTTGGCACGGTCATGCCGACCGGGTGGCGCCGTTCAACACCCCGTCCAGGAAACGGATCAGGTCCGCGAAGACCTCGGCGCGGTTCGTCTCGTGGAAGACCTCGTGCCGGGCGCCCGCGTAGACGCGCTCGGTCAACTCGCCGCCGTTCAGCCGCTCCACGCCGACCCGGCTGCCGGCGAGCGGGACGAGCCGGTCGTCGGCGCCGTGCAGCCACAGCAGGGGGAGGCCGCCGATGTCGCCCAACTCGCCCACGGTCTTGAGGGTCTGGGAGAAGGCCTCCAGCGTCGGCCGCTTCATCGGACCGTGCCAGACCAGCGGATCCGCCGCGTACGCCGCGCCGACGCCGGGGTCGCGGGACAGCGCGGCCGGGCTGACCGGGATGTCGGGGATCTCGTCGAGGGCGAGCAGCCGGCCGGGCAGTTCCCAGGCGCCGATCACCGGTCCGGACAGCACGAGCGCGGCCAACTCGTCGCCGTAGCGCTGTGCGAAGCGGGATGCGATCAGGCCGCCCATGGAGTGGCCGATCAGGACGAGGGGGACGCCCGGGTGTGTGGCGCGGGCCAGGTCGGCGACGGTGTGCAGGTCCGTGACCACGTCCTCGAAGTCCTTGATCAGCACCCGCTCGCCGGCCGATGCGCCGTGGCCCTGGTGGTCGGGGCCGAACACGGCCGCGCCGTGCGCCCGCAGTGCGGCGGCCAACTCGGCGTACCGGCCGAGGTGTTCGCCGTATCCGTGCGCGACGAGGGCGAGGTGGCGGGGGCGTTCGTGCGGCCACTCGTGTGCGGTGACCGTGCCTCGGGTGCCGGAGAGGACATGCTCGCGGGTGTCGTCCACCCCCGGAAACTAGCATCGCTCATCCGGCGCCCCGGTCCGCCGAGGTGTGGTGCAGGGGCCATCTGACGAGACACTCCTTACGCTGCCAGATGTAAGGACATACCATCGGTCCTCGCATGAACACGATGACTCTCTGGCACATATCCGGCTGGGAATTCGCCGCCCTCGCCGCCGCGGCCCTGCTCGTCGGCTTCTCGAAGACCGCCGTGAGCGGGGCCAACACGGTCAGCCTGGCGATCTTCGCGGCCGTCCTGCCCGCCCGTGCCTCCACCGGCGTCCTGCTCCCGATCCTGATCGTCGGCGATGTGCTGGCCGTCCTCACCTACAGGCGGCACGCCCACTGGCCGACCCTGTGGCGGCTGTTCCCGGCGGTCGCGGCGGGAGTCGTGATCGGGACACTGTTCCTGGTGTGGGCCGACGACGCGGTCGTACGGACGTCGATCGGGGCGATCCTGCTGTTCATGGCGGGGGTCACCCTGTGGCGCCGGCGCAAGGCGGAGGCCGGGGCAGGGGCCGGTGACGAGCCGGACTCCGTCGCCACGAGGTCCGGGCGGGCGAAGGCGCGCTCGTACGGTGTGCTCGGCGGTTTCACCACGATGGTCGCCAACGCGGGCGGCCCGGTGATGTCGATGTATCTGCTCTCGGCGGGCTTCCGGAAGCTGGGCTTTCTCGGCACGTCGGCGTTCTTCTTCCTGATCGTCAACGTGACCAAGGTGCCCTTCAGCGTGGGCCTCGGCCTGATCGACGGCCACTCGCTGCTCCTTGACGCGGCACTCGCGGCGTTCGTCGTGCCCGGTGCGTTCATCGGCAAATGGGCTGTGAACCGGATCAACCAGCGCTTGTTCGAGCAACTGGTGATCGCGGCGACGATCATCGGCGGCCTGCAGTTGCTCCTCCGCTGACCCCTCGGCCCCGTGACCTCGTACGCTCGCCGCATGTCCCCGCACATCCTGATCCTCGGCGGCACCACCGAGGCACGTGAGCTGGCCGCCGAGCTGACGGCACTTCCCGAGGTGAAGGTGACCACGTCCCTCGCCGGGCGGGTGTCACGGCCGGGGGCGCTGGCCGGGGACGTACGGATCGGCGGGTTCGGCGGAGCCGAGGGGCTGGCCGCGTGGCTGCGGGAGCATCACGTGGACGCCGTCGTCGACGCCACCCACCCCTTCGCCGGGACGATCACCGCGAACGCGGCCCGGGCCGGTGCGGCGGCCGGGGTGCCGGTGGTCGTGCTGCGCAGGCCGGGTTGGCAGCCGGCGCCGGGGGACCAGTGGCACCCGGTCGCCTCACTGGCGGAGGCCGCCGACGTGCTCCCCGGACTCGGGCGGCGCGTCCTGCTCACCACCGGCCGGCTCGGACTCGCCGCCTTCGCCCACCTCGCCCAACTGCACTTCGTCGTACGGTCGGTGGAGCCGCCCGAACCCCCGATGCCGCCGGACGTCGAGGCGCTGCTGGCGCGCGGGCCCTTCACCGTGGCCGACGAGGCGGCGCTGCTGCGCGAGCACCGGATCGACGTGGTCGTGACGAAGGACAGCGGGGGAGCGGCGACGGCGGCGAAACTCACGGCCGCGCGGGAGGCGGGCGTCCCGGTCGTGGTCGTACGACGACCGCCGGTGCCGGACGGGGTGCGTGCGGTGCCTGATGTCGCCGGGGTGCTGGAGCGGCTGGGGCGGCTGGGGCTCAGCCCGGGGCGATGACGGTGGCCCGGAGACGGTCCACCGCGCGCAGTATCTCGGCCCGGTTCTTGGCGCTCTTCATCCAGGCCGGGAGGCGGGCGACCAGCGTCATTTTCTGACCCGTGTCGTACCAGGGCGCGCGTTCGCGCAGGTCGGCGGCGACGAACCGCCTGATCAGGTCCAGGTGTTGGAGGTTGTACGTCCACAACTCCCCGTGTCTGGTGCCGGTCCGCAGCCACAAGGGCGGCCGAGGGCTCGTAGAAGGACCCGTGTCGATCCGGCACAGGCCGCAGGACCGGCAGACCAGGCGGGTGTGCGGATACCTCTTGCCGTCGGCGTCCGGAGGGGTGCACGGGCGCCGCTCGAAGTGGGCGATCCGCTCGCAGCGCGGGCAGCGGACCAGTACCGACGACGCGAAGTGGGCGAGCGTGGCGCGCGGGTCGTGGAAGCGCACGGGCGTCGGGGACATGCCGTGAGTATGGCCGTCGCCCCGCCCGCCCCGCACCCGGATTTCACGGCGCCGAGCTCCCCTCCAACTCCGCCGCGCGCTGCGGCAGTCCGGAGGACAGGTCCTCCACCAGGAGGCGCTTGGCGATGGAGTCGACAGCGGCGCGCAGGTCCGTGCCCGAGGGGCGGCCGATGTCCTGCTGGACCCGGTCCTCCAGCCAGCTGCCCCACGCCTGGCCGATGACCTCGGCCTCGCGTTCGCCCGCGGCGGTGTGGGAGAGGAGGTTGCCGGCGCGGGTCAGATAGCCCTCCTCGACCATGCGGTCGAAGACGGGGAGGAGTACCTCCGGCGGCAAGTGGCGGCGGGCGGCGATCAGGCCGAGGCTCGCGTGGCCGACCATCCTGCCGAACAGTTCGACCTGCATCACGGCCCAGGCACCGGCGATGTCCAGCCGGGTGTCGGACTCCGTGATGATCCGCCGGGCGGTGTCCAGGTCGGTACTGCCGATGACCTTGCCCACGGCCGTTTCGAGGAGCCGTTGCGAGTCCCCGCCGCGCGGTTGCGCGAAGCCCTCGCCCATGTCGGTGGAGCCCTTCCGCGCACTGTCCCGCAGTTCGACCTGCTTGAGGAACAGGGCGACGACGAACCCGATCACGGCGACGGGGACCGTCCACCGGAACACCGTGTGGATGGTGTCGGCGTACGCGTTGATGATCGGCGCGGCGGCGGCGTGCGGCAGCTTGTGCAGGCCCTCGGGGCTGGTCGCCGCCTTGGTGATCACGGCCGGGTTCAGCGCGCTGGCCTTCGCGGCCGAGACGATCCCGTCCTTGAGATTGGGCCCAAGGCTGTTGGCGTAGATCGTGCCGAAGACGGCCGTACCGAACGAACTGCCCAGCGTACGGAAGAAGGTGACGCCGGAGGTCGCCGTGCCGAGGTCGGTGTACTCGACGGTGTTCTGCACGGCGATCGTCAGCACCTGCATGCACAGCCCGATGCCGGTGCCGAGCACGAACATGTACACCGACTCCAGGAACGCGCCGGTGCCTGGGCCCATCAGGGACATCAGATACAGCCCGACGCCCATCACCGCGGAGCCGATGATCGGGAAGATGCGGTACTGGCCGGTCTTGCTCACCACGTTGCCGCTGAAGACGGACGCGATCAGCAGCCCGATCACCATGGGCAGCGTCCGTACGCCGGAGACGGTGGCCGAGTCGCCGTCGACGTACTGCAGATAGGTCGGCAGATACGTCAGCGCGCCGAGCATCGCGAAACCGACGATGAAGCTGAGGATCGAGCAGACCGTGAACACCGGGTTGCTGAACAGCCGCATGGGCAGCATGGGTTGGGCCGCCCGGGTCTCCACCCAGCAGAACAGGCCGAGCGCGATCACACCGCCCACGAACAGGCCGATGATGGTCGACGAACCCCACGCGTACTCGTTGCCGCCCCAACTCGTCGCCAGGATCAGCGAGCTCGCGCCGACCGCGACGAGCGCGATGCCCAGGTAGTCGATGACGGGCCGCACCGCCGACTTGACCACGGGGATGGTGCGGGCCGCCGCGATGACGACGACGATCGCGATGGGCACGTTGACGTAGAACGCCCAGCGCCAGGTGAGGTGGTCGGTGAACAGGCCGCCGAGCAGCGGTCCGATGACCGTGGCCACGCCGAACACCGCGCCGATCGCGCCCTGGTACTTGCCGCGTTCGCGCAGCGGGATGACGTCGGCGATCAGCGCCATCGCCGTCACCATCAGACCGCCCGCGCCGATGCCCTGCACGGCCCGCCAGGCGATCAGCAGCGTCATGTTGGTGGAGAGACCGCACAGGAACGAGCCCGTGATGAACACGATCG
The DNA here is from genome assembly GCF_000716605.1 of Streptomyces sp. NRRL F-525. Lineage (GTDB taxonomy): Bacteria > Actinomycetota > Actinomycetes > Streptomycetales > Streptomycetaceae > Streptomyces. The sequence goes on along the minus strand of NZ_JNXE01000019.1, from coordinate 25,149 downwards.
CCGAGACCTGGAAGACCACCTTGCGGCCGAACAGGTCGCCGAACTTGCCGACCAGCACGGTCGCGACGGTCTCCGCGAGCAGATACGCCGTGACCACCCACGACATGTGCTCGGCGCCGCCCAGATCGGACACGATCGTCGGCAGGGCCGTACCCACGATCGTCTGGTCGAGGGCCGCCAGCAGCATGCCCAGCATGATCGTCACGAAGACGACGTTGCGGCGGCGGGAGTCCAGCACGGGGGGCTGCTGCGCGGAGGGCAGCGCGGTTTCCTCGGCGACTGTCACGAGGTCACTTTCACACCACTGGGCCCCTCATGCATATGGGGCGGTCCACTCGGGTGCCCGCTGCCCCGGCCCGCTACTCGTCCTTCGGGTGCCGGCGCAGCAGATACGTGTCCATGATCCAGCCCTTGCGCTCACGGGCCTCCGCGCGCAGCCGCTCGATGCGTGGGGCGGCCTCGGCTATCGGACCGGAGGCGAGGATCTCGTCCGGAGTGCCCAGATAGGCGCCCCAGTAGATGTCGATGTCCTGGTCCGCGTACCGCCGGAACGCCTGGTGCGCGTCCAGCATCACGACTACGTCGTCCACGTCCTCCGGGAACCCCTCGGACAACCGCCGGCCCGTGGTGATCTGCACCGGCCGCGCGACCCGGTTGAGCCCCGTGCGGTGCCGGGCGACGAGCGCCGAGACACTGCTGATGCCGGGCACGACGTCGTACTCGAACGCCACCGCGCCCCGCTCCAGGATCTCCTCCAGGATGCCGAGCGTGCTGTCGTACAGCGAGGGATCGCCCCACACCAGGAACGCGCCGCTCTCGTCCTCGCCCAACTCCTCGGCGATGAGCCGCTGATAGATCTCCGCGCGGGCACTGCGCCAGTCCCCGACCGCGGGCGAGTACGCGGCGCCCCCGGCCTTCCGGTCCCGCTCCGGGTCGCGCGCCTCGACCAGGCGGTACGTCCCCTCCGGTATGTGCGCGTCGAGCATGTCCCGGCGGAGCCGCGTGAGGTCCGACTTCACCTCACCCTTGTCGAGGATGAAGAACACGTCCGTGCTCCGCAGCACCCTGACAGCCTGCAGGGTCAGCTGCTCGGGGTCGCCCGCGCCGATACCGATGACATGAATCTTTCGCACACCCCCGAGTCTGCCCCACGCCACTGACAGTCCGTACACCGCACCGGTACGGATCGGGACGATCCCGTGCCGGCCCGGCTACGACGTCCCGCGCAGCCGGGGTGCCCGCGCCCGCGCGTCGACACTTCCGCCGCCGCGCTCCACGTCGTCCCCGAGACCCCGCGCCCAGGCCGCGACCCCCGCGAGATCCATCCCGTACGGCCGCTCCCGCCCGGACCGGGACGCCCACTCCTCGACGCCCCCGGCGCCGCGCCGCAGCAGCCGGGCCCCGCCGGTGACGTTGCCCCGGGCCGCGTGCGTGAGGCCCACGGCGAGCTGGGCGAGGCCGCGCCACAGGGCACGCTCCTCGTCCGGCCCCGACTTCCAGGCGTCCTCGAAGACCTCGTGCGCGTGGAACGGTTTCCCCTCGTCGAGCAGCGCCTGTGCCTCGACGACGGTCACCTCCGGCGCGCGCACGACCCCCTCGGGCTGCCGTGCCACACCGTCCGCGTCGTACGGCAAGGGCCGCCCGAGCCCGTCCCGCGGCCGGGCGTTGCGCGCCCGCCCCTCGCCGTCCCGGTCCCGCGCGCCGGCCGTACCGCCTGAGGTCGTGTCGCTCATACGACGATTGTCCCGCGTCCGGCACCGGCTTCGGCGCACCCCCGGGCGTGGGGTAAAGTGCTGTTCGCGCGATCAACACGGTTCTCCGTGGGAAGCGCACCGGGACGTGGCGCAGCTTGGTAGCGCACTTGACTGGGGGTCAAGGGGTCGCAGGTTCAAATCCTGTCGTCCCGACTCGACAGAGTCGCAGATGAGGGGCGGTTTCGGAGAAATCCGAAACCGCCCCTTCGTCATGTCCGGGACCAGCTGGGGACCGACTCGCCCGCCCCGTGGTCACCAGCCGTCCGCGCGTCGTGAAGCATCAGGGAATTGCTGATTCCAGCAAGAAACTTGCAATGGCTTGCGTAATTCATTCTTTACTTCGTCGGAATCTAGCGGGCTCGAAGGGGTCTCTGTACGGTCGGGGCGCCGGTCTCCTCCCCCCACTCCGTGAAGGAGCCTCACATGCTGAACATGCTGACGATCCTCAGACCCCGGCGACTGGCGGTGGCCGTCGTCGCCGCGGTCGGTGCGCTGTGCGTGTCCGTCCTACCGGCCGCCGCGACACAGAAGGCGGCGCCGACCAAGGCCGTGGCGAGCGCGGCGGTGGGTGCGACGACGCCGTTCTCGGTCTACGAGGCCGAGGGGGGAACTCCCGGCGGCGGCGCGGCCGTCCGGTCGCTGACCTCGGCGCCGACGACGCAGTACTCCAGCGCCGTCCTGGAGGCGTCCGGGCACTCCTATGTCCACCTGGGCGACACGGGTCAGTCGGTGCAGTGGACGAACAGCACCGGGCAGCCGATCTCGTTCCTCAACGTCCGTGCCGGCATTCCGGATTCGGCGTCCGGCGGCGGTGTCACCGGCACGCTGAACCTGTACGTCGACGGCGTGTTCCGGCAGGCGCTGAACCTCAACTCCCGGCAGAGCTGGGTGTACGAGGGCAACGGCAACTACAACACGAGCGACGACCAGAACCCGGCCGACGGTGACCCGAGGGTCTTCTGGGACGAGTCGCACACCTTCGTCACCGGGGCCCCGATCCCGGCGGGCGCCACGTTCTCGCTGCGGAAGGACGCCGACAACAGCGCGTCCTTCTACGACGTGGACTCCGTCGACGTGGAGAACCCGCCCGCGCCGCAGGCACAGCCCGCGAACTCGATCTCGATCACGAGCTGTGGTGCGGTGGCCGACAACAACCCGACGAACGGCGCGGCCGACAGCCAGTCCGTGGACAGCCGGGCCGCCATCCAGAGCTGCATCGACCAGGCCGAGCAACAGGGCAAGATCCTCTGGATCCCGCAGGGCACCTTCTATGTGAAGGGCACCGCGGGACTGGAGGCACAGGGGATCACCATCGCGGGCGCCGGCCTCTGGTACAGCACGGTCTACCGTGACGTCCCGGTCCCCAACTCCACACCGCTGGCAGCCCTGTTCGACCTGACCTCCTGCACGGTGCGCGACTTCCACATCGACGCCAACGCCGTCAGCCGGAGCACCATCGGCGGGGACGGCGGCGCGATGGACACCACCGGCACCGACTGGTCGGCCGACGGCATCTGGACCCAGCACACCATGTCCGGCTTCTGGGCCTCCGGCACCGGCGGAACGGTGAAGAACAGCAGGCTGACGTCGATCTGGGCCGACGGGATCAACGTCAACAACGTGTCGCTGAACGCGGACACCGGCAACGACCTGACGGTGACCAACAACTTCGTGCGCGGCACCGGGGACGACGCGATCGCCATCAACTCGGTGGCGTACAACACCAACGGCGACGGTTCCCAGACCCACTACAACCCGATGACCGATGTCACCGTCAGCGACAACACCTCGATCGCGCCCTGGGGCGGCAAGGGCATCGGGATCTACGGCGGCAGCGGCCACCAGGTCAAGGACAACTACATCAGCGACACGGCCCGTTACATCGGCCTGGGCGCAGGTCGCTTCGGCGTCAACGGCAGCGACCTGCTCTCCGCGACCGTGACCGGCAACACCGTGGTCCGCTCCGGCGGCAACGCCTACAGCCAGGGCCAGCCCGCGCTCCACATCGGCAACGGCGGCGACGGCCAGAACACCGGGACCGTCGACAAGGTCACGGTGACCCGCAACACCGTCACCGACTCCCTCTACGACGGGATCGCCTTCTCCACCTCGACCAACACCCTGCTGCAGGACAACACGGTCAGCAGTCCCGGCCGCAACGGCATCGCGATCTCGCCGCCGTTCTACCCCGCGTCCACCGGCTCCGCGGCGATAACCGGCAACACCGTCACGGGACTTGGCGCCGGGACCTCGGCCTTCGTCAACAACTCCACCGGTTTCGTCGCCACGTTGAGCGACAACCACTGGCCGCCGCCCGCACCCGAGGGCCCCTACGGCGGCACCCCGGCCGCCGTGCCTGGAACGGTCCAGGCGGAGGACTACGACACCGGCGGCCAAGGGGTCGCCTACAACGTCACCTCCGTCAACGGCAACGCCAACTCCTACCGCGCCGACGGCGTCGACCTCGACAACGCCTCGGACACGGGCGGCGGTTACAACCTGGGTTGGACCGGTCCAGGACAGTGGTTCCGCTACACGGTCGACGTTGCCACGGCCGGCACCTACACCCTCGACCTGCGCGTCGCGGCCCCGTCCGCGGTGCCCGGCGCGCTGCACCTGTCGGACGCCTCCGGTACGAACCTCACCGGCGCCGTCGACCTGCCCGCCACCGGCGACTGGCAGACCTGGGGCACCGCGACCACCCATGTGACCCTGCCCGCCGGCCGGCAGGTTCTGACGCTCAATCAGGACAGCGGCGGCTGGAACATCAACTCCCTTGTATTTACGGCGAGTAGCGGCTCACCGTCGGCCATCCTGACCGCGACTCCGGGATCGCTCACCTTCGCCGACCAGGCGGTGAACACGACCAGCGCCGCACAGACCGTCACCGTCACCAACTCCGGTGCCGCCACCGCCTCGTTGGCCGGAATCACCGCCGGCGGTGACTTCACCCGGACCGACACCTGCGGCAACTCTCTGGCCGCAGGCGCGAGTTGCGCGGTCTCCGTCACCTTCACGCCCACCGCGTCCGGCACTCGCACCGGCACCCTCACCCTGACCGGCAACCAGTCCAACAGCCCCACCATGGTGGCCCTTTCGGGCACCGGAACCGAGGCCGCGAACACCGACCTCGCCGCAGGCAGGCCCACCAGCGAGTCCAGCCACACCGACGTGTACCCGTCGTCGAACGTGACGGACGGCAACCAGAACTCCTACTGGGAGAGCGCCAACAACAGGTTCCCGCAGTGGGTCCAGGTTGACCTCGGCTCGGCCCGGAGCGCCTCCCGTGTGGTCCTGCAACTGCCCGCCGCCTGGGGTGCCCGCACCCAGGCCCTGACCCTGAGCGGCAGCACCGACGGCGCCACCTTCGCCACCCTGAAGTCCTCGGCCGCGCACACCTTCGACCCGGGCACCAAGAACACCGTGACGCTCACCTTCCCCGCAGCCGTCGAGCGCTACTACCGCGTGACCGTCACCGCCAACACCGGCTGGCCCGCGGGTCAGGTGTCCGAATTCCAGGTCTGGGCCGTCTGACCCCGCCCTCTTCCCGCTGACCCCACCCTCCCCACGGTGCCGCCGGACATCCCGTCCGGCGGCACCTTCGTATGTGCGGGTACCTGAGATCTTGCGGGATCCAAATTTGTTTGTTGCAAAGCACTGTCGAGATATTGCGTGATCATGTCAGCGATATTACGGTCCCCCATGCATCGGCACCAACCCCCCGTCTCCCCTCCCTCTCTGGCGGCACCAGCGCGACAGTTCCGGCATTTCATTACGTAAGGAGTGGCACGTGTTCCATTCCATCCGAGATCTGAGACGAGCCCTCGTCTGGGTGGTCAGCACCGTGATGCTGGCCGCCGTAGGCGTCTTCGCTCTGGCTGTCCCACCCGCCGCGGCGGCGTCCACCGCCACCGGCGGCAGCGGCGCGAGCCTGCCGTACGTCGAGGTGCAGGCGGAGAACTCAGCCACCAACGGCTCGGCCATCGGCCCGAGTTACACCGCGGGCCAGCTGGCCGACGAGGCGTCGTACCGCAAGGCGACGACGCTCCAGGGCACCGGCCAGTACGTCACGTTCACCACTCCGGTGGCGACCAACTCGATCAACTTCCGCTACAGCATCCCCGACACCTCGGGCGGCTCGGTCTACACCGCCGCGCTCTCGCTGTACGTCAACGGCGTCAAGCAGCCCGACTTCACCCTGACCAACGCCTACAGCTGGTACTACGGCAGCTACCCCTTCACCAACACCCCGGGCAGCAACCCGCACCACTTCTACGACGAGGCCCACCGCCTGTTCTCCACCACCTATCCGGCGGGCACGACCTTCAAGCTCCAGGTCGACGCGGGGGACACCGCCTCCTCGTACACGATCGACTTCGCCGACTTCGAGCAGGTCGGCGCCGCCCTGACCGCCCCCTCGGGCGCGGTCTCGGTGACCAGCAAGGGCGCCGACGCGACCGGCGTGGCCGACGCGACCAGCGCGTTCAACGCCGCGATCAGCTCGGCGGGCCCCGGCGGCACCGTGTGGATCCCGCCGGGCACCTTCAACATCCCCGGCCACATCAGCGTCAACAACGTCACGATCGCCGGCGCCGGCATGTGGTACTCGACCGTCACCGGCACGGCCCCCGGCTTCTACGGCAACTCGGCGCCCAACGCGAGCACCGGCGTGCGCCTGCAGAACTTCGCGATCTTCGGCAATGTGCAGGAACGCGACGACAGCGCCCAGGTCAACGGCATCGGCGGCGCACTGAGCGACTCGACCGTCTCCAACCTGTGGATCGACCACATGAAGGTCGGCGCCTGGATGGACGGGCCGATGGACGGCCTGACGTTCACCGGCATGCGCATCCGTGACACCACCGCCGACGGCATCAACTTCCATGGCGGAGTCACCAATTCGAAGGTGACCAACAGCGACATCCGCAACACCGGCGACGACGGCATCGCCACCTGGGCGGACTCCGCCATCGGCGCCGACGCCAACGACACGATCTCCAACAACACCGTGTCCCTGCAGATCCTCGCCAACGCCATCGCGATCTACGGTGGCCACGACAACACCGTCAGCGGCAACCGAGTGGTCGACACCGGCATCGCCCAGGGCGGCGGCATCCACGTGGGGCAGCGCTTCACGTCGACGCCGGTCGGTACCACCACGATCTCCGACAACACCATGGTCCGGGCCGGCAGCCTCGACCCCAACTGGCAGTTCGGCGTAGGCGCGTTGTGGTTCGACGGCAGCCAGGGCGCGATCACCGGCCCGATCAACGTGACCAACGCGCTGATCCAGCAGAGCCCCTACGAAGCGGTCCAGTGGGTCGAGGGCACCATCAGCGGGGTCAACCTCAACAACGTGACCATCGCCGGCACCGGAACCTTCGCCCTCCAGGAACAGACCGGCGGCGCCGCCAAGTTCACCAACGTCACGGCCACCGGCGTCGGTTACTCGTCCCCGGTGTACAACTGCTCGGGCGGCAACTTCGTCATCACCGACGGCGGCGGCAACTCCGGCATCAGCGGCACGCCGTACTGCGGCGGTTGGCCCGCGCCGGTCTACCCGCCCTACCCGTCGGAGGGCGTGACGGCCACGCCCGGCGCGCTCAACTTCGGCTCGGTGGCGACCGGTTCGACCAGCGCGGCGCAGACCGTGACGGTCTCCAACCCGACCAACACCGCCGCGGCCGTCTCGTCGATCTCGACCAGCGGCGACTACGCCCAGACCAACACCTGCGGTTCGTCGATCGCGGCGAACGGCTCCTGCACGGTCAGCGTGAAGTTCTCGCCGACGGCGACCGGCAGCCGTAACGGATCCCTGACCGTCAACGCGGGCGGGACCACCAGCACGGTCAGCCTCTCCGGTACCGGCACGGCGCCGGGCCCCGTGCTGAACACCGACCCGGCGAGCCTGTCCTTCCCCGCCACGGTGGTCGGCTCGTCGGCCACCGCGCAGACCGTGACGGTGACCAACTCGGGTACCGCGTCGGCGACCGTCTCGGCCGTCGCGGCGAGCGGTGACTTCAGCCAGACCAACAACTGCTCCACCCTCGCGGTCGGCGCCTCCTGCACGGTGACCGTCGGCTTCAAGCCCACCACCGGCGGAGCGCGTGCGGGCAACCTGACCGTCACCAGCAACGCCAACAACAGCCCAACTGTCGTATCCCTGACCGGCAGTGGCATCGACAGCACCACCAACATCGCCGCCGGGCGCCCCGCGTCGGCGAGTTCGAGCACGAGCCCCTACGTCGCCTCGAACCTCACCGACACGGACGCGTCCACGTACTGGGAGGGCACGGACGGTTCGTTCCCGCAGTGGGCCCAGGTCGACCTCGGCCAGAACTACGGCGTCGGCAAGGTCGTGCTCAAACTCCCGCCGGCGACGGCGTGGTCGGCCCGTACGCAGACCCTGTCGGTGCAGGGATCGACGGACGGCTCCAGCTTCTCCACGCTCAAGGCCTCGGCCGGGTACACCTTCGACCCGAGCGCCAACGCCAACACCGTGACCATCACGTTCAGTTCGGCCACGGCGCGGTACGTGCGGGTCAACATCACCGCCAACACGGGCTGGGACGCTGCCCAGTTGTCGGACTTCGAGGTGTTCCCCAGCAGCGGCGGCTCGTCACCGGCGACCCTGTCGGCCGACCCGACGTCCCTGTCGTACGCCACTCAGGCGCTCAACACCTCCAGCGGCGCGAAGACGGTCACGGTGACCAACTCCGGTACGGCGGCGGCGACTCTCTCCGGCGTCACCGTCACGGGCGACTTCGCGCAGACCAACACCTGCGGTTCGTCGATCGCGGCGGGCGCCTCCTGCACGGTGAGCGTGACGTTCACGCCCACCGCGTCCGGCACCCGTGCCGGTGATCTCAGCATCGCCAGCAACGCGTCGAACGGCACAACCACGGTCGCGCTGAGCGGTGTTGGGGCCGGCACGGTGAGCCGGAACCTGGCGGCCGGCGCGGCCACCACCGAGTCCAGCCACACCGACGTGTACGCGTCCTCGAACGTCACGGACGGCAACCAGGGCACCTACTGGGAGAGCGCCAACAACGCCTTCCCGCAGTGGGTCCAGGTGGACCTCGGTTCGGCGCAGAGCGCGAGCCGGGTCGTCCTCCAGCTCCCCGCGACCTGGGGCGCCCGCAACCAGACGCTGTCCCTGTCGGGCAGCACCGAAGGCTCCTCCTTCAGCACCCTCAAGTCGTCGGCGACGTACACCTTCGACCCGACCACCAACAACACGGTCACCCTCACGTTCACCGCGACCACCCAGCGCTACCTCCGGGTGAACATCACGGCGAACAACGGCTGGCCGGCCGGTCAGATCTCCGAGTTCCAGGTCTGGAACAGCTGACCCCGACCCGATGGTGCCGCCGGGCGCGCGTGTGAACGCACGCGCGCCCGGCGGCACCGACCACCGACCACCTGAAGAGGAGTCCGGAGGAGTCCCCATGGGTGTCACACGCAGAGTCTTCTTGAGAGCCGCGATCGCGACCGCCGCCGTAGGAACGGTGGGAGCGACCGGGACCGTCCTCGCCCCCACCGCGTCGGCGGCCGGCGCGCCGGGCGACGTCGTCGGCAAGATCACCGTCGGCTACCAGGGCTGGTTCGCCTGCGTCGGCGACGGCGCGCCCATCAACGGCTGGTGGCACTGGACCCAGAACTGGAGCCAGCCCCCGTCCCCGACCAACACCGGCATCAGCTGCTGGCCCGACGTGCGGGAGTACACCACCACCTACCAGACGTCGTACGCCGCCCTCGGCAACGGCCAGCCCGCCAAGCTGTTCTCCTCCTACGACCAGCAGACGGTGAACACCCACTTCCTGTGGATGCAGCAGAACAACATCGACACCGCCGCGCTCCAGCGCTTCAACCCCACCGGCGGCGAGGGCCCCACCCGCGACGCGATGGCGACCAAGGTGCGCGGCGCCGCCGAGTCGTACGGGCGGAAGTTCTACATCATGTACGACGTCTCGAACTGGACGAACATGCAGTCCGAGATCAAGACGGACTGGACGAACAAGATGTCCGCGCACACGGCGAGTTCGGCCTACGCGAAGCAGAACGGCAAGCCGGTCGTGTGCATTTGGGGCTTCGGCTTCAACGACCCCAACCACCCCTTCACCCCCGACGCCTGCCTCGATGTCGTCAACTGGTTCAAGAATCAGGGCTGTTACGTCATCGGCGGCGTCCCGCGTGAATGGCGGACGGGCACCGGGGGCTCGCAGGCCGGCTTCTCGGGCGTCTACCACGCCTTCAACATGATCTCGCCGTGGATGGTCGGCGCCATCGGCAATGTGAGCGAGGCCGACAACGCGTACACCACCTACACCGTCCCCGACCAAGCCGACTGCAACGCCAACGGCATCGACTTCCAGCCCTGTGTCCTGCCCGGCGACGTCTCCGGCCGGCAGCGCGCGCACGGCGACTTCATGTGGCGGCAGTTCTACAACATGGTGCGGGCCGGGGTACAGGGCATCTACATCTCCATGTTCGACGAGTACAACGAGGGCAACCAGATCGCCAAGACCGCCGAGACGCAGGCCTGGGTGCCGACCAACTCCGGTTTCCTCGCCCTCGACGAGGACGGCACCGCCTGCTCCTCGGACTACTACCTGCGGCTGACGGGCGACGGCGGCCGCATGCTCAAGGGGCAACTCGCGCTGACCCCAACTCGCCCCACTCAGCCGGTGGTTCCGAACGGCGGCGACACCACACCGCCCGCCGCACCCGGTGCCCTGACCGTCACCGGCCACACCAGCGATTCCGTCTCCCTGAGCTGGAACACGGCGACCGACAACGTCGGCGTGAGCGGCTACCGGGTCCTGCGGGTGTCCGGCTCGACCAGCACCCAGGTGGGCACCACCGGCTCAACCTCCTTCACCGTCACGGGACTTGGCGCGTCCACCGCCTACACCTTCGACGTCGTCGCCTACGACGCGGCGGGCAACGTGTCCCAGCCCTCCAGCCAGGTCACCGTCACCACCGACCCACCGTCCAGCACCACCAACCTGGCGCTCCACCAACCCACTTCGGAGAGCAGCCACACCCAGACGTACGCCTCGGGCAACGCGACGGACGGCGACACGAACACCTACTGGGAGTCCGCCAACAACGCCTTCCCGCAGTGGATCCAGGTCGATCTGGGCGCCGCGACCGGCGTCAAGCGGATCGTCCTGAGACTTCCCCCGGCCACCGCCTGGGCCACCCGTACCCAGACGATCTCCGTCCAGGGCGGCACGGACGCCGGCACCTCCACCCAGCTGCTCGCCTCGGCGGGCTACACCTTCGACCCGGCGACCGGGAACACCGCGACCCTCACGCTGCCCTCTACAGCGACCACCCGCTACGTACGGCTCACCATCACCGCGAACAACGGCTGGCCGGCCGGGCAGGTCTCGGAGTTCCAGGTCTTCGGCGCCTGACCTCTCGTACGTCCGGTGAGGGTGTCGTCAGGAACACCCCTGATCCGGTCCTCAGGCCCAGGGACCGCGAGTGCCGTCGGCGGCAGGATTCAAGGCGTACCGAATCCACCACACGGAACTCCGGGGGACCCCATGAACGAAATGTCGGCCAGGCGTCTGGCGGGCGGTGCGGGTATCGCCGCCGCCGTCGCTCTCATCGTCGAAGTGCCCCTGTACTTCGTCTATTCGGGACCGCCGCCGGACGCCAACGTCCTGGCCCGGCTGCTGATCGGGATCGTCGCGCTGGCGTTCCTGCTCGTGTTCGTGACCGCGTTCCGCGAGCTGGTGAAGCGGGTGAATCCCGAGTACGAGTGGGCCGGTTCGATGGCCTTCACCGCGGGGCTGGTGTACACGACGATCACGCTGGTCTCCAGCGGACTGGAGGCCGGCGCGGTCATCGCCGCCGACCATCCCATCGACCCGACGATCGACGTCAGCGGCACCTACATCCTCTACGGGTCCATCTCGCGGCTGATGCTGGCGTTCTTCCTGACCGCGCTGGGCTTCGCCGTCTCCCGCACGGAACTGCTGCCACGCTGGACCAGCAGGTCGGCCTACGTCCTGGCCGGGATCAACCTCGCCTTCGTGCCGTCCCTGTTCTTCGGGAACACGCCCGCGCACTTCTACGCGGCGAACGGCTGGGGCACCACCGCCTTGATGGGCGCGATCCTCAGCTACTGGCTGCTGGCCCTGGGTATCTCCACCTACCGCAGCGCCAAGGCACCCACGGCGGGGGCACTTACCTAGGTGCCCGGTGCGGCCCCGATACCCAGGGTGGGTATGGTGGCCCCCATGACCCGTCCCGAGCAGCCCGTAGGACCGCACCCTCGCGTGCGGTCCTACGGGTTGCTCGTCGCCGCCCTGCTGTTCGGTCTGCTCGGGATGCACGGGCTCGGGCCCGTTCCCATGACCGAGCCCGCGCACGGGCACACCATGGCGGCTACGGCCGTAGCGACGGGCGAGAAGATGTCGACGCCGGACGCCTGTGATCATGACGCGGGCGGCTGCGGCGGCAGCCACATGGCACACGCGGACGCGACCTGTGCCTCCGCGTCCGTCGCGGGTACCCCGGCCGTGGTTCCGGTGCTGCAACCCGATGTGGCGGCCTGCGCCGAGGCGCCGGACGGTCGTACGTCCGGGACGGGCAGTGGTCCCGACGGGGGCCGGGCCCCGCCCTCCCTCGCCGAACTCCAACTCCTGCGGATCTAGAGCGGCCCGCGCGACACGTCACCGTGCGCGCATCGGCATGCCCTGAACGGATCCACACACCAGGAGTTCCCCCATGACCGCACAGCGCAGGTTCGTCCGTCGTACCGTTCTCGCCGTCACCGCCTCGGTGGCCGCTCTCACGCTCGCCGCGTGCGGCAACGGCGGCGACGGCAAGGCGAGCGGCGGGACCGCCACCGCGTCCGCCACCAAGGCCGGTGGCCACAACGCCGCGGACGTCTCCTTCTCGAAGGACATGATCCAGCACCACCGCCAGGCCGTGGAGATGGCCGGACTGGCCGCCGGTCACGCCTCCTCGGCGCAGGTCAAGAGCCTCGCCACGAAGATCGAGGGCGCCCAGGCCCCGGAGATCAAGACCATGTCCGGCTGGCTCACCTCGTGGGGCGAGCAGGTCCCCGAGGACATGTCCGGAATGGACTCCGGCATGGGCCACGACATGTCGTCGTCCACGCCCGGCATGATGAGCGACGCCGACATGGGCAAGCTGGAGAAGGCCTCCGGCGCCGACTTCGACACCATGTTCCTCACCATGATGGTCGAGCACCACGAGGGCGCCGTCGACATGGCCAAGACCGAGAAGGCGGACGGGAGTTACGCCCCCGCCACCGCGCTCGCGGCCGGCGTGATCACGGCTCAGAGCGCCGAGATCAAGCAGATGAACAAGATGCTCGGCAAGAGCTGACACCAGCGGTGGAGGGTGGGGCCGGCCGGGTCCCGCCCTCCACCCCGGCTCAGCCCTCTTCGGCCGCCTCGCGCCGTTTCCGCTGCTCCTCGAACAGCCGCAGGAACTCCTTCGCCTGTTCCTCCGCCACGCGGCGCTCCTCGGTCTCCTGCTCGTTCAGGACCCGGTACTCGTCGAACACGCCCTCCTCGCGGAGCTGCTTCTCCTGGACGGCGGTGGGGAGTTCGGGGTCGGGGTCGGAGGGGCGCGGGCCCTCGGGACCGTCCGGGCCGACGCGGACGAGGCGTTCCACGCGCACGATCCGCGTCCGGCATCCGTCGATCACGATCTCGTTGCAGCGCTCGGCGTCGATGCGGTCGGCCAGCCGCCCGTACTCCGCCTTGGTCTCCTCGTCGAGCTGCTCCATGACCGGCGCCATCACCCGCAGATAGGAGGTGAGCGTGTCCCGCGACCCCTGGGGGCTCGCGTTCGTCATCTGCGTCGGCGCCCAGTGGCCGTCCGAGAACTCGGCCGCGGTGAACTCGGCGGGCAGCAGCACACCCCCGGGATGCGTCTCCAGCGCGCGCAGCGAGTCCTTGCGTACGGCGGTGGGAGCGGTGCCCTTGGCGTGGACCAGCGACAGGAGTTCCATGCGCAGGATGCCCTCGGACATCCCGGTCGGGGTGAAGGGGTCGATCACGAACCCCTTGGTACGGCCGCGGTATTCGTGACCGTGTCCGACCTTCGCCGGGTCGGGGTCGGACGGCCGGGGCGGCTCCGGTCCCGTCGGTCCCATCCGGATGAACTGGTCGCCCCGCACGACCCTGAACCGGCGCCCCAGCACCGTGAGTTCGTCCAGCGCCTCCCAGTCCAGCCGCTCCGCGTTGCGCAGCCACTCCTGCTGGGTCTCCGTGTCGCCCGCGTCCTCGGCGGCCCGCGCCCGTTCGCGGAACATCATGGCCATGGTGTCGCGGGAGCCCTGCGGGTAGGGGCTGGAGAAGAGGGAGATGATCTGCCAGCCGCCGGTCTCCAGCTCCTCGGCCACCCCGAACACCGGGCCACCGCCGCCCAGGACGTTCGGATAGGCCTTGCGGGCCTGCCACGCGTCCACGTCCGCGAGGGCCGCCGCCGGGGCTTCCGGCTGGGCCTCCATCCTGATCATCCGGTATCCGGGTACCTGATCACCGTGCTCAGACATGGTTCCAGCATGCCCGGACAAGGGGACGGTACGAGACGAATCAACGCAACCGGCACACCAGTTGAACTCGCGGGGCACCGCTTTTGGCCATGCGTCGCCGACCCTGGGGTGATAGACGTCGGACATGAACAACTCGATCATCCCCTCCCGTCCGGCCGGTGTCCGATGACCGCGGGCGCCGACACCCCCGACCGCCGGGGCCGCACCGGCCTGGACCGCACCGGCCTCGATCTGACCGGAAACCCCCGGGTCAAGGTCCGCGACGTGACCCTGCTGTCCAGCCACTGGTACGTCGAGCGCACCACGACCTTCGACTTCCAGCACGGCGACGGGACCTGGACCACCCAGGAGCGCGAGACCCACGACCGCGGCAACGGCGCGACCCTGCTCCTCTACGACGCCGAGCGCGAAATGGTCCTGCTCACCCGCCAGTTCCGCTTCCCCGTGTACGTCAACGGCCACCCCGACGGCATGCTCGTCGAGACCCCGGGCGGACTCCTCGACGACGAGGACGAGCACCCGGAGGAGGCCGTCCGCCGCGAGGTGGTCGAGGAGACCGGCCACACAGTCGGCGAGGTCGAGCACGTCTTCGACGTCTACATGAGCCCCGGCTCGGTCACCGAACGCATCGGTTTCTACGCCGCGTCCTACGGCCCCTCGACCCGCACCCACGAGGGCGGGGGACTCCAGGACGAGGGCGAGGACATCGAGATCCTCGAACTGCCCTTCCGCAGAGCCCTGGAGATGATCCGCACCGGCGAGATCGCCGACGCCAAGACCATCATGCTGCTCCAATGGGCGGCGCTGGACGGGCCGTTCGCCAAGTAGCCGCCCAATGGCTTGACTTGAAGTGCGCTTCAAGAGGAAGACTCCCGTTCGTGCCCGGAGAACCGGGTGCGAACGGGAGGGATCACCATGAAGTACCGCACCATCGGCACCGATCCGGCCCACCGCCGTGAGGTGAGCGTGCTCGCGCTCGGCGCGATGCTGTTCGGCTCCCGGACCGACGAGGAGACCTCCTTCGCCGTGCTCGACCGCTATGTCGAGGCCGGCGGGAACTTCATCGACACCTCCGACAACTACGCCTTCTGGGAGGACGGCGGCCAGGGCGGCCAGAGCGAGAAGCTGCTCGGCCGGTGGCGGCGCAGCCGCGGCATCGGCGACGACATCGTGATCGCCACCAAGCTCGGCGCCCGCCCGCTGGCACCCGGCTCAGGGTTTGTCGACAACCCGGAGGGCCTGTCCGCGAAGGTCATCCGTGAGTCGGCCGAGCGCAGCCGCGAACGCCTCGGCGTCGACAAGCTCGACCTGCTGTACGCGCACATCGAGGACCAGAGCGTTCCGCTGCAGGAGACCGTCGAAGGATTCGCCGAGCTGGTCGCCGAGGGCGCCGTCGGCCTCCTGGGCGTCAGCAACCACGCCACCTGGCGCGTGGAACGGTCCCGCGCGCTCGCCGCCGCGGCCGGGCTGCCCGGCTACGAGGTCCTCCAGTACCAGCACAGCTATCTGCGCCCCCGGACCGACGTGCCGTCCGAGCTCTTCCCCGACGGCAGCCTCGGCAGCGTCGGCCCGGACCTGCTCGGCTATCTGCGCGCCGAGCCCGCCCTCACACTCGTCGCCTACTCACCGCTGCTGGCCGGCGCCTACACCCGCGAGGACAAACCGCTGCCCGCCGGCTACGACCACCCGGGCACCCCGGCCCGCCTCGCCGCGCTGCGGGCGGTGGCGAAGGAGACCGGGGCGAGCGTCAACCAGGTGGTGCTGGCCTGGCAGTTGGGCGGGCCGCTGCCGATCGTGCCGCTCGCGGGAGCGTCGTCGGTGGCCCAGCTGGAGGAGAACCTCGCCGCCGTGGACCTGGAGTTGACGGCGGAGCAGCGCCAACTCCTCGACTCCGCCGTGTAGTTCAGGGCCTGACCAGCAGCTGGAAGTCGAACGCGTACCGGGACGCCCGGTAGATGTGCGTCCCGTACTCGACCGCCCGCCCCGTGTCGTCGTACGCCGTGCGCTGCATCGTGAGCAGCGCGGCGCCCTCCTTCTCGTCGAGACGGGTGGCCTCCGCCGGAGTGGCCGAGCGGGCGCCTATCGTCTGGCGGGCGCTGTGCAGGGTGATGCCGGCGGTGCGCAGCATCCGGTACAGGCCCGTCGACTCCAGCCGGGCGGTGTCGAGTTGCAGCAGGTTCGCCGGGAGGTAGTTGCACAGGAACGCCACCGGCTGGCCGTGCGTGGAGCGCAGCCGTTCCAGGAGGGTGACCTCGCTGCTCTCCGGGACGCCGAGGGCGGCCGCGACATCAGCGGTCGCGGGCACGCCCTCGTTGCGCAGCACCTCCGTGGTCGGGCCCTGTCCGGCCGACTCCAGGTCGTCGTAGAGGCTGCTGAGTTCCAGCGGTCTCTTGACCTGGCTGTGCACCACTTGTGTGCCGACCCCGCGCCGCCGGACCAACAGCCCCTTGTCGACAAGGGATTGAATGGCCTGGCGGACGGTGGGGCGGGACAGGCCGAGGCGTACGGACAGATCGATCTCGTTGCCCAGGAGGTTGCCCGGCGCCAGCGTCCCGTGCTCGATCGCCGACTCCAGCTGCTGTGCGAGCTGGTAGTACAGCGGCACCGGACTGTTGCGGTCCAGCGCGAAATGCAGGGCATCGAGCGGGGACCCGGTCACGGCGCGGGAATAGCCACCGGTCTTCGCCACGGAGGGCACCTCCTCACAGATCGTGACGGTCAGTCAGGAGTTGCTGGGGAAACCGAGGTTGATGCCACCGTCGGCCGGGTCCGGCCAGCGGGTGGTGATGACCTTGCCCTGCGTGTAGAAGGCGATGCCGTCGTTGCCGTAGACGTGCAGGTCCCCGAAGAGGGAGTCCTTCCAGCCGCCGAAGGAGTGGTAGCCGACGGGCACCGGGATCGGCACGTTCACGCCGACCATGCCCGCCTTGACCTCCATCTGGAAGCGCCGGGCGGCGCCGCCGTCCCGGGTGAAGATCGCGGTGCCGTTGCCCCAACGGGAGCTGTTGATCAGGGTGATGGCCTCGTCGTACGACTCCGCGCGGACGACGACCAGGACCGGGCCGAAGATCTCGTCCTTGTACGCGTCCGCCGTCAGCGGCACCTTGTCCAGGAGGGAGACGCCGAGGAAGAAGCCGTCCTCGTGGCCCTCGACCGAGAAGCCGGTGCCGTCGACGACGACCTCGGCGCCCTGCGCGGCGGCGGAGGCGACGTACGAGGCGACCTTGTCGCGGTGCTCGCGGGTGATGAGCGGGCCCATCTCGGACGCCGGGTCGTTGCCCGGGCCGATACGCAGGTTGCCGGCGCGCTCGGCGATCTTGGCGACCAGCTCGTCGCCGGTGTCGCCGACGGCGACCACGACGGAGACGGCCATGCAGCGCTCGCCGGCCGAGCCGTAGGCCGCGTTGATCGCCTGGTCGGCCGCGAAGTCCAGGTCCGCGTCCGGCAGGACCAGCATGTGGTTCTTGGCGCCGCCGAGGGCCTGCACGCGCTTGCCGTGCTCAACTGCCTTGAGCTGGATGTACTTCGCGATCGGCGTGGAGCCGACGAAGGAGACGGCCTCGACGTCCGGGTGCTCCAGGATGCGGTCGACGGCGACCTTGTCGCCCTGCACGACGTTCAGCACACCCTGCGGCAGGCCCGCCTCGGAAGCGAGTTCGGCGAGACGGTACGACGCCGACGGGTCCTTCTCGCTCGGCTTCAGCACGAAGGTGTTGCCGGTCGCGATGGCCAGCGGGAACATCCACATCGGCACCATGGCCGGGAAGTTGAACGGGGTGATACCCGCAACTACGCCCAGCGGCTGGCGAATTGAGGCCACGTCCACGCGGGTCGAGACCTGCGTCGACAGTTCGCCCTTGAGCTGCACGCTGATGCCGCAGGCGAGTTCGACGATCTCCATGCCGCGCGCGACCTCGCCGAGCGCGTCCGAGTGGACCTTGCCGTGCTCGGCGGTGATCAGTTCGGCGATCTCGTCGCGGTGCGCGTCCAGCAGCTCGCGGTACTTGAACAGGATCGCGGTGCGCTTGGCGAGCGAGGCGACGCCCCAGCTCTCGAACGCGGCCTTCGCGGAGGCGACGGCGGCGTCCACCTCGTCGACGGTCGCGAAGCCGACCTGCTTCTCCTGCGCGCCGGTCGCCGGGTTGTACACGGGACCGAAGCGGCCCGAGGTGCTCTCGACGGGCTTGCCGTCGATCCAGTGAGTGATCGTCTTCATGGTGCAAAGGCCTTTCGGGGGAGGGGAGTTCAGAGGTGGCGGCGACGGTCGGCGACCTGGCGGTCGTACTCCTCGCGGGCCTGTACGGCGGACTGCCGCGAGGCGGTCTCGGCGACCGGTACGTCCCACCAGGCCTCGGCCGGGGGAGCGGTCGGGGTCGCGATGTCGGTCTCGACGTAGACGCACGTCGGCCGGTCGGAGGCGCGGGCCGTGGCCAGCGCCTCGCGCAGTTCGCGGACCGTCTTGGCGCGCAGGACGTCCATGCCGAGGCTGGCCGCGTTGGCGGCGAGGTCGACCGGGAGCGGGGCGCCGGAGAAGGTGCCGTCGGCCGCGCGGTAGCGGTAGGCGGTGCCGAAGCGCTCGCCGCCGACGGACTCGGAGAGGCCGCCGATGGAGGCGTAACCGTGGTTCTGGATCAGGACCAGGTTGACCGGGAGGCCTTCCTGGACCGCCGTGACGATCTCGGTCGGCATCATCAGGTACGTGCCGTCGCCGACCAGGGACCACACGGGGGTGTCGGGGGCGGCCTGCTGGACGCCGATGCCGGCCGGGATCTCGTAGCCCATGCAGGAGTAGCCGTATTCGAGGTGGTACTGGCGCGGCGACCGCGCCCGCCACAGCTTGTGCAGGTCGCCGGGGAGGGAGCCGGCCGCGTTGATGACCACGTCGTCGTCGCCGACGACCGCGTCGAGGGCGCCGAGGAGCTGGGTCTGGGTCGGTACGGCGTTCTCGTCGGGGGCGGTGAACGCGGTGTCGACGACCTGCTCCCAGCGCTCCTTGCCCTCGCGGTACTCGGCCTCGTAAGCCGAGCTCACACGGTGATCGGCGAGTGCCTCGGTCAACGCGGTGAGCCCGGCCCGCGCGTCGCACACCAGGGTGCGCGCCGCCAGCTTGCGGGCGTCGAACGCGGCGATGTTGAGGTTGACGAAGCGGACGGCCGGGTTCTGGAACAGAGTGTTCGACGCGGTCGTGAAGTCCGTGTAGCGGGTGCCGACGCCGATCACCAGGTCCGCGGTGCGCGCGATGTCGTCGCTGACCGCGGTGCCGGTGTGGCCGATACCGCCCAGGTCGGCCGGGTGGTCGTAGCGCAGCGAGCCCTTGCCCGCCTGGGTGGACGCGACCGGGATGCCGGTCGCGTCGACCAGCGCCTTCAGCGCCTCCTCGGCGCGGCTGTGGTGGACACCGCCGCCCGCGACGATCACCGGGCGCTCGGCGGCCCGGATGGCTTCGGCCGCCTCCGCCAACTCGAAGGCGTCCGGCGCGGGACGCCGTACGTGCCACACGCGGTCGGCGAAGAACTCCTCCGGCCAGTCGTAGGCCTCGGCCTGAACGTCCTGCGGGAGAGCGAGAGTTACCGCTCCCGTCTCGACCGGGTCGGCCAGGACGCGCATCGCGTTCAGGGCGGCCGGGATCAGGGCCTCGGGGCGCATGACGCGGTCGAAGTAGCGGGAGACCGGGCGCAGCGTGTCGTTGACCGAGAGGTCCGCCTCGACCGGGTGCTCCAGCTGCTGGAGCAGGGGGTCGGCGGCGCGGGTCGCGAAGTAGTCGCCGGGGAGGAGCAGGACCGGCAGGCGGTTGATCGTGGCGAGCGCGGCGCCCGTGACCAGGTTGGTGGCGCCCGGTCCGATCGACGTCGTCACGGCCTGCGCGGAGAGCCGGTCCAGCTGGCGGGTGTAGCCGACTGCCGCGTGCACCATGGCCTGTTCGTTGCGGCCCTGGTGGAACGGCATGGTGTCCTCGCCGGCTTCGAGCAGCGCCTGGCCGAGTCCGGCAACGTTGCCATGGCCGAAGATGCCCCAGGTGCCGGCGATCAGCCGGTGCCGTACGCCGTCGCGCTCGGTGTACTGGACCGACAGGAACTGCACCAGGGCCTGCGCGACGGTCAGGCGGCGGGTGGGGGTGCTCATCAGGACTTCTCCGGTGCCGTGTAGAGGGGGAGGCGGGGGTCGACGGGCTGCTCGGGCCAGGTGCCGCGGACCCAGGCGTGATCGGGGTGGTCGCAGATCAGCCAGGAGCGGTCGTCGTCGGGACCCGCCATGACGTTGAGGTAGTACATGTGGTGGCCGGGCACCGCCATCGAGGGCCCGTGCCAGCCGTCCGGGATCAACACGACGTCCCCGCCCCGGACTTCGGCCAGGACGTCCGTGTTACGGCCCTGTCCGGACGGGGAGACGCGCTGGTAGCCGAGACCGGGGGTGCCCTCGTGGTCGGCGAACTCGAAGTAGTAGACCTCCTCGAGGACGGACTCCTCGCCGGGCCGGTGCTCGTCGTGCTTGTGCGGCGGGAAGGAGGACCAGTTCCCGCCGGGCGTGATCACCTCTACGGCGATGAGCTTGTCGCACTCGAAGACGCCGGCCGCGCCGAAGTTGTTGACCTGACGGCTGCTGTTGCCGGTGCCGCGCAGCTCCACCGGCACCGACGAGGCCGGGCCGTAGCGCGCGGGCAGCCGGCGGGTGCAGCGGGCGCCGGTCAGCGCGAAGCGGCCGCCGCCGGGCGACGAGATCGTCGTACGGGAGTCGCGTGGCACGTACGCGAAGTCGCTCACGGCGGTGAACACGCTCTCGCGGCCGGTGAGTTCGAAGGTGTCGTGGCCGAAGTCGTCGGCGGCGGAGACCGTGCAGGCGCCGCTGAGCGGGACGACGATCCACTCGCTGTCGTCGGTGTCGAAGGTGTGGGTGCCGCCCGGCGGCAGCTCCAGGACCCGCAGGCTGGAGTAGCCCCAGGCCGCCGACTCGGGGGTGACGTCCACGACGTAGGGGCCGCCGAGGGCCTTGCCCGCGGGAAGGTGGTACGCGCTCGTCATGGTGTGCCTCCGGTTCACAACAGGCCTACAGCGGTGTCCACCGCCGTCTCCACGCCGCCGTCGGCGGGGTACAGCAGGGAGCGGCCCACGACCAGGCCCTGGACGGTGGGCAGGCGCAGCGTCTTGCGCCACTTCTCGTACGCGCCCTCCTGGTCGTCGCCGACCTCGCCGCCGAGCAGGACGACGGGCAGGGTCGACGTCTCCAGGACCTCGGCCATGTCGTCCGGGTCGTCGGTGACGGGCAGTTTCAGCCAGGTGTAGGCGGAGGTGCCGCCCAGGCCCGAGGAGATCGCGATGGAGCGGGTCACAGCTTCGGCGGACAGGTCGTTGCGGACCTTGCCGTCGACGCGGCGGGAGATGAACGGCTCTACGAACAGGGGGAGTTGGTGTGCCGCCATGTCGTCGATGGCGCGGGCGGTGGACTCCAGGGTGGTGAGGGAGCCCGGGTCGTCGTAGTCGATGCGGAGCAGCAGCTTGCCCGCGTCGAAGTTGAGGCGCTCGATGTCCTCGGCGCGGTGGCCGGTGAAGCGGTCGTCCATCTCGAAGGCGGCGCCGGACAGGCCGCCGCGGTTCATCGAGCCCATCACGACCTTGCCGTCGAGGACCCCGAGCAGGAGCAGGTCCTCGAGTATGTCGGCGGTGGCGAGCACGCCGTCGACGCCGGGCCGGGACAGCGCGATGCAGAGGCGTTCCAGCAGGTCGGCGCGGTTGGCCATGGCGGTGCGGCGGTCGCCGACGCCCAGGGCGCCGCGGGCCGGGTGGTCGGCGGCCACGATCATCAGGCGGCCGCTGTCGCCCAGCAGCGGGCGGCGCACCCGGCGGGCGGCCGCCTCGGCGATGGCCTCCGGGTGCCGGGCTCTGACCGTGACCAGGTCGGGGATGCTGATGCTCAAGACAAGCTCCGTTCAGGGGTGGCGGTGGCGGCCATGTGGTCAGCCGCCCACGCGCGCGCCGGCGAGGAGGTCCTCGACCTCGGACTCGGTGGGCATCGCGGTGGAGCAGGCGAGGCGGGAGGCGACGAGGGCGCCGGCCGCGTTGGCGTACCGCATGGTCTTCTCCAGGTCCCAGCCGGCCAGCAGCCCGTGGCACAGCGAGCCGCCGAAGGCGTCGCCCGCGCCGAGGCCGTTGAGCACCTCGACCGGGACCGGCGGCACCTCGGCGGTCGTACCGTCGCGGTGCACGGCCAGGACGCCCTTGGGGCCCTGCTTGACGACGGCGAGTTCCACGCCCGCGTCCAGCAGCGCCTGGGCGCAGGCGAGGGGCTCGCGGACGCCGGTGGCGATCTCGCACTCGTCGAGGTTGCCGACCGC
The DNA here is from genome assembly GCF_000716605.1 of Streptomyces sp. NRRL F-525. Taxonomy (GTDB): domain Bacteria; phylum Actinomycetota; class Actinomycetes; order Streptomycetales; family Streptomycetaceae; genus Streptomyces. The sequence goes on along the minus strand of NZ_JNXE01000019.1, from coordinate 2,519 downwards.
GACCGTCGTGTGGCGGAGGGCCTCCGCGTAGTACGGGCGGGCCTCCTCCGGGTCCTTCCAGAACATGGGGCGCCAGTCCAGGTCGAACACCGTGGTGCCCGCCTTGTCGCGCGCCTTGAGGGCGGCGAGCGTGGCGGAGCGGCTCGGCTCCTCGCTCAGACCGGTGCCGGTGATCCAGAAGACGCGGGCCTGGCGGATCGCGAAGTAGTCCAGCTCCTCGGTGCGTATCTCCAGGTCGGGCGCCTTGGGCCGGCGGTAGAAGTACAGCGGGAAGTCGTCCGGCGGGAAGATCTCGCAGAACGTGACGGGGGTCGGGTACTCCGCGACGGGCGTGACCCAGCGGTCGTCCACACCGAAGTCCTTGAGGGCTTCGTGCAGGTACGTCCCGAAGGGGTCGTCGCCGGTGCGGGTGATCACCGCGGTGGTCCGGCCGAGCCGGGCGGCGGCGACCGCCACATTGCTCGCGGAACCCCCGAGGAACTTGCCGAACGTCTCCACACGGGCCAGCGGTACGCCAGACTGCAACGGGTAGAGATCGACCCCGATGCGCCCCATGGTGATGAGATCGAAGGACTGGGCTGACTCGGCCATGCGCGACACTCCTCTGAGCTGCTGGGGGTGGGCGGGTCCCAGGGGCCTGCCGCCTCCCAGGTGTAGGTCTCGGAGGGGCTCCGTGTCAATAGTTTGTACTTACATTCGGACCTGCTCGTGAAATGATGTCTTAACAAAGTATTGACAGCGGGCGCGACCGGGGATTTGATTCCGTCCCAGCGCAACAGCCGTGTTTCGCGGCAAAGGACCCAGGGCCGACAGGCCCCGAGCCCGGATTTCTGCGATCATGACTCCCTTTCCCCTGAAGCACAGTGAGGTGCAGGAAAGATGGACCGTTCCACTTACTCCCGCTCGCGCAGAATGGCCCCCTTCGTGGCGGTGGCCGCGGCAGCGGCCCTGACCCTCGCCGGCTGCTCCAGCAGCTCGGGCGGAAAGAAGGCCACGGAGGACAGCTCCGGCGCCTCCGCGGGCAAGGCGAGCACCCCTCGGATGACGGTCGCCCTGGTCACGCACCAGGCCCCCGGTGACACGTTCTGGGACATCGTCCGCAAGGGCGCCCAGGCCGCCGCCGACAAGGACAACATCAAGCTCGTCTACTCGGCCGACCCGAACGCGGGCAACCAGTCGAACCTGGTGCAGAACGCGATCGACCAGAAGGTCGACGGCATCGCGGTCACCCTCGCCAAGCCCGACGCCCTGAAGGACGTCATCGGCAAGGCGAAGACCGCGAACATACCCGTCGTGGGCCTCAACTCCGGTCTCAGCGACTGGAAGAAGCTCGGACTGCTCGAGTTCTTCGGCCAGGACGAGACGGTGGCCGGCGAGGCGCTCGGCAAGCGGCTGAACGCGGAGGGCGCCAAGAAGGCCGTCTGTGTCATCCAGGAGCAGGGCAACATCGGTCTGACGCAGCGCTGCGACGGTGTGAAGAAGACGTTCACCGGCACCACCGAGGTGCTCAACGTCAACGGCACGGACATGCCGTCGGTGAAGTCGACGATCACCGCCAAGCTCACGCAGGACAAGGCGATCGACTACGTCGTCACGCTGGGCGCCCCGTTCGCCATGACGGCCGTGCAGTCGCTGTCCGACGCGGGCAGCAAGGCGAAGGTCGCGACCTTCGACCTGAACAGCACCCTGACGGGCGCCATCAAGAAGGGCACCGTCCAGTTCGCGGTGGACCAGCAGCCGTACCTCCAGGGTTACTTGGCGATCGACTCCCTGTGGCTCTACAAGAACAACGGCAACTACAGCGGCGGCGGTGAGCAGCCCGTACTGACCGGCCCGGCCTTCGTCGACAAGACCAACGTCGACGCCGTGGCGAAGTACGCCGCCAACGGAACCCGGTGATGAGCATGACCCAGCACGCCGAGCCGGCGGTGACCTCACCGCCGGCCCCCGGCCCACAGGAGACCGACGGCCGGACCGCTGAACGGCCCCTGGCGATACGGCTGTTGGCGCGTCCCGAGATCGGTGTCTTCCTCGGTGCGGCCGCGGTGTACGTGTTCTTCCTGATCACGGCCCCGCCCGTGCGGGACGGCGCCGCGATGGCGAACATCCTCTACAGCTCGTCGACGATCGGCATCATGGCGCTGCCCGTCGCACTGCTCATGATCGGCGGCGAGTTCGACCTCTCCGCCGGTGTCGCGGTGATCACGTCGGCGCTGACCGCGAGCATGCTCAGCTACCAACTCACCATGAATGTATGGGTGGGTGTGATCGTCGCGCTGCTGGTGTCGCTGGGGGTCGGCTTCCTCAACGGCTGGATGGTCGTCAAGACCGGACTGCCCAGCTTCCTGGTCACGCTGGGCACCTTCCTGATCCTCCAGGGTGTGAACCTCGCGGTGACGAAGCTGGTCACCGGGAATGTCGCGACCGACGACATCAGCAACATGGACGGCTTCAGCCAGGCCAAGAAGGTCTTCGCGGCGTCGTTCGACATCGGTGGTGTCGACGTCAAGATCACGATC
>NZ_JNXE01000018.1 GCF_000716605.1 Streptomyces sp. NRRL F-525 | reverse complement strand
GTCCAGGCCCTGCCCGCCCGACCCGGGCCGACCAGGCCGACCCAAGAGGTCAGCCTCCGAGCCCTTCCCGCCCACCCACCCGACCGTTTGCTGTCTTTGCAACGTGAGCCTCTAAAACGCCCGAGACGGGTGGGGGGGTGGGAAAGCAATTGCCTCAGCCCCGGCGCCGGCGCGCTGTCAGTACCGCTCCCCCGCCCAGCGCCAGCAACAACACCGCCCCACCCGCGATGTACGGCGTGACGGAGCTACCCCCCGTCTCGGCCAACCCCGCCTCCGCAGGCGCCCCTTGAGGCTTCACATCCGGCGCCGGCTTGGCAGAGGGCGGAGTGACGACGGCAACCTTCGGCGCCTCACAAGTCGCCCGTGCCAACGTCACCGTCCCCTCCACATCGGCGACGTTCAGCTTCAACGGGTTGACGGAGACCTTGAGTTCGAGGGCGGTCGCGGCGGCCGTACGGGACGTGGTCGACGTCGTAGACAAGTCGAGCCGCACCGAACCGACCCCCGGCACCTCAACATCCGTAGGACCACTGGCGGTTACCGTGATCCGCTTGCCGAGCACCGTCACCGCCCCCGGCAGATGCGACGTGGCGACCGGCGCCTTCCCCGCCTCGCACGTCGCCTTGGACGTGACCGCGTCGATCTCGATGAGTGAGAGCAGCGGCAGCCCGGGAACATGGAGCCGCGCACGGGCGAGGTTCGTGTACCCCTCGGCCTTGGTCGCGGACACCGTCGCCCTCGCCGTGGCGACGTCCGCGCTGAGCACACTGAACGGCTGCCCACCGTTCACCCCGTCCAACTGGGCGGTGAGCGCGGTCTTTTCGGCACTCTGCGGCGCCTGGACCTCGTTGAGGGAGACCGCGAGCGGGACGTCCACGGTCTTGTTGAGCAAGGACACATCGAGCCCGGTGCGGAGCACTACGGCGCTGGCACGACCCTGGTCGGTGGTCGCGTTGGCGGAACCCGCGCCGGCCAGCGCCACGGGACCGGCGGCGAGGGCGGTCGCCGTGGCCACGCTGGCCCAACGGCGTGCGGGCATGCGGAAGTTGGTGCCGTTCAAGGTGTGGGACCCCCAGAAGAGACATGCTTGGGACCCGGTAAGAATTACCCACGACGAGTGAACCGTCAGCGATCCCGCGTCACTTCACCCCATCGTGGGTTTTCCGTGAACGTATTCGAATCGCCTGGCGACTATTCGACCACCAGCCCGTTCAGCACCACCCGCCGCGGCGACGCCAGCACGCGCACATCGGCGCGCGGGTCCGCCTCGTACACGACGAAGTCCGCCGGCGCACCCTCCTCCAGCCCCGGCCGCCCGAGCCACCGCCGCGCACCCCACGCGGTCGCCGACAGCGCCTCTACGGCGGGGATGCCGGCGGTGACGAGTTCGGCGACCTCGGCCGCGACCAGGCCGTGGGCGAGGGAACCCCCGGCGTCGGTGCCGACGTAGACCGGGACGCCGGCGTCGTAGGCGGCGCGGACGGTGTCGTAGCGCCGCTCGTACAGTCGCCGCATGTGGGCCGACCAGCGGGGGAACTTGGCGTCGCCGTCGTCGGCGAGCTTCGGGAAGGTCGCGATGTTCACGAGGGTCGGGACGATCGCGACGCCGCGCGAGGCGAACAGCGGGATCAGGTCCTCGGTGAGGCCGGTCGCGTGCTCGATGCAGTCGATGCCGGCCTCGACCAGGTCGCGCAACGCGTCCTCCGCGAAGCAGTGCGCGGTGACGCGGGCGCCGAGCCGGTGGGCCTCGGCGATCGCCGCCTCCACCGCTTCGCGCGGCCAGCAGGCCGACAGGTCGCCGAGGTCGCGGTCGATCCAGTCGCCGACCAACTTGACCCAGCCGTCGCCTCGTTGGGCCTCCTTGGCGACGTAGGCGACGAGTTCGTCGGGTTCGATCTCGTGGGCGAAGTTGCGGATGTAGCGGCGGGTGCGGGCGATGTGCCGGCCCGCGCGGATGATCTTCGGGAGGTCTTCGCGGTCGTCGATCCAGCGGGTGTCCGAGGGGGAGCCTGCGTCGCGGAGCAGGAGGGTGCCGGCGTCCCGGTCGGTGAGGGCCTGTTGCTCTGCGGTCTCGGCGTCCACGGGGCCGTGGGCTCCCAGGCCTACGTGGCAGTGGGCGTCGACGAGGCCGGGGAGGGCCCAGCCGTCTACCGTGCGGATGTCACGTCCGTGGGTTGGACGGTCGTAGGAGATGCGGCCGTCGATCACCCAGAGGTCGTCGCGGATGTCCTCGGGGCCAACCAGGACTCGGCCCTTCATGTGCAGCACCGGTAGATCGCTCATGGGACGCACGATAGTTCGTCGGGTGCGGGTGCGTGGGGGCTGGTCGCGCAGTTCCCCGCGCCCCTTAAGGGGCGCCTTCCTCGTCCTGCACCTCAGCCATCGCTGGGTCCAGTAGGCGCGACAAAAAGTGGCGGGTGCGGGCCTGCTGCGGGTTGGTGATGACCCGGTCTGGAGACCCTTTCTCGACGATCAACCCACCGTCCATGAACACAACCCTGTCGGCCACCTCCCGCGCGAACGTCATCTCGTGGGTGACGACCATCATCGTCATGCCCTCGTTCGCGAGCATCCGCATGACCGCGAGGACGTCCCCCACCAGCTCGGGGTCGAGTGCCGACGTCGGTTCGTCGAAGAGCATGACCTCGGGGTCCATCGCCAACGCCCTTGCGATGGCTACGCGTTGCTGTTGGCCGCCGGAGAGGGAGGCGGGGTAGGCGGTGGCCTTCTCCGACAGGCCTACGCGGCGGAGGTTGTCGGCGGCGACCTTAGCGGCCTGGGTCTTGTCGCGGCGCAGGACCCGGCGTTGGGGCAGGGTGAGGTTCTCGGTGACGGTCAGGTGCGGGAAGAGGTTGAACTGCTGGAAGACCATGCCGATACGGCGGCGTACGGCGTCGATGTCGACATCGGGGTCGGTGATCTCGGTGCCGCCGACGAACACCCGTCCCTGGGTGGGTTCTTCGAGCAGGTTCACGCACCGCAGGAGGGTCGACTTGCCGGAGCCGGAGGGGCCGATGACGCAGACGACCTCGCCCTGGCCGATCTCCAGGTCGATGCCGCGCAGCACCTCGTTGGTGCCGAACGACTTGTGCAGGCCCCGGACTTGGATCTCGGGCTTCTCACGTGCGGTGCTCGTCACCGGACCGCCTCCCCCGTCTTCGTCTCCATCCGGCGGACCACGAAGCTCAGCGGGATCGTGACCAGCAGGTAGCACAGGCCCGCCACCAGGATCGGCGTCGAGTTGGCCGTCGTGCTCGCCAAGTCCCTTCCGTATTTGGAGAGTTCGCGTTCCTCCAGGGTGACGCCGAGGAACAGGACCAGGGAGGAGTCCTTGAAGAGGAGGACGAGTTCGTTGGTCAGCGGCGGCAGGATGATCCGGAACGCCTGCGGGACGATGATCGACACCATGGCCCGCGCCTGCGAGAAGCCGAGCGAACGGGCCGCCTCCAACTGCCCTTTGGGCACCGCCTGGATGCCCGCGCGGATCGTCTCCGCCATGTACGCGGCCGACACCAGGCCGAGCGCGAGGGCGACCTTGCCGTACGTCCCGCCGACGATCTCCGTGCCCGGGAAGGCGAGCGGCACGGCGACGCCGACGAAGATGAAGATCAGCAGGGCTGGCAGGCCGCGGAAGATCTCGATGTAGATCCCGGCGAGCCAGCGGTAGGGGCCGACGGACGACAGCCGCATCAGCGCGACCACCATGCCGAGGACCAGGCCGAAGACGAAGCCGGACAAGGTGTAGAGCACCGTGTTCTTCAACGCCAGCGTGATGACGTCCGGGAACATCTGCTTGGCGATGCTCCACTGCGCGAACTGGTTCTTCAGGCGGCCCCAGTCGGCGGTGACCGCGAAGGAGATCACGGCGGCGGCGAAGACGGCGTACTGCACGCCTTGGGACAGCCTGCGCCGCTGCCGTCTGCTCAACCCCTGTCTCCTGGGCTGGAGTTGAGGGTCCGCGGTGTCGCCCGTCATGAGGCCGACGGGGAGGCGGCCGAGGCGTCGTAGGGGCCGATCCACTTCTCGTACAGCTTCTTGTACGTGCCGTCGGCCTTCGCGTCCTTGATGGCCTTGTTGATGGCGGCGAGGAGTTTGGTGTTGCCCTTCTTGACCGTGAAGCCGTACTGCTCACCGGTGTTGAGGTTGTCGACGACCTTGAACGCGTCGGCGTTGGCCTTGGTCTTCAGCCAGCCCTGGACCACCGGGTAGTCGATGATGACGGCCTGGACCTGGCCGGTGCGCAGGCCGTTGAGGACGGCGTCGGAGGACTCGAAGGAGACGGGGTCGAAGCCCTTGCTCTTGGCGTAGTCCTCGCCGGTGGTCTGCGCCTGCGCGCCGAGCTTCTTGCCCTTGGTCTTCACGTCGGCGAGGGAGGTGATCCCGCTCTTCTTGTCGACGAGGACGGCCTGGGTGGCATCGAAGTACGGGTCGGAGAAGTCGACGTTCTTCTTGCGCTCGGCGGTGATGGTCATGCCGGCTGCGGCCAGGTCGCACTCGTCGGCGTTGAGGAAGGCGCCGGTCTTGAAGTTCTCGAAGGGCGTGTCGAGGATCGTCTGCTTCACGTCGAGGTCCTTGGCGACCAGGTCGATGAGGGAGACGTCGAAGCCCTGCACCTTGCCGTCGATCTCGGACTGGAAGGGCGGGTACGGGAGGTGCGTGCAGGTGGTGAGCCGGCCGGCCTTGACGAGTTCGACGCCACCGGCGGCGGTCTTCGAACCGCTGCCGCCGCTGTCGCTCGACGTGCAGCCGGCCACGAGGACGAGTGCGGCGCTCGCGAGGGTGGCGGCCAGGGTGCGGGCCCGGCGGCCGAGGAGCGTGTTCACGGAGGCCTCCTGTGACGGAATTATGGGTTCCGATTATTCGGAGGGGTTCGGCGGGCCGCTCACCCGGACCGGTGACCAGGGGGCCGTCCGGGCTAAGAAGTCGCCGGTCGGAGGGGTGCGGAGGGCGGTCAGGAGGGCCGGTTACCCTCGTTCCCATCGACTCCCGCGAGTGAAAGAGCACCGCCGTGACGCACCCCTTCCTCGACCTGGCCCCGCTGAGCGCCGCGCACTTCGCCTCGATCGAGGACCAGGTGGCCCGGCTGCTCGGTACCGAGCAGGATGTCGTGATCATGCAGGGCGAGGCGCTGCTGCCGCTGGAGGGCGCGATCCGTTCCACGGCGGGGCCGGGCACGCTCGCGCTGAACGTCATCACCGGCCCCTACGGGCAGACCTTCGGGAACTGGCTGCGGGACTGCGGCGCCGAGGTGATCGACCTCGCCGTCCCGTTCCACACGGCGGTGACCGCCGACCAGATCCGGGAGGCCTTCGCCGCGCACCCGGAGATCGACTTCGTGTCCCTCGTCCACGCGGAGGCCGCGACCGGCAACACCAACCCGGTCGCGGAGATCGGCGAGATCGTGCGGGCCCACGGCGCGATCTTCTACCTCGACGCGGTGGCCTCCATCGGCGCGGAGCCGGTGCTGCCGGACGCGTGGGGTGTCGACCTGTGCGTGATCGGCGCGCAGAAGGCGATGGGCGGGCCGGCGGGGGTTTCGGCGGTGTCGGTGAGCGCGCGGGCGTGGGCCCGTATGGCGGCCAACCCCTCGGCCCCGCGCCGCTCGTACCTCTCCCTCCTTGACTGGAAGGACCGCTGGACCGACGCGGGCCGCACGGCGCTGCCGCACGCACCGGCCCAGTTGGAGATGCTCGCGCTGGAGGCGTGCGTGGAGCGCATCGAGGCGGAGGGTCTGGCCACGGTGATGCAGCGCCACGCGAGCGCTGCCGCGGCAACACGGGCGGGGGTGATCGCCCTGGGCGGCGGGCTCGAACCGTACGTCCACGATGCGGCTGAGGCTGCGCCGGTCGCTACGACGCTCAGGACTCCGTCGGGTGTGGTGGCCTCGGAGCTGGTGGCGACGGCCCTGTCCTCGGACCCCTCGTTGCCGCTGGCTGCGGGTGGGGGTGCCTTGGCGAAGGAGATGATCCGGGTCAACCACTACGGGGTGGATGGGACGGTGGGGGCGGTACAGGGTTCCTTGGCAGCGCTGGGCGCGGCGCTGGCTGAGCAGGGGGTGTCGGTGGATCTGGAGGGCGCCCGGTCCGCCGTAGAGAACGCGTGGCGGTAGTCGTGGGCTGAGGTGAGAGCTGGGGGCTCCGCCCCCAGACCCCCGATCGGCCCTGAAGGGGCCTCGTCCTCAAACGCCGGACGGGCTGAGTTATGCCGGCCTGCGCCCAGAAGTGAGCGGACAGGCTGATGGTGCCGGACCTGATTCGAAGGGCACCGGCGCAGAACCCCCCGTGCCATGCTCCCCCGCATGACCACTGACACGCCCCAGACCCTCCCCGACGGCCGCCCCATCCCCGCCATGACCGGCGCCGAACGCCCCATGCTCGAAAGCTGGCTCGGCTTTCATCGCGCCACGCTGGAGGTGAAGTGCGCCGGGCTGGATGACGCTCAGGTACGGCTCGCCGCGGCCGCGCCCTCCTCCTTGACGTTACTCGGACTGGTCCAGCACCTCGCCGAGGTCGAACGGAACTGGTTCCAGCGGGTGTTCGGGCTCGACGTGCCGACGGTGTACGGCAGCGAGGACGGGTACGCCCTCGATCCCGGACGGGCCGATGGCCGCCGGGATGGAAGTCAGTCTGCGGTGGGTGCTGATTCATCTGGTCGAGGAGTACGCGCGGCACAACGGTCACGCCGACATCCTCCGGGAAAGCATCGACGGCGTCACCGGCGCCTAATTCAGATGTAATTCCTGGGAATTTTATCGCCTTCTCAACGGGCAGCTTCCCATATTCTTCTGCCCGATTTCCGTGCACCCAAACGCAAATAATTCGCGTAGATCTCGTGAGGGTTACACCCTTGTGACCCGTTACACAGGCCGCCCGTTTTATTACTTACGTGCCGGTCAAACCCGTACATAAACTGCAACCTCGCACGCGTGATAACACAGCACCGCCCCAGACGTAACCCCATCCCTCCATGCAATTTCGAATTTCCCTCGGTAAATTCAATTCGCATGACTGCCACCCAAGCAGACCTGCACATCGACCGCCCCACGGTGGCCGACGGCGCCGCGTTGTGGCGTATTGCCAAGGACTCGAACGCCCTCGACCTGAACTCGTCGTACAGCTATCTCCTGTGGTGCCGGGACTTCGCCGGTACCTCCGCCGTCGTGCGGGACGAGCGCGGGGAGCCGGTCGGCTTCGTCACCGGGTACGTGCCGCCGGACCGGCCGGGCACCCTGCTCGTGTGGCAGGTGGCCGTCGACGCCGCGCAGCGCGGTCGCGGGCTGGCCGCACGCCTGCTCGACGGGCTGACCGAGCGGGTCGCGGACGAGTACGGCGTGACCGCGATCGAGACCACGATCACGCCCGGCAACACCGCGTCCGAGCGCCTCTTCACGTCGTACGCCGAACGCCACGGCGCCGTCGTCGAGCGCACGGTCCTGTTCGAGGCCGGTGACTTCCCGGACGGACCGCACGACCCCGAAGTGCTGTACCGCATCGGCCCGTTGAGCCTCTGAACTCCCCGTTGCCCTCCCCCCTCACCCCCCACCCCGAGGAGCGATTCGCGTGACCATCACCCAGCCCGATCTGAGCGTCTTCGAGACCCTGGAGTCCGAGGTCCGCAGCTACTGCCGCGCCTGGCCCACCGTCTTCGACCGGGCCCGGGGCAGCCGTATGTACGACGAGGACGGCCACGCCTACCTCGACTTCTTCGCGGGCGCCGGCTCGCTGAACTACGGGCACAACAACCCTGTCCTGAAACGGGCGTTGATCGACTACCTGGAGCGGGACGGCGTCACGCACGGCCTCGACATGTCGACCGGTGCCAAGCGCGCCTTCCTCCAGACCTTCCAGGACCTGGTGCTGCGCCCGCGCGATCTGCCGTACAAGGTGATGTTCCCGGGCCCGACCGGCACCAACGCCGTTGAGTCCGCACTGAAGTTGGCACGGAAGGTGAAGGGGCGGGAGGCCATCGTCTCCTTCACCAACGCCTTCCACGGGATGTCCCTCGGCTCGCTCGCCGTGACCGGCAACGCCTTCAAGCGGGCCGGTGCCGGCATCCCGCTGGTGCACGGGACGCCGATGCCATTCGACAACTACTTCGACGGCAAGGTCCCCGACTTCCTGTGGTTCGAGCGGCTGCTGGAGGACCAGGGCTCCGGCCTGAACAAGCCCGCCGCCGTGATCGTCGAGTCCGTGCAGGGCGAGGGCGGCATCAACGTCGCCCGCCCCGAATGGCTGCGCGCGCTGGCCGAGTTGTGCGAGCGCCAGGACATGCTCCTGATCGTCGACGACATCCAGATGGGCTGCGGCCGCACCGGCGCGTTCTTCTCCTTCGAGGAGTCGGGCATCGTCCCGGACATCGTCACCGTGTCCAAGTCCATCAGCGGCTACGGCCTTCCGATGTCCCTGTGCCTGTTCAAGCCCGAGCTGGACATCTGGGAGCCGGGCGAGCACAACGGCACGTTCCGCGGCAACAACCCGGCGTTCGTCACCGCCACCGCCGCCCTGGAGACGTACTGGGCGGACGGTTCCGCGATGGAGAAGCAGACCCGGGCCCGCGGGGAGCAGGTCGAGCAGGGGCTGATCTCCATCACCGAGGAGAACCTCGCCGACATCAAGGAGTACCGGGGCCGCGGACTGGTCTGGGGCCTCGAGTTCAAGGACCCCGAGCGCGCCGGCCGGATCTGCGCCCGCGCCTTCGAACTCGGCCTGCTCGTCGAGACGTCCGGCCCGCAGAGCGAGGTCGTCAAGCTGCTGCCCGCGCTGACCATCACCCCCGAGGAACTGGACGAGGGGCTGAGCATCCTCGCCCGCGCCGTACGCGAAACCGCCTGACCCGGAACCACCATCTGACACCACGTCAAGGAGGCGTCACCACACCGTGATTGTCCGTTCGTTCAAGGAACTCGAAGGCACCGACCGGCACATCAAGGCCGCGTCCGGCACCTGGGAGAGCAAGCGCATCGTCCTCGCCAAGGAGCGGGTCGGTTTCTCGGTGCACGAGACCGTCCTCTACGCGGGCACCGAGACGTCGATGTGGTACGCCAACCACATCGAGGCCGTCGTCTGCGTCGAGGGCCACGCCGAACTCACCGACGACGAGACCGGGCAGACGTACACGATCACGCCCGGGACCATGTACCTCCTCGACGGCCACGAGCGGCACACGATGCGGATCAAGGAGGACTTCCGCTGCATCTGTGTCTTCAACCCGCCCGTCACCGGACGGGAGGACCACGACGAGAACGGCGTCTATCCGCTGCTGACCGAGCCCGAGGAGGTGTGACGAGCATGACCACCGTCACCGACATCACCGACCTGTACCCCAGCCGCGGCACCACCGAGGTGTCCGTCCCGCGCAAGGACCCCGTTGTCTGGGGCTCCCCCGACACCCCGGGCCCGATCCCGACGGGCGACCTCCAGGCCTTCGAGCGCGACGGCTTCCTCTCCATGCAGGAACTCCTGCGGGACGACGAAGTCGACGTCTACCGGCGGGAGTTGGAGCGGCTCGTCGCCGATCCCGCGATCCGGGCCGACGAGCGGTCGATCGTCGAGTCGAAGTCCAAGGAGATCCGGTCCGTCTTCGAGGTGCACCGGATCAGCGAGGTGTTCGCGCGGCTCGTGCGCGACGAGCGGGTCGTCGGGTGGGCCCGGCAGATCCTCGGCTCGGACGTGTACGTCCACCAGTCCCGGATCAACGTGAAGCCCGGCTTCGGCGCGAGCGGCTTCTACTGGCACTCGGACTTCGAGACCTGGCACGCCGAGGACGGCCTGCCGAACATGCGCACCGTGTCCGTGTCGATCGCGCTCACCGAGAACCACGACACCAACGGCGGCCTCATGATCATGCCGGGCTCGCACCGCACGTTCCTCGGCTGCGCGGGCGCGACCCCCGAGGACAACTACCGCCAGTCGCTGCAGATGCAGGACGCGGGCACCCCGTCCGACGAGGCGCTGACCGGCATGGCCTCCGAGTACGGCATCAAGTTGTTCACGGGCAGGGCCGGTTCGGCGACCTGGTTCGACTGCAACTGCATGCACGGCTCCGGCGACAACATCACGCCGTTCCCGCGCAGCAACGTCTTCATCGTGTTCAACAGCGTGGAGAACAAGGCCGTTGAGCCGTTCGCGGCTCCGGTACGACGGCCCGAGTTCATCGGGGCGCGGGACTTCACGCCGGTGAGGTGACGGCGAGGTCGTTCACCGCGAGGGCACCCTGGTCACGGCGGCCGGGGTGCCCTCGCGTGCGTCAACTGGCCAGAACCTCCAACAACCGGTCTACGTCCTCTGGGGTGTTGTAGAGATGGAAGGCCGCCCGCAAGTTCCCCGCCCGGTCGGAGACTTCGACCCCCGCCGCGCTCAACTCGCCCTGCCTCCGGCCGAGTCCGGGCACGGACACGATCGGTGACCCGGGAGACGCCACCGGCTCATGCCCGAGGGTGCCGAGACCCGCGCGGAAGCGATCGGCGAGGGCCAGGTCATGCGCCCGTACGACATCGACCCCCAACTCCTCCAGCAGCGCGAGCGACTGGCGGGCACCGGCGTAGGAGAAGAGGGCCGGGCTCTCGTCGAACCGGCGGGCGGAGTGGGCGAGTTCCTCGACCGGGCCGTAGCAACTGTCCCAGGGGGCCTCGCCCGCGACCCAGCCGGCGAAGACCGGGTTGAGGCCGCCGAGATCCTCCGGGGTGACCAGGAACGCGACCCCGCGCGGGCAGAACAGCCACTTGAAGCCGACGGCGGCGACATAGTCGTAGGCGCCCGCGTCGAGGTCGAGCCAGCCGACGGCCTGCGACGCGTCGACGTACGTACGCGCCCCGTGTTCGTGTGCCGCCGCCCTGATCGCGGGCAGGTCGGCGACGCGGCCGTCGGCGGACTGGGCGGCGCTGACCGCGACGAGCGCGGTGCCGGGGCGTACCGACTCGGCGATCCGCTCCAACGGGACGGCGCGCACCTTGAGGTCGGCGCGCATGTGGAAGGGGTTCACGACGGAGCTGAAGTCGGCCTCGGCGGTGAGGACTTCGGCCCCGGCGGGCAGTGAGGAGGCGATCAGTCCGCTGTAGACGGCGACCGAGGCCCCGGCCGCCACCCGGTCGACCGGTACCCGGGTCAGCCGGGCGAAGGCGGCGCGGGAGGCCTCGACGTCGTCGAACATGTCGGTCGGCGTACCGACCGCGGCGGCCTCGACGGCGGTGTGCATCGCGGTGACGGTGCGGGTCGGGAGGAGGCCGGTGCTCGCGGTGTTGAGGTAGGTGTTCTTCGGGGCGAACTCGGCGCGGACGAGGCTCTCGAAGGTCTCCATGCCACCACTCTGCGGTGCCGAGAAGCCCTCGTCCATTGCGAGTTTTTACGTGGATCCGCTAAGGAACGCTTATAGGTGAGCGGACGCCCGTTCCCGACCTGCGCCTTTCAGGCCTGCGGCACCGCGCACCCGTCGGGCCCGCACGCCTCGGCGTCGCCACCGCCGCCGGTCCCGCTGTCGATCAGCTTCAGCGGGGAGTGCTCGCCCCACGCCTGGGTCAGCGCCTGGGCGAAGACCTCGGCGGGCTGGGCGCCGGAGACGCCGTACTTGCGGTCGAGGACGAAGAAGGGGACGCCGTTCGCGCCCAGCTCGGCGGCCTCGCGCTCGTCGGCGCGGACGTCGTCGGCGTAGGCGGCCGGGTCGGCGAGCACCTTGCGGGCGTCGTCGGCGTCGAGCCCGGCACCGGCGGCCAGCTCCACGAGCCGCTCGTCGTCGCCGAACACGGACCGCTCCTCGGCGAAGTTCGCCTGGTACAGCGCCTGGATCAGCTCGTCCTGGCGGCCCTGCGCCTTGGCGAAGTGGAGGAGGCGGTGCATGTCGAAGGTGTTGCCGTGGTCGCGGTCGCGGGTGCGGTAGTCGAGCCCCTCGGCGGCGGCCTGCGCACCGAGGTTGTCCTCACCGGCCTGCGCCTGCGCCTCGCTCATGCCGTACTTCTTGGTGAGCATCTTGAGCACGGGCTGGATGTCGCCCTTGGCGCGGCCCGGGTCCAGTTCGAAGGACCGGTGCACGACCTCGACGCCGTCACGGTGCGGGAACGCGTCGAGCGCCTTCTCGAAGCGGGCCTTGCCCACGTAGCACCAGGGGCAGGCGATGTCCGACCAGATCTCGACGCGCATTCTTCGGCTCTTTCCGGCTCGTTCGGAGGGAACGGAGACTCCCTCCGTCTCCCCCGTGAACGTTCAAGTTCCGCGCTTCATTCCCCGCTCATTCCCCCGCCACGACCAGCCGCATCTCCAGATGATGACCGCCGTCGCCCGGCTCGGCGACCCACCCCTGCCGGACGTAGAACCCCTGCGCCCGCTCGTTGTCGACATGCACGTCGAGTACGGCGGCCCGCCGCCCGTCGGCCCGCCACTGCTCGACGCAGGCCGCGTGCAGGACCGTACCGAGCCCGGAGCGCCACCGCTCGGGCTCGACGTGGAACTGGAACAGCGTGACCGTGTCCGGCGACCCGCCCTCCGGGACACGGAAGGAGGCGATGGCGACGATACGACCGCTCTCGACCACGCACAGCACCTGGGCGTCGGGCCGCTCGATGACGCCCCGCCAGGCGGCGAGCCAGTCCCGCCCGTCCTCCGGGACGCCGTCGGGGTAGTACGTCGCCCGGGCCCGAGCGTGCAGCGCGGCGACGCTCTCCGCCTCGGCGGGCAGGGCCGTACGGATCACCAGGGTTCCACTGACTCGGTCACTGATCATGCAACCGATGACGTGACCTCGGCGGCCCCGGTTCCCAGACGGCTGAACTGCGACCGGTACGCGCTCGGCGTGAGCCCGGTGCGGCGGACGACGTGCCCGCGCAGGGAGTCCGCCGTGCCCAGGCCGCAGGCGCGGGCGACCTGGTCCATGGGAAGGGCGGTGGTCTCCAGAAGCTCCTTGGCCCGCTCGACCCGCTGGTGGAGCAGCCACTGCAAGGGGCTCACCCCGCTCTCCGCGTGGAACCGGCGGGTGAGGGTCCGCACACTGACACCCGCGTGCCGGGCCAGGTCGGTGAGGGTGAGCGGCTTGTCCAGGTTGCGCATGGCCCAACCCCGGGTGTCCGCGCAGGCGACACCGCGCTCGGGCGGCAGCGGGGTCTGCGTGAACTGGGTCTGCCCGCCCGGCCGTACGGGCGCGACGAGGGCGAGCCGGGCGACCTCGTTGGCGACGGCGGCGCCGTAGTCGGTGCGGATGATGTGCAGGCAGAGGTCGATACCGGCGGCGTATCCGGACGCGGTCAGGAACTGGCCGTCCTGGACGTAGAGGACGTCACCGGTGAGGTCGACCTCCGGATAGCGCCTGCGCATCTCCTCGGCCTGGTTCCAGTAGGTCGTGGCCCGGCGCCCGTCGAGCAGCCCGGCCTCGGCCAGGGCGAACGCGCCGCTGCAGATGGACGCGATGCGCTTGCCCGCGGCGGCGGCCTCGCGCAGGGCGCTGACCGTGCGCGGGTCGGGCGTGTACCGGTGCCCGGTCCCGACGACGAGCACCAGGTCCGCGTCCCGCACGACGCCGAGCCCCTGCCGTACGTGCAGGTCGAGGCCGCCCGTGGTCGGCACGGGACCGGGTTCCGGAGCACAGATGACCGTCTCGTAGCCCCGCTCCCCGTCGACCTCGACCCGTTCGAACAGCAGCTCAGGGATGGCCAGGTTGAACATCGAGACCGGGGTCGCCGCGACAACGGCGACCCGACGGGGACGGCTGGGCTGGACCATGGCCAGAACCTCCGGACGTATGGCATTCCGGCCACTACTGTACGGCGCCACCCACCCGCACCATGAGGACATGACAACGCCCACCACCCAACTGACCCCCCGCACCGGCGACTTGACCCCTCCCTCCCCCACACTCACCCTCACCGCCGCGCTCCTCGGCTTCGCGCTCATCACCCTCGACGCGTCCGTGGTGAACGTGGCGCTGCCGTCGATCGGGGCAGCGCTGGGCGGCGGGATGGCGGGACTCCAGTGGGTGGTCGACGCGTACACCCTGTCCTTCGCCGCCCTGATGCTGTCCACCGGCGCCTTCGCCGACCGGGCCGGTGCGAGCCGCGCGTACGCGATCGGCATCGCCCTCTTCACCCTCGCCTCGGCGGCCTGCGGCCTGGCCCCGACCCTCCCCGCGCTGATCGGCGCCCGCGCACTCCAGGGCGTCGCGGCGGCCGTGGTCCTCCCGGCCTCCTTGTCCCTCGTACGCCAGGCCTACGCCGAACCGGTCAAGAGGGCCCGTGCGGTGGCGACTTGGGCGGCCGGCGGCGCGGTACCGGTGGCGCTCGGCCCGGTGGCTGGAGGGGTGCTGACCACGCTCTGGGACTGGCGGGGCATCTTCTTCATCAACCTGCCCCTGGGCGCGACGGCGCTCGCCCTGCTCCTCCGGGCCCCCCGCTCGGAACGCCGCCCCGCACCCCTGGACCTCCCCGGCCAGCTGACAGCGGTGATCGCCCTGACGGCGGCGACCTTCGCGGTGATCGAGCGCGGGGGCACGGGACTTGTGGCCGCACTCATCGCGATCCTCGCGGCCGGGGCCTTCATCACCGTCGAACGACGCCAGTCGCACCCGGTGGTGCCGCTCGCCCTGTTCCGCAGCCGTACGGTGTCGGTGGCGGTCGCGACGGGCGCGGCGTGCAGCGTCGCCTTCTTCGGCCTGACCTTCGTCTTCGCGCTCTTCTTCCAACAGGTACAGGGCCGTTCGGCGCTGTACGCCGGCTTGATGTTCCTCCCGATGACCGGTCTGATCCCGGTGACGAACATCGCGGCGGGCAAACTGACGGCCCGCTACGGCGCCCGACTCCCCATGCTGGCGGGCCAGTTGCTGGCCGCGCTGGGCACACTGGTCCTGCTGTACGTCGACGCGGGCACGCCCCCGCTCCTGGTGGCCGTACTCCTCGTACCGATGGCCCTGGGCTGCGCCCTGACGGTCCCGCCGCTGACCGCGGTGATGATGGACGCGGTGACGGCGGAGCGAGCGGGCTTGGCAGCGGGCGTACTCAACTCCGCACGCCAGGTGGCAGGCGGCCTGGGCATCGCCGTCTTCGGAGTACTGGTCTCCGCCGACTTCACAACCGGCCTGCGAGAGAGCCTCGCGATCAGCGCGGCCCTCTTCGCGGCAACGGCCTTCCTCAGCTTCCGTCTCGCAGATCGTCCGGCCAACTAGGCCTGAACTCAAGGTGGTCGTACGTCACGACACACCCCTCCCCCATCGGCGACTGCGTCATGAACCCGACGAGCGCGGCGTCGGTCTCCTTCTCGTCACCCAGGGTGAAAAGCCGGATAAATATCCACCGCTTCCCGTCCCGAGACGCATGAAAGGCAAACGCCCGCCCGGTCCGACTGACCCGCAGCCACACCGAACTACCGTCCACGGTAAAGGAGTTGGCGTCATCCGAGTGCCCCCGGGTAACCACCGTACAAACGGTAGGCACGTCCGGCGAGTACTCCAGGCACAGCTTGGCCCAGGCCCGCTCACCGACGTGGACGTAGAGCACTCCAGCGTCAAAGGACCCCGCGAACCCGACGGTGACCCGGGCGATGAGCTGGAAGTCCCCATGAGGCGCCCCGAGAAGACGGGGTGCATCGGAGGCGGGGTCCAACCCCTCCCCGGTGGGCGGTACGAACCGATCCTGACGGGGCCCGGCCCACCCGCTGAGCACACCATCGTCGTACGACCAATGCCCGTCGGGCCCGTAAGTACGGAGGGGGAAAGGCAGTTGGGAAAGTTCCAAGTCCATCAACTAATCATCTCAGCCCAGGGAAGTGTTTTTTAGGGGCGCGGGGAACTGCGCGACCAGCCACGACGAACCGGCACTCCGCACTCAACCGCACCCCCAACGGCGCTACCGCTCCAAACGCCCGTCATAACGCCGAGGCAGCCCCAGCGGATTACCGTCCCGCAACTCCAACGGCAGCAACGCTTCAGGCGTGTTCTGGTAAGCAACAGGCCGCAGCCACCGCTCAATAGCCGTACCCCCAACGGACGTCGAGGTAGACGTCGTAGCCGGATAAGGCCCCCCGTGATGCTGCGCCGCCGCCACCGCAACCCCCGTAGGCCACGCATTGACCAACACCCGCCCAGCCAACGGAGTGAGCTCCGCAAGGATCTCCGCCCCCCGCCCCTCCCCGGCCGCTTCCCCCGCCGACAGATGAACCGTCGCCGTAAGATTCCCCGGCAGCCGCGACAACACGGCATTCGCCTGCGCGTCATCGTCGTAGCGCGCCACGACAGTGACCGGCCCGAAGCACTCCTCAAGAAGCAGGTCGTACGCCCCCGCAGCCGCCAGCTTCTCCGCCGGCACCGTCAGGAACCCCGGACTGACCGTGTGCTCACTCCCCGCCCCCGGCGTCACCGGCGACTCCACATCGTCAAGTCGAGCCCGCTCGGAAACACCCGCGAGGAAGTTGTCCCGCATCCGGTGATCCAGCAACACCCCGGAGTCCGTGTCACTGACGGCATCCGTAAGGGACTTGACCAGCCCGTCCCCCGCGGAGCCGGACGGCACGAGCACAAGCCCCGGCTTCACACAGAACTGCCCGACACCCAACGTCATCGAACCGGCAAGCCCCGTACCGATCGCCTCGGCCCGCTCGGCCGCCGCAGCCTCGGTCACAACTACCGGGTTCAGAGAGCCCAGTTCACCGTGGAACGGGATAGGCACCGGCCGCGCAGCCGCCGCGTCGAACAGGGCACGACCACCCCGTACGGACCCGGTGAACCCGGCCGCCGAGACCAGTGGGTGCTTGACGAGCTCGACGCCCGCCTCGAAGCCGTGGACCAGGCCGAGGACACCGGCCGGGATGCCCTGCTCGGCGGCGGCCCGGCGCAGCACGCTCGCGACCAGCTCGGACAGGCCGGGGTGGTCGGGGTGCGCCTTGACGACGACCGGGCAGCCCGCGGCGAGCGCGCTCGCGGTGTCGCCGCCGGGGACGGAGAAGGCGAAGGGGAAGTTGGAGGCCGAGTAGACGGCGACGACACCCAGCGGCACCTTGTAGCGGCGCAGGTCCGGGATCGGCGGGGTGGCCGTGTCGTCGGGGTGGTTGATGACCACGTCGAGGAAGGCGCCCTCGTCGACGATGTCCGCGAAGGCCCTCAACTGGTAGCAGGTGCGGGCCAGTTCGCCGTTCAGCCGGACCGGGCCGAGCGCGGTCTCCGCGTCGGCGACCTCGACCAGCTGGTTCTTGGCGGCTTCGAGCTGGTCGGCGGCGCCGCGCAGGAAGGCAGCGCGGACCGTGCGGTCGGCGAGCGAACCCCGTGCCGCGTGCGCGGCGCGGACGGCGGTGTCCACCTCCTGGGCTGTGGCCTCCACCGCAACCTGTTCACGCTGCTTCCCGGTTCGGGGGTCGACACTCCAGACTGGTGCTGCTGCCACCGCGGGTCCCTCCACACATGTAATGCCGCAGTTCTGGGTCATTCACCAGGGTCGTTCGATATGCTGAACGCTGTCTCTGATGATGAATATGCTCTCGGAGACTATTTCCCGTCGAACGAAGGGGTCAAGGGCGATGTCGGCAGGCGAGACAGGCGGCGGGGCACAGGTCAAGTCCGCGGTGCGGACGGTGGAGCTGCTCGAATACTTCGCCGGCCGGCCCGGTATGCACTCCCTCGCGTCGGTCCAGGAGGCCGTCGGATATCCCAAGTCCAGTCTCTACATGCTGCTGCGCACATTGGTGGAGCTGGGCTGGGTGGAGACGGACGCGACGGGCACGCGGTACGGCATCGGCGTACGGGCGCTGCTGGTGGGCACCTCCTACATCGACGGCGACGAGGTCGTGGCGGCGGCCCGCCCCACACTGGACCGGCTCTCGGACGACACCACGGAGACCATCCACCTCGCCCGCCTCGACGGCACGAACGTGGTCTACCTGGCCACGCGCCAGTCGCAGCACTATCTACGGCCCTTCACCCGCGTCGGCCGCCGACTCCCCGCGCACTCGACCTCGCTGGGCAAGGCGCTGCTGAGCACGTACTCCGACGAGCAGGTCCGCAAGATGCTCCCGGAGACGCTGCCCGCGCTCACCGAGCACACGATCACCGACCGCGAGAAGCTCATCGAGGAACTCCACCAGGTCCGCGAACAGGGCTTCGCCGTGGACCGCGAGGAGAACACGCTGGGCCTGCGCTGCTTCGGGGTCGCGATCCCGTACCGCACCCCCGCGCGGGACGCGATCAGCTGCTCGGTGCCGGTGGCGCGGCTCACCCCCGCCCACGAACAGATGGTCAAGGACGCCCTGTTCGACGCCCGCGACCGACTGACCCTCGCCACCCGGAGGCTCTGACCCATGGACGTCGCGCTCCGCCCGGTCCACGACAGTGATCTGCCGGTCTTCTTCCGGCTGACGAACGACCCCGAGTCCGTCCGGATGGCCGCCTTCACCGCGAAGGACCCGACCGACCGGGACGCCTTCGACGCCCACTGGAAGCGCATCCGCGCCCTGCCCGGCGTGCGGAACCGCACGGTCCTCGCCGACGGCGACGTCGTGGGCAACGCCGCGGTCTACGGCGACCCGGGCGAGCGCGAGGTGACGTACTGGATCGACCGCACCTACTGGGGCAAGGGCATCGCGACGGCCGCGCTGCGCGACCTGCTCGCCGAGGAACCCGAACGCCCGTTGCACGCGCGCGTGGCGGCCGACAACGCGGGCTCGCGGCGCGTGCTGGAGAAGTGCGGGTTCGTCGTCACCGGCCACGACCGGGGCTTCGCGAACGCGCGGGGCGAGGAGATCGACGAGCTGTTGCTGACGCTGAGTTCATGAACGACCGCTGAGTTCATGAACGACCGCTGATTTCATGAGCGCTCGATGAGAAAAAGCGACGGTAGGGAACGATTCGTTCCCGTCCGATCGTCTTCAGAGCGGGATGAACAAGACGATCAGGCGCACCTCCGTCTTCGTACTGCTCCTCGTTCTCGCCCTCCTGGTGCGGGCGACCTGGGTGCAGTTCTACGACGGCCAGGCACTCGCGGACGACAAGGACAACCGGCGGAACGCGATCGAGACGTACGCGGACCCGCTCGGGAACATCATCGTGGCCGGGAACGCGATCACCGGCTCGGCGCGGACGGGGGGCGACAGCGACCTCGCGTACAAACGGACGTACACGGAAGGCAAGCTCTACGCGGCGGTGACGGGTTACGCCTCGCAGAGCTACGCGCCGACGCAGTTGGAGGGGATCTACGCGAACCTCCTCGACGGCACGGACAGCGGCCTGAAGACGGTCATGGACACGGTCACCGGCGAGCGGGCCGCTCCGGGCAACGTGGTCACGACGATCGACCCGGATGTGCAGAAGGCGGCGTACGACGCGCTCGGCGACAAGAAGGGCGCGGCCGTCGCGATCGATCCGACGACCGGCAAGATCCTCGCCGTCGTCTCGACCCCGTCCTACGACCCCTCGGCGCTGACCGACGCCGACACCGCCGCGTCGGCCTGGAAGCAGCTCACCGCGGACTCCGACAAGCCGCTGACGAACCGCGCGCTGCGCCAGCCGCTGCCGCCGGGTTCGACGTTCAAGCTGGTCGTGGCGGCGGCCGCGCTTGAGAACGGCCTCTACTCCTCGGTGGACGAGAAGACGACGAGCCCCTCGCCGTACACCCTGCCGGGCACGGTCACCCCGCTGAGGAACGAGAGCTCCTCCGCGCCCTGCACGAACGCGTCGATCCGGGTCGCGCTCCAGTACTCCTGCAACACGGTGTTCGCGAAGATGGCCGTCGACCTGGGCCAGGACAAGGTCAAGGCGATGGCCGAGAAGTTCGGCTTCAACGACGACAAGCTGGACATCCCGGTGCGGGCGTACCCGAGCGTGTACCCGTCCAACATGGACAAGTCCTCCACGGCCCTGACCGGCATCGGCCAGTACGACGTGACGGCCACCCCGCTCCAGATGGCCATGGTGTCCGCAGCCATAGCCAACGACGGCAAGCTGGTCTCCCCGCACATGGTCTCCGAGACCACCGACAGCGGCGGCGATGTGGTCCACAACTACGACGACAACACGACGACGACCCAGATCGTCAGCTCACGCACCGCCCAGCAACTCCAGTCGGCGATGCAGACAGTCATCACGGACGGCACCGGCACGAACGCCCAGATCGCGGGCGTCACGGTGGGCGGCAAGACCGGCACGGCCCAGCACGGCGAGAACAACGACCAGTCCCCGTACGCCTGGTTCACGTCCTACGGCAAGTCCGACTCGACGGGCAAGGAGATAGCCGTAGCGGTGGTCGTCGAGCAGTCGGACGCGGCAAGGTCGGAGATCAGCGGCAACGGCTTGGCGGCCCCAGTGGCCAAGGCAATGATGAAAGCAGCCTTGCAGTGACGCGGCTAAGGGGCGCGGGGAACTGCGCGACCGGCCACGACGAACCGCAAGCCGACCGCGCAGCGCCCCTCACTCCTACTTCACACCGAGAATCTGCTCAACGGGATCAATAGCGAAGTACACCAGGAACAACGCGGACACCCCCCACAACAACCAGTTGACCTCCTTCGCCTTACCAAGCACCGCCTTGATCACGACGTAAGAGATGAACCCGGCCCCGATCCCGTCAGTGATCGAGTACGTGAACGGCATGGCGGCGATGGTCAAGAACGCCGGAATCGCGATCTCGTACTTGTCCCAGTCGATGTGCTTGACGTGGGTCATCATCAGGAACCCAACGGCGATCAGCGCGGGCGCGGCCGCCTGCAACGGCACGATCGTCAGCAACGGCGTAAGGAACAACGCAAGCCCGAACAACCCACCGGTGATGAGGTTCGAGAACCCGGTACGCGACCCCTCACCAACCCCGGACGCCGACTCGATGTACGCGGTGTTGGAGGACGCGGACCCGAGCCCACCGGCAACAGCAGCGGCCCCGTCGATGAACAGGACGCGCCCGATGTTCGGCACCTGACCCTCCTCGTCCAGGAGACCGGCCTCCGCGCTGATACCGACGATCGTGCCCATGGCGTCGAAGAAGTCCGACAGGATCAGCGTGAAGATCAGCAGGACGACAGTGATCGCGCTGGTCTCGCCGAACGCGCCGAACAGGCTGAAGTGGCCGATGAGCCCGAAGTCGGGCGCGGCCACGATCTTGTCCGGCACCTTGGGGGTCATCAGACCCCAACTCTTGATGTCGGCAACGGAGTTGATGATGATCGCGAGGACGGTCATCGTGACGATGCTGATCAGGATCGCGCCCTTCACCTTGCGGGCGAACAGCGCGATGGTGAGCAGGACACCGAGACAGAAGACCAGAACGGGCCAGCCGGTGAGGTGACCGACGGCGCCAAGCTGCACGGGGACCGTGGTATCGGCGGCGTCCGGTATACGACTGACGAAGCCGGCGTCGACGAAGCCGATGAACGCGATGAACAGCCCGATGCCGACGCCGATCGCCTGCTTGAGCTGTTGCGGGATCGCGTTCATGATCGCCTCGCGCAGCCCGGTGAGGACCAGCACGCAGATCAGGACGCCTTCGATGACGACGAGACCCATCGCGTCGGGCCAGCTCATCAGCGGCGCCAACTGGAAGGCGACGACGGCGTTGAGGCCGAGGCCCGCGGCGATGGCGAGCGGCAGGTTGCCGCCGACGCCCATGATGACCGTCATCACACAGGCCACCAGGGCGGTGGCGGTGACCAGTTGACCGGTGTCGAGGGTGTGCCCGAACTTGTCCTTGGCGCTGCCGAGGATGATCGGGTTCAGGACGAGGATGTAGGCCATCGTGAAGAACGTGGCGAAGCCGCCGCGGATCTCACGGCCGAAGGTGGATCCCCGTTCGGAGATCTTGAAGAACCGGTCGACACCGTTCGCCGCCGGTGGTTCGGCACTTGGCCGGTCGGCCACCTTCTGTGACTCGGACATGCGGGTACTCCTCGTGGCTTCAATGATCATCGGTGCGCGGATGCTGGCTGGATTGTTCCCGCGTTGAACCTGTTTCAGGTTTTCCCCGTGTTACGGAATCGAGGTCGGCCCGCCAGTCCCTGGTCGACCTGTCAGACGCTGTTCGAAGGTCCGTACCAGAGCGGCCAGTTGATCACTGCTACGCTTCCGGATCTCGCGGGGGTCACCCCCGAACAAACACGTGTCATCTACACGACACACACAAACCGCAGCGAGGAGAGGTCCGCCGTGGGCACAGTCGTCGACGACGCCGCCTCCGAGGAGTTCCACGCCTTCTTCGAGCGTCACTACGCCGAACTGTCGCGCCTGGCCCACCTGTTGACGGGTGAGGCGGACGCCGCCGACGATCTCGCGGCCGACGCGCTGCTCGCGCTCTGGCACCGCTGGGACCGGGTGCGCGCCGCCGACCATCCCGCGGCCTACGCCCGTGGGGTCGTCGCCAACCTGGCCCGCACCAGGATCCGCAGCGCGGTGCGTGAGCGGCGGCGGGTCGCGCTGTTCTGGTCGCAGCGCGAGGAGAAGACCGAGAACCCGGACGTGGCCGGCGTGGTCGACGTCCAAGAGGCCCTGCGCAGGCTGCCGTTCCGCAAGCGGGCCTGTGTCGTGCTGCGGCACGCGTTCGACCTGTCGGAGAAGGACACCGCGCTCGCCCTCGGTGTTTCCGTCGGTACGGTTAAGAGCCAGACGTCGAAGGGCATGGCCGAGCTGCAGCGTCTGCTCGGCCCGCAGAGCCCTCCGCTGCGGATGCACGCGGCGCTGGCACGCGGCGGCGAGAGTGGAGGGAGGACCCGATGAGGCACCAGGACGTGCACGACGACGAGTTGATCGCCCGACTGCACGAGGCGGCCGAGGGACACGAACCCGACCGCTCCCGCATCCTCGCCCGGCTCGAACGCGGGATGGCCGCGCAGTCCCGCCCCGACCACCGGGCCACCCGGCCGCCCGTGTTCGGCTGGGTGCGGGTCGTCAGCGCCACGGCCGCGGTGGCGAGCGTCCTCGCGATCGGCGGCTACGCGGTCGCGTCCGCGGTGAAGAACAACACCCCCGCCGAGCAGACGGTGTCGGTCTCACCGACGCCGACTCCCACGCCGTCACCGGACGCGACGAGCCGTAACCCCGTCAAACCGGTTGCCCCGACGCCGAGTTCGGGATCGGGCACCACACACAGCACCCCCAGGGCAAGCACCTCCCCGACCGCCCCCACGACCGCGTCGCCCTCCGCGCCCCCCGTGCTGCCGGCCGCCTCCGGCACCCAGGACGGCCCGCTCTGGTCGGACGGTTCGATCGACCCGGGCAGCAACGACTTCTGGGCGCAGAGCGACGTCACCCTGAAGACGACGAAGCAACTCACCGCGCTCACCGTCCAGTTGAAGGTCAAGGAGACCGGCGGGGTCACCTCCGCGGGCGCCTGGCGCTCGCTGCCCGAGCAGGACTTCACGCAGACGGTGACGGAGCAGGACGGCTTCCTGGTCTACACGTGGGTGCTCAAGGCGGGCCGTACGGTCGCGGTCGGGGACTGGGTCTTCGCCGGGCAGTACAACCACGAGCGCGGCGGCCGGGACGCCAAGGACGACAGCTACTCGGCGGCGGGCACGGCGGCCGGCCAACAGCTCGCGGTGAAGGGCGACTTCGCGGCGCAGAAGTCGTAGAAGTCATAGAAGTCGTAGAAGGAAATCTCGAACGGGCGGCAACCCTTTCTCCGCCGGTGACGACGAAGGGGCGCAAGGTTCCTCTCGCACGGAGTCACACGGAGCAAGTCGCTTGAGCACGCACAAGAAACACCTCACCCGCAGGCGGGTGCTCGGGGCCTCCGCGATCGGTGTCGCCGCCACCGGCGCGGCCGTCGCGGGCGGCACCGGCCTCCTCTCGTCCGCCAGCGCCGCCGCCTTCGGTTACACCGACGACGGTTCCAACTACGTGATCACCACGGGCAGTTCACTCGTCCTCAAGGTCTCCAAGTCGACGGGTGACATCACGTCCCTCGCCTACAAGGGCAAGGAGTACGAGGGCTACGGCGGCATGCACTCACACGTCGAGTCCGGGCTGGGCTCCTCGACAGTCACGATCAAACAATCGGGCTCGACGATCCTGGTGAAGGTCGCGCACGGCGCGATCACCCAGTGGTACGCGGCCCGCAGCGGCGAGAACAACGTCTACCTGTGGACGAACAAGGCGGACGCGTCCTTCACCGCGACGCGATACATCGTCCGCGTGAAGCCCGGGGTGTTCCCCAACTCCGGTTCGGACGCGTGGGATTCGACCACCGACACGATCATCGAGGCCGGCGACGTCTGGAAGCACCCGGACGGCACGACCCGCTCGAAGCACTACTCCGGCAAGCGGACGATCGACTACGACCACGTCGGCTTCACGACGGGTTCGGTAGGCCTGTGGGTCGTCCGCTCCAACCACGAGAAGGCGTCCGGCGGCCCCTTCTACCGCTCCCTGCTCCGCCACTCGAACGAGGGCGGGGCCGGTCTGTACGAGATCCTGCACTACAACGAGGCCCAGACGGAGCCCGAACGCTTCGGCCTACAGGGCCCGTTCGTGGTGGCCTTCACGGACGGTGGCACCCCGTCCCCGTCCCTCTTCGCGGCGAATCTCGACACGTCCTGGGCGGACACGCTCGGCATCACGGGTTGGGTGGGCAAGGCGGGCCGGGGCAAGGTGGCGGGGGTCGGCCTGAAGGGCATGGACGCCAACTACCCCTACACGGTGGCTTTTTCGAACACCGACGCACAGTACTGGGCGAAGGCGGCGTCCGGCACCGGCGCGTTCTCCTGCAAGGGGATGCTCCCGGGGACGTACACACTGACCGTCTTCAAGGGCGAACTGGCCGTCCACACAGGGTCGGTGGAGGTGACGGCGGGCGGTACGACGTCCTTGCACACCCTGAGCATCACGGGTGACCCGTCTACTGCGTCGGCCGTATGGCGACTCGGCAACTGGGACGGCACACCGGGCGAGTTCAAGAACGCCGCCCTGATGACGTACGCCCACCCTTCCGACGCCCGCGCGTCCAAGTGGACCGGCAACGTCACCATCGGCAGCGGAAGCGAGGCCGCGTCCTTCCCGGCGTACATCTGGAAGGACGTCAACAACGGGGTACTGGTCTACTTCAAGCTGACCGCGGCCCAGGCCGCCGCGGCGCACACGCTGCGGGTCGGGGTGACGACGGCGTACATCAACGCCCGTCCCCAAGTCACCGTGAACGACTGGGTCTCGGCGATCCCCGCCCCTCCCACCCAACCCTCGACGCGCGATCTCACCACGGGTTCCTACCGCGGAAACAACCACACGTTCGTTTTCAACGTCCCTTCCAGTGCGTGGAGTTCGGACGCGACGCAGTACAACGTTCTGAAGATCAACGTCGTCAGTGGTTCGACGGGGTCGGGGTTCCTCAGCCCGGGCACGTCGTTCGACTGCATAGACCTGCTGACCTGAGCCCCCCTCGGGCAGCAGAGCAACGCCCCTGCCGGTGACGACTGGCGGGGGCGTTGCGTTGTCCCCGGTAACTCCCTCTCCAGCCGGGTCGCCAGCCGGTGGCGGAGCTCAATGTCGTCGGGCGGCCGAGGAGTTGGGCGTAGTGCGCCGTGAACGACGCGACGAACGGATCGGCCTGAGGTGAGGCCGGGTCGATGTCGGCGGCCAGAGCCGAGGCGGTCTGGTCACGAACGGCTGCGGCGATGTCGCGACGCGGGACCGCCGGGCCGCTCCGGGCCTGCTCGGCCGCCTGCTCCTCGACCAACCGCCGTACAGAGGCACGGAATTCCAGGTCCAGGGACAGTTCGGCCAACTCCACCCACGCCTGGACCTGTTCGCCGCGGCGAACAGGTCCAGGCGTGCGACGGCGTCGATGCCGTACAGGCGCTAGCCGGCCGGGCTGCGGTCCGTCTGCGCCACGATTCCGCGATCGGAGGGGATTCGTCGGCGTCGCCGGGGCATGCTGGTGGTCCTACGCGTGGGCCGGGAGGTACTGGGATGCGGTGGCGGGCCGGCGGATGGATGGTCGCCGTGGTGGTCGTCCTGGCGGGGTGTCACACGTCGGAGGGCGGTGGATCGGTGGGAGGGACGTCGGAGAGCAGCGGTTCGACGCGGCCGTCGGCCAGTGCGTCGACGCACACATCGGGAGTGCCGACCGAGGGAAGCCCGTCGGCGTCGGCCACCAGTTCCTCCGCTTCGCCGGCGAACTGTGCCGCCGGACACACGGAGGTCACCGTCAGCCCTGGTGACGCGGTCGATCGGCGGATCTGCGTGCGGCCGGGGACCGTGGTGTCGCTCGTCCTGCGGCCTCGCACGGACGACAAACGGTGGACGGCCGTGCGGAGTTCCTCGCCGGGTCTCGCCCTCGCGGCCGGATGGCGGATGGACGCGGACGGTACGGCCCACGCCTCGCTGCGATGTGCGGGGACGAGGGGCGGTACGGCGGACGTCACCGTGTCGGCGAGGGCGCCGGACGTGGCGGGCGCGGCGCGGGTCGTCTTCACGTTGCGCGTGAGTGTGGTGCCGTACACGACGCAGGGGTGACCCCGGGCGAGCCGGGACCACCCCTCCAACTACCGCCGACTCAGCGGAGGTTGCGCACGTCGATCGTGTAGATACCGCGGCCGTGGGTGGCCGCGTACAGCGTCCGGCCGTCCGGGCTCAGCTTCAACTGGAGTACGGCGACTGCCGGGAGGTTCCCGACGCGCTTCCAGGTCGTACGGCCCGGCGCGCGGTAGACGACGCCGAGGTCGGTGGCGACGGCGAGGCCGCCGTTCGGGGTGACGACCGCGGAGTTCGTCGGCACGTCGGGGAGGTTCTTCGAGATGTCCTTCCAGGTGGTGCCGCCGTCGGTGGACTCGAAGACGTGGCCTACGCCGGCGCCGGGGCCCTCGGTCCAGTGCCGGGAGAAGCCGTTGACCGCGAGGTAGACGTGGTCGGCGTTCTTGGGGTCGACGGCGAAACCGGCGAGGTAGCGGTTGGGTACGGTGCCGTCCGCACCGCTGGCCGGAAGGGCGATGTCGTGCCAGCCGGTGCCGTCCGCGTTGCCGACGGAGATACCGCGGGCGAAGCCCTGGTTGTTGCAGGGGCCGCACCAGGCCGCGTACACCTTGCCGCCCGAGGCCGCGACGGCGGTCGCGGTACGCCCGGCGCCGAGGTCGTACACGCTGGTCCACTCGTCGCCGCTGCGGATGGCGTAGCCGTGGGTCTGCACCCAGATGTGCCGGCCGCCGGCGATCCAGGTCGAGCTGTTCTTCATGTCGGCCGTGATCGGGGCGATGAAGCGGGCCTCGCCGGTGGCGTTGTCGGCGGGGGCTACGTTGTACGACGTGATCTTGCTGGGGTCGGTGACCCAACTCCCGTCGTTGATCGCGCAGTTCTGGGTCACCTGGATGGCGAGGTAGACGTACTCCTCGGCGATGTCGCAGCCGTTGGCCGGGTCGGTGAGCGTGTCACCGCCGTCGCCGCCGAAGTTGGAGCCCATGACCTTGTCGTTGCTGCGCAGGATCGACTGGCCGTTGTCCTGCAGGCCGCCGGTGACGGAGACACCGCCGTAGGTCAGGTCCTTGCCGACGCCCACCGAGTAGTACTGGAGGGTGTCGATGGTGCCGTCGTTGAGCGAGGTCCAGTCGGTGGCGTGCCCGGAGGCGTCCTGGGAGCCGTTGAGGGGGCGCTTGTAGACGCCGCCGTCGTTGCCGACGTAGACGAAGCTCTTGCCGTGGTAGCTGCCGATCGCTACGCCGTGCTGGTCGGAGTGGGTGGTCGGGTTGCAGTCGCCCGTCTGCTTGGTGGGGTCGATGCTCCAGCAGGGGAAGCCGAAGTTCCAGTACGGGCCGACCGTGGACCAGTCGGTGCCGCCGTCCTTGGTCTCGTAGACCTCCTCCAGGCCCGCGTAGACGTGTTCCGCGTTGGCCGGGTCGACGGTCAGGAACTGGTTGTACCAGGCCTGTACGCCGGGCATGTAGCCGCTGGACGTGAGCGCCGAACCGTCGGCTGCCAGGCCCTTGTAGTCGGCGATCTTCGTCCAAGGACCGGTCGGAGAGCCGGACTTGGAGACGTAGATGCCCTCCAGACCGCTGTCCGGGTTGGTGTTGAGCTGCTCCGGGGACTGGTCGATGGCGTAGTAGCGCGAGCCGTCGGCGGAGCGGGCGAAGGTGACGTTGCCTACGTTGTCCGCGTCGGCCGGCAGATCGCCGAGGCCACTGGTGATCCGCGTCCAGGTGCCGTCGGAGCCCTTGGTGTAGAAGCCGTTGTAGTCGTCACCGCTGCGCCAGCCGACGGCGAGGACCACCTTGGAGGGGTCCTTCGGGTCGATCGCGATGTCGTTGGCGATGTTCTTGTACGCGGCCGAGTCGTCGTTCGCGAGTGAACCGCCCGGCAGATAGGCCGGGTTGGGCGCGAACTCCAGCTTCCAGGCGCCGCTGAGCCGCTTCGTGGAGTGGCTCCACACACCCTCGCTGGTCGCGGCCCACACCTTGCCGCCGCCGAAGCGCAGTTCATGGATGGTGGTGGACTCCAGCTCGTCGCCGCCGACGCGGCTGCGGGCGGAGAACGTACCGTGCCGGGGGTCCGACAGGACGTAGACGCCGCTGCCGAGATACGCGTCCGCGTTGGTCGTCGCCTCGCCGGTGCCCAGCCACAGCCGCCCGGCGCCGTCCAGCGCGAGCGCGCCGGTGGACTGGGCGGGCAGCTTGTCGCTGATGGGCTGCCAGTGACCGCCTCCGGTGTGCGAGCGCCATACTCCGCCGCCCGCGCTGCCCGCGTACACGTACCCGTCGTCGTCGGCGGCCATCGCGGCCATCCGGCCGGTGACATTGCCCGAGCCGCCACTGGAGTTGGAGTCGTAGTCGCGGTAGCGCGGGTCGTCGGAGTTGTACGGCAGGTTCGTGATGTTGCGCCAACTGCCGCCGGTGCTGGGCAGGTTGGTCAGACTGGTCCAGGCGGCTCCGTACGCGCCCGGTGCGACGATGCCGGGCGAGGTGCGGGCCTCGGCGTACTGGTCGGCGCCCTCGGCTATCTCGTCGGCCTCGTTGCCGTCGTCGCCGCCGTCGTCGTCGGCCTTGGCTTTCGGGCTGACGGCACCCACCGACTGCCCTCGTTCGGCGGCCAGTTGAGCCAGTGCGCGGACCCCGAAGGGGGTGCCGCCCGAGCCGGGCGCGGCGCCGGCGGGTATCGCCACGAGTGCGGCGGATGCGGTGATGGCACAGATCGTGAACCAACGTCTCTTGCGGGTCGGCACTGACACCAGGTCCTCCCGAACGGGAACGAATACAGCCGTTGGGGACGACCCGACCACTGGTGACAGAAAACGTCCGGCATTTGGACAGTCCTTGACCAGAACCTGTCACCAAACATGGCCGGAAGCCGACCGGTTCACCCCTCTCTCAGGGGCCCCGGATCAGGGAGCCGCGGTCCGCGTGCCGGCCATGACCGGCAGCACACCGGCGAGGACCAATGCGATGCCCCCGGAGACCAGCAGCGGAACGTGGCCGTCGGCGCCCCAGGCGAGCCCGGCCCACACGCCCGCGAGCAGCACGGCGGCGCCGGTCGCGCCCTGGAACAGGCCCTGCGCGGAGCCCTGTTGGAGGTCGGGGACGAGAGTGGAGATCCAGGCCTTGCCGACGCCGTCGGTACAGGCCGCGAAACCGCCGTAGAGCGGGAGCACCACGAAGACCGCCCAGGGGCTGTGGATCAGGCCGAGGCCCAGATAGCCGATCGCGAAGAAGAGCAGGCCTGCGGCGAAGACCAGCGGGCGCGGCAAGCGGTCGGAGAGCGCCCCGGCGGGGTAGGACAGGGCGGCGTAGACGAGGTTGTAGACGGCGTAGGCGCCCACCACCCCAGCTGTCGAGAGGCCCAAGTCATGGGCGCGCAACAGCAGTAGCGCGTCGGGGAAGTTGACCAGGTTGAAGGCGAGCAGCACCCCGAGAACCCGCCAGTAGGGGCGCGGCAGCGACCTCCAGGGTGTGCGGGCGGGCCGCGTCGAGGAGCTGCCCGTCGTTCCGGCTCGGGGGTCGCGGACGGCGGCGACCAGCGCGACCGACGCGACGGCGGGGATCACGGCGACCCAGAACAGCGGGCGCAGCCGGTGGTCGAGCGCCTCGTACAGGGCGAGCCCCACGAGCGGGCCGACCACCGCGCCGGCGGTGTCGGCGGCCCGGTGCAGACCGAACACCCTGCCGCGCTGCCCCTTCGACACGCCCTCGACGAGCAGGGCGTCGCGCGGCGCCCCGCGCATGCCCTTGCCGAGCCGGTCGGTGACGCGGGCCAGGAGCACCAGCGGCCAGACGGTCGCCAGCGCGATCAGGAGCTTGCCCACCGCGGCCAGGCCGTAGCCGACGCCGATCAGGGGACGGCGGTCGAACCGGTCTGCGAGGCGCCCGGCGGCCACCTTGGTGATCGACGCCGCGCCCTCGGCGAGTCCCTCGATCGCACCCACGACGGCGGGCGGGGCGCCCAGCACCACGGTCAGGAAGATCGGCAGGATCGGATAGAGGAGCTCGCTGGCCGCGTCCTGCAGAAAGGACACCCCGCACAGCACCTTGACGTTGCGGGTCAGCCACGCGGGGCGGGGTCCGGTCGGCCGCGGGGCGCTGCTGGGCTCGGTCACAGGTACAGGATCCCCGAGAAACGAGCGTGCGCCGTGAGGAAGTGTGAGTAGCGAGAAAATGCCGGTTGGCCCCGGTCGACTCGCAGCGACCGGGGCCTTTCACGCATCAGCTCCGTGTGCCGTCCCGCGAAGAGCGAAGTCCGCGGCGAGGCACGTCAGTTCATCGTCGCGCCGATGGTCGTAGACCCCGTCGTCAGGAACGTCGTCGTCGGCAGCGTCCCGCTGGACGACCGCACCCCGTACGCCGAAGTCGCATCCGTCGACTTGAACGCCGGAGTAGCAACCCCGCCGTCCCAGCTGTTCGCCGCCGAGACCGCACCCGAACCCAGCGTGTCCGAACCCCCCTTGTTGCCGACGGAGAGGTTCCGGGCCAGGCGGGACTTGCTCGTGGCGAAGAAGAAGCCGGACTCCGTGTTGGAGTAGGCCGTGTTGCGGTTGAGGATGATCGCGCCGGTGTTGGAGTTCTCGGTGAAGCCGTTGAGGGTGTTGTCCCAGGCCGCGTTGTCGTTGACGACGTGGGCGACCGCGACGCCTCCGCCGCCCAGCTTGAAGCCGTTGCCGTTGCCCTCGAAGGCGGAGTCGTTCCAGCGGTTCTTGCCGTTGCCGAAGGCCCAGGAGTGGTCGATGGTGACCGGCGAGGAGAACTGCCAGAGGTCGAGGCCGTCGTCCGAGTTGTTGTAGAGGCGGGCGCCGGTGACCTTGTTGCCGGTGCCGGAGCCGAACTTGATGGCGATGCCGTCGGCGTTCTGACCGTGCCCGGCGGCGTCGTAGTTGCCGTAACTGTCCAGGTTCTGCACGAGGTTGTTGGTCGTGCCGTCGCCGCGCAGGGTGAAGCCCGAGTCGCCGTTGTTCGCCGTCACCAGGTTCTTGAAGATCCCGCCGACCGACGACGTGGCTACGAAGCCCTGTGCCGGGGAGTTCTGGAAGGTGAGGTTCTGGACCGTCCAGTAGTCGCCGTAGATGCCCGCCAGCCACTGGCCCGCCGGCAGCTTGGAGCCGTCTATCTTCACCTTCTCCGTGCCGTACGCCTCCAGCGTGATGCGGGCCGAACCGGTGCCGTCCGCAGTGGACTTGAGGGTCGCGGCCGGGGTGTAGGTGCCCGCCCTGACCTGGATGACCGTCCCCGCCGTGGCGTTGGCGACCGCCGACTCCAGCTGGGCGGTGGTGGACACGGTGACCGTCGACGAAGCGGCTTGCGCGCCGCCGCTGTTGAGGCCGAGGTAGACGCCGCCCGCCCCCGCGGCGACGGCCACCGCGGCGGCGATCGAGAGGGTGCGGGTCCTGCGGTGGCGTCCGGTGCTCGTACGCACGGCGTTGGTTCCTTTCCTGGATGACGAGGACGAAACGGGCCGGAGGGGCCGCCCCGGCCCGTTTCTGATCCCTGGTCGCCGCCGAGGCCGGAAAGGGTTGCCGCGGACACGGGAAAAGACACGCGGCGGGCAGCGAAACTTTCGCTCCGCCCCACCCCACCCGCACCGATTGACGCCCCGCGCCCCTCTGGTGACACTCCGAAGGCACAGCTATTCAACAGAATCCCCCACACCCCCACAGGATGTGCCATGCGACCCCGCACCGCCCGCACCCTCCTGCTCCCCTTCGTGACCCTGGCCGCCCTCCTCCTCGCCTTCCTCGCCGCCCCGCCCAGTACCGCGCACTCAGGAGCACCGCCCGTGACCCACCCCAAGTACGCCGGCTACCTCTTCGCCTACTTCACGGGCGAGGGCACCGCCGACGGCGAACAGATCCGCTACGCCCTCAGTCGGGGCAACGACCCTTTGCACTGGCGGGAGTTGAACCAGGGCAAGCCCGTCCTGACCTCGACGATCGGCGAGAAGGGGCTGCGCGACCCGTTCGTGATCCGCTCCCCGAAGGGCGACAAGTTCTACCTCGTCGCCACCGACCTGCGGATGTACCAGAACAGCAGCGGGAGTTGGGACGACGTCCAGCGGCACGGCAGCAAGTCCGTGATGATCTGGGAGTCGACCGACCTGGTCCACTGGACCGACCAGCGGCTGGTGAAGGTGGCCCCGGACAACGCGGGCAACACCTGGGCGCCGGAGGCCTATTGGGACGACTCGCTCGGTGAGTACGTCGTCTTCTGGGCGTCGAAGCTGTACGCCGACGACGATCCCGGCCACACCGGCTCGACGTACAACCGCATGATGTACGCGACGACGAAGGACTTCCGCACCTTCAGCGACCCGAAGGTCTGGGACGACCCGGGCTACTCCGTCATCGACTCAACTGTCGTGAAGTACAAGGACACTTACTACCGCTACACGAAGGACGAACGCGACCCGTCCTCCAGCTCCCCCTGCTCGAAGTTCATCACCGGCGAGAAGTCGACCTCGCTGACCTCCACGTCGTACGACTTCGTCTCCGAATGCATCGGCAACGGTGCGATCGAGCGTGGCGAGGGCCCGACGGTGTTCAAGTCCAACACCGAGAAGAAGTGGTACCTGTTCGTCGACGAGTACGGGCTGCGCGGCTACGTCCCCTTCGAGACCACCGACCTCGACTCCGGCCGGTGGACCCCGTCCACGGACTACCAGCTCCCGGCAAGTCCCCGCCACGGCACGGTACTTCCGGTGACGCAGGCGGAGTACGACCGGCTGCTGGCCGCGTATCCGGCGACGCCGACGTCGGTCGTGGACGCGACGGCGAGCGGGCAGAAGGGGTACGCGGTCGTCACGGAGGCCTCGGCGAAGGTCGTGCTGCCGATGCAACCCGGCGCGGATCTACGGCACTTGGCGCCGAGCCTCGCGATCGGCGCGGGGGCGAAGGTCAGCCCGCCGTCCGGTACGCGACGGGACTTCCGCACGCCGCAGTCGTACACGGTCACAGCGGCTGACGGGACGAGCCGCACCTGGACGGTGGAGGCGGTCCCGACCCGAAGTCCCGTGCTGCCGGGGCTGACCGCCGACCCCGACGTGCACTATCTCGACGGGCAGTACTGGATCTACCCGACGAGCGACGGCTACGCGAACTGGGGCGGGACGAGCTTCAAGGCGTACTCCTCAAGGGACTTGGTCCACTGGCGGGACCACGGAGTCATCCTCGACCTGGGGCCCGATGTCTCCTGGGCCGACAAGAACGCGTGGGCGCCGGCCATCGCGGAGCGCGACGGGAAGTACTACTTCTACTTCTGCGCGGAGCAGCAGATCGGGGTCGCGGTGGCGGACTCGCCCGCGGGCCCGTTCAAGGACGCGCTGGGCAAACCCCTTGTGGCGAAAGGGGGTTCACTGAGCGGCCAGATGATCGACCCGGCCGTCTTCACGGACGACGACGGGCAGTCGTATCTCTACTGGGGCAACGGGCACGCGTACGTGGTGCCGTTGAACGACGACATGACGTCGTACGACGCGACGAAGGTGAAGGACATCACGGCGGGTGACTTCCGTGAGGGGTCCTTCGTCGTGAAGCGCAAGGGGACCTACTACTTCATGTGGTCCGAGGACGACACCCGCAGCGAGAACTACCACGTGGCGTACGCGACGGGACCGTCCCCGCTCGGCCCGTGGACCGAGCGGGGCACGATCCTGTCCAAGAACCCCGAGTACGGCATCCTGGGCACCGGCCACCACTCCGTGGTGAACGTGCCGGGGACCGACGACTGGTACATCGTCTATCACCGGTTCGCCCTGAACGGGCCAGGAAAGCCCGGTGGGGACGGCACGCACCGGGAGACCACGATCGACCGCCTGCGGTTCGCGGCGGACGGAACGATTCAGCCGGTGGTGCCCACCCTCGGGTCGATCAGCCCCGTGCTGACCGGCGGACAGCCCGTACGGACTAGCTGACGAAGTAGGTCGGGTTCGGGATCTTGTACGTCTTGTCGGCGTAGCCCCCGTCGAGGTCCGAGTACTGGTCGCCGAAGTTGGCGATGATGTTGTACCCGAGGTCCTCGATGTGCTTCCGGGTACCGGACTTGTACTGCACGGTGGTGCAGGTCCAGGTACCGGCGGTCGCGCAACCGCTCAAGTACGACGGCGGGTTGGCCGTGTTCTTGAGGAACATGTGGTCGGCGTCGAGGTTGACGTCGGCGCCGACCTTCTTCAGGTTGTCGACCGCGTAGGCGCGCTGCGCCTCGCTGAGGCCCGAGTTGTAGAACACCGTGACGCCCTTGGACGCGGCGTACTTGACCAGCTCGGGGGTGCCGAAGACCTCCGGGCGGTTGGCCTGGGCGACG
This sequence comes from Streptomyces sp. NRRL F-525, assembly GCF_000716605.1. Taxonomy (GTDB): domain Bacteria; phylum Actinomycetota; class Actinomycetes; order Streptomycetales; family Streptomycetaceae; genus Streptomyces. Next base: position 140,366 of record NZ_JNXE01000018.1, on the reverse strand, counting down.
TACGCGGCCCAAGTGGCCGAGCTGTAGCCGTAGTTGTTCTTCTTCTCGTAGTCGAGGCTGAGCAGCAGCGTGTCGTCGATGTCGAAGACGACGGCCGGCTTGACGCCCTTCTGGTGGTGCTTGTGGACGGCCTCGTCGATGTACTTCTTGGCCGACGCGTCGATGCGCGCCAGGTCCTTGGCGTACGGGCTGGTCGCCGAGGCCTGGTACACGCCGCTGCTGTCGAGCGTGGTGCCGTAGTAGGTGTCGATGTCCTTCGTCAACAGGCCGATGTTGTACGGCTCGTGCGTCGAGTTGGCCGTCGACTGGCCGGCGGTGGCGACGCCACTGCCGTAGAGGGCGGCACCGGCGACGACACAGGCGGCGCCGAGGGCGGCCGCTCTAAGGGACTTCCGCATGGAATCTCCGGATCTGGTTCCGATGGGTGATGCACCAGGTCAGGGACTGTCTACGCGCATCACACGTCAGGCGCGAGGACCTTTATCCGATCGATACACAATCCACAGGGCGGGGAATTGCCGGCGCATGGGGGTCACTTGACCCTCCCTTGACGGACTTCCCCTACCGTCGTGGACGCGACTGCGAACGGGGGAACGCGCGATGGGTGACGGCAAGGACCCGGCCGAGGTCCTCGACATCAAGACCGCCGATATCAAGCGGGCGGCACCGGACTTCCAGACGGCGGCGGTTGATCTGGGCAAGGCGCTGACCGCGCTGGTGAAGTCCCTGGACGGGCTGGGCGAGCCGTGGGGAAACGACAAGCAGGGCAAGGAGTTCGGCGACTCCTACAAGCCGTTCCAGAAGAAGATCGAGAGTGCGGCGGGCACGCTGGTGCTCGGTCTCACCAGCATTCACGAGGCGATGGCCGATCTGGCGGACGGTCATGTCGACAACGACGAGTTGATCGCGGGGATGTTCACCGAAGTGAAGGTCACGAAGTCGGACGGTGCCGGTGAGCGTTGAGGACGAGGCCCGGAAGATCCTGCTGGATCTGGGCCTGTGGTGGCCGGAGGCCGACTCGGGGAAGCTGCGCTCGGCGGCGACGGCCTGGCGTACCTTCGCGGACGCCGTGGACGATGTACGGGGTCCGGTCCAGCAGAGCGCGTCGTCGATCATCCACAACAACACCGGTGAATCCATTGAGGCGTTCGGCAAATTCTGGGGCCGCTACGCGCAGAGCGCACAGGGCAAGGACAGCGGCTGGCTGAAGGACCTGGCCGACTCGGGCCGCCAAATGGCCACCGCGCTCGACAAGTTCGCCGACGCGATCGACGACGCCATCAACAAGCTCTGGACGCAGATCGGCATCGACGCCGCCGTGATCGCGGGCGGGGTGGCGCTCGCGTTCTTCACCGCGGGCCTGGCCTCCGGCGCGGCCGTCGCGGCGGCCGACCTCGTCATCGAGTTCGGCGCCGGTCTCGGCGTGGCCGTCTCCACGACGATCGCCGAGATCGCCGCGGGCACCCTGGTCGCCGCGACCTTCGGCGGGATCGAGTCGGTGACCGTCGACCTGGCCGTGGCCCAGCCGTTGAAGATGGCGACCGGCCTGCAGCAGGGCTTCAGCCTCGACGAGGTCAACCAGGCCGCCAAGGACGGCATGATCTTCGGCGGCGCGCTCGGCGCGGGCGGCGGGGTCGTCAAGGCGGGCATCGAGGGCGCGTTCAGCGACACGACACCCCTGTTGCTACGACCGCCGTCGCTCCGCCCCGACCTCGTCGAACTCGGCCCGGCCGCCCGCAACGCCGACCGCACCCCCTGCGTCGGCGAGCCGATCGACGTGGCGACCGGCGCGATGCTGATGACGGCGACGGACCTCGCGCTGCCGGGAAGCCTGCCGCTGGAGTTCACCCGCACCCACCTCTCCTCCTACCGCGGCGGCGTCCGCTTCGGCCCGACCTGGATCTCCACCCTCGACGAGTGCCTCCAGATCGACGGCGAGGGCGTGGTGTTCGCGGCGGCGGACGGGATGCGCCTGGTCTACCCGGTCCCGGAACCGGGCGTCCCGGCCATGCCGGTCAAGGGCGTCCGCTGGCCCCTGGACTGGGACGGCAAGCCGGACAGCGCGATGACGGTCACCGACCCGGCGACGGGAGTCGTCCGCACCTTCGCCGCCCCGGTCCCCTCCCCCACCTTCGGCGTCTTCCACCTCGCCCTGGACTCCTGGACCGACCGCGACGGCACCCGCGTCGACGTCGAACGCGACGACGAGGGCATCCCGTTCGGCCTGCGCCACTCCGGCGGCTACTACGTCGCCGTCGACACCACCGGCCCCCGCATCACCGCCCTGCGCCTGCTCGACGAACCCCCGTCGCGCTACGGCCCCGACGGCCCGGTGGGCGAGGGCACGGTCGTCATGCGCTACGGCTACGACGGCGCCGGCAATCTCACGGAGGTCGTCAACTCCACCGGGGAACCAGTGCGGTTCGCGTACGACGAGCAGGGCCGGATCACCAAGTGGACCGACCGCAACGGGACTTGGTTCTCCTACGTCTACGACGAACGCGGCCGGGTCGTCCGCACCGAGGGCGTCGACGGCATCCTGTCCGGCACGTTGACCTACGACGACTCGACGCGCACGACGACGTACACCGACTCCCAGGGCCGCGTCTCCACGCACCGCCACAACGCGGAGGGCCTGGTCGAGGAGGAGACCGACGCGCTGGGCAACGTCACGCGAACCCAGTGGGACGAGTACGGTTCGCGGCCGGTCACGGCGACGGACCCGCTGGGCCGTACGACGCGATACGCCTACGACGAGGCGGGGAATCTCACCGAACTCACGTTGCCGGACGGCTCGTTGGCGCGGGCGTCGTACAACGGACTCGGTCTCCCGACGGAGGTCACGGAACCGGGCGGGGCGGTGTGGCGCCACACGTACGACGAGCGCGGCAGGCTGCTCGCCACCGTCGACCCGACCGGCGCCGAGACCCGGCACACCTATGACGAACGTGGTCACCTGACCGGCGTGGTGAACGCCCTCGGGCACACGCGTGAGATCCGACGCGACCCCGCCGGACTGCCCATGGCCCTGACCGACGAACTCGGCCACGTCACGACCGTGCGACGCGATGCCTTCGGCCGCGTCTTGGACGTCACCGACCCGCTCGGGCACACCACCCGTATGGGCTGGACGACCGAGGGCCGGGCGGCCTGGCGTGAATTCCCCGACGGCACACGGGAGTCGTGGGAGTGGGACGGTGAGGGCAACCTCCTCCGCCACACGGACCCGGCGGGCAACAGCACCCGCTACGGCCCCGGCCGCTTCGACGTGCCGGCGACCCGTACCGACCCCGACGGCGGAACGTACGCCTTCGCCCACGACACCGAGCTGCGTCTGACCGGGGTCACCAACCCGCAGGGCCTGACCTGGTCCTATCGTTACGACGAGGCCGGGCGGCTCGTGGGCGAGACGGACTTCAACGGCCGGACCCTCACCTACACGCACGACGCGGCGGGTGGCCTGCGCTCCACCACCAACGGGGCCGGTGAGACGCTGCACTTCACGCGGGACGCGCTCGGCCGGGTGACGGAGCAGGTCGATGAGGCGTGCGAGGTCACCAGATACGCCTACGGCCCGGACGGTCACCTCGCGCACGCGGCCAACACGCATGCCGACGTCACCGTCGAACGCGACGCACTCGGCCGGGTCCTCACCGAAACCGTCGACGGCCGCACGACCACCTGCGCCTACGACGCTCTCGGCCGGCGCACCCGTCGTCGTACCCCGAGCGGCATCACCTCGCAGTGGACGTACGATCCGGCGGGGCGACCGGCCGAACTCCGCGTCGCCGACGGCGTGTTGGAGTTCACGCACGACGCCGGGGGACGCGAGACGCTGCGCCGCGTCGGCACGGACATCGCCCTCTCCCAGACCTGGGACACGGCCGACCGTCTCACCACCCAGTCCCTCACAACTCGGGGCACCACGGATACAGACGTCCTCCTCCAACACCGCGCCTACGCCTACCGGGCCGACGGCCACGTCACCGAAATCCGCGAACTGACCTCGGGCACCCGCAAGTTCGACCTCGACACCATGGGCCGCGTCACGGGCGTGCGCGCTCACGGCTGGACCGAGACGTACGCGTACGACCGCGTGGGCAATCTCGCCCATGCGGCCGCGCCGGCGCACGAGGCGCCCGGTGACCGGGAGTTCGAGGGCTCCCTCGTCCGCCGGGCCGGCCGCACGTCCCACGAGTACGACGGACAAGGCCGCCTGGTACGCAGGACACGCAAGCTGCTCAGCGGGCAACGACAGGCCTGGACGTACGAATGGAACACGGAGGACCGTCTCACCGGGGCGACCACGCCGGACGGTGAGCGCTGGCGCTACGAGTACGATCCGCTCGGCCGCCGCACAGCCAAGTACCGTCTGGACGAGGGCGGTTCGACGACCGGGCGGACCGACTTCACCTGGGACGGCACGCAGCTCGTCGAACAGCGGACCGCCGACGGCGCGGTCATCACCTGGGACTACGCGCCCGGCACGCACCGCCCTCTCACCCAGACGAGCCACCGGTCAGCGGAGCCCACCGCGGGCACGTCGTTCCTCGCCCGACTGGCCGAGGACACGACAGCCGACCGCACCCTCCGTTTCCACGCCGTCGTCACCGACGCCGTGGGTACACCGACCGAACTCGTCTCGACCGGCGGCGACGTCGCCTGGCAGCGCCGTACCACCCTCTGGGGCACGAGATACCCGGCGCCCACGGACGACCACGAGTCCGTCGACTGTCCGCTCAGGTTCCCCGGTCAGTACGCGGACCCCGAAACGGGGCTGCACCACAACTTCCACCGGTACTACGACCCGGAAACCGCCCGGTACATCTCCTCCGACCCGCTCGGTCTCGACGCCGGCCCGAACCCGTACTGGTACGGCCCGCATCCGCTGACCTGGATCGATCCCCATGGGCTGGCGCTCTGCCGCACCACCCCGAGGCTGGAGGACGGCGACCCCAAGCAGGGCTGGCAGCACATCGACGAGCGTCACATCGCGGGCACCGCGGCGGACGGCCACGGCGATCTCATGCCTCCGACGACCACACGTGACCAGGTGGACAAGGCCGCGAGGACAATGATCCAGAGGGGCACGCGGGTCTCGGATCCCGCGCGCCGGATCCAGATCTTCGAGAAGAGGATGACGGTGAACGGGATGTCGGCCCGCTACCGGCTGGTCGTCGACTCGGGGGACGGAAACCGCGTCATCACCTTCTTCCCAGTGGAAAAGAGCTACACCCCGTGATCACTGTGCAGTTCACCGTACGACCCGGCCAGGGCGACCCGAGCGGTTTCGACCTGGGTGACATGTCCGTCACGGGGGATCTCGGTACAGCCGACTCGGCGGGTCGTACGCCCGACCAGGGAATGATGATCCATCTCTCGGTGGTACAGCTGCTGGACGGCCTCGGCACGTTTCTCCGGGGCGGCGACAGGGTGTTCACCTTCACCGGCGTCGACACCTCGTTCACTCTCGTGGTCCGGCGTACCAAGGACGGCCTCTCCGTGGCGTCCAGGGACGGCGTCATCGCCCGCACGACCCCTGCCGAGCTCGCCTCGGCCGTCCTGCGCGCGGCCGAGTCGCTGTCCCGCGCCCTTCCCTCCGAGGACCCGGTGGCATCCGACTACGAGGACTCCCTGGCGGCGTTTCGCGCACTCGCGACGTGATCGACGTCGTCTTCGCCCTGGGCGGTCCGCCCGCTCTGTGGTGCGGACGCGGGCTCGGCCGACCTTCCGCGGCACCTCGACCGAGCCCACGCCACACGTCAGTTCATCGTCGCGCCGATCGTCGTGCTCCCCGTCGTCAGGAACGTCGTCGCCGGGAGTGTGCCGCTCGATGAGCGGGCGTTGTACGTCGTCGACGCGTCCGTGGAGATGAAGGACGGGGTGGAGATGCCGGAGTCCCAGTTGTTGCCGGACGAGGTGACCGCGGAACCCTTGCTGACCGAGCCGCCGCCGTTGCTGACCGCGAGGTTCTTGCCGAGTTTGGCTGAGCTGGTGGCGAAGTAGTAGCCCGAGCCGCTGTTGGCGTACGCGGTGGTGCGGTTGATGACGATCGAGCCGGTGTTGGAGTTCTCGGTGAAGCCGTTGCCCGAATTCCCCCAGGCGGCCGAGTTGTTGACGACATGGGCGACGGTGACGCCGTTGCCGCCCAGCTTGTAGCCGTTGCCGTTGCCCTCGAAGGCGGAGTCGCCCCAGCGGTTGATCCCGTTGCCGAAGGACCAGCTGTGCTCGATGGTGACCGGCGACGAGAAGGACCAGAGGTCGATGCCGTCGTCCGAGTTGTTGTACAGCCGGGCGCCGGTGACGAGGTTGCCGGTGCCGGAGCCGAACTTGATGGCGACCCCGTCGGCGTTCTGGCCATGGGTGGCGGCGTCGTAATTCCCGTACGAGTCAAGGTTCTTGACCGTGTTGTTGACGGTGCCGTCGCCGGTGAGCGTGAAGCCGGAGTCGCCGCCGTTGATGGTCTTGACGTTGCTCCAGTTGGTGCCGGTGCAGGACTGGCAGACGACCGCGCTGTCCGGGGAGTTCTGGAAGGTCAGGTTGGAGACGTTCCAGTAGTCGGCGGTCAGCTTGAAGATCCAGGAACCGGACGGCAGTGACGAACCGTCGATCTTGACCGTCTCCGAGCCGTACGCGGTGAGGGTGATCGGCGCGGAGGAGGTGCCGTTGGCCGTCGACTGGAGGGTGGCCGTCGGGTAGTAGGTGCCGGCCCGGACCTGGATGACCGTACCGGCGGTGGCGTTCTTGATGGCGCTGGTCAGATCGGTGGAGTTGCTGACCACGACGGTCGCCGCGTGTGCCGGGGTGGCGATCACGGCGAGTCCGAGCGAGGCCGTGGTCACGGCGAGTGCGGTGAAGGTGCTGATACGACGCATGACGTGCGGGTCCTTTCGTCGATCAGAGTGGGCGGACGGGTCGCCAGTCACCGAGGTAGGCGGCAGGGGTGTGCAAGTCAGCCTCGGCGGGCGTGAGTTGGGGCCGGTTCTCCGCGACGGTGATCACGGAGCCCGGCCCTGTGTTGCGGTACTCGGCAAAGCGCATCGACTGCCAGGGATAGGCGTCGCGCATGTTCGTGTACGGCGCGACCGGGTCGATGCCGGGCCCGATCCGGGTGTCCCGCACGACGAGGGACGGCCACGCCGTCGTCTCGTACGACGGGACCCACGGCCGGGCCAGCTTGTACGCGGCGTCCTCGGCGCCGGAGGTGATCCGGGAGCGGACCGCGAGGATGCCGTGCGGGTTGGCACGGGCGGTGGACGGCGCGAAGACCATGCCCTTGGGCGTGAAGGCCACGTCCCGTTGCAGGGTGTGGAAGTGGCAGTCCGCGAAGACCGCCGTCGCCCGCCCGAAAACGAAGTCGACGTCCCCCTCGATGTAACAGCGGGAGAAGTACTGCCGGTCGAAGACCTCCAGCGCCGACGTGTCCACGAACAGCGTGTCCTGGTGGGCGAGTAGACGGACCCGCGCGAACCGCGAGCGGTCCCCCGTCACATACGCGGCCACCGCCTGCGTCCCCGTGATCTCCGGATGGTCCGCGCGCAGCCAGTCGTTGGCGAGCGTGAGGTCCCGTACGGTCAGCCCGGGCGCCGCCGACGTGAAGGTCGCGGAGCCCGCCGTACCGTACGTCGTCCCCGAACCGTCCGGTTTCTGCGTCCCGTTGGCGTTGTCGTAGACGATGACGACGTCACGCGGGTCGCGGGTGGCCCCGCGCAACGTCAACTCACCAGCCCCCGCAGGCACGTTGACGACCTCGCGGTACGTCCCCGGGTGCACGACGACCGTCCAGCCGCTGCCCTCCACCGCGTCGACGGCGGCCTGCACCGAGTCACCGGGCCGGACATGCAGCACACGACGACGGCCGAGACCTACGGCGGGCCCGGCGCCTGCGGCCACCAGCCCACCGACGATCCCCGTCAGGAGGGTGCGTCTGCGCAGGGTCATCGCCGCCCCGGCTTCCAGTCGCCGAGATAGACCTCACGCGTCGCCGACTCGGCCTGTGCCGGGGTGAGTTGGGGCCGGTTCTCCGGCACGCTGATCTCGGCACCCGGACCCGCGTTCCGGTACTCGGCGAACCGCTGCCCCTGCCAGGGATAGCTGTCCGACATGTTGGTGTACGGCGCCACCGCGTCGATCCCGGCGCCCAGCACCGTGTCCCGCACGGTGAGCATCGGGTGGGCGGTGGTGTCCGAGCCGGGCACCCAGGGACGGGCCAACTTGTAGTAGGCGTCCGGGGCTTGGCTGCTCACGCGGCTGTGCGTCACCAGGTATCCGCGCGGGTTCGCGACCGCCGTGGAGGGCGCGAAGACGAAGCCGTACGGCGCCGTCGCCAGGTCGGTGCGGTTGAGCGTCCGGAAGTGGCAGTGGTCGTAGACGGCGGTCGCGCGCCCGAAGACGAAGTCGACGTCTCCCTCGACGTAGCAGCGCGCGTAGTACTGGCGGGCGAAGACGCCGAGGGCGAACGAGTCGGCGTACAGGGTGTCTTGATGCCCCAGGAAGTGGCAGTCGAAGAACGCCGAACGGTCGCCCTGCACCTTGATCGCGACCGCTTGGGTGCCGGTGATCTCGGGGTGGTCGGCACGCAGCCAGTCGTTGGCGAAGGTGATCCGGCGGGCGGTGAATCCGTCGGTGCGGATGGTGGTGGTGGCCGAGCCGGTGGTGCCGTAGGTGCCCGAACCATCGGGTTTCCGCGTCCCGTTGGCGTTGTCGTAGACGATGACGACGTCACGCGGGTTCTCGCTCGCGCCGATCCAGGTCATCTCGGAGGCGGCGGGGGTGAGTTGGCCGGTCGCCGGGTCGGTGACTCCGGCGGTGACCGTCTCGCGGTAGACGCCGGGCGCGATGACCAGGGTGTACCCGGCGGTGGTCGCGGCGGTGACGGCGGCCTGGACGGTGGTGAAGTCGCCCCGGCCGCGCGGGTCGACGTACCGGGTGAGCGGGGTGAGGCGCGCGGCGGGTGAACCGTAGCGGCCGAACGCGCGCGGTCCGCCGACGGCGAGGGCGGGTACCGCGGTGAGGCCGAGCGCGGCGCCCGCGCCGACGCCGACGCTCGCGACGAGGAATCCCCGTCTGGACAGGGGAAGTTGGCGGGAGTGGTGGTGCGAGGGCATGCGGGTGCTCCTTCGCGGTGCGGCTCGTGAGGTGGGCCCCGGCGCCGGGCCGGTCGGGAGGAACCGGCCCGGTGTGTACGGGTGTTGGTCAGCGCAGGCGGCCCGCGCCCGCGCCCCGGTCGACGATGAACGGCACGGCCTTCGCGGGGTCGATCTTCGTGCGCAGGGTCGGGGTCCAGCCCGCGCCGGACTGCAGGATCTCGGTCGGAACTCCCGCGTTGTGGACGGCGATCAGGTCGGTGAGCTCGCCGTTGACGTAGTTGTCGTCGGCGGTGAGCGGCGCCTCGGACCACTTCTTGAGGATGGTGGCCTCGTCGATTCCGGCCGGGACCGTGAACGCGTTGTGTTCCGCGACGAGTTGGGACTCCAGCCCGATGCCGTAGCTGTAGCCGTATCCGGGGTCGGCGACGAAGTGGTTGTTGTACGAGTCGACTTGGCCGAAGCGGACGCGGGGTGCGCGCTCGACGAGGTTGGAGAACAGGTTGTGATGGAGCGTCACCTTCAGATGGCCCCGGTCGATGGCGGCCGTGGAGGCGCTGTCGCTGTTGCCGATGAGGATCGTCTTGTCGTGGTCGGTGAAGACGTTCCAGGAGGCGGTGACGTAGTCGGCGGCCTTGACGATGTCGAGTTCGCCGTCGTGCTGCTCGAAGATCCGCCCGTAGTAGGTGGGCAGCGAACTGTCCGGGTGGGCCCCGTCGGTGAACGTGTTGTGGTCCAACCACACATGCGTGGAGCCGTAGATGACGGCACTGTCGTACTCGGAGTTCCAGTTGCCGGTGTCGCCGTCGGTCGGGTCCCACTGCGGGAAGCAGTCGAGCGGGCTCTCGAAGGCGAGGTTGCGGACGATGACGTTGTCGACGGCCGTGATCTGCAGGCTGGCGCCCTTGAAGCCGGCGTTCCTGCCGATGCCGATGATGGTGGTGTTGGCGGGGACGAACGCCTTGATGGCGGTGTTCTGGTTGGCGGCGGAGACGCGGCGCAGGCCCTCGGGGCTGTCGGCGGGCTCGTTGTCGAGGTTCTGCCCGTAGCCCCAGACGGCGGGGTCGTAGGTGGCGAGGTACTGGGCGAAGTCGTAGCCGGGCGCGGCGAAGGAGTCGCAGCCCTCGGCGTTGGCGTCGATCACACCCTTCACTCTGATGATCTTCGGCGCGGTGCCACCGGCGGCCAACGCGGCCTTGAAATCAGCCCAGTTGGAGACGGTGTAGACGTGGTCGGGGGTGGCCGCCGCGCCACCGCTGGTGCCGGTGCCGTAGGAGGCCCAGCCGTCAGCGGCGCCGAGGGTCTGGCGGTCGAGGGGGCGCGGATGAGCCTGGGCGGTGGTCGTGGTGACCGCGAGGGCCAGGGCGGTGCAGCCCACCAGCGTTGCTATGACACGTCCATGACATTTCTGTGTACGCATCGTGCGGGTCTCCTTGCCTACGCGTCCGAGACGTCGCTCGCCTCGGGCCAGGTGATCCAGGACGTCGGAATGTCCTCGTGCAGCCGGACGACATCACGCGACGCGAGCACCCGCGTGCGCAGCAACTCCCGCGCCACGAGCCGCGCCACGGCGATCGCACCGGGCGGATTGAAGTGCGTGTTGTCCTGCTCGGTGTCGGTCCAGTTGAAGTAGACCTTCGTCTCCTCCACCCCGAGCCGCTGCCACAACGCGAGCGACAACGCCTCGATGTCGAGCAGCGCGACCCGCTCCTCCTGCGCGAGCGCCCGCATCGCCGCCGGGTAATCCCCGTGCGTCGGCAGCGCGTTGCCGTCGACGTCGAACCTGCGACGCTCGACGGGGGTGGCGAGCACGGGCCGAGCGCCATGAGCCCGGGCCCCTTCGATGTAGAGCCGCAGATAGTCCTGGTACGTCGTCCAGGGCTCGGTGTAACGGGTCGGATCGGCGATCTTCTCGTCGTTGTGCGCGAACTGGACGAGGAGGAAATCACCGGGCCGGATGGCGGCAAGGATCACGTCCAGCCGCCCTTCATCGACGAAGCTCTTCGAACTCCGCCCGTTCACGGCCTGATTGGAGACTTTCACTCCCTTCCGCAGAAAGAAGGGAAGCGCCATACCCCACCCGGTCTCCGGAGCTTCGACGGAGTACTTCTGCGCGGCGGTGGAATCACCGGCGATGTAAAGAGTGCGGCCCTTCCGCCCTCCGGGTCGAAGAGGAACGGCGGCCAGCGCCGCGAGGGTGACCTGCCTACGGCTTAAGGACACAGGGGTGCCTTTCAACGCAGCTGAGGTGCATGTCTTTTAGGGGCGCGGGGAACTGCGCGACCAGCCACAACGGGCCCGCAGTCCCCCACAACCGCAACCACCCAACTCAGTGGTTCTTCTTCCAGTCCGCCTGAGCCTTGTTCAACTGATCAGCCAACGTGTCCAGGAACTCCTTAGCCGTCACCTTCCCCAACAACAGCTTCTGGAAGTTCGGCTCGTTGTCCGCCTTCGAGATCGTGTTCCAGTCCGGCAGGTAATACGGCAGCTGCACAATCTTCGTGGAAGCCCCGTTCAACGCCGCCGCAGCCAACTGCGTAGGCTCGGACTTCTGAATCCACGCCGCGTCAGCCGCGTCCATGTTGGCCGGCACCTGCCCAGCAGACTCGTTGTACTTCGAGTTCTCCCCCGCGGACACCGCGAACTCGATGAACTTCCAGGCCGCTTCCTTGTTCTTGCTGGACTTGAACAGACTCAGCCCGTCAACGGGGTTGGAGATCTGCACCCGCGTACCGTCGTCCAGCGTCGGATTGGGAATTCCCTTGAACTTGTCCGCGCCCAGCGCCTTCAGATGATCCTGGTACGACCCGAGGTTATGGCTCAACATCCCGATCGTCCCGCTGTCCCACTGCGCGACCATCTTCGTGAAGTCGTTGTTGAGGTCGGCGGACGGAGTGTCCTTCTTGAACAGCCCGACGTACTTCGCCAACGCGGCAACATTCTTCGGGTCGTTGACCGTCGTCTTGTCCCCGTTCCAGAAGGACGTGATCCCGGTCTGCCCGTACACCGCGTCCAACGCGGGCGCGATGGACCCCTCGCCACCGCGAATGGTGAACCCGAACTTGTTCTTCGCCTTGTCGGTGAGTTTGTCCGCGGCGGCATAGAACTTCGACCAGGTCGTCGGCGCGTCCAGCCCCGCCGCCTTGAACAGATCGGTGCGGTACCACAACGTGCCATTGTTCGCGGAGGTAGGAATCTGATACAGCGTGTCCCCACCCCCCGCGCTCTTGCTGACATCAAGCAGGTTCTGACTCAACTTCCCGTTCAGAGAACTGGACTTGAGCCGGCTGTCCAACGGCTCCAGCGCCCCCTGCACCGCGACCTCGGCCAGCACCGCCGTTCCGACCCCGCCGACGTCGGGCAGCCCGCCGCCCTGGATCGCGGTGTCGTACTTGGACTGGGCGCTCGCGGCCGGTATCCCGACGTACTTGACCTTGATGTCGGGGTTCTTCTTCTCGAAGTCCGCGATGATCTGCTTCCAGATGTCGGTGCGGACACCGCCGTTGTTGTCCCAGAAGGTGATCGTGCCCTTGCCGGACCCCTCGCCGCCCTTGTCCCCCGCGGCCCCGCTGCCGTCGTCGCCGCACGCGGTGGCGGTCAGCGCGAGCACGGAGCCCAGGGCGACGGCCACGGCGGCACGCCTGCTTCTGCGGATGCTGGTCTTCATAGAGCGGCTCTCTTCTTGTGGATGCGACGGTGTGGTGGCCTCGCGGGCGGTGGGCAAGCGCTTGCCACGGAGGTGCGTCATTGCGACTCCCAACAGGCGGACGGGCAGGGTGAGTCAGAGAGAACTGATCCGGAACCGCGTGAAACCGGCCGCGCCGGCATGTCCCGTGCCGACGGGCGCGAGCGCGAACAGCCCGAGCAGGGCGCCGACCCAGCGCCAGGGGGTGGCGGCGAAGACCTGACCACTCGGCCGTGGCCCGCCCCCGACGTCGTAGAAGAAACGGCACCGCGCCCCCGAGCCGATCTCGACGCGCAGCCGGACCCGGCCCTCGGGGGCGAGGCAGGACTCCCCCGCGTCCCGTTCGCGCTCGGCGACGGGCTCGGCGAAACGGTGGACGAACCGCACCTCACCGTCCGCGCCCCGCTGAAGTCCGATCCAGCTGTACGCGTCGCCGAGCACGGCGAGTCCGGCCCGCGCCCCCAACTCCTCGCTGTGCAGCCGCAGTTCGACCTCTACGGCGACCGGTGCGGCGGGGAGTCGCTGGGTGAGGAGGTTCGGGAGGCGGCGCAGGTCGTGGGCGTCGGCGGTGCGGGCGCAGGTCAGGCGCAGGCCGTCGCCGGAGTGGTGGGTGGCCCAGCCGTCCTGGGGGTTCGCCGTCCACTGCCACTGGCGGCCGTACCGTCCGCCGGGGAAGTCGTCGTCGGTGGCGGGCGCGGCCGGCGGCTGCGGCGGGAGGTCCGGTTTCCGGTGTACGGCTACGGGGGCGCCCGCGTCGCCGATGACCGGCCAGCCCTCGGCGTCCCAGCGCATCGGCTGGAGGTGGACCAACCGGCCGTAGGCGCCCCGCTGTTGGAAGTGCAGGAACCAGTCCTCGCCGGACGGGGTGCGCACCCACGCGCCCTGGTGGGGGCCGTTGATGTCGGTGTCTCCTTGTTCCAGGACGACCTTCTCCTCATACGGGCCGAAGAAGCCGCGTGAGCGGAGTGCGCCCTGCCAGCCGGTCTCAACTCCCCCTGCGGGGGCCAGGATCCAGAACCAGCCGTCGTGCTGGTGGAGTTTGGGGCCCTCCAGGGTGAACCAGCCGGGGATGCGGTCCGCGTCGACGATCACCTTGCCGTCGTCGAGGAGGGTCGTGGCGTCGGGGTGCATACGGTGGCCGGTGAGGCGGTTCTTGATCCCCGCGCGGGACTTGGCCCAGGCGTGGACGAGATAGGCTTCGTCGTTGTCGTCGTCCCACAGGGGGCACGGGTCGATCAGGCCCTTGCCCTCCTTGAGGAGGTGCGGGCGGGTCCAAGGGCCGCGTATCTCGGGGGCGTTGACCTGGAAGATGCCCTGGTCGGGGTCGCCCCAGAAGATCCAGAAGCGTTCGTCGTGGTACCTCAACGCCGGTGCCCAGACACCGCAGTCGTGGCGCGGGGTCCTGAACTCCCGTGCCGGTTCCAGGCGTTGGAGGGCGTGGCCGACCAGGGTCCAGTTGACCAGGTCGCGGGAGTGCAGCAGGGGCAGGCCCGGGACGCGGCCGAAGCTGGACGCGGTGAGGTAGAAGTCGTCGCCGACGCGGATGACGTCCGGGTCGGACCAGTCGGCGTTCAGGACGGGGTTGGTGTACGTCTCGTGGGTCACTGGCCGACCGCCTTCCGCACGAGCGCGGCGGCCTCGGCACGGGAGAGGCAGCCATCGGCCACGACGGTGACGATCCGTCGTACGACCGTGTCGCCGGGCGGTATCGGCAGCCGCTCGTCCGACGCCAACGACGCGCCCACGCCCGGGTATTCGGCGGTGCGGACGAACCACGGGTCCTGGCGGGAGCGGTCCGTGGCGCCCGCGAAGACCAGGGTCCAGCCGGTGCCGGCGAGGGCGAGCCAGTCGGCGCGGGTGCCGTGGACCTCCGGTTCGCCCTCGTGGTCGGCGGTGAAGACGCTCGGGGTCTCGGCCTCCTTGCGGGCCCGCCAGAAGAAGCCGCCGTAGGCCGCGCCGGGGCGGCCGTTCGTGGCGGGGCTGCCGATCGAGAGGGTGTCCGGAGTGACGTTGGTGAGGGAGAAGGTGAAGTCCAACGCCCAGGCGCTGTCGGTGAGTTCGGTGGCGGCGACCGTACGGCGTTCGCGGAGCAGTTCGGCGCCGGAGGCGACCCAGCGGAGTTCCTCCACGAAGCCGTCGGGGTCGCGGAGCTGGAAGCCGGCGTGGCGTTGGGCGCCGTGGTTGTCCAGTTCCGTGGGGCCCTGGCCCTGGACGTAGGTGCGGCCGCCCCAGAAGTTGTGCCCCTCGACGTCGGGAACGGCGACACCGACGCCGAGGTGGTGGGTGTGGTCGACGGGGCTCAGCTCGGTGACCGCCGTGCCCGCCAGGGTGGTCACGGGGTGCAGATACGGGCGCGGGGAGAGCCGGTCGGGCAGCTCGGGCCGGGTGACGTACCGGGCGACCGGGCGGCCCGCGACGCGCAGCACCGGCGTGTCATGGGTGATCATCAGGTGCTCACCTCTTTCGGTGGGGCCCAGGAGGCGCCCAGCTCTGAGTAGAGGGCGAGGGTGTCGGCCGCCGCCGTGACCAGTGCGTCGATGCCGGGGACGACCCGGCGGTTCTCCGCGGGGATGAGGTGCCAGGCGTCGGTGGGCAGCGGGGCCGGGTCGGGGGCCTCGCGGATCGCCTCGACGACCTTCATGAAGGCGCCGGTTGCGTCCGGTTCGACCAACAGGGCGTCGCCGTCGGTGAGATGGGCGACCAGGTTCTCCAGCAGGTCCGTGCTGCCGTACTCGAACTCCTCCGGGCCGTGGCCCGCGCGCTGGAGCAGGACGCGGTCCTGCTTGTACCAGTAGGTGATCCGGCCCTCGGTGCCGTGCACCAACACGTAGGGCTCGCCGGGGTGTTCGGCGCACAGGGTCACCGCGACGGTGACCGGGCGGCCCTGGACGGTGGTGACGCGGACGCAGGAGGTGTCGTCGGACTCGATGTCGTTGGCGCGGACGAGTTCGGTCTCGATGCGGACGACGTCCTCGGCGCGGGTCGTGTCGTTGAGCGCGAGGGCGGTGGCGACGGCGTGCGCGAGGGGGTTGGTGAGCGCGCCGTCGATGACGTCGACGCCGTTCAGGCGCCGCTTGCCCGCCCAGGGGGCGCGCCGGTAGTAGGCCTCGTCGCGGGCCCAGGCACCGGCGCCGCCGACGCCGGTCAGCGTGCCGATCGCGCCCTTCTCGATCAGTTCGCGGACCGCGGGCACGGCGTGCGAGCCGAGCGACTGGAACCCGATCTGGCAGACCACTCCGGCGGCGGCGACCCCGTCGGCCATGCGCCGGAACTCGGCGTACGAGGGCGCGGGCGGCTTCTCCAGCAGCAGGTGCACGCCCCGCTTCGCGGCGGCCAGGGCGAGGTCGGTGTGGGTCGGGATCGGGGTGCAGATCACCGCGACCTGGGCGCCGGTGGAGTCGAGGAGCCCGCCGAAGTCCGGTGACTGCGCGGGGAGTTCGCCCCCGAACTCCTCCTCGGTCAGCGGGGTCAGCTCGCAGATGCCGACGAGGCGTACGAGCCCCTTGTCCTGGAGCCGGCGGATGTTCTCGACGTGCCAGCGGCCGTGACCGCGCGCACCGGCGAGGACGATGGAGACGGGCGGCGTGACTGCCGTAGCCGCAGGTGTGGTGACGGTCGTAGGACCGGTGGTGGGGTTCATGGGATTCTCCCTGCTTCGACGATCTTCGTCAGCAGGGTAAGCGGTTGCCTCATCCCTTCACCGCCCCCGCGCTGAAGCCGGTGATCAGCCACTTCTGGATGAAGGCGAACACGATCACCACCGGTACGGCCGCGATGATGCCGCCCGCGGCGAGCGCTCCGAGGTCGACGCTGTCGGCGCCCATCAGGGTGTTGAGGCCGACCGGGATCGTCTGCTTGCTCTGGTCGGACAGGAACATCAGGGCGAACAGGAAGTGGTTCCAGGCGTGCACGAAGGCGAAGGAGCCGACGGCGATCAACCCGGGCCGCAGCAGCGGGAGGACGACGATGCGGAACGCGGCGAAGCGGTTACAGCCGTCGACCCAGGCGGCCTCCTCCAGGGACTGCGGGACGTTCCTGATGAAGCCGCTGATCAGGATCATCGAGAGTGGCAGCTGGAAGACGGTCTCCGCGATGACGACGCTGCCGAGCGAGTTGATCATCTGGAGCTTGGCGAAGATCTGGAACAGCGGGACCAACAGCAGGGCGCCCGGCACGAATTGGGAGCAGAGCAGGGCCAGCATGAACGCGCGTTTGATCCTGAACTCGAAACGGGCGAGCGCGTAGCCGCCGGCCAGCGCGACCACGGTGGTGAGGATCAGGGTGGCGACGCCGACGTAGACGCTGTTCTGGAAGTAGACGCCGAAGCTGCGTTCCGTCCACACCTTCTGGAAGTGGTCGAAGGTCATCGGCCAGGGCACGAGCGAGGTTGAACCGGCCGGGCGGAACGCGAAGAGGAGGATCCAGTAGAAGGGGATCAGGGTGAAGACGAGGTAGATCCCCAGGGGGACGTAGATCTGCCAGCGCGGGACCTCGTCCCAGGCGCGGCGGACCTTGCGCGGCTGCTGCGGGGCGGCGGACTCCCCCTCGCGGGCCGGGGCGATCTCGGTGATCACTTGTCGCCGCCTCCGAACTTGCTCAGGCGCAGATAGACGATCGAGAAGAAGAGCAGGATCACGAACGCGACCGTGGTGAGGGCTGACGCGTAGCCGAAGTTGTGGGCCTCGACGCTGGTGTTGGCGACGTAGAGCGGGAGCGTGGTCGTCTCGCCGGCCGGGCCGCCGCCGGTCAGGGTGTAGAGCAGGTCGACGTTGTTGAACTCCCAGACCGCGCGCAGCAGTGTGGACAGGACGATCGCGTCCTTGAGGTGCGGCAGGGTGATGTTCCGGAACTGCTGGAAGCGGCTCGCGCCGTCGACCTCGGCGGCCTCGTAGAGGTCCTTCGACACGGACTGCAGGTCGGCGAGGATGAGGATCGCGAAGAAGGGGACCCCTCGCCAGAGGTCCGCGACCACCGCTGCGGAGAAGACGGTTGAGGGGTCGGAGAGCCAACTCGTGCCGTACTGGCCGATTCCCATGTCGGCGAGGTAACGGGTCACGCCCGTCTGGGAGTTGTAGAGCAGCACCCAGATCGCGGAGGTCAGGACGCCCGACACGGCCCACGGGGAGAACACCAGCGCGCGGCCGATGGAACGGCCCACGAAGGTCTGGTTCACGATCAGTGCGAGGGCCAGGCCGAAGAGCAGTTGCAGGCCCACCTCGACGACGACCCACTTGGCGCTGAACGTCAACGTGTCCCAGAACTGCGGGTCGTTGGTGAAAGCCTGGGTGAAGTTGTCGAGGCCCGCGAAGCCGTTGCGCCACGGCTTGGTGGGGTTGTAGTTCTGCAGGCTGTAGTAGAAGACGCTGATGACCGGGTAGGCGATGAAGCCCAGCATGAGCAGGGCCGCCGGGGCGATCAGCAGGTACGGGAGCCTGCGCGGGGTCGCGGAGGCACGGCGCCGCCGGGGTGGCGCGGGCGGTTTCGCCACGGCTGCGGCTTGGGCCATGACTGTTCTCCGTTCAGTACAGGAACGCTCAGTGCAGGACGCTCAGTGCAGGACGCTCGATGCAGGACGCTCGATGCAGGAAGCGCTTGCTCGATGGGCATGCGGAAGGTGCTCAACCGGCGTACGGGTCAGGCACCTTGCCCGGCCGGGCCAGGAACTCGAAGTCGCAGCCGGTGTCCGCCTGGGTGATCTGGTCGTTGTAGAGCGCGCCGTAACCGCGCTCGTACCGTGCGGGCGGCGGTGTCCACTCCGCCCTGCGTCGCTCCAACTCCTCGTCGTCCACGTTGAGTTGGAGGGTGCGCGCCTCGACGTCCAGGGTGATGGTGTCCCCGGTCCGTACGAGCGCCAGTGGTCCGCCGACGTACGACTCGGGCGCGATGTGCAGCACGCACGTGCCGTAACTCGTCCCGCTCATCCGGGCGTCGGAGATGCGGACCATGTCCCGGACGCCCTGCTTGAGGAGGTGGTCGGGGAGCGGGAGCATGCCGTATTCGGGCATGCCGGGGCCGCCCTTGGGGCCCGCGTTGCGCAGCACCAGCACGCTGTCGGCGGTGATGCCCAACTCCGGTTCGTTGATGGTGCGTTGCATGGTCCGGTAGTCGTCGAAGACGACCGCGGGGCCGGTGTGCTTGAGCAGGTGGGGTTCGGCGGCGATGTGCTTGATGACGGCGCCGTCCGGGCAGAGGTTGCCGCGCAGGACGGCGACCCCGCCCTCGCTCGCGACCGGGTTGTCGCGGGGTCGGATCACGTCGTCGTTGTGCACCTGCGCGCCCGCGAGCTGCTCGCCGAGGGTGTCGTACGAGACCGTCGGCCGGTCGAGGTGGAGCAGGTCGGTGATGCGGGAGAGGAAGCCGGGGAGGCCTCCCGCGAAGTGGAAGTCCTCCATGAGGTACGTCTGTCCGCCGGGCCGTACGTTCGCGAGGACCGGGACCGTGCGGGCGATCCGGTCGAAGTCGTCGAGGGTGAGGCGGACACCCGCGCGGCCGGCCATGGCGATCAGGTGGATCACGGCGTTGGTGGAGCCGCCGAGGCCGAGGACGGTGGTGACCGCGTCCTCGAAGGCCTCCTGGGTGAGGATCGACGAGAGAACACGCCCCTTGTGGACTTGTTCAACGATCCTCATGCCGGATTGCGCGGCCATCCGATCGTGCCCCGAGTCCACGGCGGGGATGCTCGACGCACCCGGCACGGTCACCCCGAGCGCCTCCGCCGCGGCCGTCAGCGTGGACGCCGTCCCCATGGTCATGCAGTGCCCCGGCGAGCGCGCGAGGCCGCTCTCCAGTTCGGTCAGCTCGCACTCGCCGATGAGGCCGGCGCGCTTGTCGTCCCAGTACTTCCACATGTCGGTGCCGGAGCCGAGGATCTCGTTGCGCCAGTGGCCCGGCAGCATCGGCCCGGCGGGGACGAAGACGGTGGGCAGGTCGACGGAGGCGGCGCCCATGAGCAGCGCGGGGGTCGACTTGTCGCAGCCGCCCATCAGCACGGCGCCGTCCACGGGGTACGACCGCAGCAGCTCCTCCGTCTCCATCGCGAGGAGGTTGCGGTAGAGCATCGGGGTCGGCTTCTGGAAGGTCTCGCTGAGGGTGGCGACCGGGAATTCGAGCGGGAAGCCGCCGGCCTGCCACACCCCGCGCTTCACGGCCTGCGCGCGCTCACGGAGGTGCACATGACAGGGGTTGATGTCGGACCAGGTGTTGAGGATCGCGATGACGGGCTTGCCCAGGTGTTCCTCGGGGAGGTAGCCGAGCTGGCGGGTGCGGGCGCGGTGGCTGAAGGAGCGCAGCCCGTCGGTGCCGTACCACTGGTGGCTTCTGAGCTCGTCCGGTGACTTCATACGGACCATCCGGAGGCTATCGCGGCGACCTCGGCGCGCTCGTTCTCGGGCAGGGGCCTGCTGGGCGGGCGGACGTCCCGGCGACACAGGCCGAGGGACGCAAGCGCTTCCTTGACGATCGTGACGTTGTTCGCGGAGCCGTTCGCCGCCCTTAGCTCCTCGAATCGGCGGATCTGCTCCCACACCTTCATCGCGCCCGGATAGTCCCCTGATCGAAGCGCTTCGATCATGTTCAGCGAGACGGACGGGGCGACGTTCACGAGCCCTGAGGTGAAGCCGGTGGCGCCCGCCGAGAAGTAGGAGGGCGCGTACGGTTCGGCCAGCCCGGCGACCCACACGAAGCGTTCGAGCCCCGCGTCCCGGGCGAAGGCGGCGAAGCGGGCCGCGTCCGGGACGGCGTACTTGACGCCGATCACGTTCGGGCAGTCGTCGGCGAGTTCGGCGAGGCGGGCGCCGAGGAGCTGGGCGTTGCGGATGTACGGGACGACGCCCAGGTCGGGCACGGCCTCGGCGATGGCGCGGTGGTAGTCGACCCAGCCGTCCTGCGAGACGTACGGGTGGACGGGCTGATGGACCATCACCATCTGGGCGCCGAGGTCGCGGGCGTGGTGGGCGGAGGCGATGGCGGTGGGTACGTCGTGTCCGACGCCGACGAGGATCGCGGCGCGGTCGCCCGCCTCGTCGATGGTCAACTCCGTTACGAGCCGCCGCTCTTGAGGGGTGAGGGCGTAGAACTCGCCGGTGTTCCCGTTCGGCGTGAGGATGCCGACGCCGCCGTCGAGGAGGCGGCGGAGCAGGGCCCGGTGGGTGTCCTGGTCGACGCTGCCGTCCTCGGCGAACGGGGTCACCGGGATGGCCACCACGTCGGCCAGGGCGGTGCGTTGGGCCTCGAACGCCGCTGTCATGCTTGACCGTCCTCTCCCTGGGTTCCCAACTCGGTGCCGGGGAAGGCCCGTTGGACGAACGACGCGATGTGGGCGTGCAGTGCGGTGGCCGCGCCGTCCGCGTCGCCGTCGAGGGCGAGGCGCAGGATCTCGCGGTGTTCGCCGGCCTCCCGTTCCCAGGAGGGCGAGGCGGCCCAGGCGACGGCGGAGACGAGGGCGGCCTGGTCGCGGACCTCGTCGAGCATCCGGCCGAGCAGCGGGTTGCCGCACGGCAGGTACAGGGCGCGGTGGAACTCCCGGTTGGCGAGGGAGCGTTCGGCGGTGTCGGTGGCCTCGTCCGCGCGGGTCAGCGCGGCGCGGGCGTCGTCGAGGGAGGCGTTGCGCCTTACGGCACGGCGCAGAGCCTCGGGTTCGAGGAGCAGCCGTACGTCGTACACCTCGCGCGCCATGTCCGCGTCCACCATGCGCACCGTGACGCCCTTGTACTGGTTCATCACGACGAGCCCGGTACCGGCCAGGGTCTTGAGCGCCTCGCGCACCGGGGTCTTGGACACCCCGAACTGTGCGGCGAGGTCGGTCTCGACCAGGGGCTGACCCGGCGTCAACTGTCCGGTGAGGATGCGGCGTTTGATCTCCTCCTGCACGTACTGCGTGCGGGACGGGATCGGCGTGGGCACAGAGGTCATGCGCGCCTCTCGGATGTCACGTGGCTGCGGTCGCGGATCGGATCTGTCAGATCCATCGGATCTCACGTATCTGATCTCGCGTATCGCGTCTCATATATGACGTACGAAGTACGACGGGTTGAAGGTAGGAGCGCGCTTTTGTTTCGTCAATGCTTCTGACAGAAGAACCCGCAACTGGCCGTCGCACGGCCTCACATGGTCTTGGTGACGCCTTCCAGCGCGGCGGAGGTGCGGCCGGGGAAGATCGCGGCGGCGCGTTCCAGGGCCGCTTCCCTGGTGAGGGTGGGTCCCACGTGGGTGATGAGGAGTTCACGCGCGCCCTTGGCACAGGCGGCGGCGTCCTCGGGCGTGAGGTGGACCTGCCGTTCGCCTTCGCGATGCCGGTCGATGTCGGCCTCACAGAGGAATACGTCGGCGCCGCCCGCGAGTTCGGACAGCGCCTCGCAGGGTCCGCTGTCCCCGGAGTACCCGAGCACGCTCCCCTGGCACTCGGCGCGCAGCCCGTACGCCTCGGTGTCGTGGGCGACGGCACGTGCGGTGAGCCGGAGGTTCCAGTGCCGGACGGCGTGGCCGTCGTAGAGCGGCCGGAAGTCGAAGACGCCGCTCAGGAACCGTACGTCCGGCTGCCCGAAGAACCCTGCAAGCCGACGGGCGCAGTCCTGCGGGGCGTACAGCGGGATCGGGGAGGTCGGGGTCATCCCGCCGTAGGCGAACGCGTAGGCGGCGGCGAGGAGATCGGCGCTGTGGTCGGCGTGCAGATGCGAGATCCAGATCGCGGTGAGCCGCGCCGGATCCGTGTGCCGCTGCAACTCAGCGAACGTCCCCGTCCCCGCGTCCACCCACACCTCGGCGCCGCCGCCACGCAGCAGGTACCCGGAGCAGGGGCGGCCGGGGCGCGGATGCGGTGAGGCTGTGCCGAGGACGGTCAGACTGAGAGGCATGGTGGGGAAGAGTACGGTTCCGGGGCCCACTGCGCTCAGGTTTCGGGGTGGTGTGTGGGGGATGGGGGCGAGGTGGGATATGGGGCGGGATTCGGGGCGTTCGGCGTTCGACGGGGTTCGGCTTCGGAGTGGGGTGGAGGCGGGGGGCTGGGGGGCCTACGACGATTTGGCTCGCGGGCATGCCGGCGCCGCCGGGCCCCGGTTGCGGGCTGACGGCGGCAACTGGCGCCCCACCGCCGCCAGTTCACGGCGCGCCACTCCCCCGCCGAAGCCCCCCCCGCCCGCTCCTACTCCCCCTACGCCTTCCACCCAGGGTCACGCCCGCTCAGCCCCAACGCCCGTTCCAGCAACGGTGCTTCGTCCGGTACCGGGATCACCGGGCCGAAGATGCCGCCGCCTCGGGTCGGGTCCTGGGTGGCCGCGAGGAGGAAGCCGTGCGACGCCTGGAGGGCGGCCGGGTCGGGGGCGTAGGGGCGGCCGGTGGCCACTGCCAAGTCCCAGCCATGGATGACCAGTTCGTCGGCGACGACGGCCGCGGCGACCGCGGCGGGGAGGTCGATGCCGCCCGCACGGGTCATGCCGGTCCAGGCGGCCGGGTCGCGCCAGGCCTCGGCCAAGTCGTCGAGGGCCTTGGGGAGTTGGTCGCGCCAGTCGGGGCCGATGTCCGGGGCGGTGGCGCCGGGGTTGGTGTCGGTCGTGACACCCAGGTCCTTGCGCGCGGCGTCGCGGAAGGCGACGGACAGGCCAAGCAGGTGTCCCAGCATGTTGCGTACGGCGAGCTCGGGACACGGCGTCCCGTCCGTCAGCTGCTCGTCGGTCACCCCCTCGGCGAGCCGGGCGATGACCCGGGTCTGGGGGCCGAGGTCGAGGATCGTGTCGTCGGTCATGCGCATCTCCTCAGGTATTGGGCTCCGCTCATGAGGTAGACCAACGGCGGCCCCGAAACTCATCGCACAGCCCCGCCACGCCTCCCCCACCGCGCGTTTCTACGGCACCTGCCCGATGCCGCCGCCCCCGCCTTAGACCCACGATGACCAGGCATGACGACAAACTGGACGGTGACCCGCATCCTGCGGGACCGCAACGCGGGGCTGTATCTCGCGGGCCTGATCGTGTCCGCCTTCGGCACGTCCGCGCTCGGGCTCGCGGCCGGCGTGTGGGTGAAGGACCTCACCGCCTCGAACGGCCTCGCCGCGCTGTGCACCTTCGCGGTGTGGGCCCCGACCCTGTTCGGCCCGGCCCTCGGCACGATCGCCGACCGCGTCCGCCGCAAGCCCCTGCTGATCCGGACGAACCTCGCCCTGGCCGCACTCCTCCTCACCCTCTCCGCCGTCCATTCCCGCGCCGACCTGTGGCTGCTCTTCGCGGTCCTGTTCGTCTACGGCATCACCATCGTCGTCCAGGACCCCGCCGAGTCCGCCCTCCTCGCCGCCGTCGTCGACCGCGACCTCCTCGGCGACTTCAACGGGCTGCGGATGACGGCCGTGGAAGGCATGAAACTGGTCGCCCCACTGACGGGCGCGGGCCTGTACGCGGCGTTCGGCGGCCCTACGGTGGCCGCTCTGGACGCGGTCACGTTCGCGCTGGCGGCGGCCCTGTGGCTGCTCATCCGCACCCGGGAGGAACCTCCGCAACGCCCCACCGGCACCTGGCGCACCCAAACCGCAGAGGGCGTACGCGAGTTGTGGAAGCATCCTCTTCTACGTCCGCTGGTCCTGGCCGGCGGCGCCACGATGTTCCTCGCCTCCCTGAGCAGCTCCACGAACTACGCGATCGTCGGCGGCCTGGGCCACGCGCCCACTTACACCGGCGTGCTGTACGCGGCCCAGGGCACCGGCTCGGTGGCGGTCGGCCTCGTCTCCGGACCCGCTCTACGACGGCTCGGCGAACGGCGGTTCGGGGCGGCCGGGATCGCGCTCATGGGGGTCGCGGTGGCCGCGCGTGCGGTGCCGTCCGACGCGGTGGTCCTGGCGGGCGCCGTGGCGATCGGCCTGGGGCTGCCGTGCGTACTGATCGCCGCGTTCACCGCGGTACAGCGGGAGTTGCCGGGTCCCCTGCTCGGCCGGGCCACCGCCACCGCGAACACCCTGATCTTCACACCGAGCGTGATCGGGCTGGGAGCAGGGGCGGCACTGGTCGAACTGGCCGACTTCCGCGTGCTGTTGGCACTGATCGGGGTGGCGCTGCTCGCAACGGGCTTGTCCTTGGCGGTGCTTGGGACGGGGGCGTCTTCGCCGGTGCTTGCGCCGGACGCACCCCCGTCGTCGCCCACCCCGCCCCCATCCCCGCCTCAGAGCCCGCCCAACGCCCCCCGCACCTCACCCAAATCCCCCTCGGACGCCAACCCCGCGTGATAGAGCCGCAGTTCAGTCGCCCCGAGGCTCCGTGCCCGTTCCGCGTCGGCCGCAAGTGCCCCCGGCCGTCCCCCCATCCCGGAGACCACCGTGAAGTTGGCGGCCAACACGGCCCCGTCCACGCCCTGTTCGGCGAACGGGGTCAGCAGACCCCCGCCCGCCGTACAGGGGACGACCACGCCGTCGGCCACGGACAGGATGTGCCCAGGGTCCACACCCACGTTCGCGCCGCAGTGGTACGACTCCGGGTCCGCGTGGAGCAGGACCTGGAAGTCGGCGGGGGCGGCCGCCCGGACCGCCGCGACCGCCGTCTCCTGGAGGGTGCGGGCCCGCTCGTCGCGCCACGCGCGCGTGGCCGTCGCGTTCGCGTCGCCGAGGAGTTTCTCGACCCCCGCCCAGCCGCCGTCGGAGGGCGCGCCCCGCCACACCGGTTCCAGCGCGGCGCGTACGACCGCCGCCAACTCCTCGGCGTCCAGGCCCTGTTCGCCGTAGCCCTCCCGGCAGGTCGGGCAGAAGCACAGGGACATGAGGTACTGGCCGGCATCGCCGAGCCCGACCCCGGCGGTCTTGTCGTGGGCGTGCAGGTGGGCGAGGCCGTACCAGCCGAGGGACTCCAGTTCGGTGCCGCGCGCGCCGGGGCGTACGGCCGCCTCGGCGGCGAGGTCGACGAGGTACGCGCGCGTGGCGGGCTGCGCGATGCAGGGCGCCCAGGGGTAACGGTCGCCGTAGGCGTTGACCACCGAGGTGTCCGGATGGTCCGCGCCCAGGCGGGAGTTGTGGGCCAGCACCACCCAGGTGTGCACCTCCAGGCCTGCTTCAGTGAGGGAGGCCGCGGCCTCGCCGTAGGCGTCGCCCGGCGCCCAGTCGCCCGCCGGGTACGGCCTCAACTCCCGTCCCTGCCAACGGTTGTCCGGCGGATACAGCACGGCCGCGTGCTCGGCGGTGACGATGCGGTGGCGCGGGTGGCGGGGGGTCAGCGCGCGCGTGGAGTGGTACGCGGAGGCCAAGGTCGCCTGCTGGACGCCGAGTTCGGCGATCCGGGCGCCCGCCTCGGGGTCGCCGTTGACATCCCAGGGGTAGACGAATGCCGATGCCTTCACGCGCCCTCCTCGATCCGCGATGCGACCTCTGACTCGATCAACGTATAGCCGCGCTCGATGAGTTGGGCCAGCTGCTTGACGTGGTCCTCGGTCGGCTCGGTCAGGGGTGGGCGGACCTCGCCGACGTCCAACCCCCGCATCCGTACGCCCGCTTTGACCAACGAGACGGCGTAACCCCTGCCCTGGGCGCGGAGTTCGACGAACGGGAGATAGAAGCCGTCCAGGAGACGGTTCGCCGTGGTGTCGTCGCCGGTCGCCAGCGCGCGGTGGAAGGCGAGCGCGATCTCGGGGACGAAGCAGAACACGGCGGAGGAGTAGAGGGTGATACCGATGCCCCGGTAGGCGAGTTGGGTCTGTTCGGCGGTCGGGAGTCCGTTGAAGTAGAGGAATTCGCCCGGGACTTCGGCGCGTACCGTGCTCACGATCCGCTGCATCAGGTCGAGGTCGCCGAGGCCGTCCTTGAAGCCGATGATGCCCTCGGTGCGGGCGAGTTCGACGACCGTGGCGGGGGTGAAGACGGCGTTGTCGCGCTGGTAGACGATGACGGGCAGTGCCGTCGCCGCGGCCACCTCGCGGTAGTGCCGCAGCAGCCCCTCCTGCCCGGCGACCACGAGGTACGGCGGCATGGCGAGCAGCCCGTCCGCCCCGGCGGCCTCCGCGAGCCGCGCGTACCGTACGGCGAGCGCGGTGCCGTAGCCCGCGCCCGCGACCACCGGCACCCGGCCCGCAGTCGCCTCCACGGCAGCCCGGACGCACGCCTCGAACTCCTCGGGCAGCAGCGCGTGGAACTCCCCGGTGCCGCAGCACGCGAACACGGCGGCGGCCCCGGCCTCCACGCCCCGGCGGACATGCGCGCGGTAGACGTCGAGATCGACGGAGCCGTCGGGGCCGTACGCGGTGACGGGGAAGAACAGCGGCCCGCTGGGGATACTGAGCCGGTCGGCGAGAGGGGCTGGCGTCACGGGCTCTCCCTTGAAACAGGCGCGTGCGTTCTTCTGATCAACGTCTACATTTCTGAACAGCCCCACCCTAAGGATCTGCCTCAGGGTGGGTCAAGCAGGCAAATGAGCAAGAAGGAAGCGGATTTCCCAGGTCCACGCCACACTTGACTGGCATGGCGGACGATCCTTAGCTTGTCCATGCATGTGAATATCATTCATGGATGAGGTCAGCCATCCACTGTCGATCCCAAGGAGACCGAGGATGCCCGCTCCCCGCACCGTTCTGCTCACCGGCGCCGCAGGCGGACTCGGCACCCTGATGCGGGACCTGCTCCCCTCCTACGGCTACGAGCTGCGCCTGCTGGACGTCCGCCCCATCGAGGGCGCGCCGGACGCGATCATCACCGACCTCTCCGACCGCGCGGCGCTCCGCGAGGCCGTGCGGGGCGTCGACGCGATCATCCATCTCGCCGGCATCTCCCTGGAAGCCTCCTTCGACAAGATCCTCGCGTCGAACATCGAGGGCACGTACAACCTCTACGAGGCCGCCCGCGAGGAGGGCATCCCGCGCATCGTCTTCGCCTCCTCCAACCACGCCGTCGGCTACACGCCGAGGCCCCAGGGCGACGACCCGCTCATCCCCATCGACACCCCGCACCGCCCCGACACCTTCTACGGCCTGTCGAAGTCCTTCGGCGAGGACCTGGCGCAGTTCTACTGGGACAAGCACGGCCTGGAGACCGTCTCCGTACGCATCGGCTCCTGCTTCCCGGAGCCCAGCAGCGTGCGCATGCTGTCGATCTGGATGAGCCCCGCCGACGGCGCCCGCCTCTTCCACGCGGCCCTCACCGCCGAGGACGTGCAGCACACCGTCGTCTACGGCTCCTCCGCCAACACCCGCCTGTGGTGGGACCTTTCGACCGCGCGGGCGCTCGGTTACGAACCGCGGGACGACTCCGAGCCGTACGCCGAGAAGATCATCGCCGAGCAGGGCGAGCTCCAGCCGGACGTCGAGGCGCACGCCTATCTCGGCGGCCACTTCGTGAACGACCCGCCGATCTGGCCGTACTGACGGGAAAAGGCACTCCGGAGACGCGGGCGGGCACCGAACGGGCCCGCCCGCAGGCATGTTCGGGCACGGACGCTGCCCGATCTCACGCCCCGGCGCACAGCCGCGCAGGTCCGCGACGGGCACAGCGCGCGGTAAACGGTCACACACGGGCAGCATCGGGCGTGCAACAGGCCTGGTCAGTGCCGCGCACCGGCTGTAGAACTTCCCCCAAGGGTCCCACCGGGCCCGAACGGGCAGTACTCCAGGTGAGCGGAAAGGCGGTGTCGGCCATGAGCACGAGTTCGGCGGAGGAACGCCAGCGGGAGATCGTGCGGGCCGCGCGCCGCACCGGCTCGGTCGACGTCACCGCGCTCGCCGCCGAGCTGGGCGTGGCCAAGGAGACCGTACGGCGGGATCTGCGGGCCCTGGAGGACCACGGGCTGGTCCGCAGGACCCATGGCGGCGCCTACCCCGTGGAGAGCGCCGGTTTCGAGACGACGCTCGCCTTCCGCGCCACCAGCCATGTCCCGGAGAAGCGCCGGATCGCGGTCGCCGCGGCAGAGCTGCTCGGGGACGCCGAGACCGTCTTCGTCGACGAGGGCTTCACCCCCCAGCTCATCGCCGAGGCGCTGCCCAGGGACCGGCCGCTGACCGTGGTCACCGCGTCCCTGCCCGTGGCGGGCGTGCTCGCCGAGTCGGAGAACACCTCGGTGCTGCTGCTCGGCGGCCGGGTCCGGCACGGCACGCTGGCCACCGTGGACCACTGGACGACGAAGATGCTCGCCGGCTTCGTCCTCGACCTCGCCTTCATCGGCGCCAACGGCATCTCCCGCGAACACGGCCTGACCACGCCCGACCCCGCCGTGAGCGAGGTCAAGGCACAGGCCATCCGCGCCTCCCGGCGCACCGTGTTCGCGGGCGTGCACACCAAGTTCGGGGCGGTCAGCTTCTGCAGGTTCGCCGAGATCGGCGCCCTGGAGACGATCGTCACGAGCACGCTGCTCCCGTCGGCCGAAGCCCACCGCTACTCCTTGCTGGGGCCACAGGTCATCCGCGTCTAACACCCCGTTTGAAATCCCAACTCACCCACCAGGGGTGTGCCATTCCCGTGCGCACCCTATTTCTCCCCATATCTGCAGGAGCGATCCATGCGAACCCAGAGCCGACGACGGCCGCCGCGAGCCACGCTCGCCCTGGCCGCCGTAGGGACGCTGCTCGCCCCGCTGCTCTCCGGCTGCTGGGTCGGAGCGGGCGGCGCCGGATCCGGCGGCAACTCGATCAACGTCCTCATGGTCAACAACCCCCAGATGACCGAACTCCAGAAGCTGGCCCCGCACTTCACGAAGGAGACCGGCATCAAGGTCAACTTCACGGTGCTGCCCGAGAACGACGTCCGCGACAAGATCAGCCAGGACTTCGCCAACCAGGCCGGCCAGTACGACGTGGCGACCCTCTCGAACTACGAGATCCCGATCTACGCCCGCAACGGCTGGCTGCACGAGATGGACTCCTACGTAGCGAAGGACCCGGCCTACGACGAGCAGGACATCCTCAAGCCGATGCGGGAGTCGCTGACGGCCGACGACGGCAAGCTCTACGGGCAGCCGTTCTACGGCGAGTCGTCCTTCCTGATGTACCGCAAGGACGTGCTCGCCGAGAAGAACATCACGATGCCCGCGCACCCGACCTGGACCCAGGTGGCCGACATAGCCGCCAAGGTCGACGGCGCGAAGCCCGGCATGAAGGGCATCTGCCTGCGCGGGCTGCCCGGTTGGGGCGAGTTGATGGCGCCGCTGACCACCGTCGTGAACACCTTCGGCGGGACCTGGTTCACCAAGGACTGGAAGGCACAGCTCGACTCCCCCGCGTTCGAGCAGGCGACGAAGTTCTATGTCGACCTGGTCCGCAAGCACGGCGAGTCCGGCGCGGCCCAGTCCGGCTTCGCCGAGTGCCTGAACAACATCACGCAGAGCAAGGTCGCCATGTGGTACGACGCCACCTCCGCGGCCGGTTCGCTGGAGGCCAAGGGCTCCCCGGTGAAGGGCAAGATCGGCTACGTCCCCGCGCCGGTCGAGAAGACCGACTCCTCGGGCTGGCTGTACACGTGGGCCTGGGGCATCCAGAAGGCGTCCCACAACTCCGACAAGGCCTGGAAGTTCGTGTCATGGGCGTCCAGCAAGCAGTACGAGCAGCTGGTCGGCGACACGGACGGCTGGTCCAACGTGCCGGCCGGCAAGCGCGCCTCGACGTACACGAACCCGGACTACGTCAAGGAGGCCGCCGCCTTCCAGGAGATGACGAAGGCGGCCATCGAGGGCGCCAAGCCGAACGACCCCGGCGTGCAGCCGCGGCCCGCGCCCGGCATCCAGTTCGTCGACATCCCCGAGTTCACCGACCTCGGCACGAAGGTCTCCCAGGAGATCAGTTCGGCCATCGCCGGACGGCAGTCCGTCGACTCGGCCCTGAAGAAGTCCCAGAAACTCGCCGAGCAGATCTCCAAGGAGTACGAGGGACGATGACCGCCACGACAACGGCCCCGCTGGCCACCAGCCCAACTCGTACCGCGCGGCAGCCCTCCGACCGACTGCGCGCCTGGGCCACCCGTGCCCCGCTGCTCCCCGCCCTGATCTTCATGATCGTCGTGACCCAACTCCCGTTCGTGGCCACGCTGGTGATCTCGTTCTTCGACTGGAACGCGCTCTACCCGAAGGCCCGGCACTTCACCGGTCTCGACAACTACCACCAGGTCCTGACCGACGCGGACCTGCGCCACTCCGTGTGGACGACCATCCTGCTCACCGTGGCGGTGGTGCTGGCCAGCCTGGTCTTCGGGCTGCTGCTCGCGCTGCTCCTGGACCGGAAGTTCAAGGGCCGGGGCTTCGTCCGCACGCTGCTGATCGCTCCCTTCCTGGTGGTGCCGGTGGCCGCGGCCCTGCTCTGGAAGCATGTGCTCTACAACCCTGAATACGGCCTGTTCAATGGGCTGTTGCACTATGTGGGCGGCCCACAGCCCGACTGGATCTCCAACACCCCGCTGCTCGCGGTCGAGGCATCCCTGGTGTGGCAGTGGACGCCGTTCATGATGCTGATCCTGCTGGCCGGCCTCCAGAGCCGCGACCACCAGCAGATCGAGGCCGCGAAGGTGGACGGCGCGAGCGACTGGCAGGTCTTCCGCTATCTGACCCTCCCGCACCTGCGCCGCTACCTCGAACTCGGCGCCCTGCTGGGCTCGATCTACATCGTCCAGAACTTCGACGCGGTCTTCACCATCACGTCCGGCGGCCTGGGCACCGCCAACCTGCCCTACACCGTCTACCAGAGCTTCTACCAGGCGCACGAGAACGGCCTCGCCTCGGCGGCCGGCGTCCTGGTCGTCATCGGCTCGATCATCATCGCGACCTTCGCCCTGCGCGTCGTGTCGTCCCTGTTCCGTGAGGAGGCGTCCCGCGCATGAGCAGCATCGCCGTACGCGCGCGTGCCCGCCGCAAAGGCGCCGGCCTCGGCCTGGTGGCCTGGGTGCTCGGCATCGTGTTCTTCCTGCCCATCGCCTGGATGGCACTGACGTCCTTCCACTCGGAGGCGGACGCGGCGACCAACCCGCCGTCCTTCGGGGCCGCCCTCACCCTGGACGGCTACCGGGACTTCTTCGGCACCGGAGGCGGCGCGAGCCCCTGGCCCGCGCTGGTCAACTCCCTTGTCGCGTCCGTGGCTTCGACACTCTTCGTGCTGCTGCTGGCGTTCCCGGCGGCCTACGCGCTGTCGATCCGCCCGGTGAAGAAGTGGACCAACGTCCTGTTCTTCTTCCTCTCCACGAAGATGCTCCCGGTGGTGGCGGGCCTGCTGCCGATCTACCTGTTCGCGAAGAACGCCGGGATGCTCGACAACATCTGGCTCCTGGTCATCCTCTACACCTCCATGAACCTGCCGATCGCGGTGTGGATGATGCAGTCCTTCCTCGCCGAGGTCCCGGTCGCCGTCATCGAGGCGGCGCAGATCGACGGCGCCCGGCTGCCGACCATCCTCGCGCGCGTGGTCGCTCCGATCTCCCTCCCTGGTATTGCCGCGACAGCCCTCATCTGCTTCATCTTCAGCTGGAACGAGCTGCTGTTCGCCCGGGTCCTCACGGGTGTGGTCGCGGAGACCGCCCCCGTCTTCCTGACCGGCTTCATCACCAGCCAGGGCCTGTTCCTGGCGAAGGTGTGCGCCGCGTCGCTCGTCATCTCCCTGCCGGTGCTCGCCGCGGGGTTCGCCGCCCAGGACAAGCTGGTCCAGGGCCTCTCCTTGGGAGCCGTGAAATGAAGGCCGCCGTCATCGAGTCCGTGGGCCGCGCCGTCGTCACCGAGGTCCCCGACCCGACGCCGGGCCCCCGCGAGGTCGTCGTCGAGGTCGCCGCCTGCGGGCTGTGCGGCACCGATCTGCACATCCTCCAGGGCGAGTTCGCGCCCAAGCTGCCGATCGTGCCGGGCCACGAGTTCGCCGGCGAGATCGTCGCGGTCGGCACCCAGGTCACCGAGGTCTCGGTCGGCGACCAGGTGGCCGTGGACCCGTCCCTGTACTGCTACGAATGCCGGCAGTGCCGCAACGGACACAACAACCTCTGCGAACGCTGGGCCGCGATCGGCGTCACCACGGCGGGCGGCGCGGCCCAGTACGCCGTCGCCCCGGTGGCGAACTGCGTCAAGCTACCCGAGCACGTCCGCACCCAGGACGCGGCCCTCGTAGAACCCCTGTCGTGCGCGGTGCGCGGCTACGACGTCCTCAAGTCCCGCCTCGGCGCGCACGTCCTGATCTACGGCTCCGGGACCATGGGCCTGATGATGCTGGAGCTGGCCAAGCGCACCGGCGCGGCGAGCGTTGACATCGTGGACCTGAACCCGGCCCGCCTGGAGACGGCCCGCACGCTCGGGGTCTCCGGCTCGGCGGCGAACGCGGACGAGCTGGACAAGCCGCAGGGCTGGGACCTCGTGGTCGACGCGACCGGCAACGCGGCGGCGATCCAGGACGGCCTGGGCCGGGTGGCGAAGGCGGGCACGTTCCTGCAGTTCGGGGTGGCCGACTACGCGACCCGGGTGTCGATCGACCCGTACCGCATCTACAACCAGGAGATCACCATCACCGGCTCCATGGCGGTGCTGCACAGCTTCGAGCGGGCGGCGGAGCTGTTCGCGAACGGGGTCCTCGACCCGGAGATCTTCATCAGCGACCGGATAGAGCTGGAGCGGTATCCGCAGGCGCTGGAGCAGTTCGCGGCGGGGGTGGGGCGGAAGATCGTCGTGATTCCCTGAACCTGGTCCCCTGAGCCGAACGGGGGCGGTTCAACGGTAAGGGAACGGTAAAGCGGTGCCGTTCGTTCACGAGCCATGACAGCTATGACCCCAGGCTCGAACATCCCTCTTCCGGTCTCCCGGGTGGCCGTGGATGTCGCCGCCCCCGTGCGGCTCGACGTGTCGAGCCTGCTGCTCACCGGCGACGGCAAGGTGCGCTCGGACGACGACTTCATCTTCTACAACCAGCCGAACGGCCCGGGTGTGACGTACCGCTCCGGCGGCGGTACGTCCCCGGACGCGATCACGGTCGACACGGCCGCGGTGCCGCCCGGCATCGAGAAGATCGTCGTCACGGCGAGCCCCGACGCCGCGGGGCAGACCTTCCAGGGCATCGAGCCGACGGCGACGATCCGCAACGCGGAGGACGGCTCGGTGCTGGCCACCTTCACGCCTCCTCAACTGGGCGCCGAGACGGCCCTGGTGGTCGTCGAGATCTATCTGCGCAACGGTGTCTGGAAGGCCCGCGCGGTCGGCCAGGGCTACGCGAACGGCCTGGCGGGCATCGCCACGGACTTCGGCGTCTCGGTGGAGGAGCCGGCGGCGGCTCCGGCGCCGGTGGCCCCGCCCACCCCGACGGTGCAGACCCCGGTGGCACCCCCGGCCCCGCCCGCCGCACCCCCGCTCGGCGCCGGAAAGATCAACCTCGACAAGGGCCGCGTCAGCCTCCAGAAGAACCAGACGGTGTCCCTGGTCAAGGGCGGCCGCCCGCTCCTCTCCCAGGTCAAGATGGGCCTCGGCTGGGAGCCCGCCTACCGGGGCAAGGACATCGACCTGGACGCCTCGGTCATCGCCTACGGCCCGCAGCGCAACCACATCGACAGCTGCTACTTCGGCAAGCTCTCGATCCTGAACGGCGCGATCAAGCACTCCGGGGACAATCTGACGGGCGAGGGCGGCGGTGACGACGAGGTGATCGTCGTCGACCTCGGCCGCATCCCCCAGGAGGTCACCGGCCTGGTCTTCACGGTCAACTCCTTCTCCGGCCAGAAGTTCACCGAGGTCGCCAAGGCCTACTGCCGCCTCCTGGACGCCGCGACCGGCGAGGAACTGGTCCGCTTCGACCTCACCAACGCCGAGTCCCAGACCGGCGTGATGATGGCCAAGCTGGTCAAGCAGTTCTCCGGCGAATGGGACATGACCGCGATGGGCGACTTCGTGAAGTCCCGCACGGTGCGGGGGATGGTGAAGCCGGCCGCCCAAGCGCTGTAACCACCACATACAGTCCTACGACCGCTGCGGGCGCCCCTTCCGAGGGGCGCCCGGCGTTCACTCCGGCCGGGCAGCGGGCCGCAGCCCGTCCGTCAGCAGGGACAGATAGCGGCGGATGTACTTCCCCTGCCCGTTCGCCAACTCCGAGGCCGTGGACACTCCGTGGGCCAGCCGCAGGACCTCGATCGGCTCGATGTCCTGACGCAGGGTCCCTTCCCGCTGCGCCGCCTCCACCAGCCGCTGCGCCGCGCCCTTCATATGCGTGCCGCAGGCCGTGAGCGCGAGATTGTTGCCGTCCGTCACGGCCGAGCCCAACAGGGCCTTCATACCGCGCACTTGAATCGTGCCGACGCACACCTCGTACAGCCACTCGGCCAGCGCCTCGCCCGGGGGCAGCTCCTTCGCGAGCTCGTCGGCGCGGGTGCCGAGCGCCTCGATCCGGTCGACGTAGGCCGCCTCAAGCAGTGCCTGCCGGGTCGGGAAGTGCCGGTACAGCGTCCCTGACCCGACGCCCGCGCGCTTGGCGATGTCGTCGAGGGACGCGTTCTCCCCGTGCTCGGCGAAGGACTCCGCCGCGACCTTCAGCAGTCGGTCGTAGTTGCGCCGGGCGTCCGCGCGCATGGGTCTGACCTGGGCCATCCAGATACTCCTTGCGAACCGGGGACTGTCTCCGTATCTTACCGAGTACTAAACGGAGACAGTCCCCGCTTACCTCTGCGGGCAGTCCGTGCTGCCCGCACGTCTCTCAGCCGGGGACGCCAGACCGGGAGAACTCCATGTCCACCCCGTCCGCACCGTCCACCACCGTCGATCCTCTCTCCGCACCGCCCCGACCCGCCAGGCTCGGCACCGTCCTCTTCACCGTCGTCACCGCCTATCTGATGGTCGGCGTCGACTCCACCGTCGTCAACGTCGCGCTGCCGGACATCCAGAAAGACCTCGGCTTCAGCCCCACCGGGCTGTCCTGGGTCCTCAACGCCTACACGCTCGCCTTCGGCGGGCTGCTTCTGCTGGGCAGCCGGGTCGGAGACATCGTGGGCCGCCGCCGTACGCTCACGATCGGCGTCCTGCTCTTCGCGACCTCCTCCCTGCTCGGCGGACTCGCCACCGACAGCGCCTGGCTGCTCGCGGCCCGCGCGCTGCAGGGCATGGGCGCCGCGCTCATCGCACCCAACACGCTCGCCCTGATCACCACCAACTTCCCGGAGGGCCCGCGCCGTCACCACGCGCTCGGCATCTACACCTCCATGGCCGGCATCGGCGCCTCGATAGGCCTGGTCATCGGCGGCATGCTGACCTCCTGGGCGTCCTGGCGCTGGGCCCTGCTGATCAACGTGCCGATCGGCATCGCGGTGGCCACCGCCCTCCCCCGTTTCGTCGCCGAACCCCCGCGCCACGCGGGCCGGTTCGACGCGGCGGGCGCGCTCACCGGCACCGCCGGGATGACCTCGCTGGTGTACGCGTTCATCCGGGTCTCGTCGGACGGATGGGGCGACATGCAGGCGCAGTTGGGGTTCAGTTGCGCGGCGGCCCTGTTGGCGGGCTTCACCGTGGTCGAGTCCCGCGCCGCCCAACCCATCATGCCGCTGGGGCTGTTCGCGGACCGCAACCGCGCGGGTGGCTACGCGGGCGTCCTGCTGCTGCCGGCGGGCATGTTCGGCGCGTTCTACTTCCTCACCCTGATCAGCCAACGGGTCCTGGACTACAGCCCGTTGCGCGCGGGCTTCGCCTTCCTGCCGATGACACTGGCGCTGTTCACGGTCGTGCGTTTCGTGCCCCGGCTGCTGGCCCGCTTCGGCGCCAAGCCGGTGCTGCTCACCGGCATGGCGCTGCTCGCCGTATCGGCGGCATGGCTGTCGCAACTCCGCGCGGACGACGGCTACTTGACCGGGCTGCTGGGCCCGCTGCTTCTGCTGGGCGTGGGTGTCGGACTCAGCTTCATGCCGCTCAACGCGACGATCCTCGCGGGCATCGAACCCCGCGAGGCGGGCGCCGCGTCGGGCCTCCTCCAGACCCTCCAGTGGCTCGGCGGCACCCTCGGACTGTCCATCCTGGTCACGGTGTTCGGCACGGCGACCCGGCACGCGACCGGGTCACCGTCCGAGATCCTCGTCCACGGCTCGGCCCGCGCGTTCGGCGTCGGCGCGCTGATCGCCCTGACCGCACTGCTGGTCTCGGCGTTCGTGATCACCGGCAGGAAACCCGAACGGGCCGAGGGCGCCCGGGAGTCGGCCTAGAACAGCGCGCTGTACGCGTCCAGCGCGGGCTGGCCGCCGAGGTGGGCGTAGAGCACCGTGGAGTCGGCGGCGATCTCGCCCCGGGCGACCAGGTCGATCATCCCGGCCATGGACTTGCCCTCGTACACGGGGTCGGTGACCATCCCCTCGGTGCGGGCGGCGAGGCGCATCGCCTCCAGGGTGGTCTCGTCCGGGATGCCGTAGACGCCGGCGTGGTAGCGGTCGTCGAGTTCGACGTCGTCGAGGGTCAACTCGCGCTTGACGCCGATCAGTTGGGCGGTGCCCTGCGCGATACGGGCCACCTGCTCGCGGGTCTCGGCGGGCTTCGCCGAGGCGTCGATGCCGAGCACCCGGCGCTCGCGGCCGCCCGCCTCCTCGATCGCGCGGAACCCGGCGACCATGCCCGCCTGGGTGGAGCCGGTCACCGAGCACACCACCACGGTGTCGAAGAAGACGCCCAACTCCCGCTCCTGCTCGGCGACTTCGTGGGCCCAGTTGGCGAAGCCGAGGCCGCCGAGCGGGTGGTCGGAGGCGCCGGCCGGGATGGCGTACGGCTTGCCGCCGCTCTCCTCGACCTCCCGCAGCGCCTGCTCCCAGCTCTCCTTGAAGCCGATGCCGAACCCGGCCTTCACCAGGCGTACGTCCGCTCCGGCGAGGCGGCTGATCAGGATGTTGCCGACCTTGTCGTAGACGGAGTCGGGCCACTCCACCCAACTCTCCTGGATCAGCACGCACTTGAGCCCGGCACGGGCGGCACAGGCCGCGACCTGGCGGGTGTGGTTGGACTGCACGCCGCCGATCGAGACGAGGGTGTCGCAGCCCTTCGCGAGGGCGTCGGCGACGAGGTACTCCAGCTTGCGGGTCTTGTTGCCGCCGTACGCGACACCGGAGTTGCAGTCCTCGCGCTTGGCCCACATCGAGGCGCCGCCGAGGTGGGCGGTGAGGCGCTCCAGCGGGTGGACGGGCGAGGGGCCGAAGAGGAGGGGGTAACGGTCGTACGAGGAAAGGGACATGAGACCTCCAGGGTCAGTCAGCATCGGTCAGGTCCGCGAGGGTGTGCCAGATGTCGGCCGTGACGCGGACCGCACCGTCCGTGTCACCGTCCGCGCAGGCCTCGATCAGCCGCTCGTGCAGCCCGGCCGAACGGCAGGAGCCGCCCTCGCCGAAGCGTCGTCGCTCCAGTCGGCGGATGAGCGGGGTGTAGCGGGCGACGGTGGCGGCGGCGGCGCGATTGCCGCTCACCCGCACCAGGACGTCGTGGAGTTCGTCGTCGGCGCGCAGGGCCGCGTCCACGTCACCGGCGTGCACGGCGGCGGCGAACCGGTCGTTGGCCGCGCGCATGACGTCGACGTCCGTGTCGCGCAAGAGGGGTACGGCGACCCGGGTCACCAACTCGTGCATGGCCCCGACGACGGCGGCGGCGTCCCGTACCTCGGCGGCCACGACCGGCGTCACCCGGGTGTAGCTCTGCGGCTTGCTCTCCAGCAGCCCCTCCTCCACCAGCCGCGAGAACGCCTCCCGCACCGGCGCCCGCGACAGCCCGAGCCGCTCGGCGAGATCGGCGTCCCGCACCACCGCCCCGGGCTCGATGTCCCCGGCCACGATGGCGTCGCGGATCGCTTCGTAGGCGCGGTCGCGGAGGAGGGTGCGCGGGACGGGCCGTAGGGCGTTCATGAACTGAAATGTTAGATGTCAATCCTCGGTCGGGCAAGGGTGCGCCCACGTGGACAAGGGTGTGGCCCGCACTCCCCGTGAAAGTGCGGGCCACACCTTGCCTCTCAAGCCGCCCAGGGCCAGTCCGCGTCCCGGGCCGCCTCCAGCAGCGGCACCATCCGGAAGGCCGCGTCCGAGAGGCCGCCGAAGGTGTGCCGGTTCGCCGTACCGGACGGGCCGTGGCCCGCTCGGTACCCGGCGAGGTTCCAGGTGTAGACCGGGATGCCGGCCGGGACCTGCTCGGTCGGGTCGCCGTAGTGGCTGTACGAAGCCTGCTCGTCGGTGATGATCAGCACCCGGTCCTGGCCCCGGTAGTGCGAGCGGACCGCCGAGGTGGTGTCGGTGCCGCCCAGGTCGCCGAAGCGGCCCAGGACCTTGAGCACCGACTCACCCGCGCCGAGGTCGAGGCGCTTGCTCGTCGTACCGAACTCGACGAGGTCCGCGTCCGCCGCCCGCAGCGCGAGCGCCGTGCCGAAGATCGCCGCCGCGTCGGCCCGGTTGAGCTCCGAGCGGTCGGACAGCCGGGAGTGGAACATCGACCCCGAGCGGTCCACGAGCACCAGCGTGCGGCCCGGCAGCGCGGGCACGTTGGCCAGCGAGTGGCCGAGCGCCCGCTCCAGCGGGTACGACCAGCGC
Source organism: Streptomyces sp. NRRL F-525 (assembly GCF_000716605.1). Lineage (GTDB taxonomy): Bacteria > Actinomycetota > Actinomycetes > Streptomycetales > Streptomycetaceae > Streptomyces. The sequence goes on along the minus strand of NZ_JNXE01000018.1, from coordinate 101,176 downwards.
AGCGAGGGCGCGTGCTGGTACGCGGCGAGGTAGCGGAACGGGAACTGCCGCGAGCGCGCGACCTCCGCCGGGTCGCTGATCTTCGCCGCGACCCGGGCCGCGACCTCGTCCGAGACCCCGGCCTCGTCGAAGTTGCGGAGATTCCGGACCAGCGCCATCGAACCCATGGACGGAATGACCGCCTCCCAGGCCGCCTTGTCCATCGGGCCCTGGAGCCAGCCGGCCAGCGCCTCCCACGTCATCCCGGCCGCCGCGAGCCGCTCGGCGCCGTCGGCCGCCGTGACGACCGCGCGCCGCTCTTCGACCGGCAGCGCCATCAACTCGCGGTGCGCGGTGAGGACTTGGTTCGACGCGGGCGGTACGGCGGTGTCCGGGTGGTGCCGGCGGTCCAGCGCGTACTGGAACAGCTCGCCCTGCCACGCCTTGTCCGGGTCCGGCGCCGCGTGCACGAGGTTGAGGATGTCGCCGAAGCGGTAGCCCTTGGACGCGGTGTCGTACTTGAGCAGCGACTTACCGCTGTAGAGACGTCGTACGGCGTCGGCGACACCGCGCTTGACCGGCTTCGGGATGTTGCGGCCGTAGCGCGCGGTCCAGTACGCGAGCAGCTCGCCGGGCTCGTCCGGGCGGCGCAGCACGGAGTCGACGACCTGCCGGTTCGAGGGGCCGTCGGTGGCGCCGGCGTCGAGGCGGGCCTTCACGTACTCGGCGGCGCCCACGACGGCGGCCGTACGGAGGTTGCCCTCGCCGCGCAGCCAGCCGAGGAGGCCTGCCGTCCAGTCCGGGTCGGTGACGGCGAGCTCGCGCACGAGGGTCGCGAAGCGGTCGTCGCGGTCGGCGCCGGACTCGTAAAAGGTCTGCTGGGAAACGAAGTTGGCGACCGCGAGCAGGAAGAGCTCGGAGCGCGCGTCGCGCTCACGGCCCCGGCCGCCCTGGTAGGTACGGAGTACTCGGCCCGTGGAGGTGACCCGCGAAGTGGGCTGGGTCTTCGCCGCCTTGGTGTTGAACCGCGCCATGGTGAATTCCCCCGAATTCCTTGGTGTTTCGGAGGGAGCGCGCAGCGAAAGGTGGGTGCCCGAGTTCAGAGGCGGCGACGGACTTTTCCAGGTGCTCTACCCAATTGAGCTACACCGACCCGAAGTCGATGACGGGACTCGAACCCGCAACCGCCCGATCCAATGAAGTAACCGTTGCCTGCGCACCGGGCACCCACCATGAGCTGCGCCTCCCGAGATCAAAAACGGCTGCGGCGTGGATTCTTTGAGAGAGAAGTAGCCGCAGCCTTCGCACCGGGAGGTGCGTGCTGTTGTGATCTCAGAGTAGGAGGCACAGCTCCGGAGGGGCCAACCAATTAATTCCGTACGGGAGTTCAGCCGCGCTTCTGCCGCTTCCAGGGACCAGTGATCGCGAGCATGATCCCCGGTGTCTGGATGTTCGCGTACAGGGTCTTGCCGTCGGGCGAGAACGTCACGCCGGTGAACTCGCTGAACTCCGGCTTCTCTTCGGTGCCGATGTTGAGTTCGTTGCGGGCGATCGGGTACGTGCGGCCGCTCTCGGTCGCGCCGAACAGGTGCTGGACGCCCTCGCCGTCCTCGGCGATGACGAGACCGCCGTAGGGAGAGACGGTGATGTTGTCGGGGCCGTCGAACGCGCCGTCCACGGACGGGTCCGGGTTGACGCCGATCAGGACCTTGAGGGTGAGAGTGCGGCGCTTGGGGTCGTAGAACCAGACGGCGCCGTCGTGCTGGACGGGGCTCTCCGTGCGGGCGAACGAGGAGACGATGTACGTGCCGCCGTCACCCCACCACATGCCCTCCAGCTTGCGGGCGCGGGTGACCTCGCCGGCCGCGAACTGCTTGCGGACGGAGGTCGTCCTGGCGTCGCGGTCGGGGACGTCGATCCAGTCGACGCCGTAGACCGTGCCGATCTTCGTGGCGCGGGAGAGGTCGTCGATGAACTTGCCGCCGGAGTCGAAGCACTTGAAGGCCTGGAGGACGCCCGCGTCGTCGGCGAGGGTGCGCAGCTTGCCGCGGCCGTGGTGGAAGTGCTCGGGCGGGGTCCAGCGGTAGAGGAGGCCGTTCGGGTTCGCCGCGTCCTCGGTCAGGTAGAGGTGGCCGCGCTTGGGGTCGACGACCACGGCCTCGTGGGCGTAGCGGCCAAGTGCCTTGATGGGCTTGGGGTTTCGGTTGGCGCGGCGGTCGACCGGGTCGACCTCGAAGACGTAACCGTGGTCCTTGGTGAAGCCGTTGGTGCCGGCCTTGTCCTCGGTCTCCTCGCAGGTGAGCCAGGTGTCCCAAGGGGTGTTGCCGCCCGCGCAGTTGGTGGCGGTGCCGGCGATGCCGACCCACTCGGCGACGTGGTCGCGGCGGACCTCGACGACCGTGCAGCCACCGGCGGCGGCGGGGTCGTAGACGAGGCCCTCGGTGAGCGGGACGGGGTGGGGCCACTGGGCGCGGGGGCCGGCCAGCTCGTGGTTGTTGACGAGGAGGGTGGCGCCGCGCGGGCCGTCGAAGGTGGACGTGCCGTCGTGGTTCGAGGGGGTGAACTCGCCCGATTCCAGCTTGGTCCTGCCGCTGTACGTGATGACGCGGTATTTGAAGCCGGCGGGCAGGGCGAGGAGGCCGTCCGGGTCGGCGATCAGCGGGCCGTAGCCGACGCCGGTGTGCCCGTGTCCGTGGTCGTGTCCGTAGTCCGCCGCCGACTCGGTGTCGGAGTCGGTGGCGGCGAGGGCGTTGGGCGCGGTGGCGAGGGCGCCGACGCTGCCCGCCAGCGCGACCCCGGCACCGGTCATCGCGGACTTGGCGGTGAAATCCCTGCGGGTGAGCGACATGCGTGTCTCCTGTGACGGTGGGTGTGCCGTGGAGGGTGGCGGACCTCGGTCGGCGCCACGCTTCCGCCCATGTCTGAACACGAGTTGAACACCGGACGACTTCGCCGGGCCCTCTTCCATGAATCCGTAAGAGATCACCCACGAAGCCGTATGCGCTCACCCATGGAACTCAAAAGTCCCGCAGGGTGGATCAGGTCAATTCCCTTGCTGGGAGCGGGCCTTGAAGGCCGCCTTCCGCGCTTCCTTGGCGATCCGCTTGTCCGGGTGCAGGCGGCCCATCGCCTCCAGGACGTCCGCGGTCGCCGGGTGGTCGACGCGCCAGGCCGCCGCGAAGAATCCGTTGTGCTGCTGGGCCAGGCCCTCGACCAGGGCCTGCAACTCCTCGGAGTTGCCCTCGGCGGCGAGCTGCGCGGCGACCGTGTCGACGGTCAGCCAGAACACCAGGTCCTCGGAGGGCGCGGGGACGTCGCTCGCACCGCGTTCGCTCAGCCAGACCCGGGCGAGGCCGCCCAGTTCGGGGTCGTCGAGCACCGCGCGCAGTGCGGGCTCGGCCTCCGCGCCGACGAGGGAGAGCGCCTGCTGGCAGAGCAGCCGGCGCAGGGGTGCGCCGGAGTCCCCGCCGCGGGCCGCGGCGAGCAACTCCCGTGCCGCGTCGAGGGGTTCACGCCCGGCGAGCCACTGCTCGATCTCGGCCTGCGCCGCCCGCTGCGGGAACCCGGACGTCCCGTCGAGCAGCGCGTCCGCGCCCTTGTCCGCGAGATCCCCTACGGCGGGGGCGGCGAAGCCTGCTTCGAGGAGGCGGGCGCGGAGGCCATAGAGGCCGAGGGGGGTGAGGCGGACCATGCCGTAGCGGGTGACGTCGGTCTCGTCGACGGACGCGGCGGGGCCGTCCGCCGGCTCGTCGGGGTCGGCCATGAGGGCCTCGTCGACGGGCTGGTACTCGACGATGCCGACCGGTTCGAGGAGCCGGAACTGGTCGTCGAGGCGCATCATCGCGTCGGAGACCTGCTCCAGGACGTCGTTGGTGGGCTCGCCCATGTCGCTGGGCACGATCATCGAGGCGGCCAGCGCGGGCAGCGGGACGGGGCCGTCACCGGGGCCCTCCTCGTTGACGGTCAGCAGGTACAGATTTCCGAGGACGCCGTCGAGGAACTCGGCCTCCGCCTCGGGGTCCCAGTCGAGTGACGAGAAATCGACCTCGCCGCCGTCGTCCATGGCGTCGACAAGACCGTCCAGATCGGGCACGCTCGCGTCCGCGAGGAGGGTGTCGAGGGCGCCGAGCCACACCGCGAGCACGTCGCCGGGCGAGCCGGAGGTGAGCAGCGCCAGCTCCTCTCCGGCCGTCACGGTGCCCTCCTCCTCGTCGACGACCTCGACGAGCCCGGTGTCCACGGCGACCCGCCAGGCCTCGCTGGCGTCGGCCGCGGCGTCGTCGCCGGTGAGCCCGAGGAGCTCGGCAGCGGCGGGCAGCTGCTCGTCTACGAGGCTGCCACCGGCGTCGATCCGGGTGTCGGGGCCGGTCCAGCGGGCGAGCCGGGCGGCCCGGGCGAGCAGGGGGGTGGACAGCGCGTCGCGCGCCAGCTCCGCTTCGGAGTGCAGCCGCACCGGCGGCAAGGGGGAGCTGTCTGACATCGGTGGGTTCTCCTAGGGCGCCTCGAAGGCCGTACGACGGCCGTACACGACACACGACTCAGCCGCTCAGCCTAGACGGATTTCGACCCATGCCGCCCGGTTCATGTTCCGGCCACGAGGAGTACATGGCTGAAACCTTGACAACTGGGCGGCCCCGCAATGAGATTGACGCGCGTAGAAATGTCATGGACACCTGATCCGGGTATCTTCTACGCGCGTCGCTACCGCCCCACCGGTCGCGGCTCCCACCGCCGCAGTACGTGTTCCAATCACCCTCGTCCCGGCACTCATGCATGTCCCCGGAGGGATCCCGTTGCCGAGCAAGTCCTCCGCGCGCCTTGCCGCGCTGACCGTCGCCGCCGTCTGCTCCATGGCGTCCACGATCGTTCTCACCTCGCCCGCGCACGCCGACGGCGTGCGCATCCATGACATCCAGGGCACGACCCGGGTGTCCCCGTACGCCGGCCAGAAGGTCGCGGACGTACCGGGCATCGTCACGGGCGTCCGTACGTACGGCTCGTCCAAGGGGTTCTGGTTCCAGGACGCCACCCCGGACGACAACCCGGCCACGAGCGAGGGCGTCTTCGTCTTCACCAGCTCCACGCCGAAGGTCGCCGTCGGCGACTCGGTCACCGTCTCCGGCACGGTCTCCGAGTACGTCCCGGGCGGTGCCTCCACAGGCAACCAGTCGCTCACCGAGATCACCAAGCCGACGGTCACCGTCGTCTCCAGCGGCAACGCCGTACCGGCCGCCACGGTGATCAGCGACCGCTCCGTGCCGAGCCGGTACACCCCGGCCGGCGACACCGCCGCGAGCAACTCGGTCAACGCGCTGACGCTGCAGCCGAAGAAGTACGCCCTGGACTACTACGAGTCCCTCGAGGGCATGAACGTCCAGGTCTCCGACGCCCGCGTGGTCACCGCGACCGACCCGTACGCGGAGCTGTGGGTCACGGTGAAGCCGCACGAGAACGCCACCAAGCGCGGCGGCACGGTCTACGGCTCCTACGACTCGCAGAACGGCGGGCGCCTCCAGATCCAGTCCCTGGGCGCGACGGCGGACTTCCCGGTCGTCAACGTCGGCGACAAGCTGACCGGCACCACGGACGGACCGCTGGACTTCAACCAGTACGGCGGCTACACCCTCGTCGCGAACGAGATCGGCGCCGTGAAGAGCGCCGGCCTCAAGCGCGAGACGACGAAGAAGCAGTCGAAGAGCCAGCTCGCGGTGGCGACGTACAACGTCGAGAACCTCGACCCGTCGGACGGCACCTTCGCCGCGCACGCCTCGGCGATCGTGAACAACCTGCAGTCCCCCGACATCGTGTCCCTGGAGGAGATCCAGGACGACAACGGTGCGACGGACGACGGCACGGTCGACGCGAGCGTCACGGTGAACAAGCTGATCGACGCGATCGTCGCGGCGGGCGGCCCGAAGTACGACTGGCGCTCGATCAACCCGGTCAACGACCAGGACGGCGGCGAGCCCGGCGGCAACATCCGCCAGGTGTTCCTGTTCAACCCGGAGCGGGTCTCCTTCACCGACCGCGCGGGCGGCGACTCGACGACCGCCGTCGGTGTCACCAAGGTGCACGGCAAGGCGCAGCTGACCGCGTCCCCGGGCCGGATCGACCCGGCCAACGCGGCCTGGAGCGCGAGCCGCAAGCCGCTCGCGGGCGAGTTCGTCTTCAAGGGCAAGACGGTCTTCGTGATCGCCAACCACCTGATCTCCAAGGGCGGCGACCAGCCCCTGACCGCGCAGTACCAGCCGGTCACCCGCAGCTCGGAGACCCAGCGCCACGCGCAGGCGACGGCGGTCAACGCCTTCGTCAACGAGATCCTGGCCGCGCAGAAGAACGCGGACGTCATCACGCTCGGCGACATGAACGACTTCGAGTTCTCCGACACCGCGAAGATCCTCGAAGGCGACGGCGAGCTGTACTCGGCGATCAAGTCCCTGCCGAAGAACGAGCGTTACACGTACGACTACCAGGGCAACGAGCAGGTCCTGGACCAGATCCTGATCAGCCCGTCGGTCCGCAAGGACTGCTTCGAGTACGACAGCGTCCACATCAACTCGGAGTTCAACGACCAGATCAGCGACCACGACCCGCAGGTGCTGCGCTTCCAGCCGTAGCACCCGCGGGGAGCCACGGGGGGGCTCACGGGGGGGGTAGACGGGGTCTCGCCGACTTGCACCAGGTCAGGCGAAGACCCCGTCCAGCCAGTTCTGCCAGGCGAGTTCGTTCGCCTTGGCGTCGGCGCCCGGCGCGAAGTCGTGGACGCTGACGCCGACCGGGGCGCCCCACTGGTTGCGCCCGAAGAAGCGGATGAGGGCACCGTCGGTACGCAGCCCGATGAAGTACGGACTGCGGAAGTCCAGTACGGCGTCCAGGAGTTGGCCCTCGGGCCCGCGGGCCTGCACCCGCGCCCCCTCGGCGGTGTCGTCCGCGAGGCCGAGCGCCCGGGCCGTAACTTCCAGCGCGTCGGGGGCAATTGAGGCATCGGGCCCGTTGAGCGTGGCGAAGGCGACGGCCCGGCCCGCGAAGTGGGTGACGTACTCCCGCAGGGTGTGCAGGTAGAACGCGTTGTGCTTGCTCGCGCCGTCGTACTGGTTGTCCCAGTCGTCGGTGAAGATGCCGCTGTGCACGTACCGCACCCAGGCCCGCCGGCCGCCGTCGCGGGGTTCGATGGTCTCGTCGATCTGGTTGAGGCTCTGGATCGGGAAACCGACGTCCTCGGTGCGGGCGGTGAGCCGGTGCGGCGGGTCGAAGTTCGTGAGGGTGGACCCGAAGGGCCCGACGCGGTTCTCGGCGTCGTACTCCATCGGCCACAGCCAGCCGCCGGTGCCGTCGGTGATGGCCGCCCACACCTCCTCCGGAGTGGCGTCGACCTCAAACTCGTAGACGATCTCGAATTCCTTGGACATGGCTAGCTCCTGAGTACTACTGGTCCTACTGGTCCTGATGGTTCTACTGGTCCAGTTCTGGGGTGGGTGGTTTCTTGACCGTGGGGTGGACGGCGACGACGATCCGGTGGTCGCGGCCTTCCTCGGACTCCCCCGCGTCATATTTGCGGATGAGGGCGCTCACCCCGGCGGTCAACTCCTGGATGAACGCGGCCCGGTCGGCGGCGGACGCGAAGCGCACCTCGCCGTCCAGCGCGTAGGTCGCCAGCCGCTTGTGCGCCTTGGTCGCGCCGGTGATCAGCGAACCGACGTCCCGCACCAGGCGGGCGCCGAGCGCCAGCAGCCAGCGCGCGGAGAGCTGGTCGCGGAACCGGTCCGGGTCCGGCTGCACGGCGGCGAGCGCGAGCGGCGAGATGACGTACGACGCGGCGGTCGCCCGCATCACCCGCTCGGTGACATTGCCCTTGCGCCGCTCCCCGTCCAGCTCGACCAGGCCGTGCCGCTCCAGCGCCTTGAGGTGGTAGTTCACCTTCTGCCGGGGCAGTCCGACCTTGCCGGCCAGCATGGTGGCCGACGCGGGTCCGGCCGCCAGTTCGGCGAGCAGCCGGGCCCTTATGGGGTCCAGCGAGGCGGCTGCGGCCTCGGGGTCCTCGATCACGGTGACGTCCAGCATGCGTCCACCGTCTCACCGAACACTTTTTTTGTCTAGGCGGGTGAGGTTGTCGGCTGGCAGGGCCTTCAGCTCGGAGGCGGCGGCTATTCGGGTACGAGGCCGAGCGCGTGGTCGTAGCGGCTGACCGTGGTGCTCTTCAGGCCCGGCCAGGTCTGGACGCGTTGCCAGGCTGCGGTGGCGGAGCCGATGCCGTCGCCGGGGGCGGCGAGGGCGTCCAGGTGGGACTGGGCGCTGTCCCACTCGGCGTAGTTGAGGACGCGGGTGCCGTCGGTGGAGAGGTGGAAGTGGGCGGAGATGCCGCCGGGGTGCGGGGCGGGTTCGTTCTCCAGGGCCTCGAACACGGCGTCCACCCAGGCGTGTTGGCGGTCGGGGTCGGGGCCCTCGAACTCGATGTCCACGATCACGACGCAACCGGGGACACGGCCGCCCCGGTCCGCCGGTCCGCCGCTGCGGTAGTGGCGGTAGCGGCCGAGGCCGAGACGCTCGATGCGCGGTACGGCGGTGTCGATCTCGTCGACGCGCTCCTGACGGTGGGTCTTGGCGAAGGTCTCGTACGCCGGCTCGCTCGTCCACTGTGAGTAGTGCAGCAGGGTGGAGGCGTCGTGGCCGGTGTAGACGTGGTAGCCGAGGAGGTCGCCGGCGGGCCAGGGGCGGCGTTCCCAGGCGGCCGCGATCGCCTCGACGGACTGCCGTTGGCGCAGGGGGGTTCCTACGCGCCAGGTGCTGAAGAAGGGGGCGCCGACGCGGGGGTCCGCGAGGTCGGGGTGGGAGTCGGTCCGGCGGGTGGCGGTCATGCGGGCCTCCGGTGATCGGTACGGGTGTGTGCCGACCAGCCTTCAACCTCGACCGAACTTGAGGTCAAGGCCCGCCCTACTTCTGTGCCCCACCCTCCTCCAACTGCGCCAACCGGCTCTGGAACCAGTCGAGGCGGGCCTGCAACAGGGCTGCCTCCGCGACGAGTTCGGGCACGCCGAGCCCTTCGGGAAGTCCGGGGTCGACGGTCTCCACGAGGTCACCGCCCGCCACCACCCGCAGCCCGTCCCCGGCCAGCCGGGCGAACTCGGCGAGCGAGACGGACGTACGACCGCGGACGCAGCCCTCGCACGCGGCGGCCAGGGCGCGCCAACCGGGCCTGCCCCAACCGGCGTCGGCGAGCGCGACGGCCCGGGCACAGCAGGCGCAGGGGCCGACGGTGGCGGTGCGGACGCGCTGGCGGGCGTAGCGGAAGCCGAGTTCGAAGCGGATGTAGGTGCCGAGCACGGTGATGTCGAGGAGGACCGCCGCGCGGTGCTCGGCGGTGCACAACAGGGCTTCCGCGGCTGCCCGTTCGTGCACACAGTGGAAGCCGCAGTCGCAGAGCCGCGCGGGCGAACGGTGGCGGCGGCCGTACACGCAGGACGCGTCGGCCACGACTCCGTACGGCAGCGCGCCGCCCAGCGACACACCGGTGAACCCGGTCCGGGTGCCGTCCTGGGACAGCACCGGGTGGGCGATCTTGAATCCGGTCGGCGGCTCCGTCGGACGTTCCTCGGGGAGCCGCAGCCTCATCGGACGGCCGGGACCTCTTCGGGCGCCTTCTCCTCGGCGAACTCCGCGGCCGTCTCGGGGAGTTCGAGCTCTTCCTCGTGGATCTGCGGCCGCTCCTCGGCGACTCCGGTGGCCAGTGCCTTGCCGAGCTTCATGACGCCTCCCGTGACCAGGGGTGGATCAACTTCCCACGTCGGTGACCTTCCTGGCCATGGTGACCCATGAGGGGGCCAATTGGACATAGGGCCTTGGGCCTGGAGCCTCAGTACGGGCCGCCCCGGAAGTAGAGGCTTCTGTACGGCCGAGGGCGGTCGCCGTGTTCGTGGGCGGCGTCGGAGCGGTCGGCGGGGGCCGAGCGCCCGGCCAGGCCGCGCAGGGTCTCCAGGCCGGCCAGGATCTCGGCGCGGTGCTCGGAGGTCTTCATCCAGGCAGGCAGCCGGGCGACCATCGCCCTCGTCGGCGACAGCCCGCCCCGTTCGCGCAACCGCGCGCCCACATAGGCCGCGAGGGCGTCGACGTGCACCTCGTCGTAGGCCCACAGGATGTGACCGACGCACCGGGTCTGCAGCCAGAGGGGCCGATGGAAGAAGGGGTCCTCGGTGCCGCCCGGCGCCACCCCGACCAGCGCGTTGTCCCGCATCGCGGCCACCCACTCGGCGACGGCCCCGCACCCTGAGCATGCCAACCGCCGTGGCTGGAACAGCAGTTCCGTGGCGTACCTGGGCGCCGGCAGACCGGGTCGCGGGACCACGACCGCGCGGCCGCCGCAGCGGGGGCAGACCACCAGCACGCGGCCGGTGAAACGCTCCAGCGGGACGCCGTCGTCGCGGTGGCGTACGGAATCCCCGGTGTCGCCGCTCCCCGTCACGCCGCCCCCAACGCCTTCGCCACCGCGTCCCTGACCTCTGCCTCCGAGGGTACGGATCGGCCCTGCTGTGCTGCCAGTTGGGCCAGGGAGGTCATCGTCACGCCGCCCCGGATGCGCATGCCGATCGAGGCGAGTTTCGCGCCGGGCGGGGTGCGGGCGCCGTAGGTGATGACGGGCGGGTGGGTGAGCAGGGCGAGGCACTTCGCCCAGGTCGATCCGCTCGATGTCACCCACCATTGCGCAGCATCCCTTACCAATACCAGGTAGAAGAATTAAGTGGAGCTTCACTGTCGCTCTGCCGAGACTACTCCCATGACGAACGCCGCGACCTCCGCCCCGCCCCCTTTCGGTCGCGCCCTGTGCGCGATGGTCACCCCCTTCACCGAGGCCGGGGAACTCGACCTCCCCGGTGCCCAACTCCTCGCCGAGCGGCTGGTGTCGGAGGGGTGTGACGGGCTCGTGCTGTCCGGGACGACCGGGGAGTCGCCGACCACGACGGACGGGGAGAAGGCGGCGCTCATCACGGCCGTCCGCGAGGCCGTGGGTGAGCGGGTCTCCCTCGTCTCGGGCGTCGGCACCTTCGACACCCGGCACACCGTGGAACTCGCCCTCCAGGCCGAAAAGGCGGGCGCGGACGGGGTGTTGGTGGTCTCGCCGTACTACAGCAGGCCCCCGCAGGACGCCCTGGAGGCGCACTTCCGCGAGGTCGCCGACGCCTCGGGGCTGCCTCTCGTGCTCTACGACATCCCGGGCCGCACCGGCACCCGTATCGAACCGGAGACGATGATCCGGCTCGCCGAGCACCCCCGGATCGTCGCGGTCAAGGACTGCTCCTACGACTTCCTCGGCGCCCAAAAGGTGCTGGGCCGGACCGAGTTGGCGTACTACGCGGGGTGCGACGAGCACATCCTCGCGCTGTACGCGGTGGGCGGGGCTGGGTATGTGAGTACCGTCGCGAACGTCGTCCCGGCTCAACTCCGGGCGATCCTGGACGCGTTCGAGGCGGGCGACACCCCCGTGTCCGCCCGCCTCCAACAACGTGCCACGCCGCTTATCGAGTTGATGATGGCGGCGGGGCTGCCCGGCACGGTGACGGTCAAGGCGCTGCTCAACTCGCTCGGCCTGCCTGCGGGTCCGGTCCGGGCCCCGCTGCGGCCCGCCGGCCGGGACGCGGCCGACGAACTGCGGGCGGCGTACGAGGAGTTCATCGCCGTGTGACCGGCCGGCGCCAAGTCGGCGCCGGTCGGTCAGCGCGTGGCGAAGACGGGCTGCCACCGTCCGGCGCTGACGTCCGTGCTGCCCCCCAGGAAGCCGCTCAGCGGTACTTCCTTGTCGCTGCCGATGGTGACCAGCACGAGCCGCGCGTGGAACTCGCTCTTCCCCGCCCCCGAATCCCCCTTCCCGATGTCCCAGGCGATGAGCGACCTGTCGTCGGCCCAGGCGAGCAGTTGCTGCCCCCGGACCTCGCTCTTCTCGCCGGTGGCGGAGTCGATGACGTACGACGAGGTGGTCCACGTCTGCCCCGCGAAGTCACCGGCGACGTGCTCGCCGTCCGGGGACAGCCCCGCGTCGACGAACCAGACCAGGTACTTGCTGCCGTCCTCCGGGGCGGGGACCTCGGCGCCCGTGAAGTCGTAGAACAGCTTGTCGACCTCGTCGGAGGGGAGGCCGGCCCAGATGTACCTGCCGTCGCGGGTGAGGGCGAAGTCCTGGCGGTAGTTGACGAGGGTGGTCAGGCCGTCCGCCCGCTGGCCGCCGATCGTGACCCCGGCCCAGGAGCCCTTGCCGGAGGCCACGTCGAGGACGTAGAAACCGGTGCGGCTCGACGGTACGTCGGGCTCCCCGACGTTGGGGTCCGCCGGATGGAACTCCGCGTCGGGGTTGTGGGTGTAGGTCGTCGCGACCAGCTTCCGGCCGTCGTCCGAGAACGACAGACCACCGACCTTGTGACTGACCTGGATCCACCGCTTCACCTCGCCGGTGGCCAGGTCGAGGAGGCCGATCCGGGAGGCGGGCAGGGTCCGTTCCAGGACGGCGGCGGTCTTCATGCCCGGGGCGACGGTGACGACCGACCACTTGGGGGCCTTCACATAGGTGCCGGTCTTCCGGTCGAACAGCCAGTAGGTGCGCTCGGAGACGGACTCCCTGGCCGACACCGTGACCTTGGTCGGGATGTAATAGGCGGCAAGTGCCGTCCGCCCGGCGGCGATCAGCTCGCGCGGCGGCGACTGGCCCGGGTGGGCGCTCGTGTTCCCGCGGTCCACGACACCCGACGGACGGACGTCGCTCCTCCCCGAGTAGAGCTGCGGCACACCCACCGCGACGGCGACCACGGCGACCGTAGCGACGACGGCGGCCACGAGCTGTCGGGTACGGCGGCGGCGCCGTACGGCGAGCACCCAGTCGGCGAACCCCGGTCCCGCCGGGGGCTGTTCGGCGGCCTGTTCGCGCAACGTGTCGCGCAGGAGATCGTCGACGTTCACGGGCGCACCTCCACGGGCGAGTGGTCACGGGAGGACCCGAGCTCGGCGTCGGCCGGGCCCAGGGCGGCCAACTCCGGTGCGAGGACGCGCAGTCGGGCCAGGGAACGGTGGGTGGTGGACCGCACCGTGCCGACGGAACAGCCCAGCAGCCGGGCGACGTCGGCCTCCGGCAGGTCCTCGAAGTAGCGCAGCACGAGGACGGTGCGCTGGCGGGCGGTGAGCCGGGACAGCGCCTCGCGCATCACGACGCGCAGCTCGGCGGCGGACGAGGTGTCCGCATCCGCACCGGTCTCCGGCGGTTCGGCGACGGTCAGTTCGCGTCTTCGCCACTTCAGCCGCCACCGGCTGACCTGCTGCCGGTAGAGGATCTGCCGTACGTACGCCTCGGGTTCGTCGATCCGCTCCCAGCGCCCGGCCGCCTTGGCCAGCGCGGTCTGCAGCAGATCCTCACCGGCGTACCGGTCTCCCCCGCTGAGCAGCACGGCGGTCCTCAGCAGCGCCGACGACCTGTTGTCCACGAAGTCCCGGAAACCTTCCAGCCCTTCGGCATCCATCGTCACCTTCACTCACTTCCCCGACGGCACACGATGCCCCGCCCCCTGTGTCCCCTGTGACGCGTGCGGACACCGCCCGCTATGCCTGCCGCCCCGAGAAAATTCCACCCGCCTCACCCGACCACTCCCCTACGGTGGCCGCATGAGCCGCCGCCCCCTGCTGTTCCTCGACGTCGACGGCCCCCTCAACCCGTACGCCGCACAGCCGGAACGCCGCCCCGAGGGCTACACAACCATCCGCGTCACCGTGCCCGACCGCCCCCGTCCCCTACGGGTCTGGCTGAACCCCGCGCACGGCTCGGCACTCCTCGGCCTCGGCTACGACCTGTGCTGGGCGACCACGTGGATGGCCGCCGCCAACCGCTGGATCGGCCCCGTCGTCGGCCTGCCCGAGCTGCCCTACGTCGACTTCGGCGACCGGCTGTTCGGCGAGCGGCCCGACGGGGTCCACTGGAAGACGGAGACGATCGTGGCGTACGCCGAGGGGCGGCCGTTCGCCTGGGTCGACGACGAACAGAGCGCGCCCGACGGGGTGTTCGTGACCGCCCGCCATCCCGGCCCCGCCCTGCTGCGCCACGTGAATCCCCGACTCGGCCTGCGTGAGGGGGACTTCGCGGCGCTGGCGGAGTTCGCGGCGGCCGTGCGGGCATGAGGGCCGATATGGGTCGAGCGCCTCCCCAGGGAACGGGAAGGCGCTCAACTCACATACCCGAGCCGCTAGTTGTGGCTGTGCAGGATCTCGTTCAGGCCGCCCCAGACCGCGTTGTTCGGGCGGGCCTCGACCGTGCCGGTGACCGAGTTGCGGCGGAAGAGGATGTTGGAGGCGCCGGAGAGTTCGCGGGCCTTGACGATCTGGCCGTCGGGCATCGTGACACGGGTGCCGGCGGTGACGTAGAGACCGGCCTCGACGACGCACTCGTCGCCGAGCGCGATCCCGACGCCCGCCTCGGCGCCGACCAGGCAGCGCTCGCCGATGGTGATGCGGACGTTGCCGCCGCCGGACAGCGTGCCCATCGTGGACGCGCCGCCGCCGATGTCCGAGCCGTCGCCGACCACGACACCGGCGGAGATCCGACCCTCGACCATCGACGTGCCGAGCGTGCCGGCGTTGAAGTTGACGAAGCCCTCGTGCATGACGGTCGTGCCCTCGGCGAGGTGCGCGCCCAGGCGGACCCGGTCGGCGTCGGCGATGCGGACGCCCTTCGGGGCGACGTAGTCCGTCATGCGCGGGAACTTGTCGATCGACGTCACCTGGAGGTGCAGGCCCTCGGCGCGCGCGTTCAGCCGGACCTTCTCGACGTCGTCCACGGCGACCGGGCCGAGCGAGGTCCAGGCGACGTTGGCGAGGAAGCCGAACATGCCGTCCAGGCTCTGGCCGTGCGGCTTGACCAGGCGGTGCGAGAGGAGGTGCAGGCGCAGGTAGACGTCGTGCGCGTCGAGCGGCTTGTCGTCGAGGGAGGCGATGACCGTGCGGACCGCGATCACCTCGACGCCCCGGCGGACGTCCGGGCCGATCGCCTTGGCCGCACCCTCGCCGAGCAGCTCCACGGCACGCTCGGCGGACAGGCTCTCCGTACCGGCGGGCCCGGGTTCGGCGGACAGTTCGGGCGCGGGGAACCAGGTGTCGAGTACGGTCCCGTCGGCGGCGACGGTGGCGAGGCCGGCGGCAACGGCGCCGGTGGTGCGAGGTGCGGTCGTGTCGGTCATGAGGGAAACCTAACCTGGCGGGGGCGGCCGGGACCAACTCGTCCACGGGGCGTCTCAGGGAACGACACGCACGGGCTCGCAGGACGGCGGAAGGGGTGCCGACCGCGCGGGGCACGCACGGTCGGCGGTGCTTCCGGCTCAGCCGCGTTCGCCGGCCTTGTCCACCACCGCCCACGCCGCCGTCGAACTGCCGCCGACGGCCTTCCCGTCCATGAGCATCCGCATCCCCACGATCCGGTAGGTCTGCGGGTCGAGCAGCCACTGATCCGCCGCCCCGGCCTTGAGCGTGCCGCTCCTGACATAGCTCAGCGCGATCACCCGGCGCCCCGAGGCGTCCTTCACCAGATGGTCGGCGACCTGGCCGCCGGGCAGGGTCGCGAGGGCGCGGTAGAGCGAGGCCAGCCCCTTGGACGTCATCAAGTGGGCGGTCAGGAGGACGCTGATCTCGGTGTAGTCCGACTGGGCCTGGGTACGCCCCTTCTGGTCGGCGACGGCGTTCTCGTGCCGGAGGAACTTCACGGTCTGCTCACCGCCGGCGGGCAGCGCCGTCAGGACCCGGTACATCTCGCGCGGCGAACGGTCGTCGCCCTCCCCGCCGTTCTCCAAGTGCATGGGGGTGACGATGAGTTGGGGGCGCTGCCCCTTGGGAGCGATGCCCTCGGACGCCGCCGCGGTGCCGTCGTAGCGGATCCAGCTCGGCATCTCGGTCACCGCCGCCGTGGACGCCTCCGACATCTGCAGGGTGTAGATCCACTGATCGGTCCTCGGTACGGTCACGTCCCGCTCGGTCTCGACCAAGTCAGCCGCCCGCTGCAGGAGTTGGGCCGCGCTGAGCCCCTTCAGGCTCGCGTCGGGCGTGCGCGCGGGCTCCACCTTGCGGCTGCCGGGCGCGGTGCCGCCCAGCAGTACGGTCACGGTGACGGCCACCGCGGTGACCGCCGCCACGACCGCGACGATCACGAACTCCCGCCGCCGCCACAGCACTTGGTTCCGCCCCCCGGCCCGTGCCGCCTCGGTCAGCCGCGTACGTCCCACCGCGAGCCGTCCGCGGTCGGGCACCGGCGCTCCGGCGCGCAGCTCGCGCACCCGCGTCATCTCGTCCATCGCTACGCCACCTCCGCCGCGTCGTGCACGAATGCGGGATCGGCGCCCAGTGCCGAACGCACCTTGCGCCGCGCCCTGTTGAGCCGGGACCGGACCGTGCCGACCGGGATGTCCAGCGCCTCGGCGACCTCCTGATAGGTGAGATCGGCCCAGGCGACGAGCAGCAGCACGTTCCGGTCACCCGCAGAGAGCGCGGCGAGGGCACCGGCGAGCGGACCCTGCGCGGAGATCCGGCTGTCCGTCTCCTCGACCCAGGAGTCCCCCCAGGACGCGGCGACGGGGTCATGCCCGGTGCGGGCCAGCGCCCTGAGCGCCCGCACCTCGGTACGGCGCTGTCTGCCGATGAGGTTGCCCGCGATGCCGTAGAGCCAGGGGCGCGCATTGGCCCGCGTCAGGTCGTAACGCGATCGGACGCGGAACGCCGTGAGGAACGTGTCGGCGGTGATGTCGTCGGCCGCGCCGTCGCCCAACCGCCGTGCCGCGTACCGGTGGATGTCGGCCGCGTACCGGTCGTAGAGCAGGGCGAACGCCTCCGGCTGCTCCAAGGACCGGGCGACGACCTCCGCGTCGTCGCCGTCACGGGCCGCGCCCGGCGGTGGTCCGCTCACGAAACTTCCCCCGATTCATCAACACCGAATACCGTCCTGCCGCCTCCTGTTGCCCGGTGGGGGCCGAAGAGTTCACGGGAGCGGAGGGCTCGGGTCGGGCAAGCGCTTCAGTCCTCCGCGGGCCGCGGAATCACCCGCCCCAACACCTCGCGCGCATACCCCTCGTCGTACGCCGCGCCCGTCAACAGCACCTGCAGACAGATCCCGTCGATCAGCGCGACGAGCGCCCGCGCGGTCACCGGGTCGGTGCGGCGGGCGAGTTGGTCGGCGAGGTCACGGGCCCACTCGTCGGCGACGGGTCGCAGGGCGGGGCGGCGCAGGGCGGCGAGGTACAGCTCGTACTCCAGCTCGACCCCCGTGCGGTCGCCCGCGAGCCACTCCCCCATCCAGCCCGCCAGCTCCCCGGCCAGGTCGGTCCGCGGGTCCTCGAGACCGCCCCGCGAGGCGATCACCTTGGCGAAGGCCTCGTTGGCCTGGCGCAGGGCCGCGACCATCAGCTCGTCGAGGGTCGCGAAGTGGTACGTCGTCGAGCCGAGCGGGACATCGGCCTCGGCGGCGACGGAACGGTGACTCAGTCCCGCGATGCCCTTCTCCCCGACCACCCGGATCGCCGCGTCGATGATCCGCTGCCGCCGCTCGGGGTCGTAGCGCCGGGCCATCAGTACGTGCCTCCCCCGGCCATCAGCGCATGCCTCCCTTGGCCATCAGTGCGCGCCGCCCAGGTTGAGGACCACGACCCCGACGATGATCAGCGCGATGCCTGTGGCCTTCGCGAGGGTCATGCCCTCGCCGAGGAACACCGTCCCGATCCCCACGATGGCGGCGGTGCCGAGGCCCGCCCAGATCGCGTAGGCCGTACCGACCGACATGGACTTCAGCGTCTGCGCGAGCAGCGCGAAGGAGAGCACGTATCCGAGGACCGTGAGAACCGAGGGCCACAGCCGGCTGAAGCCGTGGCTGAACTTCATGGCGGTGGTGCCGCCCACCTCCGCGGCGATCGCCGTGAGGAGCATCAGGAATCCCATGTGTACGAGTGTACATAACGGAATCCGATAGAAACCGCTCACTGAAACGGCTGCTCGGACACCTCTCGCTCCACTACTGTTTCACCGTTCACACACCTGGCTTTCACGGTCACGGCCGTCGCCATGGGCGCCGCTGGAGGAACAGCGCATGCCAGACAGTTCACCCCCGCCCTCCCCCAACTCCCCCTGGGAGAACGGCTGGACCCCTGACACCTCACGGGCCCCCGGAACCCGCCGGCTCTATCTGGCCGGGGCGCTCGCCGTCACCACGATCGTCGTGTGCGTCACGGCAATCGTCGTGACGGACAAGCAGACTGACGACACGTCACGCACGAAGAAGGCGGACCCGACCACGTCGGCCGGTGCGGACGGCCCCGGCCTGCTCTCGTACGCGTCCCCGTCGAAGCAGGGCACACCGGCGCCCGACGAGCACACGTCGAACTCGGGCTCGGGCTCGGGCTCGGGCTCGGGCTCGGCGAAGACGCCCGGCACCACCACGTCGACCGCCGCCGCGGGACACGGCTCGACGCCCTCCACGAAGGCGCCGTCCCCGTCCAAGTCGGCGTCGTCCCACGGGAGTTCATCCGGATCGTCGGGCTCATCGGGCTCGTCGGGGTCCTCGTCCTCCACCGCCTGGAAGTCGGTCCGCTCGGTCAACTACCCGGACCGCTACTGGCAGGTGAGCGGCGACTTCGTCAAGCTCAACCCGGCCAACTCCGCCTCGGCCCGCAGCGCTTCCACCTTCAAAGTGGTCAAGGGCCTTGCGGACAGCTCCTGTTACTCCTTCACGACGGCCAACGGCAGCTACCTCCGCCACCGCAACTTCATCCTCCGCGCGGAACGCAACGACGGCTCCCCCCTCTTCAAACAGGACGCCACCTTCTGCCCCCGCCCGTCGCCCTACTCCGGCGCGGTGATGCTGGAGTCGGTCAACTACCCGGGCCGCTTCCTCCGCCACCAGAACTTCCAACTGAGGCTGGACCGCTACCAGGACAGCACCCTGTACCGGTCTGACTCGGCGTTCCGGTTGGTGGCGGGGCTCAACTAGGCGGAGGCGTCAGGGAAGACGAGGCGCGTCGCGAAAGGCGATGAGCGAGGCCTTGGGCCGCAGTACGCAGAACTCGTTCCCCTCGGGGTCGGCGAGGACCACCCAGCCCACGGCCTCGCCCTGCCCGACATCGACCCGCTGCGCGCCCAGCGCGAGGATCCGCTCGACCTCGGCCTCCTGGTCGTCGGGGGCGAGGTCGAAGTGCAGCCGGTTCTTGACGGTCTTCGGCTCACTCACCGGCATGAAGCAGATGCCGGTCTCCGCGAACTCCCCTGGCCCGATGACCACTTCACGCGGTTTCTCGGAGAGCACCCGCCAGTCGAGCACCCCGCACCAGAAGCGGGCGAGCACGGAAAGGTCGTAGGTGTCGACGACGATGTGATGCAAAGAAACGGCCATACCCCGAAGGTATGGCCGTTTCCGGTGCATCGGACAGCTCCGACTCAGACGTTGAACCCCAGCGCCCGCAGCTGATCCCGGCCGTCGTCCGTGATCTTGTCCGGGCCCCACGGCGGCATCCACACCCAGTTGATGCGGAGTTCGTTGACGAGGCCGTCCGTCGCGGACTTGGCCTGGTCCTCGATGACGTCGGTCAGCGGGCAGGCCGCCGACGTCAGGGTCATGTCGATGGTGGCGATGTTGGCGTCGTCGATGTGGACGCCGTAGATCAGCCCAAGGTTGACGACGTCGATGCCCAGTTCGGGGTCGACCACGTCGAGGAGGGCCTCGCGGACCTCCTCCTCGGAGGCGGGCTTGATCTCCATGGTCTCGGTGTCACTCATGCCGTCTTCCTTTCCGCGTCGGAGTCGGCTCCGCCCAGGGCCTGGGCCGTCGCGTCCTTCCACGCCATCCAGCTGAGGAGGGCGCACTTCACCCGTGCCGGGTACTTGGAGACACCGGCGAACGCGATCGCGTCCTCCAGCACCTCCTCCATCGCGTCGTCGGGCTCGATCCTGCCCTTGGACTGCATCAGCTCCAGGAAGGTCTCCTGGATCTTCTGCGCCTCGGACAGCTCCTTGCCGACGAGGAGGTCGTTCAGTACGGAGGCCGAGGCCTGGCTGATCGAGCAGCCCTGGCCCTCGTAGGAGATGTCCGTGATCTGCTCGCCGTCGTACTTCACGCGCAGCGTGATCTCGTCGCCGCACGTCGGGTTGACGTGGTGCACCTCGGCGTCGCCATCCCGCAAGCCCCGGCCGTGCGGGTGCTTGTAGTGGTCCAGGATGACTTCCTGGTACATCGAATCCAGCTTCACGGTCTCAGTTCACGTCCCTCAGCCGAAGAAGTTCCGTACGTGCTCCAAGCCGTCGACCAGTGCGTCGATCTCGGCCGGCGTGGAGTACAGATAGAACGACGCTCGCGTGGTCGCAGGAATTCCGTAGCGCAGGCAGACCGGGCGGGCGCAGTGGTGGCCGACCCGGACCGCGATGCCTTCCTCGTCCAGCACCTGGCCCACGTCGTGCGGGTGGATGTCGCCCAGCGTGAACGAGATCGCCGCGCCCCGGTCCTCGGCCGTGGTGGGGCCGATGATCTTCAGGTCGGGGACGTCCAGCAGGCGCTTCACCGCGTACTCGGTCAGCGCGTGCTCATGGGCGAGGATCTTGTCCATGCCGATCGCCGACAGGTAGTCGATCGCCGCGCCCAGACCGACCGCCTGGGCGATCGGCGGGGTGCCCGCCTCGAACTTGTGCGGCGCGGGAGCGTACGTCGACGAGTGCATCGACACGGTCTCGATCATCTCGCCGCCGCCCAGGAACGGGGGCAGGTCTTCGAGCAGCTCCTGGCGGCCCCAGAGGACGCCGATGCCGGTCGGGCCGCACATCTTGTGACCGGTGAAGGCCACGAAGTCGGCCTGGAGGGCCTGTACGTCCAGCGGCATGTGCGGCGCGGCCTGCGAGGCGTCGATCAGGACCAGGGCCCCGACCTCCTGCGCGCGGCGCACGATCTTCTCGACCGGGTTGACCGTGCCGAGGATGTTCGACACCAGGACGAAGGAGACGATCTTCGTCTTCTCCGTGATGATCTCGTCGATGTTCGAGAGGTCGAGGCGGCCGTCGTCGGTGAGGCCGAACCACTTCAGCTTCGCGCCCGTGCGCTGCGAGAGCAGCTGCCACGGCACGATGTTGGAGTGGTGCTCCATCTCCGTGATGACGATCTCGGTCTCGTGGTCCACGCGGTAGGGCTCGTCGGCCCAACCCAGCATGTTCGCCACGAGGTTGAGCGACTCGGAGGCGTTCTTGGTGAAGATCACCTCGTCGCGGCTGGGCGCGTTGATGAACGCCGCGACCTTGTCGCGCGCGCCCTCGTACAGCGCCGTGGCCTCCTCGGCGAGCACATGCACACCGCGGTGGACGTTGGCGTTGTAGCGCTCGTAGTACTCGTTCAGGGCGTCGAGCACCTGACGCGGCTTCTGCGAGGTCGCCGCGTTGTCCAGGTACACGAGCTTCCTGCCGTCGTGAACCGTGCGGTCCAGGATGGGGAAGTCCTTGCGGATCGCCTCGGTGTCGAGGAGGCCCGGCAACTGTGTCACGCGGATACGCCACCCTTCGTGGTGTAGGCCTCGTAGCCCTCGTTCTCCAGCTTGTCGGCGAGCTCGGCGCCGCCGGACTCGACGATCTTGCCGCCGGAGAAGACGTGCACGAAGTCGGGCTTGATGTAGCGCAGGATGCGCGTGTAGTGCGTGATCAGCAGGGTGCCGACCTCACCGGTCTCGCGGACGCGGTTGACGCCCTCGGAGACGACGCGCAGGGCGTCGACGTCCAGGCCGGAGTCGGTCTCGTCGAGGATCGCGATCTTCGGCTTGAGCAGCTCCAGCTGAAGGATCTCGTGGCGCTTCTTCTCACCGCCGGAGAAGCCCTCGTTCACGTTGCGCTCGGCGAAGGAGGGGTCCATGGAGAGACGCTCCATGGTCTCCTTGACCTCCTTCACCCACGTCCGCAGCTTGGGGGCCTCGCCGCGGACGGCGGTGGCGGACGTACGGAGGAAGTTCGAGACGGACACACCGGGGACCTCGACCGGGTACTGCATCGCGAGGAAGAGGCCGGCGCGGGCGCGCTCGTCGACGGACATCTCGAGGACGTCCTCGCCGTCGAGCGTGACGGTGCCGCCGGTGATCGTGTACTTCGGGTGGCCCGCGAGCGAGTAGGCGAGGGTCGACTTGCCGGAGCCGTTCGGGCCCATGATGGCGTGGGTCTCGCCCTGCTTCACGGTGAGGTCGACGCCCTTGAGGATCTCCTTCGTGGCGTTGTCGGCCTCGACGGTGACGTGCAGGTCGTGGATTTCAAGCGTTGCCATGGGTTCCTCAGGACTCCTGGGTGAGGGAGACGAGCACGTCGTCCCCTTCGATCTTTACGGGGTAAACGGGTACGGGGCGCGTGGCGGGAAGGCCGGACGGCTTGCCGGTGCGCAGGTCGAACGCGGAGCCGTGCAGCCAGCACTCGATCTGGCAGTCCTCCACCTCGCCCTCGGAGAGCGAGACGTTCGCGTGCGAGCAGATGTCGTTGATCGCGAACACCTCCCCCTCGGTCTTCACGACCGAGACCGGCGTGCCGTCGAGTTCCACCCGCTTCGGGGTGTCCTCCTCCAGCTCGCCGAGGCCGCAGGCGCGGACGAAGGCCGACATCAGACCGACGCCTCCAGCTCGGCGTCGATCTTCTCGAGCAGCCGCTCCTGGATGTCGGCGACACCGATCTGCTGGACCAGTTCGGCGAAGAAGCCGCGGACGACCAGACGGCGGGCGTCGTCGGCGGGGATGCCGCGGGCCATCAGGTAGAAGAGCTGCTCGTCGTCGAAGCGGCCGGTCGCGGAGGCGTGTCCGGCGCCGACGATCTCGCCGGTCTCGATCTCCAGGTTCGGCACGGAGTCGACGCGGGCGCCGTCGGTCAGCACGAGGTTGCGGTTCATCTCGTACGTGTCGGTGCCCTCGGCCGTGGCCTCGATGAGCACGTCACCGATCCACACCGCGTGGGCGCCTTCGCCCTGCAGCGCGCCCTTGTAGATGGCGTTGGACTTGCAGTGCGGGACGTTGTGGTCGACCAGGAGGCGGTGCTCCTGGTGCTGGCCGGCGTCCGTGAAGTACAGGCCGAACAGCTCGGCCTCGCCGCCAGGGCCGGCGTAGGCCACGCGCGGGTGCAGTCGTACGAGGTCGCCGCCGAAGGTGACGACGAACGACTTGAACGTGGCGTCCCGGCCGATCAGGGCGTTGTGCTGGCCGACGTGCACGGCCTTGTCGTCCCAGTCCTGGACGGAGACGACGGTCAGCTTGGCGCCGTCGCCGACGATGTAGTCGACGTTGGCGGCGAGGACCGCGTCACCGGTGTGGTCGATGACGACGACGGCCTCGGCGAAGGCTCCGAGTTCGACGACCTGGTGGCCGTAGGCGACCCCGCCCTCGCCGTGCACGACGATGCGGATCGGCTCGGTCAGGACCGTCTCCTTGGGGACGGTCACGACCGAGGCCTTCTCGAAGGACGAGTAGGCCTGCGCGGCCACGCGGTCCACCGGGGTGCCCGCCTTGCCGAGCCGCGCGTCGTCACGGCCGACGGTCTCCACGGTGACCCCCTCGGGGGTACCGATGGCGACCTTCACGCCGTCGCCGGTGGCGACCGCGGTGCCGTCGTGCAGCCCGCGGAGGCGCTCCAGCGGGGTGAACCGCCACTCCTCCTCGCGGCCGTGGGGGACCGGGAAGTCCGCCACGTCGAAGGACGGGGGCGCGCTCATGCGCGTGGCGACGGTCGACTCGGCGGCAACTGCCACCGCGCCGGCGGTGGTTGACCCCAGCGATGGGGGTCCCCCCGCACGAGCGGAGTCGAGGGTGGGGGCACTCTGAGCCTCAGCCATGGCTGTCGGTCTGCTCTCTTTCCTGCGTCAGAATTCGCTTGCTGCTGTGAAGGAGGCCGGTCTTAACCGACCGAGCCTTCCATCTGCAGCTCGATCAGCCGGTTGAGTTCGAGGGCGTACTCCATCGGCAGCTCCTTGGCGATCGGCTCGACGAAGCCGCGCACGATCATCGCCATCGCCTCGAACTCGGTCAGACCGCGGCTCATCAGGTAGAAGAGCTGGTCCTCGGAGACCTTGGAGACGGTCGCCTCGTGGCCCATGGACACGTCGTCCTCGCGGACGTCCACGTACGGGTACGTGTCCGAGCGGGAGATCGTGTCGACGAGCAGCGCGTCGCAGAGCACGTTCGACTTGGAGCCGTGGGCGCCCTCGCCGATCTCGACGAGACCGCGGTAGGACGTGCGACCGCCACCGCGCGCCACCGACTTGGAGACGATGTTGGAGGACGTGTTCGGCGCCATGTGGACCATCTTGGAGCCGGCGTCCTGGTGCTGGCCCTCGCCCGCGAAGGCGATGGAGAGGGTCTCGCCCTTGGCGTGCTCGCCCATCAGGTAGACGGCCGGGTACTTCATCGTCACCTTGGAGCCGATGTTGCCGTCGATCCACTCCATGGTCGCGCCCTCGTACGCCACGGCGCGCTTGGTGACCAGGTTGTAGACGTTGTTCGACCAGTTCTGGATGGTCGTGTAGCGGCAGCGGGCGTTCTTCTTGACGATGATCTCGACGACCGCGGAGTGCAGCGAGTCCGACTTGTAGATCGGCGCCGTACAGCCCTCGACGTAGTGCACGTAGGCACCCTCGTCGACGATGATCAGGGTCCGCTCGAACTGACCCATGTTCTCCGTGTTGATCCGGAAGTACGCCTGCAGGGGGATCTCGACCTGCACGCCCTTCGGCACGTAGATGAAGGAACCGCCCGACCACACCGCGGAGTTCAGCGACGCGAACTTGTTGTCGCCGACCGGGATGACGGTGCCGAAGTACTCCTTGAAGAGCTCCGGGTGCTCCTTCAGCGCGGTGTCGGTGTCGAGGAAGATGACGCCCTGCTCCTCCAGGTCCTCACGGATCTGGTGGTAGACGACCTCGGACTCGTACTGCGCGGCGACACCGGCGACGAGGCGCTGCTTCTCCGCCTCGGGGATGCCGAGCTTGTCGTACGTGTTCTTGATGTCCTCGGGCAGGTCCTCCCAGGACTCCGCCTGCTTCTCCGTGGAGCGCACGAAGTACTTGATGTTGTCGAAGTCGATGCCGGAGAGGTCGGAGCCCCAGTTCGGCATGGGCTTCTTCTCGAACAGGCGCAGGCCCTTGAGACGGAGCTTGGTCATCCACTCCGGCTCGCTCTTCTTGCCGGAGATGTCCCGGACGACGTCCTCGTTGATGCCGCGCTTGGCGGAGGCACCGGCCACGTCGGAGTCGGCCCAGCCGTATTCGTAGGTGCCCAGACCCTCGAGCTCGGGGTGGGCGGTCTCCTCGATGGGGAGCGTCATGCGGGGTTCCTCCCGGCGTTACTTACAGATGTGTTAGCTGCGTTCTTGGAATTCTTCGGGATAAACGTGGTGCACACGCCGTCGCCGTGGGCGATGGTGGCCAGTCGCTGGACATGGGTGCCGAGCAGCTGGGAGAAGAGCTCGGTCTCCGCCTCGCACAGTTGCGGGAACTGCTCGGCGACATGGGCGACCGGGCAGTGGTGCTGGCAGAGCTGCTCACCGACCGGTGCGCTACGCGCCGTAGCAGCGTACCCGTCCGCGCTCAGGGCCTTGGCCAGGGCTTCCGCGCGGTTCTCGGGCGCGGCGGCCTCGACGACCTTGCGGTAGGCGATGGCCTGGGCGGCCATGCGGTCGCGGGCGAAGGCGACGACGGCCTCGTCCCCGCCCTCGCGCTGGGCGATCCAGCGCAGCGCGTCCGCGGCGAGCTTGTCGTAGGACTGGTCGAAGGCGTCCCGGCCGCAGTCGGTCAGGGCGAACACCTTCGCGGGGCGGCCGCGCGTGCGCGCTCCGTAGACCCGCTGCTCACGTGCTTCCACGACGTCGTCGGCGACGAGTGCGTCGAGATGACGGCGTACGGCGGCCTGGGTCAGCCCCAGCCGGCCGGCGAGGTCGGCCACGGTCGACGGGCCGTGGTCCAGGATGGAGCGCGCGACGCGGTTGCGGGTGGACCGCTCACCGGTCGCGAGTTCCTCCTGCGGAGCCTCGCCAACGTTTTTCACAACGCCATTGTTGCGTAATTCCTCAGAGGCAGGCAACCCGCGCCCGACGGATGGACGGTGCGCTGCATCACTTAGGCATACCTAATCTGACCTGCGAAAACGATCTTTGATCGATCAATCCACCGGCCCCTTCGACCCCCTTCCGGAGACTCCACGACCATGCCCGTACCCCCTCCCACCGGCCCACTTGTCACCCGGGACACAGTCGCCGCACAACTGCGCGAGCTGGGCGTGCGCCCCGGCGAGACCCTCCTCGCGCACACCTCCCTCAGCTCCCTCGGATGGGTCTGCGGAGGCGCCGTGTCGCTCGTCCAGGGACTCCTCGACGCCGTCGGTCCGGACGGCACCCTGGTCGTCCCCACCCAGACCGGCGACCTCTCGGACCCGGCCCACTGGGGAAACCCGCCGGTCCCCCGCGAGTGGTGGGACACCATCCGCACCTCCATGCCGCCCTACGACCCCCTCGTCACGCCCTCACGCGGCGTGGGCGTCGTCCCGGAGACCGTGCGCACCTGGCCCGGCGCCGAGCGCTCGGCGCACCCGCAGACGTCGTTCGCGGCACTCGGCCCCCGCGCGGCCGAGATCCTCGACGACCACGCGACCGACTGCCGGCTCGGCGAGCGCAGCCCGCTGGCCCGCCTGGAGGGCCTCCACGCGCGCGTGCTGCTGCTCGGCGCGGGCTACGACGCCTGCACCAGCTTCCATCTCGCCGAGTACCGCATCCCCTCCCCGCTGGTCCAGGTCGGCCGCCCGGGACCGGACGGCTGGGAGACGGTGACCGAGGTGTCGATCACCTCCGACCGCTTCGACGAACTGGGCCACGACTTCGAACGGGACCGTCCGGTCCTCCGGGGGAAGGTGGGCGCGGCCGACGCCCGGCTGTTCCTGGTGGCGGACGCCGTGGCGTACGCGGAACGGTGGTTGCCGCTGCACCGCCCCCGCGAGGAGGAGATCCCGTCCGGGGGAGATCCCGCACCCGCCCGCCTGAGGCGCGGGCCGCGTACCTAGACTCGGGCCCATGCGAAGCGAGCCCGTGCTCCAGGTCCAGGCCCTGGTGAAGCGGTACGGCACGAAAACCGCGGTGAACGGCCTCGACCTGGTGGCCCATGCGGGTGTCACCGCCGTGCTCGGCCCCAACGGGGCGGGCAAGACGACCACCGTCGAGACCTGCGAGGGATACCGGAGGCCGGACGCCGGCACGGTGCGCGTCCTGGGCCTCGACCCGGTCCGCGAGTCCGCCGCACTGCGCCCCAGAATCGGCGTGATGCTCCAGTCCGGCGGTGTCTACTCGGGCGCCCGCGCCGACGAGATGCTCCGCCACATCGCCAAGCTGCACGCGCACCCGCTGGAGGTGGACGCGCTCATCGAGCGCCTGGGACTGGGCAGTTGCGGCCGTACGACGTACCGGCGGCTGTCCGGCGGCCAGCAGCAGCGCCTCGCGCTCGCGATGGCCGTCGTGGGCCGCCCGGAGCTGGTCTTCCTGGACGAGCCGACCGCCGGCCTCGACCCGCAGGCCCGCCGCGCGACCTGGGACCTGGTCCGCGACCTCCGTACGGACGGCGTCTCGGTCATCCTCACGACCCACCACATGGACGAGGCCGAGCAGTTGGCCGACGACGTGGCGATCATCGACGCGGGCAAGGTCATCGCGCACGGCTCCCCCGAGGACCTGTGCCGCGGCGGCGCCGAGAACACCCTCCGCTTCACCGGCCGCCCCGGCCTCGACGTCGGCTCCCTCCTGAAGGCCCTCCCGGCCGACTCCACGGCCGCCGAACTGACCCCGGGCTCCTACCGCGTCGGCGGCAAGGTCGACCCGCAACTGCTCGCCACGGTCACCTCCTGGTGCGCGCAGCACGGGGTGATGCCGGAGAAGATCTCGGTCGAACGGCACACCCTGGAGGACGTTTTCCTGGAGCTGACCGGCAAGGAGCTGCGCTCATGACGACGACTGTTCCGGGGACGTACACCCCGCAGCCCGGGGCGGCCCCGCTCCCCCGCATGATCGCGGCACAGGCGGCCCTCGAAACGAAGATGCTCCTGCGGAACGGCGAGCAGCTCCTCCTCACGGTGGTCATCCCGACCCTCCTGCTGGTGCTGTTCAGCTCGGTGGACATCGTCGACACCGGCAAGGGCAAGTCCGTCGACTTCCTCACCCCCGGCATCCTCGCGCTCGCCGTGATGTCCACGGCGTTCACGGGCCAGGCCATCGCGACGGGCTTCGAGCGCCGCTACGGCGTCCTGAAGCGCCTCGCGTCCTCCCCTCTGCCCCGCTGGGGTCTGATGACCGCGAAGACGGCGTCAGTGCTCGTCACGGAGATCCTCCAGATCGTCCTGCTGACGGTCATCGCCTTCGCGCTGGGCTGGTCCCCGCACGGCAACCCCTTCGCGGTGTTCCTGCTCCTGATCCTCGGCACGGCGGCGTTCTCGGGCCTCGGCCTGCTGATGGCAGGCACCCTGAAGGCGGAGGCCACGCTGGCCGCCGCGAACCTGGTGTTCCTGCTGCTGCTCGTCGGCGGCGGGGTGATCGTGCCGATGGACAAGTACCCGTCGGGGGTCCAGGACGTGCTGGGGCTGTTGCCGATCTCGGCGCTGTCGGACGGCCTGCGGGACGTGCTGCAGCACGGGGCCGGGATGCCGTGGGGCGACCTGGGGATCCTGGGCGTGTGGGCCGTCGTAGGGCTGGCCGCGGCCGGGAAGTTCTTCCGCTGGGAGTGAAGCGGCGCCTCCGGGGACCCTCGTGAACGCGTGCACAAGCGGCGCCCTACGATGGTCCCCGTGCCCAACGTGACCCCCGCCGACGTCGTAGCCGCCGCGCGCAACCCCCTCGCCTTCATCGCCGCACGCTGGACCCCGGATCCCCGGACGGTTCGGCGGGCGGCTCTCGCCGCGCTCGTCATGTCGGTGGTCATCGTGGTCACCGGCGGCGCCGTGCGGCTGACGGGTTCCGGGCTCGGCTGCCCGACCTGGCCCAAGTGCACGGACGACTCGCTGACGACGACCAGCGCGATGGGCTTCCACGGAGCCATCGAGTTCGGCAACCGCATGCTGACGTACGTCCTGTGCGCCGCCGTCGGCTGGGCGATCATCGCCGCGCGCTCGGAGAAGCCGTACCGCCGCACGCTCACCCGGCTGGGCTGGGCGCAGTTCTGGATCGTGATGAGCAACGCGATCCTCGGCGGGATCGTGGTGCTGGTAGGCCTCAACCCCTACACGGTCGCGGCCCACTTCCTGCTCTCCTCGGCGCTGATCGCGGTCGCCACGCTGATGTGGCAGCGCAGCCGGGAGGGTGACGGGGAGCCCAAGCCGCTGGTCGGCAAGGCCGTGCAGCAGCTGGTGTGGTTCCTGGTCACCGCCTCCGTGCTGCTGATCGCGGTCGGCACGGTGGTCACCGGCGCGGGTCCGCACGCGGGCGACTCCAAGGAGGTCGACCGCATCCCGATCGACTGGGAGACGGTCGCCAAGCTGCACGCGGTGCTCGCCTGGATCGTGGTCACGCTGACGTTCGCCCTGTGGTTCGTCCTCAAGGCGGTCGACGCCCCCAAGGGCCCCCTGGACCGCGCCCGCGACCTGTTCCTGATCCTGCTCTCCCAGGGTGTCATCGGGTACGTCCAGTACTTCACGAACCTCCCCGAGGCCCTGGTCGCCCTCCACATGCTCGGCTCGTGCCTGGTGTGGATCGGGGTGCTGCGCGTGCTGCTGTCGCTGCGCGAACGGCCGGAGGTCGTGGCCGACCTGCCGGGCCCGTCGGTGGAACAGTCGCTGCCCACGCGCGCGTGAGGCATCACCCGTAGCGGGTCACCCAGTCGTCGATCGCAGGGCCCAGATAGGCCCGGGTCAGCTCCGCCCGGCGGTGGACCCAATCGCCCTCTACGGAGGCGGCGGACGGCACCGGATCGTCGTAACGCCTCCGTACGATGTCCTCCACGACCTCCACCGGAGCGCCCAGCGAGGGCAGCAGGTCGAGGGCCTCGCGCTTGGTGATCAGGCGGCCGTCCCGGCGGGTGACGGTCGCACGGGCGAAGGTGGTCATGCCCACGTCGACCCAGCCGTTCTCGAGCCATATCTGCGGCTTGTCGACGGCCGGTCGCCAGTACTCCCGCTGGTCCCGTACGACGAACTCGGCCAGCTCCTGGTCCGTCACGGGCGGCAGCAGGTCCTTCGGTGATCCGCCGTGCAACACCCGCCCGAATTGGTGCAGTTCACGCCGGGTGACAGGCGTGACGGGCCGGCGGATGACGTGGTCGTGGGCCCAGGTGAGGTGGCGCTGGTTCGGGGCGTCCTGCGTCCCCGGGGCGAGGTAGCTGCAGTGCAGCCGGACGGCGAGGGGGTCGGTGCGCAGCCCTCGGTGCAGGGTGATGAGCTGTCGGGCGGTGCTCGGCTTGAGGGGATGGTCGAGGATGGCTATCAGGTCCAGGTCGCTGCGGCCCTCCTGGTAGTCGCCCCCGGCGAGCGAACCGTGGGCCCACACGGCGACGGGTTCCAGGGGGGCCAGTTCGTTCAGGAAGCGGTCGAGCAAGGCGTCGGTCGGCATGGGCCCAGTCTGTACAGCTCACTCCAGCCCGTACACCCTCTTCGCGTTGCCGACCGCGATCAGTCCCGCGACCCGTTGCGCGTCGGCCGGTGACCAGGCCCCCTCGGCGACCCAGGTGCCGAGCACCCGCGCGAGCGCCTCGCGGAACAACCGCGCTCCCACGACGTGCAGTTCGGGCAGTCCGTGGGCCCCGCTGGAGAAGAGGATCTTGCCGAAGGGGGCCAGCTCCAGGATCTCGGCGAGCACGGTCGCGGCGCGGGCGCCGGTGCGGACGAGGGCGGCGCCGGAGTCGGCGTAGACGTGTGGAAACACACCGGCAAGGTGGGCCGCGTGCCGGTGGTACGGGTAGCTGTGCAGCAGCACCAGGTCCGTGCCGAGACCGGCTGTCGCCCGCACGAAGTCGGTGAGCAGGACGGGGTCGGTGCGGTCGATGCGGACGCCTGGTTCGCCTAATCCGGCGTGCAGTTGGAGGGGCAGGCCGGACGCTACGGCGATCCACAGCAGGTGCCGTAGCAGCACCGGGTCGCTGAGCGTGCCGCCGACGCGGCGCCCGGCCAGCCAGCGGGCCGCCGCGCCGCGGACCTCGCCGGGGCCGGGTGGTTCGGGTGCGAGGGCGAGACCGTGGCGTACGCCCGCCACGGAGGTGAAGGCGACCGCGCTCGCGGCCGCGCCGTGGACCGACTCGGCGAGGTTGGCGAGGAAGGACTCCACCGTGCCGGAGGTGTCGGCGACCTGTTCGGCGAGGAGTTCGAGGCGGACGATCTCCCGGGCGTCCGCCTGGCCCGCCGTCGCCATCTCGGCGGGGCCGGTGAGGTCGCCGGGCAGGCCCGTGTCGATCAGGTACGTCGTGATGCCGCTGCCGCGCAGTAGCCTGCGGCCCGCTTCCAGTACGCCTAGTTCACGGCGGCGGGCGAGGTAGCGGGCGGGTGGGCAGTGCGGTTCCAGGCCGAGGAGGGGTGGGCACCATCGGCGTACCGCGAAGCCCGTCTGGGTGTCGAAGAGGGTGGTGCCGGGGGCGGGTGGGCCTTCGGTGCGGGCGAGTTGGGCCTCGAAGGTGCCGAGGCCCAGCTCCGTTCTCAGTACGCCGTGACAGTACTGGTCCACGAGGGACGGCGTTTCGATCATCCGGGCTCCCCGTGGCAGTGACCGCGTCGCTTGTACGGGGCCTAACGGGTGAACCGGGTGTGAGGTGTTGCCTGTACACACCCCGTGTGAGGGGGCGCCATGGGGGTGGGGTGCGGGTTCGTCAGCGATCGACGGTCCGTTGTGGCTGGTCGCGCAGTTCCCCGCGCCCCTTTGGGGGCGCTACCCGCCGACCTGGATTCCTGCCATGCGCTTCCACTCGTACGGCCCGGTCTTCACCTTGGCCGCGAACTCGCCGTCGAAAGCCTCGTGGACCGTGAT
Source organism: Streptomyces sp. NRRL F-525 (assembly GCF_000716605.1). GTDB lineage: Bacteria > Actinomycetota > Actinomycetes > Streptomycetales > Streptomycetaceae > Streptomyces. Next base: position 69,235 of record NZ_JNXE01000018.1, on the reverse strand, counting down.
CCCGGACTTCTCGACCGCCTGCTGGGCGATCTCGTACGTCGTGGCGACCAGGTCGCCCCAGCCGCCGTCCTCGCCTACGAGGACGATGCGGGCGCCGCGTTCCCCGATGTAGGCGACCTGGGCCTCGGCGCCGCCGTGGGACTTGGAGAAGGTGCCGATCTGCTGGGCGAGGCGGGCCACCTGGCGCTCGGCCTTCGCGTCAACCTGCTGCGTGTCTGCCATGACCAGGATGCTACCGACGGGTAGATCGAACGGCGACGGGCGGGGTGAGTGACTCCCGCCTCAGCAGGACTCCTACCTGAGGAAGGGGTCCACCGCGATCGCCACGAACAACAGGGACACGTAGGTGATCGACCAGTGGAACAGGCGCATCTCCTTGAGCTTGCCGCCCGTCACCTCGGCCTTGGCCCGGTTCTGGAGCCCGTGCGCCTCCCACAGCCAGAAGCCGCCGGCCAGCAGCGCGACCAGGGTGTAGAACCAGCCCGTGTAACCGAGGGGCGTCAGCAGGAGCGAGACGGCGACCATGACCCAGCTGTAGATCACGATCTGCCGGGCGACCACCTTGTTGGAGGCGACGACCGGGAGCATCGGCACGCCCACGCGCGCGTAGTCGTCGCGGACCTTCATGGAGAGCGGCCAGTAGTGCGGCGGCGTCCAGAAGAACATGACGAGGAAAAGAATGATCGGGGCCCAGGACATGGAGTCCTTGACCGCGGACCAGCCGATGAGGACGGGCAGGCAGCCCGCGATGCCGCCCCACACGATGTTCTGCGAGGTACGGCGCTTGAGGATCATCGTGTAGACGACGACGTAGAAGAGGAGTGCGCCGAGCGCCAGCCAGGCCGACAGCCAGTTGACCGTCAGGCCGAACAGCAGGGTCGAGATGACACCCAGTGAGATACCGAAGGCGAGGCACTCGCGGGGGCTGACCATGCCGGTGACCAGGGGGCGCTGCGAGGTGCGGTCCATGAGCGCGTCGATGTCGCGGTCGATGTACATGTTGAGCGCGTTGGCGCCGCCCGCGGACAGGTAGCCGCCGACGCAGGTGAGGAGGACCAGCTTGAGGTCGGGAACACCCTGCTGGGCCAGGAACATCACCGGAACGGTGGTGATCAGCAGCAGCTCGATGATCCGCGGCTTGGTCAACGCCACGAACGCCATGACCCGGGCCCCGATCGGCCGCCGGCTCGGGCTCTGGCTCGCCCCGACAATCCCCGCTGGACGGGATTCAACGGCCGTCACGCACACCCCTGACAGAGACATCCCAGCAAGCCTTCGGGTGTGAACTCCCCGTAAAGGCTCACGCGTACCACGCCACTGTAGACGTTGCCCAGACCCGGACATTCGCGGGGGTGGGGTCGTGTTGGACGGCACCCCCGGAAGAGCTGATCGGCACTCTGTTGAGCACTCGAACGAGCACCTCCGTATTCAGTTGCCGAATGCGAAACGGACCAGTCGGGAGGCGGATCCGCGAGAGTCCCGGCAGTCTGGAATGACTCGAAAAAATGCGCGTTCTTACGGGGGTAGGCTCGACAACGGCCGGTGGGCGCCAAGTGCACCGGCATCCGACATGCGTGACATGTGGAGAGGAGCCCTGACCCAGGGTGAGCACCAAGCCGACCACAACAGACCTCGAGTGGACCGAGTTGGACCAGCGGGCCGTAGACACCGCCCGCGTCCTGGCCGCCGATGCCGTACAGAAGGTCGGTAACGGCCATCCCGGTACGGCGATGAGCCTGGCCCCGGCCGCGTACACCCTCTTCCAGAAGGTGATGCGCCACGACCCCGCCGACGCCGACTGGGTGGGGCGCGACCGGTTCGTGCTGTCCGCCGGCCACTCGTCCCTGACCCTCTACACGCAGCTCTACCTGGCCGGGTTCGGCCTGGAGCTGGCCGACCTCGAAGCGTTCCGCACGTGGGGCTCCAAGACCCCGGGGCACCCCGAGTACGGCCACACCACCGGCGTGGAGACGACGACCGGCCCGCTGGGCCAGGGTGTCGCCAACGCCGTCGGCATGGCCATGGCCGCCCGCTACGAGCGCGGCCTGTTCGACCCGGACGCTCCGCAGGGCGAGTCCCCGTTCGACCACTTCATCTTCGCCATCGCCGGTGACGGCTGCCTCCAGGAGGGCATCTCCGCGGAGGCCTCCTCCATGGCCGGCCACCAGGAGCTCGGCAACCTCGTCCTCCTGTGGGACGACAACCACATCTCCATCGAGGGCGACACCGAGACCGCGGTCTCCGAGGACACCGTCAAGCGCTACGAGGCCTACGGCTGGCACGTCCAGCGCGTCGCCCCGAAGCCGGACGGCGACCTCGACCCGCACGCCATCTACAACGCCATCGAGGCCGCGAAGAAGGTGACGAACAAGCCGTCGTTCATCGCGATGCGCTCGATCATCGCCTGGCCCGCGCCGAACGCGCAGAACACCGAGGCCGCGCACGGCTCGGCGCTCGGCGCCGACGAGGTCGCCGCGACCAAGCGTGTCCTCGGCTTCGACCCGGAGAAGTCCTTCGACGTCTCCGACGAGGTCCTCAAGCACACCCGCCAGGCGCTGGACCGGGGCCGCGAGGCCAAGGCCGCGTGGGACCCGTCGTACCAGGAGTGGCGCACCAACAACCCGGAGCGCGCGGCCGAGTACGACCGCATCCGCGCGGGCGAGCTGCCGGCCGGCTGGGAAGAGCAGCTTCCCGCCTTCGAGACGGGCAAGTCCGTCGCCACCCGTGCCGCGTCCGGCAAGGTGCTCCAGGCGCTCGGCGCGGTCATCCCGGAGCTGTGGGGCGGCTCGGCCGACCTCGCGGGTTCGAACAACACGACGATCGACAAGACGTCGTCGTTCCTCCCGGCGGACAACCCGCTGCCGGAGGCGAACCCGTACGGCCGCACGATCCACTTCGGCATCCGCGAGCACTCCATGGGCGCGGAGCTGAACGGCATCACGCTGCACGGCAACACGCGTGCCTACGGCGGCACGTTCCTCGTCTTCTCCGACTACATGCGCAACGCGGTCCGGCTTTCCGCGCTGATGCACCTGCCGGTGACGTACGTGTGGACGCACGACTCCGTCGGTCTCGGCGAGGACGGCCCGACCCACCAGCCGGTCGAGCACCTGGCCTCGCTGCGCGCCATCCCGGGCCTGAACGTGGTCCGCCCGGCCGACGCCAACGAGACGGCCATCGCCTGGCGCGAGGTCCTGCGCCGCTACACGAAGGTCTACGGCGAGGGCGCTCCGCACGGTTTCGCGCTGACGCGCCAGGGCGTGCCGACGTACGACGCCAACGAGGACACCGCCAAGGGCGGTTACGTCCTGTTCGAGGCCTCCACGGGTACGCCCGAGGTGATCCTCATCGGTACGGGTTCCGAGGTGCACGTGGCCGTCGAGGCGCGCGAGCAGCTGGAGGCCTCCGGGGTTCCGACGCGGGTCGTGTCCATGCCCTGCGTGGAGTGGTTCGACGCGCAGGACCAGGGGTACCGGGACAGCGTGCTGCCGCCGTCCGTCAAGGCGCGGGTCGCGGTCGAGGCCGGGATCGGTCTGACCTGGTACCGGTTCGTCGGGGACGCCGGTCGCATCGTTTCCCTGGAGCACTTCGGGGCTTCCGCCGACGGCAAGGTGCTCTTCCAGGAGTTCGGCTTCACTGCCGAGAACGTGGCTGAGAAGGCCCGGGAATCCATCGCCGCCGCCCAGAGCTGACGCTGACAAACGACACGTAGGAGATGCATTTTCCATGACAGACGCACTCAAGCGCCTCTCCGAGGAAGGCGTCGCGATCTGGCTGGACGACCTGTCGCGCAAGCGGATCACGTCCGGCAACCTCGCCGAACTGATCGACCAGCAGCACGTCGTGGGCGTCACCACCAACCCGTCGATCTTCCAGAAGGCCATCTCGTCGGGCGACGGTTACGAGCAGCAGCTCGCCGACCTCGCCGCCCGCAAGGTCACCGTCGAGGAAGCCATCCGCATGATCACGACGGCGGACGTCCGTGACGCCGCCGACATCCTGCGGCCGGTCTACGACACGAGCGGCGGCCAGGACGGCCGGGTCTCCATCGAGGTCGACCCGCGCCTGGCGCACAACACGGCGGCGACCGTCGCCGAGGCCAAGCAGCTGGCCTGGCTGGTGGACCGGCCGAACACCCTGATCAAGATCCCGGCCACCCGGGCGGGCCTGCCGGCGATCACCGAGGTCATCGGCCTCGGCATCAGCGTCAACGTGACGCTGATCTTCTCGCTGGCGCGCTACCGCGAGGTCATGGACGCGTTCATCTCCGGCCTGGAGAAGGCCAAGGAGCGCGGCCTGGACCTCTCGAAGATCCACTCCGTGGCGTCCTTCTTCGTGTCCCGCGTGGACACCGAGATCGACAAGCGGATCGACGCGCTGGGCACCGACGAGGCCAAGGCCGCCCGCGGCAAGGCCGGTCTCGCCAACGCGCGGCTCGCCTACGAGGCGTACGAGGAGGTCTTCTCCTCGGACCGCTGGGCCGCCCTGGACAAGGCGCAGGCCAACAAGCAGCGTCCGCTGTGGGCCTCGACCGGCGTCAAGGACAAGGCGTACAAGGACACCCTGTACGTGGACGACCTGGTGGCGCCGAACACGGTGAACACCATGCCGGAGGCCACCCTCGAGGCCACCGACGACCACGGCCAGATCACCGGCAACACCATCTCCGGCACGTACGAGCAGTCGCGCGCCGAGATCGCCGCCGTAGAGGCGCTGGGCATCTCGTACGACGAGGTCGTGCAGCTGCTGGAGGACGAGGGCGTCGAGAAGTTCGAGGCGGCCTGGACCGACCTGCTCAAGTCGACCGAGGCGGAGCTTGCGCGCCTCGCCCCCTCGGAGGGCTGAAACCTTGTCGAGCAGCAACCCGCTGCGTGACCCCGCAGACCGACGGCTCCCGCGTATCGCGGGGCCGTCGGGCCTGGTCATCTTCGGCGTCACAGGCGATTTGTCACGCAAAAAGCTGATGCCCGCCGTGTACGACCTCGCGAACCGTGGTCTGCTGCCGCCGGGTTTCTCGCTCGTCGGCTTCGCCCGGCGCGAGTGGGCCCACGAGGACTTCGCACAGGAGGTCCACGACGCGGTCAAGGAGCACTCCCGTACGCCGTTCCGTGAGGAGGTCTGGCAGCAGCTCGTCCAGGGGATGCGCTTCGTCCAGGGCACCTTCGACGACGACGACGCGTTCGAGCGGCTCCGCGACACGATCGACGAACTGGACAAGGCCCAGGGCACGGGCGGCAACTTCGCCTTCTACCTGTCGGTGCCGCCGCGCTCCTTCCCGGTCGTCATCCAGCAGCTGAAGAAGCACGGTCTCGCCGACCAGGAGAAGGGTTCCTGGCGCCGCGCGGTCATCGAGAAGCCCTTCGGCCACGACCTCAAGTCGGCCGAGGACCTCAACAAGGTCGTGCACGAGGTCTTCGCCGCGGACCAGGTCTTCCGCATCGACCACTACCTCGGCAAGGAGACCGTCCAGAACATCCTGGCGCTCCGCTTCGCCAACACGATGTTCGAGCCGATCTGGAACCGGTCCTTCGTGGACCACGTCCAGATCACCATGGCCGAGGACATCGGCATCGGCGGCCGGGCCGGGTACTACGACGGCATCGGCGCCGCCCGTGACGTCATCCAGAACCACCTGCTCCAGCTGATGGCGCTGACCGCGATGGAGGAGCCGTCCTCCTTCTCCGCCGACGCGCTGGCCGCCGAGAAGGAGAAGGTGCTCGGCGCGGTACGGCTGCCGAAGGACCTGGGCAGGAACACGGTCCGCGGGCAGTACGCGGAGGGCTGGCAGGGCGGCGAGAAGGCCGTCGGCTACCTCCAGGAGGACGGCATCGACCCCAAGTCGAAGACCGACACCTACGCCGCCATCAAGGTCGAGGTCGACAACCGCCGCTGGGCGGGCGTCCCCTTCTACCTGCGCACCGGCAAGCGCCTGGGCCGCCGCGTCACCGAGATCGCGGTGGTCTTCCAGCGCGCCCCGCACTCCCCCTTCGACCAGACGGCGACGGAGGAGCTGGGCCAGAACGCGATCGTCTTCCGCGTCCAGCCCGACGAGGGCGTCACGGTCCGCTTCGGCTCCAAGGTGCCCGGCACCTCGATGGAGATCCGGGACGTCTCCATGGACTTCGCCTACGGCGAGTCGTTCACGGAGTCCAGCCCGGAGGCGTACGAGCGCCTGATCCTCGACGTCCTGCTCGGCGACTCGAACCTCTTCCCGCGCACCGAGGAGGTCGAGCTCTCCTGGAAGATCCTCGACCCGATCGAGCAGTACTGGGACAAGCACGGCAAGCCCGCGCAGTACCAGTCCGGGACGTGGGGTCCGGTCGAGGCGGACGAAATGCTCGCACGAGAGGGACGGAGCTGGCGTCGGCCATGAAAATAGACCTCACCGACACCACTGCCAGCAAGATCAACAAGGCGCTCGTCAAGGGCCGCCGCGCCATTGGCACCCCGGCCGTCGGCATGGTGCTCACCCTCGTCGTCGTCACGGACGAGGAGAACGCCTACGACGCCCTGAAGGCCGCGGGCGACGCGTCGCACGAGCACCCCTCGCGCACGCTCGTGGTCATCAAGCGCGTCTCGCGTTCGTCCCGCAACCGCACCCAGTCCCGCCTCGACGCCGAGGTGCGGGTGGGCGCGGACGCGGGCAGCGGCGAGACGGTCATCCTGCGGCTCTACGGCGAGGTCTCCGACCACGCCCAGTCCGTGGTGCTGCCGCTGCTGCTGCCGGACGCGCCGGTGGTGGTCTGGTGGTCGGTGGACGCGCCGCGCGACCCGGCGAACGACCCGCTGGGCGCCCTGAGCCAGCGCCGGGTCACCGACAGCTATGCGGCGGAGAAGCCCGTCGACGAGCTGCGGTCCCGCGCCGAGAGCTACGAGCCGGGCGACACCGACCTGGCCTGGGCCCGCATCACCCCGTGGCGTTCGATGCTGGCCGCCGCGCTCGACCAGGTCGACTCCGAGATCGTCTCCGTCGAGGTGGCGGGCGAGGAGTCCAACCCGAGCGTCGAACTGCTCGCGATGTGGCTCGCCGACCGCCTGCACGTGCATGTCCGGCGTGCGGTCTCCGCAGGTCCCGGTCTGACCCAGGTCCGCCTGGAGACGACCGGCGGCCCCATCACGCTGCACCGCTCCGACGGGGCGATGGCCACCCTGGCCCTGCCCGGCCAGCCGGACCGCGCGGTGGCGCTCAAGCGCCGCGAGACGTCCGAACTCCTCGCGGAGGAGCTGCGCAGGCTCGACCCGGACGACACCTACGCGTCCGCGCTGCGGTTCGGCGTGGACCGGCTGGGCGGCATCCAGTCGGCGGCGGAGCGGGCGGAGGCGGCTGCTCAGCCGGTGCCGGCGCTGCCGGTGCGGGCGGTCACGGAGCCGGCGGCGACCGGTGTGCAGCCGTCCTCCCCGGAGAGCGGGGGCGCCGACCGGCCCACCCCCGCGAAGATGCCCCCGGTCAAGAAGGCTGATCAGTGAGCACTCCCCAACTCGTCGTCCACCGCGACAAGGAACTGATGGCCCAGGCCGCCGCGGCCCGCCTGATCACGAAGATCGTGGACGCGCAGGCCTCGCGCGGCTACGCCTCGATCGTGCTCACCGGCGGTCGCAACGGCAACGGTCTGCTGGCAGCCCTGGCGGGTCAGCCCGCCCGGGACGCCGTCGACTGGGGCCGCCTCGACCTGTGGTGGGGCGACGAGCGGTTCCTGCCCGAGGGCGACCCGGAGCGCAATGTCACCCAGGCCCGCGAAGCACTGCTCGACGCGGTGCCGCTGGACCCGAAGCGCGTGCACGCCATGCCCGCGTCCGACGGTCTCTACGGCAACGACGTGGAAGCGGCGGCGGCAGGCTACGCCGAGGAACTCGCCCGGTCCGCCGGTCCCGAGAACCACGGTTCGGTCCCGACCTTCGACGTCCTCATGCTGGGCGTCGGCCCGGACACCCATGTGGCGTCGCTCTTCCCGGAGTTGCCCGCCGTACGGGAGACCGAGCGCACGGTCGTCGGCGTCCACGGCGCGCCCAAGCCGCCGCCGACCCGGGTCACCCTGACCCTCCCGGCGATCCGCTCCGCCCGCGAGGTGTGGCTGCTCGCGGCCGGCGAGGACAAGGCGGAGGCCGCGGCGATCGCCCTGTCCGGCGCGGGTGAGATCCAGGCACCGGCGGCCGGTGCGCAGGGTCGCTCCCGCACCCTGTGGCTGCTGGACGCGGCGGCGGCTTCCCAGCTGCCCCGCGCGCTGTATCCGCCGGCTTCGGCCTGATACCGGCTGCTACACCGGCTAGGCGGCAACCTGTTGAAGAGCCCGTACGACCTCGGTCGTACGGGCTCTTCGGTGTCTCAACGCCCGCGCAGCTCGCGGTACTTGGCGACCAGGGCCGTCGTCGACGCGTCCAGACCCGGTACGTCCGCGCCTTCGCTCAGGGCGGGTTCGACGCGCTTGGCGAGGACCTTGCCCAGTTCGACGCCCCACTGGTCGAAGGAGTCGATGTTCCAGACCGCGCCCTGGACGAACACCTTGTGCTCGTACAGCGCGATCAGCTGCCCGAGCACCGACGGGGTCAGCTCGCGGGCCAGGATCGTGGTCGTGGGGTGGTTGCCCTTGAACGTCTTGTGCGGCACCAGCTCCTCCGCCACACCCTCCGCCCGCACCTCGTCCGGCGTCTTGCCGAACGCCAACGCCTGTGTCTGCGCGAAGAAGTTGGCCATCAGCAGGTCGTGCTGCGCCTTGAGCCCGTCACTCAGCTCGGCCACCGGCTCGGCGAAGCCGATGAAGTCCGCCGGGATCAACTTCGTTCCCTGGTGGATGAGTTGGTAGTACGCATGCTGCCCGTTCGTCCCCGGGGTACCCCAAACCACCGGCCCGGTCTGCCAGTCGACCTCCTGGCCGTCCCGGCCCACGTACTTGCCGTTCGACTCCATGTCCAACTGCTGCAGATACGCGGTGAACTTGGAGAGGTAGTGGCTGTAGGGCAGCACCGCATGCGACTGGGCGTCGTGGAAGTTGCCGTACCAGACACCCAACAGGCCAAGCAGCAAAGGCACGTTGGACTCGGCGGGCGCGGTGCGGAAGTGCTCGTCGACGAGGTGGAAACCGTCGAGCATCTCGCGGAAGCGGTCCGGGCCGATGGCGATCATCAGCGACAGGCCGATCGCCGAGTCGTACGAGTAACGCCCACCGACCCAGTCCCAGAACTCGAACATGTTGTCCGTGTCGATGCCGAACTCGCTGACCTTGCCGGCATTCGTGGACAACGCCACGAAGTGCTTGGCCACGGCGTCCTGACCGGCCTTGAGCTCGGTGAGCAGCCAGTCGCGGGCCGAGGTCGCGTTGGTGATCGTCTCGATGGTGGTGAAGGTCTTCGAGGCGATGATGAACAGCGTCTCGGCCGGGTCGAGGTCGCGGGTGGCCTCGTGCAGGTCGGCGCCGTCCACGTTCGACACGAACCGGACCGTCAGGCCGCGGTCGGTGAAGCTGCGCAGCACCTCGTACGCCATCGCGGGACCGAGGTCGGAGCCGCCGATGCCGATGTTGACGACGTTCTTGATGCGCTTGCCGGTGTGGCCGGTCCACCCGCCGGAGCGGACCCGGTTCGCGAAGCCGGCCATCTTGTCGAGGACTGCGTGGACCTGTGGCACCACGTTCTCGCCGTCGACCTCGATCACCGCGTCACGCGGGGCGCGCAGCGCGGTGTGCAGGACCGCGCGGTCCTCGGTGACGTTGATCTTCTCGCCGCGGAACATCGCGTCCCGCAGGCCGAACACGTCCGTCGCGGCGGCCAACGCGTGCAGCAGCCGCAGGGTCTCGTCGGTGACGAGGTGCTTCGAGTAGTCGAGGTGCAGGTCACCGACCTTGAGGGTGTAGCCGGTGCCGCGCCCGGGATCGGCGGCGAACAGCTCCCTCAGCTGCACCTCGCCGAGTTCCTCGCGGTGCTGGGCCAAGGCGGTCCACTCGGGCGTCTGGTTGAGCCTGGTACGGCCGTCTGCGTTCATTGCGACTTCAGCCTTCTTTCCTACCGACCTGGGGCCTGTCCCAACCTAATTGATCAACTCGCGGCGCGAGCGGTCGTCCCGTCGTCCTGCGGGGCAACAACAGGTACGTCCGGCTTGACCGCGGGTATCAACGAGGCGACGGCGAGCCCGAAGAGGGCGGCCGCGAGCAGGGCGGGGCCGTTCAGTCCATAGCTCCCCGCCACGGCTCCGCCGAGCAGGGCGCCGAGCGGGGCTCCCGACGTCGAGGACGTACGGAACGCGGAGGCGATGCGGCCGACCATGGCCGCGGGGCTGCGCTGCTGCATCAGGGTGACCTGGTTGACGTTCCACACCATGTTCAGCGCGCCGAGCAGCAGCATGCCCACGACCAGCGCGCCCAGGTGGCGGACGGTCCCCATGAGCAGCAGCGACGACGTCTGGACGGTCCCGGCCAGCAGCAGCGTCCGGACCCGGCCGAGGCGGCGCGCCATCCGCTGGGCGACGAAGCCCCCGGAGAAGCTGCCGGCCGAGTACGCGGTCATCGCGGCCGCGTATCCGGCGTTGCCCGCGTGCAGCCAGCGCGTCACGTGCAGGACGAGCGTGGCGATCAGCGCGCCCATGCCGATGTTGCACAACAGGGTGGCCACGCAGGTCGCGCGCAGGGTGCGGTCACTCCACAGGGCACGCAGGCCCTCCCCTATCTCGGTCCTGAGGGTGCTGCCGGCCGGGCGCGGCTCCCGCTCGGGCGGGCGGGTGCGCAGGGAGGCCACGAGGGCGGCGGCCAGGAGGTAGGTGCTCGCGTCGGCCGCGAACGGCATGAAGGCCCCGGCCGTCAGCAACAGCGGCACCAGCGGACTGGCCAGCAGGCCGCCCGCGAGCTGCTGACCGGTCATCAGCCGGGCGTTGGCGCTGCCCAGCGCCTCGCGGTCCACCAGGGACGGCAGCAGGGCCGTGGACGCGTTGTCGAAGAGGGTCTGGAGCGTGGTCAGACAGAAGGCGAGGGCGAGCAGCAGCGGGATCGAGGCGTGGCCGAGTCCGACGGCGAGCGCGAAGCACGCGACGAGCAGGCCCCGTACCGAATCCACGGCCCACATCGCGCGCCGCTGGTCGACCCGGTCCGCGACGGCCCCGCCGAGGAGGCCGAAGAGCAGCCAGGGGAGGTATCCGCAGGCGGTGACGGAGGCGATGACGAGCGGGTCGTCGGTGAGCCGCACGGCGAGCAGCGGCAGCGCGGCCGTACGCAGCGCGTCCCCGAACCGCGAGATCACGGCGGCGCTCCACAGCCGCCCGAACCCCCCGCGCCACGCGGGCACATGACTGCCCGTCACCTCGACCGTCGTCACCACTCCCCCTCACGATTCGTCACTTCACAAACCGTAGAGGGCACCACTGACAATCGGTCCGGGGGCGGGTCGGCCACCGGGCTGCGAAACAGCTCCGGCCAGACACCTTGTGGGCGTCCGGCCGGTTCAACTCCTAGATTTCTCCCCGCAGTTTGGCGAGCGCCTCGGCGAGGATCGCCTCGCCGTCCGCGTCGCTGCGCCGCTCCCGTACATACGCGAGGTGCGTCTTGTAGGGCTCGGTGCGCGGCGGGTCCGGCGGGTTGTCCCGGTCCTGTCCGGCCGGGAAGCCGCAGCGCGGGCAGTCCCAGGTGTCGGGAACCTGCGCGTCGCTGGCGAAGCTGGGCTGCGTCTCGTGCCCGTTCGAGCACCAGAAGGAGATGCGCAGCCGGGGCGCGGACTCGCCACGCTCGGCCTCGCCCATCGGCCCCGCCCCGACCCGGCTTCCACGGATCGCGTTGCCACTTGCCACGGTCGTAACTCCCTGCGTGATGGTGCCGCGAAGCGAGTCGGCGTTTCGCTCCGTTGCGAGCGCCTCAGTCTACGTAAGGCCCAACGCGCGTCCAGTGGTTGGAGTTACAGCCCCTACACCTAGACGCAAGCCCCATGATAGGCCGCGCTCAGCTGCGCGTACCGAACATGGGGCCTTACGTACGGAATGTGCGAAGGAACGTGCGGTCAGCTCGTCTTCATCAGCAGGCCGAGCACGACGATGCAGGCGAACCAGAGCACACCGAGCACCACGGTGATGCGGTCCAGGTTGCGCTCGGCGACCGACGAGCCGCCGACGGACGACGCCATGCCGCCACCGAACATGTCGGAGAGACCGCCGCCCTTCCCCTTGTGCATCAGCACCAGCAGCATCAGCAGCAGGCTGAAGACGATCAGGGCGATCGAGAACCCCAAAACCACGGCTGGACCAACTTCCTCGGATTCGGATGGACGACAGGGGCATAGCGGCTGGCGCTATGCCCCCGCAAGAGTACGACGGATCGTCGCTACCGCCTACACGCGGCCGGACTCACTGGTCGCGGAAGCGCGCGATCTTGACGAACTCGTCCGCGTCCAGCGAGGCACCGCCGACCAGGGCGCCGTCGACGTCGGGCTGGGCCATGATCTCGGCGACGTTGCCGGACTTGACGGAGCCGCCGTACTGGATGCGGACCTGGTCGGCCAGCTCCTGCGAGTACAGCTCGGCGAGCTTGCCGCGGATGGCCTGGCAGACCTCCTGGGCGTCGCCGGCGCCGCAGACCTTGCCGGTGCCGATGGCCCAGACGGGCTCGTAGGCGATGACGATGGACTCGGCCTGCTCGGCCGGGACGTCCTTGAGGCCGCCCTCGACCTGGGCGAGGGTGTGGGCGACGTGGTTGCCCGCCTCGCGGATGTCGAGTTCCTCGCCGACGCAGAGGATCGGGGTCAGGCCGTGCTTGTAGGCGGCCTTCACCTTGGCGTTGACGATGTCGTCGGTCTCGGCGTGGTACTGGCGGCGCTCGGAGTGGCCGATCGCCACGTACGTGCACTTGAGCTTGGCCAGCATCGCACCGGAGATCTCGCCGGTGTAGGCGCCGGAGTCGTGCGCCGAGATGTCCTGGGCGCCGTACTTGATCTTGAGCTTGTCGCCGTCGACCAGGGTCTGCACGGAGCGCAGGTCGGTGAAGGGCGGCAGGACGGCGACCTCGACGGCCTCGTAGTCCTTGTCCGCGAGGGCGAAGGCGAGCTTCTGGACATGGGCGATGGCCTCGAGGTGGTTGAGGTTCATCTTCCAGTTGCCCGCCATGATCGGCGTGCGCGTGCTCATTAAGGTCAGTCCTCCAGTGCGGCGAGGCCGGGGAGCGTCTTGCCCTCGAGGTATTCGAGGGAGGCGCCGCCGCCGGTCGAGATGTGGCCGAATGCGTTCTCGTCGAAGCCCAGGATGCGGACGGCCGCGGCGGAGTCGCCACCGCCGACGACCGTGAAGGCCGGGGAGTCGAGAAGGGCCTGGGCGACCGCCTTGGTGCCCTCGGCGTAGTCGGGGTGCTCGAAGACGCCCATCGGACCGTTCCAGAAGATGGTGGCCGCGTCGGCGAGCTTCGAGGCGTACAGGGCACCGGTCTCGGGACCGATGTCGAGGCCCATCTGGTCGGCGGGGATGGCGTCCGCGGCGACGGTGGTGGGGTGGGACGGGGCCTTCGTCTTCAGGTCCGGGAACGCGGACGCGGTCACGACGTCGACCGGGACGACCAGCTCGACGCCGTTCTTCGCGGCGCGCTCGACGTACTCGGTGACGGCGGGAATCTGGTCGTCCTGTACCAGGGAGGCACCGATCTCGTAGCCCTGGGCCTTGAGGAAGGTGAAGGCCATGCCGCCGCCGATGAGGATGCGGTCGGCCTTGCCGAGCAACTGGTCGATGACGGCGAGCTTGTCGGAGACCTTGGAGCCGCCGAGCGCCACCACGTAGGGCCGCTTGACGTCCTCGGTGAGCTTCTTCAGAACGCCGACCTCGGTGGCGATGAGGTAGCCGGCGTAGTGCGGCAGCTGGGCCGGGAGGTCGTACACGGAGGCGTGCTTGCGGTGCACGGCACCGAAACCGTCCCCTACGTAGACATCCGCCAGGGCGGCGAGCTGGTCGGCGAACTCGCCGCGCTCGGTGTCGTCCTTGGAGGTCTCGCCCGCGTTGAAGCGCAGGTTCTCGATGACCGCGACCTGGCCGGGCTCGAGGCCGCGCACCGCGTCGTGGGCGGCGGGGCCGACGGTGTCCTGGGCGAACGCGACCGGCGCGCCGAGGAGTTCGGCGAGGCGCTCGGCCGGCTGGAGGAGGGAGAAGGCCGGGTCCGGGGCGCCCTTGGGGCGGCCCAGGTGCGAGGCCACGATCACCTTGGCGCCCGCCTCGACGAGGGCCTTGACGGTGGGCAGCACGGCGCGGATGCGGCCGTCGTCGGTGATGAGGCCGTCGGCCAGCGGGACGTTCAGGTCGGCGCGGACGAAGACCCGCTTGCCGTCCACGCCTTCGGCGAGAAGTTCGTCGATCGTCTTCATAAAGGGACTCCTAGGGAGGGCTCTTCAGATCCGAGAGGGCTGATCGATCACTACGTAGCAGCCGTTCGGACACTACGTAGCAAGGGCTCGGACAGCGCGGCGTGCGCTGCCCGAGCCCTGACTCACATCGAGTTGCCTGCTCTGGGAGTTAGAGCTGGCCGCCGACGAAGACCGTGAGGTCGACGAGGCGGTTGGAGTAGCCCCACTCGTTGTCGTACCAGCCGAGGATCTTCACCGTGTTGCCCTCCTGGACCATGGTCAGGAGGGAGTCGAAGGTGCAGGAGGCCTGGTCGCCGACGATGTCGGAGGAGACGATCGGGTCCTCGGTGTAGGACAGGTAGCCCTTGAGGTCGCCGTCGTCGGCGGCCTTCTTGAACGCGGCGTTGACCTCGTCCTTGGTGACCTCGCGCTGCAGCGTGACGACCAGGTCGGTGGCCGAACCGGTCGGGACCGGGACGCGCATCGCGATGCCGTCCAGCTTGCCCTTGAGCTGCGGGAGGACCAGGGCGGTGGCCTTGGCGGCACCGGTCGTGGTCGGGATGATGTTCTCGGCGGCGGCACGCGCGCGGCGCAGGTCCGAGTGCGGGAAGTCCAGGATGCGCTGGTCGTTCGTGTACGCGTGGACCGTCGTCATCAGGCCCTTGACGATGCCGAAGTTCTCGTCGAGAACCTTGGCCATCGGCGCCACACAGTTGGTGGTGCAGGAGGCGTTCGAGATGACGTGGTGGTTGGCCGCGTCGTACTTGTCCTGGTTGACGCCCATCACGATCGTGATGTCCTCGTCCTTGGCCGGAGCCGAGATGAGGACCTTCTTGGCGCCGCCGGCGATGTGCTTCTCGGCGTCGGCCTTCTTCGTGAAGATGCCGGTCGACTCGATGACGATGTCGACGCCCAGCTCGCCCCACGGGATGTCGGCGGGGTTGCGCTCGGACAGCACCTTGATCGTGTGCCCGTCGACGGTGATCGTGTCGGCGGTGTGCGACACCTCGGCCTGGAGGCGGCCCAGGATGGTGTCGTACTTGAGCAGGTGAGCGGTGGTCGCGGTGTCACCCAGGTCGTTGACAGCCACGATCTCGATGTCAGCACCCTGCTTCAGCAGCGCGCGGAAGTAGTTACGACCGATGCGGCCAAAGCCGTTGATGCCTACGCGGATCGTCACGAACCGATCTCCTCGTTGGTACGCCGGCTCAGTGCCGGCGAGTTGTATGGGATGTCCCCGACCGCCTACGACCCTACCCTCCTGAGCCCGCCGTGGTGACATCGAGATGCCCCATACACGGCAGGGCGGTCCGTACCCGCCAGTAGGGGTACGGACCGCCCTTGATGTTCATGACATCGTCACACAGGGTCAGCTGGTCAGAGCGTTCAGCGCCTTCTTGAGGAGGGCTGCCCGGTCACTCGCCGAGGTGACCTGTTCCAGACCGAAGCCGAGCAGCACGGTGCGGTCGGTGGTGACGGCGCCGTACGTCTGGAACAGGGCTCCGGTGCGGGTCCAGTCCTTCAGGACCGCCGGGCTGCCCGGGGGCGGCCCTGTCACGCTCCAGGCCCCCAGGGAGGTCTCGAAGCCCTCGGTCTGGGTCGCCGTACCGCCGACGACGAGCGAGGTTTCGTCGGCGAGGACGCCGTGGCCGCCGGAGCCCGGGTCGGTGATGTAACTGAGCGAGACCTCGACCGACTTGCCGGCGTAGGCGCTCAGGTCGAAGCCGACCTGCTGCCAGCCGCTGGAGGAGCCGGTGAAGCTGTTCCACGAACCGGTGGAGCCGGTCGCGGTGCAGCCGCTGGTGGAGAAGGTCAGGTAGTGCTTGAGCCAGGGGTGCTCGGCGACCAGGAAGCCGGCCTCGCACTCGGACGGCAGGGCGGTGCTGGTGGCGCCGCCGACCTCCGGGAGCGTGGTCCAGTCGTCGGCCCCGGTGGTGTGGATCTCGAGGACGGCGTGGTCGTAGCCGGGCTCGGTGTCCCACAGCAGCTCGCTGCGCAGCGTGGGCTTGTCGGCGGCGCTCACCCCGGAGAGGTCGATGGTGCGGGTGAGGCGCTTGTAGGCGTCGTCGGTGTGGACGGCGGCCGCCATGTAGGAGCCCGCATACGGGCCGTACGGGTTGACGGTCCCGGCGAACTGACCCGCCCCCGCGCTCGCGAACTGCGGGTACGCGGTGGGCGACAGCGAGTCGGAGGTGACGCTGTAACTGCCCGCCCGGTCCAGCGGGTTGCCGGGCGCGCCGCTGAGCGGCCCGGTGAAGCCGGCGAGCTTGCCGGAGCCGGTGAAGCCGGTGGCCCCGGGGAGGGACGTACGCGAATAGGCGCCCAGGTAGTACTGGCTGAAGTCGTTCGAGGGGGTGCCGTCGCCGAGGTCGACGGAGCCGCCCGCCTGCTCGCCGGCCTCGATCAGCTTGCCGCCCTCGTTGAGGAAGGCGCGCAGCTGGAGCTGGGTGTCGTTGCCCGGTCCTGCAGTGCCCGAGTAGTGGACGACCGTCTTGAAGTGGTCGAGCACACCGAGCGCGTCGGGCGCGCCCTGGGTGGCGACGTCCCAGACGACCGCCTTGCGGCCGTCCGCCTTCAGCGCGTCTACGTAGGTCTGCGCCTGGGTGGCGGCGGCGGCCTCCTCGGCGACGAAGAGCGTGTCGGCCGCGGCCCGCTTGGCCACCGTGTAGGTGAAGTGCGCGCTGGAGGTGGGCTTCCCGGCTTTCGTCTCGCCGGTGAACCAGACCTCGACCTTGTCGCCCGGGTCGCCGTCCTTGACCTTGGCCCGGTACTCGTCGAAGTACAGGTTGTCGTCCCCGCCGTAGGTCTGGCCGCCCTTCCAGGGCTTCAGCGCCATGTCCTCCGTACGGCCGCCGTTGACGCGGTACTTGAGCTCCTTGTCGCGCACGGACTTCCGTACGACGACGGAGACCTCCTGGTCGGCGCCGCGCGAGTACGACGTCGGGAAGGTGGCCGGGGTGAAGTCGGCGGCGCTGAGGCCGACCGACGACGTCGGCTGGTCGGGGTGGACGGCCGTCTCGGCGACGGAGAGCGCGAAGGGGATGTTCTTCTCGAACTCGTCCTGGATCAGCTTCTCGTCGTCGGGGAAGTTGAAGACGGACTGGCAGTCGGCCGCGTTCCAGGCGTCGTTCGGGTCGATGTTCGACGCGGTCTGGCAGGTCGACATCTCGGGGGTGAACATCGACATGTGGTTGACGTTCGACGCGTGGCCGTCCGCCTCGCCGTTGGTCGTGTACAGCTCCGAGGAGACCTGCGAGCGGTAGCCCGGGATCGCCGGGTTGTCGGGCGTGCCCGCGAGGGCCTTGTAAAGCACGTCGTCCGGGGTCGGGGTCGCGACCTGCCAGCCGACTCCGTAGAGGAGGAGTTCGGCGGCGGAGTGGTAGTTGATGCCGTAGGTGAAGCCGATGCGCTTCTCGAAGGCGTCGAGCGCGGCGGTCTCCGGCTCCGAGTTCGGGCTCGCGCCCCGGTAGGTCTCGCTGGTGGGGTTGGGGGACGAACCCTCGTCGTCGTAGCCCCACTTGTAGGCGAAGTTGCGGTTGAGGTCGACGCCGTCACCGGTGGAGATGGTGCCGTCGCCGTTGACGTCCCGCAGGTTCTTGCGCCACAGGCGGGTGTCGGAGTTCTGGAAGGTGTAGTCGTAGCCGTCCGGGTTGGCCGACAGCACGAACCACAGTTCGGTCGAGTCGACGATCTTCTTGATGCGCTTGTCGGTCTTGTAGTTGTCCAGGTAGTAGTGCATCAGCCGGCGGGTCATCTCCGGCGTGATCCACTCGCGCGCGTGCTGGTTGGACACGTACAGCACGGAGGGCTTGGAGCCGTCCTTGGTCTTCTTCGCGTTCTTGGTCAGTTTGAGCGCGAGGATGTCCTGGCCGTCGATCGTCTTGCCGATGGACTCGACCTTGGTGAGACCGGGGTTGGCCTGCCCGGTCCTGAGGATCTCCTCCTCCAGCCCGCCGCTTCCGCTGTACGGGCGGAACACCCCCTGCGCCGCGTCCTCGACCCGCGTCTCGGCCTTGGCCGACAGGGTGTGCTCGGTGAGGTCGACGCCCTGCTTCTCCAGCTTCTGGGCCTGCTGGTCGGTGAGGTAGACCTCTACGGCTGTCTTGCCGGAGGCCGAGAACTGGTTGTCGCCGAGTTCGTGGGCGTCCTGTCCGGCCTTCAGGAGCAGGGGTATCTGCTTCTGGGTGACGTCGGCGTGGAAGACCTTGACCTCGGCGGGGTCGGACTTCGTCGAACTCCCGCCCTGCGCCTGGGCGATGGGTGCGATGCTCGCCCCGGCGATCAGGAGGGCGCCGACAGCGAGGATCGATCTCGCTCTGTGTCTCATGAATCCCCCTAGCAATCGTTCACCACAGCGGCGAACAGTTGCCAGGCTCATGACACTTCATGATCGAGTCAAGGGGGCCTCAAGGAGGTTCAAACGGCGGGGTGTTGAACTTTGGCGGGGGCGGCGGATCGGGACGGGGTGGGGAGGGGGGACGGGGGTCCCTCCGGGGGGCAGGCGGCGTTACTCGTGGGCTGGGCGGGATGGAGCGGTATCGAGGTATGCGGCGCCCAAGACGGACACACGTCGGCGCGCGGATCCTCAGGCAGGCCCGGCCGATCTCCTTGAGGGGCACAGGTTGGGCGCGGGGCGTTCCCCTTGAGGGACGCGGGTCGTTGATTCTCCCCGGCCTGATCAGCCGACAGGCTGAAGGGGCGCCCGCACCGGTGTATCGACAGCTCGCCGGCATCGAGACGAGGGCGCTCGCAGCGGAGAAGCGTCAGCGCCAGGGGCTTCCGAGGAGGCCGGGTCTTCCTCAAAGGCGCAAGCGCCGGCACGCGTTCGCCCGGCGGGAGCCCTCGCAGCCTTGCCCTCGACCGTCAGCCGTCGGCTCCCTCGTGCAGACCGGTCGTCGTCGATTCCCTCCGGGCCGGATCCACCGAGCACGCCCGGACGGGGCCCGCACCGGCGAATTAACGGCCCGTCGGCATCGACGGCAATTGCACCCCGGCAGAAAACACGCCAATGCCGACGCCCTCGGACGAGCCCGTACATCCTCCCGGGAACGCAAGGGCCGGCATCCACTCGCCCAGCGGAAACCCTCACGGCCCGCCTCCTGCCGCCCCCTCACGTCGATCGGCCACCGTTGACCAACCTCCGGCCCAATCCACCAGGCACGCCCGTACAGGCACCCCGCACCGGTGAGTTGACGGCCCGTCGGCAGCGAAGCCAAGGCACCCCACCACAGACGAACGCCGGTGCCGACGCCCGAACTGGGCACCCGCACCGGCGTATTGACGGATCATCAGCCGATCCGTGTCGAGTGATCGTCAGCCGACCATGTTGTCGGCCATCTCCTCGGTGATGCTGGACTCCGTGCCCGGGATGCCGAGGTCCTGGGCCCGCTTGTCGGCCATCGCCAGCAGGCGGCGGATACGGCCGGCCACCGCGTCCTTGGTGAGCGGCGGGTCGGCGAGGGCGCCCAGTTCCTCCAGGGAGGCCTGCTTGTGGTCCATGCGCAGGCGGCCCGCTGCCGCGAGGTGCTCGGGGACCTCGTCGGCGAGGATCTCCAGCGCACGCTGCACCCGGGCTCCGGCGGCGACGGCCGCGCGGGCCGAGCGGCGGAGGTTGGCGTCGTCGAAGTTGGCGAGGCGGTTCGCCGTGGCGCGCACCTCGCGGCGCATCCGGCGCTCCTCCCAGGCCAGCACCGACTCGTGCGCGCCGAGCCGGGTGAGCAGGGCGCCGATCGCGTCGCCGTCACGGACGACCACCCGGTCGACCCCGCGCACCTCACGTGCCTTCGCCGCGATCGACAGCCGGCGCGCGGCGCCGACCAGCGCGAGCGCGGCCTCCGGACCCGGGCAGGTCACCTCCAGGGAGGAGGACCGGCCGGGCTCGGTCAGCGAGCCGTGCGCCAGGAACGCGCCTCTCCAGGCCGCTTCCGCGTCACAGGTGGCCCCGGAGACGACCTGCGGGGGCAGGCCCCGGATGGGGCGTCCGCGGCCGTCCACGAGGCCCGTCTGCCGGGCCAGCTGATCGCCGCCCGCGACCACCCGGACGACGTAACGGGACCCGCGGCGCAGGCCGCCGGGCGCCATCACGATCAGCTCCGAACTGTGGCCGAAGATCTCCAGGATGTCCCGCTTGAGCCGGCGCGCCGCCATCGCGGTGTCCAGCTCCGCCTCGATCACGATGCGCCCGCTCACCAGGTGGAGGCCTCCGGCGAACCGCAGAATGGCGGAGACCTCCGCCTTCCTGCAGCAGGTCCGGGTGACGGGGAGCCGGGAGATCTCATCCTTCACCGCTGCCGTCATCGCCATGGGCCGATCCTTCCATGCATCCGAAAAATACGGTCGTACGCGGCGGCCAACAGCTCCGGGTCGTGCCTTGGAGTTCCGTCGGTCCGGGCCACCGGCGCCAGCTCGACCGCGGCGTCCAGCCGCTTGGCGGCTTCGGTGAGCGACGCGCGATCGGGCACGGCGGCCTCGTCGGCCAGCACCACGTCCAGGGCGAGTTTAGGGGCGTGTCGTCCCAAAACCTCCAAATGACGCTGCGGGGAGAAGCCATCGGTTTCTCCGGGCTGCGGCGCGAGGTTCAGGGAGAGTACCCGGCGCGCCTTCGTCTCGGTGAGCGCGTCGAGCAGTTCCGGCACCAGCAGGTGCGGGATGACGGACGAGAACCAGGACCCCGGGCCGAGCACCACCCAGTCCGCGTCGAGCACGGCGGCGACGGCCTCGGGCACGGCCGGCGGGTCGTGCGGCACGACGTGCACGGACATCACCTCACCAGGGGTGAGGGCGACCGTCGCCTGTCCCCGGACGGTGTCGACGTCGTCGGGCCGCGCCGGATCGTGCCCCTTGACCAGGGCCTGCAGCTCCAGCGGTACGGCGGACATGGGCAGCACGCGCCCGTGCGCGCCGAGCAGCTTGCCGACCAGGTCGAGGGCCTGCACATGGTCGCCGAGCTGCTCCCACAGGGCGACGATCAGCAGATTGCCCACGGCGTGTTCGTGCAGGTCGCCCTTGGACTGGAAGCGGTGCTGGATGACGCGGGCCCAGGTCTGGCCCCAGTCGTCGTCGCCGCACAGCGCGGCCAGCGCCTTGCGGAGGTCCCCGGGGGGCAGGACGCCCAGTTCGTCGCGCAGGCGGCCGCTGGAGCCGCCGTCGTCGGCCACGGTGACGACGGCGGTGAGGTCGCCGGTGATGCGGCGCAGTGCGGTGAGCGAGGCGGACAGGCCCATGCCGCCGCCGAGGGCGACCACCTTGGGCTGGGTGCCGCGCCGGCGCGGCTTGCCGCCGCGGGCCTCCACGGGCCTGGTCGTCCGTCCTTCGGGCACCACGCGGCGCAGCCTGCCCAGCCGTGGGCTACGTCCTGTCATTCCCGTCCCATGTCCCGGTGTACGACCACCGTCTCCACGCCTTCGGCCACGAGCCGCGCGGCGAGCTTCTCCGCCGTGGCGACCGAGCGGTGCTTGCCGCCGGTGCAGCCGATCGCGATCGTCACGTACCGCTTGCCCTCGCGCCGGTAGCCGGCCGCGATGAGCCGCAGGAGCTCGGCGTAGCGGTCGAGGAACTCCTTGGCGCCGGGCTGGTTGAAGACGTACGCCGAGACCTCTTCGTTGAGGCCGTTGAAGGGGCGCAGCTCCGGGATCCAGTGCGGGTTGGGCAGGAAGCGCATGTCGGCGACGAGGTCGGCGTCGACCGGGAGGCCGTACTTGAAGCCGAAGGACATGACGGTGGCCCGCAGTTCGGGCTCCTCCTCGCCGGCGAACTGGGCGTCCATCTTGGCGCGCAGTTCGTGGACGTTCAGGCTGGAGGTGTCGATGACCAGGTCGGCGTCGCCGCGCAGTTCGCGCAGCAGCTCGCGTTCGGCGTCGATGCCGTCGACGATGCGGCCGTCGCCCTGGAGGGGGTGGGGGCGGCGCACCGACTCGAAGCGGCGCACCAGGGCGTCGTCCGACGACTCCAGGAAGACGATCCGGCGGGTGACGTTCTTCGACTCCAGGTCGGCGAGGGACTCGCGGAGGTTGTCGAAGAAGCGCCGTCCGCGTACGTCGACGACGACCGCGATCCGTGCCACGTTGCCCTGGGAGCGGGCGCCGAGCTCCACCATGGTGGGGATCAGGGCGGGCGGGAGGTTGTCGACGACGAACCAGCCGAGGTCCTCCAGACACTTGGCGGCGGTGGACCGCCCGGCTCCGGACATGCCGGAGATGATCACCAGCTCGGGGATGGCCGCCTCGGGCACCCCGGGGGTCGTGCTGTCCGTACTCACCTGTGCTCCGTCGTCCTGGACCTCTTGCTGCGGAGCCTGATCGTCGCCGGTTTCCTTGTGCGTCCGATCTCGGTCCGCTGTGGGCTGCTTCTCTTGTCCGGTCATGTCTCCTGCCCCCGTCGCTCGTCCGGGGCTCCCGCGGGTACGGGCTCCCCTGGGGCACCCGCCGTGGTCCCGGGTGTCCCGTCTTCCGTGTCTTCCATGATCTCTCCAGTCGCCGTGTTCACGGCGGGTGCGGCCGGGGCCGCCTGGGCGAGGGCGACCGCGATGGTCTCAGCAGTCTTGCGACCTATGCCCGGAACCTCGCAGATCTGATCGATTGTCGCGGATCGCAGCTTCTTCACCGAACCGAAGTGCTTGATCAGCGCCTGCTTGCGTGTCTCGCCGAGGCCGGGCACGTCGTCCAGGGGGCTCGACCGGAACCTCTTGGCCCGCTTGGCGCGCTGGTAGGTGATCGCGAAACGGTGGGCCTCGTCGCGGACGCGCTGGAGGAGGTAGAGGCCCTCGCTGGTGCGGGGCAGGACCACCGGGTCGTCGTCGTCCGGGAGCCAGACCTCCTCCAGACGCTTGGCGAGGCCGCACACGGCGATGTCGTCGATGCCCAGCTCGTCCAGGGCCTTCTTGGCGGCGGCGACCTGCGGCTGCCCGCCGTCGACCACCACGAGCTGCGGCGGGTAGGCGAACCGCTTGGGGCGGCCCTCGTCATCCTTGAGGTCCGTCAGCTCGTCGCCGTCCGCCCACTCCCCCGTCTTCTCCTTCTCGGCGAGATAGCGCCTAAAGCGGCGGGTGATCACCTCGTGCATCGAGCGGACGTCGTCCTGGCCCTCGAAGCCCTTGATCTGGAAGCGGCG
The DNA here is from genome assembly GCF_000716605.1 of Streptomyces sp. NRRL F-525. GTDB lineage: Bacteria > Actinomycetota > Actinomycetes > Streptomycetales > Streptomycetaceae > Streptomyces. Next base: position 45,838 of record NZ_JNXE01000018.1, on the reverse strand, counting down.
GTACTCGCTCTTGCGCGCCAGCCCGTCCTCGAAGACGACCATCGACGCCACGACGTCGTCGCCCTGGAGGTGCGAGATGTCGTAGCACTCGATCCTGAGGGGCGCGCTGTCCAGGTCGAGGGCCTCGGCGATCTCCTCCAGGGCGCGTGAGCGGGTGGTGAGGTCGGAGGCGCGCTTGGTCTTGTGGAGGATCAGCGACTGCTGGGCGTTGCGCGCGACGGTCTCCATGAGGGACTTCTTGTCGCCGCGCTGCGGGATGCGCAGTGACACGTTCGCCCCGCGCCGGTCGGTCAGCCACTGCTGGACCGGCTCCACCGGGTCGGGCAGGGCCGGGACGAGGACCTCCTTGGGGACGGAGTCCCCGGTCTCCTCGCCGTAGAGCTGTTGGAGGGCGTGCTCGACGAGGGCCGCGGTGGTGACGTCCTCGACCTTGTCGGTGACCCAGCCGCGCTGGCCGCGCACGCGTCCGCCGCGGACGTGGAAGATCTGGACGGCCGCCTCCAGCTCGTCCTCGGCCACGGCGATCAGGTCGGCGTCGGTGGCGTCGGCGAGGACGACCGCGCTCTTCTCCATGGCCTTCTTGAGGGCGTCGATGTCGTCGCGCAGGCGGGCGGCCCGCTCGTACTCCATCTCCTCGGCCGCGTCCGTCATCTGCTTCTCCAGACGGCGGATGTACGTGCCGGTGCGGCCGGCCATGAAGTCGCTGAACTCCTCGGCCAGTTCGCGGTGCTCCTCCTCGGAGACGCGGCCGACGCAGGGGGCGGAGCACTTGCCGATGTAGCCGAGCAGGCAGGGGCGGCCGGTGCGGGCCGCGTTCTTGAAGACACCCGCCGAGCAGGTGCGGACGGGGAACACGCGCAGCAGGAGGTCCACGGTGTCGCGGATCGCCCAGGCGTGTCCGTACGGCCCGAAGTAGCGGACGCCCTTCTTCTTGTGACCGCGCATCACCTGCACGCGCGGGTACTCCTCGTTCATCGTCACCGCGAGGTACGGGTAGCTCTTGTCGTCGCGGTACTTGACGTTGAACCGGGGGTCGTACTCCTTGATCCAGGAGTACTCCAGCTGGAGTGCCTCGACCTCCGTGGACACCACCGTCCACTCCACCGACGCGGCCGTGGTGACCATCGTGCGCGTGCGCGGGTGGAGTCCGGCCAGGTCCTGGAAGTAGTTCGCCAGGCGCTGGCGCAGGCTCTTCGCCTTTCCGACGTAGATCACCCGGCGGTGCTCGTCGCGGAACTTGTAGACCCCGGGCGAGTCCGGGATCTCTCCCGGCCTGGGGCGGTAGCTGGAGGGATCGGCCATGTTTCACACCCTACTGGCGCGGAGTGACAGCGCGGCGGGGCTGTGGACAACGCCGGACACGCCCGGCGGAACTCCCGCCGGAACGATTGTCGGATGTTCTGCCGGTACTCCTAGCGGGACTCCAGGAACGTGAGAACCGCCAGGACACGGCGGTGGTCGTCGGCGGCCTCCGGAAGGCGGAGTTTGCCCAGGATGCTGCGGACGTGCTTCTCGACGGTGCCCTCGGTGACCCACAGCCGGCGGCCGATGCCGGCGTTGGAGCGGCCCTCCGCCATCAGCGCCAGGACCTCGCGCTCGCGGGTGCTGAGGAAGGACAGCGGGTCGTCGCGGCGCTGCGCCGAGAACAGCTCGTGCACCAGGGAGGGGTCGACGACCGAGCCGCCCTTGTGGATGCGGTCGAGGGCCTCGACGAACTCGTCGACGACCGTGATCCGGCTCTTGAGGAGATACCCGACCTTGTGCCCGCCGGCCAGCAGCTCCAGGGCCTCCTCGACCTCGACGAACGCGGACAGCACGAGGATGCCGGTGTCGGGGTGGCGCTCGCGGATCGTGCGGGCCGCCTTGAGTCCCTCGGTGGAGTGGTCGGGCGGCATCCTGATGTCGACGATCGCGAGGTCGGGCCGCTCGGTGTCGACCAGTTCGAGGAGCCGTACGGCGTCGCCGGCCTGGCCCGCGACCTCGTAGCCCAGGCGTTCGCACAGGCTCGCGAGGCCCTCCCTGAGCAGGACGTCGTCGTCGGCGAGGACGACCCGTCCCCGCGCGGCCTGCTGCGATGCGTCCATCGTCACGGCTCCCCCTGCCCGACCGGTGCGGTGCGCCAGGCACAGCCTGCCGGACCGGGTCGGGTACGGCTAGCCGGTAAGGGAATTGGGGGGTGACGGTGAAGACAGGGCCGCGCGTCCGGGCGATTCTCGTAGGAGTGCGAATGCGGGCGGACCGGTCGTCTCGGGCGAGGTGACGGAGCTCAGGCCGGAACGTCGGAAGGGCTGCGGGAGATGCGGCGGACACGGGCGGACAGACGACGGCGGTCGGTCCGTGTCCGCCCGTACGAGGACGACACGCGGTCCCTGAAGGACCTCCTCGACCCGCGTGACCCCGACGTGGTCCGCGCCAAGCACCTGCGTGCGAGGACCTCGCGGCATCCCTAGAGCCGGACGGCTGCCTCTCCGTCCGAGAAGACCGCCCGACGCGTACGCGACGTCACCGAGTCCACGGCTCCCCCGACCTGGACCTCATCGCGTACGCCTCGGGCGGTCACCCCTCCGTCCGGGTAAGGGGCAGTCGTACGACGAGAGTTGTGCCCTCCCCCGGGGGGCTGACGACGTGCAGCTTGCCGCCGATCGCCTCGACGCGGTCGACGAGTCCGATGAGCCCGGAGCCGTGCCCGAGATCGGCGCCGCCCACTCCGTCGTCGGCGATCGTCACCTCCAGGACGTCGTCCTCGACCCGCGCGGACACCGCCACGAAACTCGCGCGCGCGTGCTTGACGGCGTTGGTGAGGCACTCGGAGGTCACGTAGTAGACGGCGACCTCGATCCGCTCCGGGAGGCGGCCGGCGGGCAGGCGCAGGTCGAGTTCCACGGGGACGGCGGAGCGGCGGGCCAGCGCGCGCAGGGCCGGGCCCAGGCCGCCCTTGGAGAGGATCGCGGGGTGGATGCCGCGTGCGACCTGCAGCAGGTCGCCGAAGGCGTCGTCCAGGCCCTTGGCGATGTGGTCCAGCTGCTCGGCGAGTTCCTCCGGCTGCTCGTCCAGCATCGACTGGGCCATTCTCAGGTCGAGTTGGAGCGAGACGAGCCGCTGTTGGACGCCGTCGTGCAGATCGCGTTCGATACGGCGCCTGGACGCGTCCCCGGCGGCCACCACGCGCGCGCGGGACGCGGTGAGCTGGTCGCGGCTGTCGGCGTTGGCGAGGGCGGTGGCGACGAGTTCGGTGAAGTCGGCGAGCCGGGACTCGGTGCCCGGGGGCAGCGGTTCGCTTCCGGCGGCGGCCGCGACGACGGCACCCCACAGCCGGTCGTCCACGACGATGGGGACGCCCACCGAGCGGCCCACGCGCGCGGGGCGGGCGGTGCGCGCGACCTCGGCGGCGGCGGCCGTCTCGGCCTCGGCGGCGGGCCCGCGGGCGGAACCGAGGACGGTGGCTGCTCCGTCGGCTCCGTAGCGCAGGACCGCGGCGGAGCCGCTGCTCAGGACCTTGCCCACCTGGTCGGCGACCTCGTAGAACACCTCGTGCGGTGGCACTCCGCGTGCGACGAGGGTGGCGACTCGGCGCAGCGCGGTCTGTTCGCGGGCGGCGCGGCGGCTCTCGGTGACGTCGCGTGCGGCGGCGTAGATCAGGCCGTCCGCGGTGACCGGGCGGGCGCTCCACTGGAGCCAGCGTTCGGTGCCGTCGTCCCGGACGAAGCGGTTCTCGAACTCGGCCAGTTCGACGCCGCTCGCCAGCCGGTCGAGGACGGCACGCGTGCGTGCCCGGTCCTCCGGGTGCACGAACTCCAGCCAGGGTCTGCCCAGGAGCGCGTCGGCGGAGTGGCCGAGGGTCCGCTCGAAGGCGGGGTTCACGCGCTTGAAGTAGCCGTCGAGTCCCGCGATGCACAGCAGGTCGAGGGAGAGGTGGAAGATGCTCGCCAGCTCCTGCTCGGCCTTGTCGCGCCGCCCGTGCGCGGCGGCGAAGGACGCCATGGTGCCGTTCATGCCGCCGAGCAGCTGCGCCCAGGTCCCCTCGAACGCGGCGACGTCCGCGCGGTGACCGAGCCGGTTGTCGTCGATCGCCGTGTTCATGGTGTTGATCTCGCCGGCGAGCCGTTCGGTGGTGACCCGCAGCTCTCTGAACGTGTCGGCCACGGCGCCGAGTTCGTCCCGGCCCGCGTACCGGATGTCGTACGACAGGTCGCCCTCGGAGAGCGCGCGGGCGCCCGCGGAGACCTCGCTGAGGGGGCGGGTGATCGACTGGCGCAGGGTCAGGGCGAGGACGGTGACGGCGGCCAGGACGGCCAGCGAGACGCTGAGGTCGCGTGCCTCACGCGCGCGTGCCGTGTCGAGGTCGCCGGCGGCGTCGCGGCCCAGTTCGGCGGCGGCCTGGTGCTGGATGACGCGCAGTGCGTCGATGCGCTGGGTCGAGGCGGTCAGCCAACCGGCGTACGTGGGCCAGGCGTTCTTCTTGGCGTGCGGGTCGGCGAGGGTCTCGCGGGTGGTGCGGACGACGAGGCCGGGGTGCTGGAGGAGGACGACGTAGAGCCTGCCCTTGAGAGCGGCGGGCGCGGTCCGGTCGAAGTCGTCCAGGAGCGCCTTCTCCAGCGCCGACCAGCGGTCCGTGGCGGTGGCGTGCGGGGCGTCCGGGGTGTCGAACAGCACGGCCAGTTCGGTGCGTTCGCGTTCGGCGGCCTCGATGGCGTTCAGGAGCGCGATGTGGGTGTCGGCGGCCTGCCCGGAGGCGCGGGTCGGCCGACCTGACTCCAGGGTGGCGGCCAACTCCAGGAGGTCGTCCTCGATCGTGTCGTACTGGGCGGCGAGTTGGGGCGCGGTGAGCGAACCGGTGCCCGACTGGAGCCGCAGGGCGTGCAGTTGGCGGCTCCGGGCGTCGAGCCGGCCCGAGACATCGGGCGACCCGGTCCAGCCGCCGGTGCCCAGGAGGGCTGTGTTCAGGGCGTGGTCGGTGGCGTGCTCCGCACCGGAGCGTTCCTTCAGCGTCGCCGCTCCGGGACGCAGACGGGCCTTGACGGCGGCGATGCGTTCCCTGGCGATGGCGTCGGTCAGCGCGGTGGTCCGGAACGACAGCGCGGTCGCCGTACGGAAGTTCCGCATCGTCTCCGCGTCGTGCCACTGGGAGACGGCGCCGAACACGGTGAACGCCAGCATGCCGGTCACCGGGAGCAGCACCAGGAGCATCAGCTTGCGCCCGACGCGCAGCCGGGCGAGGAAGGGGATCCGGAGGGCGGCACCGGACCGAGGGCGCCGACGGCGAGGACCGCGCGGGGCGGGGCGGTCGGAGCGCGGGCTGCGCAGCTCCGGGAGCGCGGTGGGCGTGGCGAGGTCGGGCTCGGGGCGGAGCCCTGCAAGCACCTTACGGAGCGGGCCCGGGAACAGGGGGCGACGCACGGCGGGCTCTCAGCGGCCGGGTGGTGGCGGGTATCGATGATGGTGGGTCACGTGCCCAGCCTGCCCCCAACCGGCCATGATCGTCAGGGCCTTGGGGAGGGCGGGTTGCTCGAAATCGGGCACGCGCGTGGGACCCGCGTCGGGCACACGCGCGTGGCGCCGCTCGCGGCCGTGGCCCGCGCGGTCCTTGCCGCCGTCGGGCACGCGCGCGTGGCGCACGCCTTCGCTACCTGCTCGGCGGATAGCCGTCGTGCGCCGCGAGGTCGTCGTCGATCTTCCTGGCGGCCTCGTCCAGGGTGGCCTTGACCGGCGCCCGATTGAAGATGATCTTCGCGAAGGCCCGGGAGAAGGCATCGGTGATCGCCGGGTAGGCGGGCGTCTGCGGCCTGGGGCGGGCGACTCCGTCCCGGAGTTGCTCGATGAAGAGGTGCTCGGGGCCGCCGGGCGCGTACTGCGGCGAGAGCTTGATCGCGCTCTCGGTGGCCGGGATCGCCCCGTTGGCCACCGTCATCCGGTGCACCTGGGCGGGCTGGAGCAGGAAGGACAGGAAGCGCCAGACGGCGTCACCGTCCGCATTGCCCGCCGGGACGCCCCACTGGAAGGAGCCCATCCCTGTGACGGTCCCCTGGCCGAAGTCGGGCAGCGGGACGATGGCGACGTCCCCGGGGAATGCCTTGTTGAATTCCGGATAGGTCCAGTGACCGCACCAGGAGATCGCGCTGCGGCCGCTGACGAACGCCTTGTCGTCCTTGACCATGTCGATGAGCCCGGCCTTGGCCCAGTTCTGCATGTCGGTGAGCGCCTTGACCGAACCGGGGCCGTTCACATAGCCCTCGGCGGTGCGGAAGTTCTTGGGCTCGACGAGGTCGCCGCCCGCCGACCACACGGCGGGCGCGAAGCCGTAGGTGTTCCACTCCTGGCCCGGCTGCGAGTAGACGAGCCGCAGGTCGAGGGGTGCCTTGTAGCCCTGGGTGCGCAACTTGCGCAGGATGCCCGTGAGTTCGGTCGCCGTCCAGGCGTCCTTCGGACCGGTCGGGATGCGTATGCCGGCCTTCTTCATGACGGACTTGCGCACATACAGGCCCATGCCCGAGTCGAAGGTGCCGATGCCCCACAACCTGCCCGCGTAGGTGCCCTGTTGACGGATCGTCGGCACCAGGTCGGCGCGGACGCTCGCGGGCACACAGGAGTCGATCGGCCGGAGCTTGCCCGACCAGGCGTAGCTGTAGAGGTTCGGCCCGTCGAAGTCGAGGAGGTCGGGCAGGTCTCCGCTGGCCGCCGCCGAGAGCACCAGGGCGGTGTAGGCGCGGTCCTCCGGGAGGGTGACCAGCTCGACCCGCACCTGCTTCTGCCGCCTGTTGAACTCCTTCACCTGGTCCTGCAGCGTGGTGAACTCGCCGCTGGGGCCAGCGTGGTACCAGACGGTGATGTGCGCGGTGCCGTGGATCCTCCCGTCGCAGGTGGTGTCCTTCGGGGTCGCGCTCGCCCCCTTGGCGTCGCTCCCGCCGCCGTCGCACGCGGCCAGCAACAGGGCCGCGCACGCCACCCAGGGGACCAGGGTTCCGCGGACCCGGCGGATCCCGCGGCTGCCGGTCCACGCGCGCGTGGCGCTCGTTCCGTCCATGGCACACCCCCACTCGACCGGACGACGTGGTCTCCCCCAGGGCGCCGTCATGCTACCGCCCGTCTCATCCCCATCGCCCTGCGTGCACGAGAACCTTCGCTTGGGGCACGGGACTTCAGCACTTTCCGGCTAGCTGGAAGGCGCGACCGACCACCGGTTGGCAAGCTGAGGACATGTCGCTGCGCTGTCTCCTCGTCGATGACAGCGCACGGTTCCTGGAGGCGGCTCGCGCCCTGCTGGAACGTGGCGGCGTGGAAGTCGTCGGCATCGCCTCGACGGGCGCGGAGGCCCTCTCCCAGGCCCGGGAGTCGGCCCCCGACGTCGTCCTCGTCGATCTCGACCTCGACGGCGAGAACGGCTTCGAGGTCGCGCGCCAACTCGTGGGCGACGTACCGGCGGTGATCCTCATCTCGACCCACTCCCGGGAGGACTTCCAGGAACTCATCGCCGCCAGCCCCGCACACGGCTTCCTGCACAAGTCGGCCGTGTCCGCACGGGCGATCAGGGACGTGCTGGGCGTCGACGGGCCGCCCGCACCGCGGTGAGAGCACCCACCGCGACCGGGCCAAGTCACATATGCCTGATGGGCGACAGGTGTTGTCGGGACTTGGTCAACACGCTTCAATGCGGGGGAACTCGGGGCGTGAACGACGGCGTACGGATGTGAAGACTTTTCTCCGGCGCCGACGGGGGCCCCGAAGCAACTCGCGTGAACGGCCTGACCAGCCGTTGTGAACATTCACAGAGAGGGCCCCTGCATGCCGCACGCCACACAGCAGGCGGACGTCGCCACCGCGGAACTGGACTCGGCCCTGCGCGGCGGCCCCTTCCATGTCGCGCTGCGCGCCGCCATCGCCGCCCGCGGACTCCCCCTGCAGCGCGTCCAGCACCATCTGACGCGCTACGGGGTCAAGGTCGGTGTCACCAGCCTGAGTTACTGGCAGCAGGGTGCCCGCCGCCCGCAGCGCCCCGAGTCGCTGCGCGCCGTACGGGCACTGGAGGAGATCCTCCAGCTCCCGGAGGAGTCCCTGATCCGGCTGCTCGCCGAGGCCGAGGAACGCTCCGTCGCGCAGCGCCCGGCGGCCCGCTCGTACCGCTCCTTCGTCGAGGCCTCCGGCGTCCTGGAGCAGTTGCTGGCCGAACTGGAGTCCTCCCTGGACACCGGCCTGCACTCCCTCGGGCTGCACGAGCGCGTGCGCGTCGGGCCGCACCGCGAGCTGCTCGGCCGCGAGTCGCACCACATCGTCCGCGCCCACCGGGACGGCGTCGACCGCTTCATAGCCGTCCACTACGGAGACCCCGGCTGCGCCCCGGACCGCATGACCGTGCACGCCCTGGAGAACTGCCGCACGGGCCGCGTCCACCGCCACCACGAGACCGGCATCCTGGTCGCCGAGCTCCTCTTCGGCACCCGCCTGCGCTCGGGAGATACGTTCCTCTTCCGCTACGGCGTCGAGGACGGCACCGCCGGCGTCTCCCGCGAGTACGTCCGCGACTTCGGTATCGCGGGCGGCCAGTACGCGCTCCAGGTGCGCTTCGACGAGAACGCCCTCCCGGTGCGCTGCCACCGCTTCACCCAGCACTCGGCGGCGGCCCCGCGCAGCGGCCGCCAGGAACTGCGCCTGGCCGGAGGACACCACTCGGTGCACCTCGTGGAGCCGCGCATGCGGTCGGGGATCGTGGGGATCGGCTGGGACTGGGAGTGAGCCGCCGGGGCGCGGAGGCCCCGCGGATCAGGCGGCCGGCCCCGCGACGATCTTCCCGTTCTCGGCCGTGACCTTCAGCTCCTGCAACGGTTCGGTGGCCGGCGCCTGCACCACCTTGCCGGTCATCGCGTCGAACTGGCTACCGTGGCACGGGCAGATGAGGGTCGTGCCGTCCAGCTTGTTGATGGGGCACTGCGCGTGCGTGCAGATCGTGCTGTACGCCTTGAGGGTGCCGTTCGCGGCCCGGCTGACGACCACGTTCTGATCGCGGTACAGCGTGGCGCTCCCCTTGGCGACCTCGCTCTCCGCGCCGAGTTCCACGGGCGCGGTCGGGGTCGCGGCGGCCCCTGAACCACCGCCCGAGCAGGCGGCGAGTCCGAGCCCGGCGACGGGCGTGAGGACCGCTCCGCGCAGGACGGTACGACGGCTCGGGGCGGGGCGGCCGGGCATGGGGATCTCCAGTGGTGCGCGCTGTTCAGTCGTTCAGAGGGCGGTGCACGGCGACGATACCCGTGGCGTTCCGCCCGCTTTGAGGTGGGTTCACCGGACGGGCGCTCACGGTACGTAAACGTTTGCGCAAGCGTTTACGTCTGGCGGCGGATGGGATACGTTCCCGCCCAGAAGGCCTGCCACATTTCAAGCCCACCGCACCTCGGGGAGGGGGACCCGCGATGGCCACCATGGTCGACGTCGCTCGGAGCGCCGGTGTGTCCGTCGCGACCGTCTCGCACGTCCTGAACGACACCCGTCCGGTGCTGCCCGGCACCCGGGAGGCCGTGCTGGCCGCGATCGAGGAGCTGGGCTACACCCCCAACACCCTCGCCCGCTCCCTGGTCACGTCCCGCACCCGCTCCATCGGCCTCGCGGTGTCGGCGATCAGCAACCCGTACTTCACGGAGATCCTCCAGGGCGTCGAGGCCGGCGCCCTGGAACAGGGCTACAGCCTGCTCATCGCCGACCCGCACGACGACCCGGAGCACGAGCGCACGGTCGTCCAACTCCTGCACGAGCGCCGGGTGGACGGCATGATCGTCGCCCCGTCGGCGGCCCCGGACGCCCTGGTCGCCTACCTCGCCCGGCACTCCGTACCGACGGTGTTCCTGGACCGGGTGGTCGAGGCACCCCCGGCCGACGCGCCCCCCGTCGACCAGGTGTGCGCCGAGAACATCGAACCGACGGCCCATCTCGTCACCCACCTCGCCGGACTCGGCCACCGCCGCATCGGCCTCGTCGCGGGCCTGCCCGGGCTCAGCACCACCGGCGAGCGGATCGCCGGATACCGGCACGGCCTCGCCGCCGCCGGACTCCCTTACGACGAGCGGCTGTTGGCGTACGGCGACTCCGAGTCGGCCGCCGCCGAGCGGGCCACTGAGAAGCTGCTGTCCCTCGCCGCCCCGCCCACCGCCCTGGTCACCGCCAACAACGCGATGACCATCGGCGCCCTGCGCGCCCTGCGCGAGCGCGGCCTGTCGGTCCCCGGCGACCTCGCGCTGTGCTGCTTCGACGACTTCGCCTGGGCGGACCTGTTCGAGCCCCGGCTCACCGCGATCGCCCAGCCCAGCAAGGAGATCGGCGCCGAGGCCGTACGGCTCCTGCTGGACCGGCTCACCACGCCGGACCGGCCCGCCCGCGTCGTACGCCTGCCCTGCACCTTCGTCCACCGCACGTCCTGCGGCTGCCCCGCCCCGTCCGAACAGTCCCAGAAGGGAAACATCTCGTGATCGTCGTAGCCGGTGAGGCCCTGATCGACCTGGTGCCGCAGGGCACCGGAGCCCTCGCCGCCCTGAAGCCGGCGCTCGGCGGCGGCCCGTACAACACCGCCATCGCGCTCGGCCGCCTCGGCTCCCCCACCGCCTTCTGCTCCCGCGTCTCCTACGACGCGTTCGGCGAGGCCCTCCTCGCCGGGCTGCGGAAGGCCGACGTGGACGTCCTGGACGTACAGCGCGGCCAGGAGCCGACCACCCTCGCGGTCGCCACGCTCGACGCGCACGGCTCGGCCACGTACTCCTTCTACGTCGACGGCACCGCCGACCGGCTCTTCGAGGTGCCCGCGGCGCTGCCCGCCGAGACCGAGGCCGTGTCCTTCGGCACCTGTTCGCTCGTCCTGGAGCCGGGCGCGACCGCCTACGAGGAACTGCTGCGGACCGCGTTCGGGCAGGGCGTGTTCACGCTGCTCGACCCGAACATCCGGGCGGGCCTGATCCCCGACGCGGACGCCTACCGGGCGCGCTTCAAGAGCTGGCTGCCGTACGTCTCCCTCCTCAAGGTGTCCGAGGAGGACGCGCTGTGGCTGGGCGGCACCCCGCGCGAGTGGCTGGACGCCGGTCCCTCGGCGGTCGTGATCACCCATGGTGGCGACGGCCTCGCCGCGTACACCCAGGACGGCACCGTGTACCCGATTCCGGGCGAGAAGGTCGACGTCGTGGACACGATCGGCGCCGGCGACACCGTCAACGCGGCGCTGCTGCACGGCCTGTCCACCCGGAACGCGCTGTCCGCGGAGGGGATGGCCGTCCTGGGCCGCGACGGCTGGACCCAGCTGCTGAAGTTCGCGGCGCGGGCTGCGGCGATCACGTGTTCACGGGCGGGGGCGGAACCGCCGTACGCCTCTGAACTGGGCGGTCTGTAGGGGCTGTTGAGCGCGTGTGGCGCCCTGCGAGGAGGTTCCCGCAGGGCGCCACACGCGCGTGCTCGCCGCCGGTCAGGCCTTGCGGGCCCGCGTCGTCTTCTTCGCGGGCGTGGCCTTCTTAGCGGGCGCTGCCTTCTTCGCCGGGACCGCCGCGGTCTTCTTGGCGGCCGTCTTGCGCGGGGCCTTCACCGGGGCGCCGTCGCTGATCCGGTCGGCGTCGAGGATCTCGCGGAGGAACTTGCCGGTGTGGCTGGTCGAGACCGCGGCCACCTGCTCCGGTGTGCCCTCGGCGATGACCAGACCGCCGCCCGCGCCACCCTCGGGGCCCATGTCGACGACCCAGTCGGCGACCTTGATCACGTCGAGGTTGTGCTCGATGACGATGACCGTGTTGCCCTTGTCGACCAGGCCGCCGAGCACCGTGAGGAGCTTGCTGATGTCCTCGAAGTGCAGGCCGGTGGTCGGCTCGTCCAGGACGTAGACCGTACGGCCGGTGGAGCGGCGCTGGAGCTCGCTGGCGAGCTTGACGCGCTGGGCCTCACCGCCGGACAGGGTGGTCGCGGACTGGCCGAGCCGGACGTAGCCGAGGCCGACGTCCTTGAGGGTGTTGAGGTGGCGGGCGATCCCGGGGACCGCCTCGAAGAACTCCGTGGCCTCCTCGATCGGCATGTTCAGGACGTCGGCGATGGACTTGCCCTTGTAGTGGACGTCCAGCGTCTCCCGGTTGTAGCGGGCGCCGTGGCACACCTCGCACGGGACGTACACGTCCGGCAGGAAGTTCATCTCGATCTTGATGGTGCCGTCGCCCGCGCAGTTCTCGCAGCGGCCGCCCTTGACGTTGAAGGAGAAGCGGCCGGGCAGATAGCCCCGCACCTTCGCCTCGGTCGTCTCCGCGAACAGCTTGCGGACGTGGTCGAAGACTCCGGTGTACGTCGCCGGGTTCGACCGCGGGGTGCGGCCGATGGGCGACTGGTCGACGTGCACGACCTTGTCCACGAGGTCGTCGCCGTCCACGCGCGTGTGCCGACCCGGCACGTTCCTCGCGCCGTTCAGCTCGCGGGCCAGGTGCGTGTACAGGATGTCGTTGACCAGGGTCGACTTGCCGGAGCCGGAGACGCCGGTGACCGCGGTGAACACGCCCAGGGGGAACGAGACGTCGATGTCCTGGAGGTTGTTCTCCCGGGCGCCGTGCACCGTGAGCCGGCGGGAGGGGTCGAGCGGGCGCCGGATCTCGGGCAGCGGGATGGCCTTCTTGCCGGACAGGTACTGCCCGGTCATCGACTCCTCGTTGGCGAGCAGTTCCTTCAGGGAGCCGCTGTGCACGACCTTGCCGCCGTGCTCGCCCGCGCCGGGGCCGATGTCGACGATCCAGTCGGCGACCTTGATGGTGTCCTCGTCGTGCTCGACGACGATGAGCGTGTTGCCCATGTCGCGGAGCCGGACCAGGGTCTCGATCAGCCGGTGGTTGTCGCGCTGGTGCAGGCCGATGGACGGCTCGTCCAGGACGTACAGGACGCCTACGAGTCCGGAGCCGATCTGGGTGGCCAGGCGGATGCGCTGGGCCTCGCCGCCGGAGAGGGTGCCGGCCGCGCGGTTCAGCGAGAGGTAGTCGAGGCCTACGTCGACCAGGAAGCGCAGCCTCTCGTTGCACTCCTTCAGCACGCGCTCGGCGATCTTCTTGTCGCGGGCGTCGAGCTTCATCCCGCCGAGGAACTCCGCGCAGTCGCTGATCGACATCCCGGAGATCTCGGCGATCGACTTGTCCATGATCGTGACCGCGAGGACGACGGGCTTCAGACGCGTGCCGTGACAGGTGGGACAGGGCACCTCGCGCATGTAGCCCTCGAAGCGCTCGCGGCTGGCGTCGCTCTCCGCCTCGCCGTGCCGCCGCTTCACGAAGGGGACGGCGCCTTCGAAGGGCGTCGTGTAGACCCGCTCGCGGCCGTACCTGTTCCGGTACCGCACCTCGATCTGCGTCTTGTGGCCGTACAGCAGGGCCTTCTTGGCGCGCTGCGGGAGGCCCGCGAAGGGGATGTCGGTGCGGAAGCCCAGGGCGTCGGCGAGGGCGCCGATGAGGCGGCTGAAGTAGTCCTTGGTGTGGCCGTGCGACCACGGGTGGATGGCGCCCTCGTCCAGGGACTTGTCCTCGTCCGGGACGATCAGCTCGGCGTCGACCTCCATGCGCGTGCCGATGCCGGAGCACTCGGGGCAGGCGCCGAAGGGCGAGTTGAAGGAGAAGGAGCGGGGCTCCAGCTCCTCGAAGGACAGGTCGTCGTACGGGCAGTACAGGTGCTCCGAGTACATGCGCTCGCGCTCGGGGTCGTCCTCGGGGAGGTCGACGAAGTCGAGCACGACCATGCCGCCGGACAGACCGAGGGCGGTCTCCACGGAGTCGGTGAGGCGGCGCTTGGCGGAGTCCTTCACCGTGAGGCGGTCGATGACCACCTCGATGGTGTGCTTCTCCTGCTTCTTCAGGGTGGGCGGCTCGGAGAGCTGGATGGTCTCGCCGTCCACGCGCGCGCGGCTGTAGCCCTTGGTCTGGAGGTCCGCGAACAGGTCGACGAACTCACCCTTGCGCTCGCGCACCAGCGGCGACAGGACCTGGAAGCGGCTTCCCTCGGGCAGCGCCAGGACCTTGTCGACGACGGCCTGCGGCGACTGGCGCGAGATGGGCCGACCGCACTCGGGGCAGTGCGGCTTGCCGATGCGCGCGAAGAGCAGGCGCAGGTAGTCGTAGACCTCGGTGATGGTGCCGACCGTCGAGCGCGGGTTGCGCGAGGTCGACTTCTGGTCGATGGAGACGGCCGGGGACAGACCCTCGATGAAGTCGACGTCCGGCTTGTCCATCTGGCCGAGGAACTGGCGGGCGTACGAGGAGAGCGATTCCACGTAGCGCCGCTGGCCCTCGGCGAAGATCGTGTCGAAGGCCAGGGAGGACTTGCCCGACCCGGACAGGCCCGTGAAAACGATGAGCGAGTCGCGTGGAAGGTCGAGCGAGACATTCTTCAGATTGTGCTCGCGCGCGCCACGGACGATGAGACGGTCGGCCACGCCGGTCCGCACCTTTCTTGAGAGAAGTGACAGGGGCGGGGCCCCCGTCGTTCTCAGACTAGGGGGAGCCACTGACAACGCCGGTCGGAATCCCGGCCGAGGCATAACAACCTCCGGCCTTCCAGCATGCCCGACGCCGCACCCGACGATATAGCACGTGCATTCGATTTACGGCACTGCTTCACCACCTTCACCCAAAGGTGTGGCGGGACTAGGGTCAGCAGCATGATTGATCACGCTCATGACCTGGCCTCTGTACGTGATGCGACCGAGCGGGTGCTCACCGCAGCCGCCGAACTGGACAACGCCTCTGTGGCCGAGCCGTCACGGCTTCCCGGCTGGAGCCGCGGCCACGTCCTCGCCCATATCGCCCGGAACGCGGACGCCCTCGTGAACGTCCTGGAGGGGCGTCCCATGTACGCCACGGCGAGCATGCGCGACGCCGACATCGAGCGGGACGCCCCGCGCCCCCTCGACGTCCAGCTCGCCGACGTGCGCGAGAGCGGGGCCCGTTTCCAGGACGCGGGTGCCGCTCCCGCGGACTGGTCACGCACCGTGGAACTGCGCAACGGGGTCGTCGACAGCGCCTCCCGGGTGCCGTTCCGGCGCTGGGTCGAGGTCGAGCTGCACCACGTGGACCTGGGGATCGGGTACGAACTGGAGGATCTGCCCGAGGAGTTCACGCGGCGGGAGATCGACTTCCTGGTCGAGCGGTTCACCGGACACCCCGATGTGCCGTCGACGCAGCTCACCGACGGCACGCACGCGTGGAGCACGGGCCGGGCGTCCGACAAGCCCGAAGTCACCGTCACCGGCCGCCCGGCTGATCTGCTCGGCTGGCTCTGCGGGCGCCGTGACGGGGCGGCCCTGGCGGTCGACGGGGACTCCTTGCCGGCACTTCCCCCGCTATAGGCCCAGGGCGCGGTCGTAGAGCCTCCGGTGCCACTCGTCGGCAGTGGGTGCGGGTTGGCTGGTGAGCACGGGGTTCGGGCCGGTCTCGATGAGGTGGAGGAGCGTCCAGGCGACGCCGTAGCAGTCGTCCGGGCCGAAGCAGAGGACGAGCGCCCGGGTCTCCTCTCCCGTGACCGGCTTCGGGATCGCGTCGAGCCGGCGGGCCCGCCTGTCGATCTCCTCCTCGCTCGCGTCCCAGCCGGGGAGCGGGCCGTCGGCGACGAACGCGCGCACTTCGGGTCTCATGGGCGAATGATCGACTTCCGTCGCCACGGCGGGCACGACATCACGCTCCCGCGCCCGGGCACCGGAGCGCGCCGGTCCCTTCGGAACGTCTTCGGGAACCCACTAGGCTGACCGCCATGACGTACAGCGGCGAGGTCACGGTCGGTGGACCGGCGGATGTGCACGAGCTCACGGACCTGATGATCACCAAGATCGCGGTCGGGCCCATGAACAACAACGCCTATCTGCTGCGCTGCCGGGCCACGGACGAGCAGTTGCTGATCGACGCGGCCAACGACGCGGAGACCCTGCTCGGCACGATCGGCGAGGACGGCATCGCGTCCGTCGTCACCACCCACCAGCACGGCGACCACTGGCAGGCGCTCGCCGAGGTCGTGACGGCCACGCACGCGCGTACGCACGCGGGCCGCGAGGACGCCGACGGCATCCCCGTGCCGACCGACGTCCTGGTCGACGACGGCGACACGATCCGGGTGGGCCAGGTCGAGTTGACGGCGCGTCACCTCGTGGGCCATACGCCGGGTTCGATCGCGCTTGTCTACGACGACCCGCACGGGCACCCTCATGTGTTCACCGGGGACTGTCTGTTCCCCGGCGGCGTGGGCAACACCTGGAAGGATCCGGCGGCGTTCGCGAGCCTGATCCACGACGTCGAGACGAAGATCTTCGGCACGCTCCCGGACGAGACCTGGGTCTACCCGGGACACGGCAACGACACGACGCTGGGCGCCGAGCGTCCGCACCTGCCGGAGTGGCACGCGCGCGGGTGGTGAGGATCGGCCGGAGTGGTCACCGTCCGGCGTGAACCGGTGCGTGCGCGCCCCGTGTGAATCCTTCGCACGCGCCGGTGTCCCACGCGCGCTCCCAACACACGTGGTTGCGCGGTCAACTGGAAGCAGCCCCGCTCAGGACGACGGCTCCTGCGCGGATGGGCCGCCGGTCCGTCATTCCCCCGCCCTAGACCGGCGGCCCCGGCGAGCGGGTCGGAATCGGCGGCTCCACAGGCGCTGTTCACAAGAGCGCAACAAGTGTTCCCACTATGCGGACATTCGGGGCTGTGACCTGGACAATCAGGACGTCTGACTGTCACTCTCCCGCCATGCACCTTGCCCCTCGCGTACTGCGACGCGCGATATCCGCCGCGACCATAGCCCTGCTCGCCACCGCCGTCGGCTGTGCTCCCCAGCCGGAGGACAAGGCCTCGGACCAGGCCTCGGGTTCGACCGCGACCACCTGTGCCAAGGGCAAGTTGGCCACCCAGACCTCCGGCAAGCTGACGATCGCAACGGACGAGCCGGCGTACGAGCCGTGGTTCGAGGACGACAAGCCCGCCAACGGCAAGGGCTTCGAGTCGGCGGTCGCCTACGCCGTGGCGAAGCAGCTCGGCTACGACAAGAGCGCCGTCGTCTGGCAGAGCGTCCCCTTCAACAAGGCGTTCGCGCCCGGCGTGAAGACCTTCGACTTCGACATCAACCAGGTGTCGATCAGCACCGAGCGCAAGAAGGCCGTCGACTTCTCGTCCGGCTACTACGACGTGCGGCAGGCCGTCATCGCGCTCAAGGGCAGCAAGGCCGCCAAGGCGACGACCATCGCGGGCCTGAAGGGCCTCAAGCTGGGCGCCCAGGTCGGCACCACGAGCCTGAACTACATCAGCGACGTGGTGAAGCCGACGCAGCAGGAGGCCGCGTTCTCCAAGAACGACCAGGCCGTCTCCGCGCTCAAGAACGGCCAGGTGGACGCGATCGTCGTCGACCTGCCGACCGCCTTCTACATCACCTCGGCCGAGGTGACCAACGCCAAGATCGTCGGCCAGTTCGAGAACCAGGGCGGCACGCCCGAGCAGTTCGGGCTCGTCCTCGACAAGGGCAGCGACCTCACGTCGTGCGTGTCGTCGGCCGTGGACGCGCTCCGCAAGGACGGCACGCTGGCCGCGCTGGAGAAGCAGTGGCTCTCCGACGCCGTCGACGCCCCGGTCCTCAAGTGACCGTGGTGAAGGGCGAGTCGGGCCAGGAGGCCGCGGACGACAAGGGCGACATGCCAGGCGGGGGCGACGCGTACGTCCCCTCGCAGCGGCGCCTGGACCGCGAGCGGCACAAGCGCACGCGTGCCCGTCGCGCGACCGCGATCGCCGCGGTGTCGACCCTGGTCACGGCCGTCGTCCTGTACGTGGTCGTGGTCAGCGCGCCGGGCTGGGAGCGCACCAAGGAGACCTTCTTCGACGGGCACTACGCGCGCGAGGCGTTCCCCAAGGTCCTCGAAGGACTGTGGCTCAACGTCCGGCTGCTGCTGATCTGCGGCGTCCTGGTGCTCGTCCTGGGCATGCTGATCGCCATCGCGCGCACCCTGCGCGGGCCGGTGTTCTTCCCCCTGCGGGTGCTGGCGGCGGCGTACACGGACTTCTTCCGGGGGCTGCCGCTGATCATCAACCTGATGATCGTGGTCTTCGGAGTGCCCGCTCTGCGCCTCCAGGGCGTGACCGTCGACCCCGTGTGGCTGGGCGGTGCGGCGCTGACGCTCACGTACTCGGCGTACGTCGCCGAGGTGTTCCGCGCGGGCATCGAGTCCGTGCACCCCTCGCAGCGCGCCGCGGCCCGCTCGCTGGGCCTGAGCAACCGGCAGGCGCTGCGGCACGTGGTGCTCCCCCAGGCCGTACGCCGGCAGGTGCCGCCCTTGTTGAACGATCTCGTGTCCCTCCAGAAGGACACCGGGCTCGTGTCGATCGGCGGCGCCATCGACGCCGTACGGGCGTCCGACATCATCGCGCAGCGCGCCCTGAACTACACGCCGTACATCGTCGCGGGGCTGGTCTTCGTGGCGCTGACCATCCCGATGACCCGCTTCACGGACTGGGTGACCGCGCGGATGGACAAGCAGCGCGCCCAGGGAGGCACGACATGAGCACCGACACCACCTCACCCGTGCTGCGCATGGAGTCCGTCCGCAAGACCTTCGGTACGTCGGTCGTCCTGCGGGACGTCGACCTGGAGGTCCCTCAGCACACGGTGACCGCGCTGATCGGCGCGTCCGGTTCCGGCAAGTCGACGCTGCTGCGGTGCGCGAACCTCCTGGAGGACATCGACGACGGCGCGATCTGGCTGGACGGCGAGGAGATCACCGACCCGCGCGTCGACCCGGACGCGATACGGCGCCGTATCGGCGTGGTGTTCCAGGCCTACAACCTGTTTCCGCACATGACCGTCCTGGAGAACATCACCCTGGCCCCGCGCCGGGTGCACGGCGTGTCCCGCGCGGAGGCCGAGGCACACGCGCGTGAGCTGCTGGAGCGGCTCGGGCTCGGGGACAAGGCGGGCGCCTACCCGGACCGGCTGAGCGGTGGTCAGCAGCAGCGGGTGGCGATCGTGCGCGCCCTGGCCGTACGTCCGCGGCTGCTGCTCTTCGACGAGATCACCGCCGCGCTCGACCCCGAGCTGGTCGGTGAAGTGCTCGCCGTGGTGCGGGACTTGAAGGACGAGGGCATGACCATGGTGCTGGCCACGCACGAGATGGGCTTCGCCCGGGACGTCGCCGACCAGGTGTGCTTCCTGGACGGAGGCGTGGTCTTGGAGCGCGGTACCGCCCAGCAGATCTTCGGCGACCCGCAGCAGGAGCGCACTCAGCGCTTCCTGCGACGGATCGTGGAGGCGGGCCGGCTGTAGCAGCGGCCTTGTGTAACGGGTGGTCTGTAAGGGGCGTATTCCTGGAGGCCGGTGCTTACGCGTCGGCCTTCCCCGCCCCCGCCAGCGCGGCGACCCGCTCCACGCCGAACACGTACCCCTGCACACCGCACCCCGCGATGACACCGTCGGCGCGCAGCGAGACGTACGAGTGGTGCCGGAAGGCCTCGCGCTGGTGGATGTTGGAGATGTGGACCTCCACCACCGGCAGCCCGTCACAGGTGTTGAGGGCGTCCAGGATCGCGACCGAGGTGTGCGAGTAGGCGGCCGGATTGATCACGATGCCGCAGTGGTTCAGGCGTGCCTCGTGGATCCAGTCGACCAGTTCGCCCTCGTGGTTGGACTGCCGGAAGTCCACCGTGCCGCCGTGCCCGGCCGCCGCCTTGACGCACAGGGCCTCGACGTCGGCGAGCGTGTCGGAGCCGTAGATCTCCGGCTGGCGCTGGCCCAAGAGATTCAGGTTGGGGCCGTTGAGGATCATGATCGGGGCGTTGGCCAGGGTGCGGGGCACGGTTCCTCCGGTCCGTTCGGACATGTCGTTCGAGGCAGGACCGCCGGTCGACGGCACTGCTCGGACCCGGTCTATCACGCCACCTCCGCACCACCGCGCGCCCCGTAACCGTCGCTCACTGTGGGTAGTTGACGCGGCATGCACGATGCACGCACCGTAAGCCCTCCGTCCATGCTGCGCCTCGCGGCCGCCTCGCTCGCCGGGACCGCGATCGAGTTCTACGACTTCTTTGTGTACGGCACGGCGGCGGCCCTGGTTCTCGGCCCTCTGTTCTTCCCGACGTTCTCGCCGGTGGCGGGGACGCTGGCCGCCTTCGGGACGTTCGGGGTGGGCTTCGTGGCGCGACCGCTGGGCTCGATCCTGTTCGGGCACTTCGGGGACCGGCGTGGGCGACGGCCGGTCCTCGTCGCGTCCTTGCTGCTGACGGGAGCCTCGACGGTCGCGGTCGGCTGCGTACCGTCGTACGGCTCGATCGGGGTGGCCGCTCCCGTGCTCCTCCTGGTGCTGCGTTTTCTGCAGGGTCTTGGACTCGGCGGGGAGTGGGGCGGGGCGGTGCTGCTGACCGCCGAGCACGCGCCTGCCGGGCGGCGCGGGCTGTGGTCGAGCTTTCCGCAGGCCGGACCCGCGGTGGGGTTCCTGCTGGCCAACGGCGTGATGCTGGCGCTGTCGGCGACCCTGACGGACGCGCAGTTCGCGCGGTGGGGCTGGCGGGTGCCGTTCTGGGTGGCCGGGGTGCTGGCCCTGGGCGGGCTGTGGCTGCGGTCGTCGCTCGCCGAGAGCCCCAGGTTCCTCGAAATCGACGACCACGCGCGCGTGCCGCTCGCCGAAGTGGTGCGCGGACACTGGCGGTTGGTACTGCTGACCGCCGGGGCACTGTCCGTGGGGTACGCCATCTTCTACGCGGTCACGACGTGGTCCCTCGCCTACGGCACGGAGCGGCTCGGGGTGAGCCGTACCGTCATGCTGGCCTGCATCATGGCCGCCGTGCTGGTGAAGGGCTCGCTCACCCCGCTGGTGGCGCTGCTGAGCGACCGCTACGGGCGCCGTCCGCTGTGCCTGCTGGGGTGCACGGGCGCCGCGCTGTGGATGTTCCCGATGGTCGCGCTGCTCGCCACGGGTGAGCCGCTGCTGATGTTCCTCGGGTTCCTGGGGGCGCTGCTCGCGTTCGTGACGATGTTCGCCGTGCTCGGCGCGTATCTGCCCGAGCTGTACGAGCCGCGGGTGCGCTGCACGGGCGCCGCTGTCGGCTACAACCTCGGCGGGGTCCTCGGCGGCGCGCTCACCCCGATCGTGGCGACGGCGCTCGCCGAGCACAGCGGGCGCGTCCCCTGGGGTGTGGGCGCCTATCTGACGGGGGTCGCCCTGTTCAGCCTGGGCTGCTTCGCGCTGCTGCCGGAGACCCGGCCGGTGGAGGTGGTGGCGGTGGAGCCGGTCGCCGGGTGAGGGCGTGCGCGGCAGGCGGCAGAGGGACGTAAACGTTTGCGCAAGCGTTTACGTCCCGCCCGAGCCCCCGCGCCTCACGGACATCCTCGCCTCACGGAAATTCTCGCCTTGCGGAACCGCACACGCGGCGGGCGGGACGCCTCGCGCTACGGATTGATCGCCAGCTCCAAGTAGGCCGCGAACAGCACCAGATGGACTCCGCCCTGGAGCGGTGTCGCCCGCCCCGGCACCACCGTCAGCGAACTCACCACAACCGTCAGGGCGAGCAGCACCATGTGTGTGGAGCCGAGGCCGAGGACGAGCGGCCCGGAGAGCCAGATGGACGCGAGGGCGACGGCGGGGATGGTGAGGCCGATGCTGGCCATCGCCGAGCCGAGCGCGAGGTTGAGGCTGGTCTGCACCCGGTCGCGGCGGGCGGAGCGCAGGGCGGCGATGGTCTCGGGGAGCAGTACGAGCAGCGCGATGATCACACCGACGACGGCGTGGTGCAGTCCGGCCGCCTCGACGCCGGACTCGATGGTCGGCGAGACGCCCTTGGCCAGTCCGACCACGCCGATCAGGGCGAGGCCCAGCAGGCCCAGGCTGATCAGGGCGGTGCGGGCGGAGGGCGCGTCCGCGTGGAGGTCCTTGGTGATCGTCTCGCCCTGGTGGGAGACCGGCAGGAAGTAGTCGCGGTGCCGCACGGTCTGCGTGGCCACGAAGAGGCCGTACAGGGCGAGTGAGGAGAGCGCGGCGAAGGTGAGCTGGGCGCCGGAGAACTCCGGGCCCGGCTTGCTGGTGGTGAAGGTCGGCAGCACCAGGCTGAGCGTGGCCAGGGTCGCCACGGTGGCGAGGGCGGCGCCGGTGCCCTCGGGGTTGAAGACCGCCGTGCCGTGGCGCAGCGAGGCGACGATGAGGACCAGGCCGACGATGCCGTTGCAGGTGATCATGACGGCCGCGAAGACGGTGTCCCTGGCGAGGGTCGAGCTCTTGTCGCCGCCGTCGGCCATCAGGGTGACGATCAGGGCGACCTCGATGATCGTCACGGCGACGGCGAGGACCAGGGAGCCGAAGGGTTCTCCGACGCGATGGGCGATCACCTCGGCGTGGTGCACCGCGGCCAGCACGGCACCGGCGAGGACCACGGTCACCAGGGCGACGACCACGGCGGGCAGATCCTTGCGCCCCCACGTGAAGATCAGCAGGACGGCCGCGAGCACCGGTACGAGGGTCGTCCACCGGGTGGTGAGCGACCTGAGCCGAGTGATCATGAAGCGATCCTCGCAGAGGCGCACGGGCCCCGCATTCCGGCGGTGCGGAGCCCGTCCGGCACTACTTGAACTCGGTCACGTCCAGTACGTCGCAGTCGGTGAACGACGGCGGCCTGGTACACAGCGCGGCCATCCGCTCGGCCATTTTGCCGGTCTCCGGATCCTGGCTGTTGCGCATGGCGTCCTCGTACGAGTCGAACTCGATCACGACGAGGACATGGCCGGGATTGCTCCGGTCCCGCAGGACGAGGCGGTGCGTCGGACCGCCGGGCCGGCCGGCGATCCGCTTGTCCGCCTCCTCGGCCACCGCCTGCATCTCGTCGAAGCGGTCGGTCTCGAAGTCGACGATCTGCACGAACTTCTTCGATACGTCCATGGATACCTCCACCCGGCCGTGGCGCTCCCGGACCGGTCGCGCTCGGTATCCAACGAAGCACCGGGAGCAGTGGTCGGCAATTCATCGTGCGGTGCTCCCGGTGATCGTTTCTCCTACGTCGGACGTGGTCAGGCGTCGATGCTGTCCTTCGGGGCGCCTTCGGTCCCGGACTGCGCCGCCTCGGCCGCCGCCGTCTTCTTGTTGGCCATCAGGCTGGTGATCGTGGTGACGATCAGGACCGCGCAGATCACGCCCAGGGAGACCGGGATGGAGATCTCCGGGACATGGACGCCGGACTCGTGCAGTGCGTGCAGCACGAGCTTGACGCCGATGAAGCCGAGGATGACCGACAGGCCGTAGCTGAGGTGGACCAGCTTCTTGAGCAGGCCGCCGATGAGGAAGTACAGCTGCCTGAGGCCCATCAGCGCGAAGGCGTTGGCCGTGAACACGATGTACGGGTCCTGGGTCAGGCCGAAGATCGCGGGGATGGAGTCGAGGGCGAAGAGCACGTCCGTCGTACCGATGGCGAGCATCACGACCAGCATCGGGGTCATGATCCGCTTGCCGTTCTCCCGGATCCACAGCTTGGTGCCGTGGTACCGGTCGGCCACGCCGAAGCGGCGCTCGGCGGCCTTGAGCAGCTTGTTCTCCTCGAACTCCTCTTCCTCCTCGTCGGCGCGGGCCTCCTGGATGAGCTTCCAGGCGGTCCAGATGAGGAAGGCGCCGAAGATGTAGAAGACCCACGCGAAGCTGGCGAGGATGGCCGCGCCGGCCGCGATGAAGATGGCCCGCAGGACCAGGGCTATGAGGACGCCGACGAGCAGCACCCGCTGCTGGTACTGCGAGGGCACGGCGAACTTCGCCATGATCAGGACGAAGACGAAGAGGTTGTCGACGCTCAGCGACTTCTCGGTGATGAAGCCGGCGAAGAACTCGCCGCCCGCCTGGCCGCCCCCGAAGAGGAGCAGACCGAGTCCGAAGAGTCCGGCGAGGGCGATCCAGACGATCGTCCAGATCCCGGCTTCCTTGATCGACACGTCATGCGGCTTGCGGCCGATGAAGAAGTCGACCGCGATCAGGGCCGCCAGCCCCACGATGGTCAGGACCCACAGGGTCACGGAAACGTCCACTACTGCTCCTCCGGCGGTATTAACGGCAAATGGTCAGCGTCGTCGCTACCGGAGGTCTCTTCCACCTTGGACGGGTGTCCAGGGCCGACGCCCCGGGATCTGGCCTGATCCGTATTGACGGGTACGCCGCAGCAGATAGGGAGTACTCCCCTCCGTACGGAAAAGCCTACCCCAACCACCAAGGAAAGGTAAAGCGATTACCAAAGAAAGGACAAAAGCGCAGGTGGGGGCTCTTTACCTGAGCTTGGTGCGGGCCGTCGCGACCTCTGTCAGCACCTGCCGCAGCACCTGGCTGCCGGGCGGCACGAGCGAGGGCTCGTACGTCCAGGCGTGTCCGACCCACGGGTCGGCCAGGTGGTCGTCGGGCAGCGGGGTGAGTCGCATCAGCGAACGCCAGAGGGGGTCGAGCAACGGGCCGTAGCCCGCGGCGTCCTCACGGTCCGCGACCATCATCAGATGGACGCCGACGCTCGGGCCCTCGTCGGCGAGATAGCGCAACTGGGTCACGGCGCGGTCGTCGAAGCCGTGCGGGAAGTCGTTGACGATCAGCAGTTGCTCGGCCGTGTCGAGGCCGGGCGGCAGCGAGTCGGCGGCGCCGCCGCGCACCGCCATCTGCACCAGGTCCACCCGCTGGGTGAGCCGGGTCAGTACGTCGGTCACCCCGGCGGCGCCCACGGCGGGCGGCGCCGCGAGCACGCCGGTGTGCACCAGCGGGACCAGCGCCTGCGCAGCCGACCCGGCCGGGTCGATGACGTGCACGGCGAACTCGCCCGCCGGATAGACGGCGAGCAGCCGGGCCGCGTGCGCCACGGCCGTGTCCAGCGCGAGGCGCCGCAGCTCGGGCGAGTCGGTGAACGAGCCGTCGAGGGACTCCGCGCCACCGCTGTCGATCCACAGGCCGCGCTCCAGCGGCAGCCGGACCAGCATCGGGACGCGCAGCTCGGGGCTCTCCGGGAGGTGGAGATCGCCGAGGCGCACGGCCATCGGGATCTCCATCGGGGCGCGGTAGCCGTGCCAGACGGGGTTGTCCCAGCCGGCGAACGCGGGCGGGAGCGCGGGCTCGACCACCTCGGACTCGGCGGCCAGCTGGGCGAGGTCCCGGTCGAGGGCCGCCCGCGCCTGGTCGACGAGTTGGGCGTGCTTGGCCTGCGCCGCCTCGCGGGCCGCGTCCCCCTGACCGCCGATCCGGCTGCGCGGGTCGGACAGGGCCTGGTCGAGCTCCTTCTCCATGCGCGAGTCCGCGAAGTCAACCGCGCTGCGGTACGCGGCCATCGTGCGCGCCAGGTCCTCGAACATCCCCCACACCTGGTTGTACAGCCGCTCCTCCATCGACCACCCGGTCGCGTCCCCGGCAACGGGCCGCGCGGGCTGCCCGGGCGGAGCCGGGGGCGCGGTCGGCGCGGGCGACGGGGGCGCCCCGGTCTGCCGACGCGGGTGGCTGTAGTCGATCGGCCCACCGGTAGTGGGGGGCGCGGGCTGGGCGGCGGGGTCCGCGGGCGCGGCGGAACCGGGGAATCCGGACTGCGGCGCTACGGCTCCCGGGGTGCCCTGCGTCCCGTACGGAGACGTCGGCTGCGGCGCTACGGCTCCGGGTGCGCCCTGTGCCGTAGGCCCACTCCCCTCCGGGCCGAGGGCAGGGGTGGCCGTCTGGCGGGTGCGGTCGCCGTCCGGGGTGCGGGGTGGGGGTGCTGCCACGGAGCGGGCGAGGCCGTGGGCCACCGCTTCGTTGATGCCGGCCGCGAGGTGCGCGGCCTGGGGCAGGCCCTGGTCGGTGAGGAGTTCGGCGAGGCCGCCGGCGTAGCCCTGGCCTACGGCGCGTACCTTCCAGGCGCCCTGCCTGCGGTACAACTCCAGGGCGACCACGGCGGATTCGGCGTCCAGGCCGGTGATCGTGTAGCTGGCGACCTCGGTGCCGTCGAGGCCGGTGACCGCTATGAAGGGCGCGGCCACGGCGCCGAAGCGGGCGGGGCCGTCGCCGCCGAGGGGCAGGGCGAGGAGGACGCTGACGCGGTGCACGATCTCCGGCATGGCGCCCAGGTCGACCGCGAGGCGGTGTTCGGCGGCCGCCTGCTTGGAGACCTCCAGGCCGGGCAGGGTGGGCGTGCCCGGGTGGGCCACCCACTCGACGCCGTGGATCCTGCCGTGCTCGTCGCCGAGCGTGGCGGCGGCCACGACCGGCTGGCCTGCCGCGACCCGGATCTCCAGGCGCACTTGGGAGAGCGGGTGGTTCTGCCCTCGCACCAGCTCGGCTGCCATCGCTCTCGTCCCCCTGCTCAGCCGTGTCGTGTCGTGTGCGCCGGGCCGTCCTACAGGTGCGGCAGGATCGCCGGCATCAGGTCCTGGAAGGTACGGCCGTTGGTCGGTGTGCCGAGGGCCGTCAGCGTCCAGCCCGAGCCGGTGCGGTGCACCTTCGCCATGATCTGGGCGGTGTACTGGCCGCCGCCCGCCAGCGTGTAGCGGGCCAGCTCCTGGCCGTTGGTCTCGTCGACCAGGCGGCAGAACGCGTTCTGCACCTCCTGGAAGGTCTGGCCCGTGAAGGAGTTCACGGTGAAGACGATCTGGTCGATGTGGACCGGCACGCGCGCGAGGTCGACGAGGATCGCCTCGTCGTCCCCGCCCTGGCCGACACCGCCGACGAGGTTGTCACCGGTGTGGCGCACGGAGCCGTCGTCGCTGACCAGGTGGCGGAAGAACACGACGTCGACGGGCTGCTTGTCCGCGAAGAGCACGGCGGACGCGTCGAGGTCGATCTCCCGGGTGCGCGAGCCGAACAGGCCGCGCCGGGGTGCCGCCTGCCAGCCGAGGCCCATGCGCACCGCGGTCAGGCCCGACCCGTCGTTCTTCTGCAGACTGATGGCCTGACCCTTGGTCATGTTGACCGTCACGGCTGTTCCCCTCTCGAACTGTCCCCTGTTGCCGCGGAATCCGCGGATGTCCAGAACCCTACGCAGCGCCACTGACAGTGCCGAACCCCGCATCGGACTTTGTGTCGGTCTTGCAACACAGAGCGCGTACCCCGAGGTCGGGCGGTCCACGCGGGCGGTCAGGCCAGGCCGCCCTCCTTCATCTGGCGCAGTTCCTTCTTCATCTCGTGGACCTCGTCGCGCAGCCGGGCCGCGACCTCGAACTGCAGGTCGGCGGCGGCGGCACGCATGCGTGCCGTCATCTCCTCGATCTGCTCGGCGAGTTCGGCCGCGGGACGGTCGGTCGGCACCGTGTCCTGGGCCTTGCCCTTGGCGGACTTGGCGCTCTTCGCGGCCTTGCCGCCGAGCGCGGGCACGGGGGTCTTGGCGCCCTTGCCGTCCTTGGCCTTGCGGTAACCCGAGCCGAGCAGCTGCTCCGTGTCGACGTCCTCGCGGGCGATCTGCGCGACGATGTCGTTGATCTTCTTGCGGAGCGGCTGGGGATCGATGCCGCGCTCCGTGTTGTACGCGACCTGCTTCTCCCGGCGGCGGTTCGTCTCCTCGATGGCCTTCTCCATCGCCGGGGTGATCCGGTCGGCGTACATGTGGACCTGGCCGGAGACGTTGCGTGCCGCGCGGCCGATGGTCTGGATCAGGGAGGTGCCGGAGCGCAGGAAGCCCTCCTTGTCGGCGTCCAGGATGGCGACCAGGGACACCTCGGGGAGGTCGAGGCCTTCCCGGAGGAGGTTGATGCCGACCAGGACGTCGAACTCGCCGGAGCGCAGCTCGCGCAGCAGCTCGATGCGGCGCAGGGTGTCGACGTCGCTGTGCAGGTAGCGGACCTGGATGCCGAGTTCCAGGAAGTAGTCCGTGAGGTCCTCGGCCATCTTCTTGGTGAGCGTGGTGACCAGGACCCGCTCGTCCTTCTCGGTGCGCTTGCGGATCTCGTGCACCAGGTCGTCGATCTGGCCCTCGGTGGGCTTGACGACGACCTCGGGGTCGATGAGTCCGGTGGGGCGGATGATCTGCTCGACGGCGCCGTCCGCGCGCGAGAGCTCGTACTTGCCCGGGGTCGCCGAGAGGTAGACCGTCTGTCCGATGCGCTTCTGGAACTCCTCCCACTTCAGGGGGCGGTTGTCCAGGGCGGAGGGCAGCCGGAAGCCGTGGTCGACGAGGGTCCGCTTGCGGGAGGCGTCGCCCTCGTACATGGCACCGATCTGCGGGACCGTGTTGTGCGACTCGTCGATGACGAGCAGGAAGTCTTCCGGGAAGTAGTCGATCAGGGTGTTCGGCGCGGAGCCGGGCTCGCGGCCGTCGAAGTGCATCGAGTAGTTCTCGACGCCGGAGCAGGAGCCGATCTGGCGGAGCATCTCCAGGTCGTACGTGGTCCGCATCCGCAGGCGCTGGGCCTCCAGGAGCTTGCCCTGCTTCTCCATCTCGGCCAGCCGCTCGGCGAGTTCCTTCTCGATGTCGTTGACGGCCCGCTCCATGCGCTCGGGGCCGGCGATGTAGTGGGAGGCCGGGAAGACGTAGAGGTGCTCGTCCTCGCTGATGATCTCGCCGGTGAGCGGGTGGAGGGTGGAGAGGGCCTCGATCTCGTCGCCGAACATCTCGATGCGGACGGCCAGCTCTTCGTAGACCGGGAAGATCTCGATGGTGTCGCCGCGGACGCGGAAGGTGCCGCGGCTGAAGGCCACGTCGTTGCGCGTGTACTGGATGTCCACGAAGCGGCGCAGCAGCTGGTCGCGGTCGATCTCGTCGCCGACCTTGAGGGGGACCATGCGGTCCACGTACTCCTGCGGTGTACCGAGGCCGTAGATGCAGGAGACGGAGGCGACCACGATGACGTCGCGGCGGGTGAGCAGCGAGTTGGTCGCGGAGTGGCGCAGGCGCTCGACCTCCTCGTTGACCGAGGAGTCCTTCTCGATGTAGGTGTCCGACTGCGGGACGTAGGCCTCGGGCTGGTAGTAGTCGTAGTACGAGACGAAGTACTCGACGGCGTTGTTCGGCAGGAGCTCGCGGAACTCGTTGGCCAGCTGGGCGGCCAGGGTCTTGTTCGGCGCCATCACCAGGGTGGGGCGCTGGAGCTTCTCGATCATCCACGCGGTGGTGGCGGACTTGCCGGTGCCGGTCGCGCCCAGCAGGACGACGTCCTTCTCACCTGCCTCGACGCGTCGGGCCAGCTCGGCGATGGCCGCCGGCTGGTCGCCGCTGGGCTGGTAGGAACTGACGACCTCGAAAGGCGCCACCGTGCGTTCGATGTGGGAAACGGGCCGCATGGAACCAACCGTACGACCCACCACTGACAACGGGGTCGGATCAGCGGTTCTGCGGGGTGCGGGAGCGGCGGTGCCCGAGCTCGCGGGCGGCGCGGACCGGGGCGCGCCGGGGGTGCGGGACGAGGGCGCCGGCCGGGACGCCGGGCTTGTGCTCGACGGGGGCCTGGGCGGGTTTCCCCATGACCATCAGCGGGTCGAACATCACGACGACGCCGGCCAGGAGGAGGAAGGCGAGGGGGCCGATCATCATGGGCGCGAGGAGGGAAGCGGCCGACACGCCGTCGGTGGTCGGGGCCGTGCCGTGGACGTGGACGCTGAGGGCGGCCATGCCGGTGTAGTGCATGCCGGCGACGGCGAGCCCCATGACCAGGCTCGCGCCCACGCTCCACAGGAACCCGCGGACCTGTCCGGCGGCCCAGAGGGCGCTGATCGCGGCGACGACCGCTATGACGACGGACACGGCGACGGTGAACGTGTTGTATTCGAGATTTCCGTTGAGGCGCATGCTGGCCATGCCCAGGTAGTGCATCGAGGCGATGCCCAGGCCGGTGAGGGTGCCGCCGGTGAAGAGCGCCGTCCCGCGGGCTCCCCTGTAGCCGACGATGAAGATCCCGACGCCCACCATGACGATGGCGACGGCGAGGCTCGCGAAGGTCATCGGCTTGTCGTAGTGGACCGGTGTCTGGCGGACCGAGAAACCCATCATCGCGATGAAGTGCATCGTCCATATGCCGGAACCGATCGCCGCCGATCCGAGGGCGAGCCATCCGGGGCGCCAGGACTGGGCGACGAGCATCGATCTGGTGGTGCAGCGCAGGCCGAGGGCGCCGCCGAGGCACGCCATGAGGTAGGCCACCAGCGGTGTGACGAGTCCGTAGCTGAATCCGTCGACCGTGCCCTGCATGCGCAGTTGCCCTTCCGTCCTGTTCCATTCCGGAATTCCTGAAACGCGCCCAGCCCCAGGACCGCCGGAACGGTCAGGGTCGACGCAGAGAGTATGACCCCCACCGGAATGGTCGAACGATTTTCCGGCAAAGAAACACGGCCCTGCCCCAGTTGTGCGGCACCGGTGAGCGGACTTGGGCAACACCATTCATTCTGTGTCCATCCTGTACCCCACGGGTAGTGACGTTCCGCTGTCATCCTTGAGCTGTATGTGATCGCTCGATGCGAGGAGTACGCATGCACCTGCGCGCAGTTGCCGCCTCGACCACCGCGCTCCTGGGGGCCGCCGCCCTTCTGCTCCCCTCCCCCGCCGCCCGGGCCGGCGACGCCACCCAGTGGCCCACGGTCGTGGCCCACCGGGGCGCGTCCTCCTATGCGCCCGAGAACACCCTGGCCTCCATCGACAAGGCGGCCCAGCTCGGCTTCCAGTGGGTGGAGAACGATGTCCAGCGCACCAAGGACGGCGAGCTCGTCGTCATCCACGACGACAGCCTGAAGCGCACCACCGACGTCCAGAAGGTGTTCCCGGATCGAGCTCCCTGGAAGGTGAAGGACTTCACCGCCGCCGAGATCGCGCGCCTCGACGCGGGAAGCTGGTTCGGTCCCGCGTTCACAGGCACGCGCGTGCCCACGCTCACGCAGTACATGCGTGAGGTGGAGCACAACCACGAGAGTCTGCTCCTGGAGATCAAGAACCCGGAGCTGTACCCCGGCATCGAGCAGCAGACCCTCAAGCTCCTGGGCAACGAGGGATGGCTGGACCAGGGGCACCTCGACGACCGGCTGATCGTGCAGAGCTTCAGCGCGGACAGCATCCGCATCGTGCACGACCTGAAGCCCGCCATCAGGACCGCCTTCCTCGGCACACCCGCCGTGTCCGCGCTGCAGTCGTACGCCGCCTTCACCGACCTGATCAACCCGTCGTACGGCTCGATCTCCATGGGCTACGTCTCCGCCGTGCACGGGCACACGGGCCCGCACGGCAGTCCGATGGAGGTGTACGCCTGGACCGTCGACGACGCGCCCACGGCGTGGAAGGTCGCCGGGTACGGCGTGGACGGGCTCATCACGAACAAGCCGGACGTGGTGCGGTCCGCGCTGAACGGCTTCTGAGGCCGCTCGCGGGGCGTTGTCAGTGCCGGGTCGTACGGTGGGCGCATGGACAGCCATGGGCAGAACGAGCAGCGGGTGGTGTGGACCGTGGTCGGCACCGACATCGGTCCCCTGCTGCTGGCCGCGACACAGGACGGCCTGGTCAACGTCGTCTTCCACGCCACGGACGCGGTGCGCGACAAGACCCTCGACCGACTGGCGACCCGGCTGGGCACCGAGCCGGTCGAGGCGCCCGACTCCCCCTTGCTGGCCGAGGCGATACGTCAGTTCGAGGCCTACTTCGCCGGTGATCTGCGCGACTTCGAGCTGCCGCTCGACTGGTCCCTGATCTCCGGCTTCAACCGGCAGGTGCTGCGCGAGCTGGCGTCCGGCGTGCGGTACGGCTCGGTCGTCGGGTACGGCGATCTGGCCGGGCGGGTCGGGCAACCGCTCGCGGCCCAGGCGGTGGGGGTGGCGATGGGGTCCAATCCGCTGCCGGTCGTCGTGCCGTGCCATCGGGTCGTCGAGAGCGACGGCGGCATCGGCGGGTTCGGGGGCGGCCTGGAGACGAAGAGGAAGCTGCTGGCGCTGGAGGGGGTGCTGCCCGAGCCCTTGTTCTGAGGGCTCGGTCGGACCGGGAATCGGGGGGATGTCGTGCTGGTGAGGACCGGCTTCACGTGCGCGTGCGGCGACGGCGGTACCGGGTGCGCGCCGTGACCGCCGTCGAGGGGCGGGGCGCGCTGCCCGTCACGGCCGACCGGCTGCCCGCGCTGCGGCGCCGGGTGTCCGGGGTGCTGATCACGACCCAGATCCTGGGCGGCCTCGGCGTCGCCACCGGGATCGCACTGGCCGCCGTACTGGCCAAGCAGGTCAGTGGGACCGAGTCGCTGTCCGGGCTGGCGCCCACGGCGACGGTGACGGGGACGGCGGTGCTGTCGATGCCGTTCGCGGCGCTGATGACGGCGCGTGGGCGGCGTCCGGGGCTGGTCCTCGGGTATCTGGTCGGGGCGCTGGGAGCCGGGGTCGTGGTGCTCGCGGCGAGCATCGGGAGCTTTCCGCTGCTGCTGTGCGGCATGGCCGGGTTCGGGGCTGCCTCGTCGGCGAATCTGCAGTCCCGGTTCGCCGCCGCCGATCTGGCCGAGCCGGAGCAGCGGGCCCGGGCCATCTCCCATGTCGTGTGGGCGACGACCATAGGGGCGGTCCTCGGACCCAACATCGCCGCGCCCGCGGGCCGTAGCGTCTCCGGGCTCGGGATACCCGCGGCGGCGGGGCCCTTCCTGTGGGCGGGTGCGATCTTTCTGGTCGCCGCCGTGGTGGTCGCCGTGATGCTGCGGCCCGATCCGTTGCTGACGGCGCGGGCGCTCGCGCCGGACGAGGACCGGTCGCCGGCCGCGCGGTCGTTGCGGGCCGGGTTCGCGGCGGTGATGGCCTCGCCGCGGGCGCGGCTGGCGCTGGTGACGGTGGCCGTGTCGCACACGGCGATGGTGTCGGTGATGGCGATGACGCCGGTCGAGTTGGGGCACCACGGGGCGAGCATCGATCTGGTCGGGCTGGTGATCAGCGGGCACATCGCGGGGATGTACGCGTTCTCGCCGCTGATGGGGAGGCTGTCCGACCGGGTCGGGCGGCTGGCGGGGATAGGGCTCGCGGTGGGGCTGCTGGCCTGTGCCGCGTTTCTTGCCGGTACGGCGGGTGGGAGTCACGGACGCATCGCGCTGGGCCTGTTCGTGCTGGGCCTGGGCTGGTCGGCGGGGCTCGTCTCCGGGTCCGCGCTGCTCACGGACTCGGTGCCACAGCCCGCGCGTGCCGCCGCGCAGGGCCTGTCCGACCTCACGATGAACACCTCGGCGGGCATCGGCGGGGCGGTCGCCGGGCTGGTGGTCGCGGAGGCGAGTTACGGCTGGCTGAATCTCACGGCCGCCTGCCTGCTGATACCCCTGGCCGCGCTGGCGCTGTTCACCCGCTCCCGGAAGATCCCGGTTTCCGATGTCCCGCGAAGGGTGGCCGGGAGGCCGGGCCGGTAGCAGACTCCGCCGTGCGCGCGCACAGCCACTGGCATCCGGGGGATCGGAGCCGAAGGGACGGCGAACACGCATGAGTGGAAGCGGAAACAGGGCAGTCGCGTATCTCAAGCCGGGAGCGGTCGAGGTCAGGACCATCGACTATCCGACGCTTGAACTGCAGGACGGGCCGGGAGTCGCACCCGCCAACGTCGGCCGCAAGGTCCGGCACGGGGTGATCCTGAAGGTGCTCGCCAGCAACATCTGTGGCAGCGACCAGCACATGGTGCGCGGCCGGACGACCGCGCCCGAGGGGCTGGTCCTCGGACACGAGATCACCGGAGAGGTCGTCGAACGGGGTCCGGACGTCGAGTTCATCGACGTGGGCGACATCGTCTCCGTACCGTTCAACATCGCCTGCGGCCGGTGCCGCAACTGCAAGGAACGCAAGACGGGCATCTGCCTGAACGTCAACCCGGCCCGCCCCGGTGCGGCTTACGGCTATGTCGACATGGGCGGCTGGGTCGGCGGTCAGGCCGAGTACGCCATGGTCCCGTACGCGGACTTCAACCTGCTGAGGTTCCCCGACCGGGACGAGGCACGCGAGAAGCTGCTCGATCTGACGATGCTGTCGGACATCTTCCCGACCGGGTTCCACGGCGCGGTCACCGCGGGCGCCGGGGTCGGGTCCACGGTGTACGTCGCCGGGGCGGGGCCGGTCGGTCTGGCGGCGGCCGCGTCGGCGCAGCTGCTGGGCGCCGCGGTCGTCATCGTCGGCGACCTGAACGCCGAACGGCTGGGCCAGGCGAGGAGTTTCGGCTGCGAGACCGTCGACGTCTCGCGCGGCGACATCGGGGAGCAGATCGCCGAGATCCTCGGCGAGCCCGAGGTGGACGCCGCGGTCGACGCGGTCGGCTTCGAGGCACGGGCGCACGGCCCGGACGCCCCGGAGGCGCCGGCGACGGTCCTCAACTCGCTGATGGGCGTCACGCGCGCGGGCGGTGCCCTGGGCATCCCCGGGCTGTACGTCACCGCCGACCCCGGTGGGGTCGACGAGGACGCGAAGAGCGGCACCCTGAAGGTGCGGCTCGGGCTCGGGTGGGCCAAGAGCCACACCTTCACGACCGGTCAGTGCCCGGTGATGACGTACCACCGGAGTCTGATGATGGCGATCCTGCACGGGCGCGTGCACATCGCCAAGGCCGTCAACGCGACGCCCATCTCCCTGGAGGAAGCACCGCGCGGCTACGCCGAGTTCGACCAGGGCGCCAGCCGTAAGTACGTGCTCGATCCGCACGGGACGCTGGCGGGTGTGAGCCCGGTCTGAGGCACGGAAAGCGGGGGCCACGCACGCGTGGCCCCCTTTTTCCACGTCGCCCGCTGGTGGTGTCCCCCACAGTCCGCGAGGGTTTGACCAGGCCCGGCACCCGCCAGGGATGAGGGAAGACCGAACGACAGGAGGCGCGTGGTGCTGGTGGTGTCCGAGGAAGTACGCGAGGCGATCGACGCGCGTCGACCCGTGGTGGCCCTGGAGTCGACGATCATCGCGCACGGGCTGCCGCGCCCGCGCAATCTGCAGGTGGCGCTGGAGCTGGAGGCGGCGGTACGGCAGGAGGGCGCCGTACCCGCGACGATCGCCGTGCTGGACGGGCGGCCCCATGTCGGCCTGGACAAGGAGCAGTTGGAGCGGGTCGCCAACGAGGACGGCATCCGCAAACTGGGCCACCGCGACCTGCCGCTCGCGGTGGCGGCGGGGGCCAGCGGGGCCACCACGGTGTCGGCGACGGCGCTGCTGGCGGCGCGGGCGGGCATCCGGGTGTTCGCGACCGGCGGGCTCGGCGGGGTGCACCGGGAGTGGACGGTGACGCAGGACGAGTCCGCCGACCTGGGGCTGCTGGCGTCCACCCGGATCACGGTGGTGTGCGCGGGCGTGAAGTCGATCCTGGACGTGCCGGCGACCCTGCAACGCCTGGAGACGCTGGGAGTCGCGGTCGCCGGGTACGGCACGGACCGCTTCCCCGGCTTCTACCTCTCCGACTCCGGGTACCCGGTGGACTGGACGCTGGAGACTCCCGAGCAGGTCGCGGCCGTGATGCGGGCACAGGACGCTCTCGACGCCCCGGAGTCGACGCTGATCGTCGCCAATCCGGTGCCCGAGGACGAGCAGTTGGATCCCGCGCTGCACGCGCGTGTGCTCGCCGACGCGCTGCACGCGTGCGAGGCGGAGGGCGTCACCGGGCAGGCGGTCACCCCGTTCCTGCTCGGCTACCTGGTCGAGCACACCGACGGCGCCTCGCTGACCGCCAACCTGGCGGCCGTGCGCGGCAACGTACGGCTGGCGGGGCGGATCGCGGCGGCCTGGGCCGAGGCGTGACGACGGAGCCGAACGGCGCGCTCCTGGTCGTCGGGGACGTCGTCACGGACGTCGTCGCCCGGCACCGGGGGCCGCTCGCCCCGGGCACCGACACCGCCGCCGCGATCCGCACCGTGCCGGGCGGCGCGGGCGCCAACGTGGCCTGCTGGGCGGCCCATTGGGGCTGTACGGACGTACGGCTGCTCGGCCGTGTGGGTACGGACGCGGCGGTGTGGCACGAGCGGGAGTTGGTCGCCTCCGGGGTACGGCCCCGTCTCGTCGTCGACCCGGAGGCCGCGACCGGGACGGTGATCTGCCTGGTCGACACGGGGGCGTCGGCCGAGCGGACGTTCCTCACGGACAGCGGCGCGTCCCTGCGGCTCGATCCCGGCGACTGGTCGGACTCCCTGCTCGACGGCGTCGTACGGCTGCATCTGTCGGGCTATCTGCTGTTCTCGGAGCCGAGCCGGGCGCTGGTGGCCGCGGCGCTGGAGTCGGCACGCGCGCGTGGGGTGCCGGTGAGTCTGGATCCGGCGTCGGCGGGGTTCCTGGTGGAGCTGGGCGTGGACCGTTTCCTCGCGCTGGTCGAGGGGGTGGACGTCCTGCTGCCGAGCCGTGACGAGGCGTGCCTGCTCACGGGGTTGCCCGATCCGGCGGACGCGGCGGCCAAGTTGAGCCGCCATGTCCCCCTGGTGGTCACCAAGCAGGGCGCCCAGGGAGCGCTGGTCGCCCACTCCGGCACCGTCCACGCACGCGTACCGGCCGAGCCGGCTGTTGCCCTTGACACCACGGGCGCGGGGGATGCCTTCACGGGGGCGTTCCTCGCGACGCTGCTGGCGGGCGCCGATCCCGAGGAAGCCGCGCGGGAGGGATGCCGGGCGGGGGCTCGGGCGGTGGAGCGGGTGGGAGGGCGGCCGCCTGGGCGGGGGTGAGGGGCAGCGGTGATTCGGTCAACGGTGCTGGGTGCAGGGCCAGTTGTGGATCAGGTAGCCGTGTCGGGCGGAGGGGCGGCTGTACGGGGTTGACGGCCACCGGTGCCGGATGGCGGAGCCGGGCGAGCAACGGTAAGGGCCGCCTCATGGCACCCCGTCGCCGAAGTCACCGGCGGCCGAACCGGCACCCAGCACCGACAACCCGGTACTGACAACCCCCGCACCGGAAGCGGCAGTCTCCCCCGCCGATCATCAACTCCCGCTCCCCGCCTACGCCTTCCGCCCCCACGCCGAGATCATCGGAGCCGTCGCCAGATCCATCGTGCCGGAGGCGACGTTGGCCAGGTGGCGGTCGATGTCCTCGTCCGTGGCCAGGCCCGCGGTGACGAGCTGGTCGCGGATCTGGCGGACCGTGGCGGACTCCAGGGCGGCGCAGGCCGGTGAGGTGACCGGGAAGTACGCGTCGGCCTCGACGCGGCGCAGGCCGGCCTCGCGGAGCAGGCGCGGGAGTCGGCGGCCGTAGGAGAGGTCGGCGCCGCGGTCGGCGAGGAGCTTGCGGAAGCCGTGGCGGAGGCGGTTCGCGAGTTGTTGCTCGGGGCCGTGTTCGTCGGGGCAGAGCAGGGGCTGGAGGGCGGGGTCGGCGTCCTCGATCAGGAGGCGGCCGCCGGAGCGCAGGGACTTGATCATCGAGCGCAACGCCCGTTCCCGGTCCGGCACATGGACGAGGACGAGCCGGGCGTGCACGAGGTCGAAGCCCTCCCCCGGCGGTTCCTCGGCGCCGACGTCATGGACGCGCACCTCGATCGGCGGGCGGGCTGCCGAAGCGACCTGGGACGTGTCGATGTCGGTCGCTACGACCTTCCCCGTCGGGCCCACCTTCTTGGCCAGCCAGGACACCACCGAGGTGCCGCCGACGCCGACCTCCCAGACGCGCCAGCCGGGTCCGACGCCGAACCCCTCCAGGTGCCGGAACGTCGTGGGGTCGAAGAGCGTGGCGAAGGCGTCGAAGCGCTGTCCCGCCTCGGACTGCCGGTTGTCGAGGAGATACCCGTCGGATCGCGTCATGCCGCGATCATCCCAGTTGCCCCGGTTGTCGGGAGGGGGCGACGCTCCGGTTGTCGGGCGGGGCGAAACTCCGGTTCCGGCGCGGGCGGAGCTCCGGCCCACCGCGCCCTTGTCCCGGCCGTGCACCGGTTCGTCCACGGCTTCGTCCACAGCCGGGAACAAAGCGGAGGATTCCGTTCCCACAGGCTTACCCACGGCTCACTTCGGCCTGGCAAACTGGCACGCCAAGGCGCAGAAATGCGATGCGAGGGGATCCACGCAAGGAGATCCGGATGTCCATGGCAGGGAATCTTCGGAAGGTCACGGGCCTCGGCAGGGTCGGCGGCCTCCGCAAGGTGGCGCGGCTGGCCCGGCGGCACCCGCGGGTCGACCTGAGCCACCATGCCCGGTCACCGCTGGGCTCCTCGGTGGTGAAGTGCGTCACGTATCAGGACGGCGTCCGGGTGCCGGTCGCCGGCGACCTGGTGGACACCGTCGAGCGGGTGCGCAAGAAGGAGGACGGCTTCGTCTGGCTCGGCCTGCACGAGCCGACGAACGAGGAGTTCGCGGGCATCGCCGAGCTCTTCGACCTGCACCCGCTCGCCGTCGAGGACGCGATCGAGGCGCATCAGCGCCCGAAGGTGGAGCGCTACGGCGAGACGCTGTTCGCGGTGTTCAAGACGGTCTGCTACGTCGAGCACGAGAAGCTGACCGCGACCAGCGAGGTCGTGGACACCGGCGAGATCATGGTGTTCGTCGGCGCCGAGTTCGTCATCACGGTGCGGCACGGGCGGCACGGCTCGCTGGGGCCGCTGCGCGAGGAGCTGGAGTCGAACCCGCGACAGCTCGCCAAGGGACCGGCCGCGGTACTGCACGCGATCGCGGACCATGTGGTCGACGACTATCTGAGCGTCACGGACTCGGTGCAGGCGGACATCGACCAGGTGGAGACGGACGTGTTCGCGGAGAACGGCGCGCGGGCGGACCCGGGCCGTATCTACCAACTCAAGCGTGAGCTGCTGGAGTTGAAGCGGGCGGTCGTCCCCCTCAGCCGCCCGCTGGAGGAGCTCGCCACCCGGCCGATGCGGGTGATCGGACCGGAGATACAGGCCTACTTCCGGGACGTCTCCGACCATCTGCTGCGCGCGAAGGAGCAGATCGCGTCCTTCGACGAACTGCTCAACTCGATTCTGCAGGCGCACCTCGCGCAGGTGACGGTCGCGCAGAACGAGGACATGCGGAAGATCACGGCCTGGGCCGCGGTGATCGCCGTGCCGACGATGGTGTGCGGTGTGTACGGCATGAACTTCGACCACATGCCGGAGCTGCACTGGCGGTTCGGCTATCCCCTGGTCATCGGGGTGATAACCGTGGCGTGTCTGGCGCTGTACCGGGGCTTCCGGCGCAACGGCTGGCTGTGAACGGCAGCCGCTGAACCGGAAGCGGAAGTCGTCCGGTGGTTCAGCGCATGCCGCTGCGGGCGTAGACGCTCTCGACCCAGCCGGCGAGTTGTTCCTCCGTCAGGTGCTGGGCCAGGTCGGCCTCGCTGATCATGCCGACGAGGCGTTTGTTCTCGATGACGGGGAGCCGGCGGATCTGGTGTCCCTGCATCTCCTGGAGCACCTCGCCGACATCGGCGCCGGAGTCGATCCAGCGGGGGGTGCCCTGGGCCATCTCGCCCGCGGTGATTTTGGCCGGGTCGTGGCCCATGGCCACACAGCCGACGACGATGTCCCGGTCGGTGAGGATGCCGCAGAGGCGTTGGTTCTCGTCGCTGATGGGCAGGGCTCCGACGCCCAGTTCGCGCATCAGCTGGGCGGCGCGGTCCAGGGTTTCATGGGCGGGGATCCACTGGGCGCCCCGGTGCATGATGTCTCCGGCGGTGGTCATGAAGTACCTCCCGGTGCCGGACGGCCGGCGCGGCACAGAACGTTCCGCTAGTCCCGGCGCCCTACATTCTCGCCGCGCGGCCGGGTGAACGCACCCCGACGGTCAC
This sequence comes from Streptomyces sp. NRRL F-525, assembly GCF_000716605.1. Classification (GTDB taxonomy): domain Bacteria; phylum Actinomycetota; class Actinomycetes; order Streptomycetales; family Streptomycetaceae; genus Streptomyces. Next base: position 6,306 of record NZ_JNXE01000018.1, on the reverse strand, counting down.
GACTTCCGGTGCGCCGGCGCGCCGCCCCGGCCCCCGCGGGGGCTCACCGGGTCCGTGGATCAGCCGTTCCACGCCGGGTGACGCGGGTCGTCGGCGCGGACCAGGACGTCCGCCGTGCCGGCCGGGTCGGTCTCGTCCTCGTAGCGCTCGAAGGCGGGGAGGGTCCAGTGCTCGGGCTCGGGGGTACGGCGGCGCAGGGCGCCCGGTGAGAGGAGGACGTGGACGGACAGGTCGAAGGGGAACCAGTGCCGGAGGAGGAGGGGACCGTGCAGCAACAGGACGGCGCCGGGCGGGAGTTGGACGTAGGGGCTGCGGGTGGCGCGGTCGGCGACCGGGTCCCAGAGGTCGGGCAGGACGCGGCCGTCGCCGTCCGGGTCGAGCGGGCCGAAGACCTCGCGCCACAGGGCACGGGTGTCGAACCAGCCGTCGTAGTACGCCTCGACGTCCTGGCGTCCGTACTCCAGGCGCAGAGAGGCGGGGCGCAGGAAGCCCTCGGTGCCGACGACGAGCGAGGGGCGGCCGCGGACGCGCAGTGCCTCCGCGACGCGTTCGGCGAGGTCGCCGGGGTGGGCCGCGGGGGCGCCGTCGATGGCTACGCGCGGCCAGGGGCTGCCGTCGGCCGGCTTCAGGTCGAGCAGACGCTCGGCGAGTTGGTCGCCGAGCCGGTCCCAGGTGATCGCTTCCAGTCGCACAGGGCCCATGATGCGGCAGGCCGCGATCAGGGTGGGCGCTGCTGGACAAGAGCGTTGGGCATGAGGGGGGGTCGTGGTCCTCGGAGGTGGGGTGGGATCGCCCTCGGGTGTGTTGTGGGGTCGGGGTCGTGGCGGTACGGCCAGCCCGCCGCCTTCGGGGCCCCTCGGTTTGCTACCACGGTGGGGCGGGGTTGGTGCCGGGTACGCGGCGGGCTGCGCCGTACCGCCACGACCCACTCCCGTTGCGTTGGCGGCTGCGGGCTCGTGGGGCATCCCGGGGGGTGGGTGGAGCAGGGTGCCCCGTGCATCGGGCGTCACCGTCTGGGAGGGGATGGGAGAGCGGTGCGCGGCAGGAGGGAATGCTTCTCCTATGGCTCGCACGGCAGCGCTCGCGACTTCCCCGACCCCCCGTGGACTTCTGGTTGTTCAGCCGCTGAGGAAGCGGCACTGTGCCGGGTGCCGTGGGGGGCCGTTGGCGTTGGTGGTCGTCGAGGGTGGGGTGCCTCGGTGTCTCGACTGTGTGGATCTCGGGCATCTGGTGTTTCTGCCGCGCGGTGACACGGCGTTGACGCGGCGGGCGCGGGAGGAGAGTGGGTTGTCGGCGGTGGTGGTGCGGTTCCACCGGCGGCGGGGCCGGTACGAGCGGCAGGGGGTTCTCGTCGAGGAGGCGGGGCTCGCGCGGGCCGAGGAGCGGTGTCTCGCGGACGCGGAGGCGCGACGGCGGCGCCGGGCCCGGGACGCGGTGCGGCGGGCCGCGGAGGACGTGCGGTTCGCGGAGGCGTTCGCGGCGGAGATACGACGCCTGTTCCCGGGCTGTCCCGAGGCGCGGGCCCGAGCTGTCGCCGCGCATGCCTCGGTGCGGGGCAGCGGGCGGGTGGGGCGGAGTGCGGCGGGGCGGGCGTTGTCCGAGGGCGCGGTGGTCTCGGCGGTGGTGGCGGCCGTACGACATGTGGACACGCCCTACGACCAGTTGCTGATGAGTGGGGTGCCGCGACATGAGGCGCGGCGGCGGATCTCGGTGGAGGTGGAGGGGGTGCTGCGGGGGTGGAGGGAGGGGAGGGAGGGCGGTGTTCGGACGGGGGCCCGGGAGGAGGCCGACGCTGGGTGAGGAGGCCATGAGGGAGGCCGGTTGCCCAGGGTGCTGTCGGCGGTGCGGAGCGTGTCGTGGACGTGCGCTTATGCCTCGGCGATTCTCGGCCATGGTGACCCGGTCGGGGGCTGGGTTGACTTGTCCCGGTGGGCGGTGGTGGGCAGGATCTCGGCTCTACGGGCGGGAGTTGGTGTCGGCATGATCGGTGAACCGTATGTCACCCTGACGGTTCTGGGGGTGCTCGCGACCGGGGTGATGGCCGGGGTGTTCTGTGCCTTCTCCGTGCTGGTCATGCGGGGGCTGGCCGGGTTGCCGCCCGCGCAGGGGGTCGCCGCGATGAACGCGATCAACACGGCGGCGATGACGCCGGCCTTCATGCTGCTGTTCGCCGGTTCCGCGGTGGTGTGCGCGGTGATCGCCGTGGTGACGTTCGTGCTGTGGCCGGATCGGGGGACCGTGGAGCTGCTGCTGGGCAGCGCGCTGTATCTGTTCGGCGCGTTCGGGCTGACCCTCGTCGCGAACGTGCCCCGCAACGAGGCGCTGCTGAAGCTGGACCCGGGGACGCCGGAGGCCGCCGCGTACTGGCCGTCGTACGTGCGCGAGTGGACGATGTGGAATCACGTCCGCGCGATCGCCTCGGCCGCCGCCGCGCTGGTGTACATGCTGGCTCTCACCTGAGAGAAACCGCATGATCACCTGAGCGCGCACTGGTGAGGGCGCACCAAGCCGTCCGCGGGGCCGTGCGAGAAAGCCGTCTCGTCCCACTCTGCGCGCCCGGCCGCGGGGCCTTATCGTGGCTGAAAGAGTGCCGCCCGATGACGCACGGCCTGTCGTACGCGGACGCGAGGAAGACGGCCATGGCCGATCCCAAGGGTTTTATGACCACTCCGCGCGAGGAGTGGCCCCGCAGGCCCGTCGAGGAGCGGGTGCGGGACTGGGACGAGGTGTATGTCCCGGGCGCGCTGCTGCCGATCGTCACCAAGCAGGCCGACCGGTGCATGGACTGCGGCGTCCCGTTCTGCCACGACGCCTGCCCGCTCGGCAATCTGATCCCCGAGTGGAACGATCTCGTCAGCCGGGACGACTGGCGCGCGGCGAGCGATCGGCTGCACGCCACCAACAACTTCCCCGAGTTCACCGGGCGGTTGTGCCCGGCGCCGTGCGAGGCGGGGTGCGTGCTCGCCATCAACCAGCCCGCCGTCACCATCAAGAACGTCGAGGTCGCCATCGCCGACCGCGCCTGGAGCGACGGTTTCGCGCCACCTCGGCCACCGGACCGGCTGTCGGGGCGGACCGTCGCGGTGATCGGCTCCGGGCCCACCGGCCTCGCCGCGGCACAGCAGTTGACGCGGGCCGGGCACACGGTCGCCGTGTACGAGCGGGACGACCGGCTCGGCGGCCTGATGCGGTACGGCATCCCCGAGTTCAAGATGGAGAAACGGCATCTGGAACGGCGGCTGGAGCAGATGCGGGCCGAGGGCACGAAGTTCCGTACGTCGACGACGGTCGGGCGGGACATCGGGGCGGCCGAGCTGCGGGCGCGCTACGACGCGGTGGTGATCGCCACGGGAGCGACGGCCTGGCGTGAACTGGACGTGCCGGGGCGGGAGTTGACCGGCGTCCATCAGGCGATGGAGTACCTTCCGCTGGCCAACCGGGTGTGCGAGGGCGACCTGGCGGCCTCTCCCCTGTCCGCAGCCGGGAAGCATGTCGTGATCGTGGGCGGCGGTGACACGGGGGCCGACTGTCTGGGTACGGCGGTGCGTGAAGGGGCCGCGTCCGTCACGCAGTTGGACATCTACGCCCAGCCGGACGCCGAGCGCGACGAGGACGCGGAGCCCTGGCCGACGTATCCGAAGATCTACCGGCTCTCGGCCGCGCACGAGGAGGCGCGGGACCTGGAGACGGCTCCGGCGGCGCACGCGGACGCGCGGCTGTTCGCGGCGTCGACGCTCCACTTCGAGGGTGACGGGGACGGGCATGTGCGGTCCTTGCACCTGGTCGAAGTCGACGCGCAGCGGCGCCCGTTGGACGGTTCCGGACGCAGCCTGCCCGCCGATCTCGTGCTGCTCGCCCTCGGGTTCTCCGGGCCCGACCGCGAGGACGGCCTCGTCGATCAACTGCGGTTGGCGATGGCGCCGCGCGGCACGATCACCCGGGACGCGGACTTCGCGACGAGTGCGCGCGGAGTGTTCGTCGCCGGGGACGCGGCGCGCGGGCAGTCGCTGATCGTGTGGGCGATCGCGGAGGGGCGGGCGGTGGCGGCGGCCGTCGACCGTTATCTGACCGGGAGTTCCCAACTCCCGGCGCCCATCGGGCCGTACGACCGCCCGATGACCGTGTGAGGCGGCGGAGGAAGCAGTCGGAATCTCTGCTGCCGGATGGGCAGGCGTACGTCCGTGCTCACACCTGGGGATGAGGCGGGGCGTACTGCGCGAGTACGAGGCGCCGGGCGGGCTCTCCTCCCGGCTCACGAAATCGTTCGGTGGCGGGCCGGAAAGTGGCTTCGGGCCGACCTGTGGGCCAACGGCGGTGGGATCATCGGCGTAGGAGGCGAGTCGTGGTCGGCCCGGAGTGGGGTCGGGCGCGGCGGCGCCCCCATCCTTCGTTCCGTCGTCAGGCGCAGGGCCACCCCCGCGCGTCCCCCCTGTTGGCGGTCGGTCCTGGAGGGTGTTGATGACGACGCTCGACGAACGTCATGGCGAGGACGCACGGGAGGCGGAGGGGGCGTACCGCCCGGACGCCGCCGTCCCCCTCGGTCAACTCACGGCGATAGAGCCCCTGTTCGCCGGTTCCAAGGCGGCGAACCTCGCCCGCGCGGCCCGGGCCGGACTGCCCGTGCTTCCCGGGTTCGTGATCCCCGAGGGCGCGGGCGACGACCCCGCCACCCTGCGCCGGGCCTGGCGGGACCTCTCCGACTCCGGAGCGCGACCCCTCGTCGTACGGTCCTCCTCGCCGCAGGAGGACACCGAACAGTCGTCCCTGGCAGGGCAGTTCGCCTCCGTGCTCGATGTGCGCGGGTGGTCCGCCTTCTGTACGGCCGTGCGGACCGTGCTCGATTCGGCGCACCGGCCCGACGGGTCCACCGCGCCGATGGCGGTGCTGGTGCAGCCGATGCTGACGGCTCGGGTCGGCGGGGTGATGTTCGGCGCCGACCCCGTCGAGGGGCGTACCGACCGGATGCTGGTGAGCGCGGTGCGCGGCGGTCCGGACAGTCTGGTCAGTGGTGAACAGGCCGGTACCGACTACTGGTTGAGCCGACGGGGGCGGCTGCTGCGCACCGAGCCACCGACCGCCGACGCGCTGCTCACCCCCTCCGAACTACGGCGACTGGCCCGGCTCGCGCGCCGGACGCGGCAGGTGTTCGGAGGGCCGCAGGACATCGAGTTCGGGTTCGGGCTCGGGCTCGACGAGGACGGGGATCAAGTCGGGGGCGGGCGGCTGTGGTTGTTCCAGAGCCGCCCGATCACCGCCATGGCGGCGCGGCCGTCACGCGGGGCGCGGTTGCTCGGGCCGGGGCCGGTCGCGGAGACGTTGCCGGGCCAACTCCAGCCGCTGGAAGAGGACTTGTGGGTCACGCCGATGGCCCGTGGGTTGACCGCCGCGCTGGACATCGCGGGCAGCGCGCCGCGTCGGCTGCTGCGTACGGTGCCGGTCGTCACGACGGTCGGCGGCTGGGCCGCGGCCGACCTACGGCTGCTCGGCGCGGCCCCGCCCCGGCGCCGGTGGCTGGCCCTGCTCAACCCGGCGCCGGGAGCACGGCGGCTCGGCTCGGCCTGGCGGGTCGGCCGACTCACGGCGGCGCTGCCCGGGCTGTCCGCGGACCTCGTGGCGGACATCGACCGCCGCCTCGCCCAAGTCCCGGCCCTCGCCGAACTCCTCGGCCCCGACCTGGCCGCCCAACTCCGCTGGACCCGCGCCGCCTTGGTCTCCCTGCACGCCCAAGAGGCCCTCGCGGGCGCCCTGCTGCACGAGCCGCCGAAGTCCCGCACGGCCGCTGGGGCCGCCCTGACCGCCCTCGCGGAGACACGGGCCCTTGGCATCCCGGACGAGCAAGCAGCCGCCGTCGCGCCGAGCGTGCTGGCACTCACGGCACCGAGCCTGCGGGGGCGGGGGCAGGAGTGGGGGCGTTTGCCGCAGGGCCCAGCGCCGGGTGCCGGAAACGCCGGCCCGGAACTGCAGTCGGTCGCGCCGGCCGAGTGGAGAACACCGGGCGTCCTTCCCTCGCGGAGAACCCCGGGCGCCACTCCCGAGCGGAGAACAGCAGGCGCCCCTCCCGAGCAGCGAACCCCGGGCGCCCCTCCCGAGCGGCAGACACCGAACACCCCTCTCCAGCAACAGGCACCGGCCGCCCGACCAAGCCGGGAGAGCGACCCCGGCGACCGGATGCCGGGGTCCGCCCCCACGCCGACACTCGGAAGCAACGGCCCCTTCCCAACGTCCATGCCGACACCCACGCCCGCACCAACGAACCACCACTCCCCCAGCCCCCTCACCCTCACCACCTCCCGCACCCCCTCCCTC
>NZ_JNXE01000017.1 GCF_000716605.1 Streptomyces sp. NRRL F-525 | reverse complement strand
GTCGGGGCCGGTCCAGTCGGGGTGGCGGCAGGCGCTGCGCTGGTCGACGCCGACCGGCAGGGTGCGCATCCCGGCCACCCGGTCGGTGATCTTCTGGCCGAGCAGCATGCCTCCGCCGCCCGGCTTGGCACCCTGCCCGAGGACGACTTCGATGGCGTCGGCCTTGCGGAGGTCGTCGGGGTTCATGCCGTAGCGGGACGGCAGGTACTGGTACACGAGGTGCTTGGACTGGTCCCGCTCCTCCGGGGTCATGCCGCCGTCGCCGGTGGTGGTGGAGGTACCGGCCGCGCTCGCCCCACGCCCCAGCGCTTCCTTGGCGTTGGCGGAGAGGGCACCGAAGCTCATACCGGCGATCGTGACCGGGATGTCCAGGTGCAGGGGGTGCTTGGCGTTGCGTGCGCCGAGGACGACGTCGGTGTCGCAGCGCTCGCGGTAACCCTCCAGCGGGTAACGGGACATGCTCGCTCCGAGGAAGAGCAGGTCGTCGAAGTGCGGGAGGGGTCGTTTCGCGCCCCAGCCCCGGATGTCGTAGACGCCGGTAGCGGCGGCCCGTTGGATGGCGTGGATGGTGGCACGGTCGAAGGTGGCCGACTCGCGCAGGCCGCGGGATGCGAAGCTCATATCCGTATCCATGTCCATGTCCATGGAGCAAACAACTCCCTCAGTACGCCGTCGAGTTGTCGACCTTGAAGTGGTACAGCTGCCGGGCCGAGCCGTAGCGACGGAAGTCGGCGGGGTCCTCGTCGAACTCCGCCGCCTTCAGCAACTCGGCGAGTTCCACGAGGTGTTCGTCCCGCATCTCCTTCTCCACGCAGTCCGCGCCGAGGGACTTGACCGTGCCCATGACATAGATCCGGGCCTCGTAGAGAGAGTCGCCGAGTGCGTCGCCCGCGTCGCCGCAGACCACCAGCCGTCCCGCCTGCCCCATGAACGCGCTCATGTGACCGACGTTCCCGCCGACGACGATGTCCACGCCCTTCATCGAGATCCCGCACCGGGCGGCCGCGTTGCCCTCGATCACCAACAGGCCGCCGTGTGCGGTGGCCCCGGCAGATTGGGAGGCGTCGCCGCGCACCCGGACCGTGCCGGACATCATGTTCTCGGCGACGCCCACACCGGCGTTGCCGTGCACGGTGACCGTGGCGTGCTGGTTCATGCCGGCGCAGTAGTAGCCGACGTGGCCCTCGATGTCGACGGTCACCTCGTCCTTGAGACCGCAGGCGACGCTGTGGGCACCTCGGGGGTTCAACACCCGCCAGGATGGCGCTGGTTGGGGTGCGTGGAGTGCCTGGTTGAGATCGCGGACGGAGGACACCGCGAGGTCGGCGGTCTCCACCCCGGTCAGCGCTGCCATACGTACACCTCTTCCGGCTCGGGTTCGAAGATGCGGGCGTGCTCGATACCCGGGAGGACGTCCAGGGCGCGGTACTCGGAGGCCATCGCCACCCAGGCGTCGGTCTCGGCGACCAGGGCGGGCTTGCAGGCGATGGCGTCGCGGACCACCGCGAAGGAGTCGGCGGTGGAGACCAACAGCGTGTAGAAACCGTCGAAGCGCTCGCACAGCAGCCGTAGTGCCTTCTCCAGGTCGACGCCCTGGGCGAGATGGTGGGCGACGAAGCGGGCGCCGACCTCGGAGTCGTTCTCGCTGTCGAACTGCACGCCCTGGGACCGGAGTTCACGGCGGATGGTGGCGTGGTTGGCGAACGACCCGTTGTGGACGAGGCACTGACCGGGGCCGACGGAGAAGGGGTGCGCACCTTCGGGGGTGACGGCCGACTCGGTGGCCATGCGGGTATGGCCGACACCTTGGTAGCCGGTCACTCCGGCGAGCCCGAACGACTCGGCCAACTGGACTGGATTTCCGGTGCCCTTGAGCACGGCGAACCCCTCCCCCGAGCCGATGACGGTGGCCTGGGGCAGAGCGGCTGCGATGGCCGCCAGCAACTCCGGGACGGGCGACTCCGCGTGGACCACCGTCGTGGCGTCGGCTGCGACAACCACCGCACCCGGCAAGGCGGTTGACGCCTCCTCCGGGGTAACTCCCAGCAGCGAGACGAGCGCGCGCCCCGGCGGCGACAGGCGCGGGTCGCCGTAGACCGCGACGCCCGCCGAGTCCGGGCCGCGTTCCACGACTTGGCCCAGCATGGCGGTGAGCAGTTCGCCGAGCCGGGGTTCGAGGGAGGGCTCACGCAGATGGAGCCCGACGATTCCGCACATGCGGCTCTCCTCATGACGAGATGCGACACGAGATGGGACAGGTGGGACAAGGAGGTCAGGTGGGTCAGGTAGGTCAGGTGGGTCAGAAGGCGGTGAGGTAGCGGTCCAACTCCCAGGCGCCGACGGTGCCGTGCCAGTCGAAGAACTCCTGCCGTTTGACCTCGCCGAAGTACTCGCTGACGCCGGGGCCCGCCGCGTCGAGGGCCCCGGTGATCACCGGATCGGCGGCCAGTGCCTCTACGGCGTGCAGCAGGGTCGGCGGCAGTTCGGGGCGGGCCGCGGTGGCCGCCGTGTCTCCCGGTTCGCCGGGGTCGAGGGTGCGCTCGATGCCGTCGAGTCCGGCTGCCAGCGCTGCGGCTGCCGCGAGGTAGGGGTTGGCGGAGCCGTCGCCGCCGCGCAGTTCGACGCGGTTGCCGTCGGGGACGCGGATGAAGTGGGTGCGGTCGTTGCCGCCGTAACCGGCCTTGCGGGGTGACCACGTCGCGCCCGAGCGGGTCGAGGTCGCGCCGGTGCGCTTGTACGAGTTGACGGTGGGCGCGATCACGGCCTGGAGGGCGCGGGCGTGGTCGAGGATGCCGCCGACGAAGGAGTAGGCGAGCGGGGACAGTCCGAGGCCCCGGGTGTCGGACGCCTCGGGGAAGGCGGATTCGCTCCCCCGCCACAGCGACAGGTGCATGTGCATCCCGGAGCCGGTGCGGTCGGTGAACGGCTTCGGCATGAACGTGGCTGTCATGCCCCGCTGTTCGGCCAGTACCGACACCAGGTACCGCATGGTGATGACCCGGTCGGCGGTGGTGAGGGCGTCGGCGTAGGCGAAGTTCTGCTCGAACTGACCGTTGCCGTCCTCGTGGTCGTTGGCGTAGTTGCCCCAGCCGAGGGAGTTCATCGCCTTGGAGACGGCGGTGAGGTGGTCGTACATCCGGGTCAACCCGCGTGCGTCGTAACAGGGTTGGGCGGCGGTGTCGCGACTGTCGGCGACGGAGAGCGTGCCGTGTTCGTCGCGGTTGACGAGGAAGTACTCGATCTCCGCGCCGACCGCGAGGGAGAGTCCGAGTTCGGCGGCTCGGGCCAGGACCGCGCGCAGGATGATGCGGGGTGCGTACGGCCAGGGTTTGCCTTCGACGTGCGGGTCGCAGTGCACGAGGGCAAGTCCCGGGCGCACGAAGGGCAGCGGGGTGTACGAGGCGGGGTCCGGGATCGCGACCACGTCCGGGTCGCTGGGCTGCTGGCCGAGGGCGCCGGCCGCGTAGCCCGCGAATCCCACGCCGTCGGACTGGAGTTCCTCGACCGCCTCGACGGGGACGAGCTTGGCGCAGGGCTTGCCCGCGAGGTCGACGAAGACCGCGAGGACGAACTCGATCCCGTCGGCGCGGACTTGGGCGGCGAGGTCGGATCCGGGAGTGGGCCCGGTCGTCGGTGCCGGGTAGGTGGTCGTGGGCGGTGCGGCTGCGGTGTCCATCGCCATGGGAGGCTCCCAGCATCCGTGGGTTTCCTGATGTGAATCGCTATTTCCCATCAGGAAACTCGATCGCGATTACGGCCCCGTTTCCGGCGGGGAAGCACCCTGTTGCCGCCACCGAGCGACTCAACTCCGGCTCCCCGTCGCGGATATGGCATTCTCAAATGGCGAGAGGTAGCCTCTCATCCGATCGCCACAGGTCCCATCACGTCTCATCACGTCTCGCCGGGGAGGCCGTCATGGCAGGCACGATGCAGGGCAAGGTCGCCGTGATCAGCGGAGGTTCGACCGGCGTGGGGCGGGCCGTCGGGGCGCTGCTCGCCGAGAACGGGGCGCAGGTGGTGCTGCTCGCCCGGCGCGCCGACCGACTGGAGGCGGCCGAGCGGGAGATGACGGGCTCGGTGCTGACGATCCCGACCGATGTCAGCAGTGGCGACAGCGTCCGCGCGGCGTTCGCTCAGGTCGAGGAGCGGTTCGGCCGGGTGGACATCCTCGTGAACAGCGCCGGGGTGGCCCGTATCCGTGCCATCGAGGACACCGCCGACGAGGACATCCACAGCTGCATCGGCACCAACCTCCTGGGCCCGATCCACACGACCCGCTCAGCCGTACCGCTCCTGCGGGCGGCCGGAGGTGGTGACATTCTCAACATCTCCTCCGAGATCACGCTGGACCACATGCCGCTGATGGCGATGTACGCGGCGAGCAAGCACGGCCTGAACGGCTTCACCGCCGCGATGCACAAGGAGCTGCGCGGCGACGGCATCCGGGTCGCCCTGGTGATCCTCGGCTCGATCTCGGACAGCGCCTTCATCGAGAACTTCCCCGGCGAGGACCGGCAGCGCGCCGCGCCGATATGGGAGGCGGACGGCTATCTGACCAGGGTGGGAGCCATGAAGCCGCTCCCCTCGGCGACCGTGGCCCGAGTCATGTTCCAGTTGCTCAGCACTCCACCCGAGGTCGTCCAGGACGTGGTGCACATCCGCCCGGCAGGCTGAAGCCGGCTGTCCGGAACGCGTGTGCCAGACTCTGCCGACCCGCGCGGCGACAGCCGACCCATGCGTCAAGCTTCGACACCCCATAAGTCGGCCTTATGAGGTCATAGACCGGACCCGCATACCGACTTAGGCATGCCTTAGTTTAGGCTTCCCGTCGAGTCGCTTGTTTTCGCTCGAAGGGAACCTGATCATGCCGCGCCCCCTGCGGGTAGCCATCGTCGGAGCCGGCCCCGCCGGGATCTACGCCGCCGACGCCCTGCTCAAGTCCGAGGTGGCCGCCGAACCCGGCGTGTCCATCGACCTCTTCGAGCGGATGCCCGCGCCCTTCGGCCTGATCCGGTACGGCGTCGCCCCCGACCACCCGCGCATCAAGGGCATCATCAACGCCCTGCACCAGGTCCTCGACAAGCCGCAGATCCGGCTCTTCGGCAACGTCGACTACCCCACCGACATCAGCCTGGACGACCTGCGCAGCTTCTACGACGCGGTGGTCTTCTCCACCGGCGCCACGGCCGACCGCGAGATGTCCATACCGGGCATCGAGCTCGACGGTTCCTACGGCGCCGCCGACTTCGTCTCCTGGTACGACGGCCACCCGGACGTCCCGCGCACCTGGCCGCTGGAGGCCGAGAAGGTCGCCGTCCTCGGTGTCGGCAACGTGGCTCTCGACGTGGCCCGCATCCTCGCCAAGACCGGCGACGAGCTGCTCCCGACCGAGATCCCGCCGAACGTCCACGAGGGCCTCAAGGCCAACAAGGCGCTGGAGGTCCACGTCTTCGGGCGCCGCGGCCCGGCGCAGGCGAAGTTCTCCCCGATGGAGCTGCGGGAGCTGGACCACTCCCCCAACATCGAGGTCATCGTCGACCCCGAGGACATCGACTACGACGAGGGCTCGATCACCACGCGTCGTAGCAACAAGCAGGCCGACATGGTCGCCAAGACCCTGGAGAACTGGGCGATCCGCGATGTCGGCGACCGCCCGCACAAGCTGTTCCTGCACTTCTTCGAGTCCCCCTCCGAGATCCTCGGCGAGGACGGCAAGGTCATCGGCCTGCGCACCGAGCGCACCGCCCTGGACGGCACCGGCAACGTCAAGGGCACCGGCGAGTTCAAGGACTGGGACGTCACCGCGATCTACCGCGCGGTCGGCTACCTCTCCGACAAACTCCCCAAGCTCCCCTGGGACATCGACTCCGGCACGGTCCCCGACGAGGGCGGCCGGGTCATCCAGGAGACCGGCGAGCACCTCCAGTCGACGTACGTCACCGGCTGGATCCGGCGCGGCCCGGTCGGCCTGATCGGCCACACCAAGGGCGACGCCAACGAGACGATCGCCAACCTCCTCGACGACCACGCCAACGGCCGCCTGCACACGCCCGTTTCGCCCGACCCGGCGGCCGTGGACGCGTTCTTCGCCGAGCGGAACGTCCGCTTCACCACGTGGGACGGCTGGTACCAACTCGACGCCGCCGAGAAGGCGTTGGGCGAGCCGCAGGGCCGCGAGCGCGTGAAGATCGTCGAGCGTGAGGACATGCTCCGGGCGAGCGGCGCGTAAGCCTCACCCCCGCACACGCGTAAGCCTCACTCCCGCACAGCTGACACCGAAGGGCCCGGCGGTACGTACCGCCGGGCCCTTCGCGCACGTCAGCGCGCCGCCCTCCCGTACCGCGCGAACACGGTGTGGGCCGTCCTCTCGATCTCCTGGCACTCCAGGTGGAGGGGCGGACCGCCCGCCGGGAAGAGCCGTTCGCCGGTGCCGAGGACCGTGGGGAAGGTGATCAGGCGGTACTCGTCGACCAGGTCCTCCGCCATCAGCGTGCGGACGACGGGCAGGCTGCCGATGACGATCACATCCCGCTCCTCGCGCTTCACGGCGTCGACGAGGTCGCCGTCGAGGACGCTCGAATTCGCCCACGCCGACACATCGGTGAGGGTGCGGGACGCGACCAGCTTCGCCCCGGCGTTCATCCGCGCGGAGAACTCGTCGTCGCGGGCCGGCCACAGCCGCGAGAACGCCTCCCAGGTCCTGCGGCCGAGCAGCATGACCCCGCCGTCGAGGGCGCTGCCCAGCCGGAACTTGTCGCCGTCGATCTCCTCACGGCCGTAGCGGAAGATCCAGCCGCCGTCCGGGGTGCCGTCGGACCCGTCGGGGTCGGAGACGATCCCGTCCAGGGTGGTGAACTGGATGACGATGACGCTCATGATGGATGTCCTTTCGGTCGGTGCTCACCGGTACGTACCGGTGGCGTCGGCCGGACTCATCGCGGCGAGCGGGGTCAGTTCGAGGAAATCCGTCCTGGCAGGTCGAAGGCGACCAGCACCTGCGGATCGGTGAAGACGACATTGCGGGTGATGCGGTCGCCGGTGACCGCGAAGACCTGGAGGCTGTGCAGCCGATGCCCGCCCGCGGGGTCCTGTGCGTACGCGGCCAGCGTGGGCTGGCCGTTGGCGACCAGGCGCCTCAACACCCAGTCGGTACCGCGGAGTTCGAAGACCCGCCGCATGAACGCGCCGTAGTGCCCGGTACCCCGGAACCAGAGCGGGACCGGCGGCATCTCCAGGACCACGGCGTCGGCCAACAGCCGTACCAGGGCGGGGACATCGGCCGCTTCGAACGCCCTCAGGTAGCGGTCGACGACCTCGCGTGCCCCGGGGTCGTCCGGTTCGGCGATCGCGTCGTCGTCGCCGACGTCCGTGAGGGCGGCGCGGGCGCGCTGGAGCGTGCTGTTGACGGCCGGGACGGTGGTGTCGAGTTGGTCGGCGACCTCGGCCGCGCTGAACTGCAGCACCTCGCGCAGCACGAGCACGGCCCGCTGCCGCGCGGGCAGCCGTTGCAGGGCGACGACGAGGGCGAGCCGCATGTCGGCGCGGGCCTCCACGTCGTAGCGCGCGTCGGGGAAGGGCTGGAGCCAGGGGATGTCGGTCGCGGGCGTGAGCGGTGTTCCGGGGTCCTCGCCCGGTGCGCCGAGGCCGGACGGAAGGGGGCGGCGGGCGCGTCCTTCGAGCGCGGTGAGGCAGACGTTGGTGGCGATGCGGTAGAGCCAGGTGCGCAGGGACGCGCGGGCGGGGTCGTACCGGTCGCGGGCCTTCCACGCGCGCAGCATCGTCTCCTGCACCAGGTCCTCGGCCTCGTGGAACGAGCCCAGCATCCGATAGCAGTACGCCACCAGTTCGCCCCGGTACGGCTCGAAGTCCACCCACCCATCATGGCGTACGGGGCTGCTAGCGTCCCCCGGTGTTCTCCCTCCTCGAACCCCCGTTCCTCAGCCGTCTGCGCGACGCCCGCCGGATCCTCGTCGCCGGTGCGGGCGGTGGCTTCGACGTCTACGCCGGGCTGCCGCTGGCCCTCGCGCTACGTGCGGCCGGCAAGGAGGTCCACCTCGCGAACCTGTCCTTCGCCGACCTGTACGGCCTCGACCAGGACGTGTGGGTGGACCAGGACGTCGCCGCCGTACGCCCGGACACGCAGGCCCGGGGCGACTACTTCCCTGAGCGGTCCCTGGCGCGGTGGCTCGACCTGAACGACATGCCGCCCACGGTGTACGCCTTCCCGCTGACCGGCGTGCAGCATCCTGATGCGCGGTGACGAGCACGGCCTGGGCACGCCGGAGGAGGACATGGTCAGCCTCGCGGCGGTGAACGGGCTCGATGAGGTGCCGGTGCGGCTGGTGGCGTGCCTCGGGTTCGGTGTGGACGCGTATCACGGGGTCAACCACGCACTGGTGCTGGAGAACCTGGCCGCGCTGGATCGCGAGGGTGCCTATCTCGGCGCGTTCTCGCTCCCGCGCGAGAGCCGCGAGGGGCAGCTGTATCTCGATGCGGTGACGCACGCCCAGGAGTCCACGCCGGACCATCCGAGCATCGTCAACGGTTCCGTCGCGGCGGCCGTACGCGGGGACTTCGGCGACGTCCGCTTCACCGAACGCACGCGCGGCGGCGAGCTGTTCATCAATCCGCTGATGGCGCTGTACTTCTGCGTGGACGCGCCCGGCCTCGCGCGCCGGAACCTCTACCTCGACCGGTTGGAGCGGACCGCGCTGATCCGCCAAGTGAGCCCGCTCATCGAGGAGTTCCGCGACGAACTGCCCCGGCAGCGGCCACCGCGCACGTATCCCCACTGACCGAGCCGAGCAGCGGGCGTCCGCCCACGCCCGCGGCGAGGGTGCGGGCGGACAGAACACGCAGGCTCACCACGGTGGTCGCCGCGAACGCGAGCATCCCGCAGCCGATGGCGACCCCGGCCGACAGAGCCGTCAACCGGTCGAGCCCCAGGGTGTGTTGGAAGACCGGAGCCGCACCGACCGACAGCACCGGCGCCAGGCACAGCGCCGTCAGGTGCAGCCGCCATTCCTCCCTGGCCCAGAGCCGACCCTCACGTCCGACGCGTCGGGCGTTGACGGCCATCACGGCGTAACTGACCGCATAGGGAAGGAGATAGGCCCACAGCAGTCGCCGTCCGGTCGCGCCGAAGTCGAGACAGGAGCGCGCGATCCACAACAGGGCGACTGCACCGGCGAGTTGCGCGACGGCGAGCACAGGCAGCGGCGCCCAGGAACCCGATACGCCCTCCACCGTCGTACGCCGGTCCCGTGCCCGCGAGGCGATCAGCGCACCCAACACGACCACCGAGCCCAGGTGCATGATCGCCACCTGGTTGATCTGTTCCATGGTCAGGCCGGGCAACAGCCTTGGCAGGAAGCCCCATTCGAGGCGCAGCAGCGGGGCGGTGAGGAGGAACGCGTAGCAGAGGAGCATCCAGCGCTGGTGCAGGTCGGGGAGGCCGCCGATCGCGGCGAGGATGCCGAGGGTGACGCTCATGACGGTGCCGACCAGGAGGGTGGCGAGCACGATCCAGAACGCGGGGCCGCTGAACGCGTCTTGGGGCGCGGTGCGTGCCAGATAGATCCCGGCGCCGGCCATCGAGACGTACACCGTGACCGCGAAGACCACGCCCAGCGTGCGGTGCAGGCGGGTGCGTCGGCGGGCGGCGGTGAGGAGTTGGGCGGGGCCGAGGAGCATGAGGGCGCCGCCGAGGACCGAGTGCACGATCATCGGGACGAGGCTGTGGCGGTAGGGCGCGACGCGGCCCGCGAGGGCGTCGGTGACGTAGCGCGGATTGACGACGTGGCCCATGACCCATTCACCGAAGGCGGGGGCGCCGGGGCTGGCGTACGGCCAGAGTTCGGTCATCGCGATCGGCGCGTAGGCCAGGCACACGACCGTGACCGCGATCATCGTGGCGCGGCGCCAGGTGCTGTTCGTCGGACGGCGCACGGCGGCCCCCTGCCGGCTCAGGGCCTCGGCCCGGCCCTCGATGGTCTCTTCTGGACTATCGAGACGGTAGAGGCGGCTGCCGTCGGGGTCAACGGTCCTGCGTGCGTTCGTCGCGGTGGCGCACCCACTGCCAGAAGTCGACCATCATCCGCTCGTACCGGATGCCGAACTCGAGCGCCTCGCGCTGTCCCGGGGTCAGCAACTCACCCACGCCGTCGGCGAGTTCCTCGTAGCCCTGGAGGGTCTTCTCGTGTTCGCCGAGCTGGGCCGGGGCGAGGACGTCGGGACGGCCGCCGAACCACAGCTTCAGGATGCCGCGCTCCCTGGCCTCGACCGGTACGAACTCCGGGTCGTCGAGCCAGCTCCGGAGGACGGACCGGCCCTGGCCGGTGAGGGTCAGCACCCGGCGGTTGCGGCCGCTCTCCTGCCGCACCTGGGACAGCAGCCCGGCCTCCAGCAGCCGGTCGCACTGGGCGTACACCTGCGCGTGCGGCACCGACCAGAACGGCGCGACCGTGCGCGCGGCCTCCGTCTTCACGTCGTACGGGCTCGCCTCGCCCAGTTTGTCGATGATGCCGAGGACGAGGAAGGAGGAGGTGGTCAGCCGCGCGTCAGACATGCGCCGACGGTATCGCGGTGTCGAACGAATACTTGGGGTCCGCAAATGATGTGAACTGCCCCACGACGGGTAGTTCTTAACTCAGCTAGCCCTTAACTCAGCGCCTCTTCCGCGTGAACACCTCCACTCAAAGGAACTGTGGTCTTGGCTCTCGCGTACCCTGACGCCCCGTCAGCCCGTCGACCCGGGCGTACCTGGACTATTCGCATCACAGGTCACCGCGACCGTACCGCCTCGGTCAGCTGCTCCTCCGGGTGCGGCATGCCCGCCCGGTCGCGCGACATCGCGGCCCTGCGCCGCTTCGCCGAAGCCCATGCGGCGGCCCACGTCAGAGCGGCGACCGTACGCCCCGACGCGGCCTGCGGCTGCCGTCGCCAGCGGTGCGCGGCGCACGAGGGGACCCGGGTCGACTGCTCGGGCTCGGTGCTGCTCGTGCTGCGCCACGATCCCGCGGTCGGCCAGGTGTGGACCCTGGCCGAGGTCTGCGCGGCCTGCGCCTCGCTGATGACGCACACCCGCGTCGTCGGCAAGCCGCTGCCGCGCACCCGGCCGCCGCGCGAGGAGACGGTCGTACCCCTGCAGGCGCCTCCCCCGACGAGCGCCCGTTCGGTACCGGCCGGCTTCAGCGCGCCCCCGCCCGAACCGGGCGCCCCGTCCCGGCCGGGCGCCGCGAACAGGCGCCGGGGACGGTGAGACCCGGCGGCACACGGAAGGGACCCGCCCCGAGCGGATGGTGGGCGGGTCCCGTCCGCTCCACCATTCTGCGGACAGGTCCACGTCAGAGGCACGCGTGAAACCCGGCCGCCCGGAGTGAACGGATCACACCCCGCGCGTAAGCTCGCGCGGTATCCCTGGAAAAACGGGCATACGAGACTCCACGACCCCTGCTCGACCCCCCGCTTGACCCGCCAAGATCTCCGACGGTGATACTGGTGGGTCAGCACCGCCCCCGCCCGCAGATTGGCCTATGTCGAACTCCTCCACAGCTTCGCCCACGATCCCCCACACGGTGTGGCTGGCTCGCGGCCGCCACGTCGGGTCCGCCGACGCCGCGGACGTCGTACGGCGACAGCTGCAACGGCTCAAGGACCGCGAGGTCATCGACGACCACCTGGAACCCGACGAGGACCAGCACGAGAATCCGCGCGAGCGGGTCTTCGAGGCCAGGTGGCGCGTGGAGGGGACGGTGACCGTGCGGGCGCGCCTGACGTTCCCGCCCGCTCCGGAACCGGGTTCGGCCGCTGCCGCCTCCGTCGCGGCCGAGGAACGGGAGTGGCTCCTGGTCGCGGAGGCCGAGCGGGTCTGGGATCCCCGGTGGCCCTCCCCCGCGACCATGTTCTGGCCCGAGGACGCGGATGCCGGCTGGGACCATGTGGCGGTTCCGGGGCTGCGCTTCGGACAGGTCAATCCGCTGCCGTCCGACGAGAAGGAGCTGCGGCGGCTGTTCCGTGGCTGCGCGCAGGACGGCTGGAGCATCCACGTCGTCGTGCACGAGGCGATGACCCCGGACGCGCACGGCCGGAAGCCCCTGGCCCGGCTGCTGCCCGCGAGCCTCCGGCACTGCGTGGTGGAACACCGGGCCACACCCGACCAACTACGGTCCGTCAACTGGGCGTTGCTGCGCGAGTTCGACTTCCAGGTGCCGCGCGGCGGTGCCGTGATCCTGCCGACCAGTCCGGTGGCCCCCTCCTACGACGTGCGCGAGTTCTCGGTGCGCAGCGTCTTCCTCGACGGCTCCGAACCCACCGAACTCGTGGACGTCCTCTGCCGCTACGCCGCCTCCGCGCGCCCCCTGCCGGACGGCGGCCAGGAGGCCGTCACCGCACTGCGCGAGCAGTGGAAGCTGATGACGATGGAGGAGGAACTGGCCCGCGAGCGCAGGCTCGTGGCCATGTACGCCGAGGCGCTCGAAGCGATGACGAAGTCCCGGGACCTGTACCGGGAGTCCGCGGACCGGGCCAACGAGGCACTGGCCGCGCTGCGCGACTCCGCCGGTGCCGTCGTGCCCGGGGCGCCGTCCCAGCCGGGCGGGTCCCCGTTCCAGCGGACGTTCGGTCGACTGAGGGACGCGACGAAGGCACTGCGCCCGGCCGCACCGCCGACCGACAGCGACCACGCCGATCCGCCGAGTGACGGTGATCGCTCGGCCGAGGAGCGGTAGACGGTCGACCTCGGGGCCGAGGCAAACGTCGTCACGCAGATGACCTCCTGGCCCCTCGGTCGCACCGAAGACCTACGCAGCGCAACGCCGATGGTGAGAATCGACCACCAGTGGTGATCACCGCCCACGCGCCCCCCGCACCCGCCGTCCTAACTTGGCGGCATGCCGATGCAACCCTGGTTCCGCGATGCCAAGTTGGGCATCTTCGTCCATTACGGGATCTACGCCGTCGACGGTGTGCCGGAGTCCTGGTCGTTCTACTCGGGCCAGGTCCCGCACGACCAGTACATGCGCCAGCTCGACGGATTCACCGCCACACGGTACGAACCGCGGTCCTGGGCACGGCTGTTCGCGCGGGCGGGTGCCAAGTACGCGGTGCTGACCGCCCGCCACCACGACGGTGTGGCCCTGTGGGACACGGCCCACGGTGACCTGGACGTGGTCCGCCACACCCCGGCGGGCCGCGACCTGATCGGGCCATACGCGGAGGCGCTGCGCGAAGAGGGGCTCAACGTCGGCCTGTACTACTCCCATTCGGACTGGAACCACCCCGACTACGCCAGCACGGCGCACCCCCAGCCGCCCGACGAGGAGATCCGCACCAACCCGTACGCCTCCGCACAGCCCGGCCACGAGGACCCGGCCGCCTGGGCGCGCTACCTCGCCTACCGCGACGGCCAGGTCGGCGAGCTGGTCGACCGCTTCCGGCCCGATCTGTTGTGGTTCGACGGCGAGTGGGAGCGCAGCGAAGAGCAGTGGGGCATGCGGGAGTTGGCGGAGCTGATCCTCGCCGGGAACCCCGACACCGTCCTCAACGCCCGCATGCTCAGCCACGGCGACTACGCGACGCCCGAGCAGGGGGTGCCACTGCAAGCACCCGACGGACCTTGGGAGTTGTGCCTGACGGTCAACGACTCGTGGGGTTTCCAGCACGGGGACGAGCACCACAAGTCGGTGCGCCAGCTGGTGCGTTACTTCACGGAGACGATCGGGATGGGCGGAAATCTCCTCCTCGACGTCGGCCCGAGGGAGGACGGGACGATAACGCCCGCACAGACGGAGCGACTTGAGGGGCTCGGCGCGTGGATCGCCCGGCACTCCGAGGCGGTCTACGGCACGGTCGCCGGTCTGCCCGCCGGGCACCACTACGGCCCCAGCACCCTCTCCGCCGACCGCCGCACGCTGTACCTGGTGTGCTTCGATCCGCCGCGCGAGTCGGTGTCGGTGCGCGGGCTGCGTACGCCCGTCAAGCGGGTCACCGTCCTCGGTACCGGCGCCGAGCTCGGCCACGACGTCATCGGCGGCCTCGGTGACGTGCCTGGCGTGACGTGGATCGACGCCCCGGGTGCGGCCGACGTGGATGAGTCGGCGACGGTCCTGGCGGTCGAGCTGGACGGGGAGTTGGACCTCTACAGGGGTGCGGGTCGGGACTGACTCACGAGGCACCGGCGCGAACTGCCCTGGGGGAAGCCCCCAGTTCGCGTCGGCACGCCTTGTTGAAGGCCTGGAGGTCGCCGATGCCGACGGCGGCCGCGATCGCCGGGATGGACAGGGTCGACTCGCGCAGCAGGTGCCGGGCGCGTTCCATGCGGCGGTGCCGGAGGTAGGCGACGACCGTGGTGCCGGTCTCGGCTCGGAACAGGCGGATGAGGTGGTTGTGCGAGACGCCGGCCGCGTGGGCGACGTCGGGGACGGTGAGTTGGGCCGCCAGGTTCGACTCGATGTGGGCCACCGCGAGGGCGAACGCCGGGTGGGGGCCGGTGGTTCCGCCCGCCTCCGGGGTCGCCAGGTCTGCCACGCGCCACAGCACCGTCCACAACTCCGCTGCCGCGCGTGCGGAGTTGCGCGGCGCCGCCGCGACCGCACGCCGCATCAGGTCGGTCAGCACGGGCGTCTGCGTACCGGCGTCCTGCATCACGGGCACGGTCAACCGCTCACCGGCGGACGGGAGTTCCAGGTGGGCGAAGAGATGCTCCGAGCGGCCCCGGTAGTGGAACCGCACCAGTGCGCCGGGCGGCACCAGGCTCACATGGCCGGGCCTGATCTCGTGCGCCACGCCGTCGACGGTCAACTCGGCCTCGTAGGCGTACAGATGGAGCTGCCAGAGGTCGGGCAGCCGGAACACGTCGCGCGGGCTCACCGTGCCGTGCACGCCGACCCCCAGACTGGCCACGCGTGGTGGGGCGTCGAGGCCGATCCGTACGTGGGTTCCAGGGCCGTTGATCGCGCTCACGGTGAAAACGTACCAGCGCCTGACAAGGGGTCAACGGCTGTCAAGGCTCTTCGAGGCGTTCGGGTGTGATGTTCCCCTCGTCGGCCATACCGGGGCCGTAACAGGGCATCCGGATAGGGCACATGCCGTGCGGCCGGACCGGGAAAAGGGGCGCCAGTGGACTCGACCACGACCGTGATCGTCATCGTCGCGGTGCTCGCGGTGATGCTGCTCGCCGTGGCCGTCGGAGTGTTCGTGCGGCTCGTCCGTACCCGGCGCTCGATGAAGCGCGCAGGGCTTCCGACCGGCCCCAAATGGGTTTTCTGGGGTGCCGTCCTCTACTTCGTGCTGCCCACCGACCTGATGCCCGATCCCGTGTATCTGGACGACATCGCCGTCCTCCTCCTCGCTCTTCGCACGATGCGCAACTCCCTCGGGGAGCAGGAGAAGGGGCTGCCGGGCGAGCTCGACTGACCCCGGTACGCGTGGCGCGCTCCTTACTTTGACTACGCAGAGTAAGGAAACCATTCACTCGTTCGATTCGTATAAGTCTCTGGAAGCAGACGGAAGTCAGCGGGCCAAGCGACCTCGCAGGGTGGCCACCGCTTGCACGAGGCAGTACCGACGAGGGAGAGACGATGCAACCGTTCGCGCTCAACTACGCTCGCCCGGCAGCACAGTTGGAGCTCACCGCTCCGTACAGCTACGACTCCGGACTGCAGTTGAACGTGCTCGCCGACGGACGGGTCGCCGCCCATGATCTCGCTCTGCTGAGAGAACTGGGGACCACTACGTCCACCGCGGGATCGAAGACTCACTTCGACGACTGAACACGGAACGACGAAAATGACCGTCCTGGTCCTTACCTGCGAAGAGGACGTCACAGCGGACATGGTGGTGGTCCACCTCCACGCGTCCGGCGTCCCCGTGGTCCGGATCGATCCCGCCGACCTCACCGGCGGGGTCGCGCTGTCCGGGGAGTACGTGCACGGAGCCTTCCGCGGTCATCTGTCCGCCGGGGGGCGGCTGGTGAGCGTGAGCGGACTCCGGTCCATCTGGGTGCGCAGACCGGGCACTCCGGCGACCCGCGCGCCCCAGCCCTCCGCGTGGCTGACCGAGGAGGCCTCCCAGGCGCTCTACGGCATGCTCCGCGGCTCCGGCGCCCGCTGGATGAACCACCCCGACGCGTCCCGCCGCGCCCGGCACAAGCCCTGGCAGCTGCGCCACGCCCAGCACAGCGGCCTGCCCGTGCCGGCCACCCTGATCACCACGTTCCCGCAGGCCGCCCGCGAGTTCTCGCGGCGCTTCCCGGACCTGGTGGTCAAGCCGGTCTCCGGCGCCCATCCGCAGGATCCGCCCCGCGCGGTGCCGACGAGCCGGGTCGCGCCGGACACCGACTTCGCCGCCGTCGCGTTCGGCCCGACGCTGCTGCAGCGCCGGGTCGCCAAGCGCGCGGACATCCGGCTCACCGTGGTGGGCGACCGGATGCTCGCCGCCCGTACGGTGACCGCCCCCGACGCCGACCCCGCCGAGGTCGACGTCCGTTTCGCCGCCTCCGCGCAGCCCTGGCGCCCCGTCGAGGTCCCGCCGCGCATCGCCGAGGCCGTCCTGACGTACATGCGCGATGCCGAACTGGCCTACGGCGCCTTCGACTTCGCCGAGGACGGCGACGGCACCTGGTGGTTCCTGGAGTGCAACCAGTCGGGCCAGTTCGGCTTCGTCGAGGCGGAGACCGGCCAGCCGATCGCCCGGACCATCGCGGAGTGGCTGGCCCTGCCCGCCGCCTCGGAACGGGAGGGCCTGGTCAACGGGTCGGACAGCGCGGTCGGTTGAGCAGTAACGGTTCGCCTGAGGCGGAAGGGGCGAGTGCCCCGGCTCAGGAGTGGCGCTCCGCCCCGTATGTCCCCAACAGGCTGCACACGGCGTCCTCTTCGACCGCGCGCACCTTGGCCAGGAGTTCCGGGTTCCCCGCCTGGTTCACCTGAGTTGTCAATGAGAAAGTGAGCGAGCGCCGACCGTCGGGGGTGGCCGCGATCAACTGTGTGTAACCGAGGGTGTTCCCGGTATGTCCGAGTACGACCCCGCACCGGGTGTCGTAGCGGAAGAGCGCGAGTCCGGCGCTGTTGCGGCCGGGCCCGGCCGGTTCGGAGGCGCCGGGAACCCAGTGCCGCTGCTCCCGCACGACCGCCTTCGAGGTGAGGGCCCCGGCGGCGTAGCCACTGATGAACGCCGTCAGGTCGCGGGGCGAGGAGGTGATCCCGCCCGAGGCCCACACACCCGACATGCCGATCGCCTCGCTGACGTCCTCCGGTCCGGACGCTCCGCCGACGACGTATCCGTGCATGTACGGCTCCGGCATCTCGTACCCCTGCGGCAGGCTCGTGTCGCGCAGCCCCAGCGGCTTGTACACGTCCCGGCGCAGCAGGTCCTCGTAGCGCGTGCCGGTCGCCGCCTCCGCCATCAGCGCTACGGCGATGTTGTCGGAGTTGGAGTAGCGGTACTGCGAGCCCGGCGTGAAGCGCAGCGGTTCGCCCGCCACGAAGTCGAGCAGGCGCCGCGAGTCGAAGTGATGGTGCGGGTCGGCCTGGAGGAGGCTGCGGAAGCGGGTGCTCTCGCTGAAGTCCGGGAGACCGCTGGTGTGTTGGAGCAGCTGGCGCAGGGTCACCTTCCGCCAGGCCTTGGGCTGGTGGGGCAGCCGGGCGCCGATCGTGTCGTCGAGGGCGAGCCGGTGCTGCCGTACGAGGCTCAGGGCCACCGCTCCGCTGAACGCCTTGCTGGTGCTCGCGGTCCGGGTGTGGTCGTTCGGTTCGAGCGGGCGGCCGGTGGTGATGTCGGCGGTGCCTGCGCGCAGGACGCGTTGGTGGTCGCCGTCGCGGAGGACGACGATCACGCCGGGCGGACCGTCGGGGGCGGCGACCAGGTCGTCGAGGCCGCGCTGGAGGGAGTGGTCGTCGGCCGCGGCGGGCGAGGCGGGGACGAGGGATCCCACGCAGGTGGCGACCAGGAGGGAGACGAGGCGGAGCGGCAGGGGCATGGAGTGTCCTGGGGGCTGTGGGGTCGGGGCACGACCAGAATCCGGGGGTCCGTCGGCGTCCGCGCGGGCGTGTGCTCCATACGGCCCCCTTCGCCTGTTCACCTCGCGCGGTGTTGCCCCGCGGGGCGGGCTGTGCCGTAATCGGATGACCCGTGGTGCGGATCTTGGCGGCGCCGTGCCGCGCCGGAAGGAGCGGCTGGGATGGACGCTTACGGTGCCGGGGACGGTGTCCCGGCCGCCCCGGGCGGGCTGCTGGACCTGTTGCGGGTCGCGGCGATGGTCCTGGACGCCGGCGGGTACATCGGGCTGTGGAGTCCCGAGGCGGAGCAGTTGCTCGGCTACTCCCCCGAGGAGGCGCTGACCCAGCGCGCGGACCGGCTGCTGGTGTCGCCTGACGACCGGGTCAGGGCGCGCGAGCTGTTCGCGCAGGTCGGTACGGGTGCCCGCTGGGCGGGGGTGTTCCCGCTGCTGCACCGGGACGGCACGGAGCGGCTGGTGGAGTTCCGCACGATGCGGCTGCGCGACAGCCACGGTCAGCCGCACCTCCTAGGACTGGCGGCGGACGCCACGACGGTACGGGGTGTGGAGCGGGACCTGGCGCTCTCCCACAGCCTGGTGCGGCAGACGCCGGTGGGCATCGCGGTGTTCGACACCGATCTGCGGTGGGTCGGGGTCAACCCGGCCCTGGAGCGCATCAACGGCGTACCGGAGGCGCAGGTCGTCGGGCGCCGGGTCGGTGAGGTGCTGCCCGGTCTCGACGTCGCGGCCATCGAAGCCCGGATGCGGCACGTGCTGATCACCGGCAAGCCGCTGCTCGACCAGCAGACCGTGGGCCGGACCGCGGCCGACGTCGTGGACCGGGCGTACTCGGAGTCGTACCACCGCATCGAGGACGCGCAGGGCCGGGTGCTCGGGCTGGCGATGGCCGTCCTGGACGTCACCGAGCGGGAACAGGCGGCGGCCGAGGTCGCGCAGGCGCGCCAGCACCTGTCCGTCGTGGCGGAGGCCGGGGTGCGGATCGGGACGACCCTGGACCTCCAGCAGACCGCGCGGGAGTTGGCCGACGTGGCGGTCCCGCATGTGGCCGACCTGGCCGCCGTCGACGTACTCGAATCGGTCGTCACGGACGGCACGATCACCCCGGTGACCGAGGACGCGCAGGTCGAGTTCCGCGCGCTGGCCGTCGCCGCCGGTTACCTGACCGACGCGATCCACGCGGCGGACCCGGTGGGCGAGTTGGCCACCTACGGCCCCAACCGCATCATCACCCAGTGCGTCCGCGAGGCCGGCCCGATCCTCGTCGAACGGGTCGACCCGCCGACGATGCGCCGCATCGCCCGGGACGGCCGCGCCGCCCAGACCCTGCGCACGGCGGGCGTCCACTCCTACCTGGCCGTCCCGTTGATGGCCCGCGGCGAGGTCCTCGGCACGCTGAGCCTCTACCGCACCGTCAACGAGCGCCCCTTCGACGAACAGGACCGCGTCCTCGCCACGGAACTCGCCGCGCGCGCCGCGATCTGCATCGACAACGCCCGCCTCTACGGCCGCGAACGCACCACCGCGCTGACCCTTCAGCGCAGCCTGCTGCCACCGGCCCCGGCCCGCCAGGAGGGCCTGGACATCGCGGCGCGCTACCTCCCGGCGCTGAGCGAGGTCGGCGGCGACTGGTACGACGTGCTGCCACTGGGACCGGGCCGTACCGGGCTCGTCGTGGGCGACGTGATGGGCAAGGGCGTCCAAGCCGCCGCCATCATGGGCCAGTTGAGCACCGCGACCCGCGCGCTGGCCCGACTCGACCTCCCACCCGCCGAGTTGCTGCACCACCTCGACGACCTCACCGGTTCCCTCGGCGACGCGATCGCGACCTGCGCGTACGGCGTCGTCGACCTCGGGCGCGGCACCTGTGAGTTGTCCAGCGCCGGGCATCTGCCACCCGTGCTGATCCATCCCGACGGCAACGCGGAGCTCCTCGACATCCCCGGCGGAGTCCCGCTCGGCGTCGGCGGCGTGGACTTCGGAACCGCCGAAGTCGACTTCACCACAGGCGCGTTGCTCGCCCTCTACTCCGACGGGCTGGTGGAGAACCGAGGCGAGAACATCGACGTGGGCCTGCACGCGCTGACACGGCTGTTGCAGAGCTCCCGCCGCCCCCTGGAGCAGACGAGCGACATGCTCCTCAACGCGCTGCGCCCGGAGCCCGACGACGACGTGGCGCTCCTCCTGGTCCGCGTCACCGGCTGACCGGTCAGGCGCCCGTGGTCGAGCCCGGGCGAATGATCATGAGGACGGTGACGGTGGCCCACAGGAGGTTGAAGATGCCGGTGAACATGGCGAGTTGAACGGTCCCGGAACGCTCCACGGCCTGCTGTGCGCCGAGTTGCTCCAGGAGTTCGTCCTGGCGGGGCAGCACGAAGGCGATCAGGATGCCGGCCGCCACCGCGGTGAGGGTGATGGAGGCGATGAGCCAGCCGCTGCCCAGGACGCCCATCGCGGAAGCGGTCGCGAAGCCGAAGAGGGGCACCGCCAGCCCGACCGCGCCGTAGACACGGCAGATGCGATGCAGCAGTCGTACGGTCGTCACGCCCGCGTCGGGGCCGTCCGCGCCCGTGAGAGCGCGGCGGGCCGCCGGTGGGAACATGCTGGCGGCGACGGTGACGGGGCCGACCGCGACGATGGCGGCCAGGACGTGCAGAGTGAGAAGGATCTTGGTCACCGGCTCAGATTAAGGACGGTCGGCGCAGGAACACAGGGGCTGAAACGACAGCTTCCAACGGATTTCCGCCAACCCCTCTCAACAGGCAGCTACGCCAAAAGGCCATGCAGAATGCTTGGCGGGAATCCGTCTATCGTGGTGTTCATGCACACCGTCGCGATCCTCGTTCTCGATCATGTGGTGCCGTTCGACATGGCGACCCCGATGGAGGTGTTCGGCCGTACCCGGCTGCCGGACGGGCGGAACGCCTACCGGGTGCGGGTGTGCGGCGAGACGCCGGAGGTGCGGACGGACGGGTTCGCGCTGCGGGTCGATCACGGGCTCGAAGCACTGGCGGACGCCGACACCATCATCGTCCCGGGCCGCTCGGAGCGGGCCGCGCCGCCCTCCCCCCGGGTGCTGGCGGCACTGCGGGAGGCGGCAGCGGCGGGGACGCGGATCGTGTCCATCTGCGTGGGTGCCTTCGTGCTGGCCGAGGCCGGGCTGCTGGACGGGCTGCGCGCCACGACGCACTGGGTCGCCGCCGACGCGTTGGCCCGGTCCTACCCTCTGGTCGAGGTGCAACCGGACGTGCTGTACGTCGACAACGGACAGATCCTCACCTCGGCCGGGGCCGCAGCCGGCCTCGACCTGTGTCTGCACCTCATCCGGCGGGACTATGGCTCGGCGGTCGCCGCGGACGCTGCCCGGCTGTCGGTCATGCCGCTCGAACGCGAGGGCGGGCAGGCCCAGTTCATCGTCCACCAGCACCCGCCGGTCCCGCAGGGCTCGACCCTCGAACCGCTGCTCCGGTGGATCGAGGACAACCTCTCCCACGAGGTCACCCTGAGCGCGCTGGCTTCGCGATCGGGCATGAGCGAGCGGACGTTCAGCCGCCGCTTCCGTGAACAGACGGGCAGCACACCGCTTCAGTGGCTGCTGCGGGCCCGCGTGCGACGCGCCCAGTACCTGCTGGAGAACAGCGACCACACCGTCGAACGCATCGCCCAGCAGGCCGGGTTCGGCTCCCCCACCGCGTTCCGCGAGCGCTTCCGCCGGGTGGTCGGGACCAGCCCGCAGGCGTACCGCTCGGCGTTCCACGGCAGGAAGGTGCCCGAAGTCGCCTTCTCCTGACGGATCTACGCCGCGGCGCGGCCGTCCGCGACGACACCACCCGGTGTGCTGCGCGCCGCCGCCAGCAGGGCGTCCGCCTTGACGATGGCCTCCCGGATGCCGGTGGTGCCCATCATCACGCAGAGCGTGTAGACGACGTCGTTCAACTCGGCGGCCGCCTGCGGCCGGTGGCGCTCCGACTGGGAGATGCGCAGCACCGCGTACCGGGTGAGCAGTTTTCTGACGGCCTTCGGGTCCGGCACCAGCACGAAACGCCCCTCTCTCGCTTTTCGCTCCGTGTGCCCAGCCCGCGCCGATCCAACCAAACGGCCGCGAGATCCGGTCAGGCGACCTGCCCGCTGTGCAGCGCCGTGTACGCCCCGCCCCGGCGCAGGAGTTCGTCGTGCGTGCCGACCTCCAGGATCTCCCCGTCGCCCATCACGACGATCCGGTCGGCGCTCCGGACGGTGGACAGCCGGTGCGCGACCACGAAGGTCGTACGGCCGCGCAGCAGCCGCGCGAGGGCCTGCTGGACGAGGGCCTCCGAGCGGGTGTCCAGGGCCGAGGTCGCCTCGTCCAGGATCAGCACCTTCGGGTCGCGGATCAACGCCCGTGCGATGGCGAGGCGTTGACGCTGCCCGCCGGACAGCCGGGCCCCGCGTTCGCCGACCAGGGTCTCCAGGCCCTGCGGCAACTTCTCTACGAACTCAAGGGCGTTGGCGTCCCGCAGCGCCGCGCGCACCGCCTCCTCGTCGGCGTCGTCCATGCCGTAGGCCACGTTGTCGTGGATCGTGGCGTCGAAGAGGATCGACTCCTGGGGGACGACCGAGACGAAGCGGCGGTACGTGCGCAGGTCGAGGGTGCTCATGTCGGTGCCGTCGAGCAGGAGTTGGCCGGTGGTGGGGCGGATGAAGCCGATGACGAGGTTGAGCACGGTGGACTTGCCGGCGCCGGACGCGCCGACGAGGGCGACCGTCTCGCCGGGTGCGACGGTGAGGGTGAAGTCGTGAACTGCGGGCCGGAGTTGCTCGTCGTAGGTGTGACCGACGTGCTGGAAGGTGACGGCTCCGCGGACCTCGGCGACCTCCACCTTGCCCTCGTTGTCCTCCAACTCGGGGGCCTGGAGCACCTCGCCGACCGAACGGACCGATTCCAGGCCCTTGGTGATGACCGGGGCCAGGGTCGTGAGGGAGGTGGTCGAGTTGGTGAGGGTGGTCAGGAAGGCGCTCAGCATGACGACGTCGCCGGCGGTGACGCCCCAGACGCCGTAGTACGACACCAGGGCCGCGCCGGCGAGGACCAGGACGCCGACGACGTTGAGGACGACCCAAGCGAGCGAGCCGAACCGGCCGTTGAGGAGGTCGAGGCGGTTTCCGGAGGTGAGGAGTCGGCGCAGGGTGCCGTCCATGCGGCGCAGCGCCTTGCCCTCCAGGCCGTGGGCGCGGGTGACCGGGATGAGGCGGGTCATCTCCGTCACGCGGGAGGACAGGGTCTCCACCTCGTGGCGGAAGTGCTCGTTGTGGGTGCGCAGTCGTGCCCGCAGCCGGGACACGAGGAGGGCGGCGACCGGTACGACGACGAGGAAGACGGGCACGAACTCCGGTGTGCGGAAGGCGATGATGACCAGGCCGCCGGTGAGCACGGTGATCGCGCCGAGCCCGGTCTCCGCGGTCTGCTGGACCATCTGCTCGACCGTCTCCACGTCCCGTACGACCTTGGCCTGGAGGACTCCGGCGCTGACCCGGGAGTGGTAGCCGATGGAGAGCTGCTGCATGCGGGTGCACAGGGCCGAGCGCAGGTCGGTGCCCATGCGGCGGACGCTGCCGTAGAGGAGGCGGACGTAGAGCACGTGCAGGGGGTAGTTGATCAGCAGGATGAACAGGATGATGCCGGTGCTCGTCCAGAGTCTGCTGACCGGCTGGTGCTGGACGACGGTGTCGATGATGGACGCGGTGATCAGCGGGAGCAGCCAGATGGGGCTGTGCTTGACCGTGAACACGACGACGGCCAGGGCCAGTTGTCTTCGGTCGGCGTGGAAGAGATAGGCGAGGGTGCGGATCGGGTGTTCGTCGCGGTAGCGGTGGTCGAGCGGTTTCTCCGTGGTCGATGCCATCGGTGGTGGTCCTCCCCCTGTGACCGGTCGGCCCCCTGTGACCAGGTGGCGGGCAAGCGCTTTCTGCCCTTGCCCGCCCCTACTACACCTCAGACATCAGGGTCTTCTCAAACGGCGTCCAGCTCCGCGACCTCGTCGGCGGAGAGGGCGAGTTCCGGTGCGGCGGCCGAGTCGCGGATCGTCTCGGGACGGCTGGCGCCCGGAATCGGTACGACGACCGGGGACTTGGCGAGCATCCAGGCCAGGCAGACGCGCTGCGGGCTGACGCCGTGCTTCTCGGCGATGCGGGCGAACGGGGCGTAGGCGGAGCCGAGTTCACCGGCGCGGGCGATACCGCCGAGGGGGCTCCAGGGCAGGAACGCGATGCCGAGTTCGTCGCAGAGGTCCAGCTCCGGCTCGCTGGAGCGGAAGGCCGGGGAGAACTGGTTCTGCACGGAGACCAGCCGGCCGTCGAGGATCTCGTTCGCCAGCCGGATCTGCTCCGGGTCCGCGTTCGAGATGCCGGCCAGGCGGATCTTGCCCTCGTCGAGCAACTCCCGTACCGCGCCGACCGATTCGGCGTACGGGACCCTCGGGTCGGGGCGGTGGAACTGGTAGAGCCCGATGGCCTCCACGCCGAGCCGGCGCAGGGATGCCTCGCAGGCCTCCTTCAGGTACGCGGGGCTGCCGTTCAGGGTCCAACTGCCGTCCCCGGGGCGGAGATGGCCGCCCTTGGTGGCGACCAGGACGTCCGCGCCCCGGTCGTGGGAGGCGAGGGCCTTGGCGATCAGGGTCTCGTTGTGCCCGACCTCGTCGGCGTGCAGGTGGTAGGCGTCGGCGGTGTCGATCAGCGTCACGCCCGCGTCGAGTGCGGCGTGGATGGTCGCGAGGGAGCGTGCCTCGTCCGGCCGCCCCTCGATCGACATGGGCATACCGCCCAGGCCGATCGCACTGACCTCGACGTCACCGATACGGCGGGTGTCCATGCGGGTGCTCCTCCTCCGGCTGTCACGCGGAAACGTGCCGTCCCGCACCGCTGGAGCCCGAACCCGGATCTCGGATCGGGGTCACGACGGGCAGGACGCGCCCTCCAGCCTGTCCGGCCCGGGTCCGCAGGTCCAATAGAAGAAATCGAACGGATCCAGCAGCGGGACTGCTCAATCGGGAGCGCCGAGTAGGGAGGGGGCGATTCGGGACCGGTCGATTCGGGACCGATCGCTTCGGGACCGATCGACCGGGGACTGGTCGACCGGGGACTGGTCGACCGGGGACTGGTCGATCAGGGACCGCTCAGCGGGCGGCGACCCTGGCGATGAACGTCGTGACGTTGGTGACGGTCCGCTGGATCTTCTCCTCCAGGGTGAGCGACTCGGGCAGCCGTGCGCCGACGCCCGCGTCCTTCTTTCCGCGCACGTACAGCGGGCAGGCGAGGTCGCTGCATATGTAGGCGCCCACGGAGTTGCCTTGCTGCCCCGCCTTGCCCGCCCTCGCGGCGGTCATCAGCGAGACGCCTCCGGTGTGGGTGGTCGTGCACATCGAGCACATGCTGCGCCGCGTCCGCCAGGAAGCGGCGCTGGGAGAGCGCAGGGCGATCGCCGTCGGGCGGCCGTCCAGCTCGATCGCGAGGTAGGCCCGGTCGGGGGCCTGGGGGTCCCGCCAGCCGAGGAAGTCCAGGTCGTCCCACGGCCGTTCGACCAGGTCCCGGGGCACGGACAGGCGCTTGGCCTCGCCCTTGGTGCAGTTCACGAAGGCGGCGCGGATCTCCCGCTCGGTCAGTGGTCTCATGAGCGGCACGCTAGTTTGCCTAAAACCTTTAGGCAAATACATAATATCTATCGTCGAACGGGAGGAAGGTTATGGCCAGAGCAGGACTGACGCCGGAGCGGCTGACACTGGCGGGGGCGGAGCTGGCCGACGAGGTCGGCTTCGACCAGGTGACCGTCTCGGCTCTCGCCCGGCGCTTCGACGTCAAGGTCGCGAGTCTGTACTCGCATCTGAAGAACTCCCAGGAACTCAAGACCAGGATCGCCCTGTTCGCGCTGGCGGAACTCGCCGACCGGGTCTCCGACGCGGTGGCCGGACGGGCCGGCAAGGACGCCCTGGCCGCCTTCGCGGACGCCTACCGCGACTACGCCCGGGAGCACCCCGGCCGGTACGAGGCCGCGCGGCTCCGGCTCGATCCCGAGACGGCGGCCGCGAGCGCCGGGGTACGGCACTCGCAGATGACACGGGCGATCCTGCGCGGCTACGACCTGGAGGAGCCGGACCAGACGCACGCGGTCCGGATGCTGGGCGGCGTCTTCCACGGCTACGTCAGCCTGGAGCTGGCCGGGGGCTTCGACCACAGCGCGCCCGACGCGCGCGAGTCCTGGGCGTGGATCATCGATTCGCTCGACGCGCTGCTGCGGAACCGGGCCGCGCCCCGCATCTGACGTGTTCCTGATCCGGCGTCCTCCGCTGCCGGGTCCGAGCTATTCCAGCTCCAGGTCCGGGCCTTTCCACTTCCGGGTCCGACCCCTTCCGGTTCCAGACATCTTGATCAACAGGCTGAGGCGATGAGCACCGAACACGACACGACCACCACCCCCGTCACCACCGGCATGCTGCGCGGCTTCCTCGACGTGGAGACGACCGCGCACGGTCTGCTCCCGCACCGGCTGCCCGCCCGCGCGCGCCGCCAGATCCCCGACGACCAACTCGCCGTGGCCGAGGCACAGCCCTCCGGTGTACGGCTGGTCTTCCGCACCCGGGCCACCACGATCGAACTGGACACGCTGCCCACCAAGCGCGTCTACGAAGGGTTCCCGGCCCCGCCGGACGGCGTCTACGACCTGCTGGTCGACGGCCGTCTCACCGCCCAGGCCACGGTGGCCGGCGGCAACGTGCGCACGATCACCGACATGATGACCCAGGCCTCCGAGTTCACCGAGGGGCAGCCCGGCACCGCCCGGTTCGCCGACCTGCCGGCCGGTGACAAGGAGATCGAGATCTGGCTCCCGCACACGGAGACCGCCGAGCTGATCGCCCTGCGCACCGACGCCCCCGTCGAGAAGGCGCCGGACAACGGGCGCAAGGTGTGGCTGCACCACGGCAGTTCGATCAGCCATGGCTCCAACGCCACGCATCCGACGGCCATTTGGCCCGCTCTGGCTGCCGCCGAGGGCCAAGTGGAGCTCGTCAACCTGGGGTTCAGCGGCAACGCGCTGCTCGACCCGTTCACCGCCCGGGCGATGCGGGACACCCCGGCGGACCTGATCAGCGTCAAGATCGGCATCAACATCGTCAACGCCGACGCGATGCGGTTGCGCGCCTTCACCCCGGCGGTCCACGGCTTCCTCGACACCATCCGCGAGGGGCATCCGACCACACCGCTGCTGGTCGTGTCCGCCATCCTCTGCCCGGTCCAGGAGGACACGCCCGGCCCTCTGATGCCCGACTTCGACGGCGGGACCCTGCGGTTCAGGGCGATGGGCGACCCGGCCGAACGCCCCCTCGGGCGCCTGACACTCACCGTCATCCGCGAGGCACTCGCCCGCGTCGTGGAACAGCGATCGGCCGACGACCCCAACCTCCACTACCTCGACGGCCGTTCCCTCTACGGCGGGGCTCGGCGGGCTCGGCGGGCTCGGCGGGCTCGGCGGGCTCGGCGGGCTCGGCGGGCTCGGCGGGCTCGGCGGGCTCGGCGGGCTCGGCGGGGCAGGATCGCAGCGGTCGCATGGCGGTTCAACTGGGCGGACGCGAGCGGGACTTCGAGGCGGGTGCGCGGGACCAGCGGCTTTCCTCGCCCTCCAACTGCCGTGCCCCGGCCGGGAACCACGCATTGCGGGCGGCGAGTGATCCGCCGCCAGCGGCCTTGCCATGACGCGGGCCAACTGACCGGGCTCGGCGCCCCCAGCCACGACCACTTCCGCATCCGCGGTCCGTAGGCGGCGCAGTCCACCGACCGCCCCAGGTTGGACCGCCAGAGCCTGTCCAGCGGTTCGTGACCCAGACACGGGGCCTCGCCCGCACATCTACGGCGAGTCGGGCCTCGCCAATTTCCTACGACCCGACCCGCCGGCCGCGCCCCAGCCGCAAGGTTCCCGGTGTACCTCTCGGCGACCCCGGTCACGGTAAGGGCTTGCGCACCCGCCCCGTTCGTATGGCACGCTCACCCGCGACCGGCCGGTCGGATCGGCCCCGGTCGCGTCACCAGGTTCGACCGTGGAAAGGCACCGCTATGCGCATCGGACTGCTCGGCACCGGCCCTTGGGCCCAGATGGCACACGCCCCCGCCCTCAGTGGGCACGACGCGTGGGACTTCGCGGGCGTGTGGGGCCGCCGCCCGGACGCTGCCAAGGAGTTGGCCGACCAGCACGGCGTACCGGCCTACGACGATGTCGACGCCCTGCTCGCGGACGTGGACGCCGTCGCCGTGGCGCTGCCGCCGTCGATCCAGGCCGAGTTGGCGGTGCGGGCCGCGCGGGCGGGTCGGCATCTGCTGCTGGACAAGCCCCTCGCGCCGACGGTGGAGCAGGGGCGGGCCGTGGTCGACGCGGTGCGGGAGGCCGGGGTCGCGTCGGTCGTGTTCTTCACCACCCGTTTCCAGCCGGAGACCGAGGCGTGGATCACCGAACAGGCAGCCGCGGAGGGCTGGTTCACGGGTCGGGCCGAGTGGCTCGGCTCGGTGTTCACCAGTGACAGCCCGTTCGCGGCCTCGCCCTGGCGGCAGGAGAAGGGCGCGCTGTGGGACGTGGGCCCGCATGCCCTGTCCGTGGTGCTGCCGGTCCTCGGTGATGTACGCCGGGTGGCCGCCGCCGTACGGGGTCCCGGCGACACGGTCGTGCTGGTCCTGGACCACGTCGGCGGTGCGTCCAGCACGCTGACGCTGAGTCTCACCGCGCCGACCGCGGCGGCGGGAGCCACGGTCGAACTGCGCGGCGCGGCCGGGGTGACCACCCTTCCGGACAGCTCGGGCGACGCGGTGTCCGCCCTGGTGCGTGCCGCCGACGCGCTGGGCGAGGCCGTACGCACGGGTCGGCCACACTCGTGCGACGCGGTCTTCGGACTGCGGGTCACCGAGATCCTGGCCGAGGCAGAGGCGATGGTGGCCAGCGAGCCTGCCTGATCACTCACTCTGCTCAGTCACCTGATCACTCGCCACCGGGCGGCTCCTCGTCCTCGTCGAACGGCTCGTCGCTCCACCGGAACCAGGCCCGCTCCCCCTCGATGTGCAGCAGGAACTCAGGCACGGGCCCGTCCGGCGAGGTCAGCGTCACCCGTCGGCTGATCTCGTCGTAGGCCTCCTCCCACCGTGCCCAGTGCCCGTCGTCGTCCGCCTTCGTCAGGGCCAGTTCCCGCGCGAACAGCTCCTCCACGTCACCGAACGCCGGACCGGCGGTGAACTTGCCCGACAGCCAAGGGAAGTCGGCGTCGTCGATCAGGATCTCCCCGACCGACTCCTCGCCCGTACGCACCTGCCAGACCTCGCCGACAAACCCCATGCCCGCCTCCATCCCGCCGTAGATCGACCTGCCGCCAGCATGGCACCCGGCACTGACAGTCGGCCCGGAACCGATGACAGCCCGGGCCGACCGCCATATGCCCCTACGGATCTACGGGTCTACGAATCGACGCGCCTACCCGACGAAAGTGAAGCTGGCCCGCTCCCGGAGGACCGGATAGCCGACCTCGGCAAAGTGCGCGGCCATCGGGAAGTTGCCCTGGTCCGTGGCCGCCGCGATGAACTCGGCACCGCGCTCGACGAGGTAGTGCGTGCACTCGGCCAGCAGGTCGCGGGCGTAGCCGTGACCGCGCTGTTCCGGTACGACTCCGATGAAGCCGATGCACGGGCCCGACGGGTTGCGGGCCGGGATGTGGATGCCCGCGAGGTCTCCCTCGGGGGTGCGGGCGACCTGCCACCACTCGCGCGGGGACGGGCACCAGCGGAAGAAGTCGATCTCCTCCTGTGCGGCCTTCTCAACTCCCCCTTCTCTGATGGCCCGTTGGGCATGGGCGTCGAGGGTGACGGAGTGGATGCGGCGGAGGGCGTCGAAGAACACCGCATCGTCCGGTTCGGGGGCGAAGACCAGGCGGCCAGGGCGTTCGGGCAGGCCGCATTCCGGGGTCCACCGGTAGATGAAACGCTCGACCAGGAGGTCGTAACCGGCCGCGCGCAGAGCGGTGAAGCGTGCTTCGGCCGCCGCACGGAGTTCGGGGCTGTCGCGCCACCCTGCGGGCAGGTTCAGTTCCACGTCGACGCGCCAGGGGGCGCCGCGCAGGAGTTCGGCCCCGGCCTCCTCCTCGCCCTCGATCAGGTCGAAGCAGTCGACGGCGAGGGGTTCGGTGTCGTTCGGGCCGCCCCACCAGGCGGCGCGTGCGACGACCGTGCCGTCGCGCAGGGCCACCCGCTGCCAGTCGGGGCGCCAGGTCGTCAGCCGGTGTGCGGCGCGGACGCCGAGGGGGTCGGGAAGGGTGTCGAAAAGATGGGCGTCGCTCTCGTCGAGCGCGCGAATGACCAGATCGGTCATGGGTTTCCTCCGGGAGGGGTACTGCGTGGAGCGCTCCCGGTCAGGTCACATGTGGCACACCGGGTCAACGGGGAGGGAGCGCAGGGGTGTTGTGAACCTCATGGCACTCGCCTCCTTCCGTTGGTCTCAGGGCGTGCACGCACACGGTAGGTGGTTGATCTCCAACCCGTCCAACGTATTTCCGGGCCGGCCCGGCGGAGCGGGACTCCGCCGGGCCGGTGTGCGTCACTTCGGGAGATGTCCCGGGTCGGTCGCCCAGCTCGTGTTGGGTTCGGTGGCGAGCCGGAAGTCCAGCCTGCCGCCC
Source organism: Streptomyces sp. NRRL F-525 (assembly GCF_000716605.1). Lineage (GTDB taxonomy): Bacteria > Actinomycetota > Actinomycetes > Streptomycetales > Streptomycetaceae > Streptomyces. The sequence goes on along the minus strand of NZ_JNXE01000017.1, from coordinate 199,706 downwards.
TTGAGGGTCAGCCCGGCGCCGGTCCACGCGCGCGTGAGGTCACGGCCGTCGAGGCGTACGGCGTCGACGTACTGGTGGGTGTCGTCGGCGTCGGGCGCGGTGATGACGATGTCCGTACGGCCCGGTCGGTCGACGACCGCCTTCGGGAAGAGCGGTGCGCCGAGCAGCAAGTCTGCGCTGCCCGGGGTGCGCGGATAGATGCCGAGGGCGGAGAGGACGTACCAGGCGGACATCGTGCCGAGGTCGTCGTTGCCGGGCAGGCCCTTGGGACCGGTCCCGTAGGCCGTGTCGAGGATCTGGCGGACGGTCGCCTGGGTCTTCCAGGGCTGGCCGAGGGAGTCGTAGAGCCAGGGGGCGTGGATGTCGGGCTCGTTGGTGGGGTCGTACCGCAGCGCGTCGCCGCCGCGGACCGACCAGGCGCCGTCGGCGGTGTGGAAGAAGCCGTCCAGCCGGGTCGCCGCCGCCTCGCGTCCGCCCATCGCCTCAGCCAGGCCCTGGACGTCCTGCGGGACCATCCAGACGTACGCGGCGGCCGAGCCCTGCGCGAAGCCTTGATCGCTCGCCGGGTTGAACGGGCCCACCCAGGAGCCGTCGAGGTTGCGGGCCTGGATGTAGCCGGTGGCGGGGTTGAAGACGTTGCGCCAGTAGGCGCCGCGCTCGGTGAAGGTCTTCGCCTCGGCGGTACGGCCCAGCAGCTTGGCCCATTGGCCGAGCGCGGAGTCGGCGACCGCGTCCTCCAGGGTCTCGGCGGCGCCGCCCCAGCAGTGACAGGCGTCCTGGGCGGCGTAGTGGGAGGTCATGTACTGGGCGAGGTTGGGGCGTTGGCCCACGCACTGGCCGGGGCAGCCGGCGTCCGACAGCTCGTCCGGGTTGGGGACGGTGGCCTGGTGGACGAGGGAGTCGAAGGCGCCCTTGTAGTCGAAGTTGCGGACGCCCATGGCGTAGAAGGTGGCCAGGGTCGCGGCGGACGGGTCGCCGGTCATGACGTGGGTGGCGCCGCTGATGTGCACCCAGCGGTCCCAGATCCCGCCGTTCTGTTTCGAGAAGTTGTAGAGCGACTGGGCGAAGTCGCCCGCGACGGTGGGCTTCAGGAGGGCGAGGAGTTGGATCTGGGCGCGGTACTGGTCCCAGCCGGAGAAGTTGCTGTACTGCGCCCGCTGTCCGCGCGCCAGCCGGTGCACGACCTGGTCCATGCCCCAGTAGCGGCCGTCCTCGTCACTGATCAGGTTGGGCTGCATGAGGGCGTGGTAGAGCGCCGTGTAGAAGGTCTGGCGGCGGGCGGGGGTGCCGCCGTCGACGCGTACGGTGCTCAGTTCGCGGTCCCACGCGCGGGCGCCGGCCTTGGCGACGTCGGCCACGCGTGCGTGCGGGGCGATCTCCTGGCGCAGGTTGGACTCGGCGCCCCCGAAGCTGACGTAGGAGATGCCGATCCGCATGCGGACATCGTTGTCAGAGGAGGTGTCGAAGCCGACCCAGCCGCCGGAACCGCGTCCCGCGCGGTCGGCGCCGGTGGCGTAACCCTCGCCTCCGGAGGCGGTCGTCGAGCCGGGTGACACCGTGCTGTCGTGCCAGGTGCCGACCGAGGAGAAGGCGCGGTCGAAGGAGGCGCTGAAGTAGAGCTTGTAGTAGCTCTTGCGGTTGTTGACGCCACCGTTGGCGCGGCGCCCGCAGAAGGCTCCCGTGTAGACCCAGCCGGTCACCTTCTGGTGGGCGGTGTCGATGTCGACGTGCGCGTCCTGGCTGCCGTTGAGGGAGTTGGAGACGCGGAAGAGCAGGTTCGCCGGGTGGTCGGCCGGGAACGTGAAGTCAGCTACCCCGGCGCGCTTGCTGACGGCGAGGTCGGCGGTGGCGCCGGAGGCGAGGCCGAGGGTGTAACGCCCGGGGGTGGCCTTCTCGTCTGCGTGCGAGAAGTTCGACGCGTACACGGCGTCCTTGGTGTCGGCCGAGGGGGACGAGGTGACGTCGCCGACGAACGGCATGATCGGTACGTCGCCCGCCGCGCCCGGGTTGCAGCCGGCGCCGTTGACGTGGGTGAGGCTCAGTCCGCGGATGCGGGTGGCGCCGTACTCGTACCCGTTGGCGGCTCCCGTGCTGGTCTGGTCGCCGGTGGTGCTGGTCGGGGACCAGGCGATCATGCCGTACGGGAGGGTGGCGCCGGGGTAGGTGTTGCCGCCGTTGCTGGAGCCGATCAGCGGGTCCACGAGCGAGGACGGCCGGACGGACGGGGCGGTCGCCGCGACGGCGGGGAGCGGGGCGGACGCGGCGAGCGCGGAGGTGACCGCCACGGCCGCGACTCTGACACCGAACCGTCTTGCCGTGCCGAGGAGTTGGTGACGCATGCGTCAGGTCGCCTTTCGAGGAGGGGACGAGGAAGGGACATGGAGACGGAAAAAGACAGGGGGCGTCGCGAGGCTAGGAGGCCGTGCGATGGGAGGGAAGAGGCGCCCGGATACGGGTGATGAAGCACGGGTGAACGCTTCGCCGTGCGCTTAAGTGGCCCTTAAGTGGGGGTTAAGCAACCCATCTCACCACGTCCGCGCAGGTCAACGCGGTGACGGCTTCGTGCAGAACCGTTGGCTCAGCCCCTGGCCGTGCGTAACATCGGGCCTCGGCGGCGGTGTCGACGCACGCTGTGAGAGCGCTCTCAACGCGTCGGCACCGTCCGCTCCGAACAGCCCGACTCGCCCGGAGGTCCCCCCACATGACTCCCCGTCACCAGCGCACGCTCGGCCGCCGCAAGCTCCTCTTCGCCCTCGGCGGCGCGGCGGTGGCCGCTCCCGCCGTCGCCGCGCTCGCACCGCACGCCCTCGCGGACACCAAGTCCATGGAGACCAGCGCGGCTCAGGCGGGCGCCCTCCCGCTGACGCTGGTCAACAACAGCGGCTCGTTCGACAACGCCAACGTGCACGTCTACGTCGTAGGAAACGTGGACGGCAAGCAGGTGCGGGTCACCCCCGACGGGACGATCGCGCCGATCGCGCTCTCGGACAACGGCGCCGACGGTTTCACCGACTACGCGATCAGCCTCAACTCCGGTGCGGAGACGACGATTTCGCTCCCGTACCTGTCGGGCCGCATCTACGTCTCGCTCGGCGCGAAGCTCAAGTTCAAGGCCGTGGCGGACGGCAACGGCAACCCGGCGCTGCAGTACCCGGCCGGCTGGGTGACCTCCGACCCCAACTACGGGATCCTGCACGACTGCGCCGAGTTCACGCACAACGCGTCCGGCATGTTCTGCAACACCACGATGGTCGACATGTTCAGCGTGCCCCTGAGCATCCGGCTGACCGGCGCCCAGGACCAGACGACGGGCACCCTGCGCTCCGGCGGCCGGACCTCGGTGTTCGACGCCGTACGGAAGGTCGAGGCGTTCGCCCCGCTGATCGTGGGCGACACACGGGTCATCGCGCCGGGACACGGCCTGGACGCGGGCCTGTTCTCCGCGAACTACTTCCAGCCCTACATCGACGAGGTGTGGAGCACGTACACCGGCAAGGACCTCACCGTCACCACGAACGCGGGCGCCTTCACCGGGCGGGTGCGCGCCGGCCAATTCACCTTCACCGGACCGGCCTCGGTCTCGTTCGCCAAACCGTCCACCCGGGACGTGCTGTTCTGCGACGGCAATCTGGCCGCCCCGAACGACGGCACCACGGGCCCGGTCGCGGCCGTCCTCGGCGCCGGTTTCAACCGCTCGACGCTCCTGTCGAACCCCGCCCAGCCGACCACCGACGCGTCGAGCTTCTACGCCACCGACCTCACCAACCACTACGCGAATGCGGTCCACGCGGCCACCGCCGACGGCAAGGCGTACGGCTTCGCCTTCGACGACGTGGCGGACTTCGCGTCGTACGTCCAGGACACGGCGCCCACGGGGATACGCCTGACGCTCACGCCGTTCTAGACGCTCGGCGTGCGGGGCCGGTCCCGCCGTAGGAGCGTGGTGGTGTGGCAAAGGTGCGCGTGCCGTCGTTCCGCCGGGTCCGGGAGCCGGCCCGGCGGGGGTGGCTTCGGGGCGCGCCGGCGCCGCGGTGGGTGCGGGTGCTGCCGGGGGCGCTGGTGGTGGGGGTGGGCGTGGCGACGCTGGTCAGCCCGCACTCGCTCGACATCGGCTTCCTGCTGGGCGCCATTCCGCCGCTTGCGGGGCTGTCGTACGGGCCGCTCGCGACCGCGCTGATGGGCGCCGCCACGGTCTGCCTGCTGACCGTCCCGGCGTTCCACCTCAACGATCCCGGCGAGACCGATCTGCTGACCGTGCTGTTCGTCGCGGTGCTGAGCGTGTTCGTGTCCTTCGTGCGCAGTCGCCGTGATGCCCAGCTGGACCTGGAGCGGACGGTCGCCGAGGCGGCGCAGTGGGCCGTCGTGCCGCCGCTGCCGGAGCGGGTGGGGCCGGTGGGGTGCGCGGGGCTGTACCGGGCGGCCCAGCGCGGGACGCTGGTCGGCGGGGACTTCTTCGACGTGCGGGCCGGGCCGTACGGCGTGCGGGCGGTCATGGGCGATGTGCAGGGGCACGGGCTGTCGGCCGTCGCTACGGTCGCGTCGCTGCTCGGGGCGTTCCGGGAGGCGGTGCTCGACCTACCGGACCTGGAGGCGGTCGCCGCGCGCCTGGACCGCAGGCTCGTGGTGGACTCGGCGCGGTCGGCGCACGCGGAGTTGTTCGCGACCGCCGTACTGCTGGAATTCTCGGCGGACGCGGGCGCGGTGCGGATCGTGGCCTGCGGGCATCCCTCGCCCGTGCTGCTGCGCGGCGGCCGGGTCACGGAGATCGACGTCGAGGCGTGGACGCCGCTGGGTCTCGGGCTGTCCGACGCCGGTCCGCTGAGCGGGGTGACCGTCCAACTGCGGCCGGAGGACCAGCTGTTCCTCGCCTCGGACGGGGTGTGGGAGGCACGGGACACGGACGGTTCCTTCTATCCGTTCGTCGAGCGGCTGGTCCAACTCGCCGACGAAAACCCGGCGTTGATGGCGGAGCGGGTGTGGGCCGACCTGCTACTGCACTCCCCGGAGATCCGGGACGACGTGACGATGCTGGTGCTCACACCCCAGGAGCAGTACGGGAGTTGAGGCTCACGCCTGCTGTTCGTGGTCGCCCTCGGCGTCGATGTGCGGCAGGATCCGGTCCAGGAACCGTGGAGTCCACCAGGCGCGGCTGCCCAGCAGGGTCATCACCGCCGGAACCATGAGCAGCCGTACGACAGTCGCGTCGATCAGCACACTGACGGCCAGCCCGAGCCCGAGCATCTTGACCACGATGTTGTCGCTGACGACGAAGGCCGCGAAGACGCTGACCATGATGAGCGCGGCGCAGGTGATGACGCGCGCGGTGATCTCCAGGGCGTGGGCGACGGACGCCTCGGCGTCGCCGGTGCGCAGCCAGGCCTCGTGGACGCGGGAGAGCAGGAAGATCTCGTAGTCCATGCTCAGGCCGAAGATGATCGCGAACATCATCATCGGGACGTAGCTCTCGATGGGGACCTTGCCGGAGACGCCCAGCGCTGGGCCGCCCCAGCCCCACTGGAAGACGGCGACGACGACGCCGTAGGAGGCGGCGATGGAGAGCACGTTGAGGACGGCGGCCTTGAGGGCGACGAGGAGGCCGCGGAAGACGGCGAGGATGATCAGGAAGGCCAGGGCGACCACCACGCCGATGATCAGGGGCAGCCTGCTCGACACGATGTCGCGGAAGTCGACCTGAGCTGCCGTGGTGCCGGTGACGTAACCCTTGGCGGAGGTCCCGGAGACCGCGTCCGGGAGGGTGTTGTGGACCAGGCGGTTGGTGAGGTCGGTGGTGTCGGCGCTCTGCGGGGACTGCTTGGAGTAGACGGTGCCGACGAGGACGTCACCGTCCTTGGTGGTCGTCAGAGGGGTGACCTTGGCGGCGCCCTGCACCCCGTCGAGCGTTTTCTGGGCCTGGCTGGAGAGGTCCGCGCGCTGGGAGGTCGGGACGCCCGTCTGGTCGATGACGATGGTGAGCGGGCCGTTGGAGCCGGGGCCGAAGGCGTCGGTCATCAGGTCGAAGGCGCGGCGGTCCGTGAACGAGGTGGGGTCGGCGCCGTCGCCGATGTGGCCGAGTTGGAGGGAGAACACGGGGATCGCGAGGACGACGACGGCCGCGACACCCGCCGCGAGGAACGTCCACGGCCGGTGTTCCACGCGCTGCGCGTACCGGTGCCAGGTGCCCGTGGGTTCGGTGCCCGGCGCGGCGTCGGTCTCGGCGACCGGGCGGCGCACCCGGTAGCGGTCGATCCGCTTGCCGAGGAGCCCGAGGAGGGCGGGTACGAGGGTGAGCGCGCCGATGACCGCCGACACGACCGTCACGGCCGCCGCGAGCCCAAGTTTGCCGATGAAGGGCACCCCGGAGACGAAGAGTCCGGCGAGCGCGATGATCACCGTGCAGCCCGAGACGAGCACCGCCCGGCCGCTCGTCGCCGTGGCCTGTCCGGCGGCGCGCACGGGATCGGAGCCGTTCATGAGGTTCTGCCGGTGACGGGTGATCAGGAACAGGGCGTAGTCGATGCCGACGCCGATCCCGATCATCGTCGCGAGGGTCGGTGACACGGTCGCGAAGGTGAAGGCCGCCGCCAACAGCCCGAGGCAGGCGAGTCCCCCGATGACGCTGATCAGCGCGGTCACCAGGGGCATGGCGGCGGCGATGACGCTGCCGAAGCCGATCAACAGGACGACGATCGCCACGGCGAACCCGATGAGTTCGCTGATCCGGTCGTCGGCGGTGGGCCGGGCGAGTTCGCCGAGCGGTCCGCCGTACTCGACCTGGGCGCCGGCCGCGCGCAGCGGCTTCACGGAGGTGTCGACGCCGTGGAGGTAGCCGTCGCCGAGGGTGGACGGCTGCACGTCGAAGCGGATGGTGATGTACGCGGTCTTCGCGTCGGAGGAGAGGGGGCCGACGTTCGGGCCGGTGGACGTCGGTGTCTGCGCTCCGGGCTGGGGCAGCGGGTTCTGCACCGACAGGACGTGCGGGAGTTTCTGGAGGTCGCCGACCGTCTCGGACATCTGCGAGTTCAGCGAGGTGAGCTGTTTATCCTTGTCGTGCAGGACGATCTGGCTGCTGTAGCCACCGGCCGCCGGGTCGTGCTCCTTGAGCACCTGCAACCCGTGCTGGGACTGCACGCCGGACAGCGAGAAGTCGTCCGAATAGTCGCCCCCGAAGGACCTGTTGAGGACCTGGAGCGCGGCCAGCGCGACGAGCCAGGCGACGATGACGATCACGAAGTGCCGGGCGCACCACTCCCCCAACCGCCGCAGCACGCCCTTCGCGGCGGTTCCGCCGCCCCCTGCACTGGATTCCGTGGGCGCCATGGCCTCGGCCTTTTCCGCCGGGGGACACATCCGACATCCCCATTAGACGCCCGTGCGATCACCCCGGCATCTCGGGCATGTCGTGACTGCGGCCGAGGTCAGCCCACGTCCCACAGGAACCGGTGCGTGTGGATGCCGAAGTACGGGAACGACCGCACGCTCCGCACCCCTTCGATCGGCCGCACCACATCGTTCACGAAGTCCAGCAGATCCCGGGGTCCAGGGGTGACCACCTCGGCGAACAGATCGAAGCCGCCGGAGGTGAGCACCGAGTACACCACCTCGTCGCGCAGGGCGAGTTGATCGGCCACGGCACGCGGGTCGCCGTCCACCTCGATGCCGAGCATCGCCATGGCCTGCCCGCCCATGGCCATCGGGTCGGTCACCCCGACGACCTGAACTGCCTTGGAATCCAACAGCCGTTGGAGCCGCTGCCGGGCGGCCGACGCGGACAGGCCGACCTTGGGTCCGAGGTCGGCGTAGGCGATACGGCCGTCGGTCTGCAGCTCGCGCAGGATGGCGCGGTCGATGTCGTCCACGTGCGTGTCTCCAACTCCCTGTGTCAGGCGGCCAGTTCGGCGAGCGCGTCGGCGAAGACCCGGGTGTGGGTGTCGACGTCCTGCTCGGTGGTGTCGGGGCACATGAGCGCCATGCTGTGGAACGGGGTGAGCAGGATGCCCCGGTTGGCGAGGTAGAGGTGGAGGAAGTCCTCCAACTCCGGGTCACCGGCGGCCTCGGACTCGGTGCCGGTGCGCGGGGCCGGGTCGGCGAAGCGGTACTCGCTGCGGGCGCCGAGGCGGCTCACCGTCCAGGGCAGCGCGTGGGCGTCGATGCCCTCCTGGACACCGGCCGCGAACCGCTCGGACAGCTTCGCCATGTGCGCGAACGCCCCGTCGGTCAGGACGTGTTCGAGGGTTGCGCGCATGGCGGCGACGGAGAGCGCGTTGCCCGCGAGGGTGCCGCCGACGCCGCCCATGTCGACCAGGTCCAGGTCGGCACGGCCGAGCAGCCGGTCGGCGAGTTCGGCGGAGAGGCCGTAGGCACCGGCCGGGATGCCGCCGCCGATCGCCTTGCCGATGGTGAGCAGATCGGGTTCGAGATCCCAGGCCGCGGTGCAGCCGCCGGGGCCCGCGGAGAAGGTGTGGGTCTCGTCGTTGATGAGCAACGTGCCGTATTTCCTGGTCAGTTCGCGTACGGCGGCCAGGTAACCGGGCTCGGGCAGCACGATGCCGATGTTGGTGAGCGCCGGTTCCATCAGGACGGCGGCGACGTCGCCGTGCGCCAACTCCCTTTCCAGCTGGGCGGGATCGTTGAACTCGGCGACGCGGCTGGTGAGCGTGACGTCGCAGGGGGCGCCGACGTTGCCGGGGCGGGCGGTGCCGTGGCCGTCCGGTCCGACGACGATGAGCGACTCGTCGACGCTGCCGTGGTAGCTGTAGCTGTTCACCAGGATCTTGGGGCGGTCGGTGACGGCCCGGGCGAGCCGGATCGCCCAGCGGTTGGCGTCCGTCGCGGTCAGCGCGAAGCTCCAGCGGGCGAGCCCGAACCGGCGGGTGAGTTCGGCGCCGACCCACTCGGCGTCCTCCGTGGGCAGCATCGCCGTAGCACCGCCCTGTTCGGCGAACCGGCGTTGCACGGCCTCCGCGACGACGGCGGGCGAGTGGCCTGCCATCGCTCCGGTGTCGCCGAGGCTGAAGTCGACGTACTCGTGGCCGTCGATGTCGGTGACGCGGGCGCCCCGGGCGGTGTCGAGGTAGCGCGGGAAGGCACCGGCGGTCTTGTTCATCCAGGTCATCGGCACCCGCCCGAAGAGGTGCTCGGCGCGCGCGTAGGCGGCCTTCGAGCGCGGGTTGAGCCGCTCGGCGTCGGCGCTCTCGCGGGCGAGGAGGTCCTGCAGGCGGGTGCGGTCCATGGGATTCCTCGGTGGCATCGGCGACGGAATGTCCGGACTCTACGGCCGAAAGTGGCGAGTGGACAAGAGATGGCCGCTGAATCGATTGCAGAGACGATCGATTCACGCTCATGTCCCGTTGGGACACAAGTCTCATCGGGTCTCATGTCCCCATGGGACATCACGGGTGTACGGTCGAGGACATGAAGGCAATGGAGTCTCCCGCCGAGCTTGCTGGTGTTCCTGCCGAGCCCGTCGGCACCGCCTCGGTGGACCGCCGGCAGCGCAAGGCGCGGCAGACCCGCAACGCACTGGCAACCGCCGCCGTGGACCTGATCCTGGAGCACGGTCTGGCCGCGACCACGGTCGAGGCGATCGCGGAGCGCGCGGACGTCACGCGGCGCACCTTCAGCCGGCACTTCACCGGCAAGGAGGACGCGGCACTCGACTTCGTCCGGGGCGACGGCGACCGCATCAACGCCCTGCTGCGGACCCGCCCGGCCGCCGAACCGCCGCTGCTGGCCTACCGCAGGGCGGTGCGCGACTGGCTCGCCGACCGGGAGAACCCGGCCTGGCACCTGCGCCCGCGGATGCGGCGGCTGCTGGCCCTGGTGGACCGCGAGCCCGCCCTGTTCGCCGCGTACGAACGCATCCGGGTCGACGCCCAGGAGGAGTCGATCCGCATCCTCGCCGACCGGCTCGGCACCGACGACGTGCGGGATGTCCGCCCGGCCGTCGTGGTCGACGCCGCCGCCGGAGTCCTCACGGCCGCCCTGCGCATCTGGGCGCGCCGCACGGACGAGCACGACTCGGGAGCCGCAGACCTCGCCGCCCTGGTGGAGCGGGCCTACGACGCCCTGATCGGGGAGGCCGCGGACGCGGCGTCCCGGAGCACTACCGAAGAGTGAGCACATCATGAGCACCATCCCCGCCACCGCCCAAGTCACCGACTACGCAACCGAGTTCGCCGGCCGGACAGCCCTCGTCACCGGCGCCGCCTCCGGCATCGGCCTGGCCACCGCCCGCCGACTGGGCGCGGGCGGCGCGAACGTCGTCATCGCGGACTACAACGCCGAGGGCGCTGAGAAGGCCGCCGCCGAACTGAAGGCGGAGGGCGTCAAGGCCGCCGCCGTCGCGCTGGACGTGACGAGCCCGGAGTCCGTCGAGGCGGCCGTGCGCTTCGCCGTCGACACCTTCGGCGGCCTCGACCTGGCCGTGAACAACGCCGGTATCGGCGGCCCGAGCGCGCCGACGGGCGCGTACGACATCGAGGCCTACGACCGGGTCGTCCGCACCAACCTCGACGGCGTCTTCTACTCGCTGCGCCACGAACTCCCGGTCATCGAGGCCGCGGGCCGGGGCGGCGCGATCGTCAACGTCGCCTCCATCCTCGGCTCGACGGGCTTCGCCGGCTCCTCCGCCTACGTCGCCGCCAAGCACGGCGTGGTCGGCCTGACGAAGACGGCCGCCGCCGAGTACGCGTCGAAGAACATCCGCATCAACGCGGTCGGCCCCGGCTTCATCGAGACCCCGCTCCTCCAGGGCATGGACCGGTCCGCCTACGACGGCCTGGTCGCCCTGCACCCCGCGGGCCGCCTCGGCCGCTCCGAGGAGGTCGCCGAGCTGATCGTCTTCCTGCTCTCCGACCGCGCCTCGTTCGTGCACGGCAGCTACCACCTGGTCGACGGCGCCTACACCGCCGTCTGACCCCGGGAAGGAGCCCGACCATGAAGGCACTTCAGTACCGCACGATCGGCGCCGCCCCCGAGGTGGTCACGGTCCCCGACCCCGAACCAGGCCCCGGCCAGGTCCTGTTGAAGGTCACCGCCGCCGGCGTCTGCCACTCCGACATCGCCGTGATGAGCTGGCCCGCCGACAGTTTCCCCTACGACCTTCCGCTCACCCTCGGCCACGAGGGCGTGGGCACGGTGGCCGCGCTCGGCGCGGGAGTCACCGGCGTCGAGGAGGGCAACTCCGTTGCCGTGTACGGCCCTTGGGGCTGCGGCACCTGCGCGAAGTGCGCCGAGGGCAAGGAGAACTACTGCCTGCGGGCAGCCGAGTTGGGCATTCACCCGCCGGGCCTCGGCGCACCGGGTGCGATGGCCGAGTACCTCCTCGTGGACGACGCCCGGCACCTGGTCCCGCTCGACGGCCTGGACCCGGTCGCGGCGGTCCCCCTCACCGATGCCGGCCTGACCCCGTACCACGCGATCAAGCGGACGCTGCCCAAGCTGGTGCCGGGTTCGACGGCGGTCGTCATCGGCACGGGCGGACTCGGCCATGTGGCGATCCAGTTGCTGCGCGCACTGACGTCGGCGCGGGTCATCGCGCTGGACGTGAGCGAGGACAAGCTCCGGCTGGCGCGCCAAGTCGGCGCCCACGAAACGGTGTTGTCCGACGCGCACGCCGCGCAGGCGGTCCGTGATCTCACCGGCGGAATCGGCGCCGAGGCCGTCTTCGACTTCGTCGGCGCGGACCCCACCGTGCGAACGGCGGGCGCGGTCGCGGCCGTCGAGGGCGAGGTGGCGATCGTCGGCATCGGCGGCGGCGCCCTGCCCGTGGGCTTCGGCCACCTGCCCTTCGAGGTCTCGGTCAACGCCCCCTACTGGGGCAGCCGCAGCGAACTAACCGAGGTCCTGGCGCTGGCCCGCTCCGGCGCGGTGTCGGTCCACACGGAGACCTTCACCCTGGACGAGGCTCCGCTCGCGTACGAGCGGCTGCACGCCGGGAAGATCAACGGGCGTGCGGTGATCCTGCCGAACGGCTGACGTACAGCGGCCGACCTCTCAACTCGCTTTCCCCACCCGCCATTTCAGACACATGCCACAGAAGCGAACAGAGGCCGGTCAGTTTCGAAGGGAACTCCTGTTACACCGTGCGAGAGCGGTCGATGACGGTGTGTACTGTGCTCCGGGCACCCCGCCGAGGGGCCCGGACCAAGGCTCGAAGGTCCCAACTCAGCCCTGCCCGACTTCGCTTGGACTCGATTCGATGACCGAATTACCGGACCTGGTGACCGGTGCTCTCGCCGCCGGCACGCTGTCCGCGCTGGCGCTCGGTGCCGGGCTGTTGCGGTCCCGGCGTCAACGCGCCCTGCAGCGACAGGAGATCACCGAGCTGCGGGACCGACTGGACGGTGTTCAGGCGGCGTTGGCGGCCGAGGTCGAGCATCTGGCGCTCCAGCGGATACCGGCCGCCGCCCGGCAGCTCACCCATCCGCGGGTCGCCGTACCGGGGCCCGCGCAGCCGCAGTTCATCGGTTCGCCCATCGGCATCGCCCTCGAAAGCGTGCTGACCTCGGTGCGTTCGGAGCTCACCGCACAGCGCACCCGCATCGACGCCGCCGCGCAGGCCGGGATGCGTGGGGCCACTCGTGAGATCCAGGCCGCGTTGTACCGGTTGCAGGACGCCTTGCGCTCGCTCCAACAGCGTTACGACGAACCCGAGTTGGCGCAGACCCTGTTCATGCTGGACCACGAGAACGAGCAGTCGCTGCGCCGGGCGCAGGTCGCGGCCGTCGTCTGCGGGGCCTGGGTCGGGCTCGCTCGTGAGGAGTCGCACCTCGTCGAGGCGGTCACCGGCGGGCAGGCGCGGCTCGCCGGGTATCACCGGGTGCGGGTGCACAACCACCTCGAAGCCGGTACCGCGCTCGTCTCGCACGCCGTCGAACCGGTCGCGATCATCGTCGCCGAGCTCCTCGACAACGCGCTGCGGCACTCCGCGCCGGACACCGACGTCGTGGTCAACCTGGAGCACGTCCATCACGGTGTCTGCGTCACCGTCGACGACGCGGGGCTCGGGATGACGCAGGACGAGCGCGACCAGGCCGGGCGGATGGTGGCCGGTTCCGGCCCGATCCTGCTCACCGATCTGGGCGACCCGCCGCGCATGGGGTTCGCCGCGATCGGGCGCCTGACCAGGCAGTTCGACCTGAGCGTCGACGTGTCCTCGCCCTCCCCCTACGGCGGCGTCCGCGCGGTCCTGCGCGTCGACAGCCACCTCCTCAGCCGTATCGACCCCGAGCGGCGGCCGCCCGCGGCCGGCGCCCCGCGCTCGACCCGCCGGGCCCCCGCACCCACCCGCACGCCCGCCCCCGCCCACTCCTACGGCTCCGACCGCGACGAACGGGCCGTGGCCGACGCTGCCGGGCATCAGGCCGTACCCGATGCGGGCGGCCTGCCCCGGCGCCGTCGCCGGACCCCGGCCGCCGCACCGGCGGCACCGCTCGCGCCCGAGACACGCCGACCGGAGCGCGGCCCGGAGCAGGCCGCCGCCGCGCTCGGCGCCCTCCAGTCCGGCACCGCCGCCGCGCGCGCCGCGAGCGAGGGCGCCGTAGCCGATGAATCCGTAGCGCTCGACACAGCGGCGCACGACACACATCAGACCGATCACGAGGGGGGAGCGGCCAGATGACCAGCCGCGATGGGGGCGACACGGCATGGGTGCTGGATCCGATCCTGGAGGTGCCGCATGTGGTGGCGGCGGTGCTGCTGACCCGGGACGGGCTGGTGCGGGGGTACACCGACGCGCTGTCCCAGGCCTCGGGCGAGCGGGTGGCCGCGATCACCAGCACGGTGCAGGGGGCGTGCCGGACCGCCGCGGCGGCGTTCGCCGACCGGGAGCGGGCCGAGATCCGGCAGGTGGTCATCGAGTCGGACCTCGGCTATGTGCTCATCGTGCCCACGGATCACGGGACGTGTGTGGCGGCCTACGGCGACACCGAGGTACGGCTGGACCTGCTGGCTCACCGGGTGCACTCGCAGGTGGCGCGGCTGGGTGAGAAGGCGATGGCCGCCGCTCCGCGGGGAGTTGACGGCGGCGCACCGGCATGACGGGCCGCCGCGGCGGCCGTCCTCTCGTTCCCGCGTATCTGTCGACCGGCGGTGTGGCCCGGCCCAGCCGCCCGCACCTGGAGCGGCTGACGGTGCTCAGCGGCAGCGGCGAGCCCGCCCCGGCCGACCTGCCCGCGGCCCAACTCGCCCTGCTGGACGCCCTGTACGGCGGTTCGCTGACGGTGCTGGAGGCTGCGGCCCTGCTGGAGCTGCCCGTGTCCGCGGTGCGGGTGCTGGCCGCCGGTCTGCTCGACCGGAGCCTGGTGCTCGCCCGTGCCCCGATCCCGCCCGCCGAACGCTTCGACCCCGACCTGCTGAAGAGAGTCGCAGATGGCCTACGCGCCCTCAAGCACCACTAGCGGCAGCCCGGCCGGCGGCCTCCATCTGCCGGACACCGCCCGCGAGTTGGTCAAGATCCTGATCGCGGGACCCTTCGGGGTGGGCAAGACGACGCTCATCGACTCCGTGTCGGAGATCCGCCCGCTGCACACCGAGGAGCGGCTCAGCGAGGCGTCTGTCCAGGTGGACGATCTCGACGGGGTGCGGGAGAAGTCGACGACGACCGTCGCGATCGACTTCGGGCGGATCAGCCTCCCGGGCGGGATCGTGCTGTACCTGTTCGGCACACCCGGGCAGGAGCGGTTCCGGGCGCTGTGGGAGGACATCGCGCACGGCGCGCTCGGGGCGCTCGTGCTGGTCGACAGCCGGCGCGTCGACGCCTCGTTCGACGTGCTCGGGCTGGTGGAGGAGAGCGGGCTCCCGTACGCCGTCGCCCTCAACACCTTCCCGGACGCGCCCCGCCACCACACCGAGCAACAGCTGCGCGCCGCCCTGGACTTGGCGCCCGGCACGCCGCTGGTGACCTGTGACGCCCGGGACGCGGACTCGTCCCTCGACGCGCTGCTCGCCCTGGTCCAGCACCTGATCGACCGCGACCCCCCGGAGCACCGGTGACCACTGCTTCCCCCGTCGGCCCCGCCCGTCCCGTCCGGCTGTGGGAGGACGGCTTCGCGCTGGATCCCTACGGCTACTACGCCGCCCTGCGCGCCCAGGGTCCGGTCGGCCGGGCCGAACTCGCCCCGGGCGTACCGGCGTTCGTCGTCACCGAGCGGCGGGCCGCGCTGGAGCTGCTGCGGGACACCGCCACGTTCTCGCACGATCCCCGGCCGTGGGAGACGACGGTCGCCGAGGACTCGCCGGTGCTCGGGATGATGCGCTGGCGGCCCAACTCCCTGTTCGCGGACGGCGCGGCGCACGTCCGCTACCGTGGCGCGCTGATCGACGCCTTCGAGCGGATCGAGCCGCACGACCTGCGCGCCCGGGTGCACCGGGCGGTGCATGTGCTGGTGAGCAGGATCGGGCCGCGCGGACAGGCCGATCTGGTGGGCGAGTTCGCCCGGCCGCTGATGGCGCTGGTCTTCAACAGCCTGTTCGGGCTGCCCGACAGCCAGAGCGAGCGGCTGGACCGGGCGCTGGGCATGATGATGGAGGGCGGCGCCCAAGCGGCCGAGGGCGAGGCCGAGTTCGGCGGTTACGTCCTCGAACTCATCGCCGCCAAGGCGCAGGCGCGCGGCGACGACCTCCCGAGCTGGCTCCTCGACCATCCGGCCGGACTCACCCCGGAGGAGGTCACCTGGCAGGTGTTCCTCACCCTGGGCGCGGGCCACGAGCCGACCGCGAACCTGGTGTCCAACGCCCTCTCCCGCATCCTCGGCACCTCGGTCTACTACTCCACCCTGACGAGCGGCGCCCGCCCGGTCATGGACGCCGTGGTGGAGGTCCTGCACCACGAGACCCCGCTCGCCAACTACGGGATCCACTACGCCCGTTCACCCGTGACGTTCCACGGCGCGTGGATCAGTCCGGCCGTCCCGGTCGTCGTCTCGTACGGCGCGCTCGCGCACTTCGCCGAGCAGGAGGTCGTCACCGGACGGCATCCCAAGGACGCCTCGCACCTGTCGTGGTCGGCGGGTCCGCACGCCTGCCCGGTCAAACAGCACACGCTGCTCATCGCGACGGAGGCGATCGAGCGGCTCACCCTGTGGCTGCCGGACCTCGAACCCGTCGTACCGCGCGCGGAGTTGACCTGGCGCCCCGGCCCCTTCCATCGCTCGCTCACGTCGCTGCCCGTGCGGTTCAGCCCCCGCTCCCCCGACCAGCCAGGAGACCTGTCGTGACCGTGTCCGACCGCATCGCCCTCGACCCGTTCGGCGCCGACATGGCCGCCGAGAGCGCCAAGCTGCGTGCCCTCGGCCCGATCGTGCCCGTCGAACTGCCCGGCGGCATCCCCGCCTGGGCCCCCACCGGCTACGACACCCTGAAGGAACTGATCCTCGACCCGCAGGTCAGCAGGGACCCCCGGCTGCACTGGAACCTGTGGTCGGAGATGGGCGAACACCCGTCCTGGGGCTGGGTGTTGGGCTGGATCGGCGTCGTCAACATGCTCTCCACCTACGGCACCGACCACACCCGCCTGCGCAAACTCGTCGCGCCCAGCTTCACCCACCGGCGTACCGAGGCGATGCGCACCCGGGTCGAGACGATCACCGTAGAACTGCTCGACGCGATGGCGGCCGACGACGCCGAGATGGTCGACATCAAGGCGGCGTTCGCACATCCGCTGCCGATGCGGATCATCTGCGAACTGTTCGGCGTGCCGGACGAGTTGGTGGACGACACGGGTCGGCTGATCGCGGCCATCATGGACACCTCGGACCCGTCCCCGGAGCACGCGGCGTTCGTCCAGCAGCAGATCGGCACGGTCCTGCCCGCGCTGATCGCCCACCGCAGCGAGCACCCCGGCGACGACCTCACCACCGAACTGATCCGGGTCCGCGACGAGGACGGCGACCGGCTCAGCGACGAGGAACTGCTGTACACGCTGCTGCTGGTGATCGGCGCGGGCTTCGAGACGACGGTCAACCTCATAGGCAACGCGATCGTCGCCCTGCTCAAGCGCCCCGAGCAGCTGGCGGACGTACGCGCCGGGAAGATCGGGTGGGACGCGGTCGTCGACGAGACCCTGCGCGTCCACCCGTCCATCGCCTCACTGCCGCTGCGGTTCGCGGTGAGCGACCTCACCGTCGGCGACATCACCGTCCCCGCCGGGGACGCCATCATCACCACGTACGCCGCGGCCGGGCTCGATCCCGCGCACTACGGCCCCGACGCGGACGTCTTCGACGCGGCCCGCGGAGCCGACGACCACCTGTCCTTCGGCATCGGCGTGCACCGCTGCATCGGGGCGCCGCTGGCCCGGGTGGAGGCCCTGACCGCGCTGCCCGCGTTCTTCGACCGCTTCCCGGACGCCCGGCTCGCCGTGGAGGCGGACGAGCTGCGCCAGGTGCCGTCCTTCATCGCCTTCGGCTGGCAGGAGGTGCCGGTACGGCTGCACGGCTGAGCCCCGCACAAGGGTGGAACCGCCCCGCCGCGGCCACGGGGGATGGGCCGCGGGCGGAGCCGGTCCTGCCCGGGTTCGGGGGAGAGACCCGAGCGCTCTCGTCGGATTCCCCTGATTCGCCGGGGTACACACCCGCCGGGCAGGCCGCCCGCACCGTGCCCGCGCGGCGACCCGCGCGGGCACGGCATAAGCTCGGCGGGTGGCCAAGTACTTCGACGTGCATCCGGACAATCCGCAGCCCCGCACCATCTCCCAGGTCGCGGACAGTGTCCGCTCGGGTGCGCTGATCGCGTACCCGACCGACTCCTGCTACGCGCTGGGCTGTCAGCTGGGCAACCGTGACGGCATGGAGCGGATCAAGACGATCCGGCATCTGAACGACCGGCACCACTTCACGCTGGTGTGTCAGAACTTCGCCCAGCTGGGCCAGTTCGTGCACATCGACAACGACGTGTTCCGCGCCATCAAGGCCTCCACGCCCGGGAGTTACACCTTCATCCTCCCGGCGACGAAGGAGGTGCCGCGCCAGCTGCTGCACGCGAAGAAGAAGACCGTGGGCGTGCGCATCCCCGACCACGTCGTCACCCAGGCGCTGCTGGCCGAGCTGGGCGAGCCGCTGCTGTCCAGCACCCTCCTCCTGCCCGACGAGGAGGAGCCGATGACCCAGGGCTGGGAGATCAAGGACCAGCTCGACCACGTGGTGGACGCGGTGGTCGACTCCGGGGACTGCGGCACGGAACCGACGACCGTCATCGACTTCTCGAACGGCGAGGCCGAGATCGTCCGCAAGGGCGCGGGGGACGTCTCCCGCTTCGAGTGACCCCGGTTCCGCTTCGGGTGACCCCGGCGGAGGGGCCGTGGGCAGGCGTGCCACGATGATCGGAACACGCCGCGCCGGGCCGGCTGTCGGCCCGGTGCCCATCCGCAGGGAGGCACCCCCACCATGACCGCCGTACAGGGCACAGCCGTGGACATCCCCACCGAGGACGGCATCGCGGACGCCTATCTGGTGCATCCCGGTGACGAGAGTCCCCGTCCGGCCGTGCTGCTCTACCAGGACGCCTTCGGGCTCCGCCCCCACCTCGAGTCGATGGCCGACCGGCTGGCCGAGGCCGGTTACACGGTCCTGGTGCCGAACGTGTTCTACCGGCACGGTCGCGCGCCGGTGGTGGAGCTGCCCGAGTTCATCGACCCGCACGAGCGACCGGAGATCTTCGAGAAGGTCGGCCCGCTGCTCATGAGCCTGACGCCCGACCTCGTCGAGCGGGACGCCGGCGCGTACCTGCGCTGGCTGGCCGAGTCCCCGTTCGTCGCGGACGGACCGGTCGCGATCACCGGGTACTGCCTGGGCGCCCGGCTCGCGCTGTACACCGCCGGTGCCTACCCGGACCGGGTGGCGGCCGCGGCCGGTTTCCACGGCGGACGGCTGGCCACGGACGACCCGAACAGCCCGCACCTGGCCGCCGAACACATCACCGCAGAGCTGTACTTCGGCCACGCCGACCAGGACTCCTCGCTGCCCGAGGAGCAGATCAAGCGGTTCGAGGACGCGCTCACCGCGGCCGGTGTCCGGCACCGCTGCGAGGTCTACGCGGGCGCGCAGCACGGCTACACGCAGGCAGACACCTCCTCGTACAACGCGGAGGCCGACGAGCGTCACTGGGTCGCGCTGCTCGACCTGCTGGACCGTACGTTCTGACCGTCGGACCGCTTTCACTGATTCAATCCAGGTGCCCACGGCGCGAGTTGCCGTGGGCACCTTTCGTTCAACTCATTGACATGCCCGCGCCTCGGCGCGACCCTGAGAGCGCTCTCACACAGGTACGGACCAATTTTTCGTACACCCCCCACACGGAGGTGAGTAGTGCTCGCCAGACTCCTGCGTCGACTGGGCTCCGCGACCGCGGTGGCCACGATGATCGCGCTGGCCACACCGGTGACGGCGGACGCCGCGGTGCCCGCCACGATCCCGCTGAAGATCACCAACAACTCGGGCCGCGGCGACGCGGTCTACATCTACGACCTGGGCACCAACCTGACCACCGGCCAACAGGGCTGGGCCGACGCCAACGGCACGTTCCACGCGTGGCCGGCCGGGGGCAACCCGCCCACTCCGGCGCCGGACGCGTCGATCGCGGGTCCCGCGTCGGGGCAGTCCACGACCATCCGGATCCCCAAGTTCTCGGGCCGCCTCTACTTCTCGTACGGCCAGAAGCTGGTGTTCAAGCTGACCACCGGCGGTCTGGTGCAGCCGGCCGTGCAGAACCCGACGGACCCGAACCGCAACATCCTCTTCAACTGGTCCGAGTACACGCTCAACGACTCCGGACTGTGGATCAACAGCACCCAGGTGGACATGTTCTCCGCGCCGTACGCGGTCGGGGTGCAGCGGTCCGACGGGTCCACGGCGACCACCGGGCATCTCAAGTCGGGTGGCTACACCAACTTCTTCAACGCGCTGCGCGGACAGCCGGGCGGCTGGGCCAACCTGATCCAGACCCGGTCCGACGGCACGGTTCTGCGAGCGCTCTCACCGACGTACGGGATCGAGACGGGCGCCCTGCCGAGCACGGTGATGGACGACTACATCAACCGTGTCTGGTCGAAGTACTCGTCGTCGACGCTGACCGTGACGCCGTTCGCCGACCAGCCGAACACGAAGTACTACGGCCGGGTGTCGGGCAACGTCATGAACTTCACCAACAGCTCCGGGGCGGTCGTCACGACCTTCCAGAAGCCGGACGCGGCCAGCATCTTCGGCTGCTACAAGTACCTCGACGCCCCCAACGACCTTGTGCGCGGCCCGATTTCGCGCACGCTGTGCGCAGGCTTCAACCGGTCCACGCTCCTGGTCAACCCCAACCAGCCGGACACCACCACGGCGAACTTCTACGTGGACACGGTGACCAACCAGTACGCGCGCAAGATCCACGCGCAGATGGCCGACGGCAAGGCGTACGCGTTCGCGTTCGACGACGTCGGCGCCCAGGAGTCCCTCGTCAACGACGGGAACCCGCAGCAGGCCTATCTGACGCTGGACCCGCTGAGCTGAGAGAGACCGGAACACCCCGCACGCCTGGGGGCGCGTGCGGGGTGCCGGACTTACGGACTGATCAGCTGGTCGTGACGGCGGTGTCGTCGATGACG
The DNA here is from genome assembly GCF_000716605.1 of Streptomyces sp. NRRL F-525. Classification (GTDB taxonomy): domain Bacteria; phylum Actinomycetota; class Actinomycetes; order Streptomycetales; family Streptomycetaceae; genus Streptomyces. The sequence continues at coordinate 179,119 of NZ_JNXE01000017.1, read as the reverse complement.
AAGCTGGTCTGGAGCGAGGAGTCCTCGACTCCGCTGAACTTCAGGGCGACCGTGGTGCCCGCGAAGGCCGACAGGCTGAAGGACTTCGCGACGTACCCGGTGGCCGCGTTGAGGTTGGAGTAGGTGGCGAGGGTGGTCGATCCGGCGGTGACCGTCAGCTTGTCGTAAGCCGTGCTGGTGGTGGTCTCAGCCGTGTCGACGTGGATGTAGAAGGTGAACGTCGTCCCCGTGCAGCCGCTCGGGACGGTCACCGACTGGGACAGCGTGTCGGTGTGGGTCGAGCCGTAGCCGTCGAGCCAGGCCTTGTACGAACCGGTGCGGGCCGCCTCACCGGTGTCGGTGGTGATGACCCCGCTGGTCGCGGTCCAGGTGGTGGCGCCCGACTCGAAGCCCGGGTTGCCCAGCAACTGCGTCGAGGTGCAACTGCCGCCCCCGCCGCTGGAACTCACGGTCCAGGTGAAGGACGCGGTCCCCGTCGCTCCCGTGCTGTCGGTGACGGTCACGGTGGAGCTGTAGGTGCCCGCGGTCGTCGGGGTGCCGGTGATGGCGCCCGTGGAGCTGCTGATCGACAGACCGGCCGGCAGTCCGGTCGCCGCGTACGTCAGCGAGCCGCTGTTGGTGGAGCTGGCCGAGACCTGCAGGCTCACCGCCGTGCCGACGGTCGAGGACTGGCTGCCCGGGTTGGTCACCGTGACACCGCTGGTCGGCACGGTGATGTGGCTGCCGACGTTGATGCCCGCGAAGGCGTTGCCGACTCCCGCGTACTGCGCGGACGTTGTGCCGTACAGGGCACCGGCGGCACTGAGCGCGGCGGTGCGGGCGGAAGCGTAGTTGGTGCTGGACGTCATGTACGTCGTACTGTCCGCGGAGCCGCCGTCCTTGCTCGGCTTGTCCATGTAACGCAGCGGCGTGCCGTCGCCGTTGATGTCGATCTTCTCGCCGATGAGGTAGTCGCCGACGTCGCTGCTGTTGTTGGCGTAGAACTCGACGCCCGTGCCGAAGATGTCGGAGGTCGCCTCGTTCAACCCGCCTGATTCACCGGTGTAGTTGAGCCCGGCGGTGTTGGAGGTGACGCCGTGGCTCATCTCGTGCCCGGCCACGTCCAGCGAGGTCAGCGCGTGGGTGCTGCCGCTGCCGTCGCCGTACGTCATGCAGAAGCAGCTGTCGTCCCAGAAGGCGTTGACGTACGCCGTGCTGTAGTGGACGCGCGAGTAGGCGGCGACGCCGTCGTTCTTGATGCCGCTGCGGCCGAAGGTGTTCTTGTAGAAATCCCAGGTCTCCTGGGCGCCGTAGGCCGCGTCGGCGCCCGCGGTCTGGGTGTTGGAGCCGGCGCCGGTGCCCCACACGTCGTCCGCGTCGGTCATCAGGGTGCCGGTGCCCGACGTGGCGTTGTTGAGGCTGTACGTCTTGTGGCCGCCGCGCGTGGTGTCGTACAGCTGGTACGTCGAACCCGACAGCGTGGTGCTCAGCGAGACCGTGCCGCTGTACTGGGTGTTGCCCGTGCCGGTCTGGATGCCCTCGAAGCGGGAGAGTTCCTTGCCGGTGGTGGCGTCGGTGATGACGTGCAGCTGGCTGGGGGTGCCGTCGTCCTGGAACCCGCCGACGACCGTCTCCCAGGCGAGCTTGGGAGTGCCGGTGCCGGCCCAGATGACCTTGCGGGCGCTGTCGGTGCTCGGCGCCTTGGCGTCGAGGGCCTTCGCGGTCGTCAGGGCCTTGGTCTCGGCGGCCGACTTGGCGACGGACGCGGTGGTCGAGGGGACCGTCAGGGTGTGCTTGTTGTTGAAGGTGGCGCTCACGGTCCCGGTCGCCTCGGCGGCGGGCGGGGTGTGCACCACGAGGTCGCCGCCGAGGACGGGAAGACCGGCGTACGTGCGCTCGTAGCGGGTGTGGACGGTGCCGTCGTTGTCCTTGACGACGTCCTTGACGACCAGCTTCTCCTTGGCGCCGAGGCCGAGGGTGCGCGCGGTCGCCGTGCTGTTCTGGGTGGCGCTCTTCACCAGGGCGGAGCGCTGGGCCGGGGTGAGCTTCGCCTCCAGGCTTCCGGTGAGCAGCGGACTCGGGTGGGGGGAGGCGGGCTTCGCGGTCGCGGGCACCGACTGGATGCCGACGGCCAGGAAGGCGGCGGTGGAGACCAGGGCTCCAACTGCCATCCGCTTACGGGGAATGCGTCTCACTCGTACTCCTCCTGCGACGGCCGCGGGCGCGGCCGGTGACAGACCGGACAGCCGGGTCTGCTGTCCGGGAAGAGCTGAGCTGTGCGGGACCGACCGAACCTTGACCGATCCGTGGAGGATCCGTGGGGGTGGTGCGTGGAGAATGGCAGCATTGACCCGTCCATGTCACGCAGGTCAGGGGCACTCAAGGGTTTTCCCTCTGTCAGGGATTTCGCTACAAGTTCCGAAATTATTCGTGACGGCCGAGCCACGCCGGCGAAACAGACCCTTCCTAACGTCGCAGTCAGCCACAGAGGTCCCATCAGCCGCATTACGGCCGTCGGACCGATAACGCTGCTTTCCCCGAAAATCCCGGAACCCGAAAACGGCGGGGTTCCGGAATTCCCTCCACTGTCCTCAGCGCCCCATGAGACAGGAGCCCCCGAGTGTCCGATCCCTCCCGCCGCGGCGTCCTCAGACTGTCCGCCGGCACCGCCCTGCTCGGCACCCTGGCCCTCGCGGGCTGTGGGCGCGGCGACACCGCGACCGCCACCGCGAAAGCCACGGCCAAGTCGATCGACGACAAGCCGGCCACCGGTACCGTCAGCGTCTGGGCCGCCCAGGGCGACGCCGATGTCCTCGACAAGGTGATCAAGCCCTTCAAGGCCGCGAACCCGGACGTCACCGTGAAGTTCACGCTGATACCGAACTCCGAGTACTACACGAAGCTCCAGGCGGCGATCGCGGCGGGCAAGGGCCCCGATGTGGCCCAGTTCTTCCCCGAGTCGCAGGCGCAGTTCCTCGACCCGTCGATCCTCCGGCCGGTGCCGGACGGACTGGTCGACTCCGGCGCCTTCTTCACGAGCCTCTGGGACGCGGGCCTGGTCAAGGACGTCGCCTACACGGTGCCCTGGTACGCCTACACGTACGCCCTCGTCTACCGCGCCGACCTCGCCAAGAAGGCGGGCGTCACGGTACCCACCACCTGGGCCGAAATGGTGCCGTTCTTCAAGGCGTTGAAGGGCGCCGGAGCCGTGCACGGCCTCGGGGCGGACAACGGCTGGGACATCTTCAACGGCCAGGACGTCGCGATGTACGCCTGGCAGGCGGGCGGCAACCTCCTCTCGTCCGGCGGGAGTTGGACCCTCGACACACCGGAGATGGTCGACGCCCTGAAGTACAACGCGTCGTTCTTCACCTCGGGTTCGGCCGACACCGCGACGCCCACCTTCCTCGACGCGCAGCCCTACTTCGTGTCCGGCAAGACGGCCACGATGATCACCGGTCCATGGGTGCTCGGGCAGCTCGACACCGCCGCGAAGAAGACCGGCTGGACGGCGGCCCATGTCGCCACGGCTCCTCTGCCGGCCGGTTCCTCGGGCAGCGTCTCCTTCTCCGCCGGGGGCACTTGGGGCGTCCTCGCGGACAGTGGGAACACGGACGCGTCGTGGAAGTTCGTCCGCTACGTCTCGAAGCCCAGCACACAGGTCGCGCAGTACTCGGCGTACGGCTCGCTGCCCGCGGTGGTCTCCGCCTGGGACGCCCCGGCCGTCAAGAAGCAGCCGCTCCTCGACGCCTTCCTCACCCAGCTGAAGAACACCAAGGCCTTTCCCCAGGTGGGCACTTGGCAGCAGGTCGCCACCCGGCTGGGCAAGGAGATGGAGACCGTCGCGAAGGGCACACAGACCGCGGAGAAGGCCGCCGCGAGCATCCAGGCGTACGCCAAGAGCCTCGGCACGGGCGCGGAGTGAGCCGCGGATGACCACCACGCTCGTCCCGGGAGCGCGGCGCCGGGCACGCAACTCCCGTCGTACGGCGGTGGCTTGGCTGTTCCTCGCGCCGTTCGCCGTCGTGTTCCTGCTCTACACCGCGATCCCCACGGTGGCCGCGCTCGGCTTCAGCCTGACCGACCTGCGGGGCTCGGACCTGCGCCACCCGCTCGCGGTCGACTTCACCGGCCTGGACAACTACCTGCGTCTGTTCCAGGACCCGACCTTCCTGCGGGACATCCTGAACACCGGCGTCTTCGTCGCCGTCGGTGTGCCGCTGACGATGGCGATCGGCTTCGCGCTGGCGGTCGCGCTGAACTCCGGGATCCGGCGGCTGCGCGGGGTGTTCCGTACGGTCTTCTTCGCGCCGGTCGTCAGCAACGTCGTGGCGGTCGCGCTGATCTGGCAGTACGCCTTCAACGCGGGCGGCACCGTCAACAAGGCGCTGGGCTACGTCGGTCTCGCCGGGCCGAACTGGCTGGACGATCCGCACCTCGCGATGCCCGTGGTGATCCTGCTCGGCGTCTGGCGGAACTTCGGCACCGCGATGGTTCTCTTCCTCGCCGGGCTGCAGGCCGTACCGGAGGACGTGTACGAGGCCGCCGCACTCGACGGGGCAGGCCGCTGGCGGCAGTTGAGGCACATCACGCTCCCCCTGCTGCTGCCCACCACCCTCATGGTGTCGGTCCTGCTGACCGTCTTCTACCTCCAGGTCTTCGACGAGCCCTATCTCCTCACGGACGGCGGCCCGTTGGGGTCGACCGAGTCCGTATCGCTGTACACCTACCACCAGTTCGGGTCCGGCCAGCTGGGCATGTCCTCGGCCGCGTCGTTCGTGATGCTGCTGCTCGTACTGCTGGTGAGTGTCGTCCAGTTCCGACTGCTGAGGCCGCGCACATGACCGCCGTCACCGCGTCCTTGAAGGACACCGAGCTCACCGCCACCGACCGGATCGCTCTCCGCCCCCGGTCCGTCGGCCGCCCCCTGCTCTACGGCGCGCTGGTGCTGTGCGCGCTGCTCACGCTGCTGCCCTTCTTCTGGGTGCTCAGCGGTTCGCTGCGCGGTCTCGACGAGATCCGCTCCGACCCGGGCGCGTGGCTGCCGCGGCACGTCACGCTCGACAATTTCGTCCGGCTGTTCCGGACCGAGGGCTTCGGGCGCTTCCTCACCAACAGTGTCCTGGTCGCCCTCATGGTGGTGATCGGCAACATCGTGGCGGCCTCGGCGGCCGGATACGCCCTGGCCAAGCTGGAGTTCGCGGGCAAGCGGCTCGCGTTCGGGGCGGTGATGGCGGCGATGATGGTGCCGTTCACAACGGTGTTCGTCACCCAGTTCGTGATCACCGTCGACATGGGTCTCGCCGACACCCTCACCGGGATCGCGCTGCCCGGTGTGGCGCTGCCGCTCTCGGTGTTCATCATGCGGCAGTACGCGCAGTCGGTGCCCGACGAGTTGCTGGAGGCGGCACGCATCGACGGCGCGGGCGAGTTCCGGATCTTCTTCCGGATCTTCCTGCCGCTGGCCGGTCCCGCGGTCGCGACGATCACGATCATGTCGTTCCTGAACTCGTGGAACAACTTCATCTGGCCGCTCATCGTCGCCCAGACCACGGCGAGTTACACCCTCCCGGTCGGCCTCGCCGCCACCAGCCAGGCGGCCCAGCACGTCACCGACTACGGTCTGGTCCTCGCCGGCGCGATCGTCGTGATGCTGCCGGTCCTCGTGCTCTTCCTGTTCCTGCAGCGGTACTTCGTGCAGGGCATCGCCGGATCGGGGATGCGGTGACGCGAGTGACCGAGACCTGTGGGTTCACGCTCGTCGCACGGGGCAAGTCCGAGGAGGCGAAGGGGTGTTGATGTCGGGGATGAACCAGAGCGCCGTGCGGCGCGTCAACACCTCGGTCGTCCTGCGCGCGCTCGCGGTGTCCGCGGGGCCCACGACGCTCACCGCGCTCGCCGAGCGGGCCGGACTGTCCCGCCGTACGATCGAGCTGATCCTGGACTCGCTCGTCGAGGCGGGCTGGGTGGCCGAGTTGGAGCGGATCCCGACCAGCGGCTCGGCCGGACGACCGGCCCGACGGTACGAACTGCGCGCGGAACACGCCCTGTTGGCGGCCGTCTACATCAACACCGCCGACGCCTCGGCCGTGATCGCCGACGTACGCGGCCGTATCGTCGGCCGGGCGCACCGCCCACTGCGCGCCTACCAGGACCCCCAGGCCACGCTCGACGACGCGGCGGCCCTGGTCCGGGAGGCACTCGACGACGCGGGCGGATCGCTCGACCGGCTGCGCGCGGGGGCGGTCGCGGGCGGTGGCGCCATCGACGACGAAGGGGTCGTACGACGGCTCGTGCACACCACGCGCTGGGAGGGCGTGCATCTGCCCAAGGAGCTCGGGCGGCGCATTGGGGTGCCGTGGTTCGCGGACAACGACTCCAACCTCGGTGCGCTGGCGGAGCGTTGGCGAGGTGTGGCCGGTGACCACGACAACGTGGTGTGGGCGATCCTCGGCAACCGGACCGGCCTCGGCATCCTGATCCGAGGGGCCGTGCACCGGGGCCTCGACGGCGCGGCGGGCGAGATCGTCGAGGCGCGGTCGATCCCGACCGGCACGGTCCAGGACCGTCCTGTGGCCCTGCTGAGTTCACCGGAGGCGGCGCAACGCGAGGTGGCGCGGGAACGCTTCGACGCCGCCCGGGCCGGAGACGCTCACGCGCTCGCCGAGGTCGACGAGTTCGTCGAGAACATCACCTCCATCCTCACCACCCTGTCGTGGACGGTCGCGCCCTCGCTCATCGTGCTCGGCGGCGGTCTGGAGGACGCGGCCGATGTGCTGCTCCCCCGGGTGCGCGAGGCGATGCGCGTCGCCCGGACCCCCGCGATCGAACTGCGCGCCACCGGCCTGGGCCGCGACGCCGCGCTGATCGGCGCGGTGAAACTGGCCCTCGACCGCATGGACACCGAGTTGTTCGGACCGCTGGTCCCCAGCTCTTAACTCCCCCCACAGCACACGACTTTGGAGCCTCCCTGTGACCGACACCCCGCACACCGACGTCCTCATCGTGGGCAGCGGCATCATGGGCTCCGTGGTGGCCCGGCTGCTGCGGGAGAGCGATCCGGGGCTGGGCATCACGATGGTCGACGGCGGCAGCGCGATCGGTGAAACGCCCGGACTGCACCTGCACGATGTCTCCGATCCGGCCGTCTGGTCGCGGTACAACGAGCGGGTCGAGTCCGGTATCCAGGGCATGTACACGGGCGCCGAGGTCGTGCGCGAGGTCGCGGACAGCCTGGCCGGTCTGACGCCCGGCATGTTCCACGCGCTGGCCTTCGGCGAGGACGCCGAGGCGATGCCCGCGACCGCGCTCGCGTGGAACGCCGGCGGCATGGGCGTCCACTGGACCGCCGCGACGCCGTGGCCGGCCGGACCCGAGGTCTTCGACTTCGGCGACCCGGCCCGCTGGGACGCCGACTTGGACACAGCGCGCCGCCTCCTCGCTGTCTCCCCCTCCCCCATCGGCCCGACCGCAGTCGGCCGGACCGTCCTGGACGTCCTGCGCCGCCGCTACGACGACACCGCACCCGCCGACCGACGGCCGCAGCCGATGCCCATGGCCGTCACGGCGACGGACTCGGGCCCCATGCCACGCACGGCGCCGGGCACGATCTTCCCTGCGATCGCGACGGGCGGCGACCCGACGTTCACGCTGCTCACGGGGACCCTTGCGACCCGGTTGCTCGTCGCGGACGGCCGGGTCACCGGTGCCCGGCTGCGCCGCGTCACCGACGGCACGGAGACCGAACTCCACGCGGACACCGTGATCGTGTGCGCCGACGCCCTGCGCACCCCGCAACTGCTGTTCGCCTCGGGCATCCGCCCCGAAGCGCTGGGCCGTTACCTCAACGAGCACGCGTTCATCACCGCCCAAGTCCTCCTGGATCTCGACCGGTTCGGGATCGACATCGACGACCTGCCGCTCCCGCGCACCGGCGAGTTCAGCACGGACTCGCTGTGGCTGCCGCAGAACGGTTCGGCCCAGCCGTTCCACGGCCAGATCATGAACCGGACGTACGTCGACGAGCACGGCCGCCCCCTCGCGCACGCCATAGGCCTGTCGCTGCTCATCCCGGTCGAGTCGCGCCCCGAACACCGGCTGGTCTTCTCGGAGTTGGAGACCGACCTCGCCGGACTGCCTCGCATCGGCGTCGAGTTCGCCTACACGGACACCGATCGTGCGCTGATCGACCGGGGACTGGCCGAAGTCCGTTCACTGGCCGAGGAGTTCGGCCCCTTCGACCCCGCGACCGAACTCGCCCTGCTCCCGCCCGGTTCATCCCTGCACCTGACCGGCACCGTCCGCTCGGGCACCGCCGACGACGGGACCAGCGTGTGCGACCCGGACGGCCGGGTGTGGGGGTACGACAACCTGTACGTCGCCGGTACCGGTGTGATCCCCACACCGATGGCCGCCAACGTGACGCTGACCGGTGCGGTGACGGCCGTACGGACCGCCCGGGCCGTCACCACCCGCACCACGCCGCTCGCCGCGCGCTGAGAGGAAGCCCGAACGTGAAGGAAGCCCGAACATGAAGGATGTCCGAACGTGATCGACATCGTGAAGGAATACCGCGTGGCGCTGCCTGCGTGGATCGACGACGAGCTGGCCGACGTGCCCGCCGTCGTCCCCGGCCGCGAGGACCGGATGCGCCTCGTGCACCGGCTCGCGGACCGCAACTGGCGTGAGGGGAACGGCGGTCCGTTCGCGGCCCTCGTCGCCGAGCGCGACACCGGCCGGATCGTCTCGGTGGGCGTGAACGTCGTGCTCGCCTCCGGAGTCTCCAGCGCACACGCGGAGGTCATGGCCCTTGGCCTGGCCCAAGTGGCCACGGGCGGCTGGGACTTGGGCGCCACCGGCCTCCCGACCCACGAACTCGTCGTCAACTGGCGCCCCTGCGTGCAGTGTTACGGCGCCGCCCTGTGGTCCGGGGTGCGCGGTCTGGTGGTCGCGGGCGAGGGTCCGGAGCTGGAGGAGATCACCACGTTCGACGAGGGCCCGCTCGGCGCGGACTGGGCCGAGCAGTTCGAGGCGCGGGGCATCGAGGTCGTAGGAGATGTGCTCCGGGACGAGGCGCTGACCGTGTTCCGGAACTACCGCGAGGCCGTCGACGAGGCGGACGGTGTCGTCGTCTACAACGCGCGCGGAGGTGCCGAGTGACCCCGCGTTTTGCGACCGACGTCGTCACCTTCTACCACCCGGACTTCTGGGGTCTCCCCTCCGCGGACGCGGTACGCGCGTGGGCGTTGGTGCATCCCGAGCAGTTCTGGGAGCGGGTGATGGACGCGCTGGACGAGGCCGGCGTCACGGGCATCGAACTCACCTTCACGCCGGGCGACATCGAGTCGGCGCTACGGGCGTTCGGCAGCGCGCAGGGCTTCCGGCGCGAGCTGGTGGGCCGTGGGCTGGCCGTCGTGAGCGCGTTCGTCGCCGGGGAGGACAGCCCCGACTGGCTGGACCCGGACAACCTGCCCGCGATCGTCGCCGACGCCGAACGACGCGCCGCCTTCCTCGTCGACGTGGGGGCCGAACTCCTCGTCACCGGGCTCCCCATGCGCACGACGTTCGGGACCCACCCGCCCCTCTTCGTCGACGCCCCGTACATGACCCGCATGGCCGACATCGCGCACGCGGTGGGCGAGGCCGTCTCCCGGCAGGGCGTGCGGCTCGCCGTCCACACGGAGTCCAACAGCACGCTCTGGTACGAGCGCGACATCGACCTGTTCATGGCCTTCACGGATCCGCGCTACGTCTGGCTGTGCCCCGACTCCTGCCACATCGCGCTCGGCGGAGGCGATCCGGTGGCCGTGGCACGCCGTCACGCGCAACGCGTCGCGCTGGCGCACTGGAAGGACGCGGTCAGACCCATCGACGTGGAACTCACCATCGACGAGACCGTCTTCGCCCAACAGCGGCCCTACATGGCCGAGTTGGGCTCGGGCATCGTCGACTGGAAGGGCTGGGCCGACGTGATGTCCCGTACGCCAGGCGCCGACACGGTGCTCATCGAACTGGACGAGGCGGCCGATCCGGTCGCCGCGTTGCTGGCGGGGCGGGCGGTGGCGTCGTCGGTGCTGCCGTGACCGGTGTCGCCGCGGTGTGACGGAAGCTCGTCGAGGCTGTGCAGGATCTTGGCGCGCAGGGGTGCCGTGCCCAGCAGGCTGATCTCGTCGATGATGGTCAGGGCCTCGATCCAGGCGTCGCGGGCCGCGTCGGAATCGGCCGCGGCACGGTGGGTGTCGCCGAGGTCGGCGAGGCTGGTGGCCTCGTGGAAGCGGTCGTCGGTCTTGTGGAACAGGTCGATGGCCTGCCGGTAGCACTCGACGGCCTGCGCGTACTCGCCGAGGTGCTGGTGGATGTAGCCGAAGCTGCCCCAGGTGTAGGCCTGCCCGTTGAGGTCCCCGATCTCCTCGACCAGCGCGAGGGCCTGCCGGCTGTGGTCGAGAGCCGTCCGCGCCTGGTCGCCAAGCCTGACCTGGTACCGGCCGATGTGGTCGAGGGCGACGGCCTGCCCGAGCCGGTTGCGCACGGCCCGGTAGTGGGCGAGCGCCTCGCGGGCGTGACCGAGCGCCTCCCGGTACTCGCCCCGGTCCGAGGCCACCCGGCCGAGGTGCTTGTGGATGCGGGCCTGCCCGGTGTGGTCCCCGAGTCGCTCGAACAGGTCCAGCGCGAGCGCGTAGTGGGCGCGGGCGTCCTCGGGATGGTTCAACTGGGTGTGGGCGAGGCCGAGTCCGCGATGGGCCTGAGCCTGTCCCTTCTTGTCGTCCTGTCGCCGCGCGGCGTTCAGGGCGGTCGTGTGCGCGGCGGCCAGCGCGGGCCAACGCCCCTGCCGGTTGAGGAACGTGGCGACGGCCGCGGCGAGTTGCCAGGTGTACGCCTCGAAACCATCCCGAGCCTGCTCTACGGCGGCCAGGACGACGGAGTGCTCGACGGTGAACCAGGCCAGCGCCTCCCGGCGATTGCCCAACTCCTCGGGCCTGGCTCCCGGTTGGGCGGGGTCCAGCGCGATCGGGTCCTGTCTGCGGGTCAGCAGCGCGTCGGCGGCATGCGCGGTGTGGAGGTAGTGGTCCAGCATCCGGTGGGTCGCCGAGCGCCTGGTGCTGTCGCCGTCGTGCGTGGCGATCAGTTCGGTGGCGTAGGCGCGCAGCAGGTCGTGGAAGGTGTAGCGGCCCGCGGTGTGTTCGGTGAGCAGGTTGCCGCGGATCAGCTCGGTCAGCAGCGCGCGGGTCCGGGCGGGCGGCAGTCCGGCCAGCGCTACGACGGCGGGCAGGGCTGCGTCGGGTCCGGGATGCAGCCCGAGCAGCCGGAAGAGCCGGGCAGCCTCCGTGCCCAGTGCCTGGTACGACCAGGAGAGGACGGCCCGTACCTGCGTGGCCGGGTCCCCGTCCCCGCCGTCCAGGGCGTCCAATCGGCCGTCGGCAGCGCGGAGTTCGTGGGCGAGGGTGCCGAGCGGAATGTGCGGCCGGTCGGCGGCGCGGGCGGCGACGATCGCCAGCGCCAGGGGCAGTCCGGCGCACCGGATGACGATCTCGTCCACGGCGTCGGGCTCGGCGGCGGTCCGACGGGCGCCGAGGCGGCCGGTCAGCAACTCCCGTGCCTGGACTGTGGTCAGCAGGTCCACGGCCAACAGGTGCGCGCCCTCGGTCGCGGCCAGGCCGGCGAGCCGGTTGCGGCTGGTGACCAGCGCCAGACAACCGGGCGCGCCGGGCAGCAGCGGGCGGACCTGCGCGGCGTCACGGGCGTTGTCCAGCACCACCAGCACCCGGCGACCTGCCAACAGGCTCCGGTACAGGCCGACTTGGGCGTCCAGGCCGTTCGGGATGCGGGCCGGTGGCACCCCGAATGCGTCCAGGAAACCCCGGACCGCTTCGGCCGGGTCCACCACGGAACCGCCGGGGTCGAAACCCCGCAGGTTCACGTACAACTGCCCGTCGGGGAAGGCATTCCGGACCCGGTGGGCCCAGTGCACGGCGAGCGCCGTCTTGCCGACCCCGGCGGTTCCCGACACCGCCGAGATGACCACTGCGGCCTGCGGCGCCGGGTCGGTGTCATCCGTAGCGGGCAAGAGGGCGTCCAGTTGGGCGAGTTCGCCGTCACGTCCGGTGAACGCCGCGACCGCCAGAGGCAGTTGGGCGGGGACCGCGCAGGGCGACGCCGACGGTCCGGGCGGCGGGGCGAGGGCCGCGTCCTGGCGCAGGACAGCTGTCTGGATGTCCCGCAGCGCGGGGCCGGGTTCGATGCCCAGCTCCTCCCCCAGCCGGCCGCGTGTGCGGTGGAAGTGGTCCAGCGCTTCGGCGGAACGGCCGCACCGGTGCAGCGCGAGCATCAACTGGCCGGCCAGCCGCTCGTCCAGGGGGTGTGCTTCCGCGCGGGCCGACAGTTCCGGCAGCAGCGCGGCGTGCTGTCCGAGCCGTAACCGCGCTTCATCCAGGTCGAGTTGGGCCGCGAGCCGTTCCTGGACGAGCGTGTCGCGCAGGGCGTTGAACCAGGGTGTGTCCAGAGCGGCGAAGGGCTCCGCGCGCCATAACTCCAGGGCCTGTTCGAGGAGGGTCGCGGCACGGGCGTCGTCGCCGGTGACGCGGGCCTCGGCGGTCGTACGGCGGAAGGAGTGCAGGTCGACGGTCACGGCGTCGGAGGTGGTGAGGACGTAGCCGCCCGACTGCCGTGCGATGACCGCCTCGCCGGTGGCGGCCAGGGCCTGCCTCAGTCGGGAGAGGTAGCTGTGCAGGGTGGTGCGGGCCCGGCGGGGTGCGTGAATTCCCCATACTCGTTCGGTGAGTTGGCCGGTCGTCACCGGACGGTCGACATCGACCAGGAGTACCGCCAGGACCCCCCGCTGCCGGGTGTGGCCCAACACCAGCGGCCGGCCGTCGATGTGGGCCTCGACGCTGCCCAACACCCCGAATTCCACCGTCATCCCGACCGCCTCCCCCGCGATTCAAGAATTGTCCAACGTTTGTCCCTGCCCCGCCCGACACCTTGGTGCGTGGCGGCGGTCGACCACTGATCGAACAACTCGACTGCCCGCCAAAGGACTTGACCTCGGTCGAAGAACTCGGCCAAGCATTCAGGAGGCAGACATGAGACGCACGATACGACGCCGTGGCGCCATGATCGCGGTGACCGCGGCACTCAGCGCCGGCGGGCTGATGCTGGGAACGGCGGCGAGCGCGTCCGCGAGCGCGCTGATCCCGCTGACCACGGGCAACGGGGCGGCTCTCTTCAACGGCACCACCATCGCCTCCGGAACGGTCGGCGTCCCGGATCTCTGGCCCGGGGACACGATCCTCGCCACCTGCTGGAGCCGGGGCGACAACCTCGGCGCGGGCAACGTCTGGTACCGCACCGTCGACGAGCGCTACGCCCACCTCAACGGCCTGGAGTTGACCGCCACCGGGTGGACCTACGGGGCGTACGTCGACACCAACACGGCCTTCCACAACGGGAGCATCCCGCAGTGCTGACCGGACGGTGACATCGGAACCGTCCACGGCGTCGAGCCCCCGGTCGTCATGGCCGGGGGCTCGACGCCGCCTCCAACCGCCCCGAGAAAACGCTTGCTTGCTACCATCCGATCATGCCGCGCCTGGTCGATGTCCCTGGGTACGTACGCTTCTGGACCGCCTCCGCGATCTCGTCGTTCGGCTCCCAGATCACCGGGCTGGCGCTGCAGATCCTCACCGCCGTCACGCTGAGCGCGTCCGCCACGGAGGTGGGCCTGGTCAGCGCGGCCCGCTGGGCGCCGTATCTGCTCTTCGGGCTCGTGGCCGGGGTGCTGGTGGACCGCTGCCGGCGCAAGCCGGTCATGGTGGCCATGGACCTCGGCAGGGCCGTCCTCCTCGGCGCGATCCCGCTGCTGTACGCGCTGGACCGGCTCAGCGTCGCCGCACTGTGCGCGTGTGTCTTCGCCTTCGGGGTGCTCTGTCTGTTCTTCGACGCGGCCAACCACTCCTACGTCCCGCAGCTGGTCCCCAAGGAACTCCTCCACGCGGGCTACGCCCGGGTGGGGCAGGCCGACGCGGTGGCCGGGTCGACCGGGCCGCTGATCGCCGGAGTGCTGATCAGGCTGGTCGGCGCGCCGCTCGCCGTGCTCGTGGACGCCGTCAGCTATCTGGTGTCCGGCCTGCTGCTCACCTCGGTACGCGCCCACGACCCGGTTCCCGATCGGGGCGGGCGGCGCAGTCTGCTCACCGAACTGCGCGAGGGGACGGCCTGGGTCTACCGCCATCGGATCCTGGCGCCCATCGCGCTGACCTCGCACCTGATGCTCCTCTTCAACACCGTCGTCAGTACGGTCTTCGTGGTCTTCGCGCTGCGCGACCTCAAGATCGGGGACTTCGGTCTGGGCGTGACGTACGCCTGCGCGGGCCTGGGCGGAGTCCTCGGCGGCGCGTTCTCCGCACGCGCGGCGCGGAGATTCGACGTCGGCGCCGTCCTGATCGCGGGCCGTCTCCTCGCCGCCGTCGGCTGGCTGCCGCTGGTCCTCGCCCAGCGGGGACCGTGGGCCCTGCTCTCGGTGTCGCTGGCCTTCTTCGTGGTCTCCGGCGCCATCTCACTCTCGAGCCCGGTCGAGATGAGCTACCGGCAGGCGGTCACGCCCGAGCGGCTGCGGGGACGGATGAACGCCACGATCCGCTCGTTCAACTGGGGGATGGTCGCGATCGGCGCACCCGTGGGCGGTCTCCTCGCGGACCGGGTCGGCTACCGGTTCGCCCTGTGTGTGGGCCTGTCCGGCGCCGTCCTCCAGGCACTCCTGCTCGCCGGGTCCCGCACCCGGGAGGCCCGCGACACCGACGGGGCCGAGCCTCTCGTACGCGCCTGAACCCGGGATTCACCCGAAATGCGGCATTCGGAAAGCCGGGGGATGCTGGGAGGGCCAACGCACGTCCGAAGGAGGACAGCCATGTCGTTCATGGACAAGGTCAAGGGAATGCTGGGCCAGCACCCCGACCAGGCCAAGCAAGGCGTGGAACGGGCGGGAGACATGGTCGACAAGCGCACGGGCGGCAAGCACGCCAAGCAGGTCGACATGGCCCAGGACAAGGCCAACGACTTCATCGACCGCGAGAAGCCGCAACAGCCCTGACCGCTTCTGTCCCCGTATCGACCTCGATGCGACCCAAGTGCACCCCGGAAAGCACAGAGTTAATCGACTGCTGATGTGAAAGGGTTGCGCGCCCCGGGCCCGATCCATACATACTCCCCCCACAAGAAGCCACAACTCTGGGGGGAGTTGGCTCATGCAAGGCACGATCGACGGGTTCCGCTACGGTGCGGTGACCCCGGTGGCGGCCTATCTCATGGCCTGCCTGGGAGGGGCTCTGGGACTGCGCTGCGTGGTGCGGTCCCTGCACAACAAGCAGTCGTGGAAAGCGGGTTGGCTCGCGCTCGGCGCGACGTCGATCGGCAGCGGCATCTGGACGATGCACTTCATCGCGATGATGGGCTTCCAGGTCGAGGAGACCCGGATCGGCTACGACGTCGGCCTCACGGTGCTGAGTCTGGCCGTGGCGATCGTCGTGGTCGGCATCGGCGTCTTCGCCGTGGGCTACCGCGGCGCGACCGCCAGCACACTCTCCGCGGCCGGCGTCATCACCGGGTTAGGAGTCGCCGCCATGCACTATCTGGGCATGGCGGCCCTGAAGTTGAACGGCGACATCGAGTACCGGACCAGCACGGTCGTGCTCTCCGTGGTGATCGCGATCGTCGCCGCGACGGCGGCCCTGTGGGCGGCCGTCTCCATCCGCGGCTTCCTGGCGAGCCTGGGCGCCAGCCTGGTGATGGGCGTGGCCGTCTCCGGGATGCACTACACGGGCATGGCCGCCGTGAGCGTCCATCTGCACGGCACCGGCGGCGCGTGGACGGGCGACTCCGCCAACTCCATCCTGCTTCCCATGCTGTTGGGACCGGCGATCTTCCTGCTGCTGGCCGGGGTCGTCGTGATGTTCGACCCGCTGCTGGTGATGGGCGAGGGCGACTGGGACCGTTCCTTCGCCCGCCACCCGATCGGCCCGGACACCGGCGGCAAGAAGTCCGCCCCACGCCCCGACTCCCTCTTCGACACGGCGAACCGCCCGGCGGCCGGCCGACCAGGCGGGTACGAGAGCCCGCCCGCCCCACCGGGCAGCCGCCGGAGCCGAAGCCGGTACACCCGCAAGAATCCCCCGACGCCGAACCGACAGACCTCGTACGGCAGCCCCGCGATCCCGTCGCCGCCGAAGCCCCGCGACGCCTACAACACCCCGGCCACACCCGCACGCGGCCGCCCGGATCCGCACGGCACCCCGCAGCGCCCCGGGGAGTGGTGACCAACACCGCCCACCACGGCCCGACTTGAGCCACCCGCTGCCGTAGCGGCCAAACATCCCTACGGCAGGCTCAGTTGGGCGCGCCCGGCGGCACCCGGGGCAGTGGATCGACCCGCACCGACCCGGCGTCGGCGAGGTACACCCGGATCAACTCGGCCGCCTCACGCGCCTGTTCGTCGGTCTGGCACCGCAGTTCCGCCCCGAGCCGTCGGACGGCGCCGCGCAGGGTCATGCGTGCCGGTGCGTGGAGAGCCGTGTCGTCGAGCAGGGTCAGCAGGTGGTTCAGGAGGGTCCAGTCCGCCGCGTGCTGTACGGCGGCCCCACCGGGCAGGTCGGCGGGTACCGGTTCGGTACGGAGCCAGGTCGTGGCGAGGAGGGCGTCGACGAGGTCGGTGACGCCGGGCACCTCGGAGTCGGCGGCATGCTGCCAGGCCACCCGGTTGAGCCGGGCCGGGTCCAGCAGGTGCTCCGTGACCAGGGCGGTCGCGACCCGTACGGCCTCGAAGGGGTCGAAGATCCGCCCGGCGCCGGTGTCGAGGTACTGCTCCGTGCGTCCGTAGCGGATCGCGGGCGGGGTGAGGGTGTCCACCACCGAGCTGGGCAGGGCGAGTTGCTCGGCACTCAGCAGTTCGGCGAGTCGATCGAGTGCCGTGTGCTGGGTGGCCGCGTCGACGGCCTGCGCGCCTCGGCCGTCCTCTCCGGCGAGGCCGTACGCGTAGCGCACCCCGCCCACCAGCCGGGCCACGGCCGTCACCTCGTGCCGGTGCAGGAGGTGCAACAGGACGGCCCGTTCCTCCAGTTCGCCGGTCTGCCGGTCGGGCGGCAGCACGGCGCGCGAGAAGCCGTCCAGCGCGATACGGCGGACCCGCAGCATCGTCTCCAGCGCCTGGAGGGCGTCCGGTCCGCTGACCCAGGTCACGGCGTCGGCGTGCGCGGCGTTCGGGCCCTGGGCGTCCTCGTCGGAGAGGTAGGTCAGGCCCGACTCGGCTGCCTCGGCGCGCAGTTGGGCGAGCGCGGTCTCCTCCGCGCCTTCGCCGAACCGGCCGTAGGCGTGCGCGACCAGGAAATGGTCCCACGGTCCAAGTCCCGTGCCGTACGCGGCGGACAGGTCGAGGTCGCCCTTCTCCGTGACGCCGATCCGCGCGTGCGGGTAGTCCATGACGGACGGCTCGGGGTGCTGCGTACTGGCGAAGTTGTGCATGAAGCCGAGCGCGTGGCCGATCTCGTGGGCGGCGAGCTGGCGCAGCCGGGCGAGCACCAACTCCTCGACGGCGGCGAGCCGTTCGACCTCGTCCGGGTGGCCGTAGGGGGCGAGGAGGGACTCGCCGAGCGCGCGGACCTGTTCGACGCGCTGGGAGCCGAGCCGTACCCGGGCGTGCAGGATCTCGCCGGTTCGGGGGTCGGTCAGGCCCTGGCCGAGGGACCAGCCGCGGCCCGCCCGGTGCACCCAGACCACCCCGTTGACGTCGGGGTCGTACGGGTCGAAGCCGTCACCGGCGGGCTCGACCCGGTAGGCGTCGGGGAGTCCGATCCGGGCGAAGGCCTGCTGCCACCAGTTGCAGCCCTCGACGACCGCCGAGCGGAAGGGTTCGGGGACGGCCGGGTCGACCCGGAAGACGATCGGGGCGCCGCCGGGTTCCGCGCGGAAGCGGGGCTGGAGCTTGACCTGGGTGCTCGCCCGGCCGACGAGGCCGTGGTCGGCGTAGCCGATGCCGTAGCCGCCCGAGGCGGGGTGGTAGCGGCGTGCCGGCAGCGGGGACGCGGGCAGGCGCAGCAGGTTCAGCTGCTGGACGACGGTGAGGGCGCGCGGGTCGGCGGCGACGGCCCGGACCGCCTGGCCCCGGCCGGGTCCGCGGAAGGTGAGCAGCGCGGGCAGCCGGACGGCGGCGGGTCCGGTGCGGCTGTCGGCGACCAGCGGGAGACTCGTGGACGCGTCGATCGTGTAGTCGCCCTGCTCGAACGCGTGCAGATGCTCGGCGATCAGGTCGTGGTCGGCGAGGACGAGCCCGGTCGCGTCGACGACCGCCGCACCGTTCTCCTCGCGCAGCACGGGCGCACTCCACACGACGGACAGCGCGAAGGACTCGTCCACGGCCCGTACGGCCGCCGCGTCGCCCGACGTGAGGAAGTGCTTGTTGCGTACGGCGAACAGGACCCGGTCGCCGACCCGGCGGAACTCCGCCAGCCGCGCCTTCCCCGCCCTGCCCCGGTCCAGCCAGAGGTCGCTGGAGCCGAGGCCCTGGGAGAGGGAGACGGTGAGGAGGAAGGGTTCGTCGAAGTGGCGGATGCCCAACAGCAGCCGGTCCGAACGGAGTTCGGGGTCGGGGACCAGATCGATGAAGTCGGCTTCGCCGGGCATGCGGGGCCTTTCCGTTGAGCAACGTCGAGTTGATGTTGCCAGGCCCCTGCCTCTCGTACCGCGTTGGCTCGTTGTTACGGTTCCCCGGTGTCTGAATCTTCACGCGATACTCCCGAAGGCGCCGGTTGGGGCACCGCGGAGCGCGGCGCGTATCAACAGCTCATGCCGTCCCACGTCGAGAAGGTCTCGTGGCTCAGCCCGAAGACTCTCTGGGCCGCGCGCAACGGCGTGTTGGCGTCCTGGTTCGGGGACCCGACCGGTGACACCCGCGGCCGTTGGGTGGCACAGCGCGCGGCTGCCGGGGCGCCCGCCGACAAGGTGATCCGGCGCGACGATCCGGACACCTTCTCGTTCATGGTCATCGGTGACACGGGCGAGGGCGACGATCCCCAATACGCCGTCGTACCGGGCTTTCTGAAGGCCAGTCAGGAAACGGCGTTCGCGGTCGTCGCCAGTGACGTCATCTATCCCGTCGGCACCGCGGACGACTACGAAACGAAGTTCTTCCGCCCGTACCAGGCCTATCCGGCGCCCATCTACGCGATACCCGGCAACCACGACTGGTACGAGGGCCTCGGCGGTTTCATGCGCGTCTTCTGCGACGACGCGCCCGCGCTGCCCGCACCGAAGGCGCCCCGCCCGCTGACGCGCGCCTGGTGGCGCTCGCTGCTGTGGCACCACCCGCGTCCGTCCGATGGCGAACACCTGGACAAGGCACGGCAGTTGCGCTCCTCGCCGGACCAACAGGCCGTGCAGCCGGGCCCGTACTGGGCGATCGACGCGGGACCGGTGCGCATCATCGGTATCGACACGGGCCTGTTGGGCACGATCGACGCCGAACAGGGCGCCTGGCTGCGCGAGGTGTCGAAGGGGTCCACGCCGAAGATCCTCATCACCGGTTCGCCGCTGTACGTGGACGGCGAGCACCACCCGTGCGCCATCGAGGGCGGTGGCACGGTCGACGACATCGTCAGTGACCCGGCCCACCACTTCGTCGCCGCGATCGGCGGTGACATCCACAACTACCAGCGCTATCCAGTGCAGTTGGCGGACGGCCGTACGCTCCAGTACGTGGTCTCGGGCGGTGGCGGCGCGTTCATGCACGCGACCCACACCGTGCCGCGCGTCGACATCGCGAACGTCACCGAGCAGGACTTCCGCTGCTACCCGCTGCGCGGCGACTCCCTCGCCTTCTACAGCAGGCTGTACGGGCGCCGCCTGCACCTGCGCCGCTTCTTCACCCTCACCGAGGCCCAGGCGTCGGCCGTGATCTGCGAGCGCCTCGGCATCCCGCCGACCCGCACGCCGGGCCCGCCCGTCCGGATCACCCGGCGCGTCCGTCTGGTCGCGAGCCTGCTGGGCGCCGGGAGCCGCCCCGACCGTCGCTCGCGCTTCCGCCTCCCGGTGCGCAAGATCTACACGCAGCTCTTCTCGCCCAGCTCGGTGACGTACAGCCCGCCGTTCTTCAAGTGCTTCCTACGGCTGGACGTCACTCCGGAGGCGGTCCGGCTGCGCTGTTTCGCGGCCACCGGCAACCGCGCCCAGGAGATCGACCCGCCGGTCGAGGACGAGATCACCATCCCGCTGCGCTGATCACACGCGCGCAATGTTCGCCTGTCACAATCGGGACAGAACAGAACTGACGTACGACCGCCGGAGGAGCCCGTGCCGCCCATCTCACGCCCGCTGCGGAAGCTGGGCTTCCTCACGATCGGCCTCTTCGACGAGGCCGATCCGCGCCGGGGCCACGAGTCGACGCTGGAGATCATCGAACTGGGCGAGCGCCTCGGCTTCGACAGCGCGTGGCTGCGCCACCGCCATCTCCAGTACGGCATCTCCTCCCCCGTCGCGGTCATGGCGGCGGCCTCCCAGCGCACCAGCCGCATCGAACTGGGCACGGCGGTGATCCCCCTCGGCTGGGAGAACCCACTGCGGCTGGCGGAGGACCTGGCGACCGTCGACATCCTCTCCGGGGGCCGCATCAACCCGGGCGTCAGCGTGGGGCCGCCGATGCACTTCGACCAGCTCAAGGAAGCGCTGTACCCCGACACGGCCGACGTCGAGGACTTCAGCTACGAGCGGGTGCGGCGGCTGCTGGACTTCGTGCGGGGCGAACCGGCCACGGACTTCAGCGGGGTCGAGGGCTTCGAGGTGTTCTCCGACCGGGTGCAGCCGCACTCCCCCGGTCTGGGGCGTCGTCTCTGGTACGGCGGCGGCAGCGCGGGCTCGGCGAAGTGGGCCGGCGAGCACGGGATGAACTTCCTGACGAGCAGTGTGGTGAAGGCCGAAGGGCCGGACGAGTCAAGGGACTTCGCGGAGATCCAGCTCTCCCACATCCGTACGTTCCGCGCCCACCACCCCGACGGCGAGGCAGCCCGGGTCTCCCAGGGGCTGGTGGTCATCCCGACCGACTCCGCGTCGCCCGAACAGCGCGCGAAGTACGAGGAGTTCGCCCGCAAGCGCACTCCCCGTACGACGTCACCGCAGGGTCCGGCCCGGCTGATGTTCGCGCCGGACATCGTCGGCACCTCGGAGGAGATCGCCGAACTCCTGCACGCGCACGCCGCGTTCAGGGAGATCGACGAGGTGGCGTTCGCGCTGCCGTTCACCTTCGAGCACGAGGACTACGTGCAGATCCTCACGGACATGGCGACGAAGCTGGGACCGGCGCTCGGGTGGAAGCCAGCCGTCTGACCCCGGTTTCACCAGCGGCGGGGCTCGGTGCCGACGATCGGTTCCGAGGGCTTGCCGTCGACGCCGACCGGTATGTCGCCGGTGAGCATCACCCGGTGCATGGTGCGCGGGAAGCCGAGGTGGGCGTTGTCGCTGGGGGCGAGGTGGATGGTGGCCCGGTTGTCCCAAAAGGCCACGCTGCCCGGCTCCCAGCGGAACCGCACCGTGTACTCGGGCCGGGTCGCCTGCGCGAGCAGCATCTCCAGGATCGCGGCGCTCTCCGCGCGGGAGACATCGGTGATCTGCTCCAGGTAGTAGCCGTTGACGAACAGCACCCGCTCCCCCGTCTCGGGGTGCACCCTCACCAGCGGGTGCACCGAGGCGACCTGATGGTCCAGGAGGTGTCGGACGTACGCGTCGTCGCCGGGGCGCGGCTGATAGCCGACACCGAGCCGGTGCTCGGCCCGCAGCCCGTCCACGAACTCCCTTACCGGCTGTGAGAGTCCGGCGTACGCGGCGGCCAGATTGGACCAGGTGGTGTCGCCGCCGTAGGGCGGGACGGTCTCCGCGCGCAGGATCGTCGCGGCGGGCGGATCGACGCGGGCGCCGTGGTCGCAGTGCCAGCCGCGCAGGAGAGTGTGCCTGCGGCGCTCCAGCCACTCCTCGTGCTCCATGCCGAACCGGCCGCCCAACTCCAGCCGGTCGGCGGTCGTTTCGACCTCGGGGAAGCCGGCCGGTGACGCGCCGCCGCGCCGCCCGAGCACAACGGGTTCCCCGAAGCGGCGCGCGAACGCCACATGCCCGGTGTGGTCGAGCCGTTGGTCCCGGAAGAACACGACCTTCCAGCGCAGCACCGCCGCCCGGATCGCGGCGACCACGGCGTCGTCGAGTTCACCGGCCAGGTCGACACCGGTGATCTCGGCCCCGATGTGCCCGGAGGCCGGCCGCACCTCCATGCCGTCCACCCGCGCCGTCTCGTCCGTCGTCGTTCCGCTGCTGTCCGTCGTCATGCCCGCTCCGTCGTCGTACGTGCCCGGCCGGTCGTCCGCACCAGGTCCTCCCACCGGGTCGTACCCAGGTCGTACGGGTTCCAAGGAAGATCGTGTCAGCGATCCCCGTGCGGGGCGACAGGGCCCCCGGCCGGCCTCGGCTCAGCGCCTCGCGGCGCGCGCGGGCCTGGGCGCTGTGCGGCGGTGGATGGGGCCACCGGGTGTGTACCACCCGGCCTTCTTGCGGACGAGCGGGGACGGGTCGTCAGCGTGCGCGCGGTCAAGTGCCGCGAGGGCGTCGGGGCGGCTGTGCACCCACAGTCCGACGAGTTCGACGGCCCTGGCCCGCACCTGCGGGTCCGGGTCCTGTTCCAGGAGCCGGATCGCCCGGGGCAGCAGCGCGACACGGTCCGGGAAGCAGGCCGCCGCGTCCGGCTTGCAGCGGTCGCAGGACAGGGCGTGCACGGCCGCGATCCGCACCCGTGCGTCGGGGTCGTCGAGCCGGGCGGTCAACTCGCCCACGGCGTCCGGGACGAGCAACTCGTCCAGCAGCCTGCAGCACTGCTCGCGCACCAGCGGGTGGGCGTGGTCGAGCCCCTCGCGGATGGCGGGCACGGCGGCCGCTCCGCGCCGGAGCAGCTCACGGAAGGCTCCGGGACGGCGGGGCTCACTGCCCAGCGCGTCGACAAGTACCTGTTCGGGAGCATCGACGGGTGACATGGGGACCCCCTTCCACCGCTGCCGAGTCTGCTCCGGCGGATGCGAAGGTCACAAAGTCTTTTCCACCGGGCGGGAACGCCCTGGTCCGGCGTGCGTGGGACTGCTCGCCCATACTGGCCGTACCGCACAGCCAAGGGAAGGTCCGACCGTGATCAGCACCCCGACGCACACGCTCAACGACGGCACGAAGATCCCCGCCATCGGCCTGGGCACCTGGCCGATGGACGACGCGACGGCCGAGGAGGCTGTCGAGGGTGCGTTGCGCATGGGCTATCGCCTGGTGGACACGGCGACGAACTACCGCAACGAGACGGGCGTCGGCCGTGGCCTCGCCCGCAGCGGTGTGCCGCGCGAGGAGATCGTCGTGACGACGAAGCTGCCGGGCCGCCACCACGGCTACGAGGAGACCCTCGCCTCCTTCGAGGAGTCACGGGCGCGGCTCGGTGTGGAGTACGTGGACCTGTATCTGATCCACTGGCCGCTGCCCCGCGTCGGCAAGTTCGTCGATTCCTGGAAGGCGATGATCAAGCTCCGCGAGGAGGGTCTCGTCCGGTCGATCGGCGTCTCGAACTTCACCCCCGGGCACATCGAGCAGTTGGAGAAGGAGACCGGCGTCCTGCCCTCCGTCAACCAGATCGAGCTGCACCCGCTGTTCCCGCAGGACGAACTGCGCGCTTTCGACACCGAGAAGGGCGTTCTCACCGAGAGCTGGAGTCCTCTCGGGCGCGGTTCCGAGTTGCTGAACGACCCCACTGTCGTGACCGTCGCCGAGGCGTTCGGGGTGACGCCCGGCCAGGTGGTGCTGCGCTGGCACACGCAGCTCGGCGCCGTCCCGATCCCCAAGTCGGCGGATCCCGGCCGGCAGCGCGCGAACCTCGACATCTTCGGCTTCGAACTCGGCCCGGCCCAACTGGCCGCCATCGCCGATCACACGCCGCAGCGGCTGGGCGGGGACCCGGAGACGCACGAGGAATTCTGAGAGTCCCGGGGGTGGAACTTGCGTGTTTCCGCCCCCAACTCGCCTTCCCTGCCTCTATGTTCACGGCGGAGTTTCACGATCTCACCGGAAGGTTCTCGTATGCGCACCGCGTTCCGTACCGCCGTGACCGGATCGGTGGCCGCCGCCGCTCTGCTGGTCGGCGGCACTGCCCAGGCGACTCCGGCAGGCCCCGGAGTCACCGCCACGCTGATCAGCCAGACCACGATCGGCGACACCGACTACACCCTGCGCGAGATCACCATTCCGCCCGGCCAGGCCACGGGCTGGCACTACCACGACGGCCCCCTCTACGGCATCGTCAAGCAGGGCACGCTCAGCCACTTCGACTCCAGCTGCGCCTCCGACGGCGTGTACCGGGCGGGCAGCCCCATCCAGGAACCGGCCGGTTCGGGCAACGTGCACATCGGGCGCAATCTGGGGAACGTCCCTCTCGTCCTCGACGTGCTGTACGTCCTGCCGCACGGATCACCGTTCTCGGAGGACGCGCCGAACCCCGGGTGCCCCTTCCAGTAAGGCTCTCCGGTCAGTCCGGCGGCAGCGGCTGTTCCGCCCAGATGGTCTTGCCGCTGCCGGTCTGCCGGCTGCCCCAGCGCTGGGTGAGCTGCGCGACGAGGAGGAGTCCGCGTCCGCCCTCGTCGTAGGCGTGGGCGCGCCGCAGGTGCGGTGAGGTCGAACTGCCGTCGGACACCTCGCAGATGAGGGCACGGTCACGGATCAGGCGGAGCTGGATGGGCGGTTCGCCGTACCGGATGGCGTTGGTGACGAGCTCGCTGACGACGAGTTCGGTGACGAAGGCCTCCTCGTCCAGCCCCCACGCGGTGAGTTGCTCGGTGGCGGCCTGCCGGGCCCCGGCCACGTGCGCGGGGTCGGGTTCGATGTCCCAGGTGGCGACGCGGTCGGCGCCCAGCGCCCGGGTGCGCACCAGCAGCAGGGCCACGTCGTCGCTGGGCTCATCCGGCATCACGGCCTTCAGCACCGCGTCGCACAGCGCGTCCAGCGACTCGACGGACGTGGTGAGCGCGCGGCACAGTTCGGCGGTGGCGTGGTCGACGTCGCGGTCCCGGTCCTCGATCAGGCCGTCCGTGTACAGGGCGACGGTGGCGCCCTCGGGCAGCTCCAACTCCACTGCCTCGAAAGGGAGTCCGCCGACGCCGAGCGGTGGTCCCGCGGTCATGGGGACGAGGCTCGCGGTCCCGTCGGGCAGCACGACGGCCGGCGGCGGATGCCCGGCGGCGGCCATCGTGAGGCGGCGCGAGACCGGGTCGTAGACGGCGTAGAGGCAGGTGGCGCCGAGTTCCGCGACCTCGTCGGCGGTGTCGTCCGTGGCGAGGTGGGTGACCAAGTCGTCGAGGTGGGTGAGGAGTTCGTCGGGCGGGAGGTCCACGTCGGCGAGGGTGCGGACGGCCGTGCAGAGGCGGCCCATGGTCGCCGAGGACGGGATGCCGTGGCCGACGACGTCGCCGACGACCAGGGCGACCCGGCTGCCGGACAGCGGGATCACGTCGAACCAGTCGCCGCCGATGCCCGCGAGCGACCCCGAGGGCAGATAGCGGTGGGCCACCTCGACCGCCGCCTGCCCGGGCAAGTCCCTTGGCAGCAGGCTGTGTTGGAGGGCGAGCGCGGTGGAGCGCTCGCGGGCGAAGCGGCGCGCGTTGTCGATGCAGACGGCGGCCCGGCTGGCCAACTCCTCGGCGAGTACGGCGTCGTCGGCCGCGTAGTCGTCCGGGTGGGCCATGCGGACGCCCACCGCGACACCGAGCGTGGTGCCCCGCGCCCGCAAGGGCACGGCGATCATCGAGTGGACGCCCTTGCGGTGCGGAATCCCTTCGGGAGAGCGGGCGTTGCGGTCCTCGACCCAGCGCACGAAGTCGGGTTCACCGGCCTGACTGCGCACCGCCCGTCCCTCGCGCAGGGCCCGCACGGGCGGCGAGGACGGCTCGTAGACGTCCGTCTGTCCCAGGCGTACGACGGCGCCCGGTGTGCCCTCGGCGACGGAGCCGTGGGCGACCCGCCGCAGCACGATCTCACCGTCGGGGGTCGGTGGTTGTTCGTCCGCGCCGAGTACCCACGGGAGCAGGTCGACGCTGGCGAAGTCGGCGTAGCGCGGCACGAGGATCTCCACGAGTTCCTCGGCGGTGCGGACCACGTCGAGGGTGGTGCCGATGCCGGCGGCCGCCTCGTTCAGGAGGGCGAGACGCTGCTGGGCGAGGTACTGCTCGGTGCTGTCGAACGCCGCGAGGGCGACCCCGGTCACCCCACCGGAGTCGTCCTTGAGGGGCCACATCTCGATGCTCCAGGCGTGCTCCCGGTTCAGGGCCGGAGCGCCCGCCCAGCTGTTGTAGCGGACCGGTCTGCCCGTCTCGGCGACCAGGCGCAGGTTGTTCAGGAAGCTGTGGCTGTGCTCGGCGTCCTCGACGCTCTCCGGGAAGAACCGGCCGATCAGGACGTCCTCGGGAACGCCCATCACCCGGCAGGCGACGTCGTTGAGACGGAGGTAGCGCTGCCCGGTGTCGAAGACGGACAACGACATCGACGCCTGCTGGAAAGCCTGCTCCGCCAAAGAGGGCGCGGTCACGGGTTCGGCGGTAAGGACGTATCCGTCCGGTGTGCCGTCCGCGCCGAGCACCGGGCAGGCCTTCACCGTGAGCGGGAGCGGGGTTCCGTCCCGGTGTCGTAGCACCAAGGGGCCCGCGAGGGCGGCCAGGGCCGTGATGGAGGGGGGTTCGGCGAGCAGTGCCGCCACCGACCGGCCCACGGCCTCCTCGGCCGGGTATCCCGTCAGTGTCCGGGCACCGTCGCTCCACCCCGTCACGATGCCTCGGGCATTGATGACCGCCGTGGCGGAGGCCTGCTCCATATCGTCCAGGATGGTCCCTATACCGCGCGGCAACAACCGCGGTACGGCATTTGTGACCCCCGGATCACTTCCGGTGGGCGCGGAGGGCGGCGAGGGCGCGGTCGGCGTGGGTGTTCATCCGCAGTTCGCTGGAGACGACCTCCAGGATCGTGCGGTCCTCGCCGATGACGAAGGTGGCCCGCTTGGTGGGCGCGAGCGAGAACCCGCGCTTCACTCCGAACCGCTCCCGGATCGTCCCGTCGGTGTCCGAGAGCAGCGGCATGCCGAGGGTGTGCTTCCCGGCGAACTCCTGCTGCTTGTCGACGGAGTCGCCGCTGATTCCGACCGGCCGCGCGCC
This sequence comes from Streptomyces sp. NRRL F-525, assembly GCF_000716605.1. GTDB lineage: Bacteria > Actinomycetota > Actinomycetes > Streptomycetales > Streptomycetaceae > Streptomyces. The sequence goes on along the minus strand of NZ_JNXE01000017.1, from coordinate 151,898 downwards.
GACGGCCGCGAACTCGGCGGCCAGGTCCCGGAAGTGGCAGGCCTCGGCGGTGCACCCGGCGGACAGGGCGGCCGGGTAGAAGAACAGCACCACGGGCCCCTCGGCGAGCAGTTCCGTGAGGCTGCGTTCGGCGCCGGTCTCGTCCGGCAGCGTGAAGTCCTCGACCTTGTCACCGACGTTCAGGCGTCCCGTCATGACCGTCCCTCCCCATTCTTCGCGACATTGCGTGCCCACAGTACGAGAGGCACCTGCAGGGGCAGCCGCCCGTATGCCGCCGCCTTCTGCGGGGTCGGCCGGTCCCGCCAGTCCAGCGCCATCTTCACGTTGGCGGGGAAGACGCCCACGAAGAAGCCCGCCGCGGCCAGCGCGGCCGTACGCCGGGTGCGCGGCACCGCGATCCCGGCGGCCAGCGCCAGTTCGACGACACCGCTCGCGTACGTCCAGGTCCGGGGCGACCCCGGCAGGGCACGCGGGATCGTCGCGTCGAACTGCTTCGGCGAGGCGAGATGGGCGACCCCCGCGGTCGCCAGCAGACCGGCGAGCAGCAGCGACGAGCGTTCGGACCGTGGCACGGTTCCTCCTCATGGTGACCTGCCGCGCGATGTTACTCCACGGTAGGCGGGCGGTGGCGGTTGACCTTGCCCAAAGGTGAGACCCGACGGTCGTGCGGAGACGAACGAGAGGAACCCGCATGAACGCGCGCTGTCTGATCCTCGACATCGGCGGTGTCCTGGAACTGACGCCCCGGACCGGCTGGCTCACCCGCTGGGACGAGCGCCTCGGACTCCCTCCGGGGACGGCGGACGAGCGGCTGACCGACGTCTGGGAGGCCGGAGAGATCGGGGCCATCACCGAGAACGAGGTGCGCGAGCAGGTCGCCGCCCGGCTCGGCCTCGGCCCGGTGGACACCGAGTCGTTCCTGGCGGACCTGTGGGGCGAGTACCTGGGCACCCCGAACACCGAGCTCATCGACTACGTGGCGGGGCTGCGCCCGGGCTGCCGACTGGGCATTCTCAGCAACAGTTTCGTGGGCGCCCGCGAGCTGGAGACGGCGGCGTACGGCTTCGACCGGCTGGTCGACGAGGTCGTCTACTCGCACGAGACCGGCGTCCGCAAGCCCGACCCCCGGGCCTTCGCCATCACCTGCACCCGGCTCCAAGTGCGGCCCGGCGACTGCCTGTTCGTCGACGACTTCGCCCCCAACGTCGAGGCCGCCCGCGCCGCGGGGATGCGGGCGCACCTGTTCGAGGACAACGCCGGCACGATCGCGCGGATCACCGCACATCTGGACCCTACAGTTTCGGTCTGACCTTTGATATGTTTCGCAACCGGAACCGGAGAAGGGTCCGCATTCCATGGACTTTGAGCTGACCGAGGACCAGGAAACGATCCGCAAGTCCGTCGCCGGACTGCTGCGCGACTTCGACGACCAGTACTGGATGGAGAAGGACCAGGCGCACCAGTTCCCGACGGAGTTCTACGACACCGTCGCGGGCGGCGGCTGGCTCGGGATCACGATCCCGGAGGCGTACGGCGGCCACGGCCTCGGCATCACCGAGGCCAGCCTGCTGCTCGAAGAGGTGGCGCGGTCGGGCGGCGGCATGAACGCGGCCAGCGCGATACACCTGTCCATCTTCGGCATGCATCCGGTGGTGGTGCACGGCTCAGAGGAGCTGAAGCGCCGCACCCTCCCGCGCATCGCCGACGGCGACCTGCACGTCTGTTTCGGCGTCACCGAACCGGGCGCGGGACTCGACACCGCGAGCATCACGACGTACGCACGACGCGACGGCGACCACTACGTCGTCAACGGCCGCAAGGTGTGGATCTCCAAGGCGATGGAGTCGGAGAAGATCCTGCTGCTGACCCGCACCAGCAAGACCGACGAGGTCGCCAAGAAGACCGACGGGATGACCCTCTTCCTGACGGACATCGACCGCGACCGGATCGACATCCGCCCGATCACGAAGATGGGCCGCAACGCCGTCACCTCGAACGAACTCTTCATCGACGACCTGCGCATCCCGGTCGAGGACCGCGTCGGCGAGGAGGGCCAGGGCTTCCGCTACCTCCTCGACGGCCTCAACCCGGAGCGCATGCTGATCGCCGCGGAGGCCCTCGGCATCGGCCGCGCCTCGCTCGACAAGGCGGTGCGGTACGCCAAGGAGCGTGTCGTCTTCGACCGCCCGATCGGCATGAACCAGGGCATCCAGTTCCCCCTCGCGGACTCCCTGGCCCACCTCGACGCCGCCGAACTCGTGCTGCGCAAGGCGACATGGCTGTACGACAACGGGAGGCCCTGCGGGCGGGAGGCGAACACGGCCAAGTACCTGTGCGCAGACGCCGGGTTCACGGCCGCGGACCGGGCCCTGCAGACCCACGGCGGCATGGGCTACTCCGAGGAGTACGGCGTGTCGCGCTACTTCCGCGAGGCCCGCCTCATGCGCATCGCACCGATCAGTCAGGAAATGATCCTGAACTACCTGGGATCACACACGCTGGGACTCCCGAGGAGCTACTGAATGACCGACAGCACAGGGCTGTTCGACCTCACGGGCCGGTCGGCGCTGGTCACCGGCGCCGGGGGCGGCATCGGTTCCGCGGTCGCCGAGGCGCTGGCGCGCGCGGGAGCCGCGGTGCTGGTGACCGACGTCGACGAGTCGGCCGCGGCGGCCGTCGCGGGGAAGATCAACGCCGCGGGCCTGACGGCGGGCAGCGCCGCACTCGACGTACGGGACCGGCCCGCGGCCGACGCGGCGGTGGCACGCGCGGCGGCGCTCGCCGACGGGACGCTGCACATCCTCGTCAACAACGCCGGGGTCATCGCCCCGGCCATGTTCGACAAGCTGGAGGAGGAGGCGTTCCGGCGCGTCCTCGACATCCATGTGATGGGCACGTTCCACTGCGCGCAGGCCGCGCTGCCGTTCCTGCCGGACGACGGCACGGGGCGGATCATCAACGTCACGTCGTCGGCGGGTCTGGTCGGCACGCTCGGGCAGGTCAACTACTCGGCCGCGAAAGCCGGGATCATCGGCCTGACGAAGTCCCTGGCCCGCGAACTGGCGCGCCGGCGCGTCCTCGTGAACGCCCTGGCTCCGCTGGCCGCCACGCCCATGACGGAGACCATCCGCACCAACGAGAAGTTCTCGGCCCAGATGCTCGCCCGTATTCCGCTGGGCCGGTGGGCCGAGCCGGCGGAGATCGCGGGCAGCTTCGTGTTCCTCGCCTCGGACGCGGCCTCCTTCATCACCGGGCAGGTCCTGCCGGTGGACGGCGGCATGGTGATGTGAGGAGCGGGGCGCGGGGAGTACGGCGTGGTGATGTGCCGACGGCCGTGCGGGCTGTGCGGGCTGTGCGGCGCGGTGATGAGCCGGGCGCCGTACCGCCTGCGCGGCACGGTGATGTGACAGGCGGCGCGCGTGCTGTGTTGAATGGTTCAGCCAAAGAGGCCGAAGAGCGCGGCCTGCGACGAGAGGCCTGAACCTGTGCAGAGCGCCGAGCACCCTTCCCGCACCCTCCGAGGGCGCGCTACGGCCGGTGAGCCCCGGCCGCGCTTCGACACGCTCACGGTCCCGAAGGCGTCGGACGTGCTGGCGGCGGAGGTGCGGGAGCGCATTCTCTCCGGGGAGTTCACGGAGGGCACCGCGCTGCCGCCGGAACGGCAACTGGTCGAGCAGACGGGACTGAGCCGGGCGACGGTGCGCGAGGCGCTGCGCATCCTGGAGGTCGAACGGCTGCTGGAGATCAGGCCGGGGCGCGGGGGCGGCGCCTTCGTGCACCGGCCGGGGCGCGAATCCCTCGCGAACACCGTGCGGTTGGTGATCCGGGGGCAGCGCATCCGGCTGGAGGACCTGCACGAGACCCGGGAGGCGATCGAGCCCGCGTGCGCGGCACTGGCGGCCAGGCGCCGCACGGACGCCGATCTCGCGGAGTTGGACGACGCCCACACGGACCTCGTCTCGGCGGGCGAGGACATCCAGCGTTTCCTGCGCGCCAACATCCGCTGGCACAACGCCGTGGCGCGGGCCGGCGAGAACGAGCTTCTCATCGGGTTCATGAGCGCTCTCTCGCAGTCGATCCACGCGGCCACCAACATCGAGCAGTTCATGGACGCGGACATCCGCAAGCTCACCGCCCGAGCGCACGCCCGGATCACCGAGGCGATCCGGGACCGCGACAGCGAGGCGGCGACGCGCCGGATGACGCGCCATGTGTGCGGCTTCGCGCGGGCCGCCGCCGAGGTGGACCACCGGGACGGCGTGGAGCTCACCGATCCCGAGAACTGATCCCATCGAGCGCGAGAATGTGATTCTCTTCTTCGTGCAACACCATTGACAGTATCGGTCTGACCTTTAATACCATCCCGGTATGAGCAAGGTGCCTCCCGTGCTGACCGTGGCCGCCGACGGAGACGTCCGCATCGTCACCCTGAACCGCCCCGACCGGCTGAACGGCGTGTCCGAGGAACTGCACCGCCGCCTGTCGGAGGTGTGGCGCGAGTTGGCGGACGACACCAAGGCCAGGGCAGTCGTCCTCACGGGCGCGGGCCGCGCGTTCAGCGCGGGCGGCGACTTCGACCATCTCCTACGGCACCACACCGACCCGGAGCTGCGGGAGCGGTCGATCCGCCTCGACCGCACCATCCAGACCGAGATGATCCGCTTCCCGCTGCCGGTGATCGCCGCCGTCAACGGCCCCGCGGTGGGCCTGGGTTGCAGCCTCGCCCTGGCCTGCGACCTGGTGCTGATAGCCGAGGACGCCTACTTCGCGGACCCGCACATCTCGGTGGGCCTGGTGGCCGGCGACGGCGGGGTCACCCTGTGGCCGATGCTCACCAGCCTGCTGCGCGTGAAGGAGTACCTCTTCACCGGGGACCGTATCCCCGCCCCCAAGGCGGTCGAACTCGGCCTGGCCAACCGCACAGTCCCGCCCGACGACCTGATGGGCGAGGCGCTCACCCTGGCCCACCGCCTCGCGGCACAGCCCGCCGAGGCCCTCCGCGCCACCAAGCTGGCCCTCGCGGCGGTCGTCGAGCAGGTGTCACGCGGCGGCATGGAGGCCGCGCTGATGGCCGAGCGGGCCACGATGACCAGCCCGGACCACATCCGCATCATCACCGAACTCGCGGCCCGCGCCGAACGGCGCGCCAACCCCCCTGAGGAGAACTGAGCGTGGACCGCGAGGAGTTCGTCCTGGTCCGCGACATGGTGCGCTCACTCGCGACCCGGTCCGGCGTGACCTCGGCGGACGAGGTGAAACCGTCCACCCGAACAGCCGCCCAACAGGCCCTGGACGACATGGGTTTGGCGGATCTACGGCGCACCTCTCCCCCGGCGGCGACCGCCCAGGAGTGCGCGCTGCTCGCGGAGGAACACGGCCGCCGCCCCCTCACGACGTCGCTGCTCGGCACGGTCCTACTGGCCCCGGAGTTGCTCCGCCTGCTCGGCGCCGACACCTCACCCGGGACTCCCACCATCGCGCTCACCCGCGAACTCCGCTTCCCGGGGCGGACACCGACAGATCTCGCCGCCTGGGACAGCGAGGGAGCCGACAGCGCGCTCTGCGTCACCGCCGAAGGGACGGTCACCCGGGCCGAGTTGGGCCCGCCGGCACCGAGCGCGGACCTCGTGCGCTCAGTGCGTGCTGTGCCGCCCGACGCCCCCGTGGAGTCCGTCGGCCGTCTCGCCCCACCCGACCAACTCCGCTGGCAGGCCTACGCACTAGTCGTCGTGACCGCCGAACTCGTCGGCGCGGCGGGCTCGTTCGTGGAGCAGGCGGTCGAATACGCCCGCGTCCGCCGCCAGTACGGGCAGGCGATCGGCTCCTTCCAGGCCGTACAGCACCTCCTCGCGGACGCGACCGTCCTGGTGGAGGCGTGCACCAGCGTCACGCGCTACGCGGCCTGGTGTCTCGACAACGAGCCTCCGGAGCGCGCCCTGACGGCGGCACGTGTTGCGAAGGCGGAGGTCAACTCCTCGGCGCTGGAGGCGGTTTACGCGGGGATGCAGGTGTTCGGCGGTATCGCCCAGACGTGGGAGCACATCGCGCACCTGTATCTGCGCAAGGTGCGGCTGGGCGCGACGCTGCTCGCCACGACGGACGAACTGCTCGCCGCGCTGGCCGTACCGGAGGTGACGCGATGACCGACACCCCTCTGGACTTCGGCGACCCGGCCGATCTGGACCGACTGCGGCGGGAGTTCCGCGCCTGGCTGGCCGAACACCCGCTCCCCGAACGGCAGTCGGGCGAGCCGGTACCGGTCTTCCTGCGCCGCTGGCACCGGTTGCTGCACTCCGGCGGCTGGGTCGGCCTCGACGTCCCGGAGCGCTACGGCGGCCGGGGCCTGACCGCGCTGCACCAGGTGGCGATCAGCGACGAACTGGGCGCCTGCCGGGCCCCGGGCGTCCCCCGGATCGGCTATCTCGCCCACGCGCTGCTGGAGTTCGGCTCGGAGGAGCAGCGACTCCGGTTCCTGCCACGGATGTTGGCGGGTGACGAGGTGTGGTGCCAGGGCTTCAGCGAGCCGGGTGCCGGTTCGGACCTGGCGGGCATGAGCACCTTCGCCGCGCGACACGACGGCTTCTACATCGTGCGCGGACAGAAGCTCTGGACGAGCTACGCCCAGTACTCCGGGCTGTGCCTGCTGCTGGCCCGCACGGACCGCGCGGCACCGGCCCACAAGTCGATCTCGGCGTTCGTCCTGCCCCTGGACCGACCCGGCGTGACCGTACGGCCGCTGCGCGCGGCCAACGGCGACGACGAGTTCTGCGAACTGTTCCTGGACGACGTCCGCATCGAGGAGTCCGAACGCATCGGCGCCGAGGGCGTCGGCTGGGCGCTGGCGATGACGACGGTGTCGTACGAGCGCAACGCCCTCGACACCGGGCACATCTCGAAGTACGGGCTGCTCGTCGAACGGCTGCGGCGCCACGCCGCGGAGCATCAAGGGAGCCTGCCCGAGGGGCTGTTGTCGCGGATCGGCCGGTGTGTCGTGGACTACGAGGTGCTGGTGGCGCACGCCCGCCGCCGTACCGCCGAACGTCTCGCCGGGCAGGTCGCGGGACCGGAGTCGTCCGTGGACAAACTGCTGATGACGAGGACCGAACAGCGGCTCTACGACACGGCGCTTGAGGTGTTCCCGGCCGAACTGTCCGGAGTGGGGGGCGAGTTGTTCAGCGACTACCTGTACTCCCGAGCGGCCTCCGTCTACGGCGGCACCTCCCAGATCCAGCGGAACATCATCGCCAAGCGGATCCTGCATCTGCCCTTGAACGGTTAGCCCTGGAGCCAACTGATGCGCTACGACGACGAATTCCTGAGCATCCCGAACGTCATCAGACTGGCCGCCCGGCGCTTCGGCGACGCCACGGCGCTCATCGACGGTGACCGCCGGTGGACGTTCCGGGAGCTGGAGGAGCAGATGGTCGGCTCGATCCGCGCCGTCATGGCGCTCGGCGTCAAGCCGGGTGACCGGGTCGGGCTGTGCGCCCCCAACTCGGCGGAGTGGATCTTCGCCGCGCTGGGCATCCACGGCGCCGGAGCGATCCTGGTTCCGCTCAACACACGGTTCAAGGCGCAGGAGATCTCGTACATCCTGCGGAAGTCGGAGGCGGCGGCCGTGTTCGCCTCGCCCTTCCTGGGCAACGACTACATCGGCGAACTGCGGAAGGCCGATCCGGAACTGCCGGCTCTGCGGAAGACGGTGTCCGTGCTCGGTCCGCAGGGCGCGGCGGAACTCGCCTGGAACGACTTTCTCGGCGCGGGAGAACGCGTTTCCACGGCTGCGGCCCACAAGTCGATCGACCGGTTGACGCCGGACGACGTGTCCGACGTGATGTTCACGTCCGGCACGACCGGCCACCCCAAGGGCGTGATGCTCACTCACGGCCAGTCTCTGCGCGCTTACGGATGGATGGCGAAGGAGTACACCTTCGAGGCCTCCGACACCTTCCTGGTGATCCCGCCGTTCTTCCACTGCTTCGGCTACAAGGCGGGCTGGCTGGCCTCGCTCATGCACGGCGTGACCGTCATCCCCATGCCCGTCTTCGACGCCGGGCGCGCGCTGGACCTCATCGCACGGGAGGGCGTGAGCATTCTCCTCGGGCCGCCGACGATCTTCCACGACCTGGTCAACCACCCGGACCGTGCCGCGCACGACCTGTCGTCGCTGCGGGTCTCCATGACGGGCGGCACGACGATCCCGGAATCGCTGATCCGCGCCATGAAAACGGAGTTGTCGTTCGACATCGTGATGAGCGCCTACGGCCTGACCGAGTCGACGGCACTGGTGACCACGACCCGCGTAGGGGATTCCGAGGAGACGGTCGCCCACACCACGGGAAGCGCCATTCCCGGTGTCCAGGTGCGGATCGTCGCCGCCGACGGTCTCGACGTCCCGATCGGTCTCGACGGCGAGATCCTCGTCCGCGGCTTCAACGTCACCCGGGGCTACTGGGACGACCCTGACGCCACCGCCGCGACGATCGACGCCGAGGGCTGGCTGCACACCGGGGACATCGGGCGGCTCGACGACGACGGCAATCTGGCCATCGTCGACCGCAAGAAGGAGCTGTACATCGTCGGCGGCTTCAACGCCTATCCGGCGGAGATAGAGAAGCTGCTTCTCGGCTGCGAGAACGTCCAGCAGGTCGCCGTGATCGGGGTTCCCGACGAACGGCTCGGCGAGGTCGGCTGCGCCTTCGTCGTCGCGCCCTCGGGGCGGGCGCCGACCGAGCCCGAGGTCATCGCCTGGGCCCGCGAGCACATGGCCAACTTCAAGGTCCCCCGGCATGTCCGCTTCGTCGACCAACTCCCGCGCAACGCGAGCCAGAAGGTGCTGAAGGACGAACTCCGGGCACAGTTCACGGCCGCGAGCCGAGACGCGACGATCTGAGATGACGAGTTCTGACATGCCGCGTTCTGGAACGACGACGACAGGGCCGCTGGCCGGAATCACCGTGGTCGCGTTGGAGCAGGCGATCTCGGCTCCCATGTGCACCCGCACACTCGGTGACTTCGGCGCCCGTGTGATCAAGGTGGAGAACCCCAAGGGCGGCGACTTCGCCCGCCACTACGACGACGTGGTCAAGGGCCTGGGAGCGCACTTCGTCTGGGTCAACCGCGGCAAGGAGTCGGTCGCCCTGGACCTGAAGACACCCGGCGGCATGGGCGTCCTGCACCGCCTGCTGGAACGCGCCGACGTCCTCGTCTCCAACCTCACACCAGGCACCACGGCCAAACTCGGCATCTCTCCGGCCGACTTGACGACCCGTCACCCCGACCTCATCGCCGTCGAGATCGACGGATACGGCCCCGGCGGCCCCCTCTCCCACAAGCGCGCCTACGACCTCCTCGTACAGGCCGAGTCGGGCGCCTGCGCGGTTACGGGCCACCCCGGAGCGCCGGCCAAACCGGGGCCGCCGATGGCCGACGTGTGCAGCGGCCTGTACGCCGCCCTGTCGATCGTCGCGCTGCTCTGCGGCAGGGAACGCGGGGTGGGGCCCGCGGCCTCGTCCGTCGCGGTGAGCCTGTTCGACACGATGACGGAGCTGATGGGATATCCGCTCACCTACACCCAGCACTCCGGCATCGAGCAACAACCGCTCGGCATGAGCTCCCCCGCCGTCGCACCGTACGGCGCCCACCGCACCGCCGACGGCCACACCGTGGTCCTCGGCACCACGAACGACCGTGAATGGCAGCGCCTGGCACGGGAGTTGATCGACCGGCCCGACCTGGCGGACGACCCGCGCTTCCGGAGCAACGCCGGACGGGTGGAACACCGTGCCGAGTTGGAGCCGGGGATCTCCGCCTGGTGCGCCCGGCACGACCTCGCCGAGGTGCAGGACCGCGCGGACGCGGCCGGGATCGGCAACTCCCGCTACAACACGCCCAGCGACGTCATAGCCCACCCTCATCTGCAGGCCCGTGATCGCTGGCGCGAGATCGACACGCCGTCGGGTCCGGTCCCGGCGCTGCTGCCGCCCCCGGTCATCGCCGGGTACGACCCTCCGATGGGCGCGATTCCCGCTCTCGGCCAGCACACGGACGCCGTACTGGCCGAACTCGGCCTGGCGGACGAGGAGATCGCCGTTCTCCGGGCGCAGGGAGCCGTACGATGACCGCGCAGCCGGTGCTGCTGACGAGTGACGCCGAGGGCGTCCGGACACTCACCCTGAACCGACCCCACCGCAAGAACGCGATCGACGCCGAACTGTGGGACGCCCTGAGAACGACACTCTCCGCGGCGGGCGGCGACCGTACGGTGCGTGCGCTGGTCCTGACCGGTGCCGGGGACGCGTTCTGCTCCGGGGCCGACATCCGCAAGGGCGTCAGCAGCGAGCATCCCCTGTACCGGATGCGGACCCTGAGCGAGGTCACGCTGCTGCTGCACGAGTTGCCGATCCCCACCATCGCCAAGGTCAACGGCGTGGCGGTCGGGGCGGGTTGGAACCTCGCCCTGGGTTGCGACTTCGTCGTAGCGACTCCGGACAGCACGTTCTCGCAGATCTTCGCGCGGCGTGCCCTGTCCATGGACTGCGGCGGCTCGTGGCTGCTGCCGAAGCTGGTGGGGTTGCAGCAGGCGAAGCGGCTCGTGCTACTGGCCGAGACAATCGACGCCGAGGAGGCCCGCGCACTGAACCTGGTGACGTGGGTCGTGGACGCCGACAAGATCGACGCTTTCGTGGACGATCTCGCCGCCCGGCTGGTGGCCGGAGCGCCGGTCGCGCTCGCGCAGAACAAGGCGCTCCTCAATGAGAACGCGGATCGCACCCTGCGCGAGGCCCTTGCCGGTGAGGCGCGGGCGCAGGCCATGAACTTCGCCACGGCAGACGTCCCGGAGGCGTACGCCGCCTTCGTGGAGAAGCGTCCGCCGCTCTACACGGGGAGCTGGGCGGTGCCGGGAACAGCGGTGCCAGGAACAGGCGTCCCGACAGCTACGGAGGACACGTGACGCGTGAGGCAGTGGTGGTCGAGGCGGTCCGTACCGCCGTCGGCAAACGGAACGGCGGGCTGGCCGGAGTGCACGCGGCGGACCTTTCCGCCGTCGTCCTTCGGGCCCTTGTCGACCGCACGGGTCTCGACCCCGAGGTCGTCGACGACGTGGTGTGGGGCTGCGTCGGCCAGTTGGGCGACCAGTCGAGCAACATCGGCCGCTACGCGGTGCTGGCCGCGGGCTGGCCCGAGAGCATCCCGGGGACCACGGTGAACCGGGCCTGCGGATCCAGCCAGCAGGCACTGGACTTCGCCGCCCAGGCGGTCATGTCCGGCCAGCAGGACGTCGTGGTCGCGGGCGGCGTCGAGGTGATGAGCCGGATACCGCTCGGCGCCTCGCGGGCCGGCGGGATGCCGTACGGCCCTCAAGTCCTCGCCCGTTACGAGGGGTTCTCCTTCAACCAGGGCATCTCCGCCGAGAAGATCGCGCAGAAGTGGGGACTGGGCCGGGGTGTCCTCGACGAGTTCTCCGCGCTGTCGCACGAGCGCGCGGCGGCCGCGCAGGACGGCGGGGCGTTCGAGGCGCAGATCGTGCCGGTGCCTGTCGAGGGGAGTGCTGATCCGGTGACCGCCGACGAGGGCATACGGCGCGGCACCAGCGTCGACACTCTCGCGAGGCTGAAACCGTCCTTCCAGGAGGACGGGGTGATCCACGCGGGCAACTCATCCCAGATCTCCGACGGAGCCGCCGCCCTGCTGGTCACCACCCCCGAAAAGGCTCGGGAGTTGGGGCTGACGCCGATCGTCCGCTACCGCGCGGGCGTGGTCACCGGGTCCGACCCGGTCCTCATGCTGACGGGGCCGATCCCGGCGACGGAGAAGGTGCTCCGCAGGGCAGGCATCGGCCTGTCGGAGGTCGGGGTCTTCGAGGTGAACGAGGCCTTCGCGCCGATCCCGCTCGCCTGGCTGGCCGAGACCGGCGCGGACCCGGCGCTGCTCAACCCGCTCGGCGGCGCCATCGCGCTCGGGCACCCGCTCGGCGCGTCGGGCGCCGTCCTGATGACCCGGATGATCCACCACATGCGGGACCAGGGCATCCGCTACGGCCTGCAGACCATGTGCGAGGGCGGCGGCACCGCCAACGCCACCGTCGTCGAACTCGCTTCCTGACAGGGGATGTTGTGCGCCGAGACGTCTTCACCGACGACCACGAGGCGTTCCGCCGGCTCGCACGGGACTTCATCGCCAAGGAGGTGGTCCCCCACTACGCCGAGTGGGAGGAGGCCGGCCGGCTCCCCCGCGCCCTCTTCGAACAGCTGGGCTCGCTGGGCCTGTTGGGCACGGCCGTCCCCGAGGAGTACGGCGGCACGGGCCTCGCCGACTACCGCTACAACGTCGTCCTCCAGGAGGAATCGGCCCGCGCCTTGGTGACGTTGGGGACCGTGCGCACCCAACTGGACGTCGTTCTCCCGTACTTCCTCACCTACGCCGACCGGGATCAGCGCGAGCGCTGGTTCCCCGGCCTGGCCTCCGGGAAGCTGCTCACCGCCATCGCGATGACCGAGCCGGGCACGGGCTCCGATCTCGCGGGGATCCGTACGACGGCCGTACGCGACGGGGACTCATACGTTCTCAACGGCGCGAAGACGTTCATCACCGGCGGGCTTCTCGCCGACCTGGTGATCGTCGTGGCGCGTACGTCGACCGACCCCGACAACCGCCGCGCCGGGCTCACCCTACTGGTCGTCGAGGACGGTATGCCCGGCTTCACGCGCGGCCGGGTGCTGCACAAGATAGGCATCAAGGTGCAGGACACAGTGGAGTTGGCCTTCGACGACGTACGGGTCCCGGTCGCCAACCGGCTCGGCGAGGAAGGCGCCGCGTTCGGCTATCTGGGCAACAACCTGCCGCAGGAGCGGATGACGGTGGCGGTCGGCTCGGTCGCACAGGCACGAGCGGCCCTGGACACGACGATCTCGTACGTGAAGGAGCGCAAGGCGTTCGGCAAGACGGTCGCCTCCTTCCAGAACACCAAGTTCGAACTCGCCGCCGTGGCAGCCGAGATCGAGGCCGCGCAGGCGATGCTGGACCGCGCGGTGCTCGAACTCGTCGCGGGTGAACTGAGCGGATCCGACGCGGCCAAGGTCAAGCTGTTCTGCACCGAGATGCAGGCCCGCGCGGTCGACCGCTGCCTGCAACTGTTCGGCGGCTACGGCTACATGCTGGAATACCCCATCGCCCGGCTCTACGCGGACGCACGCATCACCCGCATCTACGCCGGGACCAGCGAGGTCATGAAGGTCATCATCGCCAAGTCCCTCGGATTGTGAGGCGGTTACGGTGCCGGACTTCTCCAGCAGGCCAGGTGTCGCGTTCGTGGCGGGCGGCTCGGGCGGGATCGGGGCGGCGATCGTCCGGCTCCTCGCCGAGCGAGGCAGCGACATCGTGTTCACCTACCGGGCCAACCAGGAGGCGGCCGACGCGGTGGCCGCCGAGGTCACGAAGCTGGGCCGTCAAGTCCGGTCGCTGTGCGTCGACTTGACCGACGAGTCCGCCACAGCCGAGGCCGTGTCGGAGGTGGGCGGTGGCATCCACACCCTCGTGTACGCGGCGGGCCCGCATGTACCGATGCGGCACCTGAGCAAGGTGACCCCGAGCGAGTACCGCGCCCAACTCGAGGGCGACGCCGTGGCGTTCTTCAACCTGGTGCATCCCGCGCTGCCGTTGCTGCGCGAGAGCCGGGGCAACATCGTCGCCGTCACGACCGTCGCCACCCGCCGTTTCCCGGTACGGGACGGGCTGTCGTCGGGCGCGAAGGGCGCGGTCGAGGCGGTCGCACGGGCTCTCGCCGCCGAGGAGGGCCGCTACGGCGTCCGCGTGAACTGCGTGGCACCCGGCATGCTCAACGACGGTATCGCCGGCCGTCTGATCAGCTCCGGCGAACTGGACGAGGCCGCACTCGCCGTCACCCGGCGCAACATCCCCATGCGCCGCTTCGGCGATGCGACCGACATCGCGGAGGCGGTCGCGTTCCTCGCCTCGGACCGGGCGGGGTTCATCACCGGGCAGGCGTTGGGAGTTGACGGCGGGTACAGCGTGTAGGTCACAGGGCGTCGATGCGCCGCCCGGCCACGTAGGCGGCGCGGACCAGTTCCCCGGACAGCGTGCGAAGGGCGTCGCGGAGCGGTACGTGGAGCAGGCACAGGTCGGCGGCCGACCCGACCGTCAACCGGCGTGTCCGCGCCGGGTGTCGGGGCTCACCGGTGAACAGCCGCAGCGCCGCCCGGGGTTGGAGTCGTTCCGCCTCGTCCCGTTCGGTCGCGGCCCGCATGACCGCCCAGGGGTCCGAGGTGCCGTACGGCGCGTCGGTGCCGGCGGCGAGCGGGACGCCCGCCTCGGTCAGGGTCCGGCAACGGTAGAGGTGGGGGCGGTCGTCGGCGTCCACGTCGGTGGCGTACGCGGCGCCCCGCTCGACCGGGAAATGGGGCTGGCTCACGATCGTCACCCCGAGCCGCCGTAGCCAGGGAATCGTCTCGGCCGGGATCACCGACCCGTGCTCGATCCGGTCTCCGTCGGCCGGTCCCACCTCGTCCAGGGCGAGCAGCGTCACCAGCAACTGCACCCGGGTCACACAGTGCACGGCGACCGGCCGGGGTCTGATCTCCCCTATGGTGCGGGCTAGTTGGGTGGGAGTGGGGAGTGTCGGATCGTCGAGCATCAGCTTCACGGGCTCGTCGACGCCCATCACCAGGAGCCGTTGCGGAAGGACCGCCAGCATCTGGGTGAGCCCGCTCGCGGGGTGCGGATCGGCGTTGGTGAACCCGGTGACGCCGAGCGCCGCGGCCCGCCGCCCAACACCCTCCAGATCCAACCGCGTTGGCGGCACAAGCCCCCGCAGCCGCTCGTCCTCGCGCCAGAACCGGCCGTCGCCATTCAGCCCGACCGCCCGCAGCGCGGCACTGTTCCACACCCAGAGCGCACCGGTCCGATGCTGCACCCGCACCGGCCGGTCCGGCGCGAGCGCGTCCAGCGCCCACCGGTCCAACTCCCCCGCGACGCTCTCGTGATAGCCGACCGCTCGTACCCACTCCCCCGACGACCCACCAACCAGGGCCGCCGCAAACGCCGTTCGGTCCCGCACGTCACTCGGCCCGACCCGCACGGAGGCGGCGTCGGCGGCCAGTGCCGCAAGGTGTACGTGGTGGTCGTGCAGGCCCGGCAGCAACGCAGCGCCCCGACCGTCCACGTCACCCGGTCCCGGCAGCCCGGTCCCGATCTCGGCGATCCGCCCGCCGTCGATCCGTACGTCCACCGCCGCCGCGTGGCCCTCGACCTCCACGTTTCTGATCAGCACGGCGGCTGGACCCCGGCCCGGGCGTCCGCGAGCGTCGCGGCGCAGGCCGCCATGGAGACGCAGAGCAGTTCTCCGCCTCCCGCGGCGAGGGAACGGGCCACGGCCTGGGCGGCGAACACGCCGGTGACGGGATCGGCGAGCGCGTCCCCGAGGAAGAGGGGGTCACCGTTCGGGTCGACTCCGGTCAGACCGCCGGCCGCGGAAGCGTCGTCTCCAAAAGCGATGCGGTCGTTCTCGCGTCCGTATCCGGTGATGCCGACCCACACCCTGCCGGGGCGGGCGGCGAGGAACTCCTCGGCGCGCAGGCCGAGTCGGCGCAGCGCGCGCGGCCGTGACGCCTCGATGACGACGTCGGCCTCGGCGACGATCTCGTCCAGCGCGCCGGGGGCGAAATCGACGACCAGGTTGTCGTGGCCGTCGTGCAGCCAGCGGTAGAAGGCGGGCGTCCCGAAGCGCGCACCGTCCGGTCGCGTCGCGCTCTCCACCTTCAGCACCCGAGCGCCCGCCAGCCCCAGCAACCGCGCGCACAGCGGCCCCGCCCAGAGCGCGGAGAAGTCGACGATCCGTATCTCCGCCATCGCGCGAGAGACACCCTTTTCGCCCCACCTCTCGGCGCGAACAGCAGGCCGTGCGCCTTGGGCCGATCCCGGTACCGCGGCGGCGATGCCGAGCAACTGTGCGGCCTCGACCACTTCGGCCGCCGTGACCCGCCGTACCGCCGCCTGCAGGCCCCCGCACTCCCCAGGCGAACCGAGCAACGCCAGCAGTGCCGGTACAGCGGCCAGGTCGTCGGGGCGGGCCAGGTTCACGGCGGCCCAGCCGTCAGCGGCCTGGAGGAGGTGGCAGGAACCGTTGGCGGAGGTCCTGGACGGACGCTCCAGGCCGGCCAGTTGGGCCCGTAGGAAGAGAGCCGTCGGCAAGTCGACCGGCACGCCCGTCAGATCCGTGAACGAGCGTGCGATGTCGGCCAGCGGGGTCAGGAACGGCTCGACGGAGTCCATCCAGTCGCGGAGAACGTGATTCTCCATGAGTCGAACCCCCTTCTCTCCCGAGGTGATCTCAAATTACACTCCGGTCCACGCCTGGAGGGAGATCACTGTGGAGTCGCCCTTCGTGATCGTCGACCTGAACCACGCCCCCGACGACCGATCCCCTGCGCATGAAACAGAACCGCCGGACCGGGACCGCGTCGTGATCGGCGTGGCGGCGAAACCCACCGATGCGGTGGCGGGCTTCGACATCCTGCTCACCGGGGTTCCCGATCCACCCAGGCCCTGGGTGGGGTGCGCGGATCCTCATGCCGCGGCCCGGCAGCTGGGTCACATCGTCGACAGCCGGCCCGCCGCAGCCGTCACGCTGGTGCAAGTGCTGCGGATGGGGAGCGGGCTCTCGATCCCCGACAGGCTGGTTCTCGAATCCCTCGCGTACTCGACGCTTCAGGGCGGAGCGGACTTCCGTTCCTGGCTGGCGGCTGCGCCCCGGCGTGCCCACCGCCCCGCCGAGAGTCCCGTACGGCTCGACCGTGACGGTCAGCGGCTGTCCATCACGCTGCACCGGCCTTGGGTGCGCAACGCGTTCGACGCGGCGACGCGGGACGCGCTGTGCGAGGCACTTCAGGTGGCCGTGGCTGACCCATCGATCAGCCGGGTCGACCTGTACGGCAACGGGCCGGCCTTCTGCAGCGGCGGTGACCTCGCCGAGTTCGGCACATCGCGTGATCCGGCGCGGGCTCATCTGGTGCGGGTGCATCGGAGTCCGGGTGCGCTGCTGCACCGTTGTGCCCCACGGGTGACGGCTCATCTGCACGGTGCGTGTGTCGGCGCGGGGATCGAACTCGCGGCGTTCGCGGGGCGGGTGGTCGCCGCGCCGGACACGGCGATCCGGTTGCCGGAGGTCGGGATGGGGCTGATTCCGGGCGCGGGCGGCACGGCGAGCATCCCGGTCCGGGTCGGCCGGGAGCGGACGGCGTATCTCGCCCTGTCCGGGGCGGAGTTGAGCCTCGGGGAGGCGCTGCGCTGGGGGCTCGTCGACGAGATCAGCGACAGGGAAGACGCGGCTACGGACCCTCAGCGCGCCTTCCACCGCTAAGGCACCGCGCGCTTCGCACCGGTGTTCCCGAGACCATCCCGCGGCCTCGGGGGAACACCGGAGTCGCGTTACCTCCCCGTCCAAACCGGGCTACGGCGTTCGGCGAAGGCTCGCGCCCCCTCCACCGCGTCGGCGCTTCTGAACACAGACTCGACCTCTTCCGGTTCGGCCCAACGGCGTTCTCGCATCAGCTTCTTGGTCATCGCGACGCCGAGAGGGCCGTTCTCGGCGATGCGTCCGGCCAGGGTCAGTGCCGTCTCCCGTACCTCGTCGGCCGGGACGGCGCGATTCACCAGGCCGAACTGCTTGGCGTCCGCCGCGGTGACGAGGTCGCCGGTCAGGCCCATCTCCAGGGCGACGGCCAGCGGGACCCGGTCGGCGAGGGTCGTACCGCCTCCGGCCGCGAACAGGCCTCGCTTCACCTCCGCGATACCCAGCTTGGCGTCCTCCGCGGCGACCACCAGGTCGCAGGCCAGGGCGAGTTCGAAACCGCCGGCGAGTGCCGAGCCGTTGAGGGCGGCGATGACCGGTGTGGTGATGCCCTCGCGGAAGAACCAGACCAGTCCGTCGAACTTGCCGCCGCCCTTCGCGAACGCCTTGAGGTCCATGCCGGCGCAGAAGACCGTTCCGGCACCCGTGAGGACGATCGCCCGGACCGCCGGGTCGGTGTCCGCTTCCCGGAGCACAGCTGACAGTTCGTCAATCAGTTCCGGGTTCAGGGCGTTTCGGGCCTCCGGACGGTTCAGGGTCGTCACGAGGACGGCGCCGACCCGTTCGGTGAGGACCAGGTCGCTCATCGGGCCGCCGCCACGGCCGCCCGGGCCTTGGAGCGGAACGCCTCCAACTTCTCGGCGGGCTCGATGAGTTGGTGGCTGCGGGAACGGGTGCTGACGTCGTGGCCCTCGGCCGCCTTGCGCAGGGCGCCCACGGTGGCCTGTTCGCGCGGGATGTGCGCGAAGGGGTCGAAGGAGTACCAGCGCATCGCGTTCTCGTAGGTAATCTTCCTGGCCTCGTCGTCGGGGACGTCACAGCTCGCCAGCACGTCGTGCAGTTGCTCGGGGGCGTCGGGCCACAGGGAGTCGCTGTGCGGATAGTCGCCCTCCCAGCAGATGTTGTCGATGCCGATGTCGTGGCGCAGCCGTACGCCCAGTTTGTCGGTGATGAAGCAGGTCAGGAAGTGCTCGCGGAAGACCTCGGAGGGGAGCTTGCCGCCGAAGTCCTGGAGGGTCCAGGTGGAGTGCATCTCGAAGGTGCGGTCGAGGCGCTCCAGGAAGTACGGGATCCAGCCCGTTCCGCCTTCCGAGAGGGCGATTTTCAGATTCGGGAACTGCTTGATCGGGGGCGACCAGAGCAGGTCCGCCGCGGCGGAGACGATGTTCATCGGCTGGAGCGTGATCATCACGTCGGGCGGCGAGTCGGCGGCCGGGACGGCGAGCCTGCCGGAGGAGCCGATGTGCACCGACATGACGGTGTCGGTGTCGGACAGCGCGCGCCACAGCGGGTTCCAGTACGGGTCGTGGAAGCTCGGGTAGCCGAGGACAGCGGGGTTCTCGGTGAAGGTGAGGGAGTGAACGCCCTTCTCGGCGACCCGGCGCACCTCCGCCGCGCACAGCTCCGCGTCCCAGATGGCGGGCAGCGCCATGGGGATGAAGCGTCCCGGGTAGGCGGCGCACCACTCGTCGATGTGCCAGTCGTTGTAGGCCCGTACGAGCGCGAGGGAGAAGTCCACGTCCTTGGTCGCGAACAGGCGGGCCGAGAACCCGGGGAAGGACGGGAAGTTCATCTGGGCGAGGATGCCGCCCGCATTCATGTCCTTGATCCGCTCGTGCACGTCGTAACAGCCGGGGCGGATCTCGTCGAGGCCCTGCGGTTCGACGCCGTACTCCTCCTTGGGCCGGCCGGCCACCGCGTTGAGTGCCGAGTTGGTGATGGTCGCGCCGCCGAACTGCCATACGTCGGTGCCGTCGTCCCGGTGGACCAGTTGGGGCGCGTCTTTCTTGTAGCGCTCGGGAAGGTGGTTCACGAACATGTCGGGGGGTTCGATGATGTGGTCGTCGACGCTGATGAGGATGAGGTCGTCGCGGTCCATGACGGCTCCTTACGGGGGTGGGTCGGTCAGTCGGAGGCGGGCAGCGGCTTGGCCGCCTTCAGGGTCATGGGGGCGCCGTCACAGGTGAGTTCGCCCGCGCCGGAGGCGGTGCAGAGCAGTTCGAGCGTCCCGGTGGTGTCGACGTACCGCTTGCCGATGAGGGTGGTGGTGCCGGCCGGTCCGGGCTTCGCCGGGGATGCGTCGGCCGCGCGGACCAACGGGCTGCCGCCGCAGGCCAGTTGGGGTTGTGCGGCGGCGGGAGCGCGGATGACGACCACGCGGGTGCCGCAGACGGTGCTGGCGAGTTGGTCACCGGGGCGCAGCGTCGGTGCCGGTGGGGTCATGGCGGAGGTCCCTTTCGAGCAGGCGGTCGGCGAGGAGTTCCACGTCGTAGGACTGACGGGCCATCCAGTACCGCAGGAAGCCGGTGAGCGAGTACCGCAGGAAGAGTGCGGAACCGACGACGCTCCCGGCGACCGCGGCCAGGCCGAGCGTGAGAGCGTCGTTCTGCACCAGCGGGTCGCTGGTGTCGTGCGAGATGAAGTAGGCGCACACGCCGAGGACGACGCCGATCGTCATGAGGGCGGCGCCCGCGCGCAGCCAGAGAACGGCCCTTCCGGCGGCCGGGTCCGGGATTTTCAGGACGGTGAGTTCGCGGACGAAGCGGTCCGCTCGCGTCTCGGTGGACGTCATGTGGAACTCCCCAGGTAGAGAGCGGACAGTTCGGCACGCAGGCCCCCGTCGGGGTGGCCCTGCCGTTCGACCCGGCCGCGTACGAGGACGGCGGCGTGGTCGCAGATGTCGAGGACTGCGGCAGCGAACTGCTCGACGACGAGCACGGCGACACCTTGGCGGGCGATCTCGCCGACCTGTTCGTAGAGCCGGCCGACGACCAACGGGGCCAGTCCCATGGAGAGTTCGTCGAGCAGCAGGACGGCGGGGTCGGTGGCGAGGCCGCGGGCGAGGGCGAGCATCTGCTGTTCGCCGCCGGAGAGGGTGCCCGCGGCCTGTCCGGCGCGCTGGGTCAGGACGGGGAAGCGGGCGAACGCGATCTCCTCGATCTCCTCGCGGCTGCGGCCGGTGAAGGTCATCATCAGGAGGTTGTCGCGGACGGACAGGTTCGGGAACACGCCTCGTCCTTCGGGGATGAGGCAGACCCCGGCGCGGGCCAGGTCGCGGGGGTCGGCGCCGGTCATGTCCCGCCCGCCGAGGACGAGTTGGCCGGATTCGACGGGGTGGACTCCTGCGGCTACGCGCAGGGTGGTGGTCTTTCCAGCGCCGTTCGGGCCGAGCAGCGCCACCACCTGTCCGGCGGCGACGTCGAGGTCGACGCCGTGCAGGACGGTGATGCGTTCGTGGGCGGCGCGGATGCCGCGCAGTTCGAGAAGTGCGCTCACGCGTCCCCCAGGTAGGCGGCGAGAACCGTTTCGTCGCTGCGGATCACCTCGGGCGGGCCGACGGCGATGATCTTGCCGAGGTCGAGGACGTACACCTCGTCGCAGACGGCCATCACGAGGCTCATGTCGTGTTCGACGAGGACGACGGCGGTTCCGTCGTCGGTGAGGGCGCGCAGGAGTTCCGCGAAGCGTTCGGTCTCCTCCGCGTCCTGTCCGGCGGCGGGTTCGTCGAGGAGAAGCACCTTCGGGCGGATCGCGAGCGCCCTTCCCACTTCGACGAGGCGGCCAACTCCCGTGGGGAGCGCGTCGGGTGAGGTGTCGGCGAGGTCGGTGAGACCGAGGCGGTGCAGGATCTCCGTGACGAGCCGGTCGGCGCGGCGGCGTTCGGGGCCGAGTTCGGCGGCGACGAGGAGGTTGTCGCGCACGCTGAGCCGGCCGAACAGTTCCAGGCGCTGGAAGGTACGGGCGAGTCCGTGCCGGGCGCGGGCGGAGGGCCGGGCCCGGGTGACGTCCCGGCCGTCCAGGTGGATCTGTCCCGAGGAGGGCCTGCGCAGTCCGGAGGCGACGTCGAACAGGGTGCTTTTCCCTGCCCCGTTGGGGCCGATGAGCCCGGTGACCCGGCCCCCCTCGGCGGTCAGGGCGACCCCGTCGAGAGCCCGGTTCCCGCCGAAGGAGACGGTCACTCCACTAACCTGCAGCGACGCCACGGGCCAGCACCTCCTCGTCCTCGGGGCGCCAGTCACGCCGTAGGCCCCACCACTCGACGGGGATCTCCGGTTCGACCGGAGCGGCCTGCCGGGCGCTCGCCCAGGCGCGGAGCGCGACGGCGAGAACGAGTGAACCGCCGTAGTACGTCCAGTCGTTGATGACGTCGGTGAAGCGCAGGGCCCAGGCCAGGGCGAGGGCGCAGAGCAGGGTCCACAGGGCGACGCGGTCGCGGGCGAGTGGTTCCCACTGGCGGCGGAAGCGGGAGACGATGCCGTCGGGATTGTGGCCGAGGCCGACGCCGGCGAGGCCGGGGAGCAGGGCGACCAGGTTCGCGGTGCCGGGGACGACGGCGATCAGGGCGTTCGTCGGGCCGACGAACGCGGTTCCGGCGAAGAGCCCGTTGCCGACCGCACCGAGTCCGCCGACCACGGCGACGAGGAAGATCGGCAGTCCTGCCACGAGGCTGAACTGGTCGGCGGTGACGGTGCGTTGCTGCATTCCGTACAGCGCCCCGCCGAGTCCGGCGATGCCGGAGGCGAGGGCGAACACGGCGACCTTGGCGACCAGCAGGTTGCCGCCGAGGGTGGCGTACGCGGCCTCGCTGTCGCGCAGGGCGATCAGCCGTCGGCCGAAGCGGCTGCGGCGCAGGGCCGCCACACCGATCGAGGCGAGCGCGAGGCAGACGGCGGCGAACACCATCAACTCCCGTCCGCTGTCGAGCCGGAGGCCGAACAGGTCGGGTCCGGTGGCGTCGACCGAGCCCTGGTCGAAGAGGGCGATCCGCACGCCGAGCACGTGGAAGGCGGGCAGGGTGAAGATCCATCGGTCGAGGATGACCGCGAACGCGGCGGTGCCCAGGGCGAGATACACGCCGGAGAGCCGCAGCGCGGGCAGGGCGACCAGGGCTCCGGCCACTGCGGAGACGACAATCGTGGCGCCGAGTGCCCACAGTTCGCCGTGGGCACCGAGGTGTGCCCAGACGACCGCGCCGATGCCGGCCATGCTCAGCTGGCACAGGGAGACCTGCCCGGCGTACCCGGCGAGCGGAACGTACGAGAGCGCCACCACGCCCAGCGAGAAGATCGCTCCGTAGGTGATCAGGTCGGCTTCTCCGAGCAGAGAGGCCAGTACCGCGCCGAAGGCGACGACCACCGCGGCGAACACGAGCGTGCCGCGCGCGCTCGGCACCGGGACGCGGGCCAGCCGTCGTTCACGGCCGCGCAGGCGTCGGTGCGGGAAGACCAACAGAGCGAGGAAGAGCAGCAGGGCGGGAGCGGCGAGCCGCAGTCCGGGAAGGTACTCGTTCTGCGGGAGGTAGCCGGTCAGGTAGCTCTCCATGCAGCCGACGACGACGGCGCCGAGGAAGGTGAGCGGCAGGCTGCGGAGCCTGCCGAAGACGGCCGCGGTGTAGGCGCTGACGATCAGCAGGGAGAGCTGGGCGGCGTCGAGGGTGACGGTCGGGGCGATCAAGATGCCGCCGATCGCGGCGAGTTGGGTGCCGAGGATCCAGGAGACGCGGCCCGCCCGGACCGGGTCGGCGCCGGTGAGACCGACCAGTGCCCGGTCGTCGACGGCCGCGCGCATCTCGGCTCCGGCGCGGGTGCGGTAGAGCAGGATGCGCAGGCCGACGGCGACGGCGACGGCCACCGCCATGGTGATGGCCTGGTGCCAGGTGATGACGGCCGGGCCGAGGTGGATGGGCTTGCGCGCGGCGAAGAACATCGGCAGGGGCCGCGCCACGTTGGGGTCCCAGATCCAGCGCGCGGCCGCGATGAGACCGCTGAGCAGCGCGACCGTCATCACCAGCCGTTCGGCTTCGCCGAGAGCCTGGACGGGCCGCAGCACGAACCGCTCCACGAGCAGTCCGAAGCCGGGGGCGAGCACGAGCAGCACCACGACCAGGGCGACCGGAACGGGCCAGCCCCAGCCGACGGTCAGCTGCCAGTACATGAACGCGGACAGCATGCCGGCCGCGCCGTGCGCGAAGTTGAACACGCCGGTGGTGGTGTAGGTGAGCACGAGCCCACTGCCGATGACGGCATAGATCGCGGCCGTGCTCAGGCCGACGATCCCGAAGGTGAGGAACTGGTCCATCGCGTCGGATCTCCCCTCTCCATCGCTGGAAACTAGCTTCTCATCTACGGAGAATCAACCATTCAGACAGAGACTGTTGACGTCGCCTCACCCACCATGGAAATCTGCCACTCATCTGAGAGAATGCCATTCTCACTCATGGTGAAGGGTGGAAAGTCCTTGTCCTCCTTGCCCGTTCCGGCTCCTCCCCCTGGTCCGACCGACGACCTGATGGAGATCCAGCAGCTCCTCGCCCGCTACGCGGTGTGCATCACCCGCGGTGACCTGGACGGGGTGCTGGGCGTCTTCACGCCCGACGGCACGTACAGCGCCTTCGGGGACTCCTACGGCCTCGACGAGTTCCCGGCGCTCGTGGCCGCCGCGCCCAAGGGGCTGTTCCTCACGGGTACGCCGGCCGTCGACCTGTCCGGCGACACCGCGACCGGCACCCAGCCGCTCTGCTTCGTCGACCACGCCACGCACGACCTGCGGATCGGCTACTACAACGACACCTACGTCCGCACGGACGAGGGCTGGCGGCTGCGCACGCGGGCGATGACGTTCATCCGCCGCAGCGGAGCGCACGACTCGGGCCGCCCGCACGCCTATCAGCGCCCGGGAACATGAACGCCGCCTCGGCGCCCGGGGACATGAACGTCGCCGGCTTCCGCACGGGCCTGCGCACGTGGCTGGACGAGCACGACCTGTCCCCCGGCCCCGACCACTCCCTGGACGCCCAGGTCGCTCAACTGGCGCGGGTCCGCCGGGCGTTGTACGACGCGGACTGGATGCGGTACGGCTGGCCCGCCGAGGTGAGGGGGCTCGGCGGGCCCGCGGTGCTGAGGGCGGTGCTCGGCGAGGAGGTCGCCACAAGGGAGTTGGCCGAGCCGGGGATCTACTCGATGATCGAGGTCCTCGCCCCGACGATGATCTCTTACGCCCCTCCCGCGCTGGCCGCCGAGATGGTCCCGCGGCTGCTGAGCGGGCGCGAACAGTGGTGCCAGGGCTTCTCCGAACCCGGCTCCGGCAGCGACCTCGCCTCCCTCACCACCCGGGCGGTCCCGCGCGGCGACCACTGGGAGATCAGCGGCCAGAAGGTGTGGACGAGCCTGGCCCAATTCGCCGCCCGCTGCGTCCTGTTGACCCGCACCGCGCCGGGCCACAACGGGATCACCGCGTTCTTCGTCGACATGGACACCCCCGGCATCACCGTCCGGCCGCTGCGCACGATGCACGGTGTGGACGAGTTCGCCGAGGTGTTCTTCGACGATGTGATGGTGCCCGCCGACCGGATGCTCGGCCGCCCCGGCGACGGCTGGCGCCTGGCGATGGACCTGCTCCCGCACGAGCGCTCCACCTGCTTCTGGCACCGGATCGCCCATCTCTACACGCGACTTGACCGCCTGCTGGCCGAGACAAACGTCCCTGACGACGCCGAACTCGGCGCCGCCTACCTGGCGTTGCACACCGTCCGCTGCCGCTCCCACGCCACACAGCGCCGCCTGGCAGCGGGTGAGCGCCTGGGCGCCGAGACGTCGGTCGACAAAGTGCTGCTGGCCACCGCCGAGCAACAGCTCTTCGAGACCGTGCGCGATCTCCTGCCCGGCGTACTGGAGTTGACGGACACACCGTGGTGCTCGGAGTACCTGTACGCGAAGGCGGCGACGATCTACGGCGGTACGGCCGAGATTCAGCGGAACATCATCGCGCGCCGACTGCTCGACCTCGGGAGGGAGTAGCCGTGGACGCCGCCGAAGAACACCTGCTCGCCGAGACACTCCGCAAGACGATGACGGCGACCTCGGGACAGGCGCTGGACGCCGCCCTGGCCGACCTCGGCTGGGCCGAACTCCTCGCGGAGCAACCGAACATCGCCGTCCCGCTCACCTTCCGCCTGTTGGGCGAGACGGGTGCCCACGCGCCCCTGCTCAACGACGTCCTGTTGAGCACGGCGGGCCGACCGACCGGGGGCACGCTGCCGCTGCCGTTCACGGGTGGCGCGTGGGTGGTCTGGGAGCGCGACGACGCTGCCGCCGGAACGGCCCTGGACGCCGAACTTCCCTTGCACACCGTGCCCGTTGGAGCTCCGGTCCCCCTCGCCGCGGGCCGTATCGCGCTCGGCTGGTGGCTGCTCGGGACCGGCCGTGCCATGCTCACGCTGGCCCGCCAACACGCCGTGGACCGCGTGCAGTTCGGCCGTCCGCTCGCCTCCTTCCAGGCCGTACGGCACCGGCTCGCCGAGACTCTCGTGGCGCTGGACGGCGCCGAGGCGACCCTGGTGGCCGCCAACGACGAGTTGGGCGCGCTGCTGGCCAAGGCAGCGGCCGGGAAGGCCGCGCTGACAGCCGCCCGGCACTGCCAGCAGATCCTCGGCGGAATCGGCTTCACCGCCGAGCACGATCTGCACCGGCACGTCCGGCGGGCCATGGTGCTGGACGGACTCCTGGGCAGCGCACGGGAGTTGACGCGCGAGGCGGGGGCACTGCTGCGGGCCGGAGGGTCCGCGCCACGGCTCGTCCACCTGTGATCGACCGAGGAGTGAATCAGTGACCGATCTGTGGAGCGACCTGCTCTCCTGCCTGGACCTCGACGCCCGGCCCCATGACGTGTTCGAGGGCGCCAACCAACACCTCGGCTACCACCGCATCTTCGGCGGTCAGTTGCTCGCCCAGAGTGTCCGAGCCGCCCAACTGGCCTGCCCTGACAAGGCGGTCAAGAGCCTTCATGTGCAGTTCGCACGGGCGGGACGGCCGCAAGAGCCGGTGCGGTACGAGGTGACGCGCCATCATGAGGGCGGCTCCTTCGCCACGTTGACGGTAGTGGCGAAGCAGACTCAGGGCGTCGCGGCCGTAGCCGCGGTGTCCCTGCACTCCCACGAGGACGGTCCCGACCAGCAGATAGCGTTCCCGATGCCCCCGGTGCCGGGAGCCGAGCACGACGTGGATCTCTCCCTGCTTCCCTGGGACACCCGGGCCACCGTCGACGTGGACTCGCCGAAGTCGGAGCCGCCCGAGTACGACCTGTGGATGCGGACACCGACCGTCGCGTCGGAGCTGGCCTCGGCGTTGACGGCGTACGCGAGCGACCTCAGCCTGATCGGTACCGCGCTTCGGCCGCTCGAAGGAGTCACCCAGCACGATTCGGGAACGGCGTTCTCCTCCGCCGTCACCGCGCACACGGTGTGGTTCCACCGCCCTTTCACCACGGACGACTGGCTCCTCCTGCGCCACCGGAGCCCGCTTCTCGCCCACGGCCGCTGCTACGGCCGGGGCGATGTGCTCACCGCGCAGGGGTCCCTGGTCGCGTCGTTCGCGCAGGAGGCGCTGTTGCGCTTCCGTACGATCGCGTGACGGGCCGTATCCGCGAGGACGCTCGGCGCACAACGGCCCACCTGCTCACGGCACTTGACGTCTGACGTCCCGCCCTCCGGGCCCGTTCAGCGCATGACGGTGCCGCCGTCGACGTTGATGACCTGGCCGTTGATCCAGGCTCCGTCGGCGGACATGAGGTGGGCCACCATGCCGGCGATGTCGTCGGCCCGTCCGTGCCGGGTGCTGCGGGTGCGGGCGAGCAGCGCCTCCAGCAGGTCGGGGGCCGCGCCCTCCTGGATGGCCTGCGTCAGGATCAGGCCCGGTGCGACCGCGTTGGCGCGGATGCCCTCTCGACCCCAGCGGGAGGCGACATGGCGGGCGAGGGCGTTGATGCCCGCCTTGGTCGCCGAGTACGCGGGGCGCGCGGCCTCGCCGGTGAAGGCCGCGATGGACGAGGTGTAGACGATCGCCCCGCCGCCCCGGGCCAGGAGCTCGGGAACGGCGTACCGGGTGACGAGCATGTGGCCCCGCAGATTGACGGCGAACGTCCGGTCCCACACCGCGAGGTCCATGTCGACGACGTCGGTGTCCTGGGAGACCGCGCTCATGTCGCCCGCGTTGATGTGCACGGCGTCGAGACCGCCGTACGTCCGCACGGCGGCCCGCACGAGTTCGGCGATCGAGGCCTCGTCGGCCATGTCGAAGCCGACTGCAACCGCCTGGCCACCGGCGTCACCGATGGCCGTGGCGGTCCGCCGGGCCCCGTCGAGGTCGAGGTCGCCGACGACGACCCGGGCGCCCTCGTCCGCGAGCCGTAGGGCGGAGGCGGCGCCCAGCCCGGTGGCCGCGCCGGCGACGAGAACGACCTTCTCCTTCAAACCCTCCACGATGTTCCCTTCACGTCGTCGACACTCTCCACCACCGGAACCGGCTGCTGACGGACTACTGAGCGGGTACTTCGATGACCGTGGCCGAGCCCATGCCGCCGCCCGCGCACATCGCGGCGACGCCGATGCCGCCGCCGCGTCGGCGCAGTTCGTGCACGAGCGTGACGAGCATCCGGGCGCCGGTCGCGGCGACGGGGTGGCCGAGGGAGCAGCCGCTGCCGTTGACGTTGACGCGGTCGGGGTCGAGGCCGAGCAGTTTCACCGCGGCGACGGGCACGGCGGCGAAGGCCTCGTTGATCTCGAAGAGGTCGACGTCGGAGGTCGAAAGTCCGGCGCGGGCAAGGGCTTTGGGGATCACCTTCACCGGGGTGAGGCCCGTCTCGGCGGGGTCTGCGCCGACCGAGGCCCACGAGCGGACGACGGCGAGGGCGGGCAGGCCCAGCCGGTCGCTGGCCACCACCAGGGCGGCGGCACCGTCGTTGGCGCCGCCCGCGTTCCCGGCCGTGATGGAGAAGCCGTCTATCTCCGGGTGGAGCGGCTTGAGCGAGGCCAGCTTCTCCAGGCTCGTGGTGCGGCGGGGGTGTTCGTCTACCGAGAACAGTCCGTGCGGTGTGTCGATGGGCACCAACTCCGCGTCGAAACGGCCCTCGTCGATGGCGCGAATGGCGTTCTGGTGGGAGCGCAGCGCCCATGCGTCCATGTCGGCGCGGGTCAACCCCGCCCGTACGGCGGTGTTCCAGCCGACCGTGATCGACATGTCCAGGTTGGGGGCGTCGGGCCGGTCGGGGTGTGTGGGCGGGCTCCAGGGTTCGACCCACTCCCCGTCGACACGGAAACGCTGTTTCGGGGAGGTGGAAGCCGAGTTGACGCCGCCGGCGATGACGAGTTCGTCCATGCCCGCGCGGATGCTCCCCGCCGCGCTCTGCACGGCGGCGAGACCGGCGGCGCAGTGGCGGTTGTGGGCGAGGCCGGGTACGGAGGTGAGGCCGACGGTCAGTGCCGCGTGCCGGGCCACGACCCCGCCGCCGTACAGACCCTCGCCGAGGATCACGTCGTCGATGGCGTCCGGGTCGAGGCCGTCCGTGGCGGCCGCGGCGGCGACGATGTGGTGGGCCAGGTCGAACGCGGTGGTGTCGCGCAGGGTGCCCTTGACGGCGGTGCCGACGGGGGTGCGCAGGGCGGACACGAGGACTGCTTCAGGCATGGGTGGTCTCCAACTCGGCCAGCAGGGTGCGGCGCAGCAGCTTTCCGGTCTCGGTCTTGGGGAGTTCGGCGCGGAACACGATCGCGTCGGGGGTCTTGGAGGAGCGCAGCCGGTCCTTGACCCACTGGCGGACCTCCGCCGGATCGCCCTCGCCGACCACGACGGCCACGATCCGCTGCCCCCACTCGGGGTCGGGCACGCCGATCACCGCCGCCTCGACGATGCCGGGGTGGGCGACGAGAACGTCCTCTATCTCGGCGGGAGCGATGTTCTCGCCGCCGCGAATGATGGTGTCGTCGGCGCGTCCCTCGATGAACAGATAGCCGTCGGCGTCCAGTCGGCCCCGGTCCCGGGTGGGGAACCAGCCGTCGGCGTCGAGGGCGCTGCGTCCGCCGTACTCGCCGGAGATCTGCTCGCCGCGCACGAACACGAGCCCGGTCTCCCCGGCAGGAGCCAACTTCCCGTCGTCGTCGCGGATCTCGATCTCGACGCCGGGCAACGCCCGCCCCACGGAGCCGAGTCGGTCCCGTACGGCCGGGTCGTCCGCCGCCAGTGCGTCGCGGTGGTCGTCGGGTCCGAGGACCGCGACCGAGGAGGCCGTCTCCGTGAGGCCGTACGCGTTGACGAAGCCCGTTCCCGGAAAGATCTGCAACGCCCTTTCCACCACGGGTCGCGGGGTCCTGGCGCCGCCGTAGGCGAGGCTCCGGAGGGTGGGTGTGCCGGCGTCGTCGGACGGGACCTCCGCGACGATGCGGGCCAGCATGGTGGGAACGACGAGGGCGTGGGTGACCTGTTCGCGGCGCGCGGTCTCCAGCCACTCCCCCGCGTCGAAGGCGGACAGGTAGACCAGGCGGCGGCCGGAGTAGAGGTTCGTGAGCAGGTTCATCAACCCGGCCACGTGGTACGGCGGTACGGCCACGAGTGCCGCGTCGCCCTCCTCCGCGGAGGCGAACTCCTGGGTGTTGAGGACGTAGGCCAGCAGGTGCCGGTGACGCAGGAGTGCCGCCTTGGGCTCGGCGGTGGTGCCGCTCGTGTAGAGGACCACGGCAACGGAGTCCTGGTCCTGGGGCAACTCCTCCGCGCCGGCGTCCTCTTCGGCGCTCAGCAGGTCGTCAAGGTCCGCTGGGTGCAGCACGAGGGCACCGGGGTGGCGGGCCAGGAGGCGGGCCAACTGGTGTTCGCCGAGCCGGTAGTTGAGGGGGATGAACGGGATGCCCGCCAGGGCAGCGCCGAACAGGGCCACCGGGTAGGCGAGGTGACTGGGGCTCAGATACAGCACGGCCGGATGGCCCCGGAAGCGGTGCGCGGCGGCGCGGGCGCGGGCGAGCAGGTCCGAGGCGGTCAGGGAGCGGCCGTTCGCCGTGACCACCGGTCGGTCGCCGCCCGCGGCCACCATCTCGAGAATCATGGTTATATTCATGAGAATGCTATTCTCGTCTCACTAGAGCGCTGTTCGCAAGAGAGGAAATCCTTGATGCAGATCAGTGGGAGCTCCGCGGTGGTCGTCGGCGGTGCGGGCGGCCTGGGCGAGGCCACCGTCCGTCGACTGCACGCGGCGGGAGTGAAGGTCGTCGTCGCCGATCTGGCCGACGAGAAGGGCAAGGCCCTCGAGCAGGAGCTGGGGGTGCGCTATGTGCGTACCGACGCCACCTCCGAGGACGACGTCCAAGCGGCCCTGGCCGAGGCCGAGTCTGCGGGACCGCTCCGGATCTCGGTCGACGCGCACGGTGGCCCGGCGAGCGGTGGCCGGCTCGTCGGCAAGGACGGCTCGCCCCTCGACCTCGCGGGCTTCCGCACGACGATCGACGTGTATCTGACCGGCGTCTTCAATGTGCTGCGCCTGGCCGCCGCCGCGATCGCCCGTCAGGAGCCGCTGGACGGCGGCCGGGGTGTCATCGTCAATACGGCCTCGATCGCCGCGTACGAGGGCCAGATCGGCCAACTCCCTTACGCGGCAGCCAAAGGCGGGGTCGTCAGCATGACCCTGGTCGCCGCCCGCGACCTCTCCCCACTCGGCATCCGGGTCGTCACGATCGCGCCGGGCACCTTCAACACGCCTGCCTACGGCAAGGCGGGCGACCAGTTGGAGGCCTACTGGGGGCCGCAGATCCCGTATCCGAAGCGCATGGGGCTGCCGGTCGAGTACGCGGGTCTCGTGCAGCACATCGTCGAGAACGACTATCTCAACGGCGAGGTCGTGCGTCTCGACGGCGCCCTCCGCTTCCCGCCGAAGTAACCGGCATGAGTCAAGTGACCGGTGTGGGCGGACAGTTGAAGGGCAAGGTCGCGTTCGTCGCGGGCGCCAGCCGGGGCATCGGCCGTACGGTCGCGGTGGCGCTCGCGGAGGCGGGCGCCTCGGTGGCCGTGGCCGCGCGGTCCGAGCAGGAGGGTCGGCTGCCCGGGACCATTTACTCGGTCGCGGACCGGATCACCGCGGCGGGCGGACGCGCCCTGCCGGTGCCCTGTGACGTGAGCGACGAGGCGTCGGTGGAGGCGGCGGTCGCCGCCACGGTCGCGGAGTTCGGCGGAATCGACATTCTCATCGCCAATGCCGGGGTGCTGTGGCTCGGCCCGGTCGAGGCGACGCCGCTCAAGCGCTGGCAGTTGTCGCTGGACGTCAATCTGACCGGGGTGTTCCTGGTGACCCGGGCGGTGATTCCGCACGTACGGGCGCGTGGCGGTGGCTCGTTGGTGGCCGTGACGACCGGCGGGGTGGGCATGACGGACCGGGGCGCGAACGCCTACTGGGTGTCCAAAGCGGCGGTCGAGCGCCTCTACTTGGGGCTCGCCGCCGATCTGCGGAAGGACAACATCGCGGTCAACTGCCTTGCTCCGTCACGGGTGGTGCTCACGGAGGGCTGGCAGGCGGGTGGCGGGGGCCGGGAGATCCCGCCGGAGATGGTGGAGCCGCCGGAGGCGATGGCGCGGGCCGCGGTCCTCCTCGCGGGCCAGGACGCCACCGGTCTCACGGGGACCGTCCAGCGCTCGGAATCCCTTGCCTGAAAGGCAGTTGGCCTGCGGACGCCCCGGGATGCGCATGACTGTTCGGCATCTTCCTGGGCACTCGGGAGACAACGGCGCAGCCACCGGGATCACTGGTGGCTCGCCGTCTATCCGTAGGGGTTAACAGATGCTTGCATTCGTGGCGGCCGCGCTCTTCTTCATCGCCTTCATCATCCGTGTCACCGAGACATCGACGCAGATCGTCTTCAGCTCGACGAGCCTCATGCTGCTCGGGCTCGCCTTCCTCGCCGCGCACTCGGCCGGTGTGGGGTCCGGCTGGTCCCCCCGGCGCAGCGGCCGTCGGCGCTGAGGAAGCGGCGCGCTCCCTCGGCAGCGCGCCTCCTTGGACGGCCGCCGACCGGTCACCGCCCGGCGCGTTCTCGCACCGCCGCACAGACCCCACCGTCGACGAGAACGTCGATTCCGGAAACGAAAGCGGCCTCGTCCGACAACAGGAAGGCCACCGCAGCCGCGACGTCCTCGGCCCGGCCCACCCGCCCGAGTGGCGTCTGCTCCACCAGAGCAGCCATGGCGGGCTGGGCCGAGGCCTCCTGTTGTCCCTGAGGGGTGTCGATGACACCCGGCGAGACGGAACACACCCGGGCGCCGTACGGCCCGAGCCGCACCGCCTCCTGCCGTACGAACCGGTGCACCCCGTGCTTGGCCCACGCGTACGCGAGACCGGTGTTCTCAACGGCGGGCCCGAGGGCCTCGCGCAGCCGGTCGAGAAAGTCGTCCCGGAGCGGCTCGTCGAGGATCGCCGCCACGGCGGGATCCGCCTCCAGGTTGCCGAGGAGCGGAGCCATCGAGGCGAAGCACACCAGCGCGGTCCCCTCAGTGGCAAGTGGGCGGAGCGCCTCGGCCAGGCGAGCGGTGCCGACGAGGTCGACCTCGAAGATGCGCCGCCAGTCGGCCATCGTGGGCGAGATCCCGGCGGCGTGGGAAACGGCCCTCAGCGGGCCCAACTC
Source organism: Streptomyces sp. NRRL F-525 (assembly GCF_000716605.1). Classification (GTDB taxonomy): domain Bacteria; phylum Actinomycetota; class Actinomycetes; order Streptomycetales; family Streptomycetaceae; genus Streptomyces. The sequence goes on along the minus strand of NZ_JNXE01000017.1, from coordinate 118,881 downwards.
GGCGACGCGGGCGGTGAGTCGGGACAGTCCGGCCCTGTCGGTGATGTCGAGGACGAAGGGTTCGACCTCGATCTCCCCGTGCGCGGCGGCCAGTTCCTTCGCCGCGGCGGTCACGGCCAGCTCGTCGCGGTCCACCAGCAGCAGCGTGTCCACCAGTCCGGTGAGCCGCCGCGCGCAGGCCAGTCCCATGCCGCGCCCGGCACCCGTCGCGATGCCTACGGCCGTCATGCGTCTCCTCCTCCGTGACCCCAGAACTTCTCCAGCCCCGGCCGCGCCACCCGGTCGACGAGTTCCACGAGCAGTCCGCTCGGGCCGCGCAGGAAGGCGAAGGGCGCGCCGCCGGAGCCGGACCGGGTCGCCTCGGTCACGAAGCCTTGTCCGGTGAGTTCGGCCGCGTCCGCGGCGACGTCGTCGGACCAGTAGCCGACGTGGTGCACACCGCCGCCGGCCACCGGTTCCCACAGCGTTCCCGGGATACGGCGGACGATCTCCAGCCGGGGCACCGTCCGGGAGTAGGCGCAACTGATGTCGAGAACGGCGTTTCCGGTCGGCAGCGTCAGCGGAACCGCCCCGCCGATCTCGGCGCACCACTCGTACCCGAACGCGGCCGAGAACTCGGCCAGCGTCCCCTCGAAGTCCTCGACGACAAACCCGAGATGGAACTGGTCCCCCGCCCTCACGACTCCCCCACCACCCCGGAAACGTCATGCTCACCCAGCCGGGGCGGCGGCCCGTACTCCGGCTCGTACCCCTCGACCCGCACGGAACTGCGCACCAGCCGGAAGTCCCCGGCCCGCACCACGGCCTCCGGTGTCGCCGCCAGCGCCTGCGGCAGCGTGCGTACGGCGGCGGCCGGCACCCCGAGCGGACGCAGCCGCGCCTCCCAGGCCGCGGCGGTATCACCGGCCAGGGCGTCGGTCACGGTGGCCAGCACCTCCTCGCGGCGGTCCGCCCGTTCGGCCATGGTGGGGAATCCCTGGACGCCGGCCTCGGTGGCGAAGGACTTCCAGAAGCCGTCGTGGGTGATGAAGAGCGCCAAGTAGCCCTCGGCGGTGGGAAAGAGCTGGGCCGGCACGTAGTAGGAGTGCGCGCCGAGCGGGAGGCGACGTGGTTCAACGCCCTCGTTGAGGTAGGCGGAGGCACGGTAGTTGAGCTGAGACAGCATCACATCCCGCAATGACACCTCCACTTGGCCACCCCGCCCCGAGACGATCTGCGCGAGCAGCCCCAACGCGGCTGTCAGGCCTGAGGAGTTGTCGGCCGAGGAGTAACCGGGCAGCGTCGGCGGGTCGTTGGGGGCGCCGGTGAGGGCGGCGACCCCCGTGGCCGCCTGGACCACGTAGTCGAAGGCGGGCTTGTCGCCCGCGTCCAGGCCGTATCCGGTGAGTGCGACGCACACGATCCGGTCGTTCCACTTGCGCAGCACGTCGTACGTCAGGCCCAGTCGGTGGATGGCCGACGGTTTGAGGTTGACGAGCAACGCGTGGGCGTCGGCGACGAGTTCACCGAGCCGGGCCTGTCCCTCGTCGGTCGTGAGGTCGAGGCAGATGCTGCGTTTGCCGCGGTTGAGGCTGGCGAAGTAGGCGTCGCTCACCTGGCGGGAGATGTCCCCGCCGGGCGGTTCGATCTTGGTGACCTCGGCGCCGAGGTCGGCGAGCATCATCGTGGCGTAGGGGCCGGCCAGCATGTGGCCGACCTCCAGGATGCGGATGCCGTCGAGCGGTCCGGTGCTCATCGCAGGTCCGCGGCGAGGGCGGCGAGCATGTCGCGGGTGCGGTACTTGGAGGCGACCAGTTCGTCGCGGTTGTCGCCGATGGGCAGCAGCCGTACGGAGAGATCGGTGACCCCGGCGTCCGCGAACCGCTTGAAGCGAGCGGCAATGGCGTTCTCGTCACCCGCCGCGCACAGGTCGCCGACGTCGCGGGCGTCGCCGTATTCGAGAACCCGTTGGTAGTTGGGCGAGATCTCGGCCTCGCCAAGGATCCGGTTGGCGCGTTCGCGGGCCTCGTCGACACGGTCGGGGCTGCACAGGCAGACCGGGATGCCCGCGACGATCCGCGGTGCCGGGCGTCCGGCGCTCTCGGCGGCCTTGGTGATGCGGGGGACGACGTGTTCGGCGACGGCGCGTTCGTCGGCCATCCACAGCACGGTCCCGTCGGCCCGTTCCCCGGCGAGGCGCAGCATGACCGGCCCGAGGGCCGCGATCAGGACCGGCAGCGGGGAGACCGGGGCGAGGGTGAGCGGGTTGTGGACGGTGAAAGTGTCGTTCTCGACATCGACCATGTCCGTTCCGCCGAACGCGGCGTCCAGGACGTCCAGGTAGTCGCGGGTGAAGGCGGCCGGTTTCTCGTACGGCAGTCCCAGCATGTCCCGGATGATCCAGTGGTGGGAGGGGCCGAGGCCCAGCGCGAGCCGTCCGCCCGCCGCGGCCTGGGCCGAAATCGCCTGCCGGGCAAGGGCGATGGGGTGCTGGGCCTGCAACGGGACTACGGCGGTGCCGAGTTCGATGCGCTCGGTGCGCGCGCCCATCAGCGCGATCGCGGTGAGCGCGTCGAAGTCGGTCGGGATCTGCGGCACCCACACGGTGTCGAAGCCCGCCTTCTCGGCCCATGTCACGTCGTCGATCATCCGTGTGACCTTGCGGACCGAGTCCCCGCGCTCGGGCCCGATCATCACTCCGATACGCACGCTGCCTCCAGGTGTTCGGGTCGCCGCCGGGTCATGGCGAGGTGACGGATGTCAGGGCGCGCATCTCGGCCACGAGGGCGTCGAGCGGTGTGCCCGTGGGGAAGACCGCGGCGGCTCCGGCACCGAGCAGCTTCGGTACGTCGGCCGGTGGGATGGTGCCGCCCACCACGACGGCGATGTCCTCGGACCCCGCCGCGCGCAGGGCCTCGATCACGCGGGTGGTGAGAGCGAGGTGTGCGCCGGAGAGAATGCTGAGGCCGACGACCGCCACGTCCTCCTGGACGGCGACGGCGACGATGTCGTCGACGCGCTGCCGGATCCCGGTGAAGATGACCTCGAAGCCCGCGTCGCGCAGGGTCCGCGCGACGATCTTGGCGCCGCGGTCGTGTCCGTCGAGGCCCGGTTTGGCGACCAGTACACGGGCTTTCATCAGAACACCACCGGCTGCTGGAACTCGCCCCAGACCGCCTTGAGCGCGGCCACCATCTCGCCGACCGTGCAGTAGGCGTTGGCGCAGTCGATCAGGATGGGCATGAGGTTCTCGGTACCTTCCGCGGCGCGGGCGAGTTCGGCGAGGCGCTGCCGTACGAGAGCCGCGTCTCGGGTGGCCTTGACGTCGGCGAGCCGTTTCAGCTGCCGGTCGCGGCCTTCCGCGTCGAGTTCGTACGTGGCGAGGTCGGGCGGCGGTTCGTCCGCGACGAAGCGGTTGACGCCGACAACCGGGCGGGTGCCCGCCTCGACCTCGCGGTGCAACTGGTAGGCCTCGTCGGCGATGAGGGTCTGCAGATAGCCGTCCTCGATGGCGCGGACCATGCCGCCGTAGCGCTCCAGGTCGTCCATGATCTCGACGATGCGCGCCTCGGTGGCGTCGGTAAGCGCCTCGACGAAGTACGAGCCGCCGAGCGGGTCCGCGACCCTGGTGACGCCTGTCTCATGAGCGAGAATCTGCTGGGTGCGCAGGGCGAGCGTCGCCGACTCCTCGCTGGGCAGCGCGAACGGCTCGTCCCAGGCTGCCGTGAACATCGACTGGACGCCGCCGAGGACCGAGGCGAGTGCCTCGTAGGCCACGCGGACGGTGTTGTTCTGCGCCTGGGGCGCGTACAGCGAGGCGCCTCCGGCCACACACCCGAAGCGGAACATGGCCGCCTTGTCGCTGTCCGCACCGTACCGCTCGCGCACGATGGTCGCCCAACGCCTGCGTCCGGCACGGTACTTGGCGACCTCCTCGAAGAAGTCGCCGTGCGTGTAGAAGAAGAAGGAGACCTGCGGGGCGAACTGATCGATCGTCATACGGCCCCGGGCCAGCACCGTGTCACAGTAGGTGACCCCGTCCGCGAGCGTGAAAGCCATCTCCTGTACGGCGTTGGCGCCCGCGTCGCGGAAGTGCGAGCCGGCGACCGAGATCGCGTTGAAGCGCGGTACCTCGGCCGCGCAGAACTCGATGGTGTCCGCGATGAGTCGGAGCGAGGGCTCGGCCGGCCAGATCCAAGTGCCCCTGGACGCGTACTCCTTGAGGATGTCGTTCTGGATCGTCCCGGTGAGTTTCACTCGGGGCACGCCCGCCCGTTCGGCGGCGGCGACGTAGAAGGCGAGCAGGATCGCGGCCGTGCCGTTGATGGTGAAGCTGGTGCTGATCTTGTCCAACGGGATGCCCTGGAAGAGGACTTCGGCGTCGGCGAGGGTGTCGACGGCGACGCCCACCCGGCCGACCTCCTCGGCCACTTCGGGGTCGTCGGAGTCGTAGCCGCACTGGGTGGGCAGGTCGAGCGCCACGGAGAGTCCGGTGCCTCCCTGTTGGAGGAGGTAGTGGTAGCGGAGGTTGGAGGATTCGGCGGTGCCGAAGCCGGAATACTGACGCAGCGTCCACAGCCGTCCCCGGTAGCCGGTGGCGTAATTGCCGCGCGTGAAGGGGAAGTTGCCCGGCGCGGGCGGTGCGGCGTGGACGTCGTCGGGGCCGTAGACCGGTTTGAGGGGCAGGCCGGACGCGGTCCGGACGAGGTCGTCGCCCTGGGGCGGTGTGGGAGGCGTCATCGCAGGAGGTCCTTCATCACTTTTCCGGTGGCGTTCAGTGGCAGTTCCGTGCGGAACTCCACGGTCCGGGGCACCTTGAACCCAGCCATGCGGACCCGGCTCCACTCGATCAACTCGTCGGCGGTCAGCGGCTGTCGGAGGACGACGAAGGCCTTGCCGACCTGTCCCATCCGTTCGTCGGGGACGCCGATCACGGCGGCCTGGGCGACCGCCGGATGTTCCATCAGGAAGCCCTCGATCTCGGCCGGATAGGCGTTGAAGCCGCCGACGATGAACATGTCCTTCTTGCGGCCGACGATCCTCAGGTAGCCGCGGTCGTCGAGCGTGCCGAGGTCTCCGGTGTGCAGCCAGCCGTCCTGGTCGATGGCTTCGGCGGTGGCGTCGGGGTCGTTGAAGTAGCCGTGCATCACGCTGTAGCCGCGGACCAACACCTCGCCGTCGTCGGCGACTTGGACCTCGACGCCGTCGCAGGGGGTGCCGACGGTGGTGGCGATGTCCTCGAAGGAGTCGCCGGGCCGGGTGGCGGTGGCGGTGCCCGCCTCGGTCAGGCCGTAGCCGGTCATGATCGAGGTGAAGGGCAGTTCGGTCATGACGCGGCGGATCAGTTCGACGGGGATGTCGGCGGACCCGGTGACCGCAACTCGCAGTGAGGACAGGTCTCTTGTGCCTCGGGCGGTGAGCAGGGAGTGGTAGAGCGTGGGCGGGCCTGGCAGGACCGTCACCTTCTCGCGCTCGACCAGGTCGAGGACGGTGTCCACGTCGAAGACGGGCACGGGGAGGATGGTCATGCCGCGGATGAGCGAGGCGACCAGGCCCGCCTTGAAGCCGAAGATGTGGAAGAACGGGTTGACGATCAGATAGCGGTCGCCCTCCCTGACCCCGGCCAGGTCGCACCACTCCGCGTACAGGCGGAGCGTCTGGGCGTGGGTCATCAGGACGCCCTTGGGCCGGCCGGTGGTGCCCGAGGTGAAGACGATGTCGCTGACCTGGTCGCCGGTCACCTTCCGCTCGAAGGGTGAACCGCTCGCCAGGAACCCGGACTTGAGGTCGATCACCGGCACGCCGGGCGGCGCTTTGAAGTCCAGGCCGAGGAAACCCTCCTGGACGAGAACGGCCTTCGCACCACTGCGGACGATGATGTCGTGCGCCTCGTCCGCCTTGAAGCGGGTGTTGACGGGCACCACCACACCGCCCGCGGTCATGAGACCGAAGGCGGCGACGATCCACTCGGCGGAGTTCGGCGCCCAGATCGCGACCCGGTCGCCCTGCTCCACCCCGGCCGACGCGAACGCACCCGCAGCCACACGCACCCGCTCGACCAGCTCGGTGAACGTGAGGCGGAGCGGGCCGTCCACCACGGCTTCGGCATCACCGAAGCGGTCGGCCGCGCTCAGCACCATCTGCGGGATGCTCTCCCAGGTCATACGCCGATCAACCGGGCGAGGTTGCCGCCCATGATCTTGGCCTGGTCGGCCTCCTTCATGCCCTGGAGCGCGTCGATGTAGGAGACCGGGTCGGCCAGCCCCTCGGGGTGCGGGTAGTCGGACCCGAACAGGACACGCTCGACTCCGACGACCTCGGAGAGCGCGGCCATGTCCTCCTCCCAGAACGGGCTGATGTGGATCCGCTTCCTGACCTCCTCGACCGGGTCGCCCAGGAAGCCCTTCGGCTGCTTCTTGTAGGTGCTGCCCAGTTGGTCGAGGAGCGGCAACAGCCAGGAAGAGCCGTTCTCGATGACCGAGACCTTCAGTTCCGGGAAGCGGAACAGGGCTCCATGACAGACCCAGGAGGCGACCGCGTCGGTGACCGGGCGCCACTCGGACATCATCCGGAAGACCTGCGCCTGGAACGGCGTCATCTCCTGGCTCTTGCCCTCCCAGTCGCTGGAGTAGCGCGAGTAGCCGCTGTCGGAGGAGTGCATGGCCACCAGCACGCCCGCCTCCTCGACCCGCTTCCAGAAGGGGTCGAACTCCGGCAGCGCGAAGGACCGCGATCCTCCGTAGCCCGGGACCGGGGCGGGCCGGATGAGAATCGCCCTCGCTCCGCGCTCCAGGCACCACTCCAGTTCGGCGATCGCCTTGTCCAGGATCGGCAGGCTGATCACCGGGGTGGTGAAAATGCGGTTCTTGTAGTTGAACTGCCAGGTCTCGTGCAGCCATTGGTTGAGGGCGTGGACGACGACGTGGATCAGCTCCGGGTCGTCCCGCATCCGTTCCTCGACCAGGCTGGCGAGCGTCGGGAACATGAGGGTCTGCTGGATGCCCAGGTCGTCCATGAGCGCCAGGCGGGGCCCGGGTTCGCGGAACGCGGGGATCGACCGCATCGGCTCGCCGAACAGCTCCCGGTGGGACTTGCCCTCCGGGTTCCCCTCACGGAAGTAGTCCTCCCACGCGCCGGGCCTGGCTACGACCTCGAAGGTGGGGTTGGGGATGTAGTCGCTGATCTGACCGCGGATGGCGATCTTCGTACGGCCCTTCACCTGCACGTACTGGATGGCGCTCGCGTACTGCTTGGGCAGGTACCGGGTGAGCGCATCCTCCGTCTCGTACAGGTGGTTGTCCGCGTCGAACAGTGGATACGGCGGCACGCGCGATGGCATGAGATCCTCCTTCGCAGATTGCGAGAATCCTATTCTCACTCTTGATGAGCGGCAATATCCTTGCGGAGAACGAACTTCCGGACCTTGCCGCTGGCGGTCCGTGGGAAGTCCTCGACGATGTGCAGTTCCTCCGGCCACTTCTGACGGGCCAGACCCGCCCCGGCGAAGTGGGCGCGCAGGTCGTCGAGGGTGGGTTCGGGGTGGCCGGGCCGCAGTCGCAGGACGGCTGCCGCGCGCTCGCCGAGGCGGGCGTCCGGGGCGGCCACGACCGCGGCCTCGGCGACGGCCGGCAGGGCGAGGAGAACCTCCTCCACCTCCAGCGCGCCGATGTTCTCGCCGCCGCGGATGATGATGTCCGCCTTGCGGTCGGTGATGGTCAGGTAGCCGTCCTCGTCGAACTCACCGATGTCGCCGGTGCGGTACCAGCCGTCCGCGTCGAAGGCCCGCTCGGTCAGGGCCTCGTCGGTGTAGCCGAGGCACAGGTCCGGGCCGCGGCTGAGGATCTCGCCGTCCTCGGCGAGCCGGATCTCCACCCCGTCGAGCGCGTCCCCGTCGGTGTAGAGCCGCTTGTCCTCGGGCGCGGTGTGGGCGGAGGCCGTGATCGAGGGGTGCTCGGTGCTGCCGTAGGCGCGGAAGACCGTGATGCCGAGGTCGGCGAGGCGTCTGGTCACCGCGTTCGGTACAGCCGCGCCGCCGAGGCCCGCGTACTTCATGCTCGTGAGGTGGCCGGGCGTGAAGTCGGGGTGGTCGAGGAGGCTCGTCATGTAGTAGGCGGCGCCGCCTCCGACGGTGAGTCCGTCGCGGGCCATCAACTCCAGAGCCAGGCCCGGGTCCCAGGTGTCGGCGAGGTTCACCGGGCTGCCGTCGAGGACCGGGATCAGGAAAGCGTTGACCATGCCGATGAAGTGGCCGACGGGCGCGGAGGTGAGCTGGTCGCCGCGGTCGGGCGGGTAACGGCCGGCCAGTTGGCGGGTCTCGAAGCCCAGGGTGCGGTGGCTGTGCACAACTCCCTTGGGGTCTCGGGTCGTTCCGGAGGTGAAGGCGATCAGCGCGGGTCCGGACGGGTCCGTCGGCAGGACGCCGGGCAGCGGTTCGGCGGCGAGCAGGTCGTCGAAGTCCCGTCCTACGACGCCGACCACGGGGATCTTCACGCTCAGCTCCGGGTCGTAGCGCAGATGCCCGAACCGTTCGGCGGTGACGAAGACCTTGGGCTGGACGGTGTCCAGGATGTAGCCGACTTCCTTGCGGCCGTAGAAGTGGACGATCGGCACCACGACCGCGCCGAGGAAGGCCGACGCCCAGAAGACCGCTGCCGCCTCCATCCAGTTGGGCAGCTGGAGGGCCACGACGTCACCGGGGCCGATGCCCCGCTCGCGCAGTCCCGCGGCCAGTCGGCGCGCGGTCGACTCGACCTCGCCGAAGGTCCCTTCCCAGGGCCGGACCGCAGAGTGGACCCGGAACACGGTCTCCGGGGCGGACGCCAGTCCCCGCGTCAGCAGGTCACCGATCGTCTCACTGGTCCACCAGCCCTCCGCCTCATAGCGGTTGACGAGTTCAGCGGGGATCGTTCGCACGACAGGAACTTCCTCTCGTCATTGAGAATTGCACTCTCTCAGAGCGAGAAGGTAAATTCCATACATGGGACGAGACCACGGGTTCCACCCGGTGCGGATCACACGGATCATCCAGGAGACGCCCGACACACGGACGTACGTACTCGACGCGCCCTTCCCGTACCGGGCGGGCCAGTTCGTGACGATCAAGGCCTGTGGCACGCTGCGCAGTTACTCCATGTCCAGTTCGCCGGAGACGGACACCGAGCTGATGACGACGGTGAAGCGGGTTCCGGGCGGTCTGGTGTCCAACTGGATGCACGACCATCTCGCCCCCGGCGACGTCGTCGAAACCACGCTGCCCGCAGGGGTGTTCTGTCTGCGGGAGGACCAAGAGGCGGGCGGAGCAACGGAGTTCGCCGCTCCGGTGGTGGCGTTCTGCGGGGGCAGCGGGATCACGCCGATCCTGTCGCTCGCCAAGTCCGCGCTGGCCGGCACCGGGCGCCCGGTGCGGGTGCTGGCCGCCGACCGGGACGCCGGTTCCGTCATCTTCGCCAACGCGCTGGGCGAGTTGGCCGAGCGGTACCCGGACCGGTTCGAGGTCCGGCACCATCTCGACGACCGGCAGGGGTTCGTCACGGCGGACCAGGTACGGGAGTTCGCGGGCGACACTCCGGACGCGGACTTCTACCTCTGCGGGCCCGCGCCCTTCATGGAGCTGGTGGAGAACGCGCTTCTCGCCCACGGAGTCGCCCCCGAGCGGATCTTCGTCGAGCGGTTCGCGCAGACCGCCGCCGACCGTCCGCTCCAGGAGAGCGCAGAGCGGGAACCCGAGGAACCCGCCGCACAGGACGGCACCCTCACGCTCGTGCTCTCCGGCAAGCGGCACACGCTCGCGCAGCGCTCCGGCGAGACGTTTCTGGAGAGCGCGCGTCGGGCGGGTCTGGCCCCGCCGTTCTCCTGCGAGGCGGGCAACTGCGCCACCTGTATCGCCCAAGTCACCGAGGGCGAGGCCAAGATGCGCGTCAACAACGCGCTCGACGACGACGAGATCGCCGACGGCTGGGTCCTGACCTGCCAGGGCGAGCCGACCACACCGCACGTCACTGTCGAATACGAGGACTGAGGCCATGGACGTAGATCTCGAACTCGACGAGGGCCTGGCGGTCGTCACCATCGACCGGCCGCACGCCCGCAACGCCATCGCCCCGACCACGATGGACGAACTCGACAAGGCGCTCGACGCGGCCGCGGGCGCCAAGGCCCTGGTCATCACGGGGGCCGGCGACCGGGCGTTCGTCTCCGGCGGGGACCTGAAACAGCTGAGTGCGATCCGGACCGAGGAGGACGCGATGGCCATGGCCCTGCGGATGAGGGGGATCTGCGACCGCATCGCGGCCTTCCCCGGACCGGTGATCGCCGCGTTGAACGGGCACGCGTTCGGCGGCGGCGCCGAGGTCGCGGTGGCCGCCGACATCCGGGTCGCCGCCGACGACATCCGGATCGGCTTCAACCAGGTGGCCCTGGCCATCATGCCCGCGTGGGGCGGCGCCGAGCGGCTGGCCCAACTCGTGGGCAAGGGAAGGGCGTTGATGCTAGCCGGTGCCGGGACGGTCCTCGACGCGGCCGAGGCCCAGCGCGTCGGACTGCTCGAACTGGCGCTGCCGCGCGCCGAGTTCACCGAGGGCTGGCGCACCCTGGCCAGATCCCTCGCGACCAATCCGGCGCGGGAGATCAAGCGCGTGATGAGCGGAGCCGTCCCGGAGGAGGAGGCGGCCCGCGCCTTCGCCCGCCTCTGGGTGTCCGACGAGCACTGGCAGGCAGCGGAGAGGGTGATGTCCCGTGGGTGACACACGAGTTGGGACGAACGGAGCGGGCGCCGACCTGACGGACGTACGGGCGGACACGGACCGTGCGGCGGCCGGCGACGGGCGGGTGCGGGTCGAGTCGAGCCCGGTGGGGCCGATCGTACGGCCGCCGGACGCGAGCGAACTGGTCATCCTTTACCTGCACGGGGACCGGCAGTTGTCGGCTTCGCCGGAGTCGGCGGTGGACCTGGCCGAGCGACTCGCCCTGCGGACGGGGGCAGTTGTGGTGTGCCCGCGCTATCGGGCGTCGTTCCCGGGGGCGTTGGACGACGTGCACGCCGTATACAGCTCGTGCCAGGCGCGTGGTCCGGTGGCGCTGGCCGGTGAGCGGTTGGGGGCCGGGCTCGCGGCCTCGCTGCTGGTGCGGCTGCGGGACATGGGGGCGCCGGAGCCGGACTGCGCGGTGCTGATGTCGGCGCTGCTCGATCTGACGCTGGACGCGCCGAGTCTGCTGTTCAACGCGGCCGCCGATCCGGGCTTCGACATCGACGAACTCCGGTTGCACGCGGCCCGGTTCGCGGGCGGCGCCGACCGGACCAACCCGCTGCTGAGCCCGCTGCACGCCAACCTGCACGGGCTGCCGCCGATCCAGCTCCTGGTCGCCGGGACCGATCCACTGCTGGACGACTCCCTGTCGTTCGCGGCCCGCGCGGCGCACTCCGGTGTCACGGTGGATCTCCGGGTACGGCCGGACGCGGTGAGTCTGCATCCGGAGAGCGTGACGGCGATGGCCGATTTCATACAGGCGTGGGCCCGAGCAGCACGCCCATGACATCGCGGATGATCTCGGGGTAGTCGGTCTGCTCCTCGTCGAGCATCCACTGCTGCTGGACCCCTTCGAGCATCGCCACCACGGCGGTGGCGGCGGCTCGGGGGGTCAGGCCGCTGGGGACCCGGTCGCCGTAGAGCGCGGTGAGGTGCTCGACGGTCTGGTCCTGGATCGACCGGTAGTAGTCGTGGCAGAACCGCTGTGCCTCGTCGCTGCCGGTGACGCCCTCGGCCACGAGAACGCTGTGTATCTGTGCGAGACCGGGATTCTTGTGGTCGTAGGTGATGACCTCGGCGAGCAGTCCGGGCAGATCCTTGCCGGTGTCGGTGTGCAGGGCGGCCAGATGTTCGCGGGCTAGGTCCTCGCGGAGCTGGACGAGGGCGAGGAGAAGCCGCTTCTTGCTCGGGAAGTAGTGCAGTACGCCCTGCCGGGTCAGGCCTGCGCGCTCGGCCACGGCATCGATGGATGCCTTCTTGTAGCCCCGCTCGGCGAACACCCCCAGCGCGGCGACAAGTATCTCCTCGTGTCGGGCCGTCGTCATTGAGCACCCCTTCCACCCCGGCAACACCCATGTGACATTACGGTTGCCGTGGCGATCGGGCGACCCTTCCGGCCATAGCGGAACCATTGACCGTACGGCGGCGCCGGGCCGGGGCAGTGCGATCCGGCAGATGTCGGGAGGGCCGGCGTACGCGGACCAGGGCCCCGGCCGGTGGCCGGGGCCCTGTCGTGGCCCACAGGACAGGTGTCTCTCACGCACCCCGGGACGGCGGCTCGAAGCCTGCGAGGATCACGACGTTCGTGTCGGCCGCGGCCTGCCGCAGGGGCTTCGCCCGCCCGTACGCCTCCGACTCGTACCAGGCCCTCGCGGCTTCGACGCTCTCAAATTCGAGAACGACGGTCCGGTCGCCGTGCCACTCGCCTTCGAGGAGCTGCGGCCCGTCGTCGACCGCCAGGACGGAGGCGCCGCCCTCGGCCATCGACGCACCGGCCGCCCGGCTGTAGGCGTCCATCCCGGCCGGGTCCTTGATGGACTCGGTCAGGATGACGTACCCCTTGGGCATCCCGTTCTCCTCAGCTCACTGTGATCGCGCGCTCGGGGCAGCTGCCGATGGCAGTGCGGACCTGGTCCTCGAACTCGGCGGGGACCTCGGGGGTCAGCACCTCGGCGTACCCGTCGTCGGTCAGGTCGAACACCTCGGGGCAGATCGACCAGCAGATGCCGTGCCCCCGGCAACGGTCGGTGTCGACGACGGCTTTCATCGGGCGGGCTCCTCGGACTTCTCGGACTCCTCGACGAGCGTGAACTCCAGGTTGAGATGGGTGAGTCCGCGCAGGATGTACGTCGGCAGGTAACGGAAGTTCCGCGCGTCGGCAGGGCCGTGCACGCTCTCCGAGATCCTGATGTCCGTCGTACGGTCGAGCATGCGCTCGATGCCCACCCGGGCCTCGGCGCGGGCGAGCGGGGCGCCGGGGCAGGTGTGGGGGCCGCGGCCGAACGCGAGGTGGTGGCGGGCGTTGGCGCGGGCCGGGTCGAAGGTCTCCGGGTCCTCGAAGTGGCGCGGGTCGCGGTTCGCGGCGCCGTTGAGGACCATGAGGGTGGTGCCGGCGGGGATGTCGACGCCGCCGACCGTGGACGGGACGCGGGAGAGCCGGAAGTCGCCCTTGATGGGGCTCTCGGTGCGCAGCGTCTCCTCGATGAAGTTCGGGATGCGGTCGCGCTCGGTGCGCAACAGCCGCTGCAGATCGGGGTCTTCGGCGATCAGCTTGAGCGCGTTGCTCAGCAGCCGGACGGTGGTCTCCTGGCCGGCCGCGAAGAGGTTGGTGGCCACGCGGGCCACGTCGGCGACGTCGGGGGTCGAGCCGTCGGCGAACTTCGCGGTGGCGAGACCCGTGATCACGTCCTCGCGGGGTTCGCGGCGGCGCTCCTCGACATAGGCCGAGAACTGCCCGTACAGGTACTCCAGCGGCGAGTGCGCCACCTCGCCGTCCGTGCTCCCGATGCCGCCCCGCGGCTGGTGCTCGAGGCCCTCGACGAACGTGTTGCGGTCCTCGTCGGGCACACCGAGCAGATCGGCGATGACCCTCAGGGTGAACGGACCGGCGAACCCGCTGATGAAGTCGCCCTCGCCGGCGGCGAGATACGCGTCCAGCTGGGCGTCGGCGAGGTGCCACATCGACGCCTCGTTCTCCTTGAGGCGGCGCGGGGTGATCAGCCGCATGAGCAGTCCGCGGTGGTCCGTGTGCATGGGCGGGTCCAGCGTCGGCAACTGGTCGCTCATCGGGAGCTGGTCGCGGTACTGCTCGATCAGCGCGCTCACGTCGTCCCCCACGAGCGGGACCGGGAACCCGGGGAAGGGGCCGGTCACCGAGAGACAGGACGAGTAGGTGTCGGAGTCGTTGAGGACCTGGATCGCCTCGTCGTACCCGGTCACCATCGTCACGTCGTGGTGGCTCTCGCGTTGCACCGGGCACTTCCCGCGCAGGGCCGCCAAGTAGGGATAGGGGTCCGCGACGACTTCGTCGTCCTGGAAGAAGTCGATCGCCTCGAAGTCCTTCACGGTGTGCACGGTTCCCTTCCGTCACCAGTCTGACGACGAGCGACGATATCAATGTTCTCCGGTGGCGAGAAGGTCGTTTTCGCTTTCATGGAGCGGGAGTTGTGGGTGCCGTCAGACGTCCCTGTCCCATACGGTCGAGGGCCGCGTCGGCCGCCGTCAGGACCGTGCCCGTCGCGGCGCCCGCCGTGTCGGCGAGGTCGGCCAGCAGCCTCACGTCCTTACGGAGCAGCGGTCCGGCGCGTTCAGCGAGACGGTCGAGCGTGCCGCCCGCGGCCTTCACGCGTTCGAGCGCGAAGCTCGATGCGCTGCCGTGGAGGACGACTTCGGCGAGGGCGCCTCGGTCGATGCCGAACTCCGGTGCCAGGGACAGTGTGTCCGCCGCGGTCGCCAAGTTGGCGGTGAACAACAGGTTGTTGAGGAGTTTGGCGATCTGTCCCGAGCCGAGCGGGCCCATGTGGACGACCGGATCGCCGAACGTCTCGAACACCTTGCGGCAGTAGGCGACCGTGCCGGACTCGCCGCCCGTCATCACCAGCAGGCGCCCCTCGGCGGCCGCGCTTCCGCCGCCGCTGACGGGTGCGTCGACGACGGAGACACCGTGCACCTCGGCGCGCTCGGCGAGCCGTCGGCAGGTGTCGGGATGGACGGTGCTGTGTACGGCGATCACCCCGCCCCGGCGCAGCCCTCGCAGCACGCCCTGCTCGCCCGTGACGACCTGTTCGACATCGGCGTCGTCGACGACACAGACGCACACCAGGTCGCTGGCGGCGGCCAGTTCGACAGGGGACGTGGCCCGCTGAGCCGCCGTGTCCGCGAACGGGGAGAGCGTGGCCGGGCGGCGCGCCCAGAGCGTGGTGGCGAAGCCCGCCTCGACGATCCGGCGCGCCATGGGAGCGCCCTGGCTGCCAAGCCCGATGAATCCGACGCGCATCAGCGGGCCTCCTGATCGACCGACTCGGGGGTGTGCTCGGGTGCCGGATCCGCGACGGCGCTCTGAGGCTCGGCGCCCGCTTTGGACCCGGCGTCGGCTTCGGGATCCGCGTCGGCTTCGGGCCCTGCTCCAGCCTTCGGCTCCGGTCGCCAGAACGTGCCCAGCAGTCCCCCGGTCGCCACCACGGCCACGCCCAGCGCGATGCCGCCGCCGGTCCAGCCGGTCAGGTCGATACCGGCCGCGTGGTCGAGGGACCAGCGGCCCGGGCCCAGCACCGCGAGGGCCAGGGCGACGACGGCGAGCGTGAGGACGTACTCGTAGCCGTCCTTGAAGACGAAGAACCCGTTGGGCCGGTGGGCGAGCAGACCCGCGACCAGCATCACGGAGATCACGGCGGCGCAGGCCAGCGGGGTGAGCAGGCCCAGGACAAGGAGAACGCCCGCGCCGACCTCGGTGAGCACGCTCGCCCAGGCCTGCAACACGCCCTGTCTCAGGCCGAGTCCGGTGAACCAGCGGGCGGTGCCCTCGATCCGGCCGCCGCCGCGCCAGTGGTTGAGCCCGTGCATGATCATGACCAGTCCTACGACCACGCGTACGAGCAGCAGTACCGCGACGTCGGCGTCACTCATCCGGCCCTCCTCGGGAGACGGTCGATCCCGTCGTTGTCGTATCCGCCGTTCTCGGACGCGAGAACGCACTCCTCGACGAACGAGAGGATCTTCAGGTGGTATCCGGTCGCGGTGTGCCCGATGCTCAAGTTGTGGCCGCTGTCGGCCTGTTCGTCGGTGACGACCCGCGGGGAGCCGGTGAACAGGCTCGCGATGTCGGCCATGGCCTCGGGCCCGGAGCTCCACACGCGTTCGTGGTCGCCGAGCGTGTAGTGGACGGGAATCCGTACACGGGCGGCGACTTCGGCGAACTCCCGTGGCCAGCGGCGGGCGACGGTCGACTCGTACGGCGGCCCGGGTGACTGGATACGAGGGGCGCCGACGACCTCGTCCGGGTACAGGCGCGACGGTTCCCACAGCAGGTCGCGCAGGCCGGGTCCGGACCGTCGCGGCACGGCCGGGTCACGCCGCCGGAAGTCGAGGATCTCGACGGCGCCGGGAGCGTGGTGGCGTCCGGTACCGGCGATCTCCAGGCCGAGAAGGTCGTTCCGGCGTTCGTCGCCGGCCATGTGCACGCCCAGGGCGCAGCCGATCGAGTGGGCCCAGAGGAACAGTCCCGCCCCGCGCGGACGCGAGGCCAGCAGTCGGTCCACCGCCGCGTAGGCGAGGTCGACGCGCCGCGCGGGGGACGCCATGGTCTCGCTGTGCGGGGCCGAACTGCCGTATCCGGGACGGTCGATGGCGACGACCGTGAAGTCCAGTGCCGCCGCGGTGCGCAGGAGGGACAGCCGGGGCTGGTCCGGGTAGTCGAAGTAGCCCGACGTCACCGCTCCCCCGTGCAGGGCGACGACGACCGCGCGCGGGTCGCGGACCTCGCACAGCAGCCCGGACATGGGGATGCCGTCGACGTCGACGACGCGCGAAACGACCTCCGTGGTACGGGAGTTCATCCGTCCGCCCGGAAGAGGATGACGCCGCTCGGGGTGAGTCCGCCACTGCTCGCCACCGCGACCCGCGCTCCGGCGACCTGCCGTGCCCCGGCCGTGCCGCGCAGTTGGGTGATCGCCTCGTGGACCAGTCCCATGCCGTGGGTGCGGCCGTGGGAGAGCTGTCCGCCATGGGTGTTCAGGGGCAGTACGCCGTCCCGTGCGATGTTCTTGCCTCCGTCCAGGAAGTCCTTGGCCTCGCCGATGCCGCAGAACCCCAACCCCTCCAGCCAGGAGAGGCAGTTGAAGGTGAAGCCGTCGTACAGCTCGGCCACGTCGACATCTTGGGGGCGCAGCGCGGTGCGGGACCACAAGTGGGCGGACTGGCCGAGGACTTGGGGTTCGTGGGTGAGTGTGCTCTGGTCCCATTCGAGCCGTTCCAGGATCTGGGTCCCAACTGCCTCGACGTAGACGGGTGGTTGGGCGAGGTCCCGGGCCGCGTCCACCGCCGACACGATCACGGCGACCGCCCCGTCACAGGGAACGTCACAGTCGTAGAGGCCGAACGGGGTGGTGATGGGGCGGGCGTTGAGGTAGTCGTCCATCGTCATCGGGTCGCGGTAGACCGCCGTGGGGTTGAGCGCCGCGTTGGCCCGTTGGTTGAGGGCGATCCAGCCGAGGGTCTCGCGGGTGGTGCCGTAGCGGTGGAAGTGGCGTTGGGCGTTCTGCGCGAGGGTGTGGGCGGCCGAGATCGCTCCGAACGGCTTCATCCAGCCGTCCAGTTGGCGCTGTGGGTCCTGCGCGATCCGGCCGCGGCGCACGAGGTCGCCGTACGACGCCTCCCAGACCGTACGGAAGCACAGCACATGGCGGGCCAGGCCGCCCGCGACAGCGAGCATGGCCGAGATGAGGGAGCCGCAGGGGCCGAAGGTCTCGCTGCCGCCGTTGTACCAGGTGGGTTCCAGGCCGAGGGCGGACTCCAGGGCGGTGACGCCTCCTTCGCCGAAGCCGCCGTAGGCCGCTCCGGCGCCCGGGTAGGTGGCGAGGCCGTCGATGTCGGCGACGGTGAGGCCGGCGTCGGCGATGGCGCGTTCGCAGGCCTGGACGGTCAGGGACACCGGGGGGACCAGGAGGCGGCGGCCGATCTCGGACATGCCGATGCCGGTGATCGCGACCTTGTCCTCGAACTTCTCCGTGGTCACCATCGGCCGTACGCGGCGGGCGAGTTGGTGGGTCTCGACCTCTGCGAGCGGCAGCGGGTCGGTGGCCGGACGGTCGCGGGCGGGGCGGAACAGGGGCAGCCAGGCGTCCTCGACCTGTTCGAAGACGACCTCCATCCGCATGCCCAACTCCAGCTCGTCCGGGGCGCATTGGACGGCGTTGGTGGTGAGCCGGACCCGGGGGTCCTCCTCGATGGCGACCTGGGCCACGACATAGGGCGCGGGCAGGCCGGGCAGGGCGAAGCGGTGGTTGACGGTGAAGCCGATCAGCGTCGCGCGGCCGGAGACGGCCCGGACGCCGATGTCGTGCCCGTGGCAGTACCGGCAGACCGGCTGCGGCGGGTGGATGAGGGCCACGCACGACCCGCACTCCGCCAGCCGCAGCCGGCCGTCCGCGCCGGAGGCCCAGAAGAACGCGTTCTCCTCCGTGACCAACGGCCCCGGGCGGGTTGGGGAGTTCATGTGCCGATCCGTGCCTTCGCCGTGCGGACGGTGACCGGTTCGGCGAGGCGCTGTTCGTCGCAGGCCTTCTGGAGTTCGGCGAGGGTCTCGTCGAGTCCGGCGCCGAGCCGCTTGCCCGGGGTGAAGGTCGCGGGGAGGTGGCGCATGCCCTGGATGACACCGATGGTCTCGTAGTGCACGGCACCTTCGGGGTCGCACGCGTAGTCCGGCATCCGGTCGAGGACGGCCGTCACCATCCGCTTGAACACCGTGCGGGCCACGTTGGAGCCGATGCAGCGGTGGATGCCGAGGCCGAAGCTGCTATGCCGGTTGCCCTTGCGTTCCATGTCGATCGTGTCGGGGTCGGGGAAGACCGACGGGTCGCGGTTGGCCATCGCCCAGGAGAGCCAGAGGCGTTCGCCCTCCTTGAACTCGGTGCCGGCGATCTCGCAGTCGGCGGAGAAGGTGCGTCCGTCGCCGGGGGCCGGGGTGTAGAAGCGCAGGAACTCCTCGGTGGCGGAGTCCAGCAGGGTCTTCCGGTCGCGGCTGAGCCGGGCGCGTTCCTCCGGGTTCTGCGAGAGCCATTCGAGGGCGTGGGCGGTGAGCGCGGTGGTGGTGTCGAAGCCGCCGCCGATCAACAGGGCCAGTACGCCGAGGAGTTCGCCGTCGTCCGGGTTGCGGCCGTTGAGGTCGGCGCGGACCAGCGCGTCCACCAGACCCGGGCGGGGTGCCTTGCGGATCTCCATGAGCTGGCCCATGAGGTCCATGCCCATCTTGCGGCTCAGCTCCAACACCCTTTCCCGGTCAGGGGAGTTGGGGGGTGTGTAGACGGAGGCGTGGGCCGGTTCGTTGTAGATGGTCCAGCGCTCGACCGGGATGCCCATCATCGCCAGCGTGAGCACGGCCGGGACGATGTTGGCGAGGTCGTCGACGAAGTCGATGCGCCCGGACTCGATCTTCTCGTCGATGCTGGCGCGCACGATCTCGTCGACGAACGGGATCCAGCGCTGGATGGCCGCGGGCGACAGATACGGGTTGAGGGTCTGCCGGTAGTAGCGCTGGTCCGGCGGATCCATCTCCAGGAAGCCGCCCTGGGCCTCCCGGGCGCGGGGCGGCGGGGGGATGGAGATGCCCTTGTAGCCGCGCCGTTCCCCTTTCACGTCATGGTCGTTGGAGAGGAACTCGGCGGACCTGGCGAGTTCGAAGACCTCGCGGTTGCCGCTGGCGACCCAGTGGCCGCCGTGGGTCTCCGTCCAGGCGATCGGGCACTGCCCGTGCAGCTCGTGGGTGATGTCCTCGAACCGGTCGCGGTAGTCGGGTGTGTGCCGGTCGAAGTGCACCTGGGGGTGCTTGCGGCCGGCGTCGTCGTCGACGGCCGCGTCTTCCGTGGTCATGCGGAGTCCTCTCCTGCTCGGTGGATGAGGTGGGGGTTCAGGAGATGAGGGAGATCGCCCGTTCCGGACAGGACAGGACCGCCTCGCGGACGGCCGACTCCTGGTCGGCGGGGACTTCTTCCTGGACGACCGAGGAGTGTCCGTCGATCTCGCTGAGTTCGAAGGTGTCCGGAGCGCGCATCGCGCAGAGCGTGTGGCCCTGGCAGCGCTCCGGGTCGACTCGTACCTTCACGGTCCTTCCTTCCTGCCGTGGTGAACGCCGTGCTGAACTCCGTGGTGAACGGGTGGCGTGGCGTGGCTACTTGAGGTCGGCGAGCGACTTGCCGACATCGGCGAGCGTCGGCGGCTTGCCGTAGTTGCCCTTGTACTTGTAGACGGGCGCGTCGCAGCGGTAGGCGCCGTCGGTCGGCTTGAAGTCGGCGGGGACCCAGCCGCTGGTGGTGGCCTTCTCGACGTTGAAGCACTTCACGGGCTCGTCGGGCTTGGTCAGGTTCACCGGGGCCTGGAGCCCTCCCCCGGTCCACTCGGTCTGCTTCTTGGCGTTCGCCAGGACACAACTCCGGGTCAGTTCCGCGCAGTCACGGGCCGAGGTGGCGAACAGCAGCCAGGTGGAGAAGGCGTGCACGGCGGGCAGGGTGATCTGCGCGTCGGGCGCGTACTTCTTGAACAGGGCGACCATCTCCTTGGTCGCCGGGTTGTCGTCCGCCTTCTCCAGCGGGTAAGTCCCGTCGATGCTCGCGAAGTTGGTCTGCGAACTCAGCGCGGTGTCGGCCAGCTTGAGGAACGCGGGGCCGTAGGCGTTGTTGTTGGCGTCGACCCAGTCGAGCTTGTAGTCGATGTTCGTGAGCGCCTGCTCCAGCTTCGCCAGCTGGGTGAAGTCCCCCAGGAACACAAGGCCCTTGACCTTCTTCGTCTTGATGGACTGGGCGTACGGCGTCCAGTCGGAGACGCCCTGCGCGGGGTAGAGGTCGGAGTAGGTGACCTTGCCGCCCATCGCCGTGAGGACTTCCTTGTCCTGGGCGGCGATGACCTTGGTGACGGGCACGTCCCCGGTGATGATGCCGACGCCGCTCGCCGACGAGGGGTAAGCCTCCTTCAACAGCCAGGAGTAGTAACCGGCGTAGGGCGCGTACCCGGACGAGGCCCCCTGGGTCATGACCTGGAGATCGGCGCCGACCTCGGAGGTGACCTGAGCCGGGAACTCGGGGAGCAGGCACTTCAGCCGGGTCTTGACGCCGAGGCCGTCGAGGGCCGCGCCGCCGCCGACCTCGAAGAAGTCGGTGCGGCAGGCCGAGATCATCTGCTGGTTGACCTGCATGAGCTGGGCGTCGTGCGTCTCGGGCGTGATCTTGCGTCCGTTGATGCCGCCGGCGGCGTTGCACCAGGAGGTGAAGACCTTCGCCGCGTTCTCGAACTCCGGGTTCTTGGTGAACCCGACGTCGGAGAAGACCCCGACCTTGATGTCGGAGGCGGTGACGCCCTGACTGGTGACGGTCTTGGCCGTCCCCTTCCCGCACACGGACTTCAGCGTGCCGAAGTCCGCGGTGGCGGTGTCGGCGGCTCCGGTGGTGGAAGGGCTGCTGGTGTCCGCGGACTTGGTGCGGCCGGAGCATCCGGCCGCGGCCGCGAGGGCCAGGACGAGCGCGGGGATGAGCAAGCGTCTCATCGGTTCTCCTCGTTGAGAATGAGTCCCGCTGTCGGGTGATCAGGTGACCGCGCCCGCCGCCTTGAGCGCGATGATGCGGTCCCAGTCCAGGCCCAGTTCGAGGAGGATCTCCTCGGTCTGGGCGGCGAACTCGGGTGCGGGCCCGAGTTGTGGGGCGTGCACGTCGAACTGCACGGGGCTGGCGACCAGTTCGAGCTCTCCGGCCTGCAGGAGGTACTCGTTCGCTCTGATCTGCGGGTCGTCGCCCACTTGCAGGGAGTCCTGTACCGGGGCCCACGGCCCGGCCAGGGTGGTGAAGCGCCTGCTCCACTCCGCGAGGGTGCGGGTGGCGATGACCTCGCGCAGGATCTTGACGGCCTCGGCGGTGTTGGAAATGAGGTTCTCGGCCGTGTCGAAGCGGGGGTCGTCGGCGAGTTCGGGGCGGTCGATGTGCCGGCACACATCGGCCCAGAACTTGCCGGGCTGCATCATGACGAACGCCAGATGGTGGCCGTCGGAGGTCTCGTACAGCCCGGACAGAGGGTTGGTGACGGAGCCGTGGGTGCCGACGGGCGGCGGGATCCAGGGCTTGCCGAGGTGCAGGGAGAGCGCGGTGGCGTGGCCCATCGCCCACAGTCCGCTGCCGAGCAGGGAGACGTCCACGACCGAGGGTTCGCCGGTGCGCTCACGTTTCAGGAGCGCGGCCGCGATACCGCCGGCGAGGTTGGTGCCGGAGATCGTGTCGCCGTAGGCCGGTGCGGGCGGGTTGATGATGCCGTCGGTGCCTTCGGGGGTGATGCTCGCGGCGGTGCCGGCGCGGGCCCAGAACGCCGTCATGTCGTAGCCACCCTTCCCCGCCTCCGCTCCCCGCGGGCCGAAGGCGCTGCCCCGGGCGTAGATGATGCGGGGATTGACGCTACGGATGTCGTCGACGTCGATGCCGAACCGCTCCCGGTGACCGGGAAGGAAGCTGGTCAGGAACACGTCCGCGCGCCGGGCGAGGTCGTAGAGAACGTCCTTTCCCTCGGGGCGGGAGATGTCGAGGCCGAGGCTGCGCTTGCCTCGGTTGGCGTGCTCGACGTTGGGGTTGGGGTCGCCCTCGACGCGCATCGTGCCGGTCTGCCGGAGACCGCGTTGCGGGTCGCCGGTAACGGCGTGCTCGACCTTGATGACGTCCGCTCCCCAGTCGGAGAGGACGGCTCCCGCCGAGGGCACGAAGCCGTACATGGCGACCTCGAGGACGCGGATGCCTTCGAGCGGCATCATGACCGGACCACGACCGCGAACGCCTTGTACTCCAGGAACTCCTCCAGACCGGCCACCCCGCTCTCGCGCCCGATGCCCGACTGCTTGTAGCCGCCGAAGGGCACGTCCGCGGCGAAGTAGTTGCCGCCGTTGATGCTGAAGGTGCCGGTGCGGATCCGGCGGGCCAGCGCGATGGCCCGTTCGTCGTCGGCGCTCTGGATGCCGCCGGAGAGGCCGAAGATGGAGTTGTTGGCGATCTTGACGGCGTCGTCATCGTCGTCGTACGGAATCACCACGAGGACGGGGCCGAAAACCTCGTCCTGGGCGATCTCGCTGTCCGGGTCGACGTTGCTGAGGAGGGTCGGCTTGTAGAAGAAGCCGGGATCGATCTTCTCGCCTCCGGTAACGAGGTTCGCGCCTGCCGCCACGGCCCTCTCGACCATGCCGTCGACCTTCTCGCGCTGGCGCTCGCTGATGAGCGGGCCCGCGAAGGTCTTGGGGTCGGCGGGGTCGCCGAGCGGGATGCGGCCGAGGCCCGCCGCGACCATGGCGACGATCTCGTCGTGGTGCTCCCTGGGCACGAGCAGCCGTGAGGTGAGCGCGCAACCCTGCCCGGAGTGGGAGCAGATGGTGCCGGCCGCGAACATGGCGGCGGTGGCGAAGTCGGCGTCGTCGAGGACGATCATGGCGGACTTGCCGCCGAGTTCCAGGAAGACCTTCTTCACCGTACGGCTCGCGGCCTCCATGATGCGGCGGCCGGTCGCGGTGGACCCGGTGAAGGTGATCATGTCGACGTCGGGGTGCGTGGTGAGCGTCTCGCCGACGTCGGCGCCGGAGGAGGTCAGGACGTTGACCACGCCGGGCGGTATGTCCGTGTGTTCCGCGATGAGTTGACCGAGGAACAGGGTCGTCAGCGGGGTGTCCGGGGCGCCCTTGAGGACGACCGTGCAGCCGGCCGCGAGCGCGGGGGCGAGCTTGGCCAGGGCGAGTTGGTTCGGGTAGTTGTAGGCGATGATCGCCGCTACGACCCCGGCGGCCTCCTTCTCCACCCAGCGCCGGTGCCGCTGGCCGCGGCTCTCGGACTCGCCGAGCTCCTCGGTCAGCGGGTACTTGCGCAGCAGGTCCGCGTAGAAGCGCACCAGCTTGACGGGGT
This sequence comes from Streptomyces sp. NRRL F-525, assembly GCF_000716605.1. Lineage (GTDB taxonomy): Bacteria > Actinomycetota > Actinomycetes > Streptomycetales > Streptomycetaceae > Streptomyces. Next base: position 95,249 of record NZ_JNXE01000017.1, on the reverse strand, counting down.
CATCGAGTTGGGGGCCGTAGGTGAGCATGCGGGGCGCGCCGACCTCGGCGATGGTCAGCTCGCGCAGCTCCTCGACGTGGTCGGTGAGCGCTTGGTGCAGCTGGTCGAGACAGCGGATGCGCAGCTGCACGTCCGTCGACCAGGCGGTGGTGTCGAAGGCGGTGCGGGCGGCGGCTACGGCTGCCTCGGCCTGGGCGGTGGTGGCGTCGGGCGCGTGGCCGTAGACCTCGCCGGTCGCGGGGTTGAGGGAGGGGAACGTCCGCTCCCCGTCGACGAGTTGGCCGTCGATGAGCAGGCGGGTCACAGCCGCACCACCTGTCCGCCGTCCACGCTGATGGTCTGGCCGGTGAGCCACCCGGCGTCGTCGGAGAGCAGGAACAGCACGGTGGGGGTCAAGTCGCCTGGTGTACCCATCCGTTTGATGGCCAGGGCCTGGGTCATCCGCTGCTGGAACTCGACCGGCACGACGGTGGCGGTGGCCTCGGTGTCGGTGGGGCCGGGGGCGATGCCGTTGACGCGGATGCCCCGGCCGCCGAGTTCGGCGGCGAGCGAGGCGGTGAGGTGGTTGATACCGATCTTGGCCAGGCCGTAGTAGCCGCTGGCCATGTAGGCGGCGGCGGAGGACTGGTTGACGATCGCGGCGCCCTCGGTCAGGTGCGGGACGACGGCCCGGGTGACGTAGAGGGCGCCCATCAGGTTCACCTGGATGAAGCGGTTGAGGTAGTCGAGGTCGACGGTGGTCAGGCCCTCGCGCCGCATGCTGTGGTAGATCGCAGCGTTGTTGATCAGGTAGTCGATGCGGCCGAACTCGGCGACGGTGGCGGCGGCCAGCGCGTCGGCCGAGGCGGGGTCTCCGACGTCGACCTTGACGAAGAGCGCGGAGTCCAGTTCCTTGGCGACCCGCTGTCCCTGCTCCTCGTTGATGTCGGCGACCACGACCCGTGCTCCCTCGGCGGCCAGCGCCCGGGCGTAGTCCTCGCCGATTCCCTGTCCCGCTCCGGTGACGATCGCCACCTTGTCCTGGAACCGCATCCTGTTCTCCTCGCATGGATGGGCGGCTTGCTCCAATGAAGCGGAAACTACATTCTCCTTATACGCGAATCAACCATCCGGCAGCGAGAATGTCATCCTGACGACTTGCTGACAGACCCACGGAGCGCGGCGAACAGCCCCCGCCTGCGCGGGACTTCCGGAAGCACCGGAGACGAGAATACGCTTCTCAGATCTGGAAGGGAGATTTTCATGATCGAGACGAAGGGGGTTCCGGCATGAGGACAGCCCTCGTCACAGGCGGCGGCTCCGGCATCGGACAAGCCATCGCACAGCGCCTGGAGGCCGACGGTCTCCAGGTCGCCACCCTCGACCTCAACCCGTCCGACAGGGGCTTCTCCCGGAAGGCCGACGTCTCCGACCGGGCCCAGGTGGACGAGGCGCTGACCGAGATCCGCGAGCAGCTCGGCCCGGTCACGGTCCTGGTCAACGCGGCCGGAATGGAGGGCTACAAGCGCTTCGCCAACCTCACCTTCGAGGCCTGGCAGCGGGTCATCGACGTCAATCTGCACGGCGTCTTCCACTGCGTACAGGCCGTCCTGCCGGACATGGTGGAGGCCGGCTGGGGCCGGATCGTCAACATCTCCTCGTCCAGCGCGCAGTCCGGCCAGCCCTTCATGACGCACTACGTGGCCGCGAAGTCGGCGGTCAACGGGCTGACCAAGGCGCTGGCCCTGGAGCTGGGTCCGCAGGGCATCACCGTCAACGCGGTGCCGCCGGGCTTCATCGACACGCCCATGCTGCGCCGCTCGGAGGAGCGCCAACTGCTCGGCGGGACGGTCGAGGAGCACATCCAGCGCACTCCGGTACGGCGGGTCGGGCGCCCGGAGGACATCGCCGCGGCCTGCGCCTTCCTCGCCTCCGAGGAGGCCGGCTACATCACCGGCCAGATCCTGGGCGTCAACGGCGGGCGGAACACGTGAGCGAGCGGAGCGAACACGACGGACCCGACGAGACGGCCACCGAGCGCGGTGAGCACAGCAGGCACGGTGAGCATGGTCCGCACCACGACACCGCCGCCGAGAACGGCGTTCGCATCGCCCCGGTGCCGTACGACGACTGGGACCACGACCTGTTCTCCGTCATCAACCATCCGCGGAAGCTGCCGCAGGCCAACATTCTCGGGATCTTCCAGCGGCATCCGGCCCTGGCCCGGGCGTTCCTGACGTTCAACATGCACCTCAACACCACGACCCTTCCGGTGCGCGTCCGCGAGCTGGCCGTCCTGCGGGTGGCCTGGCGGCGGGGCAGCAGGTACGAGTGGGCGAGCCATGTCCTGATCGCCCGGAAGGGTGGGGTGACCGAGGCCGAGATCGACGAAGTCCGCACGGGCGCCGACACGTTGCTCAACCGGGCCGTGGACGAACTGGACACCGACTCGGGCCTGTCGGACGCGACCTACGCCGCGCTCGCCGCCGACCTGGACGAACACCAGCTGATGGACCTGGTGTTCACGATCGGCGCCTACACGATGCTCACGATGGCCCTCAACACCTTCGGCGTGGAACTCGACCCCGTGATCTCGGAAGAGAACTTCAGTTTCCCGAAACGAGAATGGTATTCTCACAAACGAGAGGGGTGATCCCATGCCGCACTTCACCAAGCCCGAGGCCGGGAGCTGGACCGAGAACTACCCCGAGCTGGGCACCAGCCCGGTGAACTACGAGGACTCCATCGACCCCGCGTACTACGAGGCCGAGAAGGAAGCGATCTTCAAGAAGACCTGGCTGAACGTCGGCCGGGTCGAGCAAGTCCCCAAGGTCGGCAGCTACTTCACGAAGGAGCTGGCCGTCGCCGACACCTCACTGGTGATCGTGCGGGGCAAGGACAAGGAGATCCGCGCCTTCCACAACGTCTGCCGCCACCGCGGCAACAAGCTCGTGTGGAACGACTACCCGGGCGAGGAGGTCAAGGGCACCTGCCGCCAGTTCACCTGCAAGTACCACGCCTGGCGCTACAGCCTCGACGGCGATCTGACCTTCGTCCAGCAGGAGAAGGAGTTCTTCGACCTGGACAAGGCCGACTACGGCCTCAAGCTGGTCCGCTGCGAGGTCTGGGAGGGGTTCATCTTCGTCAACCTCGACCCCGAAGCCCAGCCGCTCAAGGAGTACTTGGGCGAGTTCGCCAAGGGCCTGGAGGGCTACCCCTTCCACGAGATGACCGAGGTCTTCACCTACAAGGCGGAGATCGGCAGCAACTGGAAGCTGTTCATCGACGCGTTCGCGGAGTTCTACCACGCGCCCGTCCTGCACATGAAGCAGGCCGTCAAGGACGAGGCCGACAAGCTCTTCAACGTCGGGTACGAGGCGCTGCACTACGAGATCCACTCCCCGCACTCGATGATCTCCTCCTGGGGAGGCATGTCCCCGCCCAAGGACCTGACGATCGTCAAGCCGATCGAACGGGTCCTGCGCAGCGGCCTGTTCGGGCCGTGGGAGGCACCCGACATCGAGGGCCTGGACAATCTGCCGACGGGCCTCAACCCGGGCCGGCACCGCGCGTGGGGCAACGACTCCTTCGAGTTCTTCCCGAACATGACCCTGCTGATCTGGAAGCCGGGCTGGTATCTGACGTACCACTACTGGCCGACGGCGGTGGACAAGCACCTCTTCGAGGCCAACCTGTACTTCGTGCCCGCCAAAACGGCGCGCGAGCGGCTGAAGCAGGAGCTGGCGGCGGTGACGTTCAAGGAGTACGCGCTCCAGGACGGCAACACCCTCGAAGCCACCCAGACGATGCTCAAGAGCCGGGTCGTCACCGAATTCCCGCTCTGCGACCAGGAGTTGCTGCTCCGCCATCTGCACAAGACGGTCGCCGACTACGTCAAGGAGCACACCGATGCTGCCCAGTGAGTTCGCGGCACTCGAGCCGTTCAGCGAGTGGGTCCTGGAGTCCGAGCGCGACCGCTACAGCAAGCGCCTGGCCAGCTCCATGGAGGAAATGCAGGCCTTCTACGACGCCGCGTTCCCGCTGCTGGAACAGGCCTCCGACCACCTCGACAAGTTCCCGCTCTCCGAACTCCCGGAGCAGGAGCGCAACTTGCTCCTCCTGATGTTCTCCCTGGTGAACGTGTCGTTCCCGGTCGAGGTCTGGAAGCAGGCCCGGGTGCCGGACAGTGGGGCCGCCTACATGGACCTCGTCGTCGAGCCGAAGGTCTGACCGGTCGTGCTCACGCTCAGAGCGGCGCGTGTACTGCACGTGGAGACGGGCGAGTTCGAGTCCCCGGGGCTGATCACGGTCGAGGGCGACCGCATCACGCACACCGGCGGCAGCGCAGGCGAGAGTGACGGGGAGAACGAGGTTCTCGACCTCGGCGACGTGACTCTCCTGCCCGGGCTCATGGACATGGAGGTCAACCTCCTGATGGGCGGCCGGGGCGAGACGCTCGCGTTCTCCCCCGTCCAGGACGATCCCCCGCTGCGGATGCTCCGCGCGGTCGGCAACGCCCGGCGGACCCTGCGAGCGGGGTTCACCACGGTCCGCAACCTCGGCCTGTTCGTGAAGACGGGCGGCTATCTGCTGGACGTCGCGCTGGCCAAGGCCATCGACGCCGGCTGGATCGACGGCCCGCGCATCGTGCCCGCCGGACACGCCATCACCCCCACCGGCGGGCATCTCGACCCCACGATGTTCGCCGCGTACGCCCCCGGAATCATGCCTCTCTCCCTGGAAGAGGGCATTGCCAACGGCGTCGACGAGGTGCGCAAGGCCGTCCGCTACCAGATCAAGCACGGCGCTCGGCTCATCAAGGTCTGCGCGTCCGGGGGCGTCATGTCCCACACCGGCACCCCCGGCGCGCAGCACTACTCCGACGAGGAACTGCGCGCCATCGTCGACGAGGCGCACCGGCGCGGACTGAAGGTGGCGGCCCACACCCATGGGGCCGATGCCGTCCGGCACGCGGTGGAGGCGGGCATCGACTGCATCGAGCACGGCTTCCTGCTGGACGACGACACCATCGCGCTGATGGCGGAGCGCGGCACTTTCCTGGTGCCGACCACCGCTCTCATCGACGGGATGGACATGTCCCATGCCGCGCCCGAGCTGAAGGAGAAGGCCGCCGAGATCTTCCCCCGGGCGAAGACGGTGGTGGCCAGGGCCGGCAAGGCGGGTGTCCGGATGGCGCTGGGCACGGACGCGCCGGCGATCCCGCACGGCCGCGGCGCCCAGGAGCTGATCGCCCTGGTCGACCGCGGGATGACCCCGCTGGAGGCACTCCAGGCGGCGACCGTCAACGCGGCGGAGCTGATCGACGCCGACGACCGGGGCCGTATCGCGGAAGGACTGCTCGCCGACCTGATCGCGGTGCCGGGCAATCCGCTGGAGGACGTCTCCGTGATGGCGGACGTCCGGTTCGTGATGAAGGGCGGGAAGGTGTTCCGCGACGAACGCCGCTGACGCCAACGCCCGGGCAGTCAGCGGGAGTTGGTCACTCCGGGCCGTCGAGGGGCCGTAGCATCCGCAGGATCATGTCGACCGTGCGCTCGACCGGGCGGTTGCGGGCCGTGACCGTGGACAGGAGGGTGCGGGTCAGGACGGCGCCGAGGAGCATGTCGAAGACGTCGTCCGGGTCCACGGCGGGGTCGACGGTCCCGGTCGGCGCGGCGCGCAGGATGTCCTGGAACTGCGGTCGCGCCGACACGCGCAGCAGCATCTCCGGCGGCCGGGGCGTGGTCGACGTCTGGGAGTGCGCGAACAGACCGGCCGCGGCGGCGCGGGCCGCGGGCGCGCCGAAGGCCGCCAAGTAGGCGCGCACGAACCGGCGTAGATCACGACGGAGGTCCCCCGTCGGGCGGACGCTCAGCGGGCTGAGCCCGGGGAACGTGGCCTCCTCGATCAGCTCGATCCGGGACGGCCAACGGCGGTAGATCGCAGAGGCGTGCACGCCGGAGTGCTCCGCCACCGCCTGGATCGTCGTCGCGTCGAAGCCGCGCTGGACGAGGAGTTCGCGCGTCGCCGCGAGGGCCCGTTCGTTGATGCTCGTGTCCCGTGGACGGCCCGGGGCGCGGCGCGGTTCTGCCATGCCGTGATTGTAGTGACCGGGCGGTGCTCCGCGTTCTTCTAATTATAGGAGACCGTCTTCTGTAATTGCCTCTGTGTGGCTACAGTCCGAAGGGGACGGACTTCGGAGTGCGGAGGAGAGTCTGATGCGTGCTGCTGTGCTGCGGGGCGGGAGCGTCGAGGCGCGGACCGTCGACGATCCGGTCCCCGGACCGGGCCAACTCCTCGTCCGATCCCTGGCATGCGGGATCTGCGCGTCGGATCTGCACTTCATGGACCATCCGGAGGCGGGCGCCGACGACGACAGCGGCATGTCGACGTACGACCAGGACGTCGACATCGTGATGGGTCACGAGTACTGCGCCGAGGTCGTGGACTACGGCCCCGGCACCGAGCGCCGGATCCCGGTCGGGACGCGGGTGAGTTCGCTGCCCGTGCTGGCCACCCCGGCGGGCCGCAGGATCATCGGCCAGAGCCCTGAAGCCCCCGGCGGCTTCGGGGAGTTGTTCCTGCTGACCGAGGCCATCACCCGGGTCGTGGTGTCGGACCTGCCGAGCGAGATCGTGTGTGTCGCCGACGCGATCTCGGTGGGCTGGTCGACCGCGTCCCGCGCCCAACTGTCCGCGAGCGAGGCGCCGTTGGTCATCGGCTGCGGCGCCATCGCCCTGTCGGCGATCGGCCGGCTCAAGAACCTCGGCGTCGGTCCGATCGTGGCGGCCGATCTCGTGGCCTCGCGTCGCGCGACCGCGCTGGCCATGGGCGCCGACGTGGTCGTCGACCCCGCAGAGGTCTCGCCTTACGAGGTGTGGCGCAACGCGGTTGGCAGCCGGTCGAGTTGTGTCGTCTTCGAGTGCGTCGGCGTCCCGGGTGTTCTCGACTCGATCATCAAGGGCTGCGAGCGCGGGACCCGGATCTTCTCCGTCGGGGGTCCGCCGGAGGGCGACCATCTGCACACCCTGACCGCGAAGCGGAAAGGCATCAACATCCAGTTCGGGGGCGGCCCGTCGATGGACCACTGGGACGAGGCGTTCCGGGCGGTCTGCTCCGGGAGCCTCGATGTCGGGCCGATGCTCGGCCACACCGTCGGGCTCGACGGGGTGCCGGCCGCGCTCGACGCCGCACGGGACGCCGACGGGCCGGCCCGCATCATCGTCGTACCAGGGAGCTGAACACCCATGAGCGAGACGGACGAACTTGCCCAACTGCGCGCCACCGTCGAGTCGTTGGCGGCGAAGGTGCGCGCCTTGGAGGACCAGGTGGAGATCACCCAGCTCGTCGCCCAGTACGGGCCCGCGGTCGACAGCGGTTCGGGAGAGGCCGCTGCCGCCCTCTGGACCGAGGACGGCGTCTTCGACGCGATCCCCCACCTGCGGATGGACGGCCGGGACGGCATCGTCGGCATGGTCCACGGCGCCGGGCACCAGAGTGTGATCCACAACGGCTGCGGTCACGTGCTGACCGCGCCGCACGTGGTCGTCGACGGCGACCACGCGACCGGCCGCAGTCATGCGCTTCATCTGCGCTGGGACGCGGACGCGGGCCGGTTCTGGGTGTTCCAGGTCTCCGCCAACACCTGGCGCTGGGTGCGGACTTCAGACGGCTGGCGCATCGCCGAGCGGGTCAACGCCAACCTCGACGGCACCGAGGGCCCCCGCGCGATGCTGGCACCGGCCGCCAACTCCACTGCCTTGGAGGAGCGTTGAGGATCGGTGTGATCGGGTCGGGCCGGATGGGGCGGCCGATCGTCGACCGCCTGATGACCGCCGGTCACGACGTCACCATGCACACTCGCCGCCCCGAGACTCGCGCCATCGCCCGGAAGGCCGGGGCGAGTTGGGCCGACACGATCGAGGAGACCGTGCGCGGTGCCGACGCCGTGTTCGTCGTCGTGCTGACGGACGAGCAGGTGCGGTCGGTGTGTCTCGGCCCGGACGGTGCCCTCGCGGCCATGTCGGCGGGGGCGACGCTCGTCCAGCACACCACGTCCGATCCCGAGACCGCCCGGCTGCTCTTCGAGGCGGGGGCGGAGCGTGGTGTCGGGGTGCTGGACGCCGCGCTCTCGGGCGGGCCGCACGACATCGCCGCGGGTCGCCTCACCCTGTGGGTCGGCGGGGACGAGGCTCAACTGGAGGAGACACGCCCGCTGTTGGAGGCGTACGCCTCGCCCATTCTGTTCGTGGGACCGGCCGGCAACGGTCAGCGGGTCAAGCTCGTCAACAACGCCCTGTTCGTGGCGCAGGTCGGCCTCGCGGTCGACGCGGTGCGGGTGGCGGGGTCGCTGGGCATCGACGAGAACGTGATTCTCGCGGCGCTGCAGCATGGCAGCGGGGCCAGTCGGGCGCTCGGTGTCGTCGCCCGTGGAGGGTCGGTCGACTCGGTGGCGGTACGGCTGGCGGATCTGATGAGCAAGGACGTCGCCGTGGTGCGCGAGGTGGCGCGGAGCACCGGTGCGGACCTTGGGATCATCGGGACGGTGCTGTCGTCGGATGCGGTCGAGAAGAAGGTTCTCCAACGGCCGCCGTCATGACGCGGGGCTGTGAACTCAGCGCCCATATAGCTCTGTTGACGTCTTTGTCGCGATTACCTGCATTCTAAATGAGGAGTACGAAGTGGCTGAATCTCTCACGAGCAAGTACGGGCCGTGGGGTGTCATCGCCGGCGGGTCGGACGGGGTGGGTGCCGCGTTCGCCCACCGGCTGGCCGCCCAGGGGATGAACGTCGTACTGGTGGCCCGGCGCCTGCCCGTGCTGGAGGCGTCGGCCGACGAGATCCGGGCCCGGTACGACGTCGAGGTCCGTACAGTCGCGCTCGACCTCAGCTCCTCAACCGCCCTGGCAGAGTTGGAGGATGCGACCGCCGGGCTAGAGGTCGGGCTGTTCGTGTACAACGCCGGCAGCGACGACCGCAGCGTGCCGTTCCTCGACAAGGATCTCGACACCCACCTCGGACTGGTGCGGCGCAACTGCACGGCCGTACTCGAAGCCGCCTACCGGTTCGGTGGCCCGATGGTGGCGCGCAAGCGCGGGGCCGTGGTCCTGGTGACCTCGGGCGCCGCGTGGGCGGGTGGCGCCACGCTCGCCGCCTACGGCGCGTCGAAGGCCTTCGACCTCATCCTCGCCGAGAGCCTCTGGGCGGAGTGGAAGGACAGCGGCGTGGACGTCCTGGGCCTGGTGCTCGGCAGGACCAACACCCCGTCCCTGCGCCGGACCGAAGGCGTCCAAGGGAGTTCCTACGGCGGCGACTTGGCCGACCCCGACGACGTGGCCGCCGAGGCGCTCGCCCATCTCTCCGACGGTCCGACCTGGATCTGCGGCAGCCCGACCCCGTCCGGCGGTTCCCCGTTCGGGGCTCTGAGCCGCCGCGACGCGGTCCTGGCGATGAGCCGGGGCGCGACCGCGCACAAGGAGCAGTGACGGTCCCGGTCCGGCCCATCGGTCCGGCGGACTACTGGCCCTTGATGCGTTCCTTCATGGCGTCGAGCTGTGTGAGAATGGGATATCCGCTCACGCTCAGCGCGTTTCCGTGTCCCGTCTCGTGGATGTCGAACACGGACTGGATGGCGGCGTAGAAGCCCTGGACGTCGAGGCTCTGGTTGACGGCCCGCTTCGCCTGGCGCAGTCCGAAGGACGGCATGGTGGCGATCTGGTGAGCCAACTCCAGGGCTTCGGTGCCCAGTTGGTCCAGTGGCACGACCTTGTTCACCATGCCGACCTTCTCCGCCTCCTCGGCGGTGACGGCCCGTCCGGTGAAGAGGATCTCCTTCGCCTTGCGCGGGCCCAACTCCCAGGTGTGGCCGTGGTATTCGACTCCCCCGATGCCCATGTGCACGACGGGGTCGGAGAATTCGGCGTTCTCGGCGGCCACGATCAGGTCGCAGGGCCAGCAGAGCATCAGTCCGCCCGCGATGCACTTGCCCTGCACGGCGGCGATCGTCGGCTTGGGCACGTTGCGCCAGCGCAGGGTGTACTCCAGGTACCGGCGGGTCTCGGCGCTGTAGATCCACTCCAGGGTGATCTCCTTCGGCGCCGGCCAGCGGTCCTTCAGGTCGTGTCCCGCCGAGAAGTGCTTGCCGTTGGCCTTCAGGAGAATGACCTTCACGTTCTCGTCGGCCGCGGCCCGGCTCCAGGCCGCGTCCAGGGCGTCGAGGAGCGCGCTGTTCTGCGCGTTGGCGACCTCGGGCCGGTTGAGGGTGATGATCCCCACCCGGCCGTCGACCTCGTACAGGATCTCGTCCATGCGTCTCGTCCTCTGTCGGCTCTGGGATGTCGGCCCTCTGGGCTGACCGGCTCTATCGGGGCAGGCCGAGGATGCGCTCGGCGATGATGTTGCGCTGGATCTCGGAGGTACCGCCGGCGATCGTCCCGCCGAAGCTGCGCGCGTACCGCTCGAACCAACTTGCGTTGAACGTCTGCAAGTTCATATGGGTGTACGGCCCCGTCTGCACCGGATGTAGCAGCGCCTCGGTCCCGTGCTGTTCGAGGGCGTGCAGCTCGGCGCTCTGCGCGGCCTCGGAGCCGAGCAGTTTGAGCACCGAGATCTCCACCGGGTTGCGGTCGGGCCCGAGCAGCCGATAGCCGAGCAACCGCAGTGCCTGGACGTCCATTTGGAGGGTCGCGTACCACTCCTCGTCGCAGGCCGCGTCCTGGATCAGGGCGTCCATCCGCTCGGCGTAGTGCACCCACAGCAGGGTCCGTTCGTGCCCGAGCGAGCCGTTGGCCACGCGCCAGCCCTCGTTGAGGGGGCCGACGAGGTTCTCCTTCGGGACATGGACGTCGGTGAAGAACACCTCGTTGAAGTCGAGGTCGTCCGGCGCGGCGATCGAACCGAACGGCCGCCGGACCAGGCCCTCGGAGTCGGTGGGGATGAGAAGGACGCTGATCCCCTTGTGCTTGGGGGCGTCGGGGTCGGTGCGGACGAAGGTGAGCAGGACGTCGGCGTCGTGCGCGCCCGAGGTCCACACCTTCTGCCCGTTCACGACGAAGTGGTCGCCTTCGAGGGCCGCGCGGGTGCGCAGCCCGGCCAGGTCGGAGCCGGCGCCGGGCTCGCTCATGCCGAGCGACGCGGTGATCTCGGCGCGCAGCAGGGGTACGGCCCAGTCGCGTTTCTGTTCCTCGGTGCCGAAGGTCAGCAGTGAGGCCGCGATGATGTTGAGGCCTTGCGGGTTGAAGCTGTGGTAGATCCGGCGCCGGGACAACTCCTCGAGGTGGGCGACCACTTGGGGCAGGGTGGCGTTGCGGCCGCCGTACTCGGGCGGCTGGGCGGGCAGCAGCCAGCCCGCGTCGAAGAGCTTGCGCTGCCAGCGCCGGGCCCAATCCGGTATGTCCGCGCTGGACTTGGACTGGACCGTGGCCTCTTCGGGGGTGGGCAGATGGGCGTCGATGAAGTCGCTGAAATCGGCGCGGAACTTCTCGACCTCGGGGTCGGGTGCGAGCCTCATACCAGCAGCGCCTTCCTGTGCTCGGACGCCGTACCGAGGAGCAGGTCCCCCGCCTTGGCCCGCTTGAGATGGATCTGCAGCTCGTTCTCCCACGTGTAGCCCATGGCACCGAAGAGCTGGAACCCGTTGCGGAAACACACCCGTTGGCAGTCGCCCGCCGCGGCCTTCGCCATCGCGGCCGCACGGCCTCGGCCGGGGTCGTTCTCGGCGATGGTGAGCGCGGAGAAGTAGGCGAGCACCTTCGCTCGTTCGATGGCGACGTACATGTCGGCGGCCTTGTGCTTGACGGCCTGGAACGAGCCGATGGGGACGCCGAATTGGTGCCGTTGCTTCACATGGGCGACGACCAGGTCGAGGATCCGCCGGCAACTGCCGACCGTGCTGACCGCCAGGCCCATCAGAGCCAGGTCCGGTACGCCGGCGACGAGGTCCGGCACGTCCACCCGGGCGATGTGCAGGGTCGGGTCGAACACGGACAGCCGCTCTGCGGCGAGCTCCTTTCCGTCCCGTACGACCACGCCCTCGGAGGTGAGAACGGCGATCTCGTCCGCGCGGTCGGCGTCGAGGACGAACTTCCCCTCCCCGTCGAAGACACCGGTACCCGAGCCGCGCGGCAGCCGTCCGGCCAGCGGTGCGAACCAGGTGGCCGTGGCGAGGAAGGGCGTGGGATCGGCGGCGTACCCCAACTCCTCCAGGACGATGGCCAGTTCCACCGGTGGGGCCTCCAGCCAGCCCAGCTCCAGGTAGGTGTCCCAGAGTTGTTTCTCGGGCAGGGACCGTGACTTGGTGACCGTTTCGCGGACCACCCGCTGGAGCAGCCGCTGTTCGTCGTCGAACTCAAACTCCATGCGCGACCTCCAGAAGGACCTTGCCGATGGCGCGGCGCCCCAGGCCGAGAGCCTCGGCGACGTCGGCGAGCGGATACACGGCGTGGACGCGGGGCCGGATCCTCCCGGCGGCGAACAGTCCGTGGAGTTCGGTGCGGGCGGCGACCAGGTCGTCCCGCCGGTGCCGCGCCCAGCCGCCGAGGTCGAAGCCGTGCAGGCTGACGCCTTTGAGCATGGGGAGGTTGAGCGGGATACGCGGGATCTCCCCGCTCGCGAACCCCACGCTCACGAACCGCCCGCCCCAGCGCATCGCCCGCAACGCCTCCTCCGCGTACGGCCCGCCGACCGGGTCGATCACGACATCGGCCCCGCCCGTGTCCCCTAGGGTCCGTTTCAACTCGTCGTACGGCAGGGTTACTTGTGCGCCCTGCTCGGCGCACACCGCCCGTTTCTCCTCCGTCGAGGCGACGGCGACGACCTCCGCGCCGAGCAGCGCGGCGAGTTCGACGGTGGCGAGGCCGACCCCGCCGGCCGCGCCGAGGACGGCGACGCGTTCACCCGGCTGTACGTCGGCGACCAGGCGGAGGGCGTCAAAAGCGGTGGCGTGGCTGACTCCGAAGGCCGCCGCGCGCTCGGTGGAGATTCCCTCGGGGATACGGCTCAGGCCTGCGGGCCGGGCGGTGACGCGTTCGGCGAAGGCGCCGACGAACATCGAACCGAAGACCCGCTCGCCCTTCTCGAATCCGTTCGCGGAGGCGGCGACCACGCCGGCGAACTCGCTGCCGGGGGTGAAGGGCGGTTCCGCCTTCACCTGGTAGGCGCCGTCGATGACGAGGAGGTCGGCGAAGTTGACGGCGGCGTAGTGCACGTCGACCGGGATGCCACCTTCATTCCCGGCCAACTCCCCTTCAGGCACAACCGGTTCGGGGATGTCCTCCACGACCACCGGGCCGCCGACGGCGTTGCAGCGGGCGGCTCTCATAGTCGGGTCGTCGCGGCGAGCTCGGCGGCCTGGGCGGCCATCTGCAGGACGACATCGCCGTAGTGGGCCATCTTCGGGTTGCCGCCCTCACCCTTCACGTGCCGGGCGTAGCCGCCTTCGAGGACGACGGCCATCTTGAAGCGCGCGAGGATCACGTAGTAGTCGATCTCGCTGACGTCTCGGCCGCTGACCTTGGCGTAGTGCTCCAGCAGGTCGGCACGGTCGGGCATGCCGGTGTAGTCGACGTACCCCTTCTGCGTGCGGTCCTCGTCGGCGTCCGGCCAGCCCATGATCACCCAGCCGAGGTCGAGCAACGGGTCGCCGACCGTGGCCATTTCGAAGTCGACCAGGGCGGCGAGCTGTGCGGGTGCGCCGTGCTGGAACATGACGTTGGCGAACTGGTAGTCGCCGTGGATGATGCCGGGTTCCCAGTGGGCGGGACGGTGTTCCCGCAGCCAGGCAGCGGCGTTCTCCAGGCCGGGTATCTCGCGGAACTTGAACTTGGCGAGGTGTGCGAGCCAGCGGTCGACCTGCCGGTCATGGAAGCCGTCAGGGCGACCGAAGCCCTCCAGGCCCTGGGCGCGCCAGTCCACGTTGCCCAACTTGGCGATGCCCTCGACGAGTTGATAGGCGAGGCCGGGGCGCAGCGACAGGTCGCTGAGGAACGGCTCGGGCCAGCCGTCCGTGTTCATCGGCGACCAACCGTCGACGTGTGCCATGAGGTAGAAGCAGGAGCCGAGCACGCTCGTGTCGTCGCACACGGCGATCGCCTCGGGGTGCGGGACGTCCGTGCCGTTGAGCGCGTTGAGAACGCGGTATTCGCGGAGCATGGTCTCGTTGCGCCCCGGTGGAACCTTCTCCGGCGGCTTGCGCAGCACCATGCTCACCTCGCCGCGCCGGATGCCGTAGATGTCGTTGGAGGTGCCGCCGGAGATGTACGACGTCTCGACGGGTTCACCGGGGGCGATGCCCTGGTCGTCCAGCCAGCGGGCGAGTGATTCCGTGTTCGCGAGCGTCACAGCAGGTCCTCCAACTGCTTCCGGGCCCATTCGCGGCGGGTGGGCAGGTGCTGGGTGGGCCACAGGCCTGGGGCCGCTTCGTAGCCGCGCAGGACGTCACGGGCGACCGTGATCTTGTGGACCTCGGTGGGGCCGTCGACGACCGCCATGACGGCAGCGCCGTTCCACATGTCCGAGAACGGCATTTCGTTCGACACACCGAGCGCGCCGTGCAGATGCATCGAGCGGTACACGACGTCGTGCAGCACCTTCGGGGTGAGGAACTTGATGGCGGCGATGTCCTTTCGGACCCGTTTGTAGTCCTGGTACTTGTCGATCTGCCAGGCGGTGTAGAGCACGAACAGCCGGAACTGGGCGAGTTGGGCGTAGGAGTCGGCGAGGTCGGCGCGCACGAGCTGCTTGTCCGCGAGCCGCTCGCCCTGGGTCTCGCGGGACAGGGCCCGCTCGGCCATCATGTCGAGCGCCTTCTGGCTCTGGCCCACGACGCGCATCGCGTGGTGGACGCGGCCGCCGCCGAGCCGGGTCTGGGCGATCGCGAAGGCCTGGCCCTCTCCGCCGAGCAGCGCGTCGGCGGGGACGCGGACGCCGTCGTAGGCGATGAGGGCGTGCATGCCCTCGTCGGTGGCCTCGCCCATGATGCCGAGGTGGCGCTCGATGCGGACGCCGGGGGTGTCGCTGGGTACGAGGAACATCGACATGCCCTTGTAGGGGCTGACGTCGGGGTTCGTCACGGCCATCACGATGACGAACTTCGAGGTGCGGGCGTTGGAGGAGAAGAACTTGCGGCCGGTGATGACCCAGTCGTCGCCGTCGCGCTCGGCGCGGGTGGTGAACATCGTGGGGTCGGCGCCGGCCTGCGGCTCGGTCATGGAGAAGCAGGAGAAGCACTCGCCTTCAAGCAGCGGCTGGAGGTAGCGCTCCTTCTGTTCGTCGGTGCCGTAGCGGGCGATGATCTCGGCGTTGCCGGTGTCGGGTGCGGCCGTACCGAAGATGACGGGGGCCCAACTCGACTGGCCCAGGATCTCGTTGATGAGCGCCAGCTTGACCTGGCCGAAGCCGCGGCCGCCGAGTTCGGGGCCGAGGTGCGGTGCCCACAGGCCCTCGTCGCGGACCTGTTGCTTCAACGCCCGGACGACCGGGCCGAGTTCGTCGTCGAGCGGGTGGTAGGCCCGGTCCGGATACAGCAGGTCCAGTGGCTCCACGCGCTCGGAGCGGAACCGCCGGATCCACTCCAGTTTCTCCTCGAACTCCGGCTCGGTGGAAAAGTCCCATGCCATGTCAGACGAACCTCCTGCCAACCCGGACGGATGGCGGTGAGAATATCATTCTCATCTCACGCAAGTAAGGGTCTCGAAACTTGCAGTGCGTCCTTCGGTAGGGGAAGCCGGGGTGTTACCGCTGAAGTGGAGTATCGTTCTTCAAGTGACAGCTGTCCCCGAAGAACAACCAGCCTGGCGCCAGCGCGCCGTTGAGCGTTCCACCCGTGCCGCCAAGCTCCGCGCCGAACAACGTGTGCAGCGCTTCCTCGACGCGGCGCAGGAACTCATCGCGGAGAAGCGGACGACGGACTTCACGGTCCAGGAGGTCGTGGACCGCTCCAAACAGTCACTGCGCAGCTTCTACCAGCACTTCGACGGCAAACACGAGCTGCTGCTCGCGCTGTTCGAGGACGCGCTGTCCAAGTCGGCGGCGGAGATCCGCGAATCGGCCGGCTCCCTGTCGGATCCACTCGAAGCTCTGCGGCTCGGGGTGACGATGCTCTTCGAGCAGTCGCTGTCCAACCCCGGTGTGGAGCGCCCCCTGTTCAGCGACTTCGCCCTCCAACTCCTTGTGAAGCATCCCGCGCAGGTGGCGACCGCTCATCTCCCCCTGCACCAGGTGTTCACGGAGTTGGTGGAGCAGGCCGAGGACGCCGGCGTCATCCCCGCTGGGAAGCCCCGCCGCCAGGCCTCGATCCTGATGCAGACGGTCATGTTCGTCGCACAGGGCAACGGAGTTCCGGCCGGCAGCCACGCGGCGCCGGTCACAGCCGAGGAGGTCTGGCAGTTCTGCCTCGGCGGCCTCTCGGGCGTCCCCGTGCACAACTGACGGGGCGACCGACGGACGTACGACGGCGTAATTGACGCTCTCCACAGCGGAGAGTACGGTTCTCGCCCACCGGGACGAGGGGTGGGCGATGACCGAGCCGCTACGGCATGGAGTACAGCGCTACCGGGTCGTGCAGTGGGCCACCGGGAACATCGGCGCCCGCACGATGCGTGCCGTACTGGAGCATCCGAACCTGACCTTGGCCGGGGTGTATGTCCACACCCCGGCCAAAGCAGGCCTGGACGCAGGCGAGTTGAGCGGGGGCGAACTCGGCACCACCGGGGTCGTCGCCACGCATGACATCGACGAGATCCTCGCGCTCGGCGCCGACTGCGTCCTCTACACCCCGCGCACCTGTGATTTCGACGAGGTGTGTGCGCTGCTCTCGTCAGGCGTGAACGTCGTGTCGACGCGCGGCGAGTTCCATCACGCGCCCAGCCTGGACCCGGTCACACGGAAGCGGATCGAGGACGCGTGCAAGCGGGGCGGCACCTCGGTGCACAGCACGGGCAGCAGCCCCGGATTCATCACGGAGGCGCTGCCCCTGGCGCTCACCTCGATCCAGCGGCGGCTCGACGCGCTGACGATCGACGAGTTCGCGGATCTCTCTCAACGGGACTCCCCCGGGCTGCTGTTCGAGGTGATGGGCTTCGGGCGGCCCCCTGCCGAGTTCGGCGAACAGCGCCTGGCCGGACTGCGCGACAGCTTCGGCCCGTCGTTGCGGCTGCTCGCCGAGGCGCTCTCGGCACCGCTCGACTCGGTGGAGGCGATCGGCGAGGTGGCAACTGCCCGGCGTACCACACGAATTGCCGCGGGCACGCTGCCCGCAGGCACGGTGGCCGCGCAGCGCATCACCGTGTCCGGCCTGCGGAAGGGCCGACCGCTGCTGCGGTTCCGCGCCAACTGGTACTGCACCACCGACCTCGACCCCGCCTGGGATCTCCGCGCGACCGGCTGGCATGTCGCGGTCGAGGGGGACGCGCCGCTGGACATCGATCTGCGGTTCCCCGTGCCCCTCGACCGGATGGCCGCGATGTCCCCGTCGTACACCGCGAACCGTGCGGTGAACGCCGTGCCGTTCGTCTGCGCGGCGGCTCCCGGAATCCGCTCCACGGCCGACCTCCCGCAGATCGTCGCCGACCTCGGGTGATGTCGGCGACACCTGCTGCCGGAGAACTCAGACCGTGCCGGCCGGCGCCACGACCTCCGGCTCGCCGTCCTCGTCGATCGAGTACTTCAGGAAGTCGTCGACCATGCGGTGGAACAGCGTCGCCAGTTGCTGCAGTTCGTCCGTCGACCACTCCGAGAGGGCCATTTGCATGCCGCGCGCACCGGCGTCCCGGACGTTGCTGACGGCCTTCCGGCCGGCCTCGGTCAGTTCGATCCGCTGGGCGCGGCGGTCGTCGGGGTCGGGCACGCGGGTGACGTAGCCGGACTTCTGGAGCTGCTGCACCGTCCGCGTCACATGCGAGGCCTCGACTCCCAGGCGCTGGGCCAGCTCCCCGGGGCGCAGCGGGTCGGAGTCGGCGACCTGCCGCAGCAACGCCACCGCCGCGCGGTCCAGAGGCACACCGGCGAGGGCCATCAGCCGGTCGTGCTGGCGGGCGCGCGTGCTCAGGTAGGTGATCCGAGTGAGGGCTCGCTCGATCTCGGTCACCTCCGGGGAGGCGGGGGCTTCGGGGATCGGTGGTGTGGACATGCGACCCACTTTACCATATTGTTGCGTAACTCAAGTAAATTACTGCGGTCGTTTACCACGACTACTGCCGAGAGCCTACTTTCTCCCGGTCTCCGGCCGTTCACAGGCGTGCACCGCGACGCTCCCGCCGCAGCAGCCAGGCCAGATACAGGCCGCCGGCCACGCCCGTCACCACACCGACCGGCAACAGCGCGGAGCCGGTGACGCGCTGGGTGGCCAGGTCGGCGGTGGAGACGAGGAGTGCGCCCGTCCAGGCGGCCGGCAGGACGTTCGGGCCGGCGGCGCGGGTTGCGCGGCGCGCAAGTTGGGGTGCGGCCAAGGCCACGAACGGGATGGGGCCGGCCGCGGCGACGGCCATCGCGGTCAGGCCCGTGCCCGCGCACAGCAGGACGAGACGGCTGCGCTCGGGCGGTACGCCGAGGGCGGCGGCCGTGTCGTCGCCGAGTTCCAGCAGGGTGAGCCGCCGCCCGTACCCGATCACGACGGGGACGAGGACGGCCAGGCCGATCCCGACGGTCCGGACGTCGCTCCAGCCACGGGAGTTGAGCGACCCGATCAGCCAGCTCGCGGCCTGCGCCGCCTTGCCGATGTCGGCACGGACGTAGAGGAAGCTGGTCGCCGAGCCGAGCACCGCGGACGCGCCGATGCCGACGAGGATCAGCCGGTAGCCGTGCACGCCCTGTTTCCAGGCCAGCAGGTAGACCGCGACGGCCGTGGCAAAACCGCCGCACACCGCGCCGAGCGCCGTCTGGGGTGCGCCCGCGTCGAAGAGGATGATCGCCACGAGCGCGCCCGCCGAGGCCCCGTTGCCGAATCCGGTGATGTCGGGGCTGCCGAGCGGATTGCGGATGAGCGACTGGAACACCCCGCCCGCCATGCCCATCGCGAAGCCCACCAGTACGGCCGTCAGGGCGCGCGGCAGCCGTAGGTCGAGAACGACGAACTCGGCGCCGGGAGGACCGTTCCCGGCCAGGGTGCGGACGACCTCCGGCGGTGAGAGTTCGTAGGTGCCGGTGCCGATCGCGAGCACCGTCGTACACACGGCCAGCGCGCCGAGGCCGAGGCAGACCAGCAACGCCCGGGTGTCGTAACGGAGTGACCAGCGGGCGGTGCGCAACAGGCCCCGGGACACGGCGACTTGGACCGGCGACGTGCGCGTCGGGATCACAGGTGGGCCACCTTCCGTTGCCGCACGAGATGGATGAAGAGGAGGCCGCCGAGGAACGCGGTCACCGTGCCCACGTCGATCTCTGACGGCGGTACGACGACCCGTCCGATCACGTCCGAGACGAGCAGCAGAACCGGTGCGTACAGCGCGCAGTAAGGGAACAGCCAGCGCGGGTCCGGGCCGCAGAACGCGCGGGCCGCGTGCGGGATCATCAGGCCGATGAAGCCGATCGGCCCGCACAGGGCGGTCGCTGAGCCGCACAGCAGCGTGACGGAGACGATGGACAGCAGCCGGGTCCGCCCGACCCGGGTGCCCAGGGCCCGGGCTTGATCCTCGCCCAGTGCGAGCGCGCCGAGCGGTCGGGCCAGCACGAAGGCGAGCAGGGCACCGGTCGCGAGCAACGGCAGTACGTCGAGCAGCAGATGGGCGTCGCGGCCCGCGAGGGTGCCGACGGACCAGTACCGCAGGGAGTCCAGGGTGTCCAGGTCCCACTGCTGGAGCCCGTTGACGTAGCCGAACAGGGCCGCGTTGACGGCGGTTCCGGCGAGGGCGAGGCGGACGGGAGTGGCGAGGCGCCCCCCGCCCAGGGCGTTCACGGCGGTGGCCGCGAGGGCCGCGCCGGCGAGCGCGAACCACAGGTATCCGCCGAACGAGGTGATGCCGAGGACACTGATCGCGGTGACGACGGCGGCGGACGCGCCCGCGTTCACTCCGAGGAGTCCGGGGTCGGCCAGCGGGTTGCGGGTCAGGGTCTGCATGACTCCGCCCGCGAGGCCGAGCGCCGCACCGACGGCGACCCCGACGAGGGTGCGGGGCAGCCGGAGGTCGCGCACGATCGCGTCGTTCTCGGTGCCCGAGGGCGCGAACAGGCCGTGCCACACCTGGTCGAGGGGGATCTGTTTCGTGCCCACGGCCAGCGAGACGGTGACCACGACGGCCAGCAGGGCGAGGCCCAGCAGCAGGCCCGCCGCCCGCAAAGACACGCCGGTGCGGTGTCCGGCGTCGCCGTTCGCCTTGTCGGACGGGGTCAAGGTGCCGGTGCTCATACCGCCCCCTCGGCCAACGACCGTGCACACAACGGGTGTTGACCAGGAGAAGCACGTACAGAAAGGGCGCTGGGCGAGCACCGGAACACGAAGGAGAGCCGTCGCTCTCCACTCGGCCCGGAGCATGATCGGGTGGACATGTAATTAGCTTAGGCTAACCTTACCTACGTTGTTGACGATTTCGTTGACGACCTCCCCCGCTGTGCCCAACCGCCGCTGCCCCCTGCCCGGTTGCGCCTGCCCGCCCACGAATGCCCGCCCCCAACGGAGACTTTCGATGACCGCCACGACCCCGCCGTGCGCCGACGACGAGGCCCTGCCGGAGACCCGCTCCGACGCTCGTCCGAGCCGCGTCACCGGCCCACGCGTCAGCCGCCTCGTCGACCGCCTCGACACCGCCGACGACGCCCAACGCACCGCCCTCACCGACGAGTTCTGGAGAGAGGTGGAACGCGTGGGCACCCCGCTCGTCGAGGAACTGGCGGACGAACCCGGCCATCGGGCCGTCACCTTCCTGTGGCGGGGCCACCGCGCCACCCGGCAGGTGCTGTTGTTCGCCAACCGTCTCGTCGACCGGGACGACCTCGCCGCCTCCCTCCTGGAGCGGATACCCGGCACCGACGTCTGGCACCTGGGCCTGCGGCTGCGCGCCGACCACCGCGGTTCGTACCGGATGGCCGCCGACATCTCCCCGAAGCAGCCGCCCACGGACCCGGCCCGGCTTCAGCTACGACTGCGGTCTCTGCTCGCCCACGCGGCGCCGGATCCTCTCAACCCCCGCTCCCTGCCCACCCGTTGGCTTCCGGCCGCCAGCTCGGTCTACGCCCTTCCGCACGCACCCGCGCAGTCCTGGGCACAGCGGCGGGGCCGGGTGCCGGCCGGCCGGGTGGAACGGCACCCGGTGACCACCCAGGCGCTCGGCGGTACGCGGGACACCTGGGTGTATCTGCCGCCCGGGCACGAGCGGCGCGGCCCGTCACCGTTGCCCGTGGTCGCGCTGTGCGACGGCGACATGTGGTTCGGCCGGCTCCGGTTCGGCGAGACGCTCGACGTGCTGATCGCCGACGGAGTGCTGCCGCCGCTCGCCGTGCTGTCCCCGGATGCCGTGGACCGGCGCACCCGCGAACGTGAACTCGGCGGGCACGACGCGTTCGTGGACTTCCTCGCGGACGAACTGCTGCCCTGGGCGGCCGGCCGCTGGCCCCTGACCACCGACCCGCGCCGTACCGTCGTGGCCGGGCAGAGCCTCGGCGCCGTGACGGCACTGCACGCCGCCCGGCTGCTGCCCGGACGGTTCGGCAGGGTCCTGGCCCAGTCGCCGTCCCTGTGGTGGCGCCCCGGGCTGCCGCCGGGGGCACCCAGGCCGCAGGTCCAGGACGTTCCCTGGCTCGTCCGGCGCTGTGCGGCGGCGGGCTCCCGACCCCTGACGGTGCATCTCGATGTCGGGCTGCACGAGGGCGCGTTGGTCGATCAGACCCGCGTTCTGTACGACGCGTTGCGCTCCGCGGGCCACACGGTGACCCGCGAAGAGTTCAACGGCGGCCACGACTACGCCTGTTGGCACGACGCCCTGGCCGACGGCCTGGTGCGGCTGCTCGGCACCGAACCCCACTGACCATCCGCGGGCCCCACCCCGCACTCGTCAACTCCGCCTCTCTGCAAGGAGCTTCACGCGCATGCCCTCCACACGATCAGCCCGCAGGGCGGTCCTCACCGCCGTCACCGTCGTCACGGGAACCCTGCTCCTGAGCGGCTGCGGCGACGGGAAGGACAGCGGCGACACGACGGCGGGAGCGTCGTCCGCCACCCGCCGGATCACCGACGCGACGGGCCGCTCGGTGCGGGTGCCCAGCACGCCCGAGAAGGTCGTCGCGCTCAGCGAGCCCACGCTCGACGCCGCGCTCGCCCTCGGCATCGCGCCCGTCGGGACCACCGCCGGGCGCGGTCAGACCGGCGTGTCCACGTATCTCGCCGCCAAGGCGTCCAAGGCGCAGGTCGTGGCCACCGTAGCTGCGGCCGATCTGGAGAAGCTGGCCGCGCTCCAGCCCGACCTGATCCTGCTCGACGAGACGACCGCGGCCAAGAGTCAGGTGACCAAGTTGCAGGCCATTGCCCCGACCGTGGTCACCGCCAAGCTCAACGAGGACTGGCAGAAGGCCTTCACCGCCACGGCCGACGCCCTCAACCAGAAGGCGCAGGCGGCGAAAATACTCGACGGCTTCGACGCCGACGTGACCGCCACGAAGAAGAAGCTGGGCGCCGACGCCGGGGCGGTCGTCAGTGTCGTCCGCTGGCAGAACGGCGCCCCCTCCGTGGTCGGCAAGGGCGTGGGCCACGTGGGCTCCACCCTCTCCGCACTGGGCCTGGACCGGCCCGCGGACCAGCAGGGCGCGAGCGCCGGGCACAGCGAACCGGTCAGCCTGGAGAAGCTCGCCACCATCGATGGGGACTGGCTGTTCTTCGGCACCCTCGGCGACCGGGCCGACGGCGAGAAGGCCTACGCCACGGCCAAGAAGGTGCCCAACTTCAGCAAGTTGAAGGCCGAGAAGGAAGGCCACGTGGTCGTCGTCCAGGGCTCGGCGTGGAACAGCGCCGGCGGACCGCTGGCGGCCCACATCGTCCTGGACGACATCACGAAGGCGCTGACCTCATGAGCGCCGAACTCACCGGCCGCCTCGCCCTGGTGACCGGGGCGGCCCGGGGCATCGGCGAGGCCGTCGTCGCCGCGCTCGTCGAGCAGGGCGCCCGGGTCGTGGCCACCGACCTCGACGCCGAAGCCGTACGGGAACTGTCCGCGAAGTACGGCGACCAGGTGACCGGCCGCCCGCTCGACGTCACCGACCCGGCCGCCGTAGAGGCACTCGTCGAGGAGTCCGAGCGCACCCTCGGTCCGCTCGACATCGCCGTCAACGTCGCCGGAATCCTGCGGAGTTCGCATGTCGTCGACCTCACCGACGAGGACTGGGCGGCGACGTTCGCCGTCAACGCGGACGGCGTGTTCCACGTCTCGCGTTCCGCCGCCCGCCGGATGGCCGGGCGCGGCCGGGGCAGCATCGTCACCGTCGCCTCCAATGCGGCCGGCATCCCCCGCACCGGCATGGCCGCCTACGCCGCCTCGAAGGCCGCGGCCGTGATGTTCACCAAGTGCCTCGGCCTGGAGGTGGCCGCCCGGGGCGTGCGCTGCAACACGGTCTCCCCCGGCTCCACTTGCACCGACATGCAGCGCGCTCTGTGGACGTCCGGCGACGAGGCCGAAGCCGCCCGGCGTGTCGTCGAGGGGGACCTTCCGTCGTACCGCACGGGCATCCCCCTCGGCCGGATCGCCGAGCCCTCCGACATCGCGGACGCGGTCGTCTTCCTGGTCTCCGACCGCGCCCGGCACATCACCCTGCACGACCTGTACGTCGACGGCGGCGCCACCCTGCGCGCCTGAAGCGTCCACGGCTCGTACCGTCCCCCCACTGGAGACAACCATGACGACTTCGCTGAGCGAACCCTCCGCCCCCACCACCGCCTCCCCCGGTGCGGCGACCGCCCTGCTGGACACCTACCGCCCCACCGGTGACCGACTCCTCGCCACGCCCCGCCACACCCTGCTGGGCCGCGGCACCGTCGCCGAAATACCGTACGACACAAGCCCGTTGACCCGGCGCGTCCGCGAGGCCCTGCACGCGCGGCGGCGCGCGGGCGACCCGGCGCCGGTCGTCATGGGCTCGCTGCCCTTCGCGCCGGACGCCCCGCCCGCCCTGGCGATCCCGCGGAGCGTGCGGTGGGCGCCGCCGCTGCGCGAGGACCCGCTCATCGCGCTGCCCGTCCCCCATCCCGACGACCGGCCCGACTGGCGGGTGCGGGAGGTCCCGGCCGCGGAGCACTACGGCGCGGCGGTCGCCTCGGCCGTCGCGCGGATGCGGGCCGGGGAGTTCGACAAGGTCGTCCTCGCCCGCACCCTGGAGCTGACCGCCTCCCGGGAGCCGGATCTGCCGGCCATGCTGCGCCGGCTGGCCCGCCGCGACCCGGGCGGGTACACCTTCGCCGTGCCCAGCGGCCCGGGCCGTACCCTCGTCGGCGCCAGCCCCGAACTCCTCGTCGCCCGCACCGGGGGACGGCTGACCGCCAACCCGCTGGCCGGGTCCGCGCCCCGTAGCGCCGATCTCGCCGAGGACGTGCGCCGGGCGGCCGCGCTCCTGGAGTCCCCGAAGGACCTGCACGAACACGCCGTCGTCGTGGCCGCCGTACGCGACGCGCTCGCTCCGTTCTGTACGCGGCTGGACGTGCCCGAGCGGCCCACGCTGCTGCGCACCGCGGCCATGTGGCACCTGTCGACCACGGTCAACGGCGAACTCGCCGACCCCGACGTGTGCGCGCTGCGCCTGGCGTCCGCGCTGCATCCGACACCAGCCGTGTGCGGCACCCCAACAGACGTGGCCCGCAAGGTGATTGCCGAGTCGGAGCCCTTCGACCGGGGACCGTACACCGGGATGGTCGGCTGGCAGGACGCGGACGGCGACGGCGAGTGGGTCGTGACGATCCGCTGCGCGGAGGCCGAGGGGCGTTCGCTGCGGCTGTTCGCGGGTGCCGGTGTGGTGGCCGCGTCGTCGCCGGAGGCCGAGACCGCGGAGACCGCCGCCAAGTTCCGTACGTTCCTGCACGCCGTGGGGGCGACGCTGTGACCGCCGACCTCTCCCCCACCACCCCGGGTGTCGACGCGCCCACCTGGCCCGCCGAGTTCGCCGCGCGCTACCGTGCGGCCGGTCACTGGCGGGGCGAGACCTTCGACGGCTTCCTGCGCGAGCGCGCGGCCGCCCACCCCGACCGGATCGCCCTCGTCGACCCGGCACCCGGGCGGCGCACCTGGACGTACCGCCAACTGACCGAACGCGCCGACCAGTTGGCCGCCGGGTTCGCGGCACGCGGTATCCGCAAGGGCGACCGTGTCGTCCTCCAGCTGCCCAACGTCGGCGAGTTCGTCGAGGTGGTCTTCGCGCTGTTCCGGATCGGTGCGCTGCCGGTGTACGCGCTGCCCGCGCACCGGGAGTCGGAGATCGGCCACTTCTGCTCCTTCGCGGAGGCGGTCGCGTACGTCGTCCCGGACGTGCACGCGGGGTTCGACCACCGGGTGCTCGCCTCGCGGATGAAGGAGCAAGTCCCGAGTCTGCGGCACGTGTTCGTCGTCGGCGACCCGGGGGAACACACCGCGCTGTCCGACGTACCGTGCGACCCGGCGGGGTTGCCGGAGGGACCCGCGCCGCACGAAGTGGCGTTCCTCCAGTTGTCCGGGGGCACGACCGGCGTGCCCAAGCTGATCCCGCGCACCCACGACGACTACATCTACTCCCTGCGGGGCTCGAACGAGATCTGCGGGGTGGACGGAGACACCCGCTTCCTCGTGGTGCTGCCGGCGGCGCACAACTTCCCGATGAGTTCGCCCGGTTGGCTGGGCGCCCTGTACGCCGGAGGTACGGCCGTGCTGTGCCCGCGGCCCGACCCGGCGACGGCGTTCCCGCTCGTCGAGGGCGAGCGGATCACCATGACGGGGCTGGTGCCGCCGCTGGCGCTGGTGTGGACGGAGGCCGGGCCGCAGGCCGAACAGGACCTGTCCAGCCTGGAGTTGGTGCTCGTCGGCGGTGCCAAGTACAGCGTCGAGGCCGCGCGCCGGCTGGAGCCCGCGCTGGGTTGCCGACTGATGCAGGTCTTCGGCATGGCCGAGGGGCTGGTCAACTACACACGCCTGGACGACGATCACGAGACCGTGGTCACCACGCAGGGCCGGCCGATCTCGGCGGACGACGAGATCCGCGTCGTCGACGGGGCTGAACTCGACGTCGCCGAGGGCGAGTTCGGGCAGCTGCTCACCCGCGGCCCCTACACGATCCGCGGCTACTGGCGGGCCCCCGCGCACAACGCCACCGCCTTCACCGAGGACGGCTTCTACCGCACCGGCGACATCGTGCGCCGCACCGCGAGCGGTCATCTCGTCGTCGAGGGACGGGCCAAGGACCAGATCAACCGGGGCGGGGAGAAAGTCGCGCCCGAGGAGGTCGAGAACATCATTCTCGCCCACCCCGCCGTGCACGACGTGTCCGTCGTCGCAGTAGCCGACGACTACCTCGGGGAACGCTCTCTCGCCTACGTCGTCCTGCGCGAGGGTGCCGGGCCGCTGAAGCCGGCCGCCGTCAGACGGTTCGTGCGCGAGCGCGGTGTCGCCGCCTACAAGGTCCCCGATCTCGTCGAGTTCGTCGGCGCCCTCCCGCAGACCGGCATCGGAAAGGTCAGCAAGAAGCAGCTGCGGTCCACCGCACAGCAGCACTGAGCTTCACCGCAGCAGCACTGAAAGGTCCCCTCCCCCATGGCACTTCCCGCCATCGCCGCCTATCCGCTCCCGTCCGCCGGGGAGTTGCCCGCGAACCGGGTCTCCTGGACCGTGGATCCGGCACGCGCCGTCCTGCTCGTCCACGATCTGCAACACCACTTCCTGTCCGCGTTCCCGGCCGGTGAGCAGCCCCTGACCGGGCTGCTCGCCAACACGGCCCGTCTGCTGGCGGAGTTCCGCAGGCTCCAGGTGCCGGTCGTCTACTCCGCGCAGCGCGGCGGCCAGACACCCGAGGAACGCGGACTCCAACTCGACTTCTGGGGACCGGGCGTCGCGGACGACCCCGAGGCCCTCGCCGTGCCCAAGAGCGTGGCTCCCGAGAACGGAGACATCGTTCTCACCAAGTGGAAGTACAGCGCGTTCGCGCGCACCGACCTGGAGGCGCTGCTCCGCGGACTGGGCCGCGACCAGTTGGTGGTCGTCGGCGTGTACGCGCACATCGGCGTGCTGATGAGCGCCTGCGACGCGTGGTCGCGGGACATCCAGGCGTTCGTCGTCGCGGACGCGGTCGCCGACTTCTCCCGCGAGGACCACGACATGGCCCTGCGCTGGGCCGCCGGCCGCTGTGCGGTCGTGACCACCACCGACACGCTTCTGAAGGAGGTCTGAGCCGCATGCCGCTCACCCTGGAGCAGATCCGCAGCGATGTCGCCGAGTGCCTCGGCGAGGACCCGGCGGACATCCCCCTCGACGAGAACCTCGTGGACTACGGCCTCGACTCCGTCCGCGTCATGGCGCTGCTGGAACGCTGGCGCCACGAGCACGCCGTCCAGGCGGACTTTGCCGACCTCGCCGAGCGGCCGGCCATCGAGGCCTGGGCACCGCTGCTGGGGGTCGCGTGACCACCACGCTCGCAACCGAGACCCAACTTCCGCTGACGGCCGCCCAGTCGGGCATGTGGTACGCCCAGGCCCTCGACCCGACGAGCCCCGCGCAGAACACCGCGGAGTGCCTGGAGATCGACGGCCCACTCGACCCCGACGTCTTCGCGGCGGCCCTGCGCCGGGTGACGGACGAGGCGGACGCGCTGCGGGTACGGATCGAGGACACCCCGGACGGACCGCGCCAACACCTGTGCGCCGCCATCGAGTTGCCCCTGACGTTCCTGGACCTGCGCGACACGCACGACCCCGAAGAGCGGGCCGAGGCGTGGATGCGCGCAGATCTCGCCGAGCCCTTCGACCTGGCGTCGGGACCGCTGTTCCGGCACGCCCTGTTCCGGGTGGGCGAGGAACGCTGGCTGTGGTACCAGCGCATCCACCACCTCGTGATGGACGGCTACGGCTACTCGCTGCTCGTCCGCCGCACCGCCGAGCTCTACACGGCGCTCGCCAAGAGCGAGGAGGCGGGCCCGCGCACGTTCGGCACCCTCGCCGACCTCGTCGCCGACGACGCCGCCTACCGCTCCTCGGACGTCTTCGCGGCCGACCGCGCCCACTGGACGCAGGCGTTCGCCGACCGCCCGGAGGCACCCCGCCTCGCCGGCCGCGGCGCGCTGCCCTCGCGCACGTTCGCCCGCCGTACGGCGTATCTGCCGCCGGAGACCACCCAGGGCCTGCGCGAGCTCGCCGCCCGGCTCCGGGCGACCTGGCCGGACGTACTGATCGCCGCGCAGGCCCTCTACACCTCCCGCGCGACAGCCCGCCCGGACGTCGTGCTCAGCCTGCCGATGATGGGCCGCATGGGCTCGGTGGCCCTGCGCGTCCCCGGCATGGTCATGAACGTGCTGCCGCTCCGGCTGGCCGTCTCCCCCGACGCGACCTTCGCCGACCTGGTGCGCCAGGTGGTCCTCGGCATCCGGGAGGTCCGCCGCCACCAGCGCTACCGCTACGAGGACATCCGCCGCGACCTGGGCCTGCTGGGCGAGAACCGCGGCCTGGTGGGCCCGCTCGTCAACGTCATGCCCTTCGACTACGGCGTCGACTTCGCCGGCGCGCCCGCCCGCGCCCGGAACCTGTCCGCGGGCCCGGTCGACGACCTGACCGTCAACATCTACGACCGCGCCGACGGCCGGGGCCTGCGCATCGACCACGACGGCAACCCCACCCTCTACGACGAGTCCGAACTCGCCGCCCACCAGGCACGGTTCCTGCACCTCGTCGACCAACTCACCGCCGCCGACCCGCATCTGCCGCTCGCCACCCACTCCATCGCCACACCGCCCGAACAGGCCCTGGTTCTCGACGAGTTCAACCGCACGGACCGCACGCTGCCGCCGACCACCCTCGTCGGACCGATCGAGGCACGCGCCGCCCACACCCCGGACGCGACGGCGCTCGTGTTCGGTGCCGTCTCCCTCACCTACGCGGAGCTGAACTCCCGCGCCAACCGCCTGGCCCGGCACCTGCGGTCCCTCGGCGCCCGGCCGGGCGCGGTGGTGGCGGTCTCGGTGCCTCGTTCGGTGGAGCTGATCGTGGCGCTGCTCGCCGTACTGAAGGCGGGGGCGGCCTATCTGCCACTGGATCCCGACTATCCGACGGAGCGCCTCGCCTACATGCTCGGGGACGCGGCACCGGTGTGTGCCGTCACCGACCGGACGGGCCGCCTCCCCGACGACACGGGGACGCCGTTCGTCGTCCTGGACGGGGTCGACCTGTCCGCGTATCCGCCGGTGAACCCGGCGCGGGCGCTCACCCCGTCCCATCCGGCGTACGTCATCTACACCTCCGGTTCCACCGGCCGCCCCAAGGGTGTCGTCGTCCCGCACGGCGCGATCGACAACCGGCTGCGCTGGATGCAGCACGCGTACGGGCTCGGTCCCGGGGACCGGGTGCTGCAGAAGACTCCGTCGTCGTTCGACGTGTCGGTGTGGGAGTTCTTCTGGCCGCTGCGGCAGGGCGCGACGCTGGTCGTCGCCGAGCCCGGCGGGCACAAGGACCCGGTGTACCTCGCCCGGCTGATCCGCGAACAGGCCGTCACCACCTGCCACTTCGTGCCGTCGATGCTCCAGGTCTTCCTCGCCGGACCGGACGCGGCCGGGTGCGGCGGACTGCGCCGCGTCTTCTGCAGCGGCGAGGCCCTGCCCCGCGAGACCGCGCACACCTTCGCCCACACACTGCCGGGCGTGGAGCTGCACAACCTCTACGGCCCGACCGAGGCCGCCGTCGACGTGACGTACCACGCCTGCGTCCCGGAGGACTCGGGGCCGGTGCCGATCGGGCGGCCGGTGTGGAACACCCGCCTGTACGTGCTCGACGCGGCGCTGCGACCCTGCCCGCCGGGAGTGCCGGGCGAACTGTTCCTGGCCGGGCGGCAGTTGGCGGACGGCTATCTGGGCCGCGCGGAGCTGACGGCGTCCCGCTTCGTCGCCGATCCGTTCGGGCCGCCGGGCGAGCGCATGTACCGTACGGGCGACCTGGCGCGCTGGACCGGACAGGGCGAGGTCGAGTACCTCGGCCGCACCGACCACCAGGTGAAGTTGCGCGGGCAGCGCATCGAACTCGGCGAGATCGAGGCCGCGTTGACGGCCCAGGACGGCGTGGAGGGTGCCTGTGCGCTGGTCCGGGAGGACCGGCTCGTCGGCTATGTGACCGGCGGGGCCGAACCGGCCGCCGTGCGGGCCGCGTTGGCGCGGGTGCTGCCCGAGCACATGGTCCCGGCGGCGGTCGTCGCCCTCGACGCGTTCCCGCTGAGCCCCAGCGGCAAGCTGGAGCGGCGTGAACTGCCCGACCCGGTCTTCGCCGGCGGCGAGAGCGCCCGGCGCCCGGCGAGTCCGCGCGAGGAGGCGCTCACCCGGCTCTTCGCACAGGTCCTCGGCGTCGAACGGGTCGGTCCCGACGACGCGTTCTTCGACCTGGGCGGAACCTCGCTGTTGGCGGTACGGCTGGTGGCGCGCGTCCGGGAGGTGTTCGGCGCCGAGTTGACGATCGGCTCCCTTTTCGAGGCGCCGACGCCCGCTGCGCTCGCCGCGCGCCTCGATGCCTCGGCACCGGCGGCCGAGGACGCCCTGGACGTCGTACTGCCCCTGCGGGCCGAGGGCGACCGGCCCCCTCTGTTCGCCATCCATCCAGCGGGCGGCATCGCCTGGTGCTACGCGGGACTGTCCGCCCGACTGGGCCCGGGGCAGCCGGTGTTCGGCATCCAGGCGCGCGGGCTGGTCCACGACGAGCCGTTGCCGCGCACACTCCAGGAAGAGGCCGCCGACTACACCGCGCGCATCCTGGAGGTCCAACCGCGCGGCCCGTACCGCCTGTTGGGCTGGTCGGTCGGCGGGGTGCTCGCGCACACCGTGGCGGTCCTGCTCCAGGACGCGGACCACGAGGTCGAACTGCTGGCTCTCCTCGACGCGTTCCCGGCCGAGCAGTGGCGCGACCGGCCCGCGCCCGAGGAGGGGGACGCCCTCACCGCCGTCCTGCGCATGGCGGGCTTCGACCGCACCGGCGAACGCACCCGGGACGACGTACTGGCCACCCTCCGCCGCGCGGGCAGCCCCCTCGCCGGACTGACCGACCACACCCTCACCCAGATCGTCGACATCGTCCCCAACCACGCCCGCATGATGCGTGAGCACCAACACCGGCTCTACGACGGCGAGTTGCTGTTCTTCACGGCCGCCGCCCCACGCGCCGAGGACTGGCTGACCCGCGAGGCGTGGCGCCCGCACGTGAGCGGCGCGATCATCAACCACGATCTCGACTGCACGCACCCGCAGTTGATGCGGGACGGACATCTCGACGACATCGCCACGGTACTGGCCGCCCGCTTGAAGAAGCTCGACGCCCGGCGAGGGGAGGCGACGCGCGGGTGACCATGGCGCCCGCGCACCAGCTGCGGCCGGGGCAACTCGCGCGGGGCCCACAGCTGTTGGTTGTACGGACCCCACCGACCGACACCCCGCTCGACATGTCGGTACTCGACGACGGGGAACGGTAGCGCGCGATGGCACTACGGAGGCCGGGCGAGCGGGCGTCGACGTCGAGCAGGTCCCCGCGCCGGCGTTGGTTCGGGACGCGGCACGATCCCTGCACCCGGCCGAGCGGGCCGAGTTGGCGCGGACCGTTCCGGAATCCCGGTCCGTCGCCTTCGCCCGCTGCTGGACCCGTAAGGAGGCGTTTCTGAAGGCGACCGGCGAGGGCCTTTCGGGCGCTGCTTGCAGGGTGTGCATGTGGGGACCGGCCGCTGTCCGTGCGAGCCACCGCGTTGGCGGGTGACCGACGTCGATGTCCCGGCGGGATGGACAGCGGCCTGTGCGGTGGCAGCCGACTGACCTCTCAGTCCCCGAGCAACTCCACCAGACCGTCGGCCAGTTCGGTCCGCCAGCAGAGGTAGTCGTGGCCGCCGTTGAACTCCCGGTAGGAGGCGTCGTGGTAACCGGCGGCGGCCAGGGTCTCGCGCAGTCGGCGGGCCGCGGGGAGGGCCACCCATTCCTGTTCGCCGAAGGAGAGCCGGAAACGGACAGGCAGCCGTGGGGTGTTGGCGAGCTGCCGGGTGAGCCACTCCGTGTCCGGGCCGACGGGCCACCAGAACGACCCCGACTGGGCCAGGACGTTCCCGAACCGGTGCGGGGCCGCGACCGCCGCGTAGGCGGCGGTGAGACCGCCGAGGCTCTGTCCGGCGATCACCGTGCGTACGGGATCGGTCGTGACGGGCAGCCGTTGCGCCGCCCATGGCAGCAACTCATCCTTGAGGAAGCCGACGAACTCGGGACGGCACGTCAGTTCCGCCCACCGGGTGCCGGCGTCCACGGAGTCGGGCAGCACGGCGGCGAGCGGCGGGACCCTGCCGTCCGCGATGAGGTTGTCGAGCAGGTGCGCGAGGCCGAGTCGTGGCCCCCAGTGCTCTCCGTCGAGGAGGACGAGGACAGGGAGTTCCGACAACTCCACTGCGGCGACCGGCGGTTCGTAGAGCCAGACCCGCCGATCGTCGCCGAAACGCGCGCTCGCCACCTTGTGTTCGGTGAGGGTGCCGTGCGTGATGTGCTGCCTGGGCACCCAGTCCAACGCGCGCGGGGCGGCAGGGAGTTCGGCGTAGGAGACACCTCCACCGTCCCAACGGCGGGGCAGCGTGCGGGGGTTGAAGGGGTCGATCCGGCTCCGGGTGCGCAGCCTGCGCCAGTAGTCGGGTGTGCCCGGGGCCGGTCCGTCGCCCTCGTCGACGTGGAGGTCGTAGGTGCCGCGCCAGTCTTGGCGCAGGCGGAGCGTCCAGTGCCAGATGTCCGTGCCGGGCAGGTGTTCCATCAGGTTGCCCTCGGGGGCGCGCGGGTCGCCGAGTTTGTTGGGCAGGACCTGGACGGCGCGGGTGGCCGGGCCGCCGCGCCACAGGAACGTCACGGCCAGGTGGTCGGTGCTGCCCAGCGGGTCCGGCGACACGAGCGGGGTGCCGCGTCGCCGGACGTCCGCCCAGAACTCCGCCACGCCGTCCGGAGCGGGTAGCGCGATCCCCGGTTCCATGAGGCGTGGTACCGCGTCGGGCCGGGCCAAGCGTGGCGGGTGGTGCGGGGCGCCCTCGGGCGGCGGGGGCACGGAGGCGGTCATGCGGGCGGACTCCGTCCGACGAGGCAGCGCTTTCAATTAGGCAAGCCTAACTTCATGTGCCCGCATCCCCCGCCCCGCCCCCTTTGCCCGCGTGTCCCGCCTCGCCTCCCTGGAGTTGCGTCACCAGCGCTTCTGACTCGCGAAGAACCGCTCGAAGAAGTCCACCTTCGCCGCGTCCGCGAGGGCGAGCCTGCCGAAGCGGTCGCCGAGTTCCATCGTGGTCGCGAAGCGGTGGTTCGCCGCGGGCCAGCGGGTGAGGCCGTGGCCGTTGGGGTCGCCGTGGGTCGCGAAGTTCACCACGTAGTCGGAGAGGGTGTCGGCGACCGTGCGGTCCGCGTCGGTCCAGGGCAGGTTCGTGGCGTAGAGGTTGTCGAAGACGTAGTTGATCTCCGAACCGTGGTACGCGCCACGAGAGTTGGCTCCGGTCGCGGTCGGCGGGACGTGCTCCCAGTAGTACGTGAAGACCGGGCTCTTCGCCGTCTTCGCCCACTCCGCCGCCCACAGGTTCGCGGAGACGCGCGAGCCCTCGCGGGCGGAGGCGTTGCGGGCCTGGCCCGCCTCCGTGTCGGTGGTGGCGGGGTAGAGCTTCAGGAACTCGTCGGCGAGGGTGCCGTACTCCTTCTCCGCGGTGCTCAGATAATCCGCGAGCTTCACGGTCGGGGCCGGGGAGGCGCCGTTCTCGTCCTTGTTGCCGCCGGCCAGCACGGGCACGTCGTTCAAGTGGCCGCCCGCCAGGGCCTGTTCGTACGTCCACGGCTTGACCCAGCCGTCGAGGACCGGGCGGAACTCCGGCGGGTTGCCGTTCACCGGTCCGCTGACCGTGGTGTCGTTGGCGTTCTGACCCGCCATCAACTTGGCGCTGTCCAGGGCCCGGAGGGCGGTCAGTGAGGTGGCGCCGAGCGCATTGGCGTACGCGGCGCCCTGGCTCTCGGCCGTCTCCAGCGTGCGGTACGACGCTGCCAGCGCGGCGATCTCGGGGTCGCCGGTGGCGCGGGCGCCGGCGCTCTCGGAGATCGCGCCCTGGAACAGGCCCTTGGCGAGCGGGGAGTAGATGAGGTGCATCACCGAGGCGCCGCCCGCGGACTGGCCTGCAATGGTCACGCGGTTCGGGTCGCCGCCGAACGCGGAGATGTTGCGGCGCACCCAGCGCAGGGCCGAAATCTGGTCCAGGAGCCCGTAGTTGCCGGATGCCCCATGGCCGGACTCGGCGCTGAGTTCGGGGGTGGAGAGGAAACCGAACGCGCCGGTGCGGTAGTTGAGGGTCACGACGACCAGGCCCTTGGCGGCGAGGCCCGCGCCGTCGAAGCCCGGGTCGGAGGCGTAACCGCCGGTGAACCGGCCGCCGTAGATCCAGACCAGGACCGGGCGCTTCTCGTGTGAACTCGCCGCGCCTGTCCAGACGTTGAGGTTGAGGCAGTCCTCGCTCATCGTGACCGAGGCCGAACCCATCATCTGCTGGGGGCAGATGTCTCCGAAGGTGTCCGCGACGCGCACGCCCGTCCAAGAGGTCGCAGGCTGCGGGGGACGCCAACGGTTGGCGCCCGCCGTGGTCGCCGCGTACGGCAGGCCCTTGAACACGGTGACGCCGGAGACGAGGGAGGCCACGCCGGACACGCGGCCGGTGTCGATGCGGAGGGGGCCGGTGAGCGGGGTTGCGGAGGTCGTGCGGTCCGCCGCGCCGGCGCTCGTTCCTGTACCGACGAGTGCGGCCGTCGCGGCGACGGCCAGCGACCCGTTGACGAAGGTCCGGCGGTTCATGGCGTTCGAAAGCATGGGGGGCTCCCTGGTCTAGGTACTTGCGAACGTAAATTCCGCCGACCGGGAGCGCCAACAATATTGTCAACTTCAGAGCGGATCCACAGCATGCTCCCGCAGCGGGCCCACGGACAGGCCGCGCACCGCGCAGGTGTCGAGGATGCGGGGCACGGCACCGAGGGTGGCACGCCAACTGCCGGGTGCCGACGTGCAGTCGGAGTCGTGCAGCAGGACGGTGCCACCGCCGCGCAGGTCCGCGGCGACCGTCCGGTGGACCGACTCGGGTGTGGCGCGCGCCCTCCAGTCCTCGCCCCACGCCGTCCACAGCACCGGCGCGAGGTCCAGGCGGCGGGCCGCGAGGTGGGCGGCGGTCGACATCACGCCGTAGGGCGGCCGGAAGAGCCGTGGCACGCGGCCGGTGAGGTCGCCGACCGTGTCGCGGGCGCGGGCCAGGTCGTCGTGGGTGGCGCGGGGGCCGCGCAGCAGCAGCGGGCGGTGCAGCCACCCGTGAACGGCGATCTCATGTCCGGCAGCGGCGATCTCGCGGACCAGACCGGGGGCGCGTACCGCTTGGTTGCCGAGGAGAAAGAAGGTGGCGTGCACCCGGCGCTCGTCGAGCAGCCGTAGGAACAGCGGGGTGGAGAGGGGATCCGGCCCGTCGTCGAAGGTCAGCGCTACGTGGTCCGGCCGGCCGCGGCCGGCGAGGCGGGGCATGACGCGGTTGCGCAGCGGGCCGTAGGTGGAGAGGACGGGCGCGGCGTACGCGGCGGCGAGGATCGGGAGCGCGGGGAGCGCGACGCGGGCGGTCGTACGGAGGAGGCGGGTGGCTGTCATGCGTGGTGCCCCTTCGCGTGGCCCTGGACGGGCACTCGCCCCGTGTGGTGCGCGTGGCCCAGGTCGTCGAGGTCGAGGCTCTGGCCTATCGCGTGCATCAGGCCCGGGCCGCTCTCGGTCGTGGCGACCGCCGTGCCGACCGCGCCCGCCCAGACCGCGCAGGCCAGGGCGGTGGTGGTCGCGAGCCGCAGGGCGGCCGGACGGGCGACGCGCCGAGCGGCGGGTGGGGTGACTCGCGGGGCGATGGGGGCGGCGGAGGGGTGAGCGGCGGATACGAGGATGTGCTCGACGCCCGCCCTGCAGATCCTGGCCGTCTCCGTGGCCGGGCCCCGGTCCGGGCCGTGGGGGTCGGCCGCGAACAGGGCTAGGCCTGCCTCCCGTTGCAGGAGTCCTCGTGGGCCGTCGATCAACTCGCCTAGTACGTGCTTGAGTTGGGCCGGTTCGCGGATCCACGCGGCGACGCCCGCCTCGTCCAGGGCGGCCGCGTTGGTGAGGCCGTGGCCGGGTATGCAGCCGTAGCTGGCGACGGGCAGGCCGGCGGCGAAGGCCTCCAGGGAGGTCAGGCCGCCGGCGTTCTGGACCAGGACGTCGGCCGCGTGCATCAGGCCGGGCATGTCGTCGACCCAGCCGTGGACGTGTTCGATGCCGTCCGCGCGGAGCTGGTCGGCCAGGGTCTCGTTGCGGCCGCAGACCACGAGCGGTACGGCCGCGCCGCAGTCGCGCAGGTCCCGGGCGACCTCACGGACCGGGCCCACGCCCCAGGAACCGGCAACGAGCAGCGCCAGCGGGGCAGTTGGAGGCAGGCCGAAGCGGGCGCGGGCCGCGGCGCGTCCCGTCGCGTCCACGGGGTGGAAGCGCGGATCGGCGACCGGGCCGCACACGCGGACGTCACGCGCGCCGGCGGCCCGGGCCTGCGCGGCGGGCACGGCGTGCAGCGCGAGGTGGACGTCGACGCCGTCGGCCACCCACAGCGGGTGCACCGAGAAGTCGGTGAGGTAGGTGAGGACGGGGACGGTCAGCCGGCCGTCGAGACGGAGGTTGCCCAGGACCCGGCTCGCGCCCGGGTAGGTCGACACGACGGCGCCGGTGCCGTCGGGCAGGGCACGCAGCAGCCGTTCCTCGGCGGAACGCAGCAGCGCCTTCGCGACGGGACCGCCGCCGCCCGCGCGCTCGGTACTGCTGTAGATCCGCTGGTAGGCCCACGGCGCCCGGACGAGCAGGCGGTGGTAGCCGTCCCGGACGAGCCGGCCGAGCCGGGCGGGCAGCACGTCGAGCAGGTCGAACCGGTCGACCGTGAGACCGGCCGCCACCAGCCGCCGCTCCAGTTCGGCGGCGGCGCCGTCGTGACCGGCTCCGACACTTGCCGAGACGATCACGACACGCTCGGCCGACGACGGGCGGCGCACCGGATTTCCGAGGTGGGGCATGGGCTGTTTCCTCCGCGGGTGGAGTGGAGCGGCGAAACTCTACAACATGTAGTAGGTAAGCTCGTACGACATGTAGTAGATCGCGTCCGCAAAGCCCTTGATCGACGCCCTGGTCGATCTCCCCGACCCCTCGGTCCATCCCTTCGAGCCCTTGGCGCACTTCCTACAGGCCGTAGTAGGCGCGCGGGTAGGCTGGGACGTCGAGCGGTGAAAGGCGGTGGGGTGAACAGTGCACGACCGGAAGAACGAGGAGCCCGGCGCGACGTCCGGCAGGCGGGCGCGCGGTGAGCTGGAGAGCGGGGTTCTCGCCGCCCTCTACGGGGCCGACGAGCCTCAGACCGCGCGCCAGGTCAAGGACCGGCTGCCCGGGGACCTCGCGTACACGACCGTGCTGACGATCCTGTCGCGCCTGTACGACAAGGGGATGCTCGTCCGCCGGCGCGCGGGCCGCGGGTACGCGTACGCGCCGGCCCGGGACGAGGCGACCCACACCGCGGAGCGGATGCGCTCACTGCTGGAGCACGGCACCGACCGCGAGGCCGTACTCACCCGCTTCGTCTCCGAACTCTCCGCGCAGGACGAGCAGTTGCTGCAGCGACTGCTTTCCGGGAACGACGCACCGCCCTCCACCGGCCTCGTCGACGAAGGACCGTGAGCCGGTGTTCATCAGTGTGTACGTCCCCCTTCTGATCACCATGATCCTCGCGGTCTTCGCACCCCGCGCCGCCCGCCGGCTGGCCCCGCGCCCGGCCGCCTGGTCACTGGCCTCCGCCGCGCTGGTGGCGTCGCTCGGCTGGCTGGGTTCACTGGCGCTGCTGGCGTTCGCCGGGCTGGTGCAGATCCCGGAGGTCGCCGAGGAGGGCCGGTGGTCGGTCGCCGCCGTGCGCGAATCCGACCCGGTCTACCTCACCGTCGCCGGGCTCGCCGCCCTCGCACTCCTCACGTCCGCCGCCGGGCTCACCGTCGCCGCCGCACGTCAGCTACGGCATCTGCGCTGGGCCCGCCGCGAATGCCGACTCCTGCCCGGCGACACCGAGTTGGCCGTCCTGGACATCGAGTCGCCGGAGGCGTTCGCACTGCCGGGGGCGCCCGGGCGAATCGTGGTGTCGAGCGCGATGCTGCGCTGCCTCGGCGACCGCGAACGCGAGGCACTGCTCGCCCACGAGCGGGCGCACCTGCGCGGCCGCCACCATCTCTTCCAGACCCTCTGGCGCCTCTCCGCCGCCGTGAATCCGCTGCTACGACCGCTGTCCGAGGCGGGCGGCTTCGTCCTGGAGCGCTGGGCCGACGAGGAGGCCGCGGTGCGCGTCGGCGATCGTACGGTCGTCGCGCATGCCGTGGGCCGGGCCGCGCTCGCCACCTCGGCGAACCGTTCGCGCCCGGCGCTGGCCGCGACCGGCGGAGCGGTACCGCAGCGGGTCCGCGCGCTGCTCGCGCCTCCTCCCCCACGCAGGGCCCTGCCGTTCGTCGCGGGCGCCGCCCTGCTCGCCGTGTGCTGCCTGAGCCTGGCCGACGCCGCGACCGACAGCGAGGAGATGATCGAGACGGCGCAGCACGTGGCGTGCGTGACGACGGAGGCGCGGGCGGTCCCGGCGCCGTCGGGCCCGCAGCACGAGGTGTGCTGTGAACACGGACAGCCGGACGGGCCTGTCCATCACCGCTGAACCGCCGGACGACTCTCCCGCCCGCGGAGGGGGGGTCCCGTGGAAGTGTGACACTGACACGAGTAAGTGACACACTTCCACAGCCACCCCTACCCCCGAGGCCCTCCGCCCCTGAACAGCGCCGATCGCACCATCCACCCGAAATACACCCGTGTTATCGTCGCCCTGTCCATCGCCAGGAATCCTGTTGATCGGCACCCCGGCGACCGGACTCGGATCCCCCGTCGCGCTCACTCCACGAATGGAGCGGCATGTCTGTTCTGGCCCGGCCGGCGGTGGCCGCCTTCGCCGCCAAGTCCCTGCAGCGTCTTTCCGTCATGGCGGACCGGCGCCCGAGCGGGCGCGGTTCCGCCGCCTCCTCGCATCAGCGGCTGCCTGACTTTCCGCGCCGGACACGGGAGTTGACGATCCCGACCAGCATCGCCCCGGCCCGCGCCACGGTGTACCTGCCGGCCGGTGAAGGGCCGCCTCCGCCGGTGCACGTGAACTTCCACGGCGGCGGCTACGTCGTCCCCCTGACCGAACTCGACGACCCGCTGTGCCGTTTCCTCGCGGCGGAGGCAGGCGTCGTCGTGGTCAACGTCGACTACGTCGTCGCGCCGCAGCACCCGTTCCCCGCGCCGCCCCGGCAGGCCTTCGAGGTGGTCCGGTGGATCGCTGAGCACGGAGCCGAGCAGGGCTGGGACGGGGACCGGCTCACCGTGGGCGGGCAGAGTGCCGGGGGCGGACTCGCGGCGGCGGTGGCCCGGCAGTCACTGGAGGAGGGCGGCCCCTCGATCGCGCTCCAGGTGCTGCACTATCCGCCGCTGGACCTGGCGACCAGCGCCAAGGACAAGCACTCCGCCATCGCCAAGCCCGTGTTGCGGCCCTGGATGGCGGAGGTCTTCGACACGTCGTACGTCCCGGATCCGAAGGTGCGCGCCGACCGGCTGGTGTCGCCCGCGCATCCGTCGGACACCGCGGACCTGAAGGGCATCGCCCCGGCCCTGGTCATCACGGCGGAGTACGACCTGCTCAAGGCGGAGGGCATCGCCTATGCCGACCGGCTGCGCACGGCGGGGGCACTGGTCGAGCACGTAGACGTCGCCGGAGCCGACCATGGCTACGACGGCACGGACGACGAACGGGCCCTGCAGACCTACTCACTGATCGCCCGTCAGGTACGGGACGCCGTCGGCGCCGCCTGAACTCCCTTCCCTAGCAACGCACTTCGCCGACCATCCCCCTCGGACGGCCGGCGAAGTGGCTCTCGGTCACACGGACGGCACCGGCTCCGGCGGCGTGAGGCCGAACTTCCCGGCCGCCTCGGTCAGTTCCCGCCACACCTTGGGCGCGACGGGAATGCCCTTCGCACCCCGCCCCTCCGCGACCGCCGCGCTGCGCTCGCCTGGGTAGAAGACGCCCTCGGCGCCGTCCGCCGGCGGCAACTGCTTGAGGGTGCCCAGCGTTTCGTCGACCGCAGCGGTGAAGGCGGCGGGGTCTCCGAAGGCCGCCGGGTCGAGGGCGATGAGCAGCGCGTTCTGGCGGTGCTTGCGGCCCTGGGGGTCGTCCGAGTGGAACGCGGCGAAGATCGGCGCTCCGACCAGCACGCTGGTGAGCAGTTCGAAGGCCAGGGACATGCCGGAACCCTTGGCGCCGCCCAACGGCAGTGGCATGACCGCCAGTTCGGGGTCGGTGGTCGGGGTGCCGTCCGCGGTGGCCGCCGC
Source organism: Streptomyces sp. NRRL F-525 (assembly GCF_000716605.1). GTDB lineage: Bacteria > Actinomycetota > Actinomycetes > Streptomycetales > Streptomycetaceae > Streptomyces. Next base: position 54,703 of record NZ_JNXE01000017.1, on the reverse strand, counting down.
GCCCTCGGGCAGCGGGGTGCCGCTCGCCTTCGCCTGGCGGATCTTGCCGAGGGCAATGGTCGCGGTGGCCATGTCGAGCAGCAGCGGGGCGTGAGACTCCGCAGGTACCGCGATGGCGAGCGGGCTGGTCGCCACGGCGGCGCCCTTGACCCCGGTGTAGCCCATGTTGGGCATCCCAGAGACATAGCCGATGCCGACGAGTCCCTGTTCGGCGATCTTCGACACGTAGTAGCCGATGGCACCGGTGTGCACGGTACGGCGGACCCCGACGGCGGCGACTCCACTGATCCTGGCCCGGGTTACCGCCTCGTCGGCTGCGGCGCTGAGGGCGACCGGACCGGGGGCGCGGTCGGCGTCCAGGACGGCGGCGGCCGGGGCGGTGGACTCGATCGTGATGTCGGCGTCGGCTTTGGCCACGCCCTTGGCCAGCAGCTCCAGGTAGGCGGGGACTCGGGCGATGCCGTGCGAGTCGACGCCGCGCAGCGCGGCCCACACGAACACGTCGGCGGTGGTGCGCGCCTGCTCGGCGTTCAGGCCGCCCTTCTCCAGGAGCGCGGCGGAGAAGGTGCGCAGGTCGTCAGCGGCGACAAGTACCTTGCCCGGCTTGGGCGTTGCGGTGTCGGACATGGTGGCGGATGCCTTCCTGGTTCAGCGGGTGACGAGGACGTCGACGACGGCGGTGGTGCCCTCCGCCACGGCCTTGAGCGCACGCTCCAGCGCGGGTGCGAGGGCCTCGGGTGCGTCGACGGTCTCGGTGTGCATCCCGAACGGCTCGGCGAACGCGGCGAGTCGGGGCAACCGGTGCAGATCGGTGCCGAGCCACTCACCGGTGTCGGCGGCGGCACCCTCGGGGTAGAACCTGCGGTGGTTGAGGTTCATCGACTTGTAGACGCGGTTGTTGAACACCACGATCAGCAACGGGAGTTCGTAGGCGTTGGACGCGTCGTACGACTGGATCACCGGGTTGTACGTGAACGCGCCGTCGCCGATGGTGAGCACCACCGGGCGTTCCCGCGCGGCGAGTTTGACGCCGAGCGCGACCGCGATGCCCTGGCCGAGGCCGCCCTGCACGTAGAAGTACGAGTCGGGGTCGGCCGTTTGGACATGGCGCTTGACGACCCGGCTGTGGGTGATGGTCTCGTCGACGACGATCGCGTCCTGGCCGTCGAGCAGCTTGCGCAGGGTCGCGGCGACGAGGACCGGGTCAACGCCCTCCGCCTGCGCGGCCTTTGCCTCGGCGGCGGCGATCGCGGCCTGCTCGTCGGCGTGCCGTTGCTCCTGGGCCGCACGGCGTACGGCGACGGACGCCTCGTCGAGATCCTTCGCCCGCTTGGCCAGCTGGCGCAGGGTGTTGGCGACGTTGCCTTCCAAGTACCGGTCGGCGAACAGGACTTGGTAGACGACGTGCGGGCGCTGTGGCACCTCGTCGATGACGACGACCGTCGCCTTGGAGGGGCGGCGCGACGGCGGGTAGAAGGGCGCGCGGCAGTTGACGAGGAGGATCAGGTCAGCCTCGTCCATCCACGGGCCGATGTCGCTGCCGGCGTGCAGCGGGTGGGTGCGCGGGAAGTTGCCGCAGACCGCCGAGTCGGGCTCGACGACCGGGATGTTCCACGCCTCGGCGAACGCGACCAGCGCCTCGAAACCGCCCGCCTCACGGCCGGCCGTCTCCGTGACGATGACGGGGTTGCTCGCCTCGCGGATCAACTGGGCGACGGGGTCGACCTCTTCGGGCGAGCTGTGCGTCGAGCCGGGCTGCACGATTGGCTTGGCCTCACGCCCGTCCCACTCCTCCAGCAGGATCTCCAGCGGGACGTTGAGGTACGCCGGTCCGGACGGGGCACGCCAGGCCAGTTCCGCCGCCCGCGTCACCATCGTAGGAAGGGTGTGGACGCTGGCGGCCTCGTTGGACCACTTGGTGAAGGGCTGCGCGATCTGGTGCGGGCCGCCGACGATGGACAGGTTGCGGTACCACTGGCCGCCGGGGTCCTGACCGGGGCCGTCGCCGTACGTGGTCGACTCCGAGGAGCTGACCACCATCGGGACGCCCGCGAGCAGCGCCCCGTGCACGGCCATCGAACCTTGGAGCAGACCGGGGGCGGCGTGCAGCAGGACGCCCTGCGGCCGGCGCTCGATGAGGCCGTAGCCGGTGGCCATGCCGACGGCGACGGTCTCGTGGGTCAGGTCCAGGTACTGCGGGCAGGGCAGTCCGTCGCGGTGGCGGCGGGCCAGGGACTCCCAGACGGGGGCCCACTCGGAGCCCGACGAGCAGAAGATGTAGTCGGCGCCGACGGCGTTGAAGGCGGTGACGAGAGCGTCGCCGCCGTCGGCGCCGGGGGTGTTGGTGGTGTCGGTCATCTCTCGTGCTTCCTCAGCCCTCGATCGGCCAGTTCAGGACCTCGGAGATACCGCGGCCCATGATCCATTCAAGCTCCTCGGGCGTGAAGTCCCAGTGCTTGGTGAACTGCTCGATCGTGTCGGTGTACGTGATGCCGTGCCCGAGCAGCCGCGTGATGTCCGTGCCGTAGAAGCAGCGCTGCGGGCCCATCTTGTCGACCATCTCGCGCACGTACTTCTGGATGTTGTTGTTCGGGAACGGCTGCGTGGAGTAGCCCGGGAGCGCCGAGAGCTTCACGTAGATGTTCGGGTGGGCGGCGAGGTCGGCGGTCTCCGAGACCCAGTAGCCGATCGCGTCGTCGACGCAGCGGGCCATGATGCCCATGTGGTCGATGATGATCTTCAGCTCGGGGTGCTTGGCGGCGATCTCGCCCAACTCCCGCTTCCAGATGGGCGCGTGGACCATCGTCGGGACGCGCAGCTCCTCGGCGATCGGCCAGTACCAGTCGTTGGTGCCGTCGATCATCCAGTTGCGGTCCTGCGGCCGGTGGAAGGTGAGCCGCGTGCCCTTCACATGCGGGTTCTGCGCGAAGTCCGCCAGCATCGCCTTGCCCTCTTCGGGCTTGTTCTGCGGGATGCGCGCCATGATCCCGAAGCGGTCGGGGTGCGCCTCGCAGGCCTCCAGGGCGTAGTCGATACGGTCGCCCTCCCAGGACGGCGGCAGGATCAGGGCCCGGTTCACGCCGGCCTCGTCCATGAGCTCCAGGGCCTCTTCGTAGGAGAAGGGGTCCTCGCGGTGTCCGTTGAGGCGGATGCGCTCCCGCGCGCCCGGGACCCAGGGGCGGTCCGGGGTCTCTTCCTTCCAGATGTGGATCTGCGTGTCGACAACGAACATGTCCTGAGCTCTTTCTCTCGAAGGTCTTACGAAGGTCTTGCGAAGGGGCCGGTGAGGTGGGTTACGGAACGAACGCTAGGCGGGCCGCGAGGCCTTGCCGAGTCCCGGGAGCGCAAGCAGTAGTTGCGCGAAACACCGCTGTACGCAGGGCATTCTCAGGTTGCGGACGGGTTGTCGAACACGGCGCCGACGATGTGCTCGGCGATCGCCATGGAGGCCGTCGCGGCGGGCGAGGGCGCGTTGCGTACGGCGGTGATCCGGCCGACCTGATGGATGCGGAAGTCGTCCACGAGGGTGCCGTCGGGGTCCAGTGCCTGGGCGCGGACGCCCGCCCCGCCGCGTACGACGTCGGAGACGCCGACACCGGGGACGTACAGCTTCGCGTCCTTCATGAAGGCCTTCGCGGACAGTGAGCCGCGGTACTCCTTGATGCCGGTGCGCCAGTGCTGGGCGGCCATCTTCCAGGAACCGGGGTAGGCGGCGAGCCCGGCGAGGTCCTTCAGGGAGAAGCGGCTGAGCTTGTAGCCCTCCCTGGCGAGGGCGAGGACGGCGTTCGGGCCGACCTCGACGCTGCCGTCGACCCGCGGGGTGAAGTGCACGCCGAGGAAGGGGTAACAGGGGTCCGGTACCGGGTAGATGAGCCCGCGCACCAGGTTCGTGCGCTCCGGCTTGAGGAGCATGTACTCGCCCCGGAACGGGATGATCCTCGGTTCCCGCTTGTCCTGCGCCAACTTCGCCACGACGTCCGAGTGGAGACCCGCGCAGAGGATCAACCGGTCGACACGGACACGCACTTGGCCCGATGCGACCTCGATCCCGCCGGGCACATTGGTGATGGACGTGACCGGGAAACCGAGCCGCACCTCGCCGCCGGACGCCTCGATGTCCTTCGCGAACTCCCGGGCGATCGCCGGGTAGTCGGTGATCGCGGTGCGCGGCGAGTGCAGCGCCGCGATACCGCCGGCATGCGGCTCCAGCTCCTTGATCTCCGCCTGGGAGATCTTGCGGAGCTCGGGCACGTGGTTGTTCCGGGCCCGCTCGTAGAGGCTCTCCATCCGGCCCAACTCGTCCTCGCGTACGGCCACGACGAGCTTGCCGATCTCGTCGTACGGCAGCCCGCGGTCCTGGCAGTACTCGCGCAGGATCGAAACGCCCCGTACGCACAGGTCGGCCTTGAGGCTGCCCGGCGCGTAGTAGATGCCGGCGTGGACGACCCCGGAGTTGTGGCCGGTCTGGTGGACGGCGACCTCGTGTTCCTTCTCCAGGACCACGACCCGGGTGCCGGGGCGGCGCAGGGCGATCTCGCGGGCGGTGGCCAGGCCCACGATGCCGGCGCCGACGATGCCGATCGTCTCGTCAGCCATCGGCATCCTCCTTTCTTTCGTGCCGAATCTCTGTCGTACCGACTTGATCAGGCGCCGAAGTGAATGGCTACGGTCTTGACGCGGGTGGAGAAGCGCAGGACCTCGTCGCCCTGCTCCTTGTAGCCAGTCCCGGAGTCGTGGAAGCCGCCGAACGGCAGGTGGACGTCCCAGCCGGGGGTCGTTGCGTTGACCGCGATCTGCCCGCACTCGGCCTCGTCCGCGAAGCGGTAGGCGGAGGCGAGGTCACGGGTGAACACGGCGGCGGCCAGGCCGAATTGGGAGTCGTTGACCGCGTCCACGGCCTGGTCGAAATCGTCCACGGCACGGACTGCGAGGACCGGTCCAAAGACCTCCTCGCGCCAGATCGCCGTCTCGGCGGTGACGTCGGCGAGCACGGTCGGCTGGACGAAGCAGCCGTGCTCGTGGTCGCCCTCGGTGTCCGCGCTGCCGCCGGTGAGGACGGTGGCGCCCTGTTCCACGGCCCCGGCGAGGTGGGCGAGGACACTGTCGCGCTGCTTCGGGCTGGAGAGCGGGCACAGGGTGGTCGCCGGGTCGCTGCCCGGGCCGACCTTCAGCGCCTCGACCTCGGCGACCAGGAGGCGCGTGAACTCCTCGTAGACCGGCCGCTCCACGACGACCCGGCTGGTGGCGGTGCAGCGTTGGCCGGCCTGCCCGAACGAAGCCGCTACGACGGTCCTCGCGGCGAACGGCAGGTCGGCGTCCTTGAGGACGACCGAGGCGTTCTTGCCGCCGAGTTCGCCCTGGAAGCGGACGTTGCGGTCGGCGAGACGGCGGCGGATGCGGTTGCCGACCTCGTTGGAGCCGGTGAAGGTGATGCCGACGATGCGCGGGTCGTCGAGGAGGGCTTCCTCGATCTCGGCGGTGCGGCCGGTGACGACGTTCAGCACACCGGCCGGCAGGCCCGCGTCGTGCAGGGCGCGGGCGAAGTGCAGGCCCGACAACGGTGTCTCGGTGGCCGGCTTGAACACGGCCGCGTTGCCAGTGGCGAGCAGCGGGGCGAGCTTGCGGGCCGGGGTGATCAGCGGGTCGTTCCAGGGGCTGATCACGAGGATCACGCCGATCGGTTCGCGCTGGGTGTGCACGCGGGTGTCGGGGCGGGCGTCGTGCAGGAGGGTGCCGTAGCCCTGGCGGGCCAGGCCCGCGTAGTAGTCGAGGAAGTCGGCGGCCTTGAGGGTCTCGCCGCGGGCCTCGGCGCCGGTCTTGCCGTTCTCGGCGGTGACGTCGGCGGCGATCTCGTCGACCCGCTCGCGGATCAGCCGGGCCGCCTCGGTGAAGACGCGGGCGCGCTCGAAGGGACTGGTGCGCTTCCATACGGCGAAGCCGCGCTCGGCGTGGTCGTAGGCGCGGGTGACGTCCTTGGCGGCGAGGGCGGGGATGCGCGCGAGGGGGGTGCGGACGTCGGCGGGGTTCTGCACCTCGATCCACTCGCCGGTCGTCACCCACTCTCCACCGGAGAGGGTTTCCAGGCTTCGCATGAAGATCACTTCCTTCGTCCGCCGCGGTGCGGGTCCGCGGTCTGCACAGTCAGCGGCCACAGTGGGCCGGATGCGACAACACACCATGTGGGGGCGGTGCCACCAGTCCCGCGGAGGCAGGCATTGCTTGCGCCGTGCGCAGGTCGGCGGAGGGTTGTTCCGTGCTGGAATCGGCGGGCCGGACGGCAGCCGCGACACGCCGCCGGGAATCCAGGAACCACCGAGGAGAGACACGACATGGCCTACGCCGTCATCGCCCACTACTTCTGCGAGCCCGCCGACGACGCCACCGTCCGTGCCGCGTTGCTGAAGGTGCGCGAGCTCACCCGTGCCGAGCCGGCGAACCTGGCGTACGAGGTGCACGCCGAGGCTGATGTGCCAGGCAGTTTCGTGCTGTACGAGCAGTACGCCGACCGGGCCGGTTTCGACGCGCACAAGGCCGCCGGGCACTTCAACGAGCTGATCGTGCAGACGATCTGGCCGCTACTGACCGACCGCAGGGTGACGTTCGCCGAGGTGCTCTGAGCTTCCGTGCACCCCCGCCGGGAAGCGCGTCTCCCGCGCTTCCCGGCCCGTACGTCAGAACTCGTTGCCCCAGACGTACCGTGCCACGGTCTCCACCAACTCGATCTTCCGGCGCTGCTGTTCGGTGCTCAGCAGTGGCCGGCTCGCCACATCGGCGAAGCCCCGGGACGGTGATACGGCTCCGTCCTCCAGGTCCTTGAACTCCCCCACCGCGTCGAGCCTGGCCATCACCGTGTCGATGTCCTCCAGCTCAGGCACGGTCGCGTCGACGACACCCAGGCAGAAGTCACGGTCCTCTGGAAGGGCCTTGACCAGGGCGAGTTCGGCCGGGGTGCCCTGGTCGAAGGGGAGGATCCAGCGGTCGGCGGCGATCTCGGCGTAGAGCTGCTCGGCGCGGGCCCCGTCGATCGCGGCGGGGACGACCGGGCCGGGAGCGAGGCCGATCCGTACGCCCTCGGGGCGGTCGTCCAGGCGTACCGCCAGGGCGTCCACAGCGAGCGCGTCCGCGAAGGACAGCGCGCCGGGGTCGGCCGGTTCGGTGGCCAACTGGCCCAGCAGGAGCGGGTTGTTGAGCTGGATCAGGCGGACGCCCTTGGAGACCAGCAGCTGTATCTCGGCGAGGACGATCTCCGCCAGCGCCTCCCCCAACTCCCGTGCGGAGGACGGACCGTGGCCCGGCTGGAAGGTGGTGGCGGCGAGGTACGCGGGTGAGGGCAGCGAGGCCTTCGGGGCGATCACCGTCAGTTCGGTGAGCCGGGCCGTCCAGTCCGCGAGGAGCGGGCCGTTGGCCTTGGGGAGGGACTCAGCAACCCAGCGGGTGAGGCCGTCGGCGTCCGTCTCGTCCGTGCGCCGGAATCCTGACACTCCGTCAAGGACCGCGCTGCGGAAGTCTTCCCGGGGGAAGTCTCCGTCGGTGACGACGGTGGAGCGGAGCTTGCGCTGGAAGACGATCGCGTCCTTGACCGCCTGAAGCTCCGCTTCCTTCAGGGCCTCGGGGTCGCCCGACGCGCGTGCGGCGGTGAGTTCGGCGGGGCGGACCAGGCTGCCGTGGTGGTCGATGCGGTAGTTGAACGTATCCGCCATGGGTCAGGCGTCCTTTCCGGACGAGGACGAGGACGAGGACGACGAGTCCGAGGCCGGGGCCGGCTTGCCCGCGACACCCCAGGCGGCGAACTCCAGTTCGTAGCCGAGCGAGGCGAGGACCTCCTCCGCGATCTGCTGATCCTCGTCGGCGGTACCGCCGGCGATGCCGAGGCCGCCGATGATCTCGCCGTCCTTCTTGATGGTGAGGCTGCCCTCGGTGGCCATGATCGGCATGGCGGCGCCCGGGAGTTGGGACAGCTGGCCGAAGAAGACGGGCTGGCTCTCCTGCCACTTCTTCAGCATCTTGCCGGGGCGCTGCATGATGGCGGCCGTGTACGCCTTGGCGCGGGCGATGTCCGGGGTGAGCGGGCGGGCACCGTCCGGGCGACGGATGGCGATGGGGAAGCCGCCCGCGTCCACGACGGCCACGCTCACCGCCTTCCCGATCGACTGGGCGCGCTTGTGGGCGGCGTCGATGATCTCCTCGGCGGCGTCCAGGGTGAGGCTGCTCATGCTGCTTCCTTCGGTGCGGTGAGGGTGCGGCGCAGGTGGGCGACGGCGGCGTTGTACTTCGCGGGCGTCTCCCAGTACATGGAGTGCGGGGCGTCCGGGACGATCTCCAGGTGGGAGCCGGGCAGCAGTTCGTGGGCGCGGGTCACGGTCTTCACGCTGAGCACCGCGTCCTTCTCGCCGGCCAGGAAGGCGACCTTCACACCGGAGTTCTGGATGTCGTCCAGGGACGGGCCGTCGGTGTCGAGGTTGCGCAGGTCCTGCATCTTGGCGACGTTGAACGTGCCCATCTGCTGGAAGAGGAAGGTCAGATCGGCGCGTTCCTGCTGGAACCTCTTGGTCAACAGGCGGTCGATGACCGGCAGTTTGACGGCCTCGGCGCGGTCGGCGGCGGCGAGTTCCTTCAGCTCGGGGTGGCTGATGCCACCCAGCGAGTGGCCGAGCACGACGGAGCCCACGCGCTCGGGGCGGAGCAGTCCGGCGCGGAGCGCGGCGACGGAGCCGATGGACTGGCCGACCAGCATGGCGTCGGTCAGGTCCTCCTGGTCCAGCACGGCGACGACGTCACCGGGGAAGTCCTGGCCGTCGAACTCGGGCATCGACGAGTCGGACTTGCCGAAGCCGCGGAGGTCCACGGTGACGACCGTGAACTCCTCACGCAGCGCGGCCACTTGCTGCCACCACGCGGCGTGGTGGCCGCCGCTGCCGTGCACGAACAGGATCGCCGGACCGCTGCCGTGGCGCTCGTAGTAGATGGAGGTGCCGTCGGAGTCGGCGATGGGCATGGGGGTGAACTCCTGTACGCGCGTGGTTAGTTGGGACGGCGGCCGTGGAAGACGAGCTCGATCATGGTGTGGTCGGGGTCGTGGATGTAGCAGAACTTCGACTGGTTCTCGGGGCGTTCGATCGGCCGGGTGTGCCGGATGCCCAGGTCCTTGAGGTGGGCGAGGAAGTCGTCCCAGTCGTCGACCTCGACGGCGAAGTGATAGGGCGCCATGCGCTCCATCTCCTCGACCGGGGTGAAGTGCAGGTCGAAGTTGCCCCGGGTCATCAGCACCACACGGGTGTTGGACTTGGGCATGATCCGCTTCATCCCGAAGACCTTCGTGTACCACTCGGCGGTGCGGTCGGGGTCGGTGGTGGGGAAGTTGACGTGGTGGATGTAGCGGGGTGCGCTGCTCATGACGGATTCCCTTCGCTGTGTACGGGGTTGGACAGGACGCCGATGCCGCTGATCTCGATGTCCACGGTGTCCCCGGGTTCGAGTTGGCAGGTGGACTCGGCACCCATCCACAGCACGTCCCCCGGGTGCATGGTGATGTGCTTGGTGAGCTCGACGATGTGGTCGAACGGGTCGAAGACCATGTCGCCGGTGGCGAACGAGGCGCGGACCTCCCCGTTCACACGGAGTGTCGTGGTCTGCGCGAGGGCATCGACGTCGGTCTCGATCCAGGGACCCATCGGCTTGAACGTGTCGCTGTTCTTGCTGCGCCAGAACGAACGGTCCTCGTGCTGCCAGGTGCGGGCGCTCACGTCGTTGCCGATCGTCCACCCGAAGACCGACTTGCGGGCCTCGTCGTAGGTGGCGTGCTTCAGGGTGCGGCCGATCACGGCGACGAGTTCGGGCTCGGCCTCGAAGCGGCCCTCGACCCCGGCCGGCTTGACGATGGGTGAACGGTGGCCGGTGAGCGCGTTGTTGGCCCGGTAGCCGACCTCGGGGCGGCTGGGCGTCTCGGCCTGAGCGTGCGCGATGTGCCGCGGGTAGTTCATGCCGACCGCGTAGAACACGGGCGGTACGACGACGGGCAGCCACCGGGCTTCTGCGACCGGCACGCTGCCGATCACGGACGGGTCGCCCTCAATCGGGGACTCGGACAGCAGCTCGATGTGCTCCTCCCCCACCCGGCCCCACACCGCCCGGCCGCCGACCTCAACGCGCGTGTACCTCATGGCGGTTCAGCCCGCCAGCAGGTGCGAGACGCGCTTGGTGATCAGGTAGGCGTCGAGGGCTTCTGGGCCGCCCTCCCTGCCGTAGCCGCTCTCCTTGACCCCGCCGGAGGGGGCCTCGGCGACGGAGCCGCCGCAGTGGTTGATGGAGAGGATGCCGGCCTCCAACGCGTCCGAGAGCTTCTCGGCGGTGGCGGCGGACTCGGTGAACCCGTAGGCGGCGAGGCCGTAGGGAAGGGAGTTGGCGATGGCCAGGGTCTCGTCCAGGTCCGTGAACGGGACGATCGGGGCGAGCGGGCCGAAGGGCTCCTCGTGCATCAGCCGCGCGTCCGCCGGTACGTCGGTGAGGACGGTCGGGGCGTAGAAGTAGCCGTCGCGCTCCAGGCGTTGGCCGCCGGTGAGCACCTTGGCGCCGCGTTCCACGGCGTCGGCGACCAGGGTCTCGATCGCGTGCAACCGACGCTCGTTGGCCAGCGGACCCATGGTGGTGTCGGCGTCGAGGCCGTCTCCTACGGTGACTTGCTGAGCGGCCTTCACGAACTCGGCGGTGAACTCCTCGACGATGCTCGCGTGGACGAAGAAGCGGCTCGGGGAGGTGCACACCTGGCCGGCGTTGAAGAACTTCGCCTGGGCTGCCTTGCGGGCGGATTTCACCGGGTCGGCGTCGGCGCAGACGATGACCGGGGCGTGGCCGCCGAGTTCCATGAGGGTGGGCTTCATGACCTCGCCGGCCTGGGCGGCGAGGAGCTTGCCGACGGGGACCGAGCCGGTGAAGGCGACCAGGCGGATCCGCGGTGAGGGGATCAAGTGGGCTGACACTTCGGACGGTTCACCGAAGACGAGGTTGAGGACCCCGGCCGGAAGTCCGGCGTCGGCGTAGCAGGCGACCAGCGCGGCGGCCGTGCCCGGTGTCTCCTCGGACGCCTTGATGACGATCGAGCAGCCGGCGGACAGGCCGGAGGAGAGCTTGCGATTGGGGCCGCCCACGGGGAAGTTCCAGGGCACGAACGCGGCGACGGGGCCGACCGGTTCGCGGCGGACGGTGAGGACCGTGCCGGGTGCCGACGGGATGATCCGGCCGTAGGCGCGGCGGGCGTCCTCGATGTGCCAGCGCAGGGTGTCGGCCGTGCGCAGGGCCTCGGTGGTGCCCTCGCGGAGCGGCTTGCCCTGCTCCTGGGCCATGATCCGGCCGATCTCGGGGGCGCGTTCGGTGATGAGGTCGGCGGCGGCGTGCAGGATCGCGGAGCGCTTGGCTACCGGGGTGTCGCGCCAGACGCGGAAGCCCTCGGTGGCCGCGTCGAGGGCGCGGTCGAGGTCGGCGGTGGTGGCGAGGGGTACGTCGCCGATCACCTTCTCGGTGGCCGGGTTCACGATCGGGGCGGTCCGTCCGGTGCCGCCCTGGCACCACTCGCCCGCGATGTACATGCGGACGGCGGGGTAGCCGTGGTCGGAGGTCATGAGTGGGTGCCCTCTCAGGCTGGGAGGAGAGTCAGGTGGCGGGGGCGTCCTGCTGGTCGCGGTTGGAGCGCAGCGCCCAGATGTGGTGCGGCGGGGTCGTCTCGTGGACGCGGGTCTCGTAGGTGTCGTCGACGCGGTCCATGTCCGCCGCGTACTCGACGCGTCCGCCGCACGGGGCGTGCAGGAAGCGGAAGACGTTCGAGCCGACGGTGTGCCGGCCGAGCTTGCGGGCCTCCCGCCAGCCGCGCTCGATCATGTAGTTGCCGCCTTCGATGACGTCGTCGAAGCCGGGGACCTCGTAGGCGATGTGGTTGACGCCGGCGCGGTCGGGGCGGTGGCACAGCAGCATGGTGTGCTGGTCGTCGTCGCCCGGTGCCTGCATGAAGACGCCCATCGGTTCGACGACGTCGGTGGGCCGGAAGCCGAGCCGCTCGGTGTAGAAGGCGACGGCCTCCTCGCGCCCGGCCTTCACGATGTTCAGCGCGACATGGCACATGCGCAGCGGGAAGGCCCGGGTGAGCGGTTCCAGCGCGGAGTTCCAGCGGTCGACGCTGCCCGAGACATTGGCGGGGCGCGGGGTGACGTCCGCGTTCTTCGGGCGGGCCAGCGTGAGTCCGACGCCGAAGCCGCTCTCGTCGACGGTGTGGTGGACGCCGTCGGCGCTCTCGTGGACCTTGCGGTCGCGGCCCAACTCGGCGACCAGCCGGGCCAGTTCATCCGGGGTGTCGACGCCCCACACGACCTCGCGGATCGTCGGCCCCGCCTCCACCGGCGGCGGCAGCGGGGGGCCGGGCACGGTGTCCAGATGGAGGGTCTGCCCGGTGAGGGTCTCGAAGACCGCGTGCTCCTCGGTCCGCTCCAGCAGGAACAGCCCGAAGTCGCCGAAGAAACGGACACATTCGTCTACGTCGTCGATCCCGTAGGTGACGGATTCGATTCTCTGGATTCCCATGGATGCCTCGTTTCGCGGGTCGCCCGGCGAGCCTAGATTTCGGGGCGTGAAGGCCTCAATGGTCCGGGCTCGTCTGAATTCGCAATCGTTTCTTGCGGCTACGACTCGATGGCCGGAATGGGGTTCTGCGAGAACCATTCGGCGAGGAAGTCCAGGAACACGCTGACCTTGCGCGGGGTGGCCTGCCCTGGGCCGTAGATCGCGAACAGGGGGCGGTCGGGGACCGCCAGCTCGGGGAGCAGGACCTGGAGGGCACCGGTCATCAGGTCGTCGTAGGCCGGGCGCTGGGGCAGCAGGGCGATGCCGCGGCCGTGGACGGCGGCCTTCTGGAGGGCGATGTACGAGTTGGACGAGAAGGCGATGTTACGGATCTTGTGCAGGGTCGAGGCGTGGCCGTGGCCGATGCGCCAGACCGGGTCGTTGACGTGCACGAGGCAGTCGTGGTGGGCGAGGCCGTTGGGCTCGGTGAGCGGGCCGCCGCGCTCCAGGTACGTCCGGGAGGCGCAGAGCACGAAGGGCAGCGAGGCGATCTTCTTGAGACGGACGCTGGAGTCGCGCAGGTCGCGGGTGTGGAAGGCGACGTCGAAGCCGCTGTCCAGGAAGTCGTACGTACGGTCCGACATGCCGCCCAGTTCGAAGCGCACGTGGATCTTGGGGTGGGCGGCGGAGAAGGCGGCGATCGCGTCGCCGAGGTCCAGGCTGCCTATCCACTTCGGGCAGATGATGCTCAGGGTGCCCTCGGCGCGGTCGTGGAGGTGCGAGATGACGGCGTCCTCGGCCTCGATCTCGTCGAGGATGCGGGCCGCGAACTCGGCGTACTTCAGCCCCGGTTCGGTGAGGCTGACCGAGCGGGCGGTGCGGTTGACCAGGCGGACGCCCACCTGCCGCTCCAGCTCGGCGACGTGACGCGACACGAGCGAGCCCGACGAGCCCAGCTTCTTCGCCGCGCCGCTGAAGCTCCCGGCCTGCGCGACGGTGACGAAGCTGTGCATGAGGAGCAGTCGATCCATGATTCCTCCGGAGGCCCACGGGTGCCAGGGGTGGGCCCCGGCGGCGGTGCCGGTCGTACTGATGGGTCCGTCCCCGGCCGGGATGTCCTGGTGGCGGCTCCACTTGGACATTCCGGCGATGTGACGGACAGGCGGCTCGGACAACAATGAGACGGGTGCCGCTCCCGGCACCGGACTCCGTTTACTTCGGGCAGTACTGGGGGGCCTTGCTCAGGTTGTCCTTGGTCACCAACAAAAGAGGAATGTTGGCAATTTTGTCAACCTTTTTCTTGGCCAACAGACCGACCGCGTTCTTCACTGCGGTCTGTCCTATCGCCATGGCCGAGTTGGCCACGGTGGCGGAGAGCCGTCCGTCCTTGACGGCGGCCAGGCCCTCGTCCGTGCCGTTGACGGTCACGATCTTCACGTCCTTCTTGCCGGCTGCGTCGAACGCCTTGCGGGCGGCGAGCGCCATGTCCTCGGAGGCGACGAACGCGTACGTCAGGTTCGGGTGGGCCTGGATCATGTTCTCCGCCACGTCCTGCGCCTTCACCGGGTTGAACATGCCCGGCTGGTTCGCGACCACCTTCGCGGTGCTGGGCAGCGCCTTGGTGAAGCCGCTCACCAGCAGGTCGGAGGCGGCGCCGGGCGCACCCGCGATGACGCCGACCTCGACGCTCCTGCCGCCCGCGTCCGTCGCGACCCAGCCGGCGTCCAGGGCGCCGACCTTGGGGAGGTCGACGACGGCCGCGCCGAGGATGTCGTTCACGTCGCTGGTGGCCACGGAGGTCAGATAGATCGGGATGTTCGCGGCCTTCGCCTTGGCGATGTCGCCCTTCAGCGCGTCCACGTTGACCGTCTGCACGATGAGCGCGCTGACACTGCGCGAGGTCATGTCCTCGATGTTGGACAGTTCGGTGGTGGAATTCTGGTGCGAGTTGGCGGTGAAGACCTTGGCGTTCTCCGTCTTCGCCGTCTGCTCGACCGCTTTCTGGAGACAGCTGTGGAACTCGGTGTCACCGCCGTTGACAAAACCGAGGGTGACCTCGCCGGAACTCCCGCTGTCGTCGCTCGCGCCACAACCGCTGAGTACGAGAGTGGTGCCGGCGAACGCGGCGAGCATGGATCTGCGGGAACGGAGCGACATTCTCACGGTGAACCGCCATTCAAAGAAGGAGTGGGTAAGGCCGGTCAATGACGTGCGGAACGTGCCTTGTGCATCTCGTTGGCGATGGCCGCGACGAGCAGCACCGCGCCGACGGAGACCGACTGGTAGTTGCTGGAGACCTGGAGCAGGTTCAGCGCGTTGGCGACCACCCCGAGGAGGACCACACCGAGCGCGGTGCCGACGACCGTGCCGTAGCCGCCGGCCAGGGCGGTGCCGCCGATGACGACCGCGGCGACGGCCTGGAGCTGGAGCGAGAGTCCGCCGGTGCCGGGGCTGCTGCCGCTGAGCCGGGACAGCAGCATCAGGCCCGCGAGGCCGGACAGGGCGCCGGTGAGGGCGTAGAGCGAGAGCTTGCGGGCGGTGACGTTGATGCCGCTGAGCCGGGCGACGTGTTCGTTGCCGCCGATGGCGAAGGCGTCGCGGCCGAACACGGTGAACCGCATGACCAGGGCGGTCGCCACCAGCACGAGGACCGCGACGACCAGCAGGTACGGCACTCCGAGGATCTTGTTGTTGCCGAGGGCGAACATCTTGGTGCCGATGGAGACGCTGACGCTGTCGAGGACGAGCAGGGCGACACCGTCGAGCAGGGTCGCCGTCGCCAGGGTCGCGACGAAGGGGGCCACGTTCGTGAACGTCACGACCACCCCGTTGACCAGTCCGATCAGCGTGGCCAGCACCAGCGAGACGACGACGGTGAACGCGGTGGAGTGGCCGTGGGCCAGCAACTGCGCCCCGACCGCGGTCGTCACGGCGACGTTGCTGCCCATCGAGAAGTCCATGCCGCCCGCGGTCATCAGCAGCGTGAGCCCGGCCGCGATCACGGCGACGACGCTGACCTGACGCAGGATGTTGATGACGTTCGTGTCGGTCGCGAACGAGTCGGTCCGCATCGAGGTCGCCACGATCACGACGATCAGGACGGCGATCAGCCCGGTGTGCGGGGCCCCGCGCAACGCGGCCAACGAGAGGCGGGGACGCGCTCTCCCGGGTGGGTCGTCGACGCCGGGGGCGTCGGGAAGTGTCTTGACGCTCACTGCGGTTGACCTCCGAGGGCGGTGGCGACGAGTTCGTCGTGGGTGATGGCGTCGATGTCGTGCTCGGCGACGGTCCGGCCGGCGCTGACGACGACGACCCGGTCGGCGAGGCGCATGACCTCCTCGGCCGAAGACGAGGCGAGGAGTACGGCGACACCCCGCGAGGCGAGGTCGTCGACGAGGGCGTGGATGTCGGCCATGGCCGCGATGTCGACCCCGTTGGTGGGGTCCTCCAGGAAGCAGGCGACCGGCTCGGTCTGCAGCCACTTGGCGAGCAGCACCTTCTGCTGGTTGCCCCCGGACAGCGCGCCCACCGGCGGGTTCCCGGCGAGCGCGACCACGCCGTAGCTACGGCGCAACGGGGCGGCCCGGCGGGCGAGTTGGGCCCGTCGGTGCGTCCGGCGGCGGGCGAAGCGGTCGCCGGCCAGCATCAGGTTCTCGTCCAGGGACAGCTCCGGGACCAGGCCGAGGGCGCGGCGGTCGCCGGTGACGCAGCGCAGGCCACTGGCGAGGGAGGCGTGAACCCGCCCGAAGGGCACCGGAGTTCCGTCCACGGCGAGGTGGCCGGTGTCGGGGCGGCGGCGCCCGGAGAGCAGGTCGAAGAGGCGCGACTGCGCGTCCCCGGCCGGTCCGAGCACGGCGACGATCTCGCCCTTGTGCACCTCGACCGTGAAGTCCCGCACGGCCCGTCCGTCGGTGAGACCGTGAACGGTGAGCCCGATCTCGTCCTTGGGGGCGGGCCGTTGGGACCGCTGCGACACGACGTCCCTGCCGACCATGCTCCGCACCAGACCGGCGGCGTCGAACTCGGCGGCCGGGGCGCTGCGGACGACCGCTCCGTCCCGCAGCACCGTGACCCGGTCGGCGACGGCCAGCACCTCGTCGATGTAGTGCGAGATGTAGACGACGGCGACGCCCTCGTCGCGGAGGGTGCGGACCAACTCCCTTATCTGCTGGGCCGCTTCGGCGCTCAGACAGGCGGTCGGTTCGTCGAGGATCAAAATGCGGCCGCCCCGGCGGACCTCGCGGGCCACCTCGACCATGGTCTGCTCGGCGACGGTGAGCGAACCCGCGGTCCGTGTCACGTCGATGTCGATGCCGAGGGCCTCAAGCGCCTTGCGGGCCTCGGAGTTGACCGCCTTCCAGCGCACCGCCCCGCCACGTGTCGGCAGGTCGCCCAGCATCACGTTCTCGGCGACGGTGAGCCCCATCGCCAGCTCCCGGCGCTGGGGTACCGACGCGATACCGAGCCGGCGCGCCTTGCGGACCGTAAGTCCGTGCTGCGCCTGCCCGTTGACCTCGACGGTGCCGGCGTCGGACTGGTGGACCCCCGAAAGGACCTGCACCAGCGTGGACTTGCCCGCCCCGTTCATCCCCATCAGCGCATGGACCTCGCCCGGGTACAGGTCGAGGTCCACGCCCTTCAGCGCGGCCGCGCCACCGAAACTCTTGGTGACCCCCCGGACGCGAAGTACCGCGCCTCCCCCCGGAGTTGTCACGGTCGTGGCTCGGTACCGTCGGCGCCGTCAGAGCTCTCCGGAGCGACACGGCCGTAGCCGCGGATGTCCGGGAACGGGGGCTCCTTGTCGGCCTGAAGGTCCACCTGGAAGGTGTTGAGGCACATGCCGAGCATGGTGAAGTTGCCGAGCGCGCCGATGGTGTCGACCAGGCCCTTGGAGCCGAAGTGCTCCAGTGCGGCGGCGAAGGTCTCGTCGGTGACGAAGTGCTCGTCGAGGATCTCGCGGCAGAACTGATAGAAGGCCTGGTCGGCCTCGTTGTCGAAGACGGCCTCGCGCTTCTCGGCGATCGCCTTGACGGCGGCCTCCGGGATGCCGGCCTCGATCGCCTGGTGCACATGGGCGTTCCAGGAGTACTGCGCGTCCCAGTTGCGGGCGGCCATCAGCAGCGTGAGTTCGCTCAGGTGCTTGGGGAGGCTGGAGTCGAAGCGGGCGAAGGCGCCGAGGGATTCGGCCCGTTCGCACATCTCCGGGCTGTGCAGCCAGACCCGGAAGGGTCCGCGGACGGCGCCGCGCCGGCCGGCGATGCGGGCGGCCAGTTCCTGCTGGCGCGGGTCCATTTCCTCTTCGGTGAGAACGGGGAGCCTCATGGGGCCGATACCTGCCTTTTCTTTCCGGCGCGTTACGTGCACGGTTCGTGAATCCGTGCGATGCGTGCCGACGGTACAGCCGGGTCCGGGAAGCTCACCCCTCTGGAAATGCAAGGTAAAGCTGCACGCCAGAGGGCACCCATTCACGCGCGCGAGGCCTAACGTCGTTCGACGCAGAAGCATGTAAGCGGAAAGGAAATCCGGATGACCACGATCATCAAGGTCGCGTCCGTGCCCGTGCTGGACCGGGGCGGTGCCGTCGTCACGACACCTCTCGTCACGACGCCGTCGGCGGGCGGGGAGAACCGGATCACCAGTGGGATGAGCGTGTATCCGGTCGGCTCCGGGGCGCCGTTGCACTCGCACAACTGCGACGAGCACGTGACCATCCTGGAGGGCCGCGCGGAGGTGGTGGTCGACGGCGAGGTGACGAAGCTGGAGCAGTACGACACGACGTACGTGCCCTCGCCGATCCCCCACCTGTTCCGGAACATCGGCGACACCCCGCTGCGCATCCTGTGGGTGTACTCGTCGGGGTACGTCACGCGGACGTTCACCGAGACGGGGAAGACGGTGGAACACCTGTCGGCGGAGGACCAGATGGGCAAGGACTGAGGCACAGCCTCGTCAACCGGCCCGCGCCTGCGCCCACTTGGGCGGCAGGCGCTTCTTCGTGTCCGGACGGATCAACACGACAGAGCAGCGCGACATAGCCGGACAGACCGACGCCGGCCCCCGCATCCCCTGCGGTGGCCGGCGTCCGGTCCTCGTCCCCGCGCACCCGGGACAGGTGTCCCGCGTCAGTGACTGGCGACCAACTCCTGCTCCACACCGGCCCGTTCGCCCTGCTTCGAGCTACGCAGCGCGGCGATGCCGATGAACACCATCGACGACAGACCGGCGATGGCGAAGGACGTGAAGCCCCAGTCGCCGTTGCCCGAGGCGAGCAGCTGGCCGCCGAGCCAGGGGCCGAAGACGGCGCCGAAGCGGCCCATGCCGGAGGTCCAACCGACCGCGGTGGCACGGTTGTCCGGGGTCGAGCGGATCGAGACGGTCGCGTAGATCATCGTCTGGGCGCTGTTGAGGAAGACGCCGGTCAGGAAGACGACCAGCATCGTCACCGCCTGGTTCATGTGGACACCGAGCAGGAAGACACCCACGGCGGTGAGCGCGAACCAGATCGCCGAGATGCGCGGAGCGCCGAAGCGGTCGGCAGCGCGGCCGGCGACGAGCATGCCCACGATGCCGCCGAGGTTGAACACGACCACGAACGTGAGGGCGTTGGCCAGTTCGTAGCCCTCGGCGCGCATCAGGGTGGGCAGCCAGGTGGCAACGCCGTAGACGAGGAGCAGGCCGCCGAAGGAGGCGAGCCAGTACAGCAGGGTCTGGAGCCATTCGCCGCCGCGGAAGAGGGCGAGCAGGGCGTCCCAGCGGTCGGCCGCCGTCTTCTTGCCTGCCGCGGCGGGCAGTTGGACCTCGAAGCGTTCGGCGAGGGCGTGGGCCTCGTCGGTGCGGCCCTTGGCGACCAGGAAGCTCAGCGACTCGGGCAGGAACTTCAGCAGCACCGGGACGAAGAGCAGCGGGAGCACGCAGACCCAGAAGGCGGCGCGCCAACCGACCGGTTCCACCAGCCACTTGGCCACGTAGGCGGAGAGGATGCCGCCGGCGTGGTGGGCGGTCATCAGCATGCCGATGGTGAGGGCGGTCCGGCCGCGCGGGGCGTAGTCGGAGACCATGCTGATCGCGGTGGGCAGCAGACCGCCGAGGCCGACTCCGGCGAGGGTGCGGCCGAGGCCGAAGACCTCGACGCTGCCCGAGACCGCGCAGATCCCGGAGGCGAGCGAGAACAGCGTCACGCAGCCGATCATCAGCTGCTTGCGGCCGATCCGGTCCGCGACCGTACCCGCGGTCAGAGCGCCCACCAGCATGCCGAAGGTGGCGTAGCTGCCGAGGTCACCGGCCTGGTCGGCGGTGAGACCGAAGGTCTTCGTCTCCAGCAGGTGCGGCAGCACCGAGCCGTAGATGAACATGTCCAGGCCGTCGAAGAGCACCGCCAGCCAGCACAGACCGATGACCAGGAGGGCCAGTCTGCTGGCGCGCGCGGACACGGCGGGCGACAGTGATGAGGAGGGGGAGGAAGACATCGTTGGTTACCTCTCGTGCTTGGTGCGCTAGACGCTAAGGAGCCACCCCCTCGATAGTCAACGTTTTTGTCAACAATCTCATCGACAATCGCTGGGGGGTGGCTCCCGCGTCCCGCTCAGTGGCTTTCGCGCGCCCCTCAGCGGACCGGCGGAGTCCCGTGCGTATGGAAGGACTCGATGGTCTTCAGGCCCCAGGCCTGCCCCTTCTTCCGCTCCTCCTCGGTCCAGGTGATCAGCGGCCAGTCGGGCGCCAGGACGAGTCGGGTGAGCGGGTTGCACAGCTCGATACGGTTGCCGCCGGGCTCGTAGACGTAGAGGAAGAACGTCTGCTGGATGGCGTGCTTGTGCGGCCCCGTCTCGATGAACACGCCGGTGTCGATGGCGAGATCGGCCGCGCGCAGGATGTCCTCGCGGGTGTCGGTCGCGAAGGCGATGTGGTGCAGCCGCCCGGTCGAACCGGTCCAGTCCTCGGTGTAGACGACGTCGTACGACTTGTTCGTGTACGTCAGCCAACGCGCCGCGATCCGCCCGCTGTTCAGCCGGATCTGCTCCGTCGGCCTTGCGCCCAGCACCTGTTGCTGGAACTCGGCACTGGAAAGTACGTCTGCGGCAAGGAAGTTGATGTGGTCCAGGCGCCGAACTCCGACGCCCCGGTTGGGCTTGGCCTGCGGCTGGTTCTTCAGCGCGGGCTTCAGCTCGTCGGGCGCCTGGTAGTACTCGCTCTCCCAGTACAGGGCGTGCTCGTGGCCGTCCGGGTCGGCGGTGACGTAGAGCTTGCCGAGGCCTGGCTCGTCCTCGACCCACCTGCCGGTGCCGCCCGCCTCCTCGATCGCCTTGATACGGCGCTGGAGGGCCTCCTCGCTGGAGGTGCGCAGGGCGAGGCGGCCGAGACCCGGCTGGTCGCGGGCGGTGAGGACCAGGCTGTGGTGCTCGTAGTCGTCGTAGGTCCGCAGGTAGACGGTGTCGCCGTCCTGGCCGTTGACGGTGAGGCCCAGGTAGTCGGTGAAGAAGGCGACACTGGCGTCCAGGTCCGGGGTGAAGAGCTGGGCGTGGCCGATATGGGCGATGTCACCGAGCGGCGGAGCCATCGTTGCCTCCAAGGGGGCGTGCGGGTACGGGAGTTGAGGCGGCGGGCCGGGGGAAGACCGTGCCGTCGAAGATCTTGCGTGCGGTGCGGACGACCGCCGTTCTGCGGACCACGGGAGCGGAGCCCTCGGATCCGGCGACCACGCTAGTTTCGATGTCTAGGAATCCGCTGGGATGCTCGATGCGAATTCGGTCACTTTGTGCGGGTACCTCCGCGATGCCCTCCCCCACCCCGCCGGGGACGAGGAGCCCCGCCGCCACGCTCGCGGCGCCCAGGACGCCGATCGAGGTGTGGCAGCGCACCGGGATGAAGGTGCGGGTCATCACCGCACCGCCGTCCCTGGGCGGTGCCAGCAGGCTGAGCTTGGGGATCGTGGTGTGCTCGACGTCACCGAGGCCCATCAGCTTTCCGGCCGCCAGGCGGATCTCCCGCAGGCGGTCGGCGAGAGTGACGTTCTCCTCCAGGTCGGCGGGCGTCTCGTACCCCGTGACGTCCAGTGCGGCGGCGGGGATCAGGACGACCGGCATGCCGTTGTCGACGCACGTCACCTCGGCGCCGGCGACCACGTCACGCACGCGGCCGGTCGGCAGCAACGGGCTTCCGCCCTGCGGGAACTCGATCACCACCGGTGCGGAGGTACCGGGCACGCCGGATATCTCGGCGGTGCCCGTGTAGTCCACCCGCCCGCCCGGAGTCGGGAAGCTCGCGATCGCCAGTTCCCCGGTGTTGAGCATCCGGATGCGGACGGAGGTCTCGCCGTCACCGGGGGCCACGAGCCCTCGCTCCACGGCGAACGGGCCTATTCCGGCGAGGATGTTGCCGCAGTTCTGACGATCCGTCACCTCGGGGCGGTCGACGGCCACTTGCAGGAAGAGGTAGTCGACATCGGCCTCAGGGTCGACCGAGGCCGAGACCACGCCGACCTTGCTGGTGAGCGGGTGGGCGCCGCCCAGGCCGTCGATCTGGCGCGGGTCGGGACTGCCCATGACGCGCAGCAGCAGGTCGTCGCGTTCGGCGGGGTCGGCGGGGAGGTCCTCGGCCAGGAAGTAGGCGCCCTTGGAGGTGCCGCCGCGCATCAGCATGCAGCGCACCTCCGCGGGCCCGGTCACGACCCGGCTCCGGTGTACTCCTCGTACGACCGGTACTCGACGCCGAGTTGCTTGAGAGTGTCCCGCAACCCGTAGCGGTCCAGGCCGAGTTGGCCCTCCAGGAAGGCGGCGCGGGTGGCGGCCTCCTTGGCCTCGCGCGCCTCGGACTTCTCGGCGGTCTCACGGGCCTTCTCGCGGGGTACGACCACGACGCCGTCGTCGTCGGCGACGATCACGTCACCGGGGCGGACGACCTGGCCGTCGATGGCGATCGGCACGTTGACCGAGCCGCCGGTGGCCTTGACGGTGCCCTGCGAGGAGACGGCGCGGGACCAGGCGGCGAAGCCCATGTCGCGCAGCTCCTGGGTGTCGCGGATGCCGGTGTTGAGGACGACTCCGCGCACCCCGCGCTTCTGCAGCGCGGTGGCGAAGAGCTCGCCGAACAGGCCGTCCGTCGACGGGGAGGTGGTGGTGACGACGAGGATGTCGCCCTCGCCGCACTGCTCCACGGCCGCGTGGATCATGAGGTTGTCGCCGGGCCAGCTGAGCACGGTGACCGCGGTGCCCGCGACCCGAACTCCCTGCTGGACAGGGCGGATTGACGACCCGAGCAGACCCGTGCGGCCCATGGCCTCGCTGACGGTGGCGACACCGAAGGCGGCCAGCGCCTCGACGTCCTTCGCGTCGGCCTTCGGGGGGTTGGTGACGATGACGCCGCCCATCGTTATGCCAGCTCCTTCGCGATCTGCGGGTACGGGCGCATGTACGCCTCGGCCATCGTCTTGTGGGCCAGGCCCAGGTTCGGGCCGGCGTTGCGCTTGAGCTGGACGCCCCGGCGGACGGCCAGGTCGGTGTAGTAGTCCCACAGGTGCTGCTGGGCGCCGAGGCACTCCATCGCCTTGCGCTTGGTGTCCCAGACCTCGGTGATGTCTAGGAGGACCTCGGGCTTGAAGCCGCTCATCTCGGGCTGGTGCGGCTCGAAGTAGAAGACCGGCGGGGCGCCGATGATCTCGCCCTCGCCGGGGTAGCCGATGGCCTGCGCGAGGACGCGGGCCTCCAGCGCCATCCGGTTGGCGGCCGGGTGGTCGCCGTTGTACGGGTCCTCGGTGGGGTGGGTGAGCACGACGTCGGGCTGCGTGGCGCGGTAGACCTCGACGAGCTTGTCGGTCAACTCGGCGGTGGCGACCAGGGGGTAGTCGCCCGCGTCGAAGAAGCGGACCTCGGCGCCGAGGGTGGCCGCGGCGCGCTCGGCCTCGTCCCGGCGTATCGCCTTGATCTCGTCCAGCTTCTTGCCCTCGCGCCAGGCCTTCGCGGACTCGCCGCGCTCGCCGAAGGTCAGACAGGCGATGGTGACCTTCTCGCCGCGGGCGGCGGCCAGGGCGATGGCTCCGCCCGCCCGCCAGACGAAGTCCCCGGCGTGCGCCGTGACGACGAGTGTCGATCGTGGGGTGGCGGGCGCGTTGCCGTGCGTCATGACTCGAATCTCCTTGATGGACAGGTGTGCGCCCGCCCCAGGTGCGCCGAGGCGCCGCGCGTCAGTCGCGCAACGCTTCGATCACACTGGTGAGATGGGCGCGGACGGCCGCCTCGGCCGCCTGCGGATCCCTGGCCGTGATCGCCTCGATCATCGCCAGATGCTCACTCAGGGACTGCTGCGGACGCCCCGGCCGCAGCGCCAACTGGAAGCGGTGACGCACCAGTTGGGCATTGAGCCGCTCCAGCAGGGTCACGGCCGTCTGCTGGCCGGAGAACTCCCTCACCTTGTGGTGGAGTTCGCTGTTGAGCTCGGAGTAGGTGACCGGCTCGCCGTCGGCCACGGCCTTGGTCATGGCCCGGCCCAGGTCCGCCAGTTCGGTCAGCTGCTCGTCGCTGGCCGCGACGGCCGCCTTGGCCGCGCACAGTCCCTCCAGGACCATGCGGCACTCCGTGATGGCGACCGCTTCCTCCACGGTCACCACCCGCACCCGGGAACCCCGGTTGCGGATCCGCTCGACCAGTCCCTCGGCCGCCAGATCGATCAGCGCCGCCCGGATGCTGGCCCGCGTCACATCGAACTGCTCGGCGAGTTCGTTCTCCACCAACCGCTGTGCCGGTGCCATGTCGCCCTGCAGGATCGCCTGCCGCAGCTGCGTAAGCGCATGCTGCTTGGCCTGCTCCCCGGTGCTCGGACGGGCTTCTTTCGGCATCGTTGCCCTCCCTGAGTGAGTGCCTGTCGAACCTAAATCTAGCCAAACACGATTGTCAACAATTTTGTCCGCCGTATTGCACGCATGCCTCCGCCCATACTTACCGCAGACACGCCACTGCCCGCCCATGGACCGGCCATGGACGGGCAGTGGACAGCGGATTTCTACGATCTTCTCATGCTGTCTACGGCTTGTGACGCCCGCAGCTCATCGACTTGCCGTCCTTCGTCTCGCACCACTCCTGGTAGCCGGAGGTGAAGGAGCCCGCCCACTTGAAGTGGTCGTCGGGAAGCTTGTCGGGCGTGTAGGCGCGGTAGTTGGCCGCGTCCTTCTTGTCGCCCGAACCGTCGTAGGCGACGAGTTGCGGGTACGGGTAGACGGGCCGCGTGTACTCGACGGTGGGCGCGCTGCTGTCGGCACTCGCCGAAGCCTTGGTGTCCTTGGTGTCGCCGCCGCCGAGCTGACCGCCCGCCGGTCCCCCGGGCTGGTTGCCTCCGCTGGTCTTGGACGCGATGACGGCGCCGGGGGCCTTGCCGGTCTCCCGCCAGGAGATCAGCTGGCTCAGCAGGTCGAAGCTGTCGGGCCCGTCACCGCCGCCGCAGTGGTTGACGCCGGGGAAGAGGTACAGCCGGTAGAAGTCGTCGGCCTTGTCCTGCCCCATGGTGTCGATCACGGCCTGGCGGTAGGCGCGGGTGCCGGTGGGCGGGATGTTCGGGTCGGTCAGCCCGTGCCACTGGATCAACTTGCCGCCCGCCTCATGGAACTTGGTGAGGTCGGGATCGGTGGCGTCGTAGATCCCGGAGACCTCGCGCTGGTAGGCCTTGAAGGTGTCCACGGTGAACAGCGACCCGTCGAGCTTCAGCGTGGGATCGGCCTCCCACTTCCCGACCCAGCGCAGGAACCCGAGCCCGATCCCGTACAGCTGCACCGAACTCTGCCCCTGCCCCGCCTTCGGAATGAACAGCCCCTCCCAGGCGGTCTCGGAGCCGTAGGGCTGCCCGCCGGTGTAGAGGTGGGTGCCGTCCGGGGCGGTCACACCCGCGTACGCCTTCCGTACGACGTCGGCCTGGTCGGAGGTCAGACAGCTCGAACTGTCCTTGTTGTCCGCGCACTTGAGGCTCGCCGGGTCGAAGGCGCAGGTCGCCGGGTCCTGGATGAGGTCGTTGTTCAGCTTGGGGTCGGCGCACTTCGCGAGGACGGCCTTGTGCAGCATGGCGAGCTTCGAGGCGGGCAGGATCGTCGAGCCGTCCGCGCGGAAGTCGATCGTCGAGAGGTAGGCCTCCTGCATCGCGTTGAGCGCGGTCTGGTTGAAGGCCGGGGCGCCGACCAGGGCGGCACTGAAGTCGCCGGGGTAGCGCTGCACCTCCATCAGCGTCTCGCGCCCGCCGTCCGAGCAGCCGTCGTAGTAGGAGTACGTCGGCTCGGCGCCGTAGAACGCCTTGGTGATCGCCTTGGCGGCGGTGGCGAAGGCGTGCTCGGAGCGGTAGCCGAAATCGACCTTGAGCTGGGGGTTCGTCGCCCAGACCTCGGCGGAGCCGCCGCCCATGCCCGAGGTGGAGACGTGACCCTGGTTGTCCTGGCCGAGGGCGAAGGAGCCGTCGGTGACGGGGGCGCAGCCGGTGGAGGCGGCGGGCTGGGCGCTGACGCCGACCATGCCGCAGTAGCCGCCGCAGCCCTCCTGGAGGTAGCGCTGCCGGTACGTCTTCGTCGGCAGCCGCAGTTCGAACTGGATCTGCGGGGCGACCGTGCCCTTGACGTCGCAGTACTCGTACGCGTTCGAGCCGCTCTTGGCCACCACGCTCGCGGAGGCGACGGAGGTCGCCGCGTCGTCGAGGGCACCGAAGTCCTTCTGCAGCAGGTCGGCGCAGGAGATCTTCGGTTTGGTGACCGGCAGGTCCTTCCCGACGTCACCGGCGGCGGTCACCCTTGTGACGCGCGCGTCGGCGTCCGCCGAGAACGTGTCCGGCAGCAGCGCGAGGCCGGTGACGAGGGCCGCGGCGACGACGGCCACCAGGATGACGATCCTCGTCCGCTTCGACGAGTGGGCATGACCAGGGCTCATGGTGTCAGCGTCGAGTCGGCCCCCGGCGGAGGCCACCGCCGTGGGCCACAAGGGTGACTCAGGGCTCGCGGTAGAGCGCGGTGAGCAGTTCCAGCACGGCCTGGGTGGCGGGGTGCGGGTCGTCCTTCCACCAGGCGAGCCGTACGGCGATGGGCTCGGCGTCACGCACCGGACGGTAGACGACTCCGGGCCGCTGGTACTGGTTGGCGGTCGCCTCCGCGGTCATGCCGACGCTGCGGCCGGTGGCAATCATGGTGAGCCAGTCGTCCACGTCGTGGGTGTCCTCGGTGGCGGGCCGGGAGTCGGGCGGCCACAGGTCGGCGGTCGTGGTGCCGGTACGGCGGTCGACGAGGAGGGTGCGCCCCGCGAGGTCGGCCAGCCGGACCGAGCGGCGCCGGGCGAGGGGGTCGTCGGAGGCCATGGCGCACAGCCGTCGCTCCAGCCCGACGATGGCCGACTCGAACCGCCGGTCGTCCAACGGCCTGCGTACTACGGCGAGTTCGCAGGCGCCTTCGCCGAGCCCGGCGGTGGCCGAGTTGACGCGGACCAGGTGCAGGTCGGTCTCCGGGTGCGTCCGGCTCCAGCGGCGCTGGAAGGGCAGCGTGTGCCGGCCGAGCGCCGACCAGGCGTAGCCGATCCGCAGATGGACGTGGCCCGAGGTGGCGTCACGGACCAGGTCGTCGACCTCGGCGAGCACCCGCCGGGCGTGGGCGACCACCCGCAGCCCGGTGCCGGTCGGGGTCACCGCCCGCGAGGTGCGCCTCAACAGCCGTACGCCCAGGGCGCGTTCGAGCGAGGCGAGAGTGCGGGAGACGGCGGCCTGGGAGACGCCGAGGGTGGCGGCGGCGTCGGTGAAGGTGCCCTCGTCGACGATCGCGACGAGGCAGCGCAGCTGTCTCAGCTCCAGATCCATGACTCCAGCGTATAGATCGTCCCGTTGTTGCATTTTGCGCAAGTGCTGATCAGGCGCACGATCGGAGCATGTCTGGAGCCTCCTCAGCGACAACTCCCCTGCCCACCACGTCACACGGCACCCCGCAGCCGTCCCGCGTGGGCCTGGCCGGGGTCGCCACCATGGCCGGCAGCGGGCTGTCCAACCAGATCGGCGCGGCGATCGGCTCGCTCGCCTTCCCGGTCATCGGGCCCGTGGGGGTCGTCGCGGTACGCCAGTACGTCGCCGCCGCCGTCCTGTTCGCCGTGGGCAGGCCCCGGTTGCGGGAGTTCGTCTGGCGGCAGTGGTGGCCGGTGCTGCTGCTGGCCGTGGTGTTCGGGACGATGAACCTGTCCCTGTACACCGCGATCGACCGTGTCGGCCTCGGGCTGGCGGTGACGCTCGAGTTCCTGGGCCCGCTGTCCATCGCGCTGGCCGCGACCCGGCGCCGCGTGGACGCCTGCTGTGCGCTGATCGCGGTGGCGGGCGTGGTCACGCTGATGCGGCCGCGCCCCTCGGCCGACTATCTGGGCATGGGACTGGGGCTGCTGGCCGCCGTGTGCTGGGCGTCGTACATCCTGCTCAACCGGACCGTCGGACGGCGCATACCCGGAGCGCAGGGTTCGGCGACGGCGGCCGGGGTGTCCGCGCTGATGTTCCTGCCGGTCGGGATCGTCGTCGCGGTCCGGCATCCGCCGACGCTCACGGCGGCCGCGTGCGCGGTGGCGGCCGGGGTGCTGTCGTCGGCGGTGCCGTATCTGGCCGACCTGTTCACGCTGCGCCGGGTGCCGGCTCCGGCGTTCGGGCTGTTCATGAGCGTCAACCCGGTGCTCGCGGCCGTGGTCGGGTGGATCGGCCTCGGGCAGCGGCTGGGCTGGGCGGAGTGGGCGGGCATCGGTGCCGTCGTGGCCGCGAACGCGCTGAGCATTCTCACCACCAGGGACTGAGACCCCCGCCCCTCCGCCGTCACCTCACTCCGCCAACACGTCACCCATG
Source organism: Streptomyces sp. NRRL F-525 (assembly GCF_000716605.1). Lineage (GTDB taxonomy): Bacteria > Actinomycetota > Actinomycetes > Streptomycetales > Streptomycetaceae > Streptomyces. The sequence goes on along the minus strand of NZ_JNXE01000017.1, from coordinate 26,341 downwards.
TCGCCGTCCTCCCGCCACTCCCTGAGCAGCGCGTGGAACTCGATGGGACCGCCGCCGTACGACTCGCTGCGCTCAGAGGGCTTGCCCTCGTTGTTGTAGTAGCCGGGCGTGCACTCGGCGAGGAACGCGTAGGTGTCCTGCGCCTTCTCACGGATCGTGGCGATCCACGCCGTCTCCGCCTCGGCGGTCGGCTCGACGTACCGGGCCTGGCGCTTGCGGGCCTCGGTGACGACCCCGGCGACATGCGTGGCGCGTTCGTCGAGGATGTGGACCATGTTCACGGCGGAGGCGCTCTGGATCGAGCCGAACTGGAACAGGTTCGGGAAGCCGTGCACGGTCACCCCGTGCAACGTGCGCGGCCCGTCCGCCCAGCTCTCCGCGAGGGTCACCCCGCCCCGGCCCCGGATGTCGATGCCCATGCGCTGGGCGGACCCGACGCTGAGATCGAAGCCGGTGGCGAAGATCAGGCAGTCCACCTCGTGCGCGACTCCGCCCACCACCACGGCGTTCTCGGTGACCCTCTCGACCCCGCCCTGGTCGGCCGTGTCGACGAGCGTGACGTTGGACCGGTTGAAGGTCTGCAGGTAACTGTCGCTGAACGTCGGCCTCTTGCACATGTACCGGTACCAGGGCTTGAGCGCCTCGGCGGTCGCCGGGTCCGAGACGAGCGCGTCCACCCGGGCCCGCAGCTCATTCATCTTCCGGAAGTCGGCGACCTCGGCCGTCTCCGCCGAGCCCGCTCCGCCGCTCCCCGACAGAAACGTCCGCAGCAGCGCGGCACTTGTGGTCCACCCGTCGTCGACCAGGTCCTCGGCCGCGCCCCCACCGGCCACGTGAGCGAGGAAGTTGTCCCTACGACGCTGCTGCCAGCCGGGGCTGAGCGTCCGGGCGAACTCCGGATCGGTGCGCCGGTTGCCGCGTACGTCGACGGAGGACGGGGTGCGCTGGAACACGTACAACTGGTGGGCGTCGCGCCCGAGATGGGGCACGACCTGGATCGCGGTGGCGCCGGTGCCGATGAGTCCGACGCGCTTGTCGGCGAGCCCGGTCAGACCGCCGTCCGCGTCGCCGCCGGTGTAGCCGTAGTCCCAGCGGCTGGTGTGGAAGGTGTGACCCCGGAAGGTCTCCATCCCCGGGATGCCGGGCAGTTTGGGGCGGCTGAGCGTGCCGAGCGCGACGACGACGTAGCGGGCCCTGATGCGGTCGCCGCGGTCGGTGGAGACGAGCCACTCCAACTCGTCCTCGTCCCAGGTGAGTTCGGTGACCTGGGTCTGGAAGCACGCGTCACGGTAGAGGTCGAAGTGGCGCCCGATGGCGCGCGCGTGCTGCCGGATCTCCTCCCCCGGCGCGTACTTCCACTCGGGGACGTGACCGACCTCTTCCAGCAGCGGCATGTAGATGTACGACTCGATGTCGCAGTGGATGCCGGGATAGCGGTTCCAGTACCAAGTGCCCCCGAAATCCCCGCCCTTCTCGATCACCCGGATGCCCTGGACCCCGGCCTGGCGCAACCGTGCGGCGGCGAGCAGACCACCGAAGCCACCGCCGACGACCACGACCTCGACGCGGTCGGTGAGCGGTGCGCCGGTGATGCCGGCGTCGGCATAGGGGTCGTCCGCGTAGTAACCGAACTCGCCGGTCGCGCCCCGGTATTGGGCACTGCCGTCCGGGCGGATCCGGCGGTCGCGCTCGGCCCGGTACCTGGCGCGCAGTTCCTCCGGATCGAAGCCGAGGCCGGTGTGGGGGGTGACGGACATGCTGGTCCTCTCTGCGGTGGGCGAGGGGTGCGATGCGGTACGACAGGGCCGGACGCCGGTGTCCGTGGGGTGACCGGCGTCCGGGGCGGGACGGTCAGTGCCGCATGTGCCGGCGGACCCAGGCGGCCTGCCCGCCGTCGACGAGCAGGTCGGTGCCGGTGATGAACTGGGCCTGCGGGCCGGTGAGGAAGGCCACCGCGTCGGCGATCTCGCCGGGTGTGCCGGTGCGTCCCGCTCCGCAGTCGTCGAGCATCTTGAGCATGTGCCCGCCGTGCGGCGACTCGGCCTCCGCCTTCGACATCGCGGTCGAAATGACGCCGGGGCTCACGGAGTTGATGCGGGCGCCGCGCAGGTTCCAGGCGAGCGCGGCGGCCTCCACGCGCACGTGGTTGGCGCGCTTGGCGACCATGTAGGCGCGCAGCGAGTCGTCCCCCACGGCCGCGACGACGGGCAGGGAGAGCAGTTCCTCCGCCGGCAGGGTCGCGAGCGCGGCCTCGTCCTCGGGGCTGAGCGAGGCGTAGTGCCCGGCCATGCTGGAGACGGCGACGAGTGCGGTGCCGCGCCCGGCGACCGCCTCGAAGGCGTCGATCACATGGACCGTGCCCAGCAGGTCGACCTCCAGGATCGTCCGCGCCGAGGCGATCGAGGCGGAGACCCCGGCGGTGTGCGCCACGGCGACGACCCGGCCCTCACCGGCCGCCGTCCGGGCCAGCTTGTCGACGGCCGCATGGTCGGAGATGTCGGTGAGGACGCCGTGCGCCGCGTAGCCCTCGGCCTTCAACGCGGCGACGGTACGGTCGAGTTGACCGCGTGAGGCGTCGGCGAGGAACAGGGTGCGGCCGCTGCCGAGGCGGCGCGCGATCGCCGTCCCCATGCCTCCCGCACCGGTGACCACGACGACGTCGCGGGGTTCCTCAGACGGTCGTTGCGCCATGGACGGCCTCCTGCCAACTCGCTCCGGCCACGATGGCCTGTCGCCATACGCGGATCGCCTTGGGCGGCATGCCGACCGCGAGGGCGCCAGTGAGCCGGTCGCCGGTGCGGTAGGCGGCCACGAACCGCCGCTCGCCCAAGTCCCCGTCCACCACGGCGACTTCGTCGTGGCCGCGCAGATAGCCGTAGGCCTGGATCTTCATGTCGTACTGGTCGGACCAGAAGTACGGCACGGGTGAGAACGCCTTGCGCGCCTCCGAGTCGAGGAGGTTGCGTGCGGCGGCCATGCCCTGTTCGGCGGCGTTGGTGCGGTGTTCGATCCGCATCGACGTCTCGAAGAGCGGGTTGTACCAGCGGGCGACGTCACCGGCCGCGTACACGTTCTTGGCGGCCTCGCAGTACTCGTCGCACACCACGCCGTCACCGACGGAAAGCCCGCTCCCGGCGAGCCACTCGGTGTTGGGCAGCGAGCCGATCGCGACGAGCACCTCGTCGGCCTCGATCTCCTCGCCGGCCCCGAGCCGTACGCCCTCGTCGGTCACCTCGGTGACGGAGACACCGGTGCGCAGCTTCACGCCGTGGTCCACGTGCGCCTGCGCCAGCACCTGCCCGACCTGCTCGCCGACGGCGTGCGCCAGCGGCACAGGGGCCGGTTCCAGCAGGGTGACCTCGGCGCCCAGGCGCCAGGCCACGGCGGCGGCCTCCGCGCCGAGGAAACCGGCGCCGACCACCACCAACTTCCGCCCGGGGCCCAGCCGTTCACGCAGCATGAGCGCGTCGTTGAGGGTGCGCAGCACATGCGCGCCCTCGCCGGGCAGCCGCCGCGGTCGCACTCCGGTGGCGATGATGAGCCCGTCGTACGACACCTGCGCGCCGTCCGAGAGCCACACCTCCTGCGCGGCGACGTCGAGCGCGGTCGCGGCGACGCCGAGACGCAGGTCGAGGTCGTGCGCGCTCAGATCGGCCGGGGTGCGCAGGGCGATCCGGTCGGGTTCCCACTCGGCGGCGAGGACCTGCTTGGAGAGCGGCGGCCGGTCGTAGGGCAGGTGCGGTTCATCGCCCACGAGGGTCAGCGTGCCGGTGTAGCCCTCGCGGCGGAGGGTCTCGGCCGCCGCGAGTCCGGCGGCCGAGGCTCCGACGACGACGATCCGTGTCACTGCTCCACCAGTCGGATGGCCGCGGCCGGGCAGACCGCCACGGCTTCCCGTACGTCGTCGAGGAGTTCGGCGCCGGGCTGCTCCTCCAGGAGGATCGCCACGCCGTCGTCGTCACGCTGGTCGAAGACGTCGGGGGCGGCGACCACGCACTGCCCGGAGGCGACGCATTTCGGTTCGTCGAGTTCGACCTTCATGGCCGTGTCCTTTGCTCTCGGTTCGTTCGTGAGGGGGGTGTCACCAGGCGACGGGCAGGCAGGCCACGCCGTAGGTGGTGCCGGTGCGGTCGAAGGCCAACTGCTCGATGGGGGCGGCCAGTCGGAGGGTCGGGATGCGGCGGTAGAGGGTGCCGTAGACGACCTGGAGTTCGAGGCGGGCGAGGTTCTGGCCGAGGCACTGGTGGGGGCCGTAGCCGAAGCCCTGGTGCTGGCGGGCGGAGCGGGTGATGTCGAGGCGGTCGGCCTCGGGGAAGGCCTCGGGGTCCCAGTTCGCGGCGTGCAGGTCGAAGATCATGCCCTCGCCGGCACGGATGGTGACGCCGCCGATCTCGATGTCCTCCTTGGCGACGCGGCGGACGCCGGTCTGCACGATGGTGAGGTAGCGGAGGAGTTCGTCGACCGCGCCGGCGATGACCTTCGGGTCGTCCGTGTCGCGCACCAGGGCGAGTTGGCCGGGGTTCTGGAGCAGGGCGAGCGTGCCGAGGCTGATCATCGTGGCGGTGGTCTCGTGCCCGGCGATGAGCATGGCGACGCCCATGTGGACGGCCTCGGTGCGGGTCATCTCACCGTTGTTGACGCGCCCGGCCATCTCGGACAGCACGCCCTCGGCCGGGTGCTCCAGCCGCAGCCCGATGAGCTTGTCCAGATAGGCGGCCAGCGCGCCGCTCGCCGCCCGCGCCTCCTCGGGCGACGCGGCGCTGTCGAGGGCGATGCTGCTGTTGCGCTGGAAGAAGTCGTGGTCCTCGTACGGCACTCCGAGCAGTTCGGCGATGACCAGCGAGGGGACGGGCAGGGCGAGCGCGGTGAGCAGGTCGGCCGGGTTGGGGCCGGCCAGCATGCCGTCGATCAGCTCGTCGACGATCTTCTGAATAGGTGCCCGCATGGCCTCGATCCGCTTGACGACGAACGGGGCGTTGACCGTCCGGCGCAGCCGGGTGTGCTCGGGCGCGTCGGTGTTGGTGATCATCCGCGGGGTGTGCGGGGCGATCTCGGCGCGGTGCGCGTTGACGTAGGGGAAGCCCGATTCCAGGTCGTCGTCGCTGACGCGGGGGTCGGTGAGCAGGGCGCGCTGGTCGGCGTGGCGGGTGATCAGCCAGGGCGTGGTGCCGTTCCAGATGCGGACGCGGCTGATCGGTTTCCCGTCGCGCAGACCGTGCACGGCGGGCGGCGGGGCGAGGGGGCAGCGCGCGTCCCGCTGCATCGGGTATTCGGGGACCGCCGCTGCCGTGTCGGGCGCGGTGTCGGTCAGGGTGTCGGCCATGTCTCTCCTCGGTGGTGGGGGGCTCCACGTGGGGGCGGAGCGCCGGGGTACTGGGATCGAGGCCTCGATGAGCACATGCAAACAGAGCGGGCTGACGCCTTCCGGTCAGTTCCCTGACAACAACCTGACGTGGCCCAGATCACACGTCGACACTGTTGCCATGAACCGGACAGAGATGTCAGGGAGGGTCAACTCAGATGAATTACAGGCGAGTTGACCGACGTGTGCGTGACGCCACCGACTCGCCGACGCAACAAGAAAAGGGCGGCACCACGTCACCGTGACACCGCCCCGCACCCCACTTCACGGGGTGTCCATATTTGCTCCGCACATCCCTTGCAACTCTCCGGCGGAGCACTCACGCGCTCACCCTTCACCGGCCGCCCGTCCGAGCCAGTAGCCGAAACCCCGGCGCGTATGGATGAGCGCCGGGCCTTCCTGGTCCACCTTGCGGCGGAGGCGGGAGACGAGCTGCTCCATCGCGTTGCCGCCGCGGAAGTCGCCCCAGACGTACCGGCTGATCTGCTCCTTGGACAGCACCTTGTGCGCGTTGACGAGGAGGTGGCGCAGCAGCCGGTACTCCGCGGGCGTGAGGTCGAGGGTGCGCCGTCCGCGCCGCGCCTGGCAGGTGGTGTCGTCCAGGACGAGGTCGGCGTAGTGCAGCGCGCCGTCGCGTCCGCCACCCCGGCCGCGCAGTAACACCTGGATACGGGCGAGCACTTCGGCGATCCGGAAGGGCTTGGTGACGTAGTCCCGCTCCCCCGCGCCCAGTTCGGGCAGCAGCTTGTCGAGGGCGTCCCAGCCGGTGAGCAGGAGGACGGGCGGGCGGTGCGTGACGAGGCGGCGGCCCTGCGCGAGGGCGTCCATCTCGGGCAACTCCGCGTCGATGACGACCAGTTCGAACCGCTGCTCCGCGAGCCGGGAGACCACCTCGGTGCCGTTGCCGGCCGTCCTGATCCGGTAGCCCGCCAACCCCAGTGTCGTGGAGAGGAGTTCGGCGTTGTCCGGCTCGTCCACGGCGACGAGCAGATGCTGCCCGCCACCGCGGGCGAGTGATCGTGTCTCACTGATGCTGTCGTACGTGGACATGGGCATCACCCTACCGTCCTGCTTGCCTGACTCAAGCAATGTACATTCGATTGCTTGACTCAAGTAAGTCAGATACGCTTGCCTAACTCAAGGAAGCCCGCCGCAGCGGTGGGCCACCAGGAGTCAGGAGCACAGCTGAGCCCTCGCTCACCAGAGCCGGGGCCGCCTTGAGCGGAAGGCGGCCCCCGCGCCGAACCCGTGGGGACGGGGGTCGGCGCTGTCCCGGACCCGGCCGCCGCCACTCCCCCGGATCGGCGCCGGGTCCGGGGACAAACCGTCTCCCCCACCTCGGGACGACCGCGGCGGACCCGCGGAACCAAGGAGTACGCCATGCACGGCATCGGTCTTGAAGGACGCAGTGTCGTCGTCACCGGGGCGGGGTCCGGGATCGGGCGAGCCGCCGCTCTGCAGTTCGCGCTCGCCGGTGCCGAGGTCGTGGTGGCGGACCTCGACCGGGCGGGCGCCGAGCGGACGGTCAAGGAGATCGAGCACGACGGCGGTTCCGCCGTGCGTGTCGTCGGCGACCTGAGCGAACAGGCGGTGGTGGACGAGGTCGTCGCCACCACCGTCGACGCGTTCGGCGGCCTGGACGTGCTGATCAACAACGCCGGCATCATGGACCGGATGTCGGCCCTCGCGGACACCGGCGACGCCGAGTGGGAGCGGGTCCTGCGCGTCAATCTGACAGCGCCCTTCCTGCTCACCCGGGCCGCGCTGCCGCACATGCTGGCCGCCGGGCGCGGCGCGATCGTCTTCACCGCTGCCGAGGCCGGTCTGCGCGGAAGCGCGGCGGGCGCCGCCTGCACCGCCGCCAAGCACGGCGTCGTGGGCCTGGTGAAGTCCCTCGCCGTGATGTACCGGGGCCAGGGTATCCGCGCCAACGCGATCGCCCCCGGGGCCACCGCGACGGGCATCACCTACGACGTCGACGCGCGGGCCCACGGCCCCGGGGTGATCGGCCCCGGGCTCGTGGCCTCCGACCGGATCGCCTTCCCGGAGGAGCAGGCGGCCGCGCTCGTCTTCCTCGCCTCCGACGCCGCCCGGCACATCAACGGCGCCGTGCTGCCCGTCGACGACGGCTGGAGCGCCGTATGACGGGCGCACCGGGACAGGTCACGGGGGCCCAACGGCCGCCATTCGGCGGGCAGTTCGTGGAAGCCGTAGACGGGACCGTCGTGTTTGAACGGGATCTAATCGAGGCCGGTGCTCCTGCGGCAGTTGGAGACAGCGTGGACACTGAGCCCGGCGAACCGCCGCTCCGCCTCGATGAGGATCAACTCCCCTGTGCCGCCGACCTGTTCGGGCGACCGTCAGGTCACTCGCCTGCGGGTCCGGTACAGGCTGACGCCCGCGCCCAGCGCGACGGCGCCCATGCCCACGGCGGTCAGCACGGCCTGCGCGCCGTGGGTGACGAAGGGCGCGGCCGTGGCGACGAGCAGGTTGAACAGGAACAGGAACCACAGCACGGGTCTCGACGCGAGCAGCGGCGTCATGGGTGGTTTCCTCCGGATCGAGAAGACTTGGATCTTGGCTGACGTGTTGCCTCTACGATTCCGTCGTTCGCCCGACGCCACGAGGGAGCGATCTCCCGGACCCGCGGTGGAGCGGGCTACACCCGTGCCGGGTCGTCGGCTCCCGCGTGCCCGGGCCGATGCGCCTAACCTGATCTCCATGCGCGCTACCGTGCGGCAGGCCGCCCGAGCCACCCTCCAGCTGGTCCTCTCCGCCGCGATGGCCTTCGGGTCGTACATATTCGTCACCGTGCTCCTGATCACCGCGATCGCCACGGCCGCGGTGGTCGGCGCGTTCATGCTCCCGGAGACAGTGCTGCTGATACGGCGGATCGCGGGGGCCAAGCGGCATCAGGCGGGCAGGTGGACGGGCCGGAAGATCCCCGAGGCGTACCAGCCGCTCACCGGCACCGTGCGGGAGCGGGTGCGCACGGCGGTCCGCGACCCGAGCACGCTGACCGACTTCCGCTGGATGGTCGCCTACTACGCCTACGGCACGCTGCCCGTGCTGATGCTGCCGCTGTGGCCGCTGGGTCTGGTCGTCGACGGAGTGTGGTGCGGGCTGTTGCGCCGCAAGGCCGTCGTCCTGCCGCTGATCAGCCGGCTCGCGGATCTCGACGCGCACTGGTCCACCGTCCTGCTGAAGCCCTCACCCAAGGCCCAACTGGCCGTACGGGTCGAGGAGTTGGTGCAGACCCGGGCGGGCGCGATCGCCGCGCACGGCGCCGAGCTGCGGCGGATCGAACGCGATCTGCACGACGGCACCCAGGCGAGGCTGGTCTCGCTCTCCATGCGGATCGGGCTCGCCAAGCGGGCCTACGACCAGGACCCGGCGGCGGCGCGCAAGATGCTCGACGACGCGCAGACGCTGGCCGAGGAGGCGCTGACGGATCTGCGGCACGTGGTGCGCGCGATCCATCCGCCGATCCTCACCGACCGCGGCCTGGTCGGCGCGGTGCGCGCGCTCGCCGCCAGCAGCGCGCTCACCGTCACCGTGACCGTGGACGGGCTGACCGACGGACACGACGGGCCGCGGGCCCCGGCGGCGGTGGAGGCGGCCGCGTACTTCGTGATCGCCGAGTCGCTGACCAACGCGGCCAAGTACAGCGGCGCCGACCGCGCCGACGTCCGTCTCGCCCGCGCCCGCACCGGACTGCTCGTCCGGGTGCGCGACGAGGGCCGGGGTGGAGCCGACGAGGCAGGGGGTTCGGGGCTGCTGGGTATGCAGCGCCGGGTCGCCGCGCTCGACGGCAGCGTGACCGTGACCAGCCCCGTGGGGGGACCTACCGTGATCGAAGTGGAGCTGCCGTGCGTCTGGTGAGCGTAGTTGAGGCGGAGCTGTCGTGAGGGTCGTGATCGCCGAGGACAACGCCCTGCTCAGGGAGGGCCTGGTCCTGTTGCTGACCTCGGCGGGGCACGAGGTCGTGGCCGTCGCCGGGAGCGGGCCCGAGGTGCTGCCCGCACTGCTCGAACACCGGCCGGACGTGGCCGTGCTCGATGTGCGGATGCCGCCGGGCTTCCGTGACGAGGGGCTGCGGGCCGCGCTGGAGGCCCGGGAGAAGATCCCGGGGCTGCCGGTGCTGGTGCTGTCGCAGTACGTCGAGGAGTCGTACGCCGCCGAGCTGTTGGGCATCGGTGCGAGCGGAATCGGCTACCTGCTCAAGGACCGGATCGGCCGCGTGGACGAGTTCCTCGACGCGCTGGACCGGGTGGCAGCAGGGGGTACGGCGCTGGACCCCGAGGTGGTGACCGAGCTGCTCACCCGGCGCCGCAATTCCCCGCTGGACTCACTCACCCCGCGCGAGCGCGAGGTGCTCAAGCTGATGGCGGAGGGCCACGACAACACGACGATCGCGAAGACCCTGGTCGTCACGGAACGCGCGGTCAGCAAGCACATCGGCAACGTGTTCCTCAAGCTGAGCCTGCCGCCGAGCGACAGCGGGCACCGCCGGGTGCTGGCGGTGCTGGCGTATCTGCAGAACGTGTGACGCGCGCGCCGCCGGTCGTGCTCGCGGATGACACGGGCGGCGGCGCGTACGGCGTTCTCAGTACCGGCGGACTGCGGTGTGAGGAGCGGTGATTGTCGGCAGCCGTACGACGACGGGACGGGGGTCCGGCTGGGAGTGTGGGCCGGTCCCCGGGCAGCGGATGCGGACCAGGCACTCCGCCCCGTGACCGCCCTCCTGCCCCTCGCCCCAGGAGCCCCACCGGAGACACCCATGAACGACAGCCTGCAGCGTTACGCGGACGAGCACGTCCGCACCGTCGACACCATGTCGGCCGTGCTGCTGTTCGCCATGTTCCTCTTCGGCAGCGAGCTGGGCGCCCCCGGCGGTCCCCGGCCGGACGCGGTGGGCCCCACGATCACGCTCGCCGCGGTCTCGTGCGCGGCCCTGCTCTGGCAGCGCGGCCGTCCTCGTACCGTCGTCGCGGTCACGGCGTCGGCGGCTGCCGGGGCGAGTGCGCTGGGCCACCTGCTCACCCCGCTGATCCTGGGCCCGCTGATGCTGGCGCTGTACCGGCTGGCCGTTCTCACCGGCCGCACCACGGCCCGCCGTTGCTTCCTCGCCTCGGCCACGCTGGTGGTGACCACGGCCACGGTGGTCGACCCGGTCCACCACCCCTGGCCGTTCAGGACCGTCGGCCCGGCCGCGTGGCTGCTGTTGCCGGTCGTCGCCGGGAACGCGGTCCGGCTGCGGGAGGCGTACCTGGAGGCGGTGCAGGCGCGGGCCGAGTACGCGGAGCGCAGCCGGGAGGAGGAGGCGCGGCACCGGGTGGCGGAGGAACGGATGCGTATAGCAAGGGAGTTGCACGATGTCGTCGCCCACCATCTGGCGCTGGCCCACGCGCAGGCCGGTACCGCGGCGCACTTGGCCGGCACGCACCCCGAGCACGTGCGGAAGATCCTGACGGAACTCGCCGGTACGACGTCCTCCGCGCTGCGCGAGATGAAGGGCACGGTGGGTCTGCTACGCCAGCCCGACGACCCCGGCGCCCCTCTGACCCCGAGCCCGGGCCTGACCCAACTCGCCGAACTGACCGGGGCGTTCGGGTCCGCGGGGCTCACGGTGACCGTGACGACGGAGGGCGAACCGCGCCCGCTGTCCCCCGGGGTGGACCTGACGGCCTACCGGATCGTGCAGGAGGCCCTCACCAACGTCAGCAAGCACACCACGAGCCGGTCGGCACGGGTCCGGTTGCGGTACTCCTACGACCGGTTGACCGTCACGGTGACTGATGACGGGGTGGGCGCGGGGGGTACTGCCGGGCCGGCACCGGGCCAGGGGTTCGGGCTGACCGGGATGCGCGAGCGCGTGCGGTTGGTCGGCGGCGGCCTCCGGGCGGGGCGCCGGGGTGGGAGCGGCGACGGGGCGAACGCGGTGACGGCCACGGCGCCGGCTCCCGCCCACGGCTTCGGACTCAACGGGATACGCGGGCGCGTCCGGTCCGTCGACAACACCCTCCAGGCCGAGCACCCTGCCGAGATCGCCGCCCACGGCTTCGGACTCATCGGCATGCGCGAGCGTGCCCGGTCCGTCGGCGGTGTCCTCCAGGCCGGGCACCGGGTCGAGGGTGGTTTCGAAGTCACCACCGAACTGCCGCTGTATCCCAGCGTCCCGGAATCAGCAGAGAGAACCCCATGACCATCCGCGTGCTGCTCGCCGACGACCAGGCCCTTCTGCGGGCCACCTTCCGGATCCTGATCGACACCTGCGAGGACATGGAGGTGGTCGCCGAGGCGGCCGACGGCGCCGAGGCGATCCTGCTGGCCGGTGAACACCGCCCCGACCTCGTCCTGATGGACATCCGCATGCCCGGCACCGACGGTCTGACCGCCACGACCGCGATCTGCGCCGACCCGGCGCTGTCCGACACCCGCGTCCTCATCCTCACCACCTTCGAGGTCGACGAGTACGTGGCACAGGCCCTCCGGGCGGGCGCCAGCGGTTTCCTCGGCAAGGACGTCACCGCCGACGCCCTGCTGTCGGGCATCCGCACGGTCGCGTCCGGCGAGTCGCTCCTCTCCCCGCTCGCCACCCGCACCCTGATCGCCCGCTTCCTGGCCACTCCCGCACAGGGCGCCCGGCTGGCCGTACCCGGCCAACTCGACGCCCTCACCGCCCGCGAGCGCGAGATCATGGCCATGGCCGCCGAAGGCCACTCCAACGACGAGATCGCCGAGAAGCTGTACGTCAGTCCGCTGACGGTACGCACGCATGTGCACCGCGCCATGGCCAAGCTCGACGCCCGCGACCGCGCCCAACTCGTCGTGATGGCCTACCAGTCGGGGCTGGTGCAGGCACCGCCTCCACCGGTGCCGGAGTTCTGACGCGGTCCCCGCAGACTCGTCCACCAGCCTCACGAACCACCCCGTTCAGGCGAACCCACCGCAAAACACGCGTGCCACCCCCCACTCCCGTCGACACCTCTGCCGTGACCCCACCGTCTCCTCCACCACCAGTGCTCCCTCACATCTCCCCCATGCTCGCCACCCCCGGCACCCTCCCACCCACCACCCAGGACCCCCACTGGGCCTACGAGACCAAACAGGACGGCCAGCGCGTCCTCGTCCACCTCCCCGGCGACGGCAGCGTCCTCCTACGCGCCCGCTCCGGCGAGGACATCACCGCCGCCTACCCCGAACTGCTCCCCCTCGCCCGGGAGTTGGGCAGCACCCCGGCGATCCTCGACGGCGAGATCCTGGCCCTGGACGAACAGGGCCGCGCCGACTTCCAGTTGCTGCAGGGCCGGATGGGCCTGGCCGGATCCCCCGCGCAGGCGGCGCGCCGAGCCGCCGAAACACCCGTCCACCTCGTGCTGTTCGACATCCCCCACCTCGGACAGCCACTCCTCGCCCTCCCCTACGTCCACCGCCGCACCACCCTCGAACAGCTCGACCTCAACGGCCCGTACTGGTCAACTCCCGCCGCCCTCACCGGACATGGCGCCGAGGCGCTGCAAGCGACCCGCGACCACGGGCTGGAAGGCCTCGTCTGCAAGCGGCTGAACTCGGTGTACGAACCCGGGGTCCGTTCCCGCACCTGGATCAAGATCCGCAACCTGCGCAGCGAGGACGTACTCGTCGGCGGCTGGGTGCCCGGCAAGGGGCGCCTGACGGGTCTGCCCGGCGCGGTGCTGGTGGGGCAGCGCGCGAACGGCCGGCTGCGGTACGTCGGCAATGTCGGCACCGGCTGGAGCGAGACCGAGCGCGCCGAACTCGCCGTACTCCTGCAGGCGGCCGGGACCGACACATCCCCCTTCGACCCCGTACCGCCGGTGGCCAACGCCCGCTGGGTGGTGCCTCGGCTCGTCGGCGAGGTCCGGTACAGCACCCGCACCCGGGCCGGGATGCTGCGCCAGCCGTCCTGGCTGCGGCTGCGCCCGGACCTCGCGCCGGAGGAGTCGGCGGCGGACGTACCAGACGCCATGTCCGAGGATATTCCGGACAGTTGAGGAAGTTGCGTAGATCAAGTATTGGGCGGGCCGTTACCGGAGTGACACTCCGACCCCTTGGCGCGTACATGGAAAGTCGGGATCATGAAAGCCCTTTCCCCCCCGCCACAGCCGTCGGGCTGCGCCCGAGAGGAGGACGCAGTGTCGTCCCAGAAGTCCCGAACCCGCCGCACCAGGTGGTTCGCCGGTCTCGGCGGTGCCGCCGCCCTGGTCATCGCCTTCCCCAGCGCCGCCTTCGCCGCCCCGCCCACCGCGCTGCCCGCGAACGCCGAAGCCGCCGAGCAGACGTATCTGCCCGCCTTCGACTACGACACGGACGGCTGCTACCCGACGCCCGCGATCGGCCCGGACGGGACGATCAACGGCGGCCTGAACCCGACGGGTTCGCTCAGCGGCGAGTGCCACGACGCCTCGGACCTCGACAACACCAACAGCTACTCGCGCTACAAGTGCAACAACGGCTGGTGCGCGTACATGTACGGCCTGTACTTCGAGAAGGACCAGGCCGTCGCCAACTCCAGCATCGGCGGGCACCGCAACGACTGGGAACACGTCGTGGTGTGGGTCCAGAACGGCACGATCCAGTACGTGTCGACGTCCAACCACGGTTCGTTCACCGTGCACGCGGCCTCCGACGTCCGCTTCGACGGCACGCACGCCAAGATCGTCTACCACAAGGACGGCATCGGCACGCACGACTTCCGGCTCGCGAACGCGAACGACGAGCCGCCGGAGAACGACAAGCACACCTGGCAGTACCCGCCGCTCGTCGGCTGGAACGGCTACCCGGCGGGCCTGCGCGACAAGTTGAGCGCCTACGACTTCGGCAGCGCCAACTTCGGGCTCAAGGACGCGAACTTCGCGGCCCACCTCACATCGGCCGAGCCCTCCGGAATCACGTTCGACCCCAACGCCTGACTCAACCCTTCAGGGGGGACCATCGTTCTCAGGGTTCCCGGAGTCACCTCGACCCCGGGAGCCCGAGAGGACGGAACGTGGCAGCTGAACGCGGGATCTCACGGCGGGCTCTCCTGATCGCACTCGGCATCGCCGGGGCGACGGCGGTCCCGGCGGGTGCGCAGGGCCCGGCTCCCGGGAACGGATACACCATGCCCACCCTCGCCTTCGACGACCAGGCCGTCCAGCGCCGCCTCGGCACCGTCTACGCCTCCGCGCTCAGATCCGTGTCCGGCGCCAACACGATCGGCGCCGACCGCGTGGTGTACGACAAGGCCGGCCTGCTCAGCTACCCGCCCGGCACCGTCGTCCGGGCGGGCGGCGGCTATCCCGCGCCGCAGCGCTGGACCCGGGACGCGGCCGTCAACGCGTGGAGCGGGGTGAGCCTGCTGGCGCCCGACGTCGGCCGCAACACCCTGTGGTCCGTGGTCGACCACGCGCGGGACGGCCTCGTGGTCCAGCAGGACAACCAGTGGTGGGACCAGATCGTGTGGGTCCTGGCCGCGCACCACCACTACCTGGTCACCGGCGACCGGGACTTCCTCACCCGGGCCCACGACACGTCCACGCACACCCTCGCGGCCCGCCGCGCCCAGCACTACAACTCCTCCTTCGGCCTCTTCGAAGGCCCCGGCTTCATGAACGACGGCATCTCCGGCTACCCCAGCCCGCCCGCCTCGACGTCCGTCCACTCCTCCTTCGTCCTCGACCACCCGCACGCCGACAAGCTGATGTGCCTGTCGACCAACTCCCTCTACTACGGCGCCCACCTCGCCCTCGCCGCCATGTCCGAGGCCCTCGGCCACCCCGTACAGGCCGCCTCGTTCCGCTCGGACGCGGAGCGCCTGCGCACGGCGATCGACAAGCACCTGTGGCGCGCGGACGCCGGCACCTACGCCTATCTGGTGCACGGCGAGGGATCCGGCGCCGGGCACGTCGACACCTCGCAGGAGGGCGCTGGCCTGGCCCTCGCGATCCTCCTCGGCGTCGCCGACCCCGAACGCGCCGTCCAGCTCCTCGACTCCACGCACTGGCAGCCGTACGGCATCGTCAACGTCTGGCCGCACTTCCCGCGCTTCGACGACCGGCATCCCGGACGGCACAACGTGATGGTCTGGCCGATGGTCCACGGGCTGTACGGCCAGGCCGCCGCCGACGCGGGTCGCCCCGAGCCGTTCGCCCTCGCGGTGGACACCCTCGCCGATCTGATCACGGCGAGCGGCGGCTTCTACGAGCTGTACAACTCCGTGACCGGCGCGGTGGACGGTGGCTGGCAGGGCGGCGCGAGCGGGCACGCCGACCACTTCGTGTCCCAGCCCGACCAGACGTGGTCGGCGACGGCGTATCTCCGCCTGATCCACGACGGCCTGTTCGGCCTGACGTTCACGGACGACTCGCTACGGCTGTCCCCGTGCCTGCCGTCGAACTGGGGGGCGGTGAGTCTGCGTGGGCTGCCGTATCGGGGGATGACGCTCGACGTGATGCTGAGCGGGGGTGGGAGTCGGGTCACGTCGTGCACGGTCGACGGGGTTTCGGGTGAACCCGTTGTGGCTGCCGACGGGCGGGGACATCGCGTGATCTCTATCGTGCTGGCGGGGTGATGTGCGGCTGCGCCGCGGGGCCCGGAAGTGTCGTCGTTCGGCTGCCGCGCAGTGGGGGCTGGTCGCGCAGTTCCCCGCGCCCCTTAGGACCAGGGCGTTGCCCAGGGCCTGCCCGTCTCGGTCTGTGGGCCTAGGTCCGGGGGTGGGCGGCTCTTCCTCCTCCGGACCGTTCTGCGGACGTGGTCCCGCGCCTAGCGTTCTGGGCATGGATACGAGCGGAACGTTGGAAGAGGCATTCGGGCGACTGCACTCCACCGGGCCCGAGCGCGACGGGTGGCTCAGTAACCACGCTCCGATGGTCGCCGAGGCGCTCGCCGCGCGCGGGCAGGCGGGGGCCGTTCACCGCTGGCTCGATCTCTACCGGGACAAGCTGAAGGACTTCCCCGAGCCGGTGGCTGCCGTCACGGACGCCAACTGGCCTGCCGCGCTGGGGGATTCGCGCCGGGCCGCCGACTGGATCGGCTACTTCTCCCGGGCCCTCGCCGAGCGGCCCTGGCAGGACGTGCTCGCCGTGTGGTGGCCGCGGCTGCTGCCCGGGATCGCCGCGGGCGCCACCCATCCGGTCATCCGCGTCGGGCATGCCGTACGGGCCCTCGGCGGGGAGGAGAACGAACCCCGGCTCACCGAACTCGCCCACGGGCTGGGGTATTGGGCGGCGCGGCATCAACCCGTGTCGGGGATCGTCGAGTTGACCGCCGGGCCCACCGCCGCCGGTGCACTCGATGACGTGCCGCCGATCGTCGGCGGAGTGGTCGGATTCCGGGCGCGGCTGGGCGCCGTACGTCAACTGCCCGTCTGGGCGGGCGAGGTGAGGGATCCGGACGTGGCTCGGGAGCGGCTCGCCGAGTTGGTGCGTGCGGCCACGCATCGTTACGCGACTCACGGGCACGGCGAGCCGACCATGCTGGTGCACGCGGCGACGGCGCCCAACGCCGTGCTGCGCGCCCTGGACGCGCTGCCCCGCGAGCTGTGGGCGCCGAGTCTGCACGCGGCGTGGACGGCGTCGGCCGCCGTCACCGCGATGTACGCGCCGAGGGAGGCGATCGCCTACGTTCCGCCCTCGCGGGTTACGGCCGAAGAGGTGATGGAGCGGGCCCTGGAACATGGGGACGAGCACGTGATCAAGTTGACGGACACCGCCCTGGATGTCGGGGACGAGCGGGCTCTCGCCGCCGCTCTGCGGGCCGTGGAGATCAGTGAGCCCCTTGTGCGGGGGCAGGCCTGAAGCTGTTGCCAGGTGTACCCATCGGTCAACGCGGGCATGCCGGACGGTCTATCGTGTCCGCATGTCCGTGCCCGAACTGATCCGTATCGTCTCCCGCGACTCGCCCATGGCGCTGGCCCAAGTGGAGCGTGTGCGCGCCGAGTTGGCCGTCCTTCATCCGCAGGTGCGCACCGAGGTCGTGCCGGTCAAGACGACCGGTGACAAGTGGATGGGCGATCTGTCCCTGGTCGAGGGCAAGGGGGCGTTCACCAAGGAGGTGGACGCCGCGCTGCTCGCCGGTGTGGCGGATCTAGCGGTGCACTGTGTGAAGGACGTGCCCGCCGATCGTCCGCTGCCGGCCGGTACGACGTTCGCCGCGTTCCTGAAGCGGGACGACATCCGTGACGCCCTGGTCCACCCGGGCGGGCTCACCCTCGACGAGCTGCCGCCGGGCACCCGGATCGGCACCTCGTCGGTCCGCAGGGTCGCGCAACTCGCCGCCACGCACCCGGAGTTGGAGTGCCTGCCGTTCCGCGGCAACGTCAACAGGCGGCTGGAGAAGCTGGCGGCGGGTGAGGCCGACGCGCTGCTGGTCGCGATGTCGGGCCTGGAGCGCATCGACCGGACGGACGTGATCAGCGAGGTGCTGTCGCCCGAGGTGATGATGCCGCCGATCGGCGCGGGCATCCTCGCCCTGCAGTGCCGCGAGGGCGACACCGACGTCATCGACACGGTCAGCGGGCTCGGTCACCCGGAGACGCATCGCGAGGCGACCGCGGAGCGCATGTTCCTGCACGTCCTCCAGGGGCACTGCAACAGCCCGATCTCCGGGTACGCGCAGGTCGACCGGAGCGGTGAACTGTCGCTGCGCGCCTGCGTGTTCACCCCGGACGGCAAGACCCGGCTCAACGCCCACGAGTGGGCGGGCCGCCTCGACCCGGCGACGCTGGGCACGTCGGTGGCGGTGGCGCTGCTGCGTCAGGGTGCCCGGGAGATCATCGACGGCATCCCGCACTAGCCGGGAGTCGCACAAAGGCGCCGGGGCTCGGCGTGGCCCCGGAGTCTCAGGGGGTGCCGGGTTCCGCCTGGTCCTGGTCCCGGAGGAACTTGCTCACCTGGTGCGCCAGGCCGTCCCGCCCGATCCCGGCGGCGACGGCCGCCTCGCACAGGCCGATGCCGCCCGCCCACAGGCGCCGCTCGGTCCACTCCTCCTCCACCCGCAGCTGGACCTGGACGTCCACCTGCTTCAGGGAGTCCTCCGCACCGGCCGCGTAGATGACGGCGGTGGCGCGGCGCAGCGGATAGACGTCGAAGCCCTCGATGAACTGCGAGCTGCGCCAGTCGATGAAGGCGCTCTCGCCGTCCGGGCCGACCCTGACGTCGATCTGACCGTCCTCCAGGTGGATGCCGTAGTGCCGCGCGCCGCGGTTCTCGACGGTGACACGGAGCGTGAAGTAGGTCAGCCCTTCGGCGGCGTCGTCGCGTCCGCGTGGCGGCTCGGCGGCGGCCAGGCTGTGGACGCGGACACGCAGACCGGCATGTTCGTCGTACTCCTGCCAGTCCCCGACCACGTTCGGCTCGTACACAGTGCACCCTCTCGACCTCAGAGAGCTGCTTCCTATCTGTGTGCTCAGCGCACTGTCAAATGAGCAGAATGCGCTGTGGCCAGCGTTTTCGTCCGCTTGATCACTGATCAAGCCGTGCGCAGGAAGAATCCGCTTTCCGGCCGTCGAATCCTGGCCGGGAGCGTGCCGCACATCACGTCCCGTCCAAGATCAGCGGGCGAGCCGTCCGAGCAGGGAGGAAGCGGCCGCGATACCCAGCGCGGCGGCCACCAGCAACACCGCGAAGTCGGTGCCCACATGGGACGGGGTGCCGAGCAGCAGCCCGCGCAGCGCGTCCACTTCGTAGCTCAGCGGGTTCACCTTGCTCACCGCCTGCAGCCAGCCCGGCATGATCGCCACCGGGTAGAGGGCGTTGGAGCCGAAGAACAGCGGCATGGTGATCGCCTGTCCGAAACCCATCAGCCGGTCCCTGCTGAGCACGATGCCGGCGATGGTCATCGACAGACAGGAGAAGAAGGCCGAGCCGAGGATCACGATCGCGCCGACGCCGATCAGCTTCAGCGGGTTCCAGGTCAGCGCGACGCCGAGGATCGCGGCGATGACGACCACGACGACGGCCTGGATCAGCGACTTCACCCCGGCCGCGAAGGCCTTTCCGGTGATCAGCGCCGAGCGCGGGGTCGGGGTGACGAGGAGCTTGTTGAGGATGCCCGCGTCGCGCTCCCAGATGATCTGGATGCCGTAGAAGATGGCGATGAACATCGCGGACTGGGCGATGATGCCCGGGGCGAGGTAGTCGATGTAGGGGATGCCGCCGGTGGGGATCGCCTTGATGCGGGTGAAGGTCTGGCCGAAGATCAGCAGCCACAGGGCGGGTTGGACGGCGCGGGTGTACAACTCGGTGCGGTCGTGGCGGAGTTTCTGGAGTTCGACCGCACACATCGCGATGACGCGGGCGGGCAACAGCCGCCATCCGGCCCGGGGTTGGGGCGGGGTCAGGAGAAGGTTCAGGTCGTTCTGGCGGGCTGGGTCAGCCGACGCGGTTCGCGGTGCGGCGGGTGCTTCGGACATCGCGGAAACCTCCTGACTGGTCTTCGAGACCGCTGCCGGCTATGTCCCGGAAGACGTCCTCGAGAGTGGGCAGCGGATCGGTGGCGGGCGCTCCGTCGGCGCGGCGGCGTTCGCCGAGGCCCTCGCGGAGCTGGTCCGGGGTGCCCAGGGCGCGGATGCGGCCGCGGTGCATGAGGCCGACGCGGTCGCAGTACTGGTCGGCCTCGTCCATGTAGTGGGTGGTGACCAGGACGGTCATGCCGGTCGCCTCGCGCACGGCGTTGATGTGCTCCCACACGCTGGTGCGGGCGATCGGGTCGAGGCCGATCGTGGGCTCGTCGAGGATGAGCAGGCGGGGCGCGCTGACCAGGGCCTGCGCGAGTTCGAGGCGCCGGACCATGCCGCCGGAGTAGGTGTTGGCGAGCCGGTCGGCGGCGTCGGTGAGGTCGACCGCCCGCAGTGCCTGGGCAACGCGGGCGGCGCGTTCTCTGCGCGGGACATCGAAGACGCGGGCGAAGAGAGCGACGTTCTCACGCCCGGTGAGCCCGCTGTCGGCGGACAGCTGCTGCGGGACGTAGCCGAGCATGCGGCGCACCGACATCTGTTCCTTGGCCGTGTCGTGGCCGAAGACGTGGACCATGCCCGCCGGGACCGGCAGGAGGGTGGTGATACAGCGGATCGCCGTGGTCTTCCCGGCGCCGTTGGGGCCGAGCAGTCCGAAGACCTCGCCCTCCCCCACGGACAGGTCGAGCCCATCCACCGCGGTCGTCTCGCCGAAGGAATAGGCGAGCCGGGTGCAGCTGACGGCCGCGGACCGCCCGGCGGTGGTGGCGGTGCCGGTATCGCTGTCGGTGTCGGTATCGATGTCCGGCGTCATGACTCCTCGGCCTCCTCGTGCAGATTGACGGCCAGCTGGCGCAGGGCCGGGATCGCCGCGCGCAGCGCGTCCCGGTCCGCCTGGTCGAGACGGTCCACCTGGCCGCGGACGAGGGCCGCGCGCCGTTCGTGCCAGTCGCTGAGCCGGGTCTTGGCCGTCTCGGTGAGCTGGAGGCGGGCTGCGCGCCGGTCGGCGGGGTCCGTCCCGCGGATCAGGAAGCCGTCCCGGGCGAGCTGGTTGACGAGCGTCGACACCGAGTTGCTCGCGAGGAACAGCTCCTTGGCCGCGTCCGAGATGCCGATTCCGGGCCGGACCTCGACCAGCCGCAGCAGCTCCACCTCGGCGCCGCGCAACCGCGGCAGGGTCATCTCGCTGCGCAGCCGCCTGCGGATCAGCCGCTGGACACCGACGAGCGCGTCGGCCAGCTCTTCCGGGAAGTTCTCCGTCTCCACACTTGGGAGATTACCTCTTTAGCAGAGGTAACTAACCCAAAAGGATGGTCAAGACACCGGCTCGGGAGGCAGCGGGACCGGTTCCGGTTGGACACTGGTGGAGACCGGTGGCCGCCGGTCCACGAGATCGGAACGCGACTGCCATGAGCCACGACAGGAATACGTCCCTCGGAGAACCGGACTCCGTCTCCACCCGTTCGGTGTTCGGCGCCCCCTGCTGGGTGAGTCTCACGAGCCGCGACGTGGAGAACACCGAGGCGTTCTACGAGGCCGTGTTCGGCTGGAAGTGGCGCTCGGCCAGCCTCGGCGACCGCTTCCGGATCGCCACGGCGAACGACATCCCGGTGGCCGGTCTGGCCGCGGTGGCCTCCATGTGGCAGGTCGCGGTGGCGTGGACGCCGTACTTCGCCGTGCCCGACGCGGACGTGGCCGCGGCCCGGGTCCGGGAGCGTGGCGGCACGGTCGCCGTGGGACCGCTCTCCTTCCCGCCCGGCCGCGCGGCCCTGCTCGGCGACCGGGACGGCGCGACCTTCGGCATCTGGGAGGGCGACCTCGTCCGAGGCTGGGAGACCTGGCGCCGCTCGGCCCCCGCCTTCGTCCGGCTGCGCACCCGCGACGCCTTCGACGCGGCGATCTTCTACGGCGAGGTCCTCGACTGGGCCTCGGCCGACCCGCAGAGCTGTGATGTGCGGTACGAGGGCGAAGAGGTCGTCCTGCGCAGCGGCGGGAACGTGGTGGCCCGCATCGAGTCGGGCGCCCTGGAGGCGGCCCCCGACCCGACGGTCCGACCCAACTGGCAGGTCCACTTCGCGGTCTCGGACATCAGGTCCTGCGCCCGGGTCACGGAGGCATACGGCGGGAGCGTGCTGCGGGAGAACCGCACCGAGGCCGTCCTGCGCGACCCCGACGGCGCCCGCTTCACGGTCACCTCCCGCGACGCCCCCTGACCCGCCCCTCCTCCCGGGCGGGCCGCGACAACAGCACGAGACTGCGCGCTTCTACGGCCATCTCGGTGCCGGCCTTGTGTTCCGTCTCGTCGGGGCTGCCCTGCGGCTCGGCGGTGTCGATCAGGGTCGTCCAGCGCTCGCCGTAGGCGACGTCGGGCAGCCGAAATCCGACGGGCTCCCAGTAGCTGTTCAGCAGGAGCAGGAAGGAGTCGTCGACCACCGGCCCGCCGTGCGGGTCGCGTTCGGCGATGGCGTCACCGTTGAGGAAGACGCCCACGCAGTGCGCGTCGGAGCGCTGCCAGTCCAGATCGGCCATCTCACGGGCGTCGGGCAGCAGCCACACCAGATCGGGCAACGGCTGCCCCGCGTGCACGGCGGTCTCACCGCGGAAGAACCGGCGCCGCCGCAGCACCGGATGCGCGGCACGCAGCCCGATCACATACCGCGTGAAATCAGCGAGTTCACGCTGCTCGGCGCTCAACTCCCAGTCGATCCAGGAGACTTCGTTGTCCTGGCAGTAGGCGTTGTTGTTGCCGCGCTGGCTGCGCCCCAGCTCGTCGCCGTGACCGAGCATCGGGATGCCCTGCGAAAGGAGCAGCGTGGCAAGGAAGTTGCGCTGCTGACGGGCACGCAGCTCCAGCACGGCGGGATCGCCGGTGTCCCCCTCGGCACCGCAGTTCCAGGACCGGTTGGTGCTCTCACCGTCCCGGTTCCCTTCCCCGTTGGCCTCGTTGTGCTTGTCGTTGTACGAGACGAGGTCGCGCAGGGTGAACCCGTCGTGCGCGGTGACGAAGTTGACACTGGCGCGCGGACGCCTACGGCTGTGCTGGTACAGGTCGGAGGAACCGGTGAGCCGGGACGCGAACTCGCCGAGCGTGTGCTCGCCGCCGCGCCAGAAGTCCCGTACGGCGTCCCGGTACTTGCCGTTCCACTCCGACCACAGCGGCGGGAAGTTGCCGACCTGGTAACCACCTTCGCCCACGTCCCACGGCTCGGCGATGAGCTTGACGCGGCTGATCACCGGGTCCTGCTGGATCAGGTCGAAGAACGCCGACAGCCGGTCCACCTCGTGGAACTGCCGGGCCAGTGTGGCCGCGAGGTCGAAGCGGAAGCCGTCGACGTGCATCTCGGTGACCCAGTAGCGCAGCGAATCCATGATCAGCTGGAGGACGTACGGGTGCCGCATGAGCAGGCTGTTCCCGGTGCCCGTCGTGTCGTAGTAGTGGCCCCAATCGCCGTCCACCAGACGGTAGTAGGAGGCGTTGTCGATGCCACGGAAGGAGAGGGTGGGGCCCTTCTCGTTGCCCTCGGCCGTGTGGTTGTAGACCACGTCGAGGATGACTTCGAGTCCGGCCGCGTGCAGCGCCTTCACCATCGACTTGAACTCGGTGACCTGGCGCCCGCGTTCACGGTGGGCGGCGTAGGCGTTGTGCGGCGCGAAGAAGCCGATGGTGTTGTAGCCCCAGTAGTTGGACAGCCCCCGGTCCTGGAGCACCCCGTCCTGGACGAACTGGTGCACCGGCATCAACTCGACGGCGGTCACCCCGAGTTGGACGAGGTGCTCGACGACGGCCGGGTGCGCGAGCCCCGCGTACGTCCCCCGGAGTTCCTCGGGAACCTCCGGATGGGTGCGGGTCAGCCCCTTCACATGGGCCTCGTAGATCACGGTGTCGGCGTACGAGCGCCGGGGCGGCCGGTCGTCGCCCCAGTCGAAGGCCGGGTCGGTGACCACGCCGAGCATGCCGTGCCCGGCGCTGTCACCAGGTGCCGGACCGGCCGAACGCTCGTACAGCGAGGGGTCGTTGTCGATCTGGCCGTCCACCGCCCGGGCATACGGATCGAGGAGCAGCTTCGCCGGGTTGCAGCGGTGCCCGAGGGCCGGAGCCCACGGACCGTGCACCCGGTAGCCGTAGCGCTGACCCGGCCCGATCCCCGGCAGATAGCAGTGCCACACGAAGCCGTCGGCCTCGGTGAGCCGAATGTCCCGGTGCCGCCCTTCGTCGTCCACGAGGACGAGGTCGACGCGTTCGGCGACCTCGCTGAACAGGGCGAAGTTGGTGCCCGTCCCGTCGTACACGGCCCCCAAGGGAAAGGGGTGCCCGTTCCAGACGGGCACCCCTTTCCGGGACGGGCTCGCGGTCACTTGGCGTCCTCCAGGACGCCGTGCGTCGGGCGGGCCGGCAGGACGGCCGGTACCTCGCGCGGGAGTTGGAGCGTCTCCCGCAGCCGCGGCGCGGGCGTCCTCGGGACGCGCGGGACGCGTTCGCCGCTGCGGGCGCGCTGCGAGAACCAGATGACCTTGCTCCCGGTGTCGGTGGCGCAGCAGCCCCAGCCGTCGCTCATCGCGGCGATGCGGGCGAGGCAGGCGCGCAGGTCCTGGTCCGGGCGCAGATCGCGGTCGTTGTCGCCGATGGCGGTGATCAGGTGCTGGCCGTTCCACCACAGCTCTATGGACGTGTGCTTGTCCGTGGCGTGCTCGTCGATGGCCCGCAGCAGCAGCTCGGCGCCGCGACAGACGGGCTCCACGAGGATCTCCAGGTCCCACAGCCGGAGGTGGGCGGCCAGAATGCGCCTGACCTGCCCGACCCGTTCCTGACTGACGTCCACATCGAGGTGGTAGTAGCACGGCACTGCGGTCTTCATCTTCGTTGGCTCCTCACCGGCGGAACTCTCGCTCCGCCTCTGCCCCCTGCGGGGCCCGGCCCCGAACACGAAGCGTGAGCACTGATCGCTTCTGAGTCAGCTCCACTGTGCGAGCGCTAGGCCATTCGTGCAACACGAGCGACGGGTGAGGTAGTTGAAGAACCAACAAGACGCTGGGTCATCAGGTGTGCACCATGAGTGAAAGCCTCGACTGCCGTGACGGAGCCATGACGCTCCGGGTACGGCCGCCACCCGACGGTCGGGAACCGCGGTCCGCCGAGGCGAAAGGTGAACAGCGCCATGCTGCTACCCGCCAAAGCCGAAGTCGCCCGCCACCTGCGGCGCTATCGGGCGTGGGAACGCGTGATGCTCGCGTCGCCGGGCGACCGGACGGTACGGGCCACCTTCGAGGACTCGGGCTACACCTTGTGCGTGCTGATGGGGAAACGCTGCGCGCGCGAGGCCGCGGAAGCCGCCGAACGCTTTCTGCGCGGCGGCCGGAGCACGTACCAGCAGGAGCAGAACGCCCGCCCCCGTACGGCGGCCGTCGTGCACCGCGGGCCGCCCGTCGCGGTCGATCAGCGTTCCCCGGTGGGAAGGTAGTCCCCCTTCCGGCCCAGCTTGGACCCACGGCCGGGCGAACAGCCCGGCCTCGAGCACGGCGGAGGTGAGACCCATGAACGCGACCCCGGCAGCCATCGGCCGCATTCCGGTACGTGACGTACGCCCGTCCGTGGACAGCGGCGCCCGCCCGGCGAAGGCGGTGGTCGGCGAGACGTTCCAGGTCACCGCCACCGTCTTCCGCGAGGGCCACGACACGATCGGCGCCAATGTCGTGCTCCACGACCCGGACGGCCGCCGCGGCCCCTGGACCCCGATGCGCGAACTCGCCCCCGGCAGCGACCGCTGGGGCGCCGAGGTCACCCCGGACGCGACGGGCCGTTGGTCCTACGTCGTGGAGGCCTGGGGCGACCCCATCGCCACCTGGCGCCGGGCCGCCCGCATCAAGATCCCGGCCGGCATCGACATCGGCCTGATGCTGGAGGAGGGCGCGGAGCTGTACGCCCGAGCCGCCACCGGGGTGCCCGAGGGCCCGGCCCGCGCCACGATGCTGGCCGCCGCGGAGACGCTCCGCGACGACACGCTGCCGGTGGGGACGCGGTTCGTGGCCGCGTTGACGCCGGGGGTGGACGGGGTGCTGGAGCGGTATCCGTTGCGGGAGTTGGTCACGGTCTCCGAGCCGAGGTCTCTGGTGGTCGAGCGGGAACGGGCGTTGTACGGCGCCTGGTACGAGTTCTTCCCGCGCTCCGAGGGCACGGTCGAGATCCCGCACGGCACGTTCCGCTCGGCCGCGCGGCGGTTGGACGGGATCGCGGCGATGGGCTTCGACGTCGTGTGTTCCACCACCGCCCCGACGGGACGATCGCGTACGCGGAGAACCCGCCGAAGAAGTACCAGGACATCTACCCGATCGCCTTCGACCGGGACATGGACGGGCTCATCGCGGAGACCGTGCGGGTACTACGGCACTGGATGGACCACGGCGTGCGGATCTTCCGCGTCGACAACCCGCACACCAAGCCGGTCGTGTTCTGGGAGCGGGTGATCGCGGAGATCAACGGCACCGACCCCGACATCATCTTCCTGGCCGAGGCGTTCACGCGCCCG
>NZ_JNXE01000016.1 GCF_000716605.1 Streptomyces sp. NRRL F-525 | reverse complement strand
CGGGTAGATGTCCTGGTACTTCTTCGGCGGGTTCTCCGCGTACGCGATCGTCCCGTCGGGGCGGTGGTGGAACCACTCCGGGTGCTTCTCCACCCACGGGTGGTCCGGGGAGCACTGGAGCGCGAAGTCCAGCGCGATCTCCATGCCCAGCTCGGCGGCCCGCGCGACGAACGCGTCGAAGTCCTCCAGCGTGCCCAGCTGCGGGTGGATCGCGTCGTGGCCGCCCTCGGGGGAGCCGATCGCCCACGGGACGCCGACGTCGTCCCGCCCTGCGGACAGGGTGTTGTTCGGGCCCTTGCGGAAGGTGGTCCCGATGGGATGGATCGGCGGGAGGTAGACGACGTCGAAGCCCATGGCCGCGATCCCGTCCAGGCGTTTCGCGGCCGTGCGGAACGTGCCGTGGGGCTGGGCCGGGGTGCCCTCGGAGCGCGGGAAGAACTCGTACCAGGCGCCGTAGAGGGCCCGTTCCCGCTCGACGAGAAGCGGCCGGGGCTCGGCGGCCGTGACCAGTTCCCGCAGGGGATACCGGGCCAGGACCCCGTCCACCTCCGGCGTCAGCGCGGCGGCGAGGCGGGACGCGGGCGGGCGGGTCTCGTCGCGGAGGGCGGACACGGCGGCGCGGAGGACGGGGCGGAGGCCCTTGCCCTTCGGGACGCCGGAGATGGCGCGTTCGTACAGTCGCGCGCCCTCCTCCAGGACCAGGTCCGTGTCCATTCCGGCCGGGATCTTGATCCGGGCGTGGTGGCGCCAGGTGGAGACGGGGTCGCTCCAGGCCTCCACGGTGTAGGTCCACCGGCCGGGTGCGCCGGGCGTGACCGTGGCGCCCCAGCGGTCGGAGCCCGGGGCGAGCTCCCGCATCGGGGTCCACGGGCCGGGGCGGCCGTCCGGGTCGTAGAGGACTGCGTTCGCGGCGACCGCGTCGTGGCCCTCGCGGAAGACGATGGCCGAGACCTCGAACGTCTCACCGGTGACCGCCTTGGCGGACCGGTGGCCGTGCTGGACGACCGGCCGGACATCGAGGACGGGGATGCGTCCGATGCCGGGCGAGGTGCCGTCCGCGGAGGGTGGCTCCGGGGCGGGGGGTGCCGTGCCGGCGGGGCGCACGGGGGGCGTGGCCTTGCCGGGTGTCGGGGGTGGTGACGAGTGGTGCGTGGCGGGCATGACCGCTCCTGTCCGCGTCAACGTGGGTGTGGGCGGATGGATGTGGGGAGGTGGGTCCTGCGAAGGAGATCCCGTGGTGCGTCTGGGGGGCGTACCGGTGGAGCCTTCCCACCCTATTCGGGTTAGCAATCCGGCAGGTTGCTAACTACTTACGCGCAGGTCTCCACAAAAGATCCAGGCCCCGTCCTGGGCGGACGGGGCCCGAACCGTCACTCCCGCGCTACGACCGCGGTACTTGCAGAAGTTTGTCCGGCGAACCGATCCCCGCGCCGGACACCTTCCCGGAAACCGCCCCCGAGACAAGAGCCGCGGAGACCTGTGCCGGGGTGGCACGCGGGTGGCCGGCGAGATAGACGGCCGCCGCGCCTGCCGCGTGGGGTGACGCCATGGACGTACCGGAGAAGGTCGCCTTCCCCGTGTCGCTCGCGTACGACGCGGAGGTGATCGAGACGCCCGGGGCGAACAGATCGACGGCCGGGCCGAAGTTCGAGAAGGCCGCCCGGGCGTCCGTCCGGTCGGTGGCGCCGACCGTGACGGCCTCCTTCACGTCCGCGGGGGAGTACAGGCCGGCCTGCAGCCCGTCGTTGCCCGCCGCGACCGTGTACGTGACACCGGCGGCGATCGAGTTGCGTACGGCCGCGTCCAGCTGGGCGTTGTGGATGCCGCCGAGGCTGAGGTTGGCGACCGCGGGCTTGTGCGCGTGCCGGGTGACCCAGTCGATACCGGCGATGACCTGCGAGGTCGTACCGGCTCCCGCGTTGTCGAGGACCCGGACGGCGACGACCTTGGCCTTCTTGGCGACGCCGTACGTGGTGCCGGCGATCGTTCCGGCGACATGGGTGCCGTGGCCGTTGCCGTCCTGGGCGGTGGCGTCGTTGTCGACGAAGTCCCAGCCGTAGCTCGCCCGGCCGCCGAAGTCCTGGTGGGTGATCCGGATGCCGGTGTCGATCACGTACACCGTCACGCCGCTGCCCCCGGCGGTCGGCGAGGTGTAGCTCTTGCTCAGCGGCAGGCTCGGCTGGTCGAGACGGTCCAGGCCCCAGGACGGCGGGTTGCGCTGGGTGCGGTCCACGGTGATCCGGGTGTCCTGGGCGACCGAGGCGACCCGGGCGTCCGCCGCGAGGAGTCTGGCCTGTCTCTCGTTGGCCTCGATGGCGTAGCCGTTCAGCGCCGTGCCGTAGGTGTGGCTTATTCTCGCCCCGTACTTCGTGGCGAGGCCCTTGCCGACGGCCGACGGAGCCGCGGTTCCCCCCTTCAGAGTCACCAGGTAACTGCCGCTCACGGAACCGGGTTCACCGGCGCCGAGTATGGTCCCCTCCGGTGCGGCGTGCGCGGGCAGGGTGATGGCCGAAAGCACCACGATGGTGGTGACCGCGGTCAGGCCCCCCGCCCGGCGCAGACGCCGCGTGCGCGTCCGTGCCATGTCGAGTTCCCCTCCTTCAACTCTCCACAGGGCAGCCTCTCGTGAGGCGCGAAGCACCACAAGGGCGCATGAGGGCGCCTTTTCAGTACATGCCGGTTCAACTTCTTCAGCGGGGGTCTGGGGGCGAAGCCCCCAGCAACGCCCACACCATCACCGGTACCGTCATCACACACGACGACGCACATAGCCGTGTGTCATCCAGCGAACGCGCCGAGGTGGAGCTGTGAAGGCGATCCGTCGATTCACCGTCCGTCCCGTTCTCCCCGAACCCCTCCGACCTCTCAGTGATCTGGCGCGCAATCTGCGCTGGTCCTGGCACGCCGACACCCGCGATCTCTTCCAGTCCGTCGATCCCGAGCGCTGGACCGCCTCGGAACGCGATCCCGTACGACTCCTCGGCAGCGTCTCCGCCGAGCGGCTCGCGGAGCTGGCCGAGGACAGCCGTTTCCTGCGCCGGCTCACCGAGGTCGCCGGAGACCTCGCCGACTACGTGGGCGGTGACCGCTGGTACCAGACCCAGGCCGCCGAACGTGAACTCCCCGCCGCCGTCGCCTACTTCTCGCCCGAGTTCGGTGTGACGGCCGCCCTGCCGCAGTACTCCGGCGGCCTCGGCATCCTCGCCGGCGACCATCTGAAATCGGCCAGCGATCTCGGCGTACCGCTGATCGGTGTCGGACTCCTGTACCGGCACGGATACTTCCGCCAGTCGCTGTCCCGGGACGGCTGGCAGCAGGAGCACTATCCGGTCCTCGACCCCAACGAACTCCCGGTCGCGCTGCTGCGGGAGGAGGACGGCTCCCCGGCCCAGGTCTCCCTCGCGCTGCCCGGAGGGCGTTCCCTGCGCGCCCGCGTCTGGCTGGCCCAGGTCGGCCGGGTGCCGCTCCTGATGCTCGACTCCGACGTCGAGGAGAACGACCTCGGCGAACGCAGCGTGACCGACGTCCTCTACGGCGGCGGCAGTGAACACCGGCTGCTCCAGGAGATGTTGCTCGGTATAGGGGGTGTGCGGGCGGTCCGGACGTACTGTCGCCTCACCGGTCACCCCGAGCCCGAGGTGTTCCACACGAACGAGGGACACGCGGGCTTCCTCGGCCTGGAGCGGATCGCCGAACTCTGCGACGCGGGGCTGGACTTCGACGCCGGCCTGGAGGCGGTGCGGGCCGGCACGGTCTTCACCACGCACACCCCGGTCCCGGCCGGAATCGACCGTTTCGACCGGGAGTTGGTGGCCCGGCACTTCGGTTCCGAGGCCGAACTCCCGCGCCTGGACGTCCAGCACATCCTGAACCTCGGCATGGAGACCTACCCGGGCGGCGAACCCAACCTCTTCAACATGGCCGTGATGGGCCTGCGCCTGGGGCAACGGGCCAACGGCGTCTCCCTGTTGCACGGCCAGGTGAGCCGCGAGATGTTCTCCGGACTCTGGCCGGGGTTCGACGCCGAGGAGGTGCCGATCACCTCCGTGACCAACGGGGTGCACGCGCCGACCTGGGTCGCCCCCGAGGTGTTCCGGCTCGGGGCGCGGCAGATCGGCGCTCAGCGCACCGAGGACGCTCTGACGGTGGGCGGTTCGGACCGCTGGGACGCGGTCGCGGAGATCCCGGACCAGGACATCTGGGAGCTGCGCCGCGATCTGCGTGAGCAGCTGGTGGTGGAGGTACGGGAGCGGTTGCGTGCCTCCTGGCGTCAACGCGGCGCGGGATCAGCCGAGTTGGGCTGGATCGACGGTGTCCTCGACCCCGACGTCCTCACGATCGGATTCGCGCGCCGCGTCCCGTCGTACAAGCGTCTGACGCTGATGCTGCGCGACCGGGACCGGCTGATGGATCTCCTCCTGCACCCGGACCACCCGATCCAGATCGTGGTGGCGGGCAAGGCGCACCCGGCGGACGACGGGGGCAAGCGGCTGGTGCAGGAGCTGGTGAAGTTCGCGGACGATCCGCGCGTCCGGCACCGCATCGTCTTCCTGCCCGACTACGGCATGGCGATGGCGCAGAAGCTGTACCCCGGCTGCGACATCTGGCTCAACAACCCGCTGCGCCCGCTGGAGGCGTGCGGCACGAGCGGGATGAAGGCGGCGCTGAACGGCTGCCTCAACCTCTCGGTGCTGGACGGCTGGTGGGACGAGTGGTTCCAGCCGGACTTCGGGTGGGCGATCCCCACGGCGGACGGTACGGGCACGGATCCCGATCACCGGGATGACGTGGAGGCCGCGGCGCTCTACGACCTTCTCGAGCAGCGGGTCACCCCGCGGTTCTACGAGCGCGGTCAGGACGGGCTGCCGGACCGGTGGATCGAAATGGTGCGCCAGACGCTGACGTTGCTCGGGCCGAAGGTGCTTGCCGGGCGCATGGTGCGTGAGTACGTGGAGCGGCTGTACGGGCCGGCCGCGCATGCCCATCGCGCGATGACCCCGGATGCGGCTCGTGAACTGGCCGCCTGGAAGGGGCGGGTGCGGGCTGCTTGGCATGGGGTGACCGTCGATCACGTGGAGGCGTCTGCGGCTACGGCCACGGCGGAACTCGGTACGACGCTGAATCTCCGGGTGCGGGTGGGGCTGGCGGGGCTTGCTCCGGATGATGTGGAAGTGCAGGCCGTTTCGGGGCGGGTGGATCCGGAGGATCGGATCGGGGACGCGACGACGGTTCCCTTGAAGCCGGCGGGGGGTCCGGATTCGGAGGGGCACTGGTTGTACGAGGGGCCGCTTGCCCTTGATCGCACCGGGCCCTATGGATACACCGTGCGGATCCTGCCTGCGCACCGACTCCTCGCGTCCAGTGCGGAGTTGGGGCTGGTGGCGGTGCCGGTGGAGGACGGGGTTGAAGGCGCGGGCGTGTTGATGCGGTAGTTCTTTGTCTGCCAGTCCGTCGTGGCTGGTCGCGCAGTTCCCCGCGCCCCTCTGGGGCGCGGGTCGTCCCCCTCTCCTACACCTCCGAATACGGCGCGCACATCTGCCTCAGCGTGCTGCCGAGCTTTCGGGCGTACGCGTGTTGCAAGCCCCTCGTCGCCGGGCCGCCCAGGCGGGCGTACCACTTGGCGCCTCGGCTGAAGGCGGAGACCGTCAGCCAGACCGTGCCGTCGCCCGTGCGGTCGACGACGAAGGCTTCCTCGCCGGATTCGGGGTGGCCGGGGAGGGTGCCGTAGGCCCAGCCCGCCCGGCGGTGTTCCTCCACCGTCCAGACGATGCGGCAGGGGGCCTTGATGAGGCCGGCGAGGGTGACCGTCACGTCGACGCCGGGGGCCGCTTTTTCTGCGGTCGCCTCGATGCCTACGCCCATTTCGCGGTGGAGTTCCCAGGTCAGGACCGCCTCGGCGGCCCGGCGGAAGACCTTCTCGCCCTCGCCGATACGTGTGCGCACATACATGGGGTGGAAGCCCGGGGGGCAGAAGCCGCGTTCGCGGGTCGCGCCGACGTCGTCGTACGTGAAGGACATGGAACCCAAGAGTAGGGCGGTACCCGGAATTGCCTTCGCTCCGGGTACCGCCCTAGTCACTTACCTGTCAACTCGGCTGTCGTCAGCTGACGTTGACGGCCGACCAGGCGGCCGCCACCGCGTTGTACTCGGTGGAACCGGAGCCGTACAGCGCCGCCGCCGCCGACAGGGTGCCGGTGCGGGCGCCCGCGTACTTGGTGGTCGACGTGAAGTACGTCGTCAGCGCCTTGTACCAGATCTGCAGCGCCTTGGCGCGGCCGATGCCGGTGACCGTGGAGCCGTTGGACGTGGGCGAGTTGTAGCTCACGCCGTTGATGGTCTTCGCGCCGCTGCCCTCGGACAGGAGGTAGAAGAAGTGGTTGGCGACGCCCGACGAGTAGTGCACGTCGAGGTTGCCGACCGAGGAGGACCAGTAGTTGGCGGAGCCGCCGTCCTTGCTGGGCTGGTCCATGTAGCGCAGCGGGGTGCCGTCGCCGTTGATGTTGATCTTCTCGCCGATGAGGTAGTCACCCACGTCGGACGAGTTGTTGGCGTAGAACTCCACGCCGGTGCCGAAGATGTCCGAGGTCGCCTCGTTCAGGCCGCCGGACTCGCCCGAGTAGTTCAGGCCCGCGGTGTTGGAGGTGACGCCGTGGCTCATCTCGTGGCCGGCCACGTCCAGCGAGGTGAGCGGGTGGGTGTTGCTCGACCCGTCGCCGTACGTCATGCAGAAGCAGCTGTCGTCCCAGAACGCGTTCACGTACGAACTGCCGTAGTGGACACGGGAGTAGGCGCCGACACCGTTGTTCTTGATGCCGCTGCGGCCGAACGTGTCCTTGTAGAAGTCCCACGTCTCCTGGGCGCCGTAGGCGGCGTCCGCGGCGGCGGTCACGTCCGTGGTGGAGCTGGACGCGGCGCCGGTGCCCCAGGTGTTGGTGGTGTTGGTGAAGAGGGTGCCGGTGCCGGACGTCCCGTGCTTCAGGTTGTACGTCTTGTGGCTGCCGCGCGAGGCGTCGGTCAGCGAGTACGTCGTGCCCGACAGCGTGGTGGTGAGGCTGACGGTGCCCGAGTACAGGGTCTTGCCGGTGCCGGTGGCGTTCTCGATGCCCTGGTACTCGAAGAGCTTCTTGCCGGAGGCCGCGTCGGTGATGACGTGCAGCTGGTTCGGGGTGCCGTCGTCCTGGAAGCCGCCGACGATCGTCTCGTAGGCGAGGACGGGGGTGGCGCCGCCGGCCCAGATGACCTTGCGGGCACCGTCGGCGGCGGTCTTGTCCGAGCCGGCGGCCTTGGCGATGGTCAGCGCCTGCTTCTCGGCCTTCGCGGTGGAGATCTTCGGCGTGACGGTGGAGACCTTGATGGCCGCCGCGTGCGCCTTGGTGACACCCTCGGTCTTGCCGGCCGGCGAGGTGTGCACGACGAGGTCGCCACCGAGGACCGGGAGGCCCGCGTAGGTGCGCTCGTAGCGGGTGTGGAGCGTGCCGTCGACGTCCTTGACGACGTCCTTGACGACCAGCTTCTCCTTGGTGCCGAGGCCTATCTGCTGGGCCGTCTCGGGCGCGGCGGCCTGCTTCTCCTGGACCAGCGCGGCGCGCGCGGAGTTGGAGAGGAGCTGCGGGGCGGCGGCCAGGGGCGCCGGCTTGGCCGCGGCGGGCTGGGCGGAGGCGCCGGTGCTGACACCGGTGGCGAGCAGGGCGCCGGCGGCGACCGCGGTGGCGATGGCCAGGGTGGTGCGCTTGTGACGCGCGTAGAGGGGGGTCACGCAAGCTCCTCTGTGGGGGAGTCCGGCAGTGTGGGGTTACTGACCGGAGCGGGTTGTGAATTGGCTGTGCTGAAGCGGCGTGAGGGAAGAGTGGCATCAGGGGCGCGTACATGTCAGGACCCCCAAGTGATGTTGGCTGAAAATCGACTGTCCGGGAAACATTGCGGCAATGTAAACGTCCACAACAGAGCGCCGCCCCGGAGTTGAAACCCCGAGGCGGCGTCTTGTTTGCGCGGCGTGAAGTGGACGCCTGGGTTTTACGGGAACGTAAGCTTCCAGCTGTTGATGTAGCCGGTGTCCTGTGCCGCCACGTCCTGGACCTTCAACTTCCAGACGCCGTTGGCGACTTCGGAGGACGCGTTGACGGTGTAGGTCGCCTGCACGTTGTCCGCCGAGTCGGACGAGCTGGAGTTCTTCAGCCGGTACGTCGACCCGTCCGGAGCGACCAGGTCGATCACCAGGTCACCGCGCCAGGTGTGCACGATGTCGACCGTGACCGAGAGGTTCGAGGGCGCGTTGCCCGTCCGCCCGGACACGGTGACCGAGGAGGTGACGGCCGCCCCGTTGTCCGGAATCGACACGTCGGCCGTGTTCTCGAACGACGTGCCGCCACCGCCGCCGCCACCGGAGCGCGCACCGACCGCCACGGCCGCCCACGCGTCCTGCACCGCCTTGTACTCGGCGCCCGTCGTGCCGTACAGCTCACCGGCCGCCGCCAGCGTCCCGGTGCGGGCCGCCGCGTAGTTGGTGGTGGACGTGAACTTCGTGGTGAGCGCGCGACTGTCCGCGGAGCCGCCGTCCTTGCTCGGCTTGTCCATGTAACGCAGCGGCGTGCCGTCGCCGTTGATGTCGATCTTCTCGCCGATGAGGTAGTCGCCCACGTCGGTCGAGTTGTTGGCGTAGAACTCGACGCCGGTGCCGAAGATGTCGGAGGTCGCCTCGTTCAACCCGCCTGATTCACCGGAGTAGTTGAGCCCGGCGGTGTTGGAGGTGACGCCGTGGCTCATCTCGTGGCCGGCCACGTCGAGGGCCGTCAGCGGGTCCGCGTTGCCGGAGCCGTCGCCGTACGTCATGCAGAAGCAGCTGTCGTCCCAGAACGCGTTGACGTACGAATTCCCGTAGTGGACACGGGAGTAGGCGCCGACGCCGTTGTTCTTGATGCCGCTGCGGCCGAACGTGTTCTTGTAGAAGTCCCAGGTCTCCGCCGCGCCGTAGTGCGCGTCGGCGCCGGCCGTCGCCGCGTTCGACGTGGTGCCGTTGCCCCAGGTGTTGGTGGTCTGCGAGAACAGCGTGCCGGTGCCGGACGTCCCGTGGTTCAGGTTGTACGTCTTGTGGCCGCCGCGGTCGCCGTCGGTCAGGGTGTAGTTGGAGCCCGACTGCGTCGTCGTCAGCGGGACCGAGCCGCTGTACTGGGTGTTGCCGGTGCCGGTGGCGTTCTCGATGCCCTGGTACTCGTAGAGCTTCTTGCCGGTGGCCGCGTCCGTGATGACGTGGAGCTCGTTCGGGGTGCCGTCGTCCTGGAGGCCGCCGACGACCGTCTCGTAGGCGAGAACCGGCTTGCCGCTCGCGGCCCAGATCACCTTGCGGGCCGAGTCCGCGGCCGACTTGGTGGAACCGAGGGCCTTGGCGCGGGAGACCGCCTGCTTCTCGGCCGCCGCCGTCGTGACGTCCGGGGTGAGGTCGGCGACCGCGATGGTGGCGTTGGTCGCCTTGATGACGCGCTCGGTGGCACCGGACTTGGCGGTGTCGACGACCAGGTCGCCGCCCAGGACCGGGAGTCCGCCGTAGGTGCGCTCGTAGCGGGTGTGGACCGTGCCGTCGGCGTCCTTGACGACGTCACGGACGACGAGTGCTTCCTTGGTGCCGAGGCCGATGTCCTTGGCCGTCGAGGTCCGCGCCGACGCGGCGTCGCGGAGCAGCTCGGCGCGCTGCGAGGGGGAGAGCGAGAGGGCCATGTGCGCCGGATTCCCCTTGCTGGCAAGGGGGTTGGCCGGAGCGGCGGAGGAGGTCGCGCCGGCCTGGACGGCTGCGGCGAGCAGAGCGGTGACGCCGGCTACGGCGACTATGTGGGAGGTGCGTCTGCGCGAGGAATTGCTTCTCAACACTGACTCCTTCGGGACGGTCGCGGATCGCGCGACCTGGGGAGATCACAGGGATCACAGTGATCACTGGTGTGAAGCTGTGGGGTTGCTGTGAAGCGCCAGGGGGAAGAGTGGCAGCAGCTCGCGCTTTCTGTCAGGAGCGCGTCAGGAGGTTGGCCGGAATTCGTTCGTTGTCCGGATGTTCAAGTCCGTTATGCGGATCGTCACTTGACGCATGCGAAGCACTGCTTGACGATTCTTTGACCGTGAACAGAAATTTTCCGGGCCGACATGCCCCCGGAACCAACCCGTAAAAGATCCGGCACGATCCTGCCGTTCGAACCGGCGGTCCTGCCGGACCGCCGCTCCCACGAAGGGAGTTGACGGCTGCAGTGATTCCTTATCCCAACTGGCTGGACGCGGGCGACAACGCCTGGCAGCTCGTCGCGGCGACACTCGTCGGCCTGATGAGCATCCCCGGCATCGCGATCCTCTACGGCGGCCTGGTCCAGCGCAAATGGGTCGTGAACACCATGTTCATGGCCTTCACCGGCTTCTCGCTGGTCCTGGTCGGCTGGGTCCTCTGGGAGTTCAAGATGGGGTTCGGCGAACCCCTGGACTCCCACTGGCCCGGCATCCTCGGCGCGTTCGTCGGCCGGCCCGGCACCATCGTCGGTTCGGCGAGCGAACAGCAGCAGGCGTGGATACCGCTCGTCAACGGCAACGACCTGATGCCGAGCTTCCACTTCCCGCAGGCCACCCTCGCCTACTTCCACTTCGCGTTCGCGGCGATCACCCCGCTCCTCTTCATGGGCAGCGTGATCGGCCGCATGAACATCCGCGCGTGGCTGCTCTTCGTCCCGATCTGGTCGACCCTGGTCTACACGGTCAACGCCTTCCTGCTCTGGGGCGGCGGCTGGTGGGCGGCCAAGGGCGCGCTCGACTACTCCGGCGGCTACGTCATCCACCTCGCCGCCGGCACCTCGGGCTTCGTCGCGGCGGCGGTGATCGGACCGCGCCTGGCCCGCGACCGCGCCCACGGCGTGCCCAACAACCTCCCCATGGTCGCCGTCGGCGCGGGCATCCTCTGGCTCGGCTGGAACGGCTTCAACGGCGGCGACATGTACTTCGGCGGCCACAACGCGGCCCTCGCCGTCCTCAACACCAATCTCTGTACGGCAGTTGCCCTGCTGGTGTGGGTCTTCTGGGACATGTTCGTCGGCCCGCAGCGCAAGCCGACCTTCCTCGGCGGCATCAACGGCATGATCGTCGGCCTGGTGGCGATCACCCCGGCGGCCGGCTTCGTCACCGGGATCGGCGCGATCTACATCGGCATCATCGCGTCGTCCATCGTCTGGCTGGCCTGGAACTACCTCTCCAAGGTCCCGCCGTTCAACAAGGTCGACGACGCGCTCGGCGTCGTCTACACCCACGGCATCGCGGGCCTCGCCGGCGGCATGCTCGTCGGCATCTTCGCCGACCCGGCGGTCGCCGTGTACCTCAACAAGGACGGCACCACGGCGTTCTCCACCAGCGGCTGGCTCTACGGCAACCTCGACCAGCTCTGGAAACAGGCGGGTTCGGCCGGCACGGTCATCGTCTACGACGCCGTGATGACCTTCCTCATCCTCAAGGCGATCGGCCTGTTCGTGAAACTCCGGGCGCCGGACGAGGTGTTGGAGGCCGGCGACATCGCGGTCCACGACGAGGAGGCGTATCCGGCGGAGTCGGCGGTGGCGTCGGCGTCCGTGTCCGAACCGGTGGGCGCGGTGGCGGCACCGGCCGCGGAGAAGGCCAAGGAACCGGACTCCAGCTGAAATGGCCGGAGTTGAGGAAGACCCGTGAAACTCGTCACCGCGGTCCTCCCTCCGCACCGCGTCCCGGACGTCATGAAAGCCCTCCAGTCGTTCGGGGTGCGCGGAGTGACGGTGACCGAGGTGAGCGCCTACGAGCCCCGGCAGGTCCGGGTCGAGGTCTACCGGGGCAGCGAGTACCGGGTGAACCTCGCCCCGCGGCTCCGGCTCGACATCCTCACCCTCGACTTCGACGCGACCGACCTCGTCCGTGTCATCCGCGCCGCGGGAGGACGCGGCACGGGCGGCGGCACGGTGTGGGTGACTCCGGTGGAGGAGGTGGTGCGGATCCGGACGCGGGAGCGGGGGCCGGACGCGGTGTGAGCCGGCCGTCCCGGAGGTTCGTACGGCTCAGCCGAAGCGTGCCTCCGGGATCGCCTCCAACTGCTGTGCCCACGCGGG
This sequence comes from Streptomyces sp. NRRL F-525, assembly GCF_000716605.1. Lineage (GTDB taxonomy): Bacteria > Actinomycetota > Actinomycetes > Streptomycetales > Streptomycetaceae > Streptomyces. The sequence goes on along the minus strand of NZ_JNXE01000016.1, from coordinate 314,741 downwards.
GTACTTGGCGACCTTCGCGGCGGCCGCCCGGCCGACCTCCGTGGCGAGGCCAGGGTCCATGTCGTCGGAGAAACGGACGGCGGTGATGCGCTGGATGTGCGGCAGGATCGTGTCGTCGCCCGCCAGATGGACCGGGTCGTGCAGGTACCGCTCCAGCGCGGCGAGGTCCGGCACGGCCGCGCAGTAGGTGTGCGTGTACCCGTCGTCCGGGCCGATGTCCTGGCCGACGACACCGAACGCGGCCGATTCCACGGACGCCGTCCGCCGCATCGCCGCGAGCACCGCGGCCTTCTCCTCCTCGGTCGTGCCGTCCTTGAAGCTGAACCGCAGGATGTTGACGATCACCGGATTCCCTCCCGGGGGCCGTATGCCGTAACTGAACCGATTGGTTCAATCTATTGGTCCATCAGATCCACCACAAGGGGATACCCTGCGGAGGTGACTGCGACGGCCCGTGGAGCCCGGGGGCGGATCGACAAGCGGCAGGCGATCCTGGACGCGGCCTTCGTCGTCTTCGCGCGCCGGGGGTACGCGCAGGCATGCGTGAAGGAGATCGCCGACGAGGCGGGCGTGGCCAAGCCGACCGTCTACAACCACCTCGCCGACAAGGAGACCCTCTTCCGGCACGCGGTGGAGACCGCGGCGGACGCGGTGGCGGCGGAGAACCTCGCCGTCCTCGAACGGCTCCGCGACCCGGGTGACGATCTGCGCGAGACCCTCGCGGACACCGGTCACCGGCTGCTCGGGGTGTGCTGCGGCGAACGCTCCCGGGCCCTGCGGTGGCTGACGTACTCGCAGGTCGGCGGCTTCCCCGACCTGATCGAGGCGGTCCAGTCGCGTACGTCGGACCGGATCGCCGAGGCGCTCGCCGACCGGCTGGCCCGCCTCGTGCTGGCGGGCCGGCTGCGCTCCTGCGACCCGGCGCTCGCGGCGGAGCAGTTCCTCGCTCTCCTCACCGGCCCGCTGGAGGGCCGCAGCCGCCTCGGTACGCGCGAGGTGCCGGCCGCGGAGATCCGCGCGGTGGCGGATGCGGCGGTCGACACCTTTCTGCGGGCGTACGGGGTCTGAACTCCTCGAGGGCGTCGGTCAGTTGGCTCCGGTGCCCGGCCGCTCCCCGTGCCACGAATGCCACAGCGCCGCGTACGCCCCCTCCGCCGCCACCAGCTCCTCGTGCGGCCCCAGTTCGGTCAGCAGGCCGTTCTCCATCACCGCCACCCGGTCCGCGTCATGCGCGGTGTGGAGACGGTGGGCAATGGCAATCACGGTGCGGCCCTCCAGCACGGCGGCCAGGGCGCGCTCGGTGTGGCGGGCGGTGGCCGGGTCCAGCAGGGCCGTCGCCTCGTCCAGGATCAGCGTGTGCGGGTCGGCCAACACCACGCGGGCCAAAGCGAGTTGCTGGGCCTGTGAGCCGTCCGTGGCCGAACCCCGGGGGCCGAGGCGGGTGTTGAGGCCGTCCGGCAGGTCCCGGACCCACTCCTCGGCGCCGACCGCGTTCAGCGCCGCCCACAACTCCTCGTCCGTGGCGGCCGGTTCGGCGATCAGGAGGTTGTCGCGGACCGAGCCGAGGAAGACGTGGTGCTCCTGGGTGACCAGCACGACCTGGCGGCGCAGCGTCTCCGGTGAGAGGCCGTGGACCGGCACCCCGCCGACGGTCACCGTGCCCTCGGTCGGCGCGTCGACGCCGGCCAGCAGCCGGCTCAGCGTGGTCTTGCCGGCGCCCGACGGGCCGACCACCGCGAGCCGTTCACCCGGCCGTACGGTCAGGTCGACGCCGTGCAGGACCTCGCCGCCGCGCTCGTAGGCGTACCGCACGCCCGTCACGTCGATCCGGTCGTCCGCCGGGGCCGGGGCGTCGCCCTCGCCCTCCGCGCGGGGCGCCCGGGCCAGCCCCTCCACACGGGCGAACGAGGCGCCGCTGCTCTGGAGTTGCTCGATCCGCATCAGGATCTGGTCCAGCGGTTCGGTGAACTGCCGCAGATACAGCGCCGCCGCGACCACCGCACCCAGGCCAACCTCCCCGCGCCCGTGCAGCCACCCGCCGACGAACAGCACGCCCGCCACCGGGATCGTGTACGACACCTCGACCGCGGGGAAGAACACCGTCCGCAGGAACAGGGTGTAGAGCCTGCTTCGCAGCGCCGTCCGCAGCGTGTCGCGGCTCGCGGTGACCCGGCGCTCCTGGAGCCGGAACGCCTCCACCGTGCGGGCCCCGGCCACGGTCGCCGTGAGGATCTCGGCGACCTCCGAGTTGGCCGCGCCCTCCGCGAGATAGCCGTCCCGGGCCCGCCGTAGATACCAGCGCAGCGCGAACCACACCGGCGTCAGCCCCAGCACCCCGAACAGCCCGAGCAGCGGGTCGAGGGCGAACACCGCGCCCATCACGAACAGCGCCTGCACCGAGTTGACCAGCAGATCCGGCCCGACATCGCGCAGGGTCGTCCCCACGATCGCCACGTCCGCCGTGCCGCGCGCGGTCAAGTCCCCCGTCCCGGCCCGCTCCACGACCGACGCGGGCAGCGCCAGCGCCCGGTCGACGAAGTCCTCCCGGACCCGCGCCAGCGTGCGCTCGCCGAACCGGTGCCCCACGTACCGCGCCCACCGCGCCAGCAGCAACTGGGCCAGCGCGCACGCCACAATGACCAGGGCCAGCCGGTCCACCGTGCTCACCCCGGCCCCGGCCCGCACCTCGTCCACGATCCGCCCGAGCAGCCACGGCCCGGCGAGCCCTGCCCCGGCGGCCAGCGCGTTCACGACGAGCACGACGGCGAACGCCCGCCGGTCCACTCGTACGAGACGAAACGCGGCCCGCCGTACGTCCGCCCGCTCCGCGACCGGCAGTTGACCCTTCGCCAACGAGGACTGCGTCACCGTACGACCTCTTCCTCTTCCGCGTCCCGGGCCACCAGCGCGCGGTAGCCGGGTTCCTCCGCCAGCAGCTGGCGGTGGACTCCGCTGGCCGCGACCTTGCCGTCGACCAGGTAGTGCACGGTGTCCGCGTGGTCCAGGACCAGCGGGGACGTCGTGGTCACCACCGTCGTACGGCCGGTGCGCTCCGCGTGCAGCCGTAGCGCGACCGCCGCCTCCGTGTGCGCGTCGAGCGCCGAGGTCGGCTCCACCGCGAGGAGCACCTCGGGTTCGGCGAGCAACGCCCTTACCAGGCGCACCCGTTGACGCTGTCCTCCGGAGAGACTGCGCCCCTGCGCGGCCACCGCCGAGTCGAGTCCCTCCGGCAGCCCCTGCACGATGTCGTCGGCGGCGGACGCGCGCACGGCCTTCGCCACCGCCTCCGCCGGCCGCTCGTGGCGCCCGGACACGACCTCCGTCAGCGGTCCGGCGAACAGGTCGGCCTCGTTGTCGGCGACCAGGATCCGCGCCCGCACCTGCTCCAGCGGAATCGCGTCCAGCCGTACCTCACCCCAGGTCGCCACGGACGGCGCGTACCGCCCGAGCCGGTCGACCACCGCCAGCGCGTCGGCGGGCCGCGCCCCGACCAGCGCGGTCAGCCGCCCCGGCAGCACCCGCACCCCGGAGTCGGGATCGTGCAGGACGGCCGGTTCGGCGGGAGCGTCCAACTCCCCGCGGTCCGGGGTGGGTTCGAGCCGCAGCAGGTCCACGACCCGCCGCGCGGCGACCACGCCCCGGCTCAGCTCGTAGACCATCTGCACGAAGAACGCCACCGGGCCGATCAGCACCGCGACATAGCCGTACACCGCGACCAACTCGCCGATGCTGAGCTGCCCTTGGGCCGCCAGCCGGGCCGCGAGCCAGGTCACCACGGCGAGGAACAGCGTCGGCAGTCCGACCCCGATCGCCTGCACCCAGCTGGCCACCGCGCCCACCCGGTACCCCTGCGCCCGCAGTCGCTGCGAGTCACGGCGGAACGCGTCGGCGAACAGCCCTTTGCCGCCAAGGCCGTTGAGGACGCGCAGGCCGCCCGCGAGATCGCCGATGCGCGCGGTCAGCACGCTCTGCCGCTCCCGGTACTCCGTCTCCACGCTCTGCAGCCGCAGCGTCAACGGCCCCGCGAGCAACGCGATCACCGGCACACCCAGCAGCACCACGGCGGCCAGCGGCGCCGAGATCGACAGCAGCACGCCCGCGACCACGCCGTAGACGACGAGGGCGCCGAAGCCGGGGCCGACGACCGTCAGGGACTGGGCGATCGTCCACACGTCGCCGACGCCGGTGGTGATGACCTCGCCGGCCTGCGCCCGTCGGGAGAGCACGGCGCCGAGCCGGACCGTCTGGCCGACGATCAGCTTGACCGTGCGGAAGTTGGCGTCGATCCGGACCCGGGTCATCGTGCGGTGGCGCATGATGCTCAGCCACGAGTTGACCGCGCCGACCACGAACAGCACCCCGGTCCACCAGGCCAGCGCGCCCATGTTCCCCGGCACCAGCCCGTCGTCGACCGCCCGGGACATCAGATACGGCGCCGCCGCCATCAGCACCATCCACACGCTCGACAGCAGCGCCCCGGACACCGCCCGCGCCCGCTGCCGCCACACCAGCCACCACAGGAACCGCCAACCGCCGCGACAGTCGGGCGTCCCGGGATCCTCGTACGCGTCGATCATGTGCCTCCTTGCCCGGGCTGCCGGGCGCGCGCAGCCGTGAGCGATCCGGGGGTGGTTGGAGGCAACGAAGATTACCGAGCGTGAGCGCGGTTGCCCATCGAATATCGGGCGCCCGCACGCCGAGGGGCCGGTACGCAGGCTGCGCGTACCGGCCCCAACAGGTGTTCGTCAGCCTGGGGTTACCCCTGCGCGGTCCTACGGCGGCGCATCCACCACACGAGCGCTCCGCCCGCGACGGCGAGGGCGCCGGCGATGCCCGCGATCAGGCCGACCGGGGTGTCGTTGCCGGTGTGGGCGAGGTCGCCACCGGAGTCGTCGGGCGCGGGTGTCGTGGGTGCCGGTGCCGGGGTGCTCCCGCCGCCTCCGCCGCTGTGGGTCGGGGTGGGCGTCGGCTTCCCGGTGTGGGTCGGGGTGGGTGTCGGGGTCGGCGTGGGGGTGGACGTGCCGGTGTCGTCGGCGGCCGTGTTCGCGCCGAGGAGCACCTGACCCGTCGTGTCGGTGTTGTCGGTCAGGGTCCTCACGCTGGTCTGCGTCTGCCGGGGCAAGTACCGGTGCTGGGCGGTGAATTGGACCTTGCTGACGTTCTTCTTGGGCTGCTTCGAGAGGTCGACGCCGCCCACGATGTAGACCTGCACGGTGCCGTTGGCGGGGACGTCGTACGTGAACTCGCCGTGCGTGTAGATGTACCGGTACTTCTGGAACAGCGCCTCGCGGGTCCAGTTCTGGTTGGGCGCGCGCAGCGGCCAGCGCGTGGCGTCGCCGCTGTTGATGATGGCGTGGTAGTCGGTGGGCGCCTTGGCGTCCTGCTGGCGGATGTACTCGGCGGCGACGCGCGCGGTGTAGACGCGACGCAGATCGGCGTATTGGGGCGCGGTGTTGATGGTCTTCTCCACCGCGGGCACGATCATCGAGTCGATGACCCGCTGGGCCGCCGCGGTCTGGGCCGCGTCCGGGGTGCAGATCGGCTCGCCGGGACCGGGCGTGACGGTGGTCTGCGCGGTCGACTTCAGGCGCAGCGGGGTGTCGAGGATGTAGATGCCGCCGTCCTGCTCACGGACCTGCGCGGTCTTCGGCTCGATCCAGTTGCGCAGCCCGGGCATGCAGGGCTTGCCGTTCACCTGGGGAAGAGCGGCCCAGTAGCGCTTGCCGAGGTCGGTGGCGGGGTCCATGGCCTTGTAGAAGTCGTGCTTCATCTGGAGATCTGCCTCCAGGAGCACCCGACCGGCGTCCGTCTTGCCGAACTTGGCGTCCATGATGCGGTCCGGCTCGTCCGGGTTGAGATTGACCCAGAACTTGTCGGGGGTCAGCGCGAGCCACGTGAAGAACGCGTCCGAGATCAACTGGGAGTTGGCCTTGCCGCCCCACCCGGACTGCTCGGCCGGGTCCTCCTTGGCGTCGAACGCGAAGTCGACTCCCTTGCCCCTGACCGGCTTGCCGACGTACTTCAGGTCCAGCGTCGAGAAGTCGACACCGCCGGGGCCGCGCGGCAGGCCACCCGGGTTGGCGGCGTTCTTGGCGTTCAGGAAGTCCGCCATGGTCTTCGGGGTGGGCCGCGACTCACGGATCAGATCGGTGAGCCCGCCCCGGGTGGAACCGGCCTGCCCGGGGGGCTGCATGAGCCCGCTGCTCGCGCGCTCTCCAACACCCTTGGGTGCCAACTCCACGCGGTCCGTACGGTAGTTGTACTCGGTGACCCGGTTGCCGGCCACCTGCCGCATCTCCCCGAGGAACTTCTTCGCGTCCGCCTTCTGCGGCTCCGCGAAGACATACTTGACCTTGCTGTCCTTCCACGCCGGGTCCTTGGCCCACGCCAGGTCCTTGGGCACCTGGGTGCGATCCGGGCTGCCGTTGGACTTGATCTCCAGGATCTGCTTCGTCCGCGTGTTGTACGCGTCGAGCTTGCGCCGGTACGTCTTGCCGGTGTCGGGGTCCTTGAACTCGACCTCCTTCTGGCAGATCCACTCCGGCCCGACCAGCCCGTGATCCTTGATCACCTTCTGCTCGAAGGCCTTGCCGCGCGGGTCGTTCCCGGAGTTCGGGATGAAGGCGGCGTCCCGATAGTCGGTGAAATTCGGGTACTTGTCCTTCTGCTGGAGCCACCGCCACCAGACCCGGTCGGGCTGCGTGGCCGGCGCCTTGGTCAACTCGGACAGCGCGGCCTGCTTGACGGCGGACGGCGCCCCGAGCCCGTCCCACTCCTTCGCCGGATTGACGTACGAGTAGTCGTCCCACTGCGAGGTCGCGCGGGACGCGTCGAACTGCGGAAGCCCCACGGTGGGGCGGGTGTTGGAAGGCAGGCCGTACAACTCGTCACAGCGCTTGCCCGGGTCGAGTGGTCGCGGCGCGGCCTCCGCCGACGTGATGCCCGGAAGCCCGGTGAGGGCCATGACCGAGGCGCACGCGAGCGCGACGACCGACCGCCGCAGCGCGCGCAACCGCCGGGCGCGTATGGGTGTTTGCACGTGAAGTCCCCGTGGGGGCCCAGTAGGCATGGGGTGTCCGCGCGGCACCAGGGGCCCCCGTGGTCGATGTGGCGCCGACGAACGGACCACACGCTAGACACGCCCATGTACATGCCGAAGCCGATCCGTCCTTCGGTGACCGGGTCAACTCGCCTTCTCCACAGGCTGTTCACAGCTTGGTGCGGGCCCGCGTCATACGCTCGGCGCCATGAGCCCCGTATCTCCCGAAACCCGGGTGGACCCCCGTCGCAGCGGGCACGCACATCTGGTCGTCGTCCAGCCCCCCTTCGCGCCTCCGCTACGTCCCGACGAGCGCCCGCCGGTTGTGGCGCATGCCCCGGAGGCGGCGCGGGCGGCGGTGTTGTCGCTGTCGTCGGTCGCGGGGATTCGGCGTGAGGAGACTCCGTCGGGGCTGGGTCATCCCGAAAGCCCTGCGGATCGGCGGGAGTTGGACGTCGTACGGGCCGCTGTGTGGGGGTCCACGGTCAAGGTGACGGACCCGGCGCTCGTCGAGGACGGGGTGTTGTCCAGCGCGTTGGAGGACGAGTTCCGGGCGCAGAAGAAACTGCACCCGGACGCCCGCGTCGTCGCCGTGTGCGAACGGGACTTCGGGGCCGCCTACTTGAAGATTCTGGTGGCGGTGCCCGGGGCGCCCGATCTGACGGTCGAGGGCTTCGACGAGCTGGATGTCACCGGTGACGCTCGCACCACGCTGACCGCCGTGGGTGCCGATCCCGGTCAACTGATCGACGAGGACGCGGACTTCGTCGACTACGACGGGTTGTTGCACGTGCTGACCGGCGGGGCGTTGTCCGTCTACGCGGATGAGCAGCGGGGGGAGTCGACGTTCGTGGTCGACCGTAGTGCGGAGGGGGAGGCGGAGATCGAGGAGGTGTGGTTCGCCTGAACCCCGCTACTTGCTCTCCAACTTGCCCAGGGGGCTTGGGACTTGGTCCAGCGCGGTGACCGCCGCCTGCCAGTCGGTGTCCTCGGGATGCAGCGCGCTGCGCAGGAACGCCGTGGTGAGCTGCTGGAGCAGGGACACGCGGGCGGGGTTCTCGTCCGTCGTCTCGGCGACCTCGTAGCCGGGGATGCCGCCCAGCGAGTGTTCCGCGTCGAAGAGGGTGAGCAGGGTCTTGTCGCCGGGGCTGTAGGTGTACGGGTCGGTGAACCAGTCGGGGCCCCGGGTGGAGAGCGGGGAGTCGTCGTGGTCTCCGGCGACGATGAGGGCTGGGGTGGTCATCGTGGTGAACGACGGCCGCATGAAGGGGAGTTGCTCGGCGGCGAACGGGGTCAGGGAGTCGCCCAGGCCGGTCAGGGCCAGCAGAATACCCGCCTTGACGCGGGGGTCTGACAGGTCCTCGCCGGGGACGCCGTCGGAGTCGAGGACGCGGGCGCCCAGGAGCGTGCTCGCCGTCTGGGCTCCCCAGGAGTGGCCGGCCACGGCGATGCGGTCGTGGTCGACGCGTCCCGCGAGGCCCGGTACGGAGGCTTCCAGGACGTCGAGTTCATCCAGTACGTGCTTGAGGTCCGCCACGCGGAAGCGCCACATCTGTGGGAAACGGGGGTCCTCGTGCGGGATGGCGAGCGTTCTTGAGTCCAGGTGGGTCGGCTGGATGACCATGAAGCCCTGTGCGGCCCAGTGGTCGGCCAGCGGGGCGTAGCCGTTCATCGACCAGCCGTAGCCGTGTGAGAAGACGAGGACGGGCAGGTCGTCGCCGGTCACGGGTGCGGAGACGCGGACCTGGAGGTCCTCGCCCCGGTCGGGGGCCGAGAGGGTCACCGGCTTCACGGACACGATCGCGGGGGGTGAGTCGGACATCGTTGTAGTTCCGTTCCGGTGGGCTCAGCGGCGGCGCAGGGCCGGGTCGAGGAGTGCGGGCGGGGTGTCGTTCTTCTCGTGGGCGGCGAGATCGGTGCCGGGGGCGACGATCGTGTCGATCGCGTCCAGTACGTCGGCGGAGAGTGCCGTGTCGGCGGCGGCGAGCTGGCTGTGCAGGTGGTCCAGGGTTCGCGGGCCGATCAGCGCGCTGGTCACGCCGGGGTGTGCGGTGACGAAACCGAGCGCGAGCTGGATCATCGTGAGCCCGGACTCGTCGGCGACCTTGGCCAGCTGTTCGACGGCGTCGAGCTTGGCGCGGTTGGCGGGGACGGTGGTGTCGAAGCGCTGCGGCATGAACGAGGAGCGGCTGGTGCTGACCTCCCGGCCCTCGCGGATCGCGCCGGACAGCCAGCCCGAGGCGAGCGGGCTCCAGGCCAGGACGCCGAGGCCGTACTCCTCGGTCACCGGAAGTACGTGGGTCTCGATGCCGCGCTGGAGGATCGAGTAGCTGGGCTGCTCCGTGACGTAACGGCTCAGGTGGTGCTCCCGGGCGGCCCACTGCGCCTGGACGATGCGGTATGCGGGGAAGGTGGAGGAGCCGAAGTAGCGGATCTTTCCCGCGCGTTGGAGGTCGGTCAGGGCGGAGAGGGTCTCCTCGTCGCTGGTGCGGGGGTCCCAGCGGTGTATCTGGTACAGGTCGACGTGGTCGACGCCGAGCCTGCGCAGGCTGTTGTCCAGCTCGGTGACCAGCCAGCGGCGCGAGGCGCCCTGGTGGTTGCGCTCCTCGCCCATCGGCAGGCTCGCCTTCGTGGCCAGCACGAGGTCGTCCCGGCGACCGGCGATCGCCTTGCCGAGCAGCTCCTCGGACTCGCCTCCGCTGTACGCGTCTGCGGTGTCGATGAGATTCACCCCGCCCGCGAGAGCGGCGTCGACGATCGCGGTGACCTCGTCCTGGCCCGTGCGGCCGATCCGGCCGAAGTTCATCGCACCGAGCGCGAGGGTGCTGACCTGTATGCCGGTGCGGCCGAGGGTGCGGTATTGCATGACGGCGTCCTCCACAATGGGTAAACGGAACCTTGTTCCGGTAACGATACGGAACGGGGTTCCGCTTAGCAAGCGGGGAGGGGTGGGGGGTGGGGTGCGTTGGCTGCTTGCGGTGCGTCGTGGCTGGTCGCACAGTTCCCCGCGCCCCTTAAAAGACACGGCGGGTCGGCGCTTTTAGGGGCGCGGGGAACTGCGCGACCAGCCCCCACCGGCCGGCAGCCAAAAAACAACCTCACCCGCGCTTATGCCAGGCTGTCCCGCCACGCCCGGTGCAGGTCCGCGAAGCGCCCCGCCCCCGCGATGAGCTCGGCCGGGGTGCCGTCCTCGACGACTCGGCCGTGTTCCATGACCAGCACCCGGTCCGCGATCTCGACCGTGGAGAGCCGGTGGGCGATGACGACCGCCGTGCGGCCGCGCAGGACCGTCGACATCGCGCGCTGCACCGCCTGTTCGCCGGGCACGTCCAGGGAACTCGTCGCCTCGTCCAGGATCAGGACCGCCGGGTCGGCGAGCAACGCCCGTGCGAACGCGACGAGTTGGCGCTGACCCGCCGAGATACGGCCACCCCGCTTGCGTACGTCCGTGTCGTAGCCGTCGGGCAGCGCGCTGATGAAGTCGTGCGCGCCGATCGCCTTCGCGGCCCGCTCGATCTCCTCACGGGGTGCGTCCGGGCGCCCGATCGCGATGTTCTCGGCGACCGTGCCGGAGAACAGGAACGCCTCCTGCGTCACCATCACCACCCCGCGCCGCAGTTCGGGCGCGGACAGCTCGCGCAGGTCGACGCCGTCGAGCAGGACCCGCCCGTCCGAGGGGTCGTAGAACCGGGCCAGCAGCTTGGCCAGGGTGGACTTGCCCGCGCCGGTGGAGCCGACGACGGCGACGGTCTGGCCGGCGGGGAGGGTCAGGTCGAAGACGGGCAGCACCTCGCCGCCGGTGCGGTAGGCGAAGCGGACCCCGTCGAAGACGACCTCGCGGCCGGGTTGGTCGGTCTCAAGTTCCGGGAGCTGGACGGGGGTTGAGGGTTCGGGGACCGACGGGGTCTGGGCCAGCAGGCCCGCGATCTTCTCCAGGGAAGCCGCGGCCGACTGGTACGAGTTGAGGAACATGCCGAGCCGGTCGATCGGGTCGTAGAGCCGCCGTAGGTACAGCACCGCGGCGGCCAGTACACCCAACTCCAGTGAGCCGTCCGCGACTCGGGTCGCGCCCCAGAGCACGATCACCGCGACGGCCGTGTTGGCGACCAGACGGGAACCGGTGACATAGCGGGCCATCTCCAACAGGGCGTCGCCGTTGGAGCGTTCGTGCTGTTGGTTGAGGACCTGGAAGTCGGCGTCGTTCACCGCCTCGCGGCGGAACGCCCGGACCGGGCGGATGCCGTTCATCGTCTCGACGAACTTGACGATCACGCGCGCGATCGCCGTGGACCGGATCGCGTACACCCGTACCGCGCGCCGCTGGTAGACCCGCACCAGCAGGTACAGCGGCACGAAGGACGCCACCGCGACGGCGCCGAGACCGAGGTCCAGCCAGAGCAGCATCGCCGAGATGTACACGAACGACAGGATGACCGTGATCAGCTCCTGGAGTCCCTCGCTGAGCAGTTCGCGCAGGGCCTCGATGTCCGTGGTGGAACGGGAGATGAGCCGGCCGGACGTGTACCGCTCGTGGAAGTCGATGCTGAGCGCCTGCGCGTGCCGGAAGATACGGCCGCGCAGGTCGAGCAGCACGTCCTGGTTGACGCGGGCGGAGGCGCCGATGAAGGCGTACTGGAGTCCGCCGGAGAGCAGCGCGCAGAGCAGGTAGCCCGCTCCTACGGCGATCAGCGGGCCGTGGTCGTCGTTCCGGAACGCCGGGACCGCGCGGTCGATGGCGTACGCGACCAGCAGCGGGCCCACCTGTACCGCCGCCTGCTGGAGCAGCAGGAGGAGCGTCGTGACGGTGACCCGTGCCTTCATCGGTGCGAGCAGGGAGCGCAGGAGGGTGGCGGTCGCGCCCGGGGGAGTGGGCAGGACGTCGTGGTCGAAGGGGTCGCCCGCGGCGGCGGGCGGGCGTGGGGGTTCGGGGTTGTCGTCGTCGCCTGTGGTGGGGGTGGAGGTGGTGGCCGCGGTCATCGTTCGTCCCCCTGGTGGTCGGCGCCCGACATCAGGTACGCGTACTCCGTGTTCGTCCGCAGGAGTTCCTGGTGGGTGCCGACGGCTGTGATGCGGCCGTCCGACAGCAGGGCCACGCGGTCGGCCAGGAGGACCGTGGACGGGCGGTGGGCCACGATCAACGCCGTTGTGTCGGCCAGGACTTGGCGCAGGGCGGCCTCAACTGCCGCCTCTGTGTGGACGTCCAGGGCGGAGAGCGGGTCGTCCAGGACCAGGAAGCGGGGGTTGCCCACCACCGCTCTTGCCAGGGCGAGGCGTTGGCGTTGGCCGCCGGAGAGGCTGAGGCCCTGTTCGCCTACCTGGGTGTCCGTGCCCTGGGGGAGGGTGTGCGCGAAGTTGGCCTGTGCGACGGCGAGGGCTCGTTCCAACTCCGGTTGTCCCGCGCCCTCTTCTGATCCCATGAGTACGTTCTCGCCGACGCTGGCTGAGAACAACGTGGGTTCCTCGAAGGCCACAGCCACGAGGGCGCGCAGCGAATCCCGGGGCATGGCGGTGATGTCCTTGCCGTCCAGTGTGATCTGGCCGGAGGTCACCTCGTGGAGGCGGGGGACGAGGGCGGTGAGGGTGGTTTTTCCCGTGCCGGTGGCTCCTACCAGGGCCATGGATTCGCCGGGTTTGATGTGCAGGTTGATGTTGTCGAGGGTGGGTGGGGAGTCGGGCGGGGCGTCTGGGTAGCGGAAGGAGACTGAGGAGAAGCGGATGCCGTCGTTGTTGGGTGCGGGTTCGTGGGGGCTGGTCGCGCCGTTCCCCGCGCCCCTTTGGGGCGCGTCCCCTGAGGGCGTTTTTTGGTCCTCCGGTGATTCATCCATGACCTCGAAGTAGCGCTCCGTCGCCGTCGCCGCCTCCTGGCTCATCGCCAGTAGGAAGCCGATCGACTCCACGGGCCAGCGCAGTGCCAGTGCCGTGGACAGGAACGCCACCAGGGTGCCCGCCGACAGGCCCCCGTCCGCGACCTGGACCGTCCCCACCACCAGCGCTGAACCGAGGGCCAGTTCGGGCAGGGTGACGATGACGCCCCAGATGGTGGCCAGGAGCTGAGCCTTACGCAACTCCGTGCCGCGCAGGGTGCGGGAGAGGTCGCGGAAGGCTCGGGCCTGGGTGCGGTGGCGGCCGAAGCCCTTGATGATGCGGATGCCGAGGACGCTCTCCTCGACGACCGTCGTCAGGTCGCCGACCTGGTCCTGGGCGCGGCGGGCCACGTGCGCGTACCGCTGCTCGAAGATCACGCAGGTGATGATCACTGGGATGGCGGGGCCGAGGATGACCAGCCCCAGTGTCCAGTCCTGGAGCAGCATGATGATCACGCCGACCAGGATCGTCACCGCGTTGACCAGCAGGAACGTCAGGGGGAAGGCGAGGAACATGCGGAGGAGCATGAGGTCGGTGGTGCCTCGCGAGAGGAGTTGGCCCGACGGCCATCTGTCGTGGAAGGACACCGGCAGGCGTTGCAGATGCCGGTACAGGTCCGCCCGCATCTCCGCCTCGACGTGGGACAGCGGTCGCGCCACCAGCCAGCGCCGCAGCCCGAACAGGGCCGCCTCCGCGATCCCCAGCAGCAGGAGATACAGCGCCCCGAGCCACACACCCGCCGTGTCCCGGTCGGCGACCGGTCCGTCCACCATCCACTTCAGGACGAGCGGGAACACCAGCCCCGTACAGGACGCGACGACGGCGACCCCGGCCGCGGCGAACAGCCGTACGCGCACGGGGCGGACGTACGGCCACAGCCGCGCGAGCGTGCGGACGGCGGACCGGTCGGAGTGGTCCTCGGCGGAGGCGGGTGTCGTGGTCATCACGGGCGAGCCTACGGACCACCACTGACAGTGCCCACCGAGTTTTGGCCGGACCGGGATCGGCCGTTGGTCCTACGACCTGGGTGTTCGAGGGGTCGTAGCGGCGCGTCCGGGGGAGTCGTAGGGGCGCATCAACCGATCGGTTGATGTCCCTTCGAGCGCGATGGGCGATGTGGCGGACCCGGCGCCGGCGGGACCCTCGGTACATGTCAGCCACACCAGTCATCGAAGTCACCGCACTACGGAAGTCCTACGGCGGCCGGGCCGTCGTGGACGGGGTCTCGTTCGCCGTCGAGGAGGGTGAGATCTTCGGGATCCTCGGCCCGAACGGTGCCGGCAAGACCACCACCGTCGAGTGTGTCGAGGGTCTGCGGGTTCCCGACGCGGGACGGGTCCGCGTCACCGGACTCGATCCCGTCGCCGACCACGAAGAGGTGGCCCGGGTCCTCGGCGCCCAGCTCCAGGAGAGCGAGCTCCAGGCCAAGCTCACCGTCCGCGAGGCGCTGGAGCTGTACGCGTCCTTCTATCCGCACCCCGCCGACTGGCGGCCGCTGGCCGAACGCCTGGGCCTGACCGCCAAGTTGACCACCCGGTTCGCGAAGCTCAGCGGCGGTCAGAAGCAGCGGCTGTTCATCGCGCTCGCGCTGATCGGCAACCCCCGCGTCGTCGTCCTCGACGAGCTCACCACCGGCCTCGACCCGCGTGCCCGCCGTGACACCTGGCAGCTGATCGAGGACGTGCGGGCGAGCGGGGTCACCGTCCTGCTGGTCACGCACTTCATGGAGGAGGCGCAGCGGCTGTGCGACCGGATCGCCGTGATCGACAAAGGGCGGGTGGCCGCGCTGGACACCCCGGACGGGCTGATCCGGCGTTCGGCGGGGTCGACCGTCATCAGTTTCACGCCCTCCGCGGCGCTGGACGACGGTGATCTGAACTCCCTTCCCGCGCTCACGTCCGTGGCGCGCAAGGACGGCCGGATCACGCTCTCCGGCTCCGACGAGACCGTCAACGCGGTCATCACCCTGCTCGCCCGCAACCACATCACCGCCCACCAACTCCGCGTGTCCGACGCCACGTTGGACGACGCGTTCCTGGACCTGACGGAGGTCTCCGCATGAACACCGCAGTGCTGCGTACGGAGTTGCGTCTCTTCCGCCGCGAACCCGGCGCGCTCTTCTGGATCCTGCTCTTCCCCACCCTGCTGCTGGTGATCCTGGGTTCCATCCCGGGCTTCCGCCACCACGACGCCGACCTCGGCGGGCTGCGCACGATCGACGTGTACGTCCCGGTCGCCGTCCTGCTCGGCATGATCGTCGGCGCGCTCCAGTCGATGCCGCAGAACCTCACCGGCTACCGCGAACGAGGCATCCTCCGCCGCATGTCCGCCACCCCGGTCCGCCCGACCGCCCTGCTCTCCGCGCAGATGGTGGTCTACGGCGCGGCGGCCCTCGTCTCCGCCCTGCTCGCGCTGGTCGTCGGGCGGCTCGCCTTCGACGTACGGCTGCCGAAGCAGCCCGGCGGGTATCTCCTCGCCCTGCTCCTCGCGATCCTGGCCGCGCTCGCGCTGGGCGCGGTGGTCTCCGCGCTGTCCCGGACCACGAAGATCGCCGGTGCCGTCGGGTCGGCCGTGTTCTTCCCGATGATGTTCTGCGCGGGTGTGTGGATCCCGGTGAACGCCATGCCGGACGTCATGGCCCGCATCGTCGGCTACACCCCGTTCGGCGCCGCCGCCGAGGCCCTGAACCGGGCGGCGGCCGGGAACTGGCCGGGCTGGACGCACCTGGGCGTGCTGGTCGCCTGGACCGTCCTGCTGACCGCCGGCGCCTCGCGCTGGTTCCGCTGGGAGTAGGGGGAGCGGCCGTGCAGACTGGGGAGATGACCACCAAGGACGGGCAGATCGAGCGGCGCTGGGAGCAGCTGCACACCTGGGGGCCGTACGCGCTGCTCGGAGTCAGTGTCGTCCTCGCGCTCGCCTCCTCCGGTCTGTTCGACTACTCCGCCGCCCAGTGGTGGATCGGCTGGTCCCTGGCCGGCGCCGCGCTCGTCCTCCAGCTCTGGTGGCACGGCACCCGCTCCCGCCGTCCCGGCCGCGGCCGGACCCCGTCGCGGGCGGGGACGCTGTACTACGTCGTCCGATGGGCCATCGCCTTCGTCCTCACCTGGATCGACCCCTTCTTCGCGTTCTACGCCGCCTCCGGATTCATGGACGCCGACGAACTGATCCCGGGCACGGTGGCACAGCGGGTCGGGCTGTTCGCGAGCGCGGTCACCGTGGCCGGAGCGCAGGCGGGCGGGATGCCGTTCGGGAGCGGGCTCCAATGGGTCCTCTTCGCGGCGCTCGTGGCCGCCAACTCCGGTCTGCAGATGGCGATCGCGCATCTCACCCAGCAGGAGACGGAGCGCTCCCGCGAGCGCACCGAGACCATCACCGAACTCGAACGCACCAACACCGCGCTCCAGCAGGCCCTCGACGAGAACGCCGCCCTGCACGCCCAACTCCTCGTCCAGGCAAGGGAAGCGGGGGTCGCCGACGAACGCCGCAGGCTCGCCGCCGAGATCCACGACACCATCGCCCAGGGACTGACCGGCATCATCGCCCAGCTCCAAGTCGTAGCCAACGCACCCGACTTGAGCACCGCGCGCACCCACCTCGAACGCGCCTCCACCCTCGCCCGGCACAGCCTCGGCGAGGCCCGCCGCTCCGTGCAGAACCTCGCGCCCATCGCCCTGGAGAACGACGGATTGCCCGAGGCCCTGAAGAACACGGTCGCGGAGTGGGGCGAACGCACCGCCGTCCGCGCCGAGTTCACCGTCACCGGCATCACCGAGCAGCTCCACGACGAGATCTCGGCGACCCTGCTGCGCATCGCCCAGGAGGCGTTGTCGAACGCGGCCCGGCACGCCCGCGCCACCCGCGTCGGCGTGACCCTCAGCTTCCTCGGCGACGAGGTCATCCTCGACATCCGGGACGACGGCCGGGGCTTCGACCCGCTCGCCCTCCCCGAACGCACCCGCACCGGCGGCTTCGGCCTCGACGGCATGCGTGCCCGCGCCGAACGCGTCGCGGGCTCCCTCGCGATCGAGTCCGAGCCGGGGCACGGCACGGCCCTCTCGGCTCGCGTACCGTTGGTCCGCCATGAGTGACGAGTTGCTGATCTCCCTGTTGATCGTCGACGACCATCCCGTCGTACGGGACGGTCTGCGCGGCATGTTCGAGTCCGCGCCCGGATTCCGCGTCCTGGGCGAGGCGTCCAACGGCGTCGAGGCCGTGGAGCGGGCCGCCGACCTCGACCCCGACGTGATCCTGATGGACCTGCGGATGCCGGGCGGCGCGGGCGTCGACGCCATCCGCGAGCTGACCCGCCGCGCCGCCCGCGCGAAGGTGCTCGTCCTGACGACGTACGACACGGACTCCGACACGCTCCCCGCGATCGAGGCGGGCGCGACGGGTTACCTGCTGAAGGACGCCCCGCGCGACGAGTTGTTCACCGCCGTCCGCGCGGCGGCGGAAGGCCGCACGGTCCTCTCACCCGCCGTCGCCTCCCGCCTGGTCTCCGCGGTCCGCAGCCCCCAGTCGCCCGGCAACGAACCGCTCTCCGCCCGCGAACGCGAGGTCCTCGCCCTGGTCGCCAAGGGCACCTCGAACCGCGAGATCGCCCGCGAACTCTTCATCAGCGAGGCGACCGTGAAGACCCATCTCACCCACCTGTACGGCAAGTTGGGCGTCAAGGACCGGGCTGCGGCGGTCGCGGTCGCCTACGACCGGGGCATCCTCGGCTGATCAGGCGGCGGGGTACGGCAGCAGCCCGGCGTTCGTCCTCTCCCAGGCCGCCTTCAGCTCGGCGAGCAACTCCGGCTTGTCGGGGGCGAGATCGGCCTGTTCGCGGACGTCGGCGCCGAGGTCGAAGAGGTGGTCGTCGCCGTCCGCGTCCTGGTAGTACTTCCAATCCCCGCGCCGCAGCGCCCGGTTGGCCCGCACCCGCCAGAACAGGTCCCGCTCGGGCGGCTGTTCCCCCTTCAGCAGGTAGCCCGCGAGGCTCGTGCCGTCCAGCGGGTACGCCGGGTCGGGGCGGGCACCGGCCAGCTCCAGGAAGGTCGCGGTCCAGTCGGGGGAGAAGTTCGGTTCGTGGCTGACCTGGTTGCCGTCGATGCGGTGCGGCCAGCGGACGATGGTCGGCACCCGGATGCCGCCCTCCTGGAGCACGAACTTCTCGCCGCTCAACGGCCAGAGGTACGACCAGCGTTCACCGCCGTTGTCGCTGGCGAAGTACACCAGCGTGTTCTCCTCCTGCCCGGACCGGCGCAGCGCGGCGAGCACCTCGCCGACAGCCGCGTCGAGGCTCTGCACCATCTCCGTGTACTTGGCGACCGAGCCGCCGTCGTAGTGGTTGAGGGCGTCGCTGATCTCCGACTGGCTTGTCGCGGCCCGGATCTTCGCCGCGATCTCGGCGCCGGTCTCCTCGTCGCCCTCCGCGAGCCAAGGCCAGTGCGGGGTGGTGAAGTTGAGGTTCAGCAGCCACGGCTCGTCGTGCTTCCGGCCGACGTACTCCACGGCCCGCTCGGTCAGCACCTGCGTGTAGTAGCGCAGGTCCTTGTAGGTCGCGTCGCCCTCGTACAGGTCGTAGTCGCCGA
This sequence comes from Streptomyces sp. NRRL F-525, assembly GCF_000716605.1. Classification (GTDB taxonomy): domain Bacteria; phylum Actinomycetota; class Actinomycetes; order Streptomycetales; family Streptomycetaceae; genus Streptomyces. The sequence continues at coordinate 296,261 of NZ_JNXE01000016.1, read as the reverse complement.
GCTGGCCCAGCTTGGAGAAGTACTCCAGCACGCCCCCGTGGTTGCCGAAGAACTCGTCCCAACCCGACTTCGTGGGGCTGTAGTCGGGCAGCCAGCCGCAGTGCCACTTGCCGATGAGGGCGGTGGAGTAACCCGCCTTCTTCAGCAGGGAGGCGAGGGTCGGGTGGCTCGGGTCAAGCCCCTGCGTCTTGTTGGCGATCGGTTCGGCCAACCCGCCTGGCGTACGGCCCGGATAGCGCCCGGTGTACAGGCTGAACCGGGTCGGGGAGCAGGTCGCCGAGCCCGAGTACGCGTCGGTGAACCGCACGCCCTGCCGGGCCAGCCGGTCCAGGTTCGGCGTCTTGATGTGCGGGGCGCCGTAGGAGGAGAGGTCGGCCCAGCCGAGGTCGTCGCCGAGGATGACGAGGAGGTTGGGACGCTTGCCGGAGGCGGCGGGGCGGGCCGCGAAGGGGCGTTCCGCGGGAGCGGCCTCGGCGGTGGCGGCCGTACCGGCGACGGCGGTGACGGCACCGCCACCGACCAGGCCGCCGAAGGCGCGGCGGGATATCTCGGGCATGCGGGGTCCTTGTGGGGAAGACGGCGGGAGGCGGCGGAAGCCGTGGGGGGCGACCTCCATGTGATCACCGGGCCCGCCCCAAGCCCAGCCATCCGCCCGGGAGTTCACGGACCTGAAACGTCACCCCGGCCGGAACCCCGGTCGCCCCTCAGCTCACCACCTTCAGCAACAGCACAGCCCGCGCCGGCACAGTGATCGCCGCCCCCGCACGGTGCACCACCCCGGGCGCCTCCCCCTGCTCCTCCCGTGACGTGTCGACGACCACCTCGTACCGCTCCGCCCACGGCGGCCCCGGCAGCACGAAGCTCACCGGCCGGTGCCCCGCGTGCAGGACGGCGAGGAAGCTGTCGTCGACGATCGGGGCGCCGCGTTCGTCGCGGCCGGGGATGTCCCGGCCGGAGAGGTACATGCCGAGGGTGGCGGCGGGCGCGTACCAGTCGCGTTCCGTCATCTCCGTGCCGCGTGCGGTGAACCAGGCCAAGTCCCTTATGCCGTCGGCCGAATGGGCCCGCCCGGAGAAGAACGCCCGGCGGCGCAGCACCGGGTGGCGGTGCCGCAGGTCGATCAGGCGGGCGGTGAGGTCGGTCAACGCCCGCCAGCCGGGGTCCTCTTGCAGACCCCAGTCCACCCAACTGATCTCGTTGTCCTGGCAGTAGGCGTTGTTGCTGCCGCGCTGCGTCCGCCCCAGCTCGTCACCCGCGACCAGCATCGGCACGCCGGTGGAGAGGAGGAGGGTGGTGAGGAGGTTCCTCAACTGCCGTCGCCGTAGCGCCTTTACGCGCTCGTCGTCCGTCTCGCCCTCGACCCCGCAGTTCCAGGAGCGGTTGTCGTCGGTCCCGTCCCGATTGCCCTCGCCGTTGGCCTCGTTGTGCTTGCGTTCGTACGACACCAGGTCCCGCAGGGTGTAACCGTCGTGCGCCGTAATGAAGTTGACCGAGGCGTAGGGGCGGCGGCCGCCCCACGCGTACAGGTCGCTCGACCCCGACAGGCGGTACCCGAGGTCCCGTACGTCCGGCAGCGCGCCGCGCCAGAAGTCGCGGACGGCGTTGCGATAGCGGTCGTTCCACTCCGTCCACAGGGGCGGGAACGCGCCCACCTGGTAGCCGCCCGAGCCGACGTCCCACGGCTCGGCGATCAGCTTCACCCGTCGTAGGACCGGGTCTTGGGCGATCACCGCGAGGAACGGGGACAGCATGTCGACGTCGTGCATCGAGCGGGCCAGCGCCGCCGCGAGGTCGAAGCGGAAGCCGTCGACGCCCATCTCGGTCACCCAGTAGCGCAGCGAGTCGGTGATGAGCCGGAGCACGTGCGGCTGGACGACGTGCAGGGTGTTGCCGCAGCCGGTGTAGTCCGTGTAGCGGCGGGCGTCGCTCTGGAGGCGGTAGTAGCCGCGGTTGTCGATGCCCTTCAGGGAGAGCATCGGGCCCAACTCGCCTGCTTCCGCGGTGTGGTTGTAGACCACGTCGAGGATGACCTCGATCCCGGCCTCGTGCAGCGCCCGCACCATCCGCTTGAACTCGCCGACCTGTTGACCCGCCGTACCGGTCGCCGCGTAGCCCGCGTGCGGGGCGAAGTAGCCGATGGAGTTGTAGCCCCAGTAGTTCTTCAGGCCCCGGCGCAGCAGATGGTCCTCGTGCGCGAACTGGTGCACGGGCAGCAGCTCTACGGCCGTCACGCCCAGTTTCACCAGGTGCTCGATCGCGGCCGGGTGCGCCAACCCGGCGTAAGTGCCCCGGAGTTCCTCGGGTATCCCGGGGTGCAGTTTGGTGAAGCCGCCGACGTGGAGTTCGTAGATGACCGAGTCCGCCCACGGTGTCTTCGGGCGGCGGTCGTCCATCCACTCGTCGTCGGTGGTGTCGTCGTGGACCACAACCCCCTTGGGGACGTGGGGTGCTGAGTCGCGGTCGTCGCGCACGGTGTCCGCGACCTGCTGCTGCGGCCAGTCGCGGACGTGCGCGTACACCTCGGGCGGCAGCCCGAACTCGCCGTCCACCGCGCGGGCGTAGGGATCGAGGAGCAGCTTCGCCGGGTTCCAGCGGGCCCCGGTCCACGGGTCCCAGCGGCCGTGCACCCTAAAGCCGTAGCGCTGTCCCGGCATGACACCCGGCAGGAAGCCGTGCCAGATCTCGTGCGTCAGCTCGGTGAGGGGGACCCTGGCCTCCACGCCCTCCGCGTCGAAGAGACACAGCTCGACGGCCTCCGCACCCCCCGCCCACAACGCGAAGTTGGTGCCCGCCACCCCGTCGGGGCCGACCCGGTACCGGGCCCCCAACGGCATCGGCGTCCCCGGCCACACGGGCATCGGAGGCCCGGTGTGCGGGGCGCCGTTCAGGACGGGGGCGGCACGCGGCGCCGGTACGGCCTCCACGGCGCGCTCCATGGGCACGCCGTCGTCGACGCGCCCCTCCTGCACGGCCTCCTGCTCGGCTGCGCTCGACACCGTCCGGCCTCCCGCGGCTCATGGAACGACGAGGTGAAGGGCGTACGGCGTCCCGGCCGCGCACGTCTGTCATGTCGTTCTCCCCACTGTTCTGCCCAGAGCTTGGGTCGCACTCACGTTTCCCTGAGGCGGGCCCGCTCGTTGGGCACCCCGTGAGGCATGCACAAGGACGCGCGCGACGCGCGGGGGTCGCACTGGCCGCCGTACTGACATGGGCAGGACTGCTGGCCGGAGCCACCGGCTGTACTTCGGACGGCTCGGGCGGGGGCGGTATCGACGAGCTCTTCGGCAAGGCGCCGTCGCCCGAGGATGTGATCCGGATCTCGCCCGACGACGCCAGCAAGGGAGTCAAACCCGACCAGCGGCTCGTGGTCCGGGTGCCCAGCGGACGCCTGGAGTCCGTGCAGGTAGTCAAGGAGCAGGACGCCCAGGACAGCCCGGTCCCCGGCCACATCTCCGACGACGGACTGCGCTGGGAACCCGAGGACGGGAAGCTCGCGCTCGCCGCCGAGTACACCGTCGACGCGGTCGCCCTCGACGGCCACGGCCGCCGCTCCGCCCGGCACACCACGTTCACGACCTACGTCCCCGACGAGCGGTTCATCGCCTACGTCGCCCCGGAGAACCGCGCCACCGTCGGCACCGGGATGATCGTCTCCCTCGGCTTCAACCGGGAGATCGAGAACCGGGCCGCCGTCGAGCGCGCGATCCACGTCACCGCGAAGCCGGCCGTCGAGATCCGCCCGCACTGGTTCGGCAAGGCCCGCCTGGACTTCCGCCCCGAGGCGTACTGGAAACCCGGCACCCAGGTCACCGTCTCCCTGCGCCTGCGGGACGTGGAAGGCGCGAAGGGCGTCTACGGCCTCCAGTACAAGACGTTCGCCTTCACCGTCGGCCGCAGCCAGGTCTCCCTCGTCGACGCCGCCAAGCACACGATGGAGGTACGGCGCGACGGCGACCTGCTGGCCACCGTCCCGATCACGGCCGGTGCCCCCGGGAAGACCACGTACAACGGGAAAATGGTGGTCATGGAGATGCTGGAGGTGACCCGTATGAACAGCCGTACGGTCGGCTTCGGCGGTGAGTACGACATCCCCGACGTCCCGCACGCCATGAAGCTCACCGACTCCGGCACCTTCCTGCACGGCAACTACTGGGCGCCGTCCGCCCCCGGACACGTCAACGTCAGCCACGGATGCGTGGGGTTGAGGGACGTCAAGGGCGGCAGCTCGGACACCCCGGCCGGGTGGTTCTTCGACCGCAGCATCGTCGGGGACGTCGTCGAGGTCGTGAACAGCGACGACAAACAGGTCGCTCCGGACAACGGCCTCGGCGGGTGGAACATGGGTTGGAAGGAGTGGAAGGCGGGCAGTGCGCTGAGGTGACCCGAGAAGGGGTCGGGTCCCTGTGTCAGGCGGCAGTTGAAGTTGCGACCGAACGGTGACATTCGCCTGACATGAAGCTCAAATCCTGGCGGTTAATATGCGCGGACGTGCACGTCAGATGCGCGAAGGGGTGCGGGCCTGACCGGGCCCGGCGAGGGGAGAAAGTCTTGAACGTGCGACCGATATCGGGGGCGTCGGTTGACGCGCGCGGCCGGAGAAACAAGGGGCTGCTGGCGCTGATCCTCGGCGTGCTGCTGCTCGCCGTGACCGCGTGCGGAGGCGGCGGCTCCAACTCCGGGTCCGCCTCGGGCGACGGCAAGGCCAAGGGCTCGGACACCGCCGAGACCAAGCAGTCGCAGGCGGTCGTCACCATCGCCCCGAAGAACGGCTCGAAGTCCGTCGACACCAGCGGCGCCCTCAAGATCAGCGCCGCGAAGGGCAAGTTGACCGAGGTCGAGGTCAAGGACGCCGACGGCGCCAAGGTCTCCGGCGCGATCACCGGCGGCGGCGCGAGCTGGACGCCGGCGACGCACCTGGCCGCCGCCACCAAGTACACCGTGCACGCGGTCGCCAAGGACTCCGACGGCCGGGTCGCCGCCGAGGACTCCAGCTTCACCACGCTGACCCCGAAGAACACCTTCGTCGGCTACTTCACCCCCGAGGACGGCTCGACGGTCGGCGTCGGCATGCCGTTCTCCATCCGCTTCACCCGGGGCATCACACACCCCGAGGACGTGAAGAAGGCCATCAGCATCACGACCTCGCCGGCCGTCGACGTCGAGGGCCACTGGTTCGGCAACGACCGCCTCGACTTCCGCCCGGAGAACTACTGGAAGTCCGGCACCAAGGTCACGATCAAGCTCAACCTCGACGGAGTCGAAGGCCGTTCGGGCGTTTACGGCAAGCAGACCAAGACGGTCAAGTTCACCGTCGGCCGCAACCAGGTCTCCATCGTCGACGCCAAGAAGCACACGATGAAGGTCACCCAGGACGGCAAGACCATCAGGACCATCCCGGTCACGACCGGCAAGCCCGGCTACGACACCTGGAACGGCCAGATGGTCATGAGCGAGAAGCTCGAAGTGACCCGGATGAACGGTGAGACGGTCGGCTACGGCGGCGAGTACGACATCAAGGACGTCCCGCACGCCACCCGCCTGACCGACTCCGGCACCTTCGTGCACGGCAACTACTGGGGCGGCGGCGCCTTCGGCAACTACAACGCGAGCCACGGCTGCATAGGCCTCCAGGACGTCAAGGGCGGTTACAGCAAGACCGTCCCGGCCGCGTGGTTCTTCAACCACTCGATCCTCGGTGACGTCGTGGTCGTCAAGAACTCCAACGACGCGACCGTGGCACCGGACAACGGGCTCAACGGCTGGAACATGTCGTGGGCGAAGTGGAAGGCGTAAGCGGTTAGTTGACGTACGGGCCCGGTGCTGTGACACACAGCACCGGGCCCGTTGTCGTTAGCGCGCGTTAACCTGCCGGCATGACCGTGAATCTCGAAGTCGCCGAGGGCGTCGGCACCATCCGCCTCGACCGCCCGCCGATGAACGCGCTGGACGTCGCCACCCAGGACCGCCTCAAGGAACTCGCCGAGGAGGCCTCGCGGCGCGACGACGTGCGGGCCGTGGTGATCTACGGCGGGGAGAAGGTGTTCGCGGCGGGTGCGGACATCAAGGAGATGCAGCGGATGGACCATGCGGGGATGGTCGTGCGGTCGCGGGCGTTGCAGGAGTCGTTCACGGCGGTGGCCCGGATTCCGAAGCCGGTGGTTGCGGCGATCACGGGCTATGCGCTCGGCGGGGGTTGTGAGTTGGCGTTGTGCGCGGACTTCCGTATTGCCGCCGACAACGCGAAGTTGGGGCAGCCGGAGATCCTGCTCGGGTTGATTCCGGGTGCGGGTGGGACGCAGCGGCTGGCGCGGCTGATCGGTCCGTCGAAGGCGAAGGATCTGATCTTCACGGGTCGGATGGTCAAGGCCGATGAGGCTCTGGCGCTGGGGCTGGTGGACCGACTCGCCCCGGCCGCCGAGGTGTTCACCGAAGCGCATGCGTGGGCGGCGAAGTTGGCGCAGGGTCCGGCGATTGCGTTGCGTGCGGCGAAGGAAGCGATCGACACCGGGTTGGAGACGGACATCGAGACGGGGCTGGCGGTCGAACGCACGTGGTTCGCGGGGCTGTTCGCGACCGAGGACCGTGAGCGGGGGATGCGCAGCTTCGTCGAAGAGGGTCCCGGCAAGGCGAAGTTCCAGTGAACCGGACCGTCAAATACCGCTCAACCACTTGCAATTGACGTGATGTCTCATACAGGTCCCTCGGCGGGGCGGTTTATGGGAACCTTAACGTGACCTTAAGCCTGCCTTGTCGAGGGAGCCTGTCGATTGCCTCCAACAGAGCCTTCACCGCAGGTCGGAGGGGCTGTGGCTGGCCCTGAAATGACAGTGGCACATGCCAATCGGATGTCGCGGAACGGGGGCTTCCGGGGGGCGTATTCCTCCGGAACCGCCCCGGAGCCCGTTCGGGGCGGCCATGATGGACGCATGGCGGGGCTGGAAGGTATCGGACAGCCGCGGGGACAAGGCCGTGCGACCGCGGCGCGCTGGTCGCCTGCGGTCGAGGACGAGCGGGCGCTCAAGGCGATCGAGTTGTTCGGCAATCCGACGGAGGCGGAGGTTCCGCTCCCGTCCCGTCCGGAGTCCGCGGCGACGGCCCGTCGGCTCACCCAGATCGTCGTTCTGCGGCACTGGGGGCTCAGTCCGAAGCTGACGGAGGACGCCGTTTTACTTGTCTCGGAGCTTGTCGGGAATGCCGTGCGGCATACCGGGGCGCGGGTGTTCGGGCTGCGGATGAAGCGGCGGCGGGGGTGGATCCGGGTTGAGGTTCGTGATCCCTCGCGTGGGTTGCCGTGTCTGATGCCGGTTCAGGAGATGGATCTGAGTGGGCGGGGGTTGTTCCTCGTCGACAAGCTTTCCGATCGGTGGGGTGTCGATCTGTTGCCGCGTGGGAAGACGACGTGGTTCGAGATGCGCGTGTCTGATCGTTGAGCGGAACTGTTGTGGATGCCGGGGCAGGTTGTCGGTTGTCTGCGGGTCCGCTGTGGCTGGGCGCGCAGTTCCCCGCGCCCCTTTAAGGCATCGTCGGACCGGAGTTGACTGGTGCGGCCCCTGTTGTGAACCTTCGTTCTCGGCGCGACCCGGGCGGGTCCCCCGAACGGGTTAATGCCCCGGTTTCTTACTCGGCGCCCCTTAAATGGGGCGGGTGACCACGACCGACCGCCGTACGGCGTTGCGTGCGGGTGCCGGGCTTGTCGCCGGGGGCGCTCTCGCCGCCGGATGTGCCACGACCGGCTCCACCGCATCCCCCGCCGCCCCCGCCAGCGGACCGGCCCCCGCCGCCAAGGCGACGCCGCTCACCGCACCCGCCCCCCGCGCCTTCCCCCACCAGCCCGCGCAGATCACCCACGGACCCCGCGACCGTCCCGCCGTCGCGCTCACCTTCCACGGCCAGGGCGACCCCAAGATCGCCACCGCCCTTCTCGCCGAGGCGGAGAAACACGGCGCCCACGTCACCGTCCTCGCCGTCGGGACCTGGCTCGACACCCACCCCGAGATGGCCCGCCGCATCCTCGACGGCGGCCACGACCTGGGCAACCACACCCAGCGGCACATCGCCGTCAACACCCTGTCCGAGGCCGACGCGCTGGCCGAGATCACCGGTTGCGCGGACCGCCTCAAGCGGCTCACCGGCTCGATCGGCACCTGGTTCAGGCCCTCGCGCGCCCCGGCCGCGTCCCCGCTCGTCCAGCGCCTGGCCCACCGCGTGGGCTACCCGCACGTGCTGTCCTACGACGTCGACTCCCTCGACTTCACCGCGCCCGGCGCCCCCGCCGTCACCCGCAAGGTGCTCGCCGAGGTCCGGAACGGGTCGGTCGTCAGCATGCACTTCGGGTACGCCGACACGGTCGCCGCGCTCCCCGCCGTACTGGAAGAACTCCACCGCCGCGGACTGCGCGCGGTGACGACCACGGAGCTGCTGAGCTGATGCGACACATCCCCCTCACCCGCGCCCTCGTCGCCGGGATCGCGCTGGCCGCCCTCGCCGGCTGCGGCTCGCAGGACCACGCCGACGAGGCCCTCGGCACCAAGGCCGCGCTCCAGCCGCAGCAGCAGAAGAAGGCGCAGGTCGCGCGGGCGCTGCCCGGTATGCCGCCGGTGCTGAACCCGGCCGACGTGTACGCGGCCGACCGGCCCAACCAACTCTCCCCGGTGGTGCGGGACTTCCCGTCCCGGGTCTACGTCCCCAACACCAACTCCAACACCGTCTCGGTGATCGACCCGAAGACGTACAAGGTCATCGAGACGATCCCGGTCGGCGTCCAGCCCCAACACGTCGTCCCCTCCTGGGACTTGAAGACGCTGTGGGTCAACAACGACCGGGGCAACACCCTCACCCCGATCGACCCGCGAACGGGCAAGGCGGGCAGGCCCGTTGACGTGCACGACCCGTACAACCTGTACTTCACGCCCAACGGCAAGTACGCGATCGTGATGGCCTCGCTGGACCGGCAGCTGGTGTTCCGGGACGCGCACACGATGAAGACGGTGAAGGCGGTCCACGTCGGCTGCTACGGCGTCAACCACGCCGACTTCTCGCCGGACGGGCGGTACTTCATCGTCTCCTGCGAGTTCAGCGGCGAACTGCTCAAGGTCGACACCGAGAAGATGAAGGTCGTCGGGCAGCAGAAACTGCCGTTCCACGGTTCGATGCCGCAGGACGTCAAGATCTCGCCCGACGGCAAGAAGTTCTACATCGCCGACATGATGGCCAACGGCATGTGGGTCCTCGACGGCGACACCTTCGCCAAGCCGGACTTCCTGCCCACCGGCAAGGGCTGCCACGGTCTGTACATCAGCCGGGACTCGCGCGAGATGTACATCTCCAACCGCGGTGAAGGCACCATCTCCATCTTCGACTTCACCAAGAACAAGCTCACCAAGAAGTGGCACCTTCCCAACGGCGGCAGCCCCGACATGGGCGGCGTCTCCGCCGACGGCAAGGTCCTGTGGCTCTCCGGCCGCTACAACTCCGAGGTCTACGCCATCGACACCCGCACCGGCACCCAGCTCGCCCGCATCAAGGTCGGCGGCGGCCCGCACGGTCTCGCCGTGTACCCGCAGCCGGGCCGCTACTCGCTGGGCCACACGGGCATCTTCCGCTGAGGCCGGCCGAAGACCGACTGAAATGCGGTCAGTTGGACACGCCCCCGTACGGGTGATGATCCGCGACTCGTCGCCGCAGAACCGGGATCGTGCCCTGCATGATCACGATTCACCTGTGGCGACGAGCCGTTGCCGCCGCCCTGTCCCTCGCGGCCGTCTTCGCCACCACCGCCGCCACCGTCCCCGCCCACACCCCGGCCCGCGCCGCCGCGCCCGCCTGTCCCGTCGTCGCCGACCCCGCGATGGCCGCCGTCGACCAGCGCGTGGACATCAGCCGCATCACCCCCGACCCGGTCTGGCGCACCAGCTGCGGCACCCTCTACCGCAGCGACAGCCGCGGCCCCGCGATCGTCTTCGACCAGGGCTTCGCCCCCAAGGACGTCGTCAACGGCCAGTACGACGTCGAGAAGTACGTCCTGGTCAACCAGCCCTCGCCGTACGTCTCGACGACGTACGACCACGACCTGTACAAGACCTGGTACAAGTCGGGCTACAACTACTACATCGACGCCCCGGGCGGTGTGGACGTCAACAAGACCATCGGCGACACCCACAAGTGGGCCGACCAGGTCGAGGTCGCCTTCCCCGGCGGGATCCAGCGGCAGTACATCATCGGCGTCTGCCCGGTCGACAAGAAGACCAAGGTCGAGATCATGAGCGACTGCGAGAGCAACCCGAACTACCGCCCGTGGCACTGACGTTCAGCACGTACTGACGTCCAGCGGCTCTATCGCGCGCTGAGCAGCACCGCCTCCGAACCCACCGGACGGTAGCCCGCCGCCAGGAACGCCCGCATGCTGCGGGCGTTCCCCGGCGCGACCTGCGCCCACAGCGGCTCGGCGGTGAGATGCCGGGCCGCCGCCACCAGGGCGCGGCCCAGCCCCCGGTGTCGTACGTCCTCGTCGATCTCCACGGAGACCTCAAGCCGGCCGCCGACCCCGCGGCCCAGCACCACCACCCCACCCTCCGTCGTCCACGCGCGCACGTCGTCGCGGCGGCCGCGGGCGTACACGATGCGCGGATGGTCGCCGTCCGTGATCTCCGTGAGGGGGAGCGGGGGTTCGCCCGGCAGCGGGGCGCCCACCAGCATCGCGTCGATCGTCTCCGACCGGCGGCCCGTCCGCTCCAGGAGGGCCATCAGGAACCACGGGTTCATCGGCGCGGCGAGCGCGTCGCAGGGGACGGCCGAGAGGGTGTCGTGGACCCACTGCGGGTCCTCGTCGATGAAGACGACGGCGTGCGCGGTGAAGGCGAGCACCCCCGCGTCCCGTTCGGACATCTGCGGTACGACGGTCACGCGGCCGTCGGGCGGCGGGATGTCGTCCCGGGCCACCGCATCGAGAATGTCCCGAAGAGTCTCCATCGCCAAGCTCCTTGCGCCGCTTGAGTCTCCACCCACTGGAAGGCCCACACTCAGGACATGATCGACGACGGCACCGGACTCCTCACCATCGGGGAACTGGCCAGGTCCACCGGACTGACCGTGCGCACCATCCGCTACTGGTCCGACGAGGGCGTCCTCACCCCCGTGACCCGCTCCGCGGGCGGCTACCGGCTCTACGACGCCGAGTCCGCCGCCCGCCTCGAACTGATCCGTACCCTGCGCGAGTTGGGCCTCGGTCTGGACGCCGTGCGCAAGGTGCTGGCCGGTGAGACGACCGTCGCGGAGGTGGCCGCCACGCATGTGGTGGCGCTGGACGCACAGATCAGGTCGCTGAGGGTGACCCGGGCGGTGCTGTCGACCGTCGCGAGACGCGGTTCGACCGCGGAGGAGATGACGCTGATGAACAGGCTGGCACGGCTGTCGGCGGCCGAACGCAGGCGGATCATGGAGGAGTTCGTGGAGGAGCTGTTCCACGAACTCGACGCCGTCGATCCCTGCATCAAGGAGCGGATGCGCTCCATCGCGGTGGACCTGCCGGACGACCCGACCCCCGAACAGGTCGACGCCTGGGTGGAGTTGGCGGAGATGGTGCAGGACCCGGAGTTCCGGGCGCAGATGCGCAAGGCCGTCGAGTTCAACGCCTCGGACCAGGAGCGCGCCTCCGTCCGCGGGCGGTCCACCTGGTTTCCCATGCGGCTGGTGCAGCTGGGCGCGGAGGCCAGGGAGCGGGGGATCGACCCCGGGTCGCCGGAGGCCGACGCGATCCTGCGGGAGGTGCTGGGCGACGGCGGCGACCCGGCCGTCGTACTCGAACGCATGGAGTCGACGTCCAACGAACGGCTCGCCCGGTACCGGGAGTTGCTGGCCACGGTGAAGGGTGGCGGGCCCGCGGCGGCGCACCGGCCGGAGTTCGCGTGGGTGGTCGCCGCACTGCGGGCGCGCGCGGCCGGTTAGTCTGACGTCCGTCAACAGGCAGTAAAGCGTTACGAAGGGGCGGATCCGGTGGCGGACATCGAGGAAGCACGCAAGCATTTCCAGCGGATCGACACGGACGGTGACGGTGTCATCACCGCGGCCGAGTTCAAGACCGCCCTGGCTCAGGGAGGCGACTGGAACGTCACCGAGACGGTCGCCGAGGCCATCATCAAGAGCCGGGACCTCAACGGGGACAAGGTCCTGTCGTTCGACGAGTTCTGGGCCCACCTGAACAAGTGACCCGAGAGTGACCCTCACCTGAGCGGAAGGGGCGCCCGTCCTGTGTCGGACGGGCGCCCCTCTCGTCATCGCCGTCGCCTGATCCGCACGCTCCAGCGGCCCTCGTGCCGCTCCAGCATCAGCGGCAGGTCGAAGCACTTGCCGACCTGGTCGCTGGTGAGGATCTCGGCGGCCGGGCCCTGCGCGAGTGGGCGGCCGTCGCGCAGGAGCAGGGCGTGGGTGGTGCCGACGGGCAGTTCCTCCAGGTGGTGGGTGACCAGGACCGTGGCGAGGTCCGGATGCTCCCGGCGCAGCCCGTCCAACGCTTCGAGCAGCCGCTCCCGGCCCGGCAGGTCCAGGCCCGTCGCCGGTTCGTCCAGCAGCAGGAGCCGGGGCTCGGGCATCAGCGCGCGGGCGATCAGGGTCCGGCCGCGCTGCCCCTGGGAGAGCGTGGGCCAGCGGGCGTCGCGCAGTTCCGCCAGCCCCATCGTGTCGATGAGCCGCTCGGCCCGCGCCTCCTGGTCGGCCGTGGGACGCCAACGGGGGAGCGGGGCGACGGAGTTGGTCAGCCCGGTCAGGACCACCTCCCGGACCCGGAGGGGTTCGGCGAGCGGGTGGCGCGGGTTGACGTGGCCGACGTAGGACCGCAACTCCCGTACGTCGACGCGGCCGAGCTTGCGGCCCAGTACCTCCACCGTGCCACCGGTGGGGTGGACCTGGGCGCCGAGCAGGCTCAACAGGGTTGATTTTCCTGCCCCGTTGGCGCCGAGGAGGGCCCAGTGCTCGCCGGTGCGGACGGTGAGGGAGACCTCGGCGAGGATGGGGCGGCCGTCGCGTACGACCCGTACGTCCTCGGCGCGCAGTACGTCTGTCATCGCGGCACCCGGTTCACTGCGGAGCGGACGGCCCGCACGGAGGCCGCCGGGCCCTCCGCCGCGCCCCACACCGTGACGCCGTCGACCTGGCATTCGGCGTAGGCGGCGGTCTCGTCCTCGGTCAGTTCCAGTACCTCCACGGTGCGGCCGGTCGCGGCCAGTGTCTCGACCAAGGTGTCCAGATCCGCCAACTCGGCCTGTTCTGGGGGGCCTTCGATCACGTAGGTCTCCCGGAAGAGTTCGTACAGCTCCTTCGGGGTCGCCTCCCGGCCGCTCGTGTCCGTCGCCTCCTGGACGACCCGGGAGAAGTCGGGGCGCAGGCGCGGGGGCAGGTCGAGGCCGTGGTGGGTGCGGAGCAGGTACGCCATTCCGCCCTTGCCCGACTGGGAGTTGACGCGGATCACCGCCTCGTAGGAACGGCCCACGTCGGCCGGGTCGATCGGCAGGTAGGGGACGGACCAGGGGGCGCGGCTCTCGGGAACCCCCAACTTCGCCGCGCTGCGGGCGTGTTGTGCGAACCCCTTGCTGATCGCGTCCTGGTGGGTGCCCGAGAACGCCGTGTAGACGAGGTCGCCGGCGTACGGGTGGCGGGGGTGCACCGGCAGCCGGTTGCAGTGCTCGACAGTGTCGCGGACCGCGTCGATGTTCCCGAAGTCGACCATGGGGTCCACGCCTTGGGCGTACAGGTTGAGGGCGAGGGTCACCAGGTCGACGTTGCCGGTGCGTTCGCCGTTGCCGAACAGGCAGCCCTCGACGCGCTGGGCACCGGCCAGGACGGCGAGTTCGGCGCAGGCGACGCCGGTGCCGCGGTCGTTGTGCGGGTGGACGGAGAGGATCACCGCGTCGCGCCGGGAGAGGTTGCGGTGCATGTACTCGATCTGGTCGGCATAGACGTTCGGCGTCGCGATCTCGACCGTGGCCGGGAGGTTGTGCGTGACCGGACGGTCCGGGCTCGCGTCCCACAACTCCGTGAGCCCGTCGCACAGTTCGAGGACGAAGTCGGGCTCGGTGAGGTTGAAGGTCTCCGGCGAGAACTGGAAACGGATGCCGGGCGCGTCCCCGGCCCGGCGCGCCATGTGCTCGGCCGCCGCGCGCACGGTCGCCCACACCTCGCCGCGGTCCCGGCCCAGCACGACCTCCCGCCACACCGGGGAGGTCGCGATGTACAGGTGGACCACCGCGCGGGGCAGTCCCTCGATCGCGTCGAAGGTGCGGTCGATCAACTCCGGCCTGGCCGGGGTGAACACGACCGGTGTGACGTCGTCCGGCACGGCGCCGGAGGTCACCAGGTGCCGTACGAAGTCGAAGTCGGTGCGGCTGGCGGAGGGGTAGCCGACCTCGATCTCCTTGAAACCGGTCGCCACCAGCAGGTCGAACAGGCGGCGCTTGCGCGGGGTGTCCATCGGCTCGGCGAGCGCCTGGTTGCCGTCGCGCAGGTCGACGGGGACCCAGAGCGGGGCGCGGTCGATCCGGGCAGCGGGCCAACTCCGGTCCCCGGCAGGGACGTTGACGCGTTCGTGGAAGGGGCGGTAGCGGTCGTACGGCATCGGGCTCGGGCGCTGGGGGTTCCAGCGGAAGGGCGTTGCGATGGTCATCGTCTGCTGACTGCTCTCGGCTCGGTCGGACGGTGACCGGCAGCACGGCGACCCGCGGCGGGGTGCCGGTCGCGTCAGGCCCCGCCGCGGCAGCCGAGAAGAAGGAGACCGCGAAGCGTCATGCCGGTAGGCTAGCCACACCTCAGGTCCTCAGACAAGTGAGAATCTGCTGACCTCCAGGTTGGTGAAGTTCCCGTGCCGCTAGGTCCCGTCCGTCCCAGTCCCCTCGTCGAACAGGCCGCCGAGCGGTTGCGCGCGCAGATCGCCGCCGGTGAGTGGCCGGTCGGCAGCAAACTGCCCGGCGAGACCACGCTGGCAACGGAGTTGGGCGTCGGCCGCTCCACGGTCCGCGAGGCGTTGCGGGCGCTCGCCGGGGCGGGCCTGGTCCGGCCGCGGCAGGGCGCCGGAGTCTTCGTCGTCGCCACCGAACCCGCCGAGGACTGGCCGACCCGGCTGCGCAGGGCCGCCGTGACCGACGTCTACGAGGTGCGGATGGGCGTCGAGGTCCAGGCGGCACGGCTCGCGGCGAGCCGTCGTACGCCCGAGGACGTGACGGCGCTGGAGCGCGCGCTGGAGGCCCGCCGGGCCGCTGCCGGGGCGGACGACCTCGCGTTCGTCGACGCCGACATCGCGTTCCACGCGGCCGTGGTCGCCGCCGCCCACAACCCCGTACTCGCCGATATCTTCGGCCAGTTCACGCCGGTGCTGCGGGAGGGGCTGGTGGAGCTGCTGGCGCTGACGGAGCTGCGCGCGCACGATCCGAACACCGGGGACGAGGCTCATGAGGCGCTGGTGCGGGCGGTCGTGGAGGGGGACGCGGAGGCGGCGGCGGAGGTGCTGCGGGCGGAGCTGGAGGATCCGTTCGGGGAGTAGGTGCCGGGGGCGCGGTGTCACTCGTACGGGGGAGGGTCCGGAATAGGGGGCGGGCACCCGGGGTTGCAGCCGTCCAGAAGCATGCGCATGCATGGAGTCTGGATCGGCGAAGGGTCTGTCATGAAGATCGGCATCATCGGCGCGGGCAACATCGGCGGCAACCTCACCCGGCGGCTCACCGCGCTCGGGCACGACGTCTCCGTAGCCAACTCGCGCGGCCCGCAGACGCTCACCGCGCTGGCCGAGGAGACGGGGGCCACCCCCGTACCGGCCGAGGAGGCGGCGAACGGGGCCGAGGTCGTCGTGGTCACCGTCCCGTTGAAGGCGGTCCCGGACCTGCCCAAGGGCTTCCTCGACGGCGCGGCGGAGAACGTCGCCGTCATCGACACCAACAACTACTACCCCGGGCGGGACGGCCGGATCGACGCCATCCTCGACGACGGCCTCACCGAGAGCCGCTGGGTCGCGCGGCAGATCGGCCACACCGTGATCAAGGCCTTCAACGGCACCTACGCCCAGGACATCCTGGACCGCCCCCGCCCGTCCGGCGCCCCCGACCGCCTCGCCCTCCCGGTGTCCGGCGACGACGAGGCCGCGAAGCGCGTGGTCCGGGCCCTGATCGACGACCTCGGCTTCGACACGGTCGACGCGGGCACCCTCGACGAGTCCTGGCGGCAGCAGCCGGGGACGCCGGTGTACGGGCTGCGGGAGGGTGTCGACGGGATCGTGAAGGGGCTGGCGGAGGCTTCGCCGGAGCGGACCGGGGACTTCAAGGCCTGAGAGGGCGGCTCGCGCGCCGACTTACACGGCCGTCAGGCGTCCTTCGCCCACGTCTGCAGCGCCGCCTTCGTCGTGAAGTCGGCGACGTCCTTGTCGTGGGGGTCCGAGGTGTACTGGTGGAACTTCCAGTCCGCCTTGACGCGGGGCTTGCCGGCCGTGACGTAGTCGGCGATCCAGAGGCCGTCGCCCGCGTAGGACGTTGTGTCGATGTTCAGCCAGAAGTTGCGGTTCGTGTAGAGGATGACGCGGTTGTTCGGGCGGAGGGACTTGACCTTGCGGATGAAGCTGTCCTTCTCCGCGTTCGTGGCGTGGGTGCCGTCGCCCGTGGTCTCCCAGTCGACGGCCAGCAAGTCCCCTGCTTTTTCAGGGGCCTTGCTGACGAAGTACTCCGCCTGGGCCGTGATGTTGCCCGGCCAGAGGAAGTGGTAGAAGCCGACGACCAGTCCCGCGTCACGGCCCGTTTTCGTCTGGGCGGTGAGTCTGGGGTTGACGTACGAATGGCCCTCCGTCGCCTTGATGAAGACGAAGGAGGAGCCGTCCGTGTCGTACGCGGTGGACTGGAACGCGCTTACGTCGATGCCATGCAACATGGGGGACTTGTGCCCCGTCCCCGCTATCCGGAACCTCAGCTTCTGGTGGCCACCGACGACAGCACCGACGCCGATTTCGCCGACCAGTCAGAAGTGATCACGCTTGCGTGGTCAGCCGCCAGGAGTGCCAGTTTGGCGGCGACTTCCGCGTCTGTTGGGGCAGTTGAGGAGATCGCGGGGGCCACCGCGTACGCGTCCGTCATGATCAGGATGTAGTGGTTCGTGGAGTAGAACGACGTGTCGTAGCCGTTGTTGACGTACGTCGCCGCGTCACCGTCGAAGAAGACGAACCACGGGCGGATCGAGGTGTCGGAGGTCCAACGGGTCGCCCTGGGATCGCCGTTGGCCGCGCCCAGTACCGCCGGGAAGGCCTGCGCCTGGCTGATCGTGCCGGCCGCATACAGGTCGCGCAGATGGTCGCCGTACTCCTGGTCGGTCCAGTAGTGGTCGAACGGGTTGGCCTGCTCGACCGTGCCCGGGATCAACTCGAAGATGAACTTGCCCTTGAGGTCGTCGCGTGAGGGCCACGCGTTCGCCTGGGCCGCCGCCTCCAGCGTGGAGTAGGAGGAGCCGAGCAGGTCGGACGGCTTGTAGACGCTGTTGCCGAGCTTCTGCGAGACCAGGGTGTCGAAAGCGGTCGGGCCGAGGCCGATGGTCTGGTTGAAGCCGACCTTCATCTCCACCTTGATGATGATGGGCGCGTGGTCCGGGTGCAGGGTGTTCCAGGCGGCCATGTTGTCCAGGCAGCTGCCGAGGTCCTGGTTGCGGTCCTTGCTGTACAGGTCGGCGGGGGTGCTCGCGTACTCGCAGTTGTTGTCGTTCGAGAACAGGTCGCTGTGGCTGACCCGCCACCGCTTGCTCAAGCTGTCGACGTAGACGTCCAGTTCGAGCAGCGAGGCCCCGGAGTCCAACGCCTGCGCCCAGTACGTGTACTTGTCCTTCTCGTACGCGTTGTGCGTCCCGATCGTCGTCGTCTCGGAGAACTTCGCCGCCGCCGCGTGGGCGTTGCCCGCGGCCCCCGTCAGGAGCAGGGCCGTACCGGCGAGCAGTGCCGCCAGCCGTCTTATCGCCTTCATGAGTCTCAAGTCCCCTTCGCCGTGGCCTAGTTGGAGCCTTGGTGGCGGCAGCAGCGTAGGGCGAAGGGGTTACTGCCCGGTAGAGGCTGGGGGAACATCAGCTTCCGCCGACTTGGCAAAGGTTGTCCCCGCTCGCGGATATTGCGTTCTCCTCATCGAGAATCATATTCTCGGACGATGACTGGTCCTGGTGTGGGGTTCGCTCTTCGATTCGACTTCCGTAACCCGGAGTCGGCCGGTACGGCCATGGCGGACCGGTACGCGGCCGCCCTCGACATGGCCGAGTGGGCCGACGGGCTCGGCTGTACACGGATCACCGTCTCCGAGCACCACGGTTCGCCGGACGGCTATCTGCCCAGCCCGGTCCAGATGTTGGCGGCGATGGCCGCCCGCACGAAGCAAGTCCGGTTCGTCGTCGCCGCGTTGATCGCGCCCTTCCACGATCCGCTGCGCCTCGCCGAGGAGTTGGCGGTCCTCGACAACATCAGCCGGGGGCGCGTCGACCTGATCGTCGCGGGCGGCTATGTGCGCGAGGAGTTCGCCATGTTCGACGTGCCGATGAAGGAGCGCGCCAAGCGGGTCACCGAGGTGGTGACCACCCTCAAGTCGGCTTTCACGGGGGAGCGGTTCAGCTATCGCGGCCGTACGGTACGCGTCACGCCGGCGCCGTTCCGGCCGGGCGGGCCCGCCGTTCTGCTCGGCGGCAGCAGCGAACCCGCGGCGCGCCGGGCCGCCCGGATCGCCGACGGTTTCGTGCCCTCCGTGCCCGAGGTGTGGGAGTACTACCGCGACGAGGTCGGGAAGTTGGGGCGCCCGGACCCCGGGCCCAGTCCGATCGGGCCGAACCAGGTGGTGGCCCTCGCCGAGGATCCCGACGAGGGGTGGGAGCGGATGGCACCGTTCTTCCTGCACGAGACCAACGCCTACGGCGAGTGGCAGGCCCAGGACGACGTGGCCGCGCCCTTCCGTACGGCCGACGGGCTGGCGGAACTGCGGCGCGGCAGCCAGTACCGGGTCCTCACGCCCGAGCAGTTCGTGACCGAACTCAAGGCCGCGCCAACGCCGTTCACCCAGTTCCATCCACTCTGCGGGGGCATGCCGATGGACCTGGCGTGGTCGAGTCTGCGGCTGTTCGAGCGCGAGGTGCTGCCCGCCTTCGGCTGACGGGCCGCTCGGCGCCTCTGGGAACTTCCTGGGAACCCGGTCGGCCGCGCGCAGCCCCGCGCCCGTGACCTGCACCCGTTCCGCGCCGACTCTCAGAAACCTCCCAGAACCTCTCCGGAACCCGGCAAACGCGTACGCCACCTTGTGCGGACGACGTCCCCGAAACACCCCGGAGGGTTCCCGCGATGACCGCCTCTGCCTCTGCCTCTACGACCGCAAGGTCCCGTCCTGTTTCCCGTCCCGTCTCTGTACCCCTGCCCGACGGCCCGGGAGTCAGCGCCCTCGAAGGAGCCGCGGCCGCGCTGTGCGCGCTCGTCGCGATGGCCGCCGTGGCGTGGCTCGCGTTGTGGCTGCTGGGGGCGGGTTCGGCGGGATCGCTGGGCACGATGGCAATGGCCCTGGCCGCCATGGCGGTTGGCGGGTCGGTGAGTGCGGGCTCCGTCAACTCCGGTGGGGGCACGGGCGGTTCGGGGTCGATGAGTTCGATGCTGTCCGGACTCTTCGGTGGCGGCGGAGGTGGGATGAGCCCGTCGATGAGCGGCGCCGCCGACCTCGCGCCGCTCGGGGTGACACTCGTCGGGTCCGTGGTGCTGTGGCTGGTGTTCTCACGGCGGTTGCGACAACGGACGATCACCGCACGGGAGTTGGGTGCCCGTGCCGCCGGTGCGGCAGCGGCGGCGCTGGTCGCGTTCGTGCTCGTCGCCACCCTCGCGCACGGGACGTTCAGCCTGCCCGCCTCGGCGATGAGCCGCGGGCTCGGCGGCGGGGCGCAGGGCGCCGGGGCGAGCGGCGCCGGTGGCGCGATGGGCGCGCTCGGCGGGATGTTCGGCGGCAGCAGTGGCGGTGCCGCGCAGGACACGACCATGTCCTACGACGTCCACGTCGGCGCGACCGCGTTCGGCGCCCTGGTGTGGGTGGCCGTCGTGCTCGCGCTGGGGTGCCTGGTCAGCCGCCGGGTGCGGGTGCCGTTGGGCGGGGCGGTGGACCGGGTGCGGCCGGGGTGGGCGCCGGGTCTCTCCGCGGTCGTACGCACACTCCTGGTCCTGGTCGCCGTACCGATGGCGCTGATGACGTTCGTCGGGGTGGTGGCCGGTGGGCGGGTGGGGACCGTGGCCGGTGGGGTGCTGCTGCTCGCGCCGAACGCGCTGGCCGTGCTGCTGACCCTGGGCGTGGGCGCGCCCTGGACCGCCGCGACGCACCCCGTGCAGAGCCAGGGCGGCAATCCGCTCGCCTCGCTCATGGGCGCCCTGGGCGGCGGCGGACAGCAGGCCACCGCGCAGCAGCAGGACCGTACCGAGCACCTCAGGAGTCTCGCGGCGGGCGGCTGGCCGTTGTGGCTCGGGGCGCTCACGGTGACCGCGGTCATCCTCCTGACCTGCGCCTTCGTAGCCGCCCGGAACACGGTCCCCGCGCACAGCCGCCCGCTGCATCGCTACGACGGTCCGCTGGCCCGGCACCTCGGGACGGCCGAGCGGTTCGGGGTCGTCACGGCGGTCGTGCTGGGGTCGGCGGCCTGGCTGGCCGGGGCGTCCGGGCACTTCGGGGTCAGCATGTTCGGGAGTGAAATGGGCGGTACGCGGGCCGAGTTGAGCGGCGGCGTGCTGTGGACGGTGGTGTTCGGGCTGCTCGCCGGAGGCGTGGCCGGATTCCTAGGGAGCCTGCTGCGCACAGCGGACCTTTACGGAGGAATGACATCCTCCCGCCGTATCCTCGCGCGCAAGTCCCCGTCGGCCGCGTCCTCGCACGCCCCGGCGCCGGGAACCGATCCCGGCACCCTGGAGGCACCCCTTGGCAACCGTTGAGCGCGCCGGACCGCACCTCTCCCGGCCCACCACCACGGACGTGAACCTGCTGGTCGTGGACGACGAGCCGACCGTACGGGAGCTGCTGTGCGCGGCGCTGCGGCACGCGGGGTTCACGGTCGCCGCGGCCGCCACCGGGCAGGAGGCGCTGGACGGGGCGCGTGACGTCTCGCCGGATCTGGTTCTGCTGGACGTGATGCTGCCCGACATGGACGGTTTCGAGGTGATACGGCGGCTGCGGGAGCAGCGGGGCGCGGACTCGCGTGCGGGGCACATCCCGGTCGTGTTCCTCACCGCCCGCGACGCCACGCAGGACAAGATCGAGGGGCTGGTCCTGGGCGGCGACGACTACGTCACCAAGCCTTTCGACCTCCAGGAGCTGATCGCCCGGATCGGCGCGGTGCTGCGCCGCACGAGCGGTGACCCCTCGGCGCTGCTGCGGGTCGCCGATCTCGAACTCGACCCGGAGGGCGTCCAGACGACCCGCGCGGGCGAGCCGATACGGCTTTCGCCCACCGAATTCCGGTTGCTGCACTACCTGATGACCAACGCCGGGCGCACGGTCGGCAAGGCGCAGATCCTCGGGCGGGTGTGGGAGTACGACTTCGGCGGCGACACCGGGATCGTCGACACGTACATCAGCTATCTGCGGCGGAAGCTGGACAACGGCGGGCCGAAGCTGATCCACACGGTGCACGGCGTCGGGTACGTCCTGCGCGGGCCGCGAGCATGAGCGCCAAGTCGCTTGGGCCGCGGGTCATTTGGGCGCGGGCCTCGCTGCGGAGCCGGGTGCTGCTGATCGCCGTGGTGCTGCTGACGGCCGGGTTCACCGCGTTCAGCCTCGTCACCGGGAACGCGCTGCGGGCGTACATGGGGGACCGCGTCGACGCCCAACTCCGGGCCTCCGCGCAGGTGTTCGCGGCGCTTCCGCCGACCGTGGCGAAGACGGGGGCCGACGGGAGGATGCCCCCGGGGCTCACCGACTTCAGTACGGAGGTGCTGGGCAACCCGGTCATCACGTACGTGGACAAGGACGGCGTCGTAGAGAGCAGTATCGACTCGCTCGCCGGGCCGAAGCGCACCGAGGACGCGTCGGGGCCGGATCTGCCCGGGCTGGACGCGTCCGCGGTCGCCGCCCGGGCGGGCAGGGCGTTCACCGTGGCCGGTACCTCGGGCGACACCCGGTGGCGGTCGATCGCCGTGCCCCGGGTGCCGCGTGGCGTGTTGCCGGGTGGCGGTACGGCCGACGACGCGGGCGGCAGCGTCATCGTGTCGGCGTCGATGAGCCAGGTGGACGGCACGGTGGACCGGATGTGGCACATCTACGAGACCACCGGGCTCGGGCTGCTCGTGGTGCTGGGCCTCGCCGGGTGGTTCGCGGTGCGGTCCGGGCTGCGCCCGCTGACCCGGATCGAGCAGACGGCGGCCGAGATCGCCGCCGGTGACCTGTCCCGCCGCGTGCCCGAACTGGCGGGCCCGCACACGGAGATGGGCCGTCTCGCCACCGCCCTGAACGGGATGCTCGCCCAGGTGGAGACCGCGTTCGCGGCGCGTGCGGAGTCCGAGGCGAGGATGACCCGTTTCGTCGCCGACGCCAGCCATGAGCTGCGTACTCCGCTGGCCGGGATCAAGGGCCTCACGGATCTGCACCGCATGGGCGCGGTCTCCGACCGGGAGGACATCGACGCCACGATGGCCCGTATCGCGCGGGAGTCGGACCGGCTCGCCCGGCTGGTGGAGGACATGCTGCTGCTGGCCCGCTTCGACGAGCACAGCCTGGGCACCACCGGCGACTCCGGTCCCGCCCTCGAACTGGCCCCCACCGACCTGCGCACCCTCGCCGCCGACGCCCTGCACGACGTACGGGCCCTGGACTCGACCCGGCCGGTCGCCCTCACCGGCCCCGGTGGCGTCGGCGCCCCCGCCTCGGCCCCCGCCCTGGCCGACGAGGCCCGCCTGCGCCAGGTCGTGACCAACCTCGTCGGCAACGCGGTCGCCCACACCCCGCCCGGCACCGCGATCCGCATCGGGGTGGGCACGGTCGGCGAGGACGCGGTCCTGGAGGTGGCGGACGAGGGGCCGGGGCTCACCCCGGCCCAGACCGCCCACATCTTCGAGCGCTTCTACCGCGCCGACACGTCCCGTACGCGTGCCACCGGGGGCGCCGGGCTGGGGCTGGCCATCGTCGACTCCCTGGTCAGTGCGCACGCGGGGCGGGTCGAGATCGACTCGACGCCCGGGCGGGGCGCCACCTTCAGGGTCCGGCTCCCGCTTCACTCCGAACTACGGGCGCCGGCCGGTCTGTTGGGGTGACTCCCGGGTGCTGAGTGTCGCGTGCTCGGTGAGTACCTCGGTGAGCTGGCGGGTGCTCTGCCGGGCGACATGGGGTTCGGTGGCCGCGACCCGTGTGTAGGCGTTCAGCGCGGTGGTCAGGGCCCAGCCCATGCCGCGTGTCCAGGTGGCGTCGTCCAGGGCGAGCGCGGTGCGGAAGAGCGGGCGGGTCGTGGCCGACAGCAAGGTGTACGCGATGACCAGATCGCAGGCGGGATCGCCCATGCTCAGGCCGCCGAAGTCGATGACGGCGGAGACACGGCCGTCGACGGTGAGCAGGTTGCCCGCGTGGAAGTCCCCGTGACACCAGACCGGTTCGCGGTCCCAGGCGGGGGCGTCGAGCGCCCTGTCCCAGACCTCGGTCAGGGCGGCCGTGTCGAAGACGCCGTCCACGGCCTCGATCGCCGCCCGGGTCGATCGGTCCCGGGTGGCCAGTGGGGGACGGGTCAGCTCGGGCTGAGGTCCGGGGGCCAGGACGTCGGCGGCCGGGATGCGCTGCAACGCCCTTAGGAAGTCGGCGAGTTGGGCGGCCGCGAGATCGGGGTCGGCGAGGCCGTCCACGGTCGCCGTCGTCCCGTCGAGCCAGCGGGTGACGGACCAGTGCCACGCGTAGCCGCAGCCGGGTGTGCCGAGGGCGAGCGGTTCCGGTACGGCCAGGGGGAGTTGGGGTGCGAGATGGGGGAGCCAGGTGTGTTCCTTGGCGGCCTCGCCGTCCGCCCAGCCGCTCCGGGGCAGCCGTACGGACATGGTGTCGCCGAGGCGGTGGATTACGTGGTCCGAACCGGCGGATTCGAGTGGTTTCAGGGGTAGTTGGGCCCACTGGGGGAACTGCGCGGCGAGCAGGCCGCGGACGAGGGCGGGGTCGATGGCGGGGGCCATGGTCATCTCTCGCTTTCGTGTCCTCCTGGGCGAGGACGACGCCGACCGGCCCACCGGGCGGGTAAGAGGCCTATTTTACCGGTGAGTTCCCGGTAGCCGGAGTCTCGGTCAACTGGGCCTCGGAGTCGAGGAGTTGGGGGAGTGGAGCCGGGGCCGGTGTCGGCAGGATGCGGTCCTCCCACCAGGACAGGCCCAGGACGGTGGCGAGCAGGACGAAGGGGGTCGAAGCCGGAACGATCAGCGCGTACATGTGTCCGCCTGTCGTGGAACGCGAGCGAGGCGGCGGGCGGCGGAAAGGCGCCCGCACGGAGCGCGTCGAGCCGCGGGGCGATCCGGCACCGATGCGCGAGACGCGCCCCCGAGGAGCGCGGGAGAGCGAGCGAGGGTCGACGCTGCCGGGGGCTGGGGCCGTAGGACACACGCTAGTCCTCGCCGCACCTCCCGAACAGGCGTCCGGTGGC
Organism: Streptomyces sp. NRRL F-525; assembly: GCF_000716605.1. GTDB lineage: Bacteria > Actinomycetota > Actinomycetes > Streptomycetales > Streptomycetaceae > Streptomyces. Next base: position 271,652 of record NZ_JNXE01000016.1, on the reverse strand, counting down.
CATCCGTCTGACGGCCCTCCGCTCCGGCCTCCGCGTCCGCAAGCCGTCGTCCCCGATCACTGTGCGCGTTCTGTGGTGGGGACTACGCTGGTGGAGCCGGGTCTGGGCCCGGCCCGGACCCCGGGACACCGCTTCGGATCCCGCTGGTGGACGCGTCGTCCGAAGGAGAAGGTCATGATTCGGTCAGCCGATGTCCGGGAGTGGCGGGAGCGTGACGTCGTGGACGCGGAGTCGCACAAGATCGGGGTGCTGGAGGCGGTGTATGTGGACACCGCCACCGACGAGCCGGCCATGGCGACGGTCCGGGTCGGGCTGCCCACGCGGCATCGGCTGGTCTTCGTGCCGTTGGACGACGCGATCGTGGGGCCGGACTACGTGAAGGTCGGGTATCCCAAGGCCCTGGTGAAGCAGGCCCCCTCGATCGGTACGGACGACGTGCTGCCCGCCGAGCAGGAGGAAGGCATCTTCAAGCACTACGGCCTGCCGTACCAGCCGGGTGCCGGAGGCGAGCGCCAACTGGCCCGCCGCTGACGGCACCGGAACACCGAGAGGTTTCAACTCGGCGTTCCGGGCCACCCGTTGAACATGTCCAGACGCTACGGCGGAAGCCCCGCGGGGACGGTCATCTCCGTCATCGCGGACATCGCGGCACTGATCCTGATCCTGTGGATCGCTCTCTATCTGTTCGACGCCAACACCGCGAACAACTCGGTCGACTGGGTCCACAACGCGGCCGACTGGCTATCGGGCTGGTCGCACAACCTGTTCACCATCCACTCGGCGGACTGGCGCACTGTCGTCAACTACGGCCTGCCCGCCCTCGTCTACCTCTTCATCGGCCACGCGGTGGCCACCGGTGTCAACCGGAGCTAGACCACCACTGGGCCGTCAACTGCCCTGCCGTCAGGCCGCCTTACCCCATTGCCTTCAGGCCGTAGTGCCTCGGGGCTGTGCGGGTAGGCGGCCGACCGGTGCTGGAAGGAGAGGATCTTCGGGTTCTGGACGACACCGTCCCGGATCTCGATGGCCTTGCGCACCGTGACGTCGCCGTCCCACGCGCCGGGTCCGCTCATGACCGTACGCAGATACGGCAGGAGCGCCTCGCTGATCTCCCACGTCGCGGAGTTCCACAGGTGGGACGGGCTGTGGTCCACGGCGTAGTAGTGGCAGCCCGGTCCGACCGTGGACATCGGGTCGCCGAAGCCGCTCGGCCGGGCCCAGGCGAAGCCCATGCCCTCGTCGCAGGCCACGTCGATGAAGAAGGTCCCCGGCTGGAACAGCGCGAGTTCCTCGTTGTTGACGAACATCAGCGGCGCGTCGGTGTCCTGCAGAACGCAGTTGACGACGATGTCGAACCCGGCCAGATACTGCGCGAGCGGCACGGGTCCGAGCCCGGTGGCCGCCTGGAGGCGCGTCGGGTCGTCCTCCTGCTCCTCGAAGTGCCCCATCACGACCGACGGCATCGGCGAGGCCACGGCCGCCGCCGCGCGCTGCGTGAGCACCGTGACGTCGGAGACACCCATCGCACCCAGGCCCGTGACCGCGCCGCGTGCCGTGGCGCCGAAGCTTATGACCACCGCGCGCAGCCGGCGGCCGTAGCTGCCGGTCAGTCCGCCGAGCTGGAGGGCGTGCAGGACCGAGCAGTAACCGGCCAGCTCGTTGTTCTTGTGGAACACGTGGACGCTGAAGGCGCCCGTGGAGGTCCAGTGGTTCATGGCCTCCCAGGCGATCAGGGTCAGCCGCCGGTCGATGCCGATCTGAGTCGTCTTCTCGTCCTGCACGCAGTGCGGCCAGCCCCACAGCACCTGGCCCTCGCGCAGCTCGGCGAGGTCCTCGTGCATGGGCTTGGGCAGCAGCATGATGTCGCACTCCGCGACCAGCTGCTCACGGGATCGGAGTCCGCCGACGAGGGGCCGCAGCGCGTGGTCGGCGAGGCCGAACCGCTCGCCGTAGCCCTGTTCGAGGAAGATTCTCTCCCGGATGTCCGGCGCGATCCGCTCGAGGTGGCGCGGGTGCAGCGGCAGACGGAACTCGTTCTCCTTGCGGGAGGAGTGCAGTACTCCGAGACTCATCAGGCTCATGTGGGGCGGCTCATTTCCGGCCGGAACACGAAGCGCTCCGGCGTTGCCGTTCCCCGAGGGCGACGCCGAAACGGCTGACGGCGTGCGAGGTGCGCTCGGTGATGCCACGGTACTCCAGTCCGGAAAGGGCTGGATTCCGCCGACGGGGGCGCTGCGGCGCATCGGACGGCGCCTGCCGGAGCACGCTGAGAACGTTGTATCTTCGATGGTGGAGATTGCGACGATCGAAGGAGTCGGCTCATGGTGCGCACCGGTGGCACGGAGCAGTACGGGGTGTCCCCCCGGGAGGACTTCCTCATCGCCGAGCGTCCCGGCTATCTGCTCCACAAGGCGGGGCTGGTGCTGGTCGAGGACGTGGAGAAGGCGCTGGGCGCGGTCGGTATGCGCATCCGCGACTTCTTCGTGCTGGCCGCGCTGGCCGGTGGGCCCGAGCTCTCCCAGCAGGATCTGAGCCGGCTGCTCAACCTCGATCCGACCACGGTCGTGACGGTGATCGACGAGATGGAGCGCAACGCGTACGTGGAGCGCCGCCGCAACCCCGCCGACCGGCGCCGCTACAACCTGATCCTCACCGAGAGCGGCCGCGAGGCCCTCGCGATGGCGGACCGGGTGGCCACGGAGGTCGAGTCGGCGTTCTTCGGCGCGCTCTCCGAGGACGAGCGCGGGGTGCTGCGCAAGATGCTCGGCACGCTGATGGCCGGCCGCTGGCCCGCGTCGGTCTGCTCGGACTGACGAGGAGCCGGCTTGAGTTGACGGACGCCGTCCGGGAGTTGACGCAGTACGCGCTCCAACTCACCTAGAACGTCCGCGAGTTGACGTAGAACAACCCCGAATTCCCGCAAGCCCGTGGTGCCGACCGGTGCCGCGGGCTTTGTCGTGCCCGGTGGTCGTCACTCCGGGTTACTTCGCTCGCCGTGCCGACCGTGGCGGCGTTGACTCATGACTTTCCAATCATCTAGATTTCCATCATCTATGGATCCTAAGGTCCAAAGTTCCTGGTGATTGGAAGGTCCCCGCATGTCCGCAGAACGCGCACCATCTCCCACTAGGTGGTGGACACTCGGGATCGTCGCGTTGGGCTCGTTCATGCTGATGCTCGACCTGAGCGTGGTCTCCATCGCGCTGCCGCAGATCCACAAGAGTCTGGGCAGCAGCTTCGCCGACCTGCAGTGGGTGTTCGACGCCTACGCCCTCACGCTCGCGATCTTCCTCGTCGCGGCGGGCTCGCTCGCCGACCGGATCGGCCGCAAGAAGGTCTTCCAGGTCGGCTTCGCGGTCTTCACCGCCGCGTCCCTGGCCTGCGGACTGGCCGACGGGGCAGGGGAGTTGAGCTGGTTCCGGGCCGTCCAGGGAGTCGGCGCCGCCATCATGTTCGCGGTCGGCCCCGCGATGCTGAGCCATGAGTTCCACGGCAAGGAACGGGCCACCGCGTTCACCGCGTTCGGCGCCGCCGTCGGCCTCGCCGTCGCCACCGGACCGCTCATCGGCGGCTCGCTGATCAACGCGCTGTCCTGGCGCTGGATCTTCTACATCAACGTGCCGGTCGGCGTGCTCGCCCTCCTCATCGGCGCGCTGCGCGTCCGCGAATCCCTCAACACCCGGGCCCACCCCACCGATTGGGCCGGCCTCGGCACCTTCAGCCTCGCGCTCGGCGCCCTCGTCCACGCCACCGTCCGTGGCCCGGTGGAGGGTTGGACCAGCGCCGACACGCTCGGCCTCTACGCGGTGAGCGTCCTCTTCCTGGTCGTCTTCGTCGCCATCGAGCGCCGGCTCGGTGAACGCGCCCTGATCGACCCGGCGTTCTTCCGCAGCCCCACCTTCGTCGGCATCTCCCTCGTCGCGATGATCGGCAACGCGGGCGCCCTGCCCTCGGTGTTCTTCGAGACCAGCTACCTGGAGAACATGCTGCACGTCGACGCGTGGGGGACGGGTCTACGGTTCCTGCCGCTGACCGGCGCGATGTTCGTGGCCGGTGCGCTCGGCGGCGGCCTCATCGGCAAGGTCCCCTTCCGGATCCTGCTGGGCGGCTCGACCCTGGTCATGGCCATCGGCATCCTGTGCTTGAACCTCACCGAGGCGGACTCGTCCTGGACCGTGCTCGTCCCGGCGCTGGTCGTCTCCGGCTTCGGCATGGGCGCCTTCAACCCGGCCCGCGCAGCGCTGGCCATCGGGGTCGCCGAACCGGCCAAGTCCGGTGTCGCGTCCGGCATCAACGAGACTTTCCAGCAGGTCGGCATCGCGGTCGGCATCGCCGGTATCGGCGCCTACTTCCAGCACACCGTGTCCAAGGACTTCACCTCCTCGGCCGTGGGCAAGCAGCTCGGCGCCGACACCGCGGAGAGTGCCGCCCACGGCATCAGCGCCGGTGGTCTCGACGCCGTCGTCAAGGCCGCACCGGACGCGCTGCGCGAGAAGGTACTGGCCGCCGGACAGGACGCGTTCATGAACGCCTTCCACGGAGCGATGACCCTCAGCGCGATCCTCGGCTTCGTCGCCGCGGTCATCGGCTTCACGATGCTCCGCACGAAGGACCTCCACTCCAGCGCCGTCTCGACGATCCCCCCTGACGTCGACGAGGACGGCGAGGCACGCCCCGACGACGCGTCGGACCTCCCGGTCGCCGCCCCGGCCTGACCGCGCCGCGCGGCTGAACAGCCCGCCCGATGCACCGTCCCAGTGGCCGATGCCCCGCGCCACCGGGACGGTTCAGTGCTGTCCGGCAATCCCTCGATCAGGTGACGGCTCCCGGTACGGCCGATCGAACACCGGATCGTGGCCACACCTCCCAGCGGCCCCTAGGGCGGCACCCGCGTCCTCGAACTTTCGTCCGACGGTTCGCCCGTCCGCACCCGTGACGGCATCGTGATCAGGCACGTTCTTCTGGCACCGAGTCACCGCACCGACCGCAGGAGGTTGCCATGAATCCCGTGCCCGTCCCCGCCCTCGTCCCGCTCGCGTTCGAACATCGCACCCCCGCGGTCGCGGTCCCGCTCCCGCCCGCGATGCACGAGGTTGACGCCACGGCCGCCGCCGACGCGGATACGTCACGACGCGCACCGAGGTGGGGGGCATGACCGGAGCGACCACACTGCCGGACCCCGTCCGGGCCTGGGCCGAATCCGTCATCGGCCCCCTCACCTGTCTCCGCGACGCCTCCGCCGCCCACCCCTCGCGCGTGTGGGAGGTGACTACACGACCGGAGAGCGGCCGGCGCTTCTGCGTGAAACTCGCCGCCTCCCCCCTCGCCTTCACCCGCGAGACCTTCGCCCACCGGCACGCCGTGTCCTACCTCGGCCCCGGCCGCGCACCTCGCCTCACCGCGACCTCGGCCCAGCACCTCGCCCTGCTCATGACCGCCCTCCCCGGCACCCCGCTGAGCGACCTCAGGGCGACCGGCGCCGCGCTGGAGACCGTCCACCGCAAGGCCGGCGCCCTCGTCGCCCAACTGCACCAGGCCGGAAAACTGACCCCCGCGGCCCGCGAGGAAGCGGCCCAGACACTACGCCGCACCGCCGACAGCGCCGAGCGGAGCGTCCACGCGTCCGGAGACCAAATGCCGCCCGAGGAAAGGGAGTTCGTGCTGGCCCGCGCCGCCGAACTCCGCACCCTGGGGCGGGTCCCGCTCGGCTACATCCACGGCCACGTCGACGAGCACACCCTGCGGTGGTCCGGCACCCGGGAACCCCTCGCGCTGATCGCCTTCGAGCGGGCCCGGTTCGCCCCCGTCGTCCAGGACTTCGTCCCCCTGGCCCGCGGACCCTGGGCAGAACAACCCCGCCTGAGAACCGCGTTCTTCACGGGCTACGGCCGCCCCCTCATCCCGGAGGAGAAGCGCGCCCTGCTCTGCCTGACCGCGCTGCACGGGGTCGGCGTTCGGGCGGCTAGTACCGGAGCCGTCGGGGGAGGCTGCCGTATGACGCATCCCGAACCCCGCCTGCCCGAACGGCAGTTGACGCCCCGCCGCGCCGAGAGTGCGGCCCGATGAGCGCCGGGACGACCGGCCGGGCACCGCTGCCCGGGACCGCCACGCGTGTGCCGCCACCGCAGCCCGCCGAGCTCCGCTACGAGGGCCGGCACGCCCAGAACCCGTTGGCCGAGGCCGAGTTCGGGAAACTCTGCGCGCGCCTGCCCTCGGTCCTCGCGCAGACCGCGCGGATGGCGTGGGCCATCGACCGGTCCGCAGTCCTCCTCCTGGCCGGCTGCCAACTGGCCGTCGGCGCCGCCGCCGTGGTGCTGCTGCTGTCCACCGCGCGGGCGATGCGCTCGGTGCTGGCCGCCGGGCCCGTGAGTGACCGGCTGCATCAGGCGCTGCCCGCGCTGCTGGTCATCGCCGTCGCGGCGGCGGTCGGCCGGGTCGCGAGCGCGTTGTCCTCGTACGCGGACGGGCGGATCACCCCGCGGCTGACCACGGCGGCGGACAGTTCCCTGGTCGAGGCGGTGTGCCGGGTGGAGGCCGCCGCGCGGGCCGAGGACGGGTTCGCAGACCGGCAGGAGGCCGCCGAGATGGGGGTGATCCGGGGCCATGTGATGGTGCAGGACGCCACGCGCTTCACCGCCGCCGTGGTCCGGATGGTCAGCGCGAGCGGGGTGCTGTCCGTGCTGCACCCGCTCATGCTGCCCCTGCTGCTGCTCGCGGTCGTGCCCGCCGGTGTGGGCGCGATCCTGCACGCGAAGGTCCAGTACGAGACGCACTACGCCAACATCGGCGACCGCAACGTCCGCCAGAACATGCGGGGTTGGGTGACCAGCCCGAAGTTCTCCGACGAGATCCGCGCCAACGGGATGGTCCCCTACCTCGGCTTCTGGCACCGGACGATCTCCGAGCGCATCGACCGCCGGGTCCTGGACGTGGCGCCGCGGATGCTGCGGATCGTGCTGGCCAGTTCGGCGATCGGCGGTGTCTTCCTCATCGCGACCTGGGCCGCGCTCGCCTGGCTGGCCGCCACCGGACGCGTCGAACCCGCCATCGCCGCCACGGCGGTCGTCGCCGTCCAGACCACCCTCGCCGCGCTCGGCCAACTCGTCGTCTACGGCGCCGCGATGTTCCACACCGCCCTCTACCTAGCCGACCTGGAGGGCTTCCTCGCCTTCGCCGACGAACGCGCCCCGAGGCGCGGGGAGTTGGGGCCAGGTCAGCCGGTGGAGGAGATCCGGCTCGACGAGGCCGTCTACTGCTACCCGGGCAAGGAGATCCCGGCGGTGGCCGGGGTCTCGCTGACCGTGCGGCGCGGGGAGATCCTCGCCGTGGTCGGCGAGAACGGTTCCGGCAAGTCCACGCTGACCCGGCTCCTCGCGGGCATCTTCCTCGCCGACAAGGGCACGGTCAGCTGGAACGGGCACGACCTCGCGGGTCTCGCCCCGGACACGCTCTGGGAGTTGTCGGGACTGGTGCCGCAGAACTTCGCCCAGTGGCCCCTCAACGTCCGCGACAACGTCACCCTCGGCCAGCCCCGGACACAGGACGACCTGTTGGTGTGGGAGGCGCTGGACGCCGTAGGGCTGCGGGAGTCGGTGGAGGAACTCCCGTACGGGCTCGACACGTTGCTGGCCCGCGAGCTGTGGGGCGGTACCGAACTGTCCGGCGGCCAGTGGCAGCGGCTGGCCTGTGCGCGGGCCCTGTACCGGCAGCCGGACCTGCTCATCCTGGACGAGCCGACCAGCCAGATGGACGCGCGCGGCGAACACGCCGTCCTCGAACAGATCAAGGCGATCGCCGCCCGCCGGATGACCATCGTGGTCACCCACCAGCTGGTCAACACGAAGATCGCCGACCGGGTTGTGGTCATGCGGCACGGTCGCATCGTCGAACAGGGTACGTACGACGAACTCGCCCATGGCGGTGGCCTGTTCGCCGAGCTCCTGGCCCTGTCGAACGACCGCTGACCGATCACCGCTTCGCAAGGAGAACCCCGTGACCGACGCATGGGACGCGCACTACGCCGACGGCAACACCTTCAGCCCGCTCCGTGACTCCGAACGCGCGCTGCTCGCCGAGCACGCGCCCGTCCCCGAGGGTGGCGGATACGCCCTGGACATCGGCTGCGGGCTGGGTGAACTCGCCCGGCATCTGGCCGAGTCGGGGTACGAGGTCGACGCCGTCGACTTCGCGCCAGCAGCCCTCGCCCGTGCTCGCGCCGGAGCCCAGCCCACCGCCGCCAACTCGGCCGTGAACTACCGCCTGTTGGACTTCGAGCACGACAGCCTCGATGCCCTGCCGCATCCCGCCTACGACCTGATCACCCTCCGTCTCGGCTGGGCCTTCGTGCACGACCGCACCCGGGTGATGAACCGGCTGCGGGAGCGGCTGCGACCCGGTGGCGTCGTCTGTGTCATCACGCCCGTCGCGGAGGAGGCGGGGGACGGCAGGCGCTCCATCGCCCTGGACGACGAGGAGATCCGTGCGCTGTGCGGGAGTTGGGCGGTGGCCGAACGGTTCGACGCGGACGGGCTGGCGTTCGTCGTCCTGCGTGATCCCGCTCCCGGGGCCGTCACCTGCGCGGGCAAGAAGCGGCCCTCACCGCACGCCCTCACCGGTGCCGGTGTCGTCGTGACGGACTCGGCGGGCCGGATCCTGCTGGGCTGGTCGGTGCGCGGGGTCTGGGAGTTGCCCGGTGGCAAGAACGACCCCGGCGAGGGCTTTCTGGAGGCGGGCGTAAGGGAGTTGGAGGAGGAGACAGGCCTGAAGGCGGACCCGATCCCGGGCGGCGCGCGGCTGTTGGCCCTGCTGATGGACTCCACGCACGGGATGCCCCGGCTGACGGGAGCCGTCCGGGTCACCGCCTGGACCGGTCAACCGACCGTCACCGAACCGCAGTTGATCCACCGCTGGGAGTGGCACGAGGTCGCCGATCTGCCCACCCTGGCCCAGCCGCTGTTCACGCCGAGCGCGCATGTCATCGACACGGTCTGGCCGGGGTTGCTGCCCGGCCTGCCACCGGTCCACCGTTATCCGGTGGCCACGACCGCCGTCACTTCATAGCGGCGGCGGCCGTCCGGACCGTAGAGCGGCAGGCCAGGACCCCAGCCGCAGCTACTTCACGACCCCAGACCCGGCAGCGGCTCGGAGCCGTCCACGAAGGCGCGGGCCACGTCCGACAGGCGCCGGTTGTGCGCGCGGGCGTAGCCGCGGAGGGTGGTGAAGGCGCGCTCCATGTCGATGCCGAGGCGTTCGGCGAGTTTGCCCTTGGCCTGTTCGATCAGGACGCGGCTGTTCAGGGCGGTCTGGAGTTGCTCGTTGAGGAGCGTGCTGCGGTGGCTGGAGCGTTGTTGCAGCAGGCTGATGGTCGCTACGTCGGCCAGGGCCTGGGCGATCAGGGTGCCGGCCGGGTCGAACGGGCCGGGGGCGGCCCGGAAGAGGTTGAGGGCGCCGACGACCTCGTCCCGCAGCCGCATCGGCAGCGCCTGCACGGCGGTGAAACCGCTGCGGTGGGCCGTCGTGACGAAGCGCGGCCAGCGCTCGGCCTCCCGGGTCAGATCGGGGACGACCACGGGTGCGCCGGAGCGGAAGCACTCCAGGCAGGGGCCCTCGTCGTTCTGGAGCTGGAACAGTTCCAGGAGGCGCACCTGTTCGTCGGAGGCCGCCATCACGCGCAGTTCGCCGTCGCGGTCCGCGAGCAGCACGCCCGCCGCGTCGGCTCCGAGCATGCCCACGCAGCGGTCGGTGAGCAGGCGCAGGAAGTCGATCAGATCGAAGTCGGCGACCAGGTTGTCCGCCAGTTCGACGAAGGTCTTGGCCAGGAGCTGCTGATTCATCGTGTCACCTTCGTTGGGGACCGGGTTCCGCCGGGAGGGGGCGGGAAGTGCGGCGCGTCGGTCGGCCGACGTCGACGCGTCAGGTGTCCTCGTCGGACCGGTCGTCCTGGTCCGGCTCGGCGTGCGGGGAGAAGCGGAGCCGGTGGGCCACGATGTCGGCGGCCACGTCGGCGAGCCGGCGCCCCCGCATATAGGCGTGCGCGCGCAGCCGTACGAAGGCCTCGTCGATGCCGATGCCGAGCTGGACGGTGAGGATGCCGGTGGCCTGGTCGATCTGCGCGCGGTATCCGTCCAGGTTCCAGAAGTCCCGGTCCGCCGGGGCCTGTTGGGCGGACGGGCCGCCCGACCCGTCGATCCGGGCGTCGAGCAGGAGCAGCGTCGCGAGATCGGCGAACGCGAGGGCGTCGGCCAGCTGTTCGCCGTTCAGTACGGTCGGCACGTCGGCGTACAGGTCCAGGACTCCCGGGCTGATCGCGCCCACCTGCAGGGGGAGCGCGAACACCGCGCGTGCCCCGGCCTCCAGGGCCGCGTCCGCGAACACGGCCCAGCGGTCCTGGAGTTGGCCCGTGAGGAGGTCCGGTGTCAGGACGGCCGCACCGTCCAGGAACGCGTCCACGCACGGCCCCTCGCCCAACGTCAGCTGCAGTTCCTCCAGTTGCTCGCTGATGTCGTCGGTGCTGCACAGCGGATGGCTCGCGGCGGTGCGGGACATCGCGGACAGCCCCGCCCCGCCGACCGGGAGCGCGGCCACGGCCGCGGTGCACACGTCCACCACCCCGGCCCGCCCACCGCGCCGCGCCGCCTGCTCGGCGACCAGCACCTGGATCCGGGCCGACCGGGCGGTCACCGTGCGTCCCCGGAGAGGCCGGGACTCACGGCCGGGGTGGTCGGTGCCCGTGTCCTTCGGTCGTGGCGGTCGACGGTGAGCTGCGTGCGGGGCATGACGCCTCGGTTCGGGGGACCATCCGGCAACGGGTGTGGTGACGACGGGAGTTCCGGCGCCCGGGCCGCGCTGCGGGCGGGGGGCGTACGTTCGGCGGAGCGGGTACGGGGACGGGTCCGTGGGCCTGCGCTCCAGGACGGCGGACCCACCCAGATCCCTCCAGGGATGCGCCGGGCGACGGACGAAGAATCCGCTCCCCGCAACCATCTGTGTCGAGCTACGACAAGCCGCCGGGGTCTGGGACGTCCGTGCAGCAGCATAGTCCTCGTGCGGGTGCGCGCACGGTCCTCACCGGTAAGTGGTGGGCACGGCACGGGAGTTGCCGCTGGGGGTGTCCTGGACGAGGACACCCCCAGCGGCCGTGGGAAACGGCTCGGTGGTCAGTCCAGCCTGTGGGCGGCGTTCGTGCACTTCGGCCCATGAACCCGAACCGCAAGCCCGGATCGCATCATTGACCAGGAACGGCAACGGGCGAGGAAGGCGGTTCTCAACCAAGACTGCCTCGCCACAAGTTGGGACGCCGCGGGCGAGAGGCAAGCGGAACCTGCAGCAGACCCGGCGACTGGGCGTGGGAAGACGCTGGCAGGGGATGCTTCCTCCTCGGCCGGGGCTGCCGGTGACACCAGGCAGTGTTGGCCTTGCCGGCAGCCACCTGCTCCCGCGAAGCCAGGCAAGCTGGTTGCGGCGTGCTACACGTACACCTGGGGTGCACGGAGGCAAGGAGCTCGGGATAGGACCTGGGCCACCGCCGGTCTCTTCGAGGTACGGAGCGTCGGAACGCGCCCTCGCCACCGCCTCTCTCCGCATTCTTCCGTGACCACCAGGCTGTCTCGGCTCGGTGGTCGAAAGGCGTTCTCATGACCGTTTACTCTCAGCACGCGAACCGCGGGAAGACGCAGATTCTGGCGACCTACCAGGGGCCGGGCGGGGTCGAGTCATCGACTGTCACCAGCCTGGCCACATCCGCCCTCGCAGCACCGATCGTTGACGCGCTCAATCGGGTCTCAGCCCTCACCACCGTTCCGGTGAGCGTTTATGATCGTCGTGACCACGGGGTGGCGCACTATCCGACGAAGCACCTTGCAGCGCTGACCGACGTGGCTTCGCGCGCCGATCTTCTGAGTGGTACGCACAGCCTGTGGTACGAGTACACCTGTCTGGAACTCCACCAGGCGCTTGCCGATTTGGACGAAGCTCTGACGGCGGTACCTGAGCCCATCCGCGTCGCGATCCACGCGGAACTGGAAACGGAAGCACGGCAGTTGTCCGAGGCGCTCGCCGAGTACTCAGAGGGAACTTCCGTGCCCGAGACGGATGGCCGGCGTTCTTGGGACTTCGGCCAGCCGTTCGTGACGTATGACGGCGGGGTGGACATGCTGAGCCGTGAGGCGCGTGAGCAGCTGGATCGTCTCGAAGAAGGGACCACCCCCGAGGAGCGTGAGGAGGCCGTCGCAAACCTGCGGGTGCTGGTCACCGCCTGCTCTCGGTTCCCTGCCATGTTGGGGGGACTGGAAGAGGCCAACCTTGCGATCTTCGCTGAGCCGTACGATTCAGATGGGTACTACCTGTCTGTTCATGCGCCGGAGCCCGGTGACGGCGGCGCCGATTCCTGGCACGTCGAGATCGGCCGCTGGGTACCCGATGACCCCGATGAGGACTACGGGGATTGCGACAGCGCGACAGGTAGTGCGGTAGTTCGCTGTGTACTCCCCAGGTCGCCGGGCGCTGATGAGATCGCCGATCTGTTGAACCGGGTTGAAGGCCAACCGGACCTGCTTGCCAAGTGGGCCGAGGTGCCTGTCGGAGGGGTACTCGATGGGACGCGGTTCCTCGTCACCGAGTGCTACGACGACTGATCCTCGGCCCTCATCATCAGGCGGTCGGTGGTCCCAGGGCGGCAACACTCGATCTACTTCTCGTCCCCAACCGAGTTTGCGGTCAGCCGCCCATGGTGTGCGGGCTGCTGCCTCTGACGCGTAAGTAGGTCCAGATCGGGGGCTGTTCGGGCAGGGCTGGGTGCCCGGTGGTCGTGGTAGCCGCCGGGCACTTGGGCTATGGATGGTCAGGCTGCGTCTTGGACCAGGTTGAGGGTGATGGTGTATCCGAGCTGGTTGAGTGCGGTGATCGCGCGGCGGATGGCGCGTTCGGGGTCGCGGCGGGCAGTCATCCGTTTGTAGCGGGCCTGCAGGTAGGTTTTTGTTGGTTCTCTGGGTGGTGAACGTTCCCGGCCGCTCCGTGGTCAGGTTGCGGACGCGCGCTTTGACGTCCTTCTTGCTGATGTCCAGGCTGGCGCAGCATTCATGCAGAACGTCCACGTTCCGGGAGGGCCAGGGTGGATCAAGGATTCTCACGCGCGTGCTCACAGCAACACTCCACGGTTCCCATGGATGGCCCTCGGCACCATGTTGACCTGCGAGCTCACCGGCATCATAGAAGCGTCGGTTTCGACCGGAACGAACACCTCCAGTGTCCCGGACCGGCCTCGGCCCACGTCAGGGCGGACAGAAGTACCTCCGGCGCGCGCCACAGCATTTATCACGCCCCGGCGCGCTGATTCCCTGACGAGGGAAAAGCGGATCGAGCGCGATCACGGGTCAGCGACCGTCACGATCGTGCAGGCCCTCGCAATGCGTAGTTCCCGGGTTCGCCCCGAAGGTTTGGCCGGTCGGCCGGGTATGGTTCATGACCACGTGAGGGTCGCCGAACTCCAAGTGAGAGTGAGAGCCTCGCCGTTGAGAAGTGTGTCCGCGAAGCCGGTGACCCGTCGGACGACGTCGGTGAAGCGTTCGGGGTAGCCGGTTGCCGCGGGACCTTGCCGACGGCGCCAGGCGGTGTACGAGGTCTGGCGACGTTCGCCGAGGTCGCTGATGGCGGTGCTGAGGGGTTTCAGGGTGATGCCGCGGTGTGCGGCTGTGGCGTTCAGTGCGGTGGTGAGTTCCTGGCCGTCGAGGTCGTTGAGCGTCAGCAGGCGGTAGAGGTCGCCGTAGTCGCGGTCGCGGGTGTTGAGATCGCCGAGTGAGACGGCGGTGGAGAGTTTCTCGGCGATGACGGTAGCGAGCGGGTAGCCGAAGAGTTGGAAGCTTTCCGCGGTGAGGTGCTGTGGGTAGTTGATGGTCTGAGGTCCAGGGGTGACGGGGTCACCAAAACTGACGTCCAATTGGAGCTTGAGCCGGGCCCGGGCGATGGACGCGGCCATCGACAGGCGCAGGCCGTGGTACTCGTCCTCCTCGCGGATGGGCACGGTCTTGAGTGTCGCGGGATCGAATACGACTCCGTCGTCGATCTCGGTGGCGGCGATGGCCGCGATCCTGTGGACGATTTCGGTTTCGGTGCCTGGGAACGAGCGGCCGAGGATGTCGATGTCGCGGGTCATCCGGCGTGCGCCGAACTGGGCGAGGAGCAGGCCACCCTTGAGGACGAAGTGTTCGCGGCCGAGGGGCGATGTGGCCAGGCGGTAGAGGAAGCGTTCGAGGACGTACTCGACCATGATCTCGTCTGTTGACCGGCTGGTGCGTCGGGCCAGGTTGCGCAGGTCGTTGTAGACGCGGCCGGCGGTGGTGTCACGCGTGGGGTTGGCCATCAGGCGAGCACCGCCTCAACGGCAGGGCGGATGACGGAGAGAGCGCCCAACTCGCGCGCGATGTCCTGGAGTTCGCCGACGTTTCGGCGTCCGCCCTGGCGCAGATAGCGGCCGAGCGCGGACAGGGCGAGGGTCTCGCCGATGCGGCTGCGGTGGCGCATTGCGTCGACGACGCTGCGGGCGGCGCTGTACACGGGGATGGTTTCTCCTGGGGCTGCTTCGAATCGTTCGACGCCGAGGGCGAAGGTCGTCTGGGCGTACTGCGCCACTACGGTGGGCGGGTAGGAGATCGTGGGGCGGCGTGTACCGCGCGGCACGGCGATGTGTACCGCTGTAGGGATGTCGTCGATGAGTTCATGCAGGGCCAGGGCGGACTCACCGCACACCACGGCACGCGGAGCCCGCGCGCACACGGCCAGCAGATCGGCGTGCGCTGTCTCTGGTGCGTCTGCCCGTCGGTAGACACCCCGGGACAGTTCGTCTATCTCTCCCGCCGCGACCAAGGACGCCAGATCACGGGGGGAAAGCAGGGCCTGACGTGCCTGTGCCGTCGTGAACGTGGGGGCGAGGCCGGTCAGCCGCTGCTCCAGGCGTGAGGTCTCCGCAGCACTCATGTATCGAATGGTACCCCTGTGGTGGTCTTAGGGGATCGATTTGATACATTCTCGCGGTTGTCGGCGGCCTGTGCGAAGCGAAGCAGTAATTGAGGGTGTTGTGATTCCCCAGGTCAGGTGTCTGTCCCGTGGGACAACCCAGGGAGTTTCCAGGGACTTTCCGTCGCGTGATCACGGAAGGCCCTGACAGTGCTGAAAGACGCGAACGCGCTGGTCAGGGCCTACGCCCTCAGCACTCGATGATGTTCACAGCCAGCCCACCCCGGGCCGTCTCCTTGTACTTCACGCTCATATCCGCCCCCGTCTCCTTCATCGTCTTGATGACCTTGTCGAGGGACACCTTGTGCGACCCGTCCCCCCGCATCGCCATCCGCGCGGCGGTCACCGCCTTCACCGCCGCCATGCCGTTGCGTTCGATGCAGGGGATCTGGACGAGGCCGCCGACGGGGTCGCAGGTGAGGCCGAGGTTGTGTTCCATGCCGATCTCGGCCGCGTTCTCGACCTGTTCCGGGGAACCGCCGAGGACCTCGGCCAGCGCGCCCGCCGCCATCGAGCACGCCGAGCCGACCTCGCCCTGGCAGCCGACCTCGGCGCCGGAGATGGAGGCGTTCTCCTTGAAGAGCATGCCGATGGCGCCGGCCGAGAGCATGAAGCGGACCACGCCCTCCTCGTCGGCGCCGGGCACGAAGTTGATGTAGTAGTGCAGGACCGCCGGGATGATGCCGGCGGCGCCGTTCGTCGGGGCCGTCACCACGCGGCCGCCCGCCGCGTTCTCCTCGTTCACGGCCATCGCGTAGAGCGTGATCCACTCCATCGCGTGGGCCAACGGGTCGCCCTCCGCCCGGAGTTGGCGTGCCGACATGGCCGCCCTGCGGCGGACCCGGAGGCCGCCCGGCAGGATGCCCTCCCGCGACATGCCCCGCGACACGCACGCCTGCATCACGCGCCAGATCTCCAGCAGCCCGGCCCGGATCTCCTCCTCCGTGCGCCAGGCGCGCTCGTTCTCCAGCATCAGGGCCGAGATCGACAGGCCCGTCTCCTGGGTGAGGCGCAGCAGCTCGTCGCCCGTGCGGAACGGGTACTTGAGGACCGTGTCGTCCAGCTTGATCCGGTCGGCGCCCACCGCTTCCTCGTCGACGACGAAACCGCCGCCCACCGAGTAGTACGTCTTCGACAACAGCTCGGTGCCTGCCTCGTCGTACGCCCACAGCGTCATGCCGTTCGCGTGGTACGGCAGGGTTTTCCGGCGGTGCAGCTTCAGGTCGTTGTCGTAGGAGAAGGGGATCTCGTGCTCGCCGAGGAGGCGGATGCGGCCCGACTCCCTGATCTGCTCGACCCGTTCGTCCGCGCCCTCCACGTCCACCGTGCGCGGCGACTCGCCCTCCAGGCCGAGCAGCACCGCCTTCGGGGTGCCGTGGCCGTGGCCGGTCGCGCCGAGGGAGCCGTACAGCTCGGTGCGGACGGAGGCGACGGAGTCCAGCAGCTCCTCGTTGCGCAGCCGGCGCGCGAACATGCGGGCCGCCCGCATCGGGCCGACCGTGTGGGAGCTGGACGGGCCGATGCCGATCGAGAACAGGTCGAAGACCGAGATGGCCACGGTGACTCCTCAGAACGCAAGACGTGCGGGGTGGTGCAGGGGTAGGACACCGGCGCGCACCTTCCAGTGTGCGCCGGTGTCCCCTCAGGGCTACAGCCCGGGATACAGCGGGTACTTCTCCGCCAGCGCGGTCACGCGGGCCTTGAGGCCCTCCACGTCGTACGACGGCTTCAGCGTCTCCGCGATGACGTCGGCGACCTCGGCGAAGTCCTCGGCCGTGAAGCCGCGGGTCGCCAGCGCCGGGGTGCCGATGCGCAGGCCGGACGTCACCATCGGGGGCCGCGGGTCGTTCGGGACGGCGTTGCGGTTGACCGTGATGCCGACCTCGTGGAGCCGGTCCTCGGCCTGCTGGCCGTCCAGCTCGGAGTTCCGCAGGTCGACCAGGACAAGGTGCACGTCCGTACCACCGGACAGGACATCGACGCCTACGGCCTTCACGTCGTCCCGGACGAGACGCTCGGCCAGCAGCCGCGCCCCCTCCACGGTACGTCGCTGCCGCTCCTTGAAGTCCTCGCTCGCGGCGACCTTGAAGGAGACCGCCTTGGCCGCGATCACATGCTCCAGCGGACCGCCCTGGAAGCCGGGGAAGACGGAGGAGTTCAGCTTCTTCGCGAACTCCTTCTTCGCCAGGATGATCCCGCCGCGCGGGCCGCCCAGCGTCTTGTGGGTCGTGGACGTGACGACATCCGCGTACGGCACGGGGTTCGGGTGCAGCCCCGCCGCGACCAGGCCCGCGAAGTGCGCCATGTCGACCCACAGGTAGGCCTCGACCTCGTCCGCGATCCGGCGGAACTCGGCGAAGTCCAGCTGGCGCGGGTACGCCGACCAGCCCGCGATGATGACCTTCGGGCGGTGCTCCTTGGCGAGCTTCTCCAGCTCGGCCATGTCGACCAGACCGGTCGTCGGGTCCACGTGGTAGGCGACCACGTCGAACTGCTTGCCGGAGAAGTTCAGCCGCATTCCGTGGGTCAGGTGACCCCCGTGCGCCAGGTCCAGGCCGAGGATCGTGTCGCCGGGCTTGGCCAGCGCGAACAGGGCGGCCTGGTTCGCGGAGGCGCCCGAGTGCGGCTGCACGTTCGCGTACTCGGCGCCGAACAGCTCCTTGACCCGGTCGATCGCGATCTGCTCGGCCACGTCGACGTACTCGCAGCCGCCGTAGTAACGACGGCCCGGGTACCCCTCCGCGTACTTGTTGGTGAGGACCGAGCCCTGCGCCTCCATGACCGCGACCGGAGCGAAGTTCTCCGAGGCGATCATCTCCAGCGTGGACTGCTGCCGGCGCAGCTCGGCGTCGACGGCCGCGGCGATGTCCGGGTCGAGCTCGTGCAGGGGCGTGTTCAGGACGGACATGTTTCTACGACTCCTCAGCCGGCGGAAAACGCGGTGTACTCGTCGGCGGAGAGCAGGTCGCCCGGCTCCTCCGCGACACGCACCTTGAAGAGCCAACCGCCCTCGAAGGGCGCCGAGTTCACCAGCGACGGGTCGTTCACGACGTCCTCGTTGATCTCGGTGACCTCGCCGCCGACGGGCGAGTACAGGTCGGACACCGACTTCGTCGACTCCAGCTCACCGCAGGACTCGCCCGCGGTCACCGTGGAGCCGACGTCGGGGAGCTGGGCGTAGACGACATCGCCGAGCGCGTTGGCCGCGAACTCGGTGATGCCGACCGTCGAGACGCCGTCCTCGGCGACCGACAGCCACTCGTGCTCCTTGCTGTAGCGCAGCTGCTGGGGGTTGCTCATGGCCTGAATTCTCCTGTACGCGGGGGAGTGCTGATGAATGGGGGACTACGAAGGACATCGACAGGCAGGGGCGATCCGCCCCGGGTCACAGACGTGACGCTACGACGACTGTCACTTCTCGCGCTTGTAGAAGGGCAGCGCCACGACCTCGTACGGCTCGTGGCTGCCCCGGATGTCCACGCCGACACCGGTCGTGCCCGGCGCCGAGTGCGCGGCATCGACGTAGGCCATGGCGATGGGCTTGCCCAGCGTGGGGGAGGGGGCGCCGGAGGTGACCTCGCCGATGACCTGGCCGTCGGCGACGACGGGGTACCCGGCGCGCGGGACCCGGCGGCCCTCGGCGACGAGCCCGACGAGGACGCGCGGGGGCTGCGAGGCGGCGCGCTCGGCGGCTGCCTCCAGGGCGCCGCGCCCGACGAAGTCGCCGTCCTTCTCGAACTTCACGACCCGGCCGAGCCCGGCGTCGAAGGGCGTCAGCGACGTCGTCAACTCATGGCCGTACAGCGGCATCCCGGCCTCCAGGCGCAGGGTGTCCCGGCAGGACAGCCCGCACGGGATCAGCCCGACCTGCGCCCCGGCCTCGGTCAGCGCCAGCCACAGCTTCTCCGCGTCACCGGGGGACACGAACAGCTCGAAGCCGTCCTCGCCGGTGTACCCGGTGCGGGCGATCAGCGCGGGGACGCCCGCGACCGTGCCCGGCAGACCGGCGTAGTACTTCAGGCCGTCGAGGTCGGCGTCGGTGAGCGACTTGAGGATGCCGGGGGACTCGGGGCCCTGCACGGCGAGCAGGGCGTACGCGTCACGGTCGTCGCGGACGACCGCGTCGAAGCCCGCGGCCCGCTCGGTGAGCGCGTCCAACACCACCTGCGCGTTGGAGGCGTTGGCCACCACCATGTACTCGGTGTCCGCGAGCCGGTAGACGATCAGGTCGTCCAGGATGCCGCCGTCGGCCCGGCAGATCATGGTGTAGCGGGCGCGGCCGAGGCCCACGGAGGCGATGTTGCCGACGAGGGCGTAGTTGAGGAGCTGGGCGGCCTGCGGTCCGGTGACGGTGATCTCGCCCATGTGGGAGAGGTCGAAGAGGCCGGCCTTCGTGCGGACGGCGAGGTGCTCGTCGCGCTCCGAGCCGTAGCGCAGCGGCATGTCCCAGCCGGCGAAGTCGGTCATCGTCGCACCGAGCGAGCGGTGCAGCGCGTCCAGCGCGGTGCGGCGCGTCTCAGGGGTGGCGGTACTGCTCATCGGTCGGTCTCCCAAGGCATGACGGCGAGGTCGTTCCTCCCCATCTGTCATCGGGACCTGAGAGGTTCGCCATGACCGCGCGCGGGACATGGGTTGCACCTTGGGTGGGACCACCGTCGCCGGCGGTCCGCTTTTCAGATGTGCCTCGCCCGCGCGGTAACGGGGCCTGAGAGATTCAAGGGAGGGACTTGCTCCTTCGGCGCCCCAGGCGACGTACGACTGGGAACTCTCCCGCGCGGATTCAAGCGGCCGGTATGCAGTTAGGCGGGCACATCATCGCACAGGCTTTGTAACAGGCCTGTGGCTGGACGCGAACCGAACCGCGAGACACCGTGCATTACCTTCTCTTTACGTTCAGTGGGGAGAACCTTTCCTGACCCCGCAGGGAGGACGATCACGGTGACAAGGACCACGGTGTACGCCACGACCTCGGCCGTAGCGCTGCCCAAGCAGCCCTCGGCCCCGGCCAGAGAGGCATGCCAGGCCCGCCCGGCACCGGTCGTCCGCGACCTCCGCGAGCGCGCGGGGCACAGCCCGCACGGACTCCGCTTCGGCCCCCGCGACCTGGTCGTGGTCACCGGCCTGCCCGGCAGCGGCAAGTCCACGCTGATGCGGCGCGCGGTGGCGGGGGGCAACGGGGTCCGCGTCGACAGCCAGGACACCCGGGACCGCTGGGACGCGCGCATGTCCGGAGTCCTGCCCTACGCGACCTACCGCCCCCTGGTCCGCCTCGCCCACTACGCCGGACTGCACCGAGCCCTGCGCTCCGCGTCCGGAGCCGTCGTGCACGACTGCGGTACGCAGACCTGGGTGCGCGGCTGGCTGGCCCGGGCGGCCGGGCGCCGGGGCGGGGCGCTGCACCTGGTGTTCCTCGACGTCAGCCCGGACACCGCGCTCGGCGGGCAGCGCGAGCGAGGGCGCGGGGTCTCGCGGTACGCGTTCCTGCGCCACCGTCGGGCCGCCGCGCGCCTGTTGCGCGCGGTGGAGCGCGGCGAACTGCCGCACGGTGTCGGCTCGGCGGTCCTCCTGGACCGGGACGCGGCGGACGTGCTGCGCCGGATCGACTTCGCGGACTGAGCCGCTAGCCTTTTCAGCCACAGCAGGGTTACAGCAGGCGGTTTCACCAGCAGGCGGTAGGTAGATGGACTTCCCGGCGGACTTCCCCGGTCAGGCGTACCCCCACCCGCATCCGCACGGCGGATGGCCGGGCAACGAGCTGGAGGAGGTGCTCTCGGTGTCCCTCGGCATGCCCTCGGCAGGCGGCCGGATCGTCGAGGTGCTCGGCCGCAGCTTCGTCTGGGTCCCGCTCCCCAGCGGCGGCGGCCCGCAGAGCGGCCCCCTGGACCTGCCGACGCTGGACATCGAGGGGCAGGCGTACGTCCCGGTCTTCAGCTCCGAGGAGCAGTTCCGCCAGGTCGTCGGCTCGCATCTGTCGTTCACCATCGCGCCGGCGGTGGAGTTCGCCCGCGGGCTGCCGCCGCAGGTCGGCATCGCGGTGAACCCGGGCGGCATGGTCGGCGTCCCGCTCCCGCCGCTCGCGGTGGCCGAGCTGTGCCGCATCGGCCGCACCGCCCTCGACGGCCCCACCAGCGGCGGCCGCGTCCGCCTCTTCGAACCCGACTGGCAGGACGACCCTGTCGACTTCCTCGCCGCCGCCTCCGCCGAGTTCGCCGCGATCGGCGTGGTCGGCTCGGCCCGCCGCTGCCTGGCTTCGATCGAAACAGCCGCCCCCGTGATGTTCGTAGGCGTAGAACTGACCAACTGGGACGGCGACTTGAGAGCGGCCCCGATGGAAGCGCTCGCCCGAGCCCTGGGCCAGGTAACGGTCCAGTGGCAGGTCAACCTGGTCCTCCTGGACGTGACCCAGGACCCGGTGGCGGACTGGATGCGCCAGACAGTGCGCCCCTTCTATACACAGGGTCACTAGAAGTCGGCCCAAGGGCCAACTCCCCAGGGGCGCGGGGAACGGCGCGACCAGCCACACTCGACCCGCACTCGCCAACGCACACAAGGCCCCCACCCCTCGGGCGCTTAAGCTGTTTCCCAACGCAGGCCAACTACCAGAAGGGGCGGTACACGTGAGCGCCAGCGGCACAGCGACCGGCCAGGTCGAGCACATGCTGCGCCAGGTGACGCCCGGGCGCTACGACGCCTACGAGGCGCTCCTGCGCGCCCTCGCGACCCCCCACTCCGGTCAGATCTGGATGCTCCTGTGGCACGGCCAGTCAGGCTCCCCGGACGCCCAGTACGGAAACATGCAGGTCGACAAGTACGGCTACGCCCCCTGCGTCACCTCCGCCCAGGAACTGTCGGCGAGCGGCTGGAACCGCTCCTACGAGGTGGTCGACGGCCTCGACGTGGCCCGCACCCTCTACCCCGACCACTTCGGCCTCTGGCTCAACCCGCACGCGCCGGGCGGCGGCGTCGGCATCCCCTGGCTCGACCTCCGCCGCATCGCCACCGGCCTGGAACGCCAGCCCGCAGGGCCCCTGCGCCTGTCGGAACCGGGCATCGAGGTCCCGCAGTTCTACGCCCTGCTCACACAGAACGCCCACCGCACCCCGGCGGTCCGCGCCCTGCGCCGCGCCTGGGTCCAGCCCGCGCTCGGAGCGCCGTATCTCGCGATCGGTCTGGACGTCTACGACACCAGCCCGCCCGCCGTCGACTCGGTGCGCGGCATGATGCAGCAGTCGATCGGCGCGGTCCCCGACGGACTGCCGGTGTCGACCGTGGCGATGTCCGACGAGTACGACCCGGTCGCGCTCTGGCTGCGGGCGAACGCCCGCCCGTTCTACGACCGTGAGGCCCACGCGGCACCCGCTCAGGCGGGCGGGTACGGATACCCACCCGTCCGTGGTGGATACTGAACCCGCGAGTCCTCTTCCCAGCTTCTCCGCAGGATTTACGTCTACGACACATTTCTTCGCGCGTAGACGGCGGTGTGGTGCCCCGAAAGACGCCGAATCTCTGTTCTGTCCCAAGTGTCCGGCGTCCGGGGTGCGTTACCCACTGTTCGGATAACGGAATCCCTAGTTAAGCATCACGGTTGCGCATACTTTCGCCGTCAGACCTGGCGGGTGATCGCAGCCACGCTGAAGACTCGCGACTCAGACACAGGGTCCAGGGACCCATGTCCACTGCAAGTCGACAAAGCCGCTAATCCGCGGCAGGCGTAAGCCGGTAACCACCGGCGAGAGGGGTCGGGTCACAGTGACCGCACCGATCGAGACCACGGGGGCGGAAGCCGGGGCGCAGCCGGAGGCTGTGCTGGCCGGCGCCGAGAAGGGGCAGATCGAGGGCCGTTCCCTTGGACAGATCGCCTGGACCCGGTTCAAGAAGGACAGAGTCGCCGTCGCCGGCGGCGTCATCGTCGTCCTGCTGATCCTGGTCGCGGCACTCTCCCGTCCGATCCAGTCGGTGTTCGGGCTGGATCCCGACGCCTTCCACCAGAACCTGATCGACGCCAACACCTCGCTGCCCAAGGGCGGTTGGGGCGGCATGAGCTGGGACCACCCGCTCGGCGTGGACCCGCAGTTCGGCCGGGACGTCGCCACCCGCATCCTCGAGGGCTCCTGGGTGTCCCTGGTGGTCGCCTTCGGCGCCACGATCCTGTCGAACGTGATCGGCACGATCCTCGGCGTCGTCGCCGGGTACTACGGCGGCCGGGTCGACTCGATCATCAGCCGTCTGATGGACACCTTCCTCGCCTTCCCCCTGCTGCTCTTCGCGATCGCCATCTCGGCGACCCTGCAGGGCGGTGCCTTCGGCCTCAACGGCCTGCCGCTGCACCTGAGCGTGCTGATCTTCGTCATCGGCTTCTTCAACTGGCCCTACCTGGGCCGGATCGTCCGCGGCCAGACCCTCGCCCTGCGCGAGCGCGAGTTCGTGGACGCCTCCCGGGGCATGGGCGCCAAGGCGCCGTACATCCTCTTCCGGGAGCTGCTGCCCAACCTGGTCGGCCCGATCATCGTCTACTCGACGCTGCTCATCCCGACGAACATCCTCTTCGAGGCGTCCCTCAGCTTCCTCGGGGTCGGTATCCAGCCCCCGCAGGCATCCTGGGGCGGCATGCTGCGGGACGCGGTCACCTATTACGAGGTCGACCCCGCGTACATGATCGTGCCCGGCCTCGCCATCTTCGTGACCGTCCTGGCGTTCAACCTGCTGGGCGACGGTCTCCGCGACGCTCTCGACCCCCGCAGCCGCTAGGGCCCGCACCCGAGAGTCCATCAAGTTTCCGACAATGGAGGAAGCAGACCATCATGCGAAGGTCAGCGCTGGCCGCAGTTGCGGCCATCGGCTCCGCGACACTGCTCATGGCAGGTTGCAGCAAGGCCGATGACAGTAAGAGTGACAACGGTGGTACCAAGGCGGCTGGGGCCAACGCAGCGACCAAGGACGTCGTCAACGCCTCTACCCACAAGGGCGGGACGGTCACCTACGAACTGTCCGACGTTCCGGACTCGTTCGACCCGGGCAACACGTACTACGCGTACATGTACAACTTCAGCCGGCTGTACGCCCGTCCGCTGATGACGTTCGAGCCCGGCCCCGGTTCCAAGGGGAACACCCTGGTCCCGGACCTCGCCGCGAGCAAGGGTGTCTCCAGCGACGGCGGCAAGACCTGGACGTACAAGCTGCGTTCGGGCCTGAAGTACCAGGACGGCACGGCGATCACGTCCAAGGACGTCAAGTACGCCGTGGAGCGTTCGAACTTCGCGCGTGACGTGCTCTCCCTCGGCCCGAACTACTTCCAGCAGTTCCTGGTCGGCGGCAAGGACTACAAGGGCCCGTACAAGGACAAGAGCGCCGAGGGCCTCAAGTCCATCGCGACGCCCGACGACACCACGATCGTCTTCCACCTGAACACGGCCTTCCAGGAGTTCGACTACCTGGTCGCGGCGCCGCAGACGGCTCCGGTGCCGCAGGCGAAGGACACCGGCGTCGACTACGTCAAGAACATCGTGTCCTCCGGCTCGTACCAGTTCCAGAGCTACCAGGACGGCAAGCAGGCCGTCCTCGTGCGCAACAAGAACTGGAACGCGGCGACGGACCCGCTGCGCAAGCAGTACCCGGACAAGATCGTCGTGAACCTGAAGGTCAACGCCGACACGATCGACAAGGACGTCCTCGCGGGCAACGCGATCGACATGGGCGGTACGGGTGTCCAGGCCGCGACCCAGGCGCAGCTGCTGACCTCGGCCGACAAGAAGGCCGGCACGGACAACACCTTCGGTGGCCGTCTCGTCTACATGGCGATCAACACCAAGGTGAAGCCGTTCGACAACGTGGCCTGCCGCAAGGCCGTCGAGTACGCCATCGACAAGGTCTCCGTGCAGACCGCCGAGGGCGGCCCGATCCGCGGTGAGATCGCCACCACCGTCCTGCCGCCGGACATCACCGGCTACGAGAAGACCGACCAGTACGCCACCACCGGCAACAAGGGTGACGTCGCCAAGGCCAAGGAGCAGCTGAAGGCCTGCGGCAAGACGTCGATCTCGACGAACCTGTCGGCCCGCAGCGACCGTCCGCAGGAGATCTCCGCGGCCACCGCGATCATCAACTCGCTGAAGGCCGTCGGCATCAACGCCAGCCTGAAGCAGTACCCGTCGGGCAAGTACTTCACCGACTACGCGGGTGTCCCGAAGTTCACCGAGCAGCAGAACATCGGCCTGATCATGATGCAGTGGGGTGCCGACTGGCCCTCCGGCTACGGCTTCGAGCAGCAGATCCTGAACGGTGAGGCGATCGGTGCCTCGGGTAACACCAACCTGTCGCAGTACAACAACAAGACGGTCAACAACCTCCTCGCCAAGGCCATCGGCACCGAGGACGTCGCGACCCGCAACAGCATGTACGCCCAGATCGACAAGCAGACCATGAGCGATGCGGCCCTCGTTCCGCTGACCTACTTCAAGGTTCTGCTGGCCCGTCCGGCGAACTACAGCAACCTGGTGTCGACGGCGGCCTTCAGCGGCCAGTACGACTACCTCAACATCGGCACCACGAAGTAGTCGTAGCCCCGGAAGGCAGGTGAAGGCATTGGTGCCCGCGGGCTTTGCGGCCCGCGGGCACCAGCGCCGATCCCCGTGATCTCGTACATTCTCCGTCGGACGGTCGCAGCGGTGATCCTGCTGCTGGTCGTCTCCGCGGTCACCTTCGGCATCTTCTTCCTGCTGCCACGGCTCGCCGGCCAGACCGCGGACCAGCTGGCCCAGCAGTACATCGGGAAGAGCCCGTCCGCGGCGGACATCGCCGCGGTCAAGCACAACCTCGGTCTGGACCAGCCCCTTTACCTGCAGTACTGGCACTTCATCAAGGGGATCGTGGCGGGCGCCACCTACAACCTCGGCCCCACCACGGTGCACTGCGACGCGCCCTGCTTCGGCTACTCCTTCAAGGACCACGTCGAGGTCTGGCCGCAGCTCACCTCCCGCCTTCCGGTCACCATCTCGCTGGCCTCCGGCGCCGCCGTGCTCTGGCTGCTGTCCGGTGTCACGGTCGGTGTGATCTCCGCGCTCAAGCCGCGGTCGTTCTTCGACCGCGCCTTCATGGGCGTGGCGCTCGCGGGTGTCTCGCTGCCCATGTTCTTCACGGGCAACCTGGCCATCCTGCTCTTCACGTACCAGTGGCCGATCTTCGGCCGCACCTACGTCCCGTTCACCGAGAACCCGGCGCAGTGGGCCAACACCCTCTTCCCGGCGTGGTGTTCGCTCGCGCTCCTCTACTCCGCCATCTACGCGCGGCTCACCCGCTCGGGCATGCTGGAGACGATGAACGAGGACTTCATCCGCACGGCCCGCGCCAAGGGCCTGCGGGAACGCAACGTCGTCGTCAAGCACGGTCTGCGGGCCGCCCTGACGCCGATCATCACCGTCTTCGGCATGGACCTCGGTCTGCTGCTCGGCGGCGCTCTGATCACCGAGTCGGTGTTCTCCCTGCACGGCATCGGCCAGTACGCGGTGCAGTCGATCGAGAGCAACGACCTGCCCCCGATCCTCGGCGTGACCCTGCTCGCAGCGTTCTTCGTAGTGATCGCAAATCTCCTGGTGGACCTGTTGTACGCCGCCGCCGACCCGCGGGTGAGGCTCTCGTGACCGACCTTGATCCCCTGTCTGCGACTGGCGCCGCAGTGGGCGAGCCCGTCAACTCGCCCGGCAAAGCCCCGAGTTCGTTCCTGGAGGTCCGCGACCTCAAGGTGCACTTCCCGACCGACGACGGCGTGGTCAAGTCGGTCGACGGGCTCAGCTTCTCGCTGGAGAAGGGCAAGACCCTCTCCATCGTGGGCGAGTCGGGCTCCGGCAAGTCCGTCACCTCGCTGGCGATCATGGGTCTGCACCGGCTCGGCCCGCGCGGCAAGAACGTGCGGATGACCGGCGAGATCTGGCTCGACGGCCAGGAGCTGGTCAACGCCTCGCCGGACGACGTGCGCAAGCTCCGCGGTCAGCAGATGTCCATGATCTTCCAGGACCCGCTGTCCGCGATGCACCCGTACTACAAGATCGGCGACCAGATCGTCGAGGCGTACCGGGTGCACAACGACGTCAGCAAGAAGGTCGCCCGCACCCGCGCGATCGAGATGCTCGACCGGGTCGGCATCCCCGAGCCGGCCAAGCGCGTCGACGGCTACCCGCACGAGTTCTCCGGCGGTATGCGGCAGCGCGCGATGATCGCGATGGCCCTGGTCAACAACCCCGAACTGCTCATCGCGGACGAGCCGACGACCGCCCTGGACGTCACCGTCCAGGCGCAGATCCTCGACCTCATCCGGGATCTGCAGAAGGAGTTCGGCTCCGCGGTCGTCCTGATCACCCACGACCTCGGTGTCGTCGCCGAGATCGCCGACGACGTCCTGGTCATGTACGGCGGCCGGTGCGTGGAGCGCGGTCCCGTCGACGAGATCTTCGAGAAGCCGCAACACCCGTACACCTGGGGCCTGTTGGGCTCGATGCCGCGCATCGACCGGGAGACCTCGGAGCGGCTCATCCCGGTCAAGGGCCAGCCGCCGAGCCTCATCAACGTCCCCTCGGGCTGCGCCTTCCACCCGCGCTGCCCGTACGCGGACATCCCCAAGGGCGACGTCACGCGAACCGTGCGCCCCGAGCTGGAGCTGGTTCCCGGCGGGCACTGGTCCGCCTGTCACCTCCCGGCTGAGGACCGTACGCGGATCTGGACCGAAGAGATTGCGCCGAAGCTGTGAGCGATACGAACAAACAGGCCGCCACCGCGGTCGTACCGGAGCAGGCGGCCTCCTCGGGGGACCGTGAGGTGCTGCTCAAGGTCGAGGGCCTGAAGAAGCACTTCCCCATCAAGAAGGGGATCCTGCAGCGCCAGGTCGCCGCGGTGAAGGCCGTCGACGGCATCGACTTCGAGGTGCGCAAGGGCGAGACCCTGGGCGTCGTCGGCGAGTCGGGCTGCGGCAAGTCGACCATGGGCCGGGTCATCACCCGGCTCCAGGACCCGACGGGCGGCTCGATCCACTTCGAGGGCCAGGACATCACGACCCTGAACGCGGCGGGCATGCGTCCGCTGCGCCGGGACATCCAGATGATCTTCCAGGACCCGTACGGCTCCCTGAACCCCCGGCACACCATCGGCTCGATCGTCTCGGCGCCGTTCCGGCTCCAGGGCGTGGAGCCCGAGGGCGGGGTGCGCAAGGAGGTCCAGCGCCTGCTGGAGCTGGTGGGTCTGAGCCCCGAGCACTTCAACCGCTACCCGCACGAGTTCTCCGGCGGCCAGCGCCAGCGCATCGGCATCGCCCGCGCGCTCGCCCTCAAGCCCAAGCTCGTGGTGGCGGACGAGCCGGTCTCGGCGCTCGACGTGTCGATCCAGGCGCAGGTCGTCAACCTCATGGACGACCTCCAGACGGAGCTCGGCCTGACGTACGTGATCATCGCGCACGACCTCTCCGTCGTCCGCCATGTCTCGGACCGCGTCGCGGTGATGTACCTCGGCAAGATCGTCGAACTCGCCGACAGCACCAAGCTGTACGAGTCGCCGATGCACCCGTACACCAAGGCCCTGATGTCGGCCGTGCCGGTGCCGGACCCCAAGCGCCGGGGCGCCAAGAGCGAGCGCATCCTGCTCAAGGGCGACGTCCCCTCGCCGATCTCCCCGCCCAGCGGCTGCCGTTTCCACACGCGCTGCTGGAAGGCCACGGAGATCTGCCGGACGGCGGAGCCCCAGCTGATCGAGCTCCGGCCCGGCCAGCAGGTCGCCTGCCACCACCCGGAGAACTTCGCGGACCAGGCCCCGCAGGACACGGTCCTGCTGAGCGCCGCGAAGGAAGCGGTGGAGCTGGTGGGCGCGGCGGTCCTGGAGAAGTCGGCGGAGCCCGAACCGGAAGCCGAGGTCGCGGCTGTGACCGAGGCGGCGGAGGTGGCTGCGCCCGCCGCGACCGAGAAGCCGGCGGAGCCGACGGCGCCTGTCGTCGCGGAGCCGGCTGCCGCCGAATCCGTGGCCGACACGGAGGAAGCCGCTGCGGAGGCGCCCGCCGCCGAAGCCCCGGCCACCTCCGAGGAGACCCCCGAGGCCCCGGCCCCCGCTTCTCCCGAAGCGGAATCCGGCGATCAGGAGTCAACTGCCAAGTAGCACATGACGAGTTGGTAAAGTCATGTTCATGGCGAAACGGGAGAGTGCAGAGTCGAGCGCGTCCGTCTGATCGGAAACGCACCCGAAGGGACGACTCATGGCACTCTCCCGTTCGGCACGTCTGGGGGCCCTCGCGACAGCGGCGGCCTCTTTTCTTGTCATCGCCGCTTCCTCCGCCCCCACCCCCGGCGCCGACGGCATCGGTGACCCCTACTTCCCGCAACTGGGCAACGGCGGCTTCGACGCCCGGCACTACGCCCTCGATGTCGCCTACAACCCGGACACCGACCGCCTCGACGGCCGTACGACACTCACGGCACGCGCCACCCAGAACCTCTCCTCCTTCGACCTGGACCTCCAGAAGCTGGAGGTCACGCAGGTCCAAGTGAACGGAAGACGGGCCCAGTTCACCCGCACCGGCGACGAACTGCGCATCACCCCGCGGGACTTCCTCCGCAAGGGCAGGGACTTCACGGTCGCCGTCACCTACGGCGGTGTCCCCGAACCCCTCAACGGGCCCATCGTGTTCGGCTCCGACTACGGCTGGATGAAGACCCCCGACGGAGTCTTCGTCGCCTGCGAACCCAACGCCGCCTCCACCTGGTTCCCGTCCAGCGACCACCCCTCCGACAAGGCCACCTACGACATCCGCATCAAGGCCCCCAAGGGCCTCACCGGAGTCTCCAACGGCCGGCTCGTCTCGACGTACAGCAAGGGCGACTCGACGTACACCCACTGGCGCGAGAGCAAGCCCATGGCGACCTATCTCGCGACCGCCACCATCGGGAAGTTCGACGTCAAGACCGGCAAGACCCCAGGCGGCATCCCGATCTACGTCGCCATCGACCCCGTCCTCGCCAACAGCAACAGCGTCGACGTGTACGCCGTGACGGCCGCCGCCACCGACTACTGGTCGCAGCTCTTCGGGCCGTACCCCTTCGAGGAGACCGGCGCGATCGTCGACGACATGCCGGAGGCCGGGTTCTCGCTGGAGGTGCAGAGCAAGCCCGCCTACTCGGCCGTGCGCAACGAGACGACGATCGTGCACGAGCTGGCCCACCAGTGGTTCGGCGACTCCGTGTCGGTCGCGCACTGGAAGGACATCTGGCTCAACGAGGGCTTCGCGACCTACGCCCAGTGGCTGTGGGCCGAGCACCAGGGCACCCGCACCGCGCACGACTCGTTCCTGGCCGGCTACAACTCCCGCCCCGCCGACAACGCCTTCTGGCAGACCGTCGTGGCGGACCCGCAGCGGGACACCATGTTCGCCTCGGCCGTCTACCAGCGCGGCGCGATGACCCTCCAGATGCTCCGCGAACGCATCGGCGACACCGCGTTCTTCAAGCTGCTCCCCGCGTGGACCAAGCTCCACCGCTACGGCAACGGCGACACGGCCGGGTTCATCAAGCTTGCCGAGAAGATCAGCGGGCAACAGCTCGACGACCTGTTCCAGACCTGGCTGTTCACGCCAGGGAAACCGACCCTGTAACCCTTGCTTTGAAAGGGAGGCACCCTTCTGTAGGTAAGAATGTGGGGTGCTTCAGCAACTGTTCAGTCCCTCCGTCCAGCACACGCTCGACCTCGTCGGCATCTTCGTGTTCGCCATCTCCGGCGCGCTGCTGGCCGTCCGCAAGAACTTCGACGTGTTCGGCATCGCCGTGCTCGCCGAGGTCACCGCGCTGGGCGGGGGGGTCTTCCGGGACCTCATCATCGGGGCCGTACCCCCGGCCGCCTTCACGGACCTGGGCTACTTCAGCACCCCGCTCTTCGCCGCGCTCCTCGTGTTCTTCCTCCATCCGCACGTGGAGCGCATCCAGGCCGGCGTCAACGTCTTCGACGCGGCCGGCCTCGGCCTGTTCTGCGTCACCGGCACCGTGAAGGCGTACGACTACGGGCTCGGCCTGACCGCCTCGGTGGCCCTCGGTCTCGGGTCCGCCGTCGGCGGCGGTGTGCTGCGGGACGTCCTGGCCAACGAGACTCCCTCCCTGCTCCGTTGGGACCGCGACCTGTACGCGGTCCCCGCCATCGTCGGCGCCACCATGGTCGCCGTCTGCATCCGCTACGACGTGCTGGGCCCGTTCACCAGCGGGCTCGCGGTCGTCACCGCTTTCGTGTTGCGCCTGCTCGCGATGCGGTTCCACTGGCGAGCTCCGCGTGCGTGGAACCGGAGGTCGACCGTCCGTGAGGAGTAGCCGATCCGGTCTTCGCGTGCGGGTGGTTCTTGCCCATCTCCAGGGTCAGCCAGCGGAAGACCGCCTTCACCTGCGGCCGCCACAGCGCCATCGTGTGACCGCCGTCGCTGCGCGGCAGGAACACCACGTGCACGGTCGTCGGAGCCTCGGCGACGGACGCCAGGGCGGTGCCCGCCTGGTAGCCGTCGCCGGACTCGCCGGAGATGTACAGCGCGATCGGCGGCGGGGTCTTCTTCGCCTTCAGCAGCAGGTACGGGTTGTTCGCGGCGCGCAGGGCCGGGCTGGCCGCGGCGAGTGAATTGCGTTCGCCGATCGGGTCGTTGTAGCCGGACATGCCCACGGCCGCGCGGTAGCGGTCCGGGTGGGCGACGGCGAGCTTGACCGCGCAGTGCGCGCCGGCCGAGTAGCCGGCCACCGCCCAGCCCGAAGGGGCGGGCTCCGCGCGGAAGTTGTCCATGACCATCTTCGGTACGTCGACGCTCAGCCAGGTGTCGGCGTTGACCGTGCCGGTGATGTTGGCGCAGCCCGTGTCGACGCCGGCCAGCAGGTTGGTGCGCGGGGCGACCAGGATGAAGGGCGCGACCCGGCCGCTCTTCATCAGCGGCATCAGCTGCTCGTTCGCGTGCAGCGACCCGAACCAGGCCTTCGCCGAACCGGGATAGCCCGGCAGCAGTTCGACCACCGG
This sequence comes from Streptomyces sp. NRRL F-525, assembly GCF_000716605.1. Lineage (GTDB taxonomy): Bacteria > Actinomycetota > Actinomycetes > Streptomycetales > Streptomycetaceae > Streptomyces. The sequence goes on along the minus strand of NZ_JNXE01000016.1, from coordinate 239,636 downwards.
GAACTTGTGGTGCCGGTAGGCGGGCTCCTTGTACTGCGGCGGCAGCCACACGTACACCTCGGCGTTGACACCGGAGACCTGGCCCTTGAGCTGGGTGACCTCGACCCCGCCGGCCGCGCGCATGCCCGGGCCCTCGGCGGGAGAGAAGTCCTGCTTCACCTTGGGCAACCGTTTCAGCGAGATGTTCCCGGTGCCGTTCTTGCCGAGGTTGGCGGCCTGCTGGACGTGGTTGCCGGTGCCGAGGAGGTCGGCCCAGTTGTCGTAGAGGTTGTTCTGGTTGTTCACCATGACGAACACCAGGGTGACGGCCGTCGCCTGGGCGAACAGCAGCATCAGGGCCCGTGCCGCCACGCGAACGGCCTTGGGGCCGCGCATCCGCGACCACAGCACGAGCGGCAGTATGAGGGCGACGATCGTCAGCACGACTGCGGTGTAGAGGAACGAGGTCCCGGTGAGGCTCATGTCCCCAAAGAGGGGGATCACGGGCCGCGGGTCACGGACGAGTTCGGACACTTACCAAGAAATTGCCGGTTCCTCACCCGGTCGGCGGACAACCGGCTGGTGTTTTCATATGCCCGCAACAACAAAGCTACCGCTTAGTAATGTCATGTTGTACGGTTCATCCATGCGAGAAGCAGCACCCGCCCCGGCACCCACGCGGGCCGCACCGGCCACGATCGGCGACAGTGAGTTCGACCGCGACACGGCGGTCACGCGCCGCGCCCCGGGCGTCTACGACATCGACCTCTCGGCCGGCTGGACGATCATCAGCGCGGTCAACGGCGGCTACCTCCTCGCCGTCCTCGGCCGAGCCCTGGCGGACGCGCTCCCGCACAGCGACCCGTTCACGATCTCCGCGCACTACCTGACGGCGTCCCAGCCGGGCCCGGCGGTCATCCGCACGGACACGGTCCGCACCGGCCGCACGCTGTCCACCGGCCAGGCGTCCCTCTTCCAGTACGACGAAGAGGGCGGGGAGATCGAGCGCATCCGAGTCCTGGCCTCCTACGGCAACCTGGACACCCTCCCGGACGACGTCCGCACGACGGCACGCCCGCCGGTGTTCCCGCCCATGGACCAGTGCTTCGGCCCGCAGGACGCCCCGGCCCCGGTCCCCGGCAGCTCGGCGATCGCCGACCGCCTGATGCTCAAGCTCGACCCGTCCACCCTCGGCTGGGCCCTGGGCGCCCCCTCCGGCAAGGGTGAGATGCGCTCCTGGTTCGGCCTGGCGGACGGCCGCGACGCCGACCCGCTGTCCCTTCTCCTCGCGGTGGACGCCCTCCCTCCCACGGCCTTCGAGATCGGCCTGAAGGGCTGGGTCCCCACGGTGGAACTCACCGTCCACGTCCGAGCCCGCCCGGCCCCGGGCCCCCTCCGCGTCTCCATCACCACCCGCAACCTGGCCGGCGGCTTCCTGGAGGAGGACGCGGAGATCTGGGACAGCGCGGACCGACTCGTCGCGCAGTCACGGCAGTTGGCACGGGCGAGGCTGGGCTGAGGGGCGTGCGGTTCGACGGGGGCGCCAACTCCCTTTGGGGGAGGGCTTCTTCGGGTGTCGGTTCGGTCGAGGTGCAGAGGGACCGGCGGGGTTTCAGGTGCGGACCGCGATCTCCGTGGCGCCGTACTCGATCCGCGGCCGTCGGCCTGCGGCCGCCGGCACATCGCCCGCGCCGGACTCAGCCGAGCGGCTTCCGGCCCAGCCAAGCCGCCAACTGCCCGTAGGCGTCAGCTCCTTCGGGCGCCGGCTGTGCCGTGTCGAAGGGCGTGTCCGCGTCCCGTTCCTCGTCCGGCAGGACCCGGCGGGCGATGGCGAGGGCGAACTCGGCCAGTTCCGGGTCGAGTTGGACGGGGTGGCCCAGGGACTCCGAGAGGTCCCAGACGTGGGTGACGTTCTCCATGACGTAGCCGGAGAGGGCGACGCGGCCCGGGGCCTCGCCCCAGGGGACCTGGACCAGGGCGTCCAGGCGGGTGTCGTCCGCCCAGGCGGCGCGGACCCGGGTGCGGGCCTCGTCGTAGGCCGTCGGCCAGCCCTTGTCGTCGATGCCGTGGACGAAGGGGTGTACGGCCATGCCGTCGCCGCCCTCGCCGATCGTCGCGATGCGGTGGGTGCCGCCGGTGAGGTGGCTCAGGAGGGTGCGTACGTCGAACTCCGGGCAGGGGGTGGGGGAGGAGAGCTGGTCCGGGCGTACCGTCCTGATCAGGGCGGCGGCCTGCTCGGTGGCTCGGGTGTACAGGGGGCGGGGGTCGTTCGCGTTGGGGTTCATGGCAGTGATGGTGGATCCATAACCTGACAGTTTCCGTCAACATTTGCGCGGGGTTTCCGGGAGGCGGATCCTGGGGGCGTGAAGGCCGACCGACTGCTCTCGATCCTGTTGCTTCTGCAGACCCGGGGGCGCGTTCCCGCGCACGAACTCGCCGACCGGCTCGAGGTGTCGGTGCGGACCATCTACCGCGACGTCGAGGCGTTGTCCGCCTCCGGGGTGCCGGTGTACGCGGAGCGCGGGCGGCACGGTGGGATCGAGCTGCTCGCCGGGTTCCGTACGGACGTGACGGGACTGACCGCCGACGAGTCGCGCGCCCTGTTCATCCTGGCCGCGCAGGGCGCCCACGCCGCCCTCGGCCTCGACGCCGCGCTCGGTTCCGCGCTGCGCAAGGTGATGGCCGCGCTGCCGGCGCCGTACCGGCCGGCCGCCGAAGTGACCTCGCGGCGCATCCTCGTCGACGCCACGCGGTGGAAGGGCGGGCCTCAACCCGCCGTGGATCTGGACGTGTTGCAGGACGCGGTCTTCGCCGACCGGCGGCTTCGGCTGCGCTATCGGCACAGCGGGGCGAAGGAGCCGAGCACCTACACCGTCGACCCGTACGGTCTCGTCTCCAAGGCCGGTGTCTGGTACCTCGTCGCCGACCGTCGAGCGCGCCCCCGCCTCTTCCGCGCCGACCGCGTCCACTCGGCCACCCTCCTCCCCGACCCCGTGAAGCGCCGCCCGGGCGTCGAACTCGCCGACGCCTGGGAGGAGTTGCGCCGCCAGGTCGAGGAACGCCCCGGCGGACTCGACGTCACCGTCCGCGTCCGCCGCTCCCGCCTCGACATGTTCCTGCGCCTCAACGCCTCCTCGCTCGCCGAACTCCCCGAGGACGAGGGCGAGAAGGAGTGGGTGACGGTCCGGCTGTCCTACGGAGTCGTCCGTGAGGCACGCCAACTGCTCCAGTTCGCCGACGCGTTGGAGGTCGTATCACCGCCGGAGGTACGCGCGGAGGTGGCCGCGGCGGCCGCTTCTGTCACGGAGCTGTACCAGCGAGTAGGTGCGGGCCGAGAGTGAAGTAGCAGGTCAGAGCGGTCTCTTGGGCTGCCCTTTACTTCGCGCACAGGGTGGGGACAGGGCTCCGACAACGAAGGCTTAAGCGGCGTTGGTTGAGTTCCCGTCACAAGACATCCTCATCGTTTTTGGAGCTGTTTCTCATGAAGCGTGCGCGTCTCCTCCCCGCAGTGGCCCTGCTGGCGCTCTCGCCCCTGGCCCTGGCGGCCTGCGGTTCGAGCGACTCGTCGTCGTCCTCCGGCAGCGGCAACTCCGGTTCCACACAGTCCTGTTCCGCCTCCGGCATGCCCACCGGCAACGCCACGGCACGGCCCAGCGGCGCCCCCTCCGGCGCGCCCACGGGTGCCGCGGCCTCGGGCAAGCCGACGGGCCAGCCGACCGGCAACGCCTCCGGCATGCCGACCGGCGGCCCCGGCGGGGGCGGCGGGCAGGGCGGCCAGGGCGGCGGCCCCGGCGGCGGGTGCGGCGGTGGCCCGGGCGGCGGCCAGATGAGCGGGGCCCCGCAGCAGGGCTGACCGCGGCCCCGCACGACAGGGGCGGCACGCTCGTACACCGGGCGTGCCGCCCCTGTCGTATGTCCCGCGTGCGTGGTGGTCAGCCGAGCCAGTGCCGCCGCCCCACGCTGATCAACCGCATTTGCTGCTGGGCGAGTTGGGCCACCCGCTCGCGCTCCTCGGCCGGTGCCTCCAGCGCCTCCAGGAAGAGCGAGGCCGTGATGAGCATCTGGTCGACGTAGAGGTGGGCCAGCATCAGCAGGTCGTCGTCGCGCCAGCCCCGCGACTCGGGGTCCTTGGCGAGCTCGGCCTTCACCTCCTCGGCGAACCGGGCGAGTTGGTCCCGGATGGCCTCCCGCACCGGCTGCACCCCGCCGTGCCGCTCGCGCGCGATGAAGCGGACGTGCGCCGGATACGTGTCCACGTGATGGGCGATCAACTCGACGGCCCGCGTGATGCGTTGGCCGCTGTCCGCCGGGGCCACCGTCTGCCGGATCATCGGGTGCAGACTGCCCAGCGCCTCCTCGACGAGCGCGACCCCGAGGTCGGCCGTGGAGCGGAAGTGCCGGTAGAAGGCGGTCGGGGCGACGCCCACGGCCCGGGTGACCTCGCGCAGGCCGAGACTGCTCAGGCTCTGCTCCTCCAGCAGCCCCAACGCGGCGTCCAGCAACGCCTGTCGGGTCTTCTGCTTCTGTGCCTGCCGGATGCCGAGGGTGTGACTCATGTCATCCAGTTAACAACTGTTCTCCGTAATTGGAAAGTCGCCGGACGCGCTAGACTCAAGTTCAGTGAACAAGTGTTACTACAACCGTTCACCGAAACGTAACGAGAGCCGTCCCGGACGTCCCGGCCGACTCGGAGGGGGATTCATCCCATGCTGTTCCTCGTCGTAGCGCTCCTGCTGTTCGGCGTCGTGGTGGGCACCGTGGCCCACGCGCCGCTCGCCTTCACCGCTGTCGCCGCCACCGTCATCACCGTCTGGCTGGGCATCTTCGCGCTCCGCGAGCGGCACGGCCGCCGCAGCCGTACGACCGCCAACTGACCATCCGCGGCTGCCAGTCGACCGCCCGACCCACCATCCACCCGATCCTCGGGAGCCGAACCGCCATGCAACTCACCGCACCGGCACACAGCAGCACCACCGAAAACCCGCACGTCAAGCCCACCGGCCGTCGTGACGCCGACGGCATGGCCGTCGCGTCCTTCATCCTCGGCCTCGTCGGTCTGCTCGTGCTCAACGTCTTCCTCGGCCCGATCGCCATCGCCCTGGCCGGCGTGGCGCTGTGGCGCGGCACCGGCCGCCGCGGCCGGGCCTTCCTCGGCCTGGGACTCGGCATCGCCGATCTGCTGGTCCTCGTGGCCTTCATGCAGCTGGACAGCACGGTCTCCTGGAGCTTCTAGGGGACCGGCCGGATCCCGTCGGGCGCCCGCCCCTCCGGGGTGCGCACCGGGGCCCGTAGAATCGGCGTCACCATGGCATACCTCGACCACGCCGCGACCACCCCGATGCTTCCCGAGGCAGTCGAGGCGATGACGGCCCACCTGAGCATCACGGGCAACGCCTCCTCCCTCCACGCTTCCGGCCGCAAGGCCCGCCGCACGGTCGAAGAGGCCCGGGAGACCCTCGCCGAAGCGCTCGGCGCCCGCCCCAGCGAGGTCGTGTTCACCTCCGGCGGCACCGAGGCCGACAACCTCGCGGTGAAGGGCCTGTACTGGTCCCGCCGCGACGCCGACCCGGCCCGCACCCGGGTACTGGCCAGCCCCGTCGAGCACCACGCCGTCCTGGACGCCGTCCACTGGCTGGGCGAGCACGAGGGCGCCACCGTCGAGTACCTCCCGGTCGACTCCTACGGCCGGGTCCGCCCCGAGGTGCTGCGCGAGGCGATCGCCCGCAACCCCGACGACGTCGCCCTGGCGACCGTGATGTGGGCCAACAACGAGATCGGCACGGTCCTGCCGGTGCGCGAACTCGCCGATGTGGCGGGGGAGTTCGGCATCCCGCTGCACGCCGACGCGGTGCAGGCCTTCGGTCAGATCCCCGTCGACTTCGCCGCCTCAGGACTCGCCGCGGCCACCGTCTCCGGGCACAAGATCGGCGGCCCGTACGGCATCGGCGCCCTGCTGCTGGGCCGCGAGTACACCCCCGTACCCGTCCTGCACGGCGGCGGCCAGGAACGCCATGTCCGCTCCGGCACCCTCGACGTCCCCGCGATCGCCTCCTTCGCGGTCGCGGGCCGGCTGGCCGCCGAACAGCGCGAGTGGTTCGCCCGCGAGATCGGCGCCCTGCGCGACGAGTTGGTCTCCGCCGTCCGTACGGCGGTCCCGGACGCGATCCTCGGCGGCGACCCGGTGGACCGCCTCCCGGCCAACGCGCACTTCACGTTCCCCGGCTGCGAGGGCGACTCCCTGCTGCTCCTGCTGGACGCCCAGGGCATCGAGTGCTCCACCGGATCGGCCTGCACGGCGGGCGTCGCCCAGCCCAGCCACGTCCTCCTCGCCACCGGCACCGATCCGGACCTGGCCCGCGGCACCCTGCGCTTCTCCCTCGGCCACACCTCCACGGAGGCCGATGTGGAGGCGGTCGCGAAGGCGATCGGCCCGGCGGTGGAGCGTGCTCGCGCCGCCGGGCTGACCTGAGGGCTGCTCCTCGGCGTCCCGCTTAACTCTCCGTCACCATGAGGGAGGCCATCATGCCCTCGTCCTCGTGCTGCAGGAGATGGCAGTGGAGCATGTACATATAGGTGTCGTCGGAGAAGTCGGTGAACTCCATGGCGATCTTGATCGAGCCGCCGCCGACCACCTCGTAGGTGTCGTACCAGCCGAGCTGGACCCCGGTGGGATCCTCGCCGTTGATGGAGATCAGCTGGTAGGGCACGTCGTGCAGATGGAACGAGTGTTCCAGCTGGGTGGAGTTCTGGATCGTCCAGATCTCCTTCGCGCCGACCGTCGTGCTGATCATCGCCATCGCGGCCATGGTGGTGCCCGCCGACCCGTTGATCAGCATGGTCGCGCCGCTCTGGCCCAGGGTGATCGTCCGGGCGGTGAAGTCGGTCGTGTCGTACCGGTCGATGGTGTTGAGGGTGGGCAGGTCGGCCGGGGTGTCGGTGCCGCTGGCCGTCACCGCGAGGACGTCGTAGGTGCCGCTGCCGCCGCGGATCCAGCCGGTGGTGATCACGGCCTGGAGGGTGGCGTCCGCGGTGAGGTCCATGACGAACTCGGCCCGGGCACCGGCCACCAGGCGGATCGTGGTCACCTCGGTGGCCTCGGTCAGATAGCCCTGGTCGGTGCTGATCTGGGTGAGGGTGCCGCCGTCGCTGCGCTGGATCACGATGATGTCGGACGGCGAGGCGTTCAGCGCGCGGAACCGGGTCCGGGTCTTGGTGGCGGTGAAACCGAGCGTGGTGGAGTCCACGTTGGTCCCGTTGAGCAGGAGGGGGAAGGTGGTGGTGCTCAGCCGGTAGCCGGCCGCGTCGTACTTGATGTCCCCGTCGGTGTCCACGGCGAGGGACTGGAAGATCAGCGGGACGTCGTCGACGCCGTAGTCGCTGGGCAGCGCGGTGGACGCGTCCGTGGAGTCCTCGACGATGATCATCCCGGCCAGGCCGTGCACGGCCTGCTTGGCGGTGGTGCCCAGGGCGTGCGGGTGGTACCAGAGCGTGGTGGCGGGGTCCTTGACCGTGAACGTGGGGGACCAGGTCGTGCCGTCCGCGAAGGCGACCTGCGGGCCGCCGTCCATCTTCGCGGGCACGTGGGCGCCGTGGAAGTGGACCGTCGTGTCCTCGCCGATGTCGTTGGTGATGTTGAGAAGGACCACGTCGCCGTTGGTCCACTTCAGGGTCGGGCCCAGGAAGTCCTGGTTGTAGCCCATCGTGCTGCTGGTGACGCCCGAGATCACCTCGTGGGTGCCGGTCTTGGCCTCCAGCGTGTACGTGGTGACGCCGTCGGTGGTGGTGCCCTCGAGGAGGTCCGGGATGGTGAGGGTGGCGTCCGCCGCGGAGGCCTTGCTCTTCGCCGCGCCGTTCAGCAGGGCGAAGGCGCCGCCGGCCGCCGCGACCGCCGCGATGCCGGTGCCGGCCATGCCGCCGAGGAACTTGCGCCGGTGCAGACCCTTGCCCCGGGCCGCGGTGTCCTTGCCGTGGTCGCGCTTCTCGGCCGTGTTCTTGCGGTGGTTGCCCTGGTTGTCTCTGTTCTGATCGGACGCGGGCTCGCTGGTGTGTGTCATGAGGCCAGAGATTTGACCTAAGGGCTGTGTAAAGACTGGGGGGTTGTTAGCAGTCAGCAGAGCAATCTATGAAAGATAAGCGTGCGGGCTCGCTCCCCAACTCCCCTTGGCTGAAAGCCGAGTTGGCGTGCCCCAGGTCACATCCGGAACAGGGGACGCATCGGACACCGCCGTGACTGAAACGACTCATAGCCAAACCGCCCTGTGACCCGAGTCACACCTGCGTCCGGTGTGCCCGCCTTACGAGCGTCATGTACCGGTCCCAGTCCCAGTACCGCCCGGGATCCGTGTGATCCGTCCCCGGCACCTCCACATGCCCGATGACATGCTCCCGGTCCACAGGGATTCCGTAACGCCCGCATATCTGGGCCGTCAGCCGCGCGGAACTCGCGTACATCGCCTCGGTGAACGACGACTTCCGCTCCACGAAGCCCTCGTGCTCGATGCCGACACTGCGTTCGTTGTACGACCGGTTCCCCGCGTGGAAGGCCACGTCCAGCTCGCGGATCATCTGCGTGACGTCGCCGCGCTGCCGGACGATGTAGTGCGCGGCCGCCTGGTGCCCGGGGTCCTGGAAGGCCTTCACGGCACTCGCGTAACTGCCCTGTGTGACATGGATGACCACCCGGTCTATCGCGTAGTCGTCCGGCCGGTCGGCCCGCCGGTAGTTCGCCGAGGAAGCCGCCACCCACGTGGCCCCCCGAAAATCGACGGCCCCCGGAGTCCGCGGCTTCTCCACCCCCGGCGTCCGCCACCACAACCGCGCCAACTCGTCCCGGGCCACCACAGCGGTCCCTACGGCGGCCACGGCCCCGCCGATGAGCAGCGCACGCCGCCCGGGGTGCCGGCCGGTGCCGCCCGGCGGCTTCTCGTCGGTGCCGGGCGGCTTCGCCGGCCGGTCGCCCGGATCGCCCTGGGCGTCCTGACGGTTCTGATCGCTCTGTGTCTCCCCCATGTGATCGTCAACGGATACTCGCGGGTCCCGGTTCCCGAGGACCCGTACCCTGGAAGGGTTATGACTGAGACCTCGCAGCGCCCCCGCCCCCTTCGCGTACTCGCCGCCATGTCGGGCGGCGTCGATTCCGCCGTCGCCGCCGCCCGCGCCGCGGAAGCCGGCCACGACGTGACCGGTGTCCACCTCGCGCTCTCCGCGAACCCGCAATCGTTCCGCACGGGCGCGCGTGGCTGTTGCACGATCGAGGACTCACGGGACGCCCGCCGCGCCGCCGACGTCATCGGCATCCCGTTCTACGTCTGGGACCTCGCCGACCGCTTCCGCGAGGACGTCGTCGAGGACTTCGTCGCCGAGTACGAGGCCGGCCGCACCCCGAACCCGTGCCTGCGCTGCAACGAGAAGATCAAGTTCGCCGCGCTCCTCGACAAGGCGCTCGCCCTCGGCTTCGACGCGGTCTGCACCGGCCACTACGCCCAGGTGATCGTGAACGAGGACGGCACCCGCGAACTGCACCGCGCCTCCGACATGGCCAAGGACCAGTCGTACGTCCTCGGCGTCCTGGACGAGCGGCAGCTCGCGCACGCCCTCTTCCCGCTCGGCGACACGGTCACGACGAAGGACGAGATCCGCGTGGAGGCCGAGCGCCGTGGCCTCGCGGTCGCCAAGAAGCCCGACTCGCACGACATCTGCTTCATCGCCGACGGCGACACCCAGGGCTTCCTCGCCAACCGCCTCGGCAAGGCCGAGGGCGACATCGTCGACGAGTCCGGCTCCGTCATCGGCTCGCACGAGGGCGCGTACGGCTTCACCATCGGCCAGCGCAAGGGCCTGCGGATCGGCACCCCGGCCGCCGACGGCAAGCCGCGCTACGTCCTGGACATCTCCCCGGTCGACAACACGGTGACGGTCGGCCCGGCCGCCTCCCTGGACGTCAGCGGCCTCACCGCCGTCAAGCCCCGCTGGTGCGGCACGGCCCCGACCGGCCCCGGCACCTACACCGCCCAGCTCCGCGCCCACGGCGGCGAGACCGAGGTCACCGCCGAACTCGTCGACGGCACCCTGGAGGTGTCGTTCACCGAGCCGGTGCGGGGCGTGGCCCCCGGGCAGGCGATCGTGCTGTACGACGACACGCGCGTGGTGGGGTCGGCGACGATCGCGACGACCACGCGCGCGGCGACGGCGATGGCCTGAGACAGCCGATGCCGGGCCCGTCCGTGTGATGTCGGGCCCGTGTGGCTAGTCGGCGAAGAACTCCGTGAGCACCGGTGCCAGGACGGCCGGGTCCACCATGTGGGTCTGACCGTCCAGCGTGCGGTACGTCCCGTCCGGCGCCGTGTCCGCCACGGCCCGGGCGGCCTCCCGCATCCACTCGGCGCTCGCGCCGCCCGCGATGGTGAGCACCGGGACGGACAGGGACGCCAGCCGCTCCGCCGGCACCAGACCGTCGCCCATGGCCGCGTCGTCGTAGGCGAGGGTGGGGGCGATGGCCTCCATGCCGGGCCACATGGGGGAGTGGCGGGCGCCGTCGATCATCTCCGGGGGTGCGCCGGTGAGCGCCATGAAGAGGGCGACGGCGTCGCCGTGGCGGCCCTCGGCGAGGAGTTCCGTGAGGCGCCCGGTGTACTCGGCGCGCTCCTTGGCGCCGGTCGAGTCGAGGGCGAACGGGGGCTCGTACAGGGCGACTTGGGTCACCGGCAGGCCGCTCGCCACCGCGTGCAGGGCGAGGGCGGCGCCGGACGAGTGGCCGTAGAGGGCCGCGCTGCCGCCCACGGCGTCGATCAGCGCCGCGAGGTCCTCGACCTCCCGGGCCACCGCGAACGGCGCCGTGTCGCCGCTCGCGCCCCGGCCGCGGCGGTCGTACGGGACGGCCCCGAACCGGTGCGCGAGCTGCGCCGCGAGCGGCAGGAGCCCGTCGCCCGTCGTCATCGCGCCACCGACGAGGACGACGGGCGGACCCGCACCGATGCGTTCGTACGCGATGGCGGTGCCGTCGCGCGAAACAGTCTTCTTGTCCATGGAACGGGAGACTGCCGCACCTCAGGGAACTAATCGGTCACAACACTTCTACTTCGTAGAAGCAGAGGTGGTCCTTGATCTGGGCCACGTCGGGCTTGGGGTCGGGGTACGCCCACACCAGGTCGGGCGCGTCCGGCAGCGACCAGTAGGACGCGTCGCCCTTGAAGGGGCAGTGGGTGTGGGTCTCGGAGGGGGTCAGGAGGTCGAGGCGTACGTCCTCCGGGGGGAGGTAGTACCGCACCGGAGAACCGGTCTCCTTCAGGACGAGGGGGCGGTCGCTCTCCGCCAGCACCTGGTCGCCGTGGACGACGCGGACGTGCCGGTCGCCCTGCTCGATCGTGATCGTGTGTCCTTGGGCCATACCGGAAAAGCACTCGCGGGCCCCTGGTTCTTCCCGCGTACGGTGACGACATGAAGATCTGTGTCTTTCTCTCCGCCGCCGACCTGGACGAGCGCTACACGCGCCCCGCGCGCGAGTTCGCGGAACTGCTCGGCAAGGGCGGGCACACGCTCGTGTGGGGCGGTTCGGACGTCGGGCTGATGAAGGTGGTCGCGGACGGCGTTCAGGCCGCCGGTGGACGGCTGGTGGGCGTCTCGGTGACCTTCCTGGCGGCGAGGACGAGGGCCGGCGCCGACGAGATGGTGATCGCGGCCGACCTCGCCGAACGCAAGAAGCTCCTCCTGGAGAAGGCCGACGCCGTGGTGGTCATGGTGGGCGGCACGGGGACGCTGGACGAGGCGACGGAGATCCTGGAGCTGAAGAAGCACGGCCACACCGACAAGCCGGTCGTGCTGCTCAACACCGCGGGCTTCTACGACGGCCTGAAGACCCAGTTCCGGCGGATGGAGGACGAGGGGTTCCTGCCGGTCCCGCTCACGGACCTGGTGTTCTTCGCGGAGGAGCCGGTGGGGGCGCTGGCCTACCTGGAGGAGTCTTTCGGTACCCGCTGATGCGAGCATGGCGGACATGGCAACACATGTGATCACCGGGGCCGGTTCCGGTATCGGCGCGGCCGTCGCCCGCCGGCTGCACGCGCGCGGGGACCAACTCGTGCTCCACGCGCGCGACGCGGGCCGCGCGAAGGAACTGGCGGCGGAGTACCCCGGGGCGAGCACCCTGGTGGGCGACCTGGCCGACCCGGACAAACTCAGCTGGGCGTTCTCCCACCAGACCCTGCCCGACCGCGTGGACACGCTCCTGCACATCGCCGGGGTGGTCGACCTGGGCCCGGTGGGCGGGCTGACCCCGAAAACCTGGCGCCACCAGCTCAACGTCAACCTGATCGCCCCCGCCGAACTGACCCGCCACTTCCTGCCCCAACTCCGCCTGTCCGGCGGCCACGTCCTCTTCGTGAACTCCGGCGCGGGCCTGCGGGCGAGCGCCGACTGGTCCGCGTACGCCGCCTCCAAGCACGGCCTGAAGGCTCTGGCGGACTCCCTGCGCCACGAGGAACACGCCAACGGCGTCCGCGTCACCTCGGTCTACCCGGGCCGCACCGCCAGCCCCATGCAGGCGAAGGTCCACCAACAGGAGGGCAAGCAGTACGACCCCTCCCAGTGGATCGACCCCGAGTCGGTCGCGACGACGATCCTGATGGCGATCGATCTGCCGGGGGATGCGGAGGTCAACGACCTGACGGTGCGGCCGGGGCGGTGAACGGGGCGAGCGGTGCTGAAATCCTGGACTGGCTCGACGAGGTCTGGGGGCGCACGGCAGCCGCGGTCGTCCTCGAAGGCGGCGACAACTATGGGCCGCTCGCCGAACGGGGGCTCATAGGTGAGGTGTTCGACGCAGAGGAGCTCGCGGAGCTGCGCTCTCTCACCACGACCGGCGCTTTCATCGACGACATCTGCCGCTGCTTCGGCAGCGTGACCATCGCCCTGCTCGACGCCGACGGCGAGTTCATCGGGAGCGGCAGCGTGCACGGCGGGACGGATGTCTCCTGGGAGCGCGACCGCTTCGGCAACAACCTGGAGGTCGCGGACCCGGAGCGGATGGTCGCGTTCCTGGGGCGGCTCAGGATCCGGATGCGTTGAATCGCCGGTCGTTTCCCAGCCCGTCCGGCGTCTGAGGACAAGGCCCTTTCGGGGCCGGAGCGGGAGTCTGGGGGCGCAGCCCCCAGGGGCTCTGCTTCACCCCCGGAGGGTTCCGTAGGCTTCCAGGGTGAGCAACAACAGCCAGTTCAGCTTCGGTCCCGCCACCGGTGTCGGTTCCCTGCCCGGCACCGACGCCCGTGAGGCCGCGAAGACCGCGACCGGGGCCTTCGAGGACTTCCCGTTCCTGCCCGAGCTGCCCGCCCGGGGACCCGGCGCGGACATGATCGGCCGGACCGCGGGACTGCTCGTCGAGGTGTACGCGCGTGTGGAGCCCAGCGGGTGGCGGATCGGGGACCGGCCGGGGCGGGACACGAAGCGGGCGTGGGCGTGGCTGGGGGAGGACCTCGACGCGTTCGAGGAGTTCACCCAGGGGTACGAGGGGCCGCTCAAGGTGCAGGCCGTGGGGCCCTGGTCGCTCGCCGCCGGCCTGGAGTTGAGGAACGGCGAGGCCGTGCTCTCCGACCCCGGCGCCTGCCGCGACCTCGCCGGCTCGCTCGCCGAGGGCCTGGGCATCCACCTCGGCGAAGTCCAACGCCGCGTCCCCGGCGCCCAGATCGTGCTGCAGCTCGACGAGCCGTCCCTGATCGGCGTCCTGCGCGGACACGTCAGGTCTGCCAGCGGCTACCGCACCTACCGCGCCGTCGACCGTCAACTCGTCGAGAGCACGCTCCGCGAGGTCGTCCGGGTGCACGTGGACAGCCCGGTCGTCGTCCACTCCTGCGCACCGGACGTGCCGTTCGCCCTGCTGCGCCGGGCGGGCGCGGCCGGGATCTCCTTCGACTTCTCGCTCCTCACCGAGCGTGACGACGACGTGATCGGCGAGGCGGTCGAGGCCGGCACCCGGCTCTTCGCCGGTGTCGTGCCGGGCACGGACACCGCGTTGTCGGACCCTGCCGGTAGCGTCATGGGTGTCAGGACGCTGTGGCGCAGGCTGGGGCTGCGACCGGGACTTCTCGCGGAGGCGGTCACGATCACCCCGTCGTGCGGACTCGCGGGGGCTTCTCCCGAGTACGCGCGCCAGGCCCTCGCCCACTGCGTCCGGGCGGCGAGATCCCTCGCGGACAACCCTGAGTGACGGAAGGACAACACGGTGGCCGGCGACAGGCAAGCGGAGACGGCGGTGCCCGCAGAGGCACGGGAGAAGCACGCGCAGCTCGCTGAGCAGATCGAGGAGCACCGCTTCCGGTACTACGTGAACGATGCACCGGTCGTCAGCGACGCGGACTTCGACAAGCTCCTGCGCTCCCTGGAGGCGCTGGAGGAGGAGTACCCGGAGCTGCGCACGCCGGACTCGCCGACCCAGAAGGTCGCGGGGGCGTACGAGACGGAGTTCACCTCCGTCGTCCACCGCTCCCGCATGCTCTCCCTGGACAACGCGTTCGACGACCTGGAGCTGGCGGCCTGGGCCGAGCGTGTCCAGAAGGACGTCGGTACCTCCGACTACCACTTCCTGTGCGAGCTGAAGGTCGACGGCCTCGCCGTCAACCTGACGTATGAGCACGGCCGTCTCACGCGCGCGGCGACCCGCGGTGACGGCCGTACGGGCGAGGACATCACGCCCAACGTCCGTACGATCGCGGAGATCCCGGACCGCCTGACCGGCGACCGCGTGCCCGACCTCGTGGAGATCCGCGGCGAGGTCTACTTCCCGATGGAGAAGTTCGAGGAGCTGAACGCCCGGCTGGTCGAGGCCGGCGACAAGCCCTTCGCCAACCCCCGGAACGCGGCGGCGGGTTCACTGCGCCAGAAGGACCCCCGCGTCACCGCCACCCGCCCCCTGCACATGGTCGTGCACGGCATCGGCGCCCTGGAGGGCTTCGACCCCCTCACCCGCCTCTCCGAGGCGTACGCCCTGCTGAAGTCCTGGGGCCTGCCGACCTCGTCGTACAACAAGGTGGTCGACGACCTCGACGGCGTACGGGAGTTCATCCGGTACTACGGCGAGAACCGCCACTCCGTGGCGCACGAGATCGACGGCGTCGTCGTCAAGCTCGACGAGATCCCCCTCCAGGGGCGGCTCGGCTCCACCTCCCGCGCCCCGCGCTGGGCGATCGCGTGGAAGTACGCGCCCGAGGAGGTCAACACCAAGCTCGTCAACATCCGCGTGGGCGTGGGCCGTACGGGCCGGGTCACGCCGTACGCCCAGGTCGAGCCGGTGACGGTGGCCGGCTCGGAGGTCGAGTTCGCGACGCTGCACAACCAGGAGGTCGTCAAGGCCAAGGGCGTCCTCATCGGCGACACGGTGGTGCTGCGCAAGGCCGGTGACGTCATCCCGGAGATCCTCGGCCCGGTCGCCGACCTGCGCGACGGCAGCGAGCGGGAGTTCGTGATGCCGGCCGAGTGCCCCGAGTGCGGGACCCCGCTGCGGCCGATGAAGGAGGGCGACATCGACCTCCGCTGCCCGAACGCCCGTGCCTGCCCTGCCCAGTTGAGGGAGCGGCTCTTCTACCTCGCGGGCCGCAAGGCGCTGGACATCGACCACTTCGGCTATGTGTCGGCCGCCGCTCTCACCCAGCCGCTGGAGCCGGCCGACCCGCCGCTGAAGGACGAGGGAGACCTGTTCGACCTCACCATCGAGCAGTTGCTGCCCATCAAGGCGTACGTCCTCGACCAGAACAGCGGGCTGCCCAAGCGCGATCCGAACACCGGCGAGGAGAAGATCGTCACGGTCTTCGCCAACCAGCAGGGCGAGCCCAAGAAGAACGCGCTGGCGATGCTGGAGACCATCGCGGCGGCCAAGGACAGCCCGCTCGCCCGCATCCTCACCGGCCTGTCGATCCGTCATGTCGGCCCGGTCGCGGCCGAGGCGCTGGCCCGCGAGTTCCGTTCGATCGAGCGGATCGAGCAGGCCACCGAGAAGGAGTTGGCGGACACCGCCGGTGTCGGCGGGATCATCGCCGCCTCCCTCAAGGAGTGGTTCGCCGAGGACTGGCACCAGGAGATCCTCCGCAAGTGGCGGGCCGCCGGGGTCCGGATGGAGGAGGAGGGTTCCGCCGAGGACGAGGGCCCGCGCCCGCTCGAAGGTCTCACCGTGGTCGTCACCGGCACACTCGAGCACTTCACGCGGGACGGGGCGAAGGACGCCCTGCAGAGCCGGGGAGCGAAAGTGACCGGTTCTGTTTCGAAGAAGACGTCTTTCGTTGTCGTAGGTGACAATCCTGGTTCGAAGTACGACAAGGCGATGCAGGTCAAGGTGCCTGTTCTGAACGAGGACGGCTTCGTTGTCCTGTTGGAGCAGGGACCCGAGGCTGCCGCCGAAGTCGCGCTTCCGGTCGAGGAGTAGCGAGGTGCGGCGGTTGAAGCCCACCCGATCGGCGCATACCAGATGCATACGGGTGGCCGGGTCGCATTCGGGCAACCGTCTACGACCGCTGCCCGTGGAAGCCTTCTGCGGCCTACTGTTGAGGTGTGCACCTGCCGTGCCCAGCTGCGGTTGGGGCAACCCCCTGCTCTTGGTGAGCAGGGGGAGGGGTTTTCCAAACGCGGTGCCGTTGACGGAAGTCGGGCATCGGACCGCGTGGCGTGGGCACCGCCGGCTGTGAGAGGGACGGGAATGGAACCGACCGAGAGCGCCCCCCCGGACTCACTGCTGCGCCGGCTCACCGGCGCCTGGCGGGAGAGTCGTTGGGGAGCGCGACCCGTGGAGCGTCCGGGCGCCACCCAGCCGCGCGCCACCGGACAGTACTCCACACCCGACGCCCGCCACTCCGCACCACTCTCCGCCGACCCGGGCTCCGGGCTGCCGGGCGACGGCGACCGCCATCTGACCTGGCCCGCGCTGCCCACGGCGGTCGTGGTCGCGGCCGGCTTCGTCCTCGGCGCCGGCTTCTTCCGGGCGTTCACCGGCGACCACGCGCTCTTCCCGTCCGGCACGGTCGGCTGGTCGCTCGCCGTCCTGACCGGCATCATCGTCGGCCACCTCGTCGCCCTCGGCCGCGCCCGCTGGTGGGGCGGCACCGGCTCGGGCGCCGCCCTCACCCTCGGCGTCCTGCTGCTCTACGGCTGGGTCGCCGCCGGCATGGTCAGCCTCACGGTCGTCGTCCTGGTCGGCATAGCCAGGCGCAACCGCTGGCGCCAGGGCGTCCTGCACGGCGCGGTGGACATCCTCGGCATAGCCGCCGGCGCACTCGTGCTGGGCGCCTTCGGCCGGGTGCCGTCCGTCGAGAAGCCCTGGAACCCGGACACCTGGACGGTCTACACCGCCCCCGAGGTGGTCCTGGTCGCCGTCGCGTACCTCGCCGTGACCCGCACCCTGCTCTGGTATCTGCACGCCCCGCGCCACGGCGGACTGCCCACCGTCGCCCGCACCGCCCTGCTCAGACAGGGCCTGGTCGCCGTAGCCCTGCTCGGTATCGCGCCGCTCATCTGCGTGGTCGCCGTGGCCCAGCCGGTCCTGCTGCCCCTGTTCTCGATCCCGCTCATCGCCCTCGACTCCACCCTGTGGATGGCCCGGGCCCGGGCCGAGGAGCAGCTGCGCGACCCGCTCACCGGGCTGCCCAACCGGCAGTGGCTCCTGGAGCGCATCTGGACCGCTCTGGACGACGCCGAGCGCATCGGCGCCAAGGCCGCGCTCATGCTGATCGACCTCGACCGGTTCCGGTCGGTCAACGACACGTTGGGCCATCTCGCCGGTGACCGGCTGCTGTTGCAGATAGCCGACCGGCTGCGGGTGGCGCTGCCGCGCGGGGCGGAGGCCGCGCGGCTCGGCGGTGACGAGTTCGCCGTCCTGCTGCCCGTCGCCGACTCCACGACATCCGCGACCCGGGTCGCCCGCAACCTCGTCGCCGCGCTCAGCTCCCCGCTCGACCTCGACGGACTCACCCTCGTCCTGGAGGCCAGCGCGGGTGTCGCCGTCTTCCCCGACCACGCCCTCGACGCCGAGGGGCTGCTGCGGCGGGCCGACGTCGCGATGTACCAGGCGAAGCGGGACCGTACGGGCGTAGAGGTCTACGAGTCCAAGCGGGACTCCAACACCCCTGACCGGCTGGGCCTGTTGGGGGATCTGCGGCGGGCGCTCGACGCGCACGAGGTGCAGCTGCACTACCAGCCCAAGGTCCGGTTCGACGGTCAGGTGGCGGGGCTCGAGGCGCTGGTGCGGTGGGTGCACCCGGAGCGCGGGAAGGTGCCGCCGGACGAGTTCATAGCGATCGCCGAGTCGTCCGGGCTGATGCCCCACCTGACGGAGTACGTGCTGGACACGGCGCTCGCCCAGGTCGCCAGGTGGCGCGCCCAGGGGCTGTTCGTGCCGGTCGCGGTGAACGTCTCCCCGCGCGACGTCCACACCCCCGGCTTCGCCGGCTCGGTCGCCGCGCGCCTCGCCCGGCACGGTGTCCCGCCGGGCTCGCTCCAGCTGGAGATCACCGAACACGTCCTCCTGGAGGACCCCCAGCGCGCCGCCGACACCCTCAACGGGCTGACCGGGCACGGCGTGAAGATGTCTCTCGACGACTTCGGTACGGGGTATTCGTCCCTGGTGCATCTACGGCGGCTGCCGGTCAGTGAGTTGAAGATCGACCGGTCGTTCGTGGCTCGGCTGGCGGTGGACACGGAGGATGCGGAGATCGTTCGGTGCACCGTTGATCTCGCGCATTCCCTCGGGTTGCTCGTCGTGGCTGAGGGGGTTGAGGACGACGAGACGTGGGAGCGGTTGCGGGATCTTGGGTGTGATGCCGTGCAGGGGTGGCTTGTTGCTGCGGCGATGCCTCCCGAGGACATGACGGCTTGGTTGCGGGCGCGGGGGTCTCGGGGGTGGCAGCGGCCTCGGGCTGCGTTGCCGGCGGCGGCTGCGGATGATCCGGGGCGGATCGGGTGACCTTCTGCGCCTAGTGGGGTGGGGGCTTCTGTTTGGTCGCGGCTGCGGCCCGGTTGTGGCTGGTCGCGCAGTTCCCCGCGCCCCTAGGGGGGTTCAACTTGCCCCTGCTGTGAAGTGGGCGGTCAGTAGCGCGAGTCGCTGCTCGTGGGCCTTCTCCGGTAGGCGGCCGCTGCGCATCAGCGTGACCAGTCCGTGCAGGCCCGCCCAGTACGTCTCCGTCAGCACGCCCGGGTCGTCGCCCTCGGCCGCGATGGGCTCGACGGCCTGGAAGATCTCGCCGAAGGCCGCCTGCAAGGGCGCCGGTGCCTCCGGGGTGGCGAACGGCAGGTCCACCATGTGCGTGAACATCGCGTCGTAGAGGGCCGGGCGGCGGCGCGCGAACGACGTGTACGTCTCACCGACCGCGCTCAGTGCCCCGCGCGTGCCCTTCGCCGCCGTGCGCGCCGTACGCAACTCGGCGGCCAGCACGGCGCAGCCCTCCACCGCCACCGCCGCCATGATCGCGCCCTTGTCCTTGAAGTGGCTGTAGAGGACGGGCTGGCTGTACTCGATCTCGGATGCCAGGCGCCGGGTCGTCACCGCGTCCCAGCCCTCCGTCTCGGCCAGTTCGCGTGCGGCCGAGACGATCAGTTGCTCCCGCTCCGCCCGTTCGCGCTCCCGGCGCGTCTGAATCGTCATGCCCGGGATTCTAGCATCGCTAGCGTTTCTTTCGATGCTCTGTTAGCTTCGCTCTTGTCGCTAGCGTTGCTAGAAAACGAGACGAGGAGAAGTGGCATGACCATCACCGCGTACACCCTGGCGATCGTGCTCGACCTGTTCTGCCTGTTCCTGGGCTACCGGTTCCTGTTCCAGCCCGGCTCCGCCGCCGCCGGTTACGGGGTCCCGGCCGACCCCGCCGGTGACGCCGGCGCCTACCTCACGATCAAGGGCCTCAGGGACGGCACGCTGGGCGTGGTGGGCCTCGCGGTGCTGGCCTTCGCCGGGGCGCACGCGGAGGCCTGGTTCATGCTCGGCGTGGCCCTCGTGCCGTTCGGCGACACCCTGATAGTGCTGCGCCACGGCGGGGCGAAAGCCGTCGCTTTCGGGATCCACTTCGCCACGGCGATCGTTGTACTGATCAGTGCCGTGCTGCTGTTCCTTGCCTGAGCCGTCCGAGTCGTGCTTCTCCTTCTCGTCCGCATTCCTCATCCGAACGGGGCCCCGAAATGTCGTTGCTCGTACCGAAGTTCGACGAGTCCGTGATCGTCCGCGAGGCCGAGGCCGAGGTCGTCGGCCGGGCGCCGACCACCGTCAAGCTGCTGGCGGACAGCAGCGCGACCGGCGGGGCGCTGTCCACCCAGCGCGTCACCCTCAGCGGGGGAGCGGACGGCGCCAAGCCGCACTGGCACGACAACTCCGCCGAGATGTTCTTCCTGCTCGACGGCGCCGCCGAGATCCTCTCCGGCGACCAGGTCGTCACCGCCGGACCCGGTGACCTGGTCGTCGTCCCGCCGGGCCTGCCCCACGCCTTCGCCGCCGCACCCGGTGCCGACGCCGACCTCCTCATCGTCATCACCCCCGGTGTCGAGCGCTTCGAGTACTTCCGTCACCTCCAGCGCATCGCCCTCGGAGAGGTCGGTCCGGAGAGCCTTCTGGAGGTGCAGGAGCTGTACGACAACCACTTCATGAAGAGCCCGGTGTGGGACGCGCGAGGCCGGTGACCGGGGTCCCGGCGAAACCGTTTAACGGCTGAGGGCCCCCGCCCCATAGGATTGGCGCCAAACCACACACACTCACCCCAGAGGAACGCCGCATGCCTGGCATCACGCGCGAGGAGGTCGCCCACCTCGCCCGGCTGGCGCGTCTGGAGCTGAAGCCCGAAGAGCTCGAACACTTCGCGGGACAGCTGGACGACATCATCGGCGCGGTCGCCCGCGTCAGCGAGGTCGCCGACCAAGACGTACCGCCGACCTCCCACCCGCTGCCGCTGACGAACGTCATGCGCGCGGACGAGGTCCGTCCCTCGCTCACCCCCGAGCAGGCGCTCTCCGGCGCCCCGGCCCAGGAGCAGCAGCGTTTCAAGGTGCCGCAGATCCTGGGGGAGGACTAACCACCATGACGGACCACAGCAGCATCATCCGGCTCACCGCCGCCGAGATCGCCGCGAACATCGCGTCCGGCGTGCTCACGGCCGTCGAGGTCACCGAGGCCCACCTCGCCCGGATCGAGGAAGTCGACGCGAAGGTGCACGCCTTCCTGCACGTCGACCGCGAGGGCGCCCTCGCGCAGGCCCGCGCCGTCGACGAGAAGCGGGCCAGGGGCGAGCAGCTCGGCCCGCTGGCCGGCGTACCGCTCGCGCTCAAGGACATCTTCACCACCGAGGGCATCCCGACCACGGTCGGCTCCAAGATCCTCGAAGGCTGGATCCCGCCGTACGACGCGACCGTCACCAAGCGGCTGAAGGCCGCCGACGTCGTCATCCTCGGCAAGACCAACATGGACGAGTTCGCCATGGGGTCCAGCACCGAGAACAGTGCTTACGGGCCTACCGGCAACCCCTGGGACCTCACCAAGATCCCCGGCGGCTCCGGTGGCGGTTCCTCCGCCGCGCTCGCCTCCTTCCAGTCGCCGCTCGCGATCGGCACGGACACCGGCGGTTCCATCCGCCAGCCCGCCGCCGTCACCGGCACGGTCGGTGTCAAGCCGACGTACGGTGCGGTCTCCCGCTACGGCATGGTCGCCTTCTCCAGCTCCCTGGACCAGGGCGGCCCGTGCGCCCGTACGGTCCTGGACGCGGCGCTCCTGCACGAGGCGATCGCCGGACACGACCCGCTCGACTCCACGTCGATCGACGCCCCGGTCCCGCCGGTCGTCGAGGCCGCCCGCAACGGCAGCGTGCAGGGCATGCGCGTAGGCGTCGTCAAGCAGTTCCGCGGCGAGGGCTACCAGGCCGGCGTCATCCAGCGCTTCGACGAGGCCGTCGCGGTGCTGAAGGAACTGGGCGCGGAAATCGTCGAGTTGGACTGCCCGTCCTTCGACCTCGCCCTGTCGGCGTACTACCTGATCGCGCCCTCCGAGTGCTCGTCGAACCTGGCCCGCTTCGACGGCCTGCGCTACGGCCTCCGGGTCGGCGACGACGGCACCCACTCGGCCGAAGAGGTCACCTCCATCACCCGTGAGGCGGGCTTCGGCCCCGAGGTGAAGCGCCGCATCATGCTCGGGACGTACGCGCTGAGCTCCGGCTACTACGACGCGTACTACGGCAGCGCCCAGAAGGTCCGTACGCTCATCACGCGCGACTTCGAGAAGTCGTTCGAGAGCGTCGACGTGATCGTCTCGCCGACCACGCCGACCACCGCCTTCCCGATCGGCGAGCGCGCCGACGACCCGATGGCGATGTACCTCGCGGACCTGTGCACCATCCCGACCAACCTGGCGGGCAACTCGGCCATGTCGCTGCCCTGCGGTCTCGCGCCGGAGGACGGTCTCCCGGTCGGGCTGCAGATCATCGCCCCGGCGCTGAAGGACGACCGTCTTTACAAGGTCGGCGCCGCCGTCGAGGCCGCCTTCGTGGAAAAGTGGGGCCACCCGCTGCTTGAGGAGGCACCGTCGCTGTGAGCAATGCACTGTCGAAGGCCAAGGGCTTCAAGAAGTCCAAGTCCGGCACGTACGTGTCGATGGCCACCACCGCGTTCGGCGCGCTGGGTGTCGCCAAGCAGATCAAGAAGGCGCGCACCGAGCACGACACGCTCCGTCTGATCGACGCCACGGTGTCCGCCGTCGCGCTCGTCACCGGCTTCGCCATCCTGTACCGCGAGCTGAAGCGGCTGGGCGACGACGACGTCCTGCTGGGCTGAGAGGGAAAGTTCACCGTGACCACCACGACCGACCTGGAGTCGTACGAGGACGCTCTCGCGTCGTACGACCCCGTCATGGGCCTTGAGGTCCATGTCGAACTCGGCACCAAGACCAAGATGTTCTGCGGCTGTTCGACCGAGCTGGGCGCCGAGCCCAACTCGCAGACCTGCCCGACGTGCCTCGGCATGCCCGGCGCGCTCCCGGTCGTCAACGCGATCGGCGTCGAGTCCGCGATCAAGATCGGCCTCGCGCTGAACTGCGAGATCGCCGAGTGGTGCCGCTTCGCCCGGAAGAACTACTTCTATCCGGACATGCCGAAGAACTTCCAGACCTCCCAGTACGACGAGCCGATCGCCTTCAACGGCTATCTGGACGTCCAGTTGGAGGACGGCGAGACCTTCCGGGTGCAGATCGAGCGCGCCCACATGGAGGAGGACACCGGCAAGTCGCTGCACGTCGGCGGCGCGACGGGCCGTATCCACGGCGCCTCGCACTCGCTGCTCGACTACAACCGCGCCGGCATCCCCCTCATCGAGATCGTCACCAAGCCGATCGAGGGCGCCGGTGAGCGTGCTCCCGAGGTCGCGAAGGCGTACGTCGCCGAGCTGCGCGAGCTGATCCGGGCGCTCGGTGTGTCGGAAGCCCGTATGGAGCAGGGGCAGATGCGCTGCGACGTGAACCTGTCGCTGCGCCCGCACGGCCGAGAGAAGTTCGGCACCCGGAGCGAGACGAAGAACGTCAACTCGCTGCGTTCCGTGGAGCGTGCCGCCCGTTACGAGATCCAGCGCCACGCCGCGGTGCTGAACTCCGGCGGCACGATCATCCAGGAGACCCGCCACTTCCACGAGGACACCGGGTCGACGACCTCGGGCCGCGTGAAGGAGGAGGCGGAGGACTACCGCTACTTCCCCGAGCCGGACCTCGTTCCGGTGGCCCCCTCGCGCGAGTGGGTCGAGGAGATCCGCGGCGGTCTGCCCGAGCAGCCGCTCGCCCGCCGCAACCGGCTGAGCGAGGAGTGGGGGATCACCGCGTTCGACATGCAGTCGATCCTCAACGCCGGTGCCATCGACCCGATCGTCGCCACGATCGACGCCGGTGCCGACGCGGCCTCCGCCCGCAAGTGGTGGATGGGCGAACTCGCCCGCAGCGCCAACGAGTCCGGCAAGGCGCTCGACGAGCTGCCCATCACGCCGGAGCAGGTCGCCCGGGTCACCGCGCTGGTCACGGCCGGCGACCTGAACGACAAGCTCGCCCGCCAGGTCATCGAAGGCGTCCTCGCCGGCGAGGGCACCCCGGACGAGGTCGTCGAGAAGCGCGGCCTGAAGGTCGTCTCGGACGACGGCGCCCTCACCACCGCCGTCCAGGAGGCCATCGCCGGCAACCCGGGCGTCGCCGACAAGATCCGCGGCGGCAAGGTGGCCGCGGTCGGCGCGCTGGTCGGCGCGGTCATGAAGGCCACCCGGGGCCAGGCCGACGCGGCCCGCGTCAAGGAGCTCATCCTGGAGCAGCTGGGTGTCAGCGAAGGCTGAGCCAGTACGCCCCAGCGAACGGCCCCGGAGACCCGCTCTCCGGGGCCGTTCCCGTCACACCCGGCGGCCCACGACCCGGGCGAAGCCGAGGAGTTGCCCCTGGTCGGCCTTCACCAGGTCCACCGACTCACGGGCCATGTCCGCCATCCACGCGTACGGACTCTCCGCGGCGCACACCTCGCTCCACAGCAACCAGTCCTTCCAGCCGTCGGGCTGCCAGTCGGCGGTCTCGACCTGCACGGTCCCGCCGCGGGTCCAGTGGCGGCGCCACCAGGCGGGGGAGTGGAACGCCCAGAAACCGGGGTCCCAGAAGGGCTTGAGGTGCTCCGGGGGTTCGTCGCCCGCGAGTTCCTCCCGGAGGGCGGGCATGACGACCCCGATCCGGCCACCCGGCTTCAACAGCCTTGTCAGGGTGGGCAGATACAGGTCGGCGGTACCGAAGTACTGGTAGGCGTCGATCGACACGATCGCGTCGAACGTGCCCTCCCCGAAGGGGATGTCATGCGCCTCCACCCGGAGGGGGAGCACGCGGTCGGCGACACCCGCCTCCGCGATCCGTACGGCGTTCTCGTCGGGCTTCACCCACAGGTCGGCCGCGGTGACCTGGACGCCGTACTCCTTGGCGAGGAAGACGGAGGTCATGGCGCGTCCGCAGCCCAGGTCCAGGACGCGGGCGCCCGGGGGCAGGGTGTCCAGGCCGAGGGCCGGGGCCAGCCATTCCAGGAGCCACAGGGCGTGCGGGCCCATCTGGTTCTCGATGGTCCAGCTGGCGTCGTAGGTGTTGCTGCGCGGGTAGTCGGGGTGGGTCAGGCGGGCGGTCAGGTCGGTGTCCGGCATCGGTGAACGGTGTCCTCCGGTTCTGCGTAGGTTGCTGTGAGGAAGCAACGAGATTGTGGAGGACGTCGGTTGGCCGCGCACCAGGTTTCTCAGGCGGAGGCGCTACCCTCGCCCGCCATGGACGGACGCGGAGATTCCGAGACACCGGACTTCGGGGACCCGGCGCTGGACGCGCGACGGGCCCGTTGGACGGCCGCGCTGACCGGTGCCGTGCTGGCCCTCGCGGGCGTGGCCGCTGCGGTGCTGCGGGCGAGCGGGGCCGCGCCGGTGCTCGTCCCGGCTGCCTACGCGGTGGGCGCCGCGGTGTGCGCGCTCGCGTCGGTGCTCGGGTCCAGGGGCCGTACCAGACGGGCGCTTTGGCTGCTGGTCGTCGGGGCGATGGTGATGGCGCTGGGGGACCAGTTCGACTGAGCGGGCGGTCAAGGCGGCAGTCGGGGCTACAGAGTTGCCGTTACTGTCCTGTGATCTGGCTCCCACTCCCGTGATTCAGCGCACGAACGTCATAAACGATCATTTTCTGCTGCAAGAGTGAACCCTGTATTGCTCATGCGTTCTTTGCGGGCTGTTCATCCCTTGAACCAGGATTCCCGGTCAAAGATCCACAATTCGCCTTCCCCGGGAGCACGTTCGTGGCAGCCCTTGCCCGCTGGTGTGTTCGGCACCGCCTTGTCGCCGTCCTGCTGTGGCTCCTCGCGCTCGGCGGGGTCACCGCGGCCGCCGCCGTCACCGGCTCGGCGTACTCGAACGACTACGAGGCCCACGGCACCGAGTCGGGTCGTGCGACCCAGTTGCTCAAGGAGGGGTTTCCGGATCTCGGCGGCGACAGCGACACCGTCGTCTGGCGCACCTCCCCCGGCTCCGTCCGCGCCGCCGCCGTCGAACAGACCATGACCGGCGCCCTGGACAGGATCGCCGACCTGCCCGGAGTCGCCTCCGTCGTCAGTCCGTACGACGGCCAGGGCACGGGACGGATCAGCGCCGACGGACGCACCGCCTACGCCACCGTCACCTTCGCGCACCAGGCCGAGGACATCGACAAGTCCGAGGCGCAGGCGGTCGTCCGGGTCGCCAAGGCCGCCCAGACCGACGGACTCCAGGTCGAGTTGGGCGGCAGCGCCATCGCGCTCACCGAGGCATCCAGCGGGCACACCGCCGAGATCGTCGGGGTCGCCGTGGCCGCCCTCGTGCTGTTCCTCGCGTTCGGGTCGCTCGCCGCCTCGCTGCTGCCCATCGGCACCGCCCTGGTGAGCGTCGGCACCGCGTACGGGGCGATCGTGCTGCTCGGGCACGCCATGACCGTCGCCGACTTCGCGCCCATGCTCGGCATGCTGATCGGGCTCGGCGTCGGCATCGACTACGCCCTGTTCATCGTGACCCGGCACCGGCGCGGGCTGAAACGCGGCCTGTCCGTCACCGAGGCGGTCACCAACGCGGTCGTCACCACCGGACGCGCGGTCGTCTTCGCGGGCGCCACGGTGTGCATCGCCCTCCTGGGGATGCTGATCCTGCGGCTCGGCTTCCTCAACGGGGTCGCCATCGCCGCCTCGTTGACCGTGGTGCTCACCGTCGCGGCCTCCGTGACGCTTCTCCCGGCCCTGCTGTCCTTCATCGGCCCCCGCGCCCTCAGCCGCCGCGAACGGCGCCGGCTGGCCGAGCACGGGCCCCAGCCGGAGCTCCCCACCGGCCTCGCCGCCCGCTGGTCCGCGTTCGTCGAGCGCCACCCGAAGTTGCTCGGCGCCGTCGCCCTGGTCGTGATGGCCGTCCTCGCGCTGCCCACCCTCGCCCTCCACCTGGGCACCTCCGACCAGGGCAACGACCCTCAGTCGTCGACCACGCGCCAGGCCTACGACCTCCTCGCGACCGGATTCGGCCCCGGCGTCAACGGCCCCCTCACCCTCGTCACGAAGATCGGCGGCGCCGAGGACAAGCTCACCCTCGACAACCTCGACGCCACACTCCGCACCACCGAGGGCGTCGCCTCCGTGACCCCGGTGACCTACGACGCCGGCGGCTCCACCGGGTACTTCAGCGTCGTACCGGACTCGGCACCGCAGTCGCAGCGGACCAGCGACCTGGTCGACCGGCTGCGCACCGAGGTGCTGCCCCGGGCCGAGACCGGCACCTCGCTCGACATCCACGTCGGCGGCGTCACGGCGAGCTACGACGACTTCGCCGACGTGATCGTCGGCAAGCTCCCGCTGTTCGTCGGGGTCGTCATCTCGCTCGGCTGCGTACTGCTCCTGCTCGCCTTCCGGTCGATCGGCATCCCGCTCAAGGCCGCCGCGATGAACGTCGCCGCCGTGGCCGCCGCCTTCGGGGTCGTCGTCGCGATCTTCCAGTGGGGCTGGGGGAGCGAGTTCCTCGGCCTGGGACGCGCCGGGCCCATAGAACCCTTCCTCCCCGTGATCATGGTGTCGGTCCTTTTCGGGCTCTCCATGGACTACCAGGTCTTCCTGGTGAGCCGGATGTACGAGGAATGGCTGGAAACCGGCGACAACCGCCGTGCCGTCCGCGTCGGCCTCGCCGAGACCAGCCGGGTGATCAACTCGGCCGCCGTCATCATGATCTCGGTCTTCCTCGCCTTCGTGCTCAGCGGGGACCGCGTGATCGCCATGTTCGGCATCGCCCTCGCGTCCGCCGTCGCCCTGGACGCGTTCGTCCTGCGCACTCTCCTGGTGCCGGCCCTGATGCACCTCCTGGGGGGCGCCAACTGGTGGCTGCCCCGGGGCCTCGACCGCGTCCTGCCCCGCATCAGCATCGAGCCCCCCGAGTGCCGCGCCGCCCATGAGAGGCTGGCCGCCGTGACGGACGCCGAGGTGGCGGACGTCCTGGCGAAGGAGCAGGAGCAGGATGTACGCGATATCCCTGGGTGACGACGGAGCCGAACTGCGCCCCCTGGAGCCGTGGTACGCCGAGGAGTTTCTCGCCCACCTGGACCGCGGCCGGGAGTTCATCGGCCAGTTCATCACCTTCGGCTCCAAGGCGACGGACGTCGACTCCGCGCGGGCCATGCTCCAGCGCTACGCCGACCTCCGCGCCGCCGACGAGGCCTCCCTGCACGGCATCTGGCTGGACGGCAAGCTCGTCGGCGGGGTCCTCTTCCTGAACTTCCACGCCGACCAGGGCAACTGCGAGGTCGGCTGCTGGCTGGAACCCGCCGCCGCCGGGCACGGGCTGATCACCCGCGCGATACGGATTCTCATCGACTTCGCGATCGAGCAGCGCGGCATCCACCGGGTCGAATGGCACGCCGCCGCGGGCAATGAGAAGAGCCTGAATGTTGCCCGCCGCATGGGCATGACCAGGGACGCGGTCCTGCGCGAGTCCCACCCCTACGGGGGCGTAAGACACGACATAGAGGTGTGGTCCGTGCTCGCCCCCGAGTGGCGCGAGGCACGCGCGCGTGCGCAACACAGCGATCTTTAAGGAACTTCTCAGACTTCACCCCTACCGTGCGCACCATGGGTACCAAGACTGTTGACGAGGCCGCGAACGAGGCCACCGAGGTGAAGAGCGACGCGGAGACCGTCGATGTCACCAAGACCGACGAGGAAGTGACCGAGCCGGAGACCGCGAACACCGAGGCCGAGGCCGCCGAGGACGAGGACGACCTCTCCGAGGAGGAGTACGCGGCCGAGCTCGCGAAGCTCCAGCTGGAGCACCCCGAGGAGGGCCCCTCCGGCGTCGGCCAGGGCGCGGCCGCGGTCGTCTCCGCCGCGCTCGGCTTCATCTCGCTCTCCGGCGGCTGGGTCGGCTCCGTCGCCGCCGCCCGCGAGACCCTCGTGGGCCAGCTCCACACCGCCTCCACCGCGAGCGTGGCCACCCAGATCAAGGAGGTCTACGGCGACGCCTGGCACACCACCGCGCTGTGGGCCGGCATCTTCGCCCTGGTCGGCGCGCTCGTCGGTGTCGCGGCCCTCATCCGGCCCGCGTTCGGCACCCCGGGCAGGCCGCAGGCCACCTGGATCAAGTCGGTCGCCTGGGCGGGCGTCGCGCTCGGTGTCGTAGGACTGCTCCTGGCCGTCCTCAAGTACACCGACGTCCTGCTCAGCCTGCCGTCGGCCACCTGACCGCCGGCTCGCGCCACCGCACGTGACCAGGGGTCTTAGGGCCTCCGTAAGCACCTTACGGAGGCCCTAAGACCCCTTACGCATGTCTAAGGCCCGCCCGGCCCCGCAAGATGCGGAACTCTCCCGATGTGGCGGACCCCCCTTGGAGACGAAGGTTGAGGCATCGCAACAAGCGAAGCCGAAGAACCGCCTCCACCAAGGGACTTGAGATGTACGAGTACGAACTCCACCAGATCCGATCCGCCGAACTGCGCCGGCAGGCCGCCAACGAGCGGCTGGCCCGCGAGGCCGTGCGCGGCGCCCGCGCCGCCCGCCGCGAGCAGGCCCGCCAGGCAGCCGAGGGGGAGGTGCATACCCAGCGCCCCCGCAGGCACCTGTTCGCCCGTGCGTCGTGACCGCCCGGGCCCGGGAGGACGGCCGTACGGCGCCCGCCCGGCAGGTTCGCGGGGCGCTCCTCCCCGCGGCCGCCCTCCCGAAAACCGGTGCCGCGTTGTCAGACCCGCGTGACATGCTCGCAGGCGTGGAGACCAGGTCCGTCAGTCCGGTCTTCGTCGGCCGTACCGACGAACTGGACACGCTGAACGATGCGCTCGCCCGCGCCGCCGCGGGCGAGCCGCAGGCGTTGCTGCTGGGCGGCGAGGCGGGCGTCGGCAAGACCAGGCTCGTCGAGGAGTTCGCCACCGCCGCCTGCCGCCGGGGTGCCGTCGTTGCGCTCGGCGGCTGTGTCGAGATCGGCGCGGACGGACTGCCCTTCGCCCCGTTCTCCACCGCCCTGCGCGCGCTGCGCCGTGAGCTGCCCGACGAGCTGTCCGCCGCGGCCGCCGGCCAGGAGGAGGAACTCGCCCGGCTGCTCCCGGAGTTGGCGGAGACGGCCACTCTCCAGCGGGCCGGCCGGCACGACGAAGAGGGCATGGCCCGCCTCTTCGAGCTCACCGCGCGCCTCCTGGAGCGCGTCGCCGCCGAGC
This sequence comes from Streptomyces sp. NRRL F-525, assembly GCF_000716605.1. GTDB lineage: Bacteria > Actinomycetota > Actinomycetes > Streptomycetales > Streptomycetaceae > Streptomyces. Next base: position 209,485 of record NZ_JNXE01000016.1, on the reverse strand, counting down.
GCACGGTCGTCGTCGCCCTGGAGGACCTGCACTGGGCCGACGCCTCCACCCGCCACCTCCTCGCCTACCTCTTCCGCACGCTGCGCACCGGCCGCCTCGTCGTCCTCGCCACCTACCGCGCCGACGACATCCACCGCCGCCACCCGCTGCGCCCCCTGCTCGCCGAACTCGACCGGCTCCGCACGGTCCGCCGGATCGAACTGGGCCGCTTCAACCGGCAGGAGGTAGGCCGCCAGATCGCCGGCATCCACGCCGCCGAACCCGACCCCGCCCAGGTCGACGAGATCTTCGAACGCTCCGACGGCAACGCCTTCTTCGTCGAGGAACTCGCCGTCGCCGCCCACGACGGCTGCCGCAGCAACCTCACCGACTCCCTGCGCGACCTGCTCCTCGTCCGCGTCGAGTCGCTGCCCGAGAGCGCCCAGCGGGTCGCCCGGATCGTCGCCGAGGGCGGTTCCACCGTCGAGTACCGGCTGCTCGCCGCCGTTGCCCGGCTCGCCGAGGACGACCTCATCGAGGCGCTGCGGGCCGCCGTCGGCGCCAACATCCTCCAGGCCGCGCCCGGTGACGACGGCTACCGCTTCCGCCACTCCCTGGTCCGCGAGGCCGTCGGCGACGACCTGCTGCCCGGCGAGCGCTCCCGCATCAACCGCCGCTACGCCGAGGTCCTGGAGGCCGACCCGACGCTCGTCCCGGCCGACCAGCGCGTCATGCGGCTGGCGAGCTACTGGTACCACGCCCATGACGCCGCCAAGGCCCTCCCCGCCGTCCTGGACGCCTCCGTAGCGGCCCGCGGCCGGCACGCCCACTCCGAGCAACTGCGGCTCCTGGAGCGGGCGATGGAGCTGTGGGACACCGTCCCCGACGCCGTCCGCGCGGGACTTCGCCCCGTGGACTACACCGAGGTGTACCCGCCCTGCGGCTGCGACCCGGAGACCGCGCCCCTGCGCTACCTCGACCTGATGGCGGAGGCCGCCGTCGCCGGGCGGCTGAGCGGGGAGCGCGAGCGCGCCCTGAAGATCACCAAGCGGGCCCTGCACCTCCTGGAGGACGAGGGGGATCCGCTGCGCGCCGCCTGGTTCTGGGTGCAGCGCTCCGTCCTCGTCCGGTCCCAGGCCCGCGGTGACGGCTGGCCGGAACTCGCCGCCGCGCAGGAACTGGTCCGCGGACTGCCGCCCTCCGAAGTGCACGCGGAGGTCCTCGCCAAGGTCGCCGGCTGGTCCATGGTCCATGTCCCGGGACCCGACGCCTACGTGGCCGCCGAGCGCGCGGTCGAGTACGCGCGGATGGTGGGCGCCCGCGAGATCGAGATGGACGCCCGCCTCACCCTGGCCGGCCTCATGGTCGCCTCCGGAGACGTCGAGGGAGGCCTCGCCGAACTGGTCGAGGTGAACGAACGCACGGTCGCCGAGGGCATCTCCATCGTCGCCGGCCGCAGCTACGTCAACCTTCCCTCCTCCCTCCAGACCGTCGGCCGCTCCCGCGAGGCCGTGTCCATCCTGGAGACGGGGCTCGTCTTCGCCAAGAAGTTCGGCCAGTTCGACAAAGAGGCCTGGATCTGGGGAAACCTCGCCGAATCCCTGTTCTCCCTGGGCCGTTGGGACGAGGCCGCCGACGCGGCGGCCAAGTCGGAGCGCATGGGCCAGAGCGCCCCGCCGCGCGGCTTCCGCGCCCGGCTCCGCGCCGAACTCGCGCTCGCCCGCGGCGACCTGCCCGAGGCCCGCCGTCAACTGGCCGCCGCCCGCGAGCACTTCGGCACCCATGACGTCGCCCCCCAGCACCATCTGCCCCTGGAGCGGATCGAACTCCAGGTCGCCACCGCCGAAGGCCGCCTCCTCGACGCCCGCGCCACCCTCGAACTCGTCCTGGACGCCGGCTTCCGCCCCGGCACGTACTTCGAGGTCTGGCCCCTGCTGGTCACCGCGGCCACCGCCGAGACCCAGGCCGTCGGCCTGCCCGTCGCCGACCCCGGCCGCCCCAAGATCCTCGAACGCATCCGGGAGGCCGCGAAGCCGGTGCCCGCCAACGTCCCCGTCTGGCAGGCCCACGAACGCTGGCTCCGCGCCGAACTCCTGCACGCCGAGGGCCGCTCCACCCCGGACCACTGGTCCGAGGCGGTCGCCGCCTTCGAATGCCTCGAGCGCCCCTACGACCTCGCCCGCGTCCGGCAGCGCCTCGCCGAGGCGCTGCTGTCCGACCCCGACGGGGGTGACGACGAGCGGGATCGCGCCACGGAACTGCTCCGCCTGTCCGCCGCCGTGGCCGACCACCTCGGCGCCCGCCCGCTCGCCGACTCCGTCGCGCTGCTCGCCCAGCGGGCGCGGCTGACGCTCACGAAGGTCCCGGAGCGGCGAGGGGTCTCCTCCGACCCCGCCGACCCCGTCGAGGCGCTCGGCCTCACCAGCCGTGAGCGGGACGTCCTGCGGCTGGTCTCCGCCGGCCGCACCAACCGGCAGATCGCCGAGGAACTCTTCATCTCGCCGAAGACCGCGAGCGTCCACGTCTCGAACATCCTCGGCAAGCTCGGCGTCTCGGGCCGGGGAGAGGCCGCCGCGGTCGCCCACCGCCTCGAACTGTTCCCGCCCGACCCGCTCACCGCGCGCTCCGCGCGATGAGTCGTACGCTGTAGGGGACCGGCACAGGGGAGGCGCCGTGTTCAACATGTTCGAGGAGTTGTTCTCACCGGGCCGCAAACACACCCAGGACGAGGCCAACCGGCTTGAGCTGACCAGGGTCGACGTCGCGGACGGGGATCCTGGGCGCGGGCCGATAGACCTGGAGTCCGGGAAAGTGGTCGTACGCCTGCCAGAGGCAGAGGCAGAGGCAGAGGCAGAGGCCGGCGCCGATTCCGATCCCGAGTCCGATGCTGGCCCCGGGTCCGAGTCCGACCCTGATTCTGAGCTGGACGCCGACGCCGACGCCGGTCCCGAGTCCGCTCCGTCGTCTGGAGCGGCTACGTCACCTGAATCTCCAGAATCCGGTCGTCCCCCGACTTAGGCGTGCCCCTGCCGTCCGTGTTGCTGGTGATGAGCCACAGCTTGTTGCCGCCGGCCGAGGCGACCGTGCGTAGGCGGCCGTACTCGCCGGTGAGGAAGGCCTGGGGGGCGGCGGATGTCTTGACGCCGTTCAGCGGGATGCGCCACAGGCGTTGGCCCTTGAGGCCGGCCATCCATATCGAGCCCTCGGCGTAGGCGATGCCGCTGGGGGAGGCGTCGTCGGTGTGCCACTGGGTGATCGGGTTGTGGTACTTGGGGTTGTCGCCCTTGCCTTCCGCGTTCGGCCAGCCGTAGTCGTCGCCCGGAGTGATCGCGTTCAGCTCGTCCCAGGTGTCCTGGCCGAACTCCGAGGCGAACAGGCGTTGCTTGGAGTCCCAGGCGAGGCCCTGCACATTGCGGTGGCCGTAGGTGTACACCGGCGAGTCCGGGAACGGGTTGCCCGGCGCCGGGTCGCCCTCCGGGGTGAGCCGCAGGATCTTGCCGCCGAGGGACTTCCTGTCCTGGGCGAGGCCCCGCTGACCGCTCTCGCCGGTGCCCGCGTACAGCATGCCGTCCGGGCCGAAGGCGATGCGCCCGCCGTTGTGGATGTAGCCCTTGGGGATGCCCTTGAAGATGGTGTCGGGCGCGCCCAGCTGCTCACCGGCCGGCTTCTTCTCGTCGTACAGCATGCGGGCGATGCGGTTGTCCGAAGCCGTGGTGAAGTACGCGTAGATCATGTGGTCCGAGGCGTAGTCCGGGGAGAGCGCGATGCCGAGGAGGCCGCCCTCGCCGGCCGCGGAGACCCCGGACACCTTGCCCAGCTCGGTCTTCTTCCCGGTCTTCTCGTCGATCCGGGTGATCGTGCCGTCGTCGCGGGAGGACACGAGCAGGTTCCCGTCGGGCAGCGGGGCGAGACCCCAGGGCGTCTTCAGGCCCTCGGTGACCGTACGCAGCACCTTCACGGTGCCCTTGGCGGGCGGGGTCTGCTCGGCGGCCTGCGCGGAGGGCGGGGCCCCCGTACCCGTACCGCCGGACGACGAACCGGAGGACGCACTCGTGCCGTCGCCCGGGGATCCTCCCCCGTCGGAGGAACAGCCGGCCGTCAGCAGGAGCGCGGTCACGGCCAGGGCGGCCGGCACGACTCGACGTCGCACGATCAGGTCCTTTCGACGGGCGGGTTCTACTTTTCATACACCGCTCGCGCCGCCCGGGTTCCCGATCACCGCGCACCGACGCACGATCGAGCCGTCGGGGCGGGAAAGCGAGGCGGCGCTCATCCCCGAGCCCCCAGCCCGTACACCCTCAGTCCCGAGCCCCTGAGCCCCCTGAGCCCCCAGCACCCTCGGCGACTTCACACCCTCAATCCCAAGACCCCAACGCCCCCGGCAACTCCGCCACCTCCGCAAGATCCTCCCCCGTCAACCGCAACCCCGCCGCCCCCGCGTTCTCCACCACCCACCGCTCCCGCTTCGTCCCCGGCACCGCCACCACATGCACCCCCTGCGCCAGCACCCACGCCAGGGCGACCTGGGCCGGGGTCACCTCCGGACCGTGGCGGCGGGCGACGCGGCGCAGGCCGGCGATGATCGGCTGGTTCGCTGCGGTCATCTCGGCGGTGAAGCGGGGGTGGCGGGCGCGGACGTCGTCCGGTTCGAAGCCCTCGCCCGGGGTGAGGGTGCCGGTGAGGAAGCCGTTGCCCAGGGGCATCGCCGCGAGGAAGCCGACGCCTCGGGCCGTGCACCACGGCAGCAGCGATTCCAGGGCCTCCGACGACCACACCGACAGCTCCGCCTGCACCGCCGTCACCGGGAACACCTGCTGTACACGCTGGAGTTGGCGGATCGTTCCGTCATGGAGGCGGGCCCCGGGTCGGCGGGCGGAGCGGGCGCCTACCGCGCACATGCCCAACGCCCGTACTTTTCCGGCCTGTACGAGGTCCGCCATCGCACCCCACGTCTCCTCGACGGGGACCTCGGGGTCGGCGCGGTGGAGTTGGTAGAGGTCGATCACATCCGTCTGGAGGCGGCGCAGTGACGCGTCGCACGCGCGTCTCACATAGCCGGGGCGGCCGTTGGCCACGATGTGCTGCTCGCCGACCAGCAGGCCGACCTTGGTCGACACGAACGCGTCCGCACGGCGCTCCTTCAACACCCGCCCCAGCAACAGCTCGTTGGTGAACGGGCCGTACATGTCGGCGGTGTCCAGCAGGGTCATCCCCAGATCGAGCGCCCGGTGCACGGCCCTGACCGACTCGTCGCCCCGCCGCCGCGACCCGCTGTAGGCCCAGTGCATCGGCATGCAGCCGAGTCCGACGGCCCCCATCGCGAGCGCCCCCGCGCCGATCGTCCTGCGCTCCACCTGCTCGTGACCCTCTCTCTTCCGGCCCACCAACCTAGCCGCTACGCGCGCGTGGCCCTGACATAGCCTCCTGACCATGACCAATGACGTATGGCTGCCCATCCCCCCGGAGGAGATCGAAGGGCTCCCCGAGGGCCCCAACTACCTGTTCTGGGACGGGGGTGAGGACGGCGATCAGGCGTTCCCCGGTGATCCAGCTGACTGCGTTCTATACGTAGTGCCGTACATGAAGCGTCACCCTGTGAAGACACGGCCCTTGGAGCAGATGCGGAATCTGCAGGTCATCCAGACCCTCACCGCCGGCATCGACGACATGACCGCGAGCCTCTCGTCCATCGTCCCGGGGGTGCGGCTCTGCAACGCGCGCGGAGTGCACGAGGCGAGCACCGCCGAGCTCGCGCTGGCCCTGACGCTCGCCTCGTTGCGCGGTATCCCGGGGTTCGTGCGGGCGCAGCAACAGGAGCACTGGCAGGGGGACTTCCACCCGGCGCTCGCCGACCGGTCCGTCCTCATCGTCGGCTACGGGGCGATCGGGTCCGCCATCGAGGACCGGCTCACTCCCTTCGAGCTCGCGCGGGTGGCGCGGGTGGCGCGCTCCGCGCGTGCCACCGCGCGCGGGCCGGTGCATCCACTCGCCGAACTGCCCGCCCTGCTCCCGGACATGGACGTCGTCATCCTGTCCACGCCGCTCGACGAGACCACCCGCCACCTCGTCGACGCCGAGTTCCTGGCGCGGATGAAGGACGGGGCGCTGCTGGTCAACGTGGCCCGTGGTCCGGTGGTCGACACCAAGGCGCTGCTCGCGGAGCTCGAAACCGGCCGTATCACCGCCGCGTTGGACGTCACCGACCCCGAACCCCTGCCCCAGGGACACCCGTTGTGGCACGCGCCCGGCGTGCTCATCAGTCCCCATGTCGGCGGGCCCACCTCGGCGTTCCTGCCGCGTGCGAAGCGTCTGGTCGCCGACCAGTTGGGACGATTCGTGAACCGGGAGCCCTTGCGCAACGTGATCCTTACGACAGGTGATACAGGGAAGCCGGAGAACTAGCCGCAACAGGCGGGTAGTCCGCTTCCAGCACCCTCCGCAACCTTTCGGAAGCGGGGTGTGCACGCATCTCCGCTGGTCGTTACGGAGCGTAGAGGAACTATGTCCCTGAGTGACGAGACTGGTGTATCGTCCCGGCAGGGGCTGCGCCGCGCACCGTTCGGCGCCGGGGATGGACATTTCAGACTGTGAGGGGGGCGACGGGCGATGCACGGCCTATGGACGAGCGATCCGACGCGGCGGGGCCGCCGACGGCGACCCTGGCGCACCGCCGCGCGCGGCCGCGGCCATCACGCCAACCACTGCGCCCACGGCGGACATGGCGGCCGCGGCGGACATCACAGCAGCCACAGCCATCACCACCGCAGGCCCAACAGCCGCCGCAGGCACGCTCATCCAGCGCACCGGGGCCCGCGGGACCCGGGAGCGACGCGGAGCGGGAGGGCCCGGTGAGTTCGCCACCGTCTCCGACGACCACCCTCAACGGGGCGCTCCGGGACCGGACTTCACCCGGGGCGCGGCAGCCACGACCGCCGGCGACCGGCGGCACGTGGAGCCTGGTCCAGCAACTCGTCCTGGCCCTGGTCTGCGCGGGATACGCCGTCGGTTCCGCGCTCGACTGGGGGTCCGCCCAACTCGCCCTGATCATGGGCGACTTCGGGCTCAGCGCGGCAGCCGGTACCGCCGCCGTCTCCTGCTTCCTCTACGCGCGAAGCCGCCGTATCCGCTTTCGACCCGCCTGGCTGCTGTTCTCGCTCTCCTCGGCGATGGCGGCACTGGGCAACGGAGTCTGGGGGTGGTACGAGGTCGTCCTGGAGCGCCCCGTGCCCAGCCCCAGTTTCGCCGATCTGTTCTTCCTGTGCTTCGCACCGCCCGCCATCGTCGGGCTCCTGGTCCTCGCCAAAAGGCCTGTCACGAAGGCCGGTTGGGTCTGTCTGGCGCTGGACGCCTGGCTGATCGGGGGCTCGCTGCTCACGCTGTCCTGGAGCCTCGCGCTGGCCCAGGCCGCCAAGTTCGACGGGCCGAGCGTGGCCCACACCGCGCTGTCACTGGCGTACCCGCTGCTCGACATCGCGCTCGTCAGCATGGTGCTCGCGCTGCACTTCCGGCGCTCCTCGGTCAACCGCACCGCGGTGAACACCGCGATCGGCGCGCTGGCCCTGACGGTGATGTGCGACGCCCTGTTCACCTCGCCGCTGCTCCACAACAACTACCACTCGGGCCAGTTGCTCGACGCGGGCTGGTTCGCCGGCTCCCTGCTCCTCGCCTACGCCCCCTGGGCCACGCCCCGGCACACCCACCCCGAGGACGACGGGCACACGCGCGTGGTGCACGAGCACCGGCCCGGACAGCGCACCGGCGCCCCGCCGCAGGCCTCCGCGCCCGGCGTCGACCACGGGCGGTATCCGGCCACCCGGCCCATCGCCGGTTCGCTGGCCGCGCTCACCCCGTATCTCGCCGCCGCCGTCTGCACGTTGGGGGTTCTCTACAACGTGCTCAACGGCCGCAGCCCCGACCGCGTGGTGCTCATCACCGCGGGCTGCGTGGTCCTCGCCCTCGTGGTGCGCCAGGGCATCATGCTGCTCGACAACATCACCCTCACCCAGGAGTTGGCCCAGAAGGAGAACCACTTCCGCTCCCTGGTCCAGGGCTCCAGCGACGTCATCATGATCGCCGCCCCGAACGGCATCCTCCGCTACGTCTCCCCGGCCGCCGCCGGTGTCTACGGCAAGGCCGCCGAGGAACTGGTCGGGACCGAACTGGCCTCGCTGATCCACCCGGAGGACCTCGGCTGTGTGGTGCACGAGGTGCGCCGCTTCCTCACCGCCAGCCCCTTCGAGGAGTCCACCACCCGCATCGAGTGCCGCTTCCGTTCCGGCGACGACGGCTGGCTGAACGTCGAGTCCACCGTCAACCGCCACCACGGCGGCCTGATCTTCAACAGCCGGGACGTGACCGAACGGGTGCGCCTCCAGGCGCAGTTGCAGCACAACGCCGAGCACGACCCGCTCACCGACCTGCCCAACCGCGCCCTGTTCACCAAGCGCGTCCAGCAGGCCCTGTCCGGCCGCCGCTCCACCGACCGCGGCACGGCCGTCCTCTTCATCGACCTCGACGGCTTCAAGGCCGTCAACGACACCATCGGCCACCAGGCGGGCGACGAACTCCTCATCCAGGCCGCCCGCAGGCTCGACGGCGCGGTCCGGCACGGCGACACCGCCTCCCGGCTCGGCGGCGACGAGTTCGCGGCCCTGATCGTCGGCGACGGCACCCGGGACCGTACCGCCCGCGAGCGGCACATCATGGAGCTCGCCGACCGCCTGAGAATCACCCTGTCCCAGCCGTACCTCATCGACGGCAACGATGTCCGCGTCGCCGCCTCCATCGGCGTCGCCTTCGCCGAACCTGGCCTCGGCGCCGGGGAGTTGCTGCGCAACGCCGACCTCGCGATGTACCGCGCCAAGGGGGCGGGCAAGGGCCGCGTCGAGCTGTACGCACCGCAGATGCAGCAGGACGTCGTACGGAAGGCGGAGCTGGCCACGCGGCTGCGGGCGGCGCTGCACGACGGCGAGTTCGCGCTGCTGCACCAGCCCGTGGTGTCCCTGGTGGACGGCCGGATCGCGTCGGTCTCCACCCAGGCGCGCTGGCGGTCCTCGCAAGGAGTGCTGTTCACGCCTGCCGAGTTCCTGCGGGTGGCCGAGGACAGCGACAAGACCGCCGAGCTGGGGCGCTGGATGCTGGAGGAGGCGGTGGAACAGGCCGCCGAGCGGACGGCGACCGGGCTCGCCGTGTCCGTCGCCGTACGGATAAGTGCCCGGCGGCTGCTGGACAAGTCGATGCCGCTCGGCTCGATCGAGGCCCTGCTGACCCGGCACGGGCTGCCGTCCGGATCGCTGGTGATCGAGCTGTCCGACACCGACCCGCGGGTCTCCCTGGACGAGCTGGAGCGCCGGCTGACCGCGCTGCGGCGGCTCGGTGTCCGGATCGCCCTCGACGGGTTCGGGAGCGGCTACGCGGCCATCACGGCGCTCCGGCGGCTCCCCGTCGACGTACTGAAACTGGACCGCAGTCTGGTCGAGGGCGTCGTCGAGTCCGCGCGGCTGCACAAGATCACCAGCGGGCTGCTGCGGATCGCCTGTGATCTCGGACTGCAGTCGGTCGCCGACGGAGTCGATCTGCCGGAGCAGGTGGTCGCCCTGCGCGCGATGGGCTGTACGCACGGGCAGGGCATGGCCTTCTCCGCGCCGCTGGACGAGTACCGGCTGCGCCGGGCCCTGTCGCGCGGCCATTATCCGGTGCCGCACGGCCCGGCCGAGCCCGCGTTCGCGGGGGGCGCGCTGGGGGTGTACACCAGTGGTGTGCCCGCGGTTTTCGGGGGTGGAACGGCCCTCCGTTCACATAATGAGACTCCCGTCCCACCCACTTGACAGTGGATGCGTGCCGGGGGGAGGGTCAATGCCATGCGCACCCGAATTCTCGTACTTGGAAAGCGCGTCGGCTGAAGCTGGTGACGTCCGGACGGACCCGGAACTCCCAGCGACCGCACCCGGCGCGCTCCCCTCGCTTGCCTCACGGCACGAGGGGTTTTTTGTTGCACAGGATCCAGTCGTGCAGCAGTAGAACCCCGCACAAACCTCGCAAAAACCCTCAGCATCGAGAAGAGAATGACGATGACCGAGCAGGCCACCGGGGCCCATCCGCAGCCGCGGCCCCGATCCGGAGGACAGCAGTCCGCCCCCGAGCACGTCACGGGCGCGCAGTCTCTCATCCGCTCTCTTGAGGAAGTCGGGGCCGACACGGTATTCGGCATCCCCGGGGGTACCATCCTGCCGGCGTACGACCCGCTGATGGACTCCACGCGAGTGCGCCACGTGCTGGTCCGCCACGAGCAGGGCGCGGGTCACGCGGCCACCGGTTACGCGCAGGCCACCGGCAAGGTCGGGGTGTGCATGGCGACATCCGGGCCGGGCGCCACCAACCTGGTCACCCCCATCGCGGACGCGAACATGGACTCCGTGCCGCTGGTCGCGATCACCGGGCAGGTCGTGTCCGCCGCGATCGGCACGGACGCCTTCCAGGAGGCGGACATCGTCGGCATCACCATGCCGATCACCAAGCACAGCTTCCTGGTCACCAAGGCGGAGGACATCCCCCGGGCGATCGCGCAGGCGTTCCACATCGCCTCCACCGGCCGCCCCGGCCCGGTCCTGGTCGACATCCCCAAGGACATCCTCCAGGCCAAGACCACCTTCTCCTGGCCGCCGGTCATGGACCTGCCCGGCTACCGCCCGGTGACCAAGCCGCACGCCAAGCAGATCCGCGAGGCCGCGAAGCTGATCACCGCCGCGAAGCGGCCCGTCCTCTACGTCGGCGGCGGTGTCCTCAAGGCACACGCCACCGCCGAGCTGAAGGTCCTCGCAGAACTCACCGGAGCGCCCGTCACCACCACCCTGATGGCGCTCGGCGCATTCCCCGACAGTCACGAGCTGCACGTGGGAATGCCGGGCATGCACGGTGCGGTCACCGCCGTCACCGCGCTGCAGAAGGCCGACCTGATCGTCGCCCTCGGAGCCCGCTTCGACGACCGCGTCACCGGCAAGCTGGACAGCTTCGCGCCGTACGCGAAGATCGTCCACGCCGACATCGACCCGGCGGAGATCGGCAAGAACCGCGCCGCCGACGTGCCGATCGTCGGGGACGCCCGCGAGGTCATCGCCGACCTCGTGCAGGCCGTCCAGAAGGAGCACAGCGAGGGTCACACCGGCGACTACAGCGCCTGGTGGAACGACCTCAACCGCTGGCGCGAGACATACCCGCTCGGCTACGAGCAGCCCGACAACGGCTCGCTCTCCCCGCAGCAGGTCATCGAGCGCATCGGCCAACTCGCCCCGGAGAACACCATCTTCGCGGCGGGCGTCGGCCAGCACCAGATGTGGGCCGCGCACTACATCCAGTACGAGAAGCCCGCGACCTGGCTCAACTCCGGCGGCGCCGGGACCATGGGCTACGCGGTCCCGGCCGCGATGGGTGCCAAGGCCGGAGCCCCGGACCAGACGGTCTGGGCGATCGACGGCGACGGCTGCTTCCAGATGACCAACCAGGAACTCACCACCTGCGCCCTGAACAACATCCCGATCAAGGTCGCCATCATCAACAACGGCGCCCTCGGCATGGTCCGCCAGTGGCAGACCCTGTTCTACAACCAGCGCTACTCCAACACCGTGCTGCACAGCGGCCCGGAGGCGGACGGCAAGCAGCCGAGCGCCGGCACGCGCATCCCCGACTTCGTCAAGTTGTCGGAGGCGATGGGGTGTTACGCGATCCGCTGCGAGTCCCCCGACGACCTGGACAAGGTCATCGAGGAGGCGAACTCGATCAACGACCGCCCCGTCGTGGTCGACTTCATCGTCCACGAGGACGCCATGGTGTGGCCGATGGTCGCCGCCGGCACCTCGAACGACGAGGTCATGTTCGCCCGGGACGTCCGCCCCGACTTCGGCGACAACGAAGACGACTGAGCGAGAGAGACGAAAGAGAAATGTCCAAGCACACGCTCTCCGTCCTGGTGGAGAACAAGCCAGGTGTCCTCGCCCGGATCACCGCCCTGTTCTCCCGGCGCGGCTTCAACATCGACTCCCTCGCGGTCGGCGTCACCGAACACCCCGACATCTCCCGCATCACGATCGTGGTGAACGTGATCGAGGCACTCCCGCTCGAACAGGTCACCAAGCAGCTCAACAAGCTCGTCAACGTGCTGAAGATCGTCGAGCTGGAGGCCGGATCGGCCGTTCAGCGCGAACTCGTTCTGGTGAAGGTGCGCGCCGACAACGAGACGCGCTCCCAGATCGTCGAGATCGTCCAGCTCTTCCGCGCCAAGACGGTCGACGTCTCCCCGGAGGCCGTCACCATCGAGGCCACGGGCAGCAGCGACAAGCTGTCCGCGATGCTCAAGATGCTGGAGCCGTACGGCATCAAGGAGCTGGTCCAGTCCGGCACGATCGCGATCGGCCGCGGCGCCCGCTCCATCACCGACCGCTCGCTGCGCGCGCTCGACCGCTCCGCGTAGAGCCGGGTGCGGGCGGCCCCGGTCGCCCGCATTCCGAGACCCCCGAACTTCGATTCCCACCGCCGTCATACGGTGGGACGCAACACCTGCACTCCAAGGAGAGAACCCAAAGTGGCCGAGCTGTTCTACGACGCCGACGCCGACCTGTCCATCATCCAGGGCCGCAAGGTCGCGGTCATCGGCTACGGCAGCCAGGGCCACGCCCACGCGCTGTCGCTCCGTGACTCCGGCGTCGACGTGCGCGTCGGTCTGCACGAGGGCTCCAAGTCCAAGGCGAAGGCCGAGGAGCAGGGCCTGCGTGTGGTGACGCCCTCCGAGGCCGCCGCCGAGGCCGACGTCATCATGATCCTCGTGCCGGACCCGATCCAGGCCCAGGTCTACGAGGAGTCCATCAAGGACAACCTCAAGGACGGCGACGCGCTGTTCTTCGGCCACGGCCTGAACATCCGCTTCGACTTCATCAAGCCGCCGGCCGGCGTCGACGTCTGCATGGTCGCCCCCAAGGGCCCGGGCCACCTGGTGCGCCGTCAGTACGAGGAGGGCCGCGGCGTTCCGTGTATCGCGGCCGTCGAGCAGGACGCGACCGGCAACGGCTTCGCGCTCGCGCTGTCGTACGCGAAGGGCATCGGCGGCACCCGCGCCGGCGTCATCAAGACGACCTTCACCGAGGAGACCGAGACCGACCTGTTCGGTGAGCAGGCCGTTCTCTGCGGTGGTACGGCCGCGCTGGTCAAGGCCGGTTTCGAGACGCTGACCGAGGCCGGTTACCAGCCCGAGATCGCGTACTTCGAGTGCCTCCACGAGCTGAAGCTCATCGTCGACCTCATGTACGAGGGCGGCCTGGAGAAGATGCGCTGGTCGATCTCCGAGACCGCGGAGTGGGGCGACTACGTCACCGGCCCGCGGATCATCACGGACGAGACCAAGGCCACGATGAAGCAGGTCCTCGCCGAGATCCAGGACGGCACGTTCGCGCGTGAGTGGATGGCCGAGTACCACGGCGGCCTGAAGAAGTACAACGAGTACAAGCAGAAGGACGCCGACTCCCTGCTGGAGAGCACCGGCAAGCAGCTCCGCAAGCTGATGAGCTGGGTCGACGAAGAGGCGTAAGTCCTGTGGCACAGGGGCTGGAGCGAACGCTCCGGCCCCTTTGTCCAACCCGTCCAGCCACGGACGGGTGATCCTTCCGCAGCGGCGTAAGACGACTGTCGGCGCGCCACTACACTGCCGTACTAATACGCGTCAGGCCCACAGCGTCGTGCGTCTCCGCGGCTAGCCCCTCCACCGCCTGCGGCCGTCGGGACGGCCGTCCGCACGCAATGGACTTGTGAGGACTCACGTGAGCTCGAAACCTGTCGTACTCATCGCTGAAGAGCTGTCGCCCGCGACGGTGGACGCCCTCGGCCCGGACTTCGAGATCCGGCACTGCAACGGCGCCGACCGGGGCGAGCTGCTCCCCGCGATCGCCGACGTCGACGCGATCCTGATCCGCTCGGCCACCAAGGTCGACGCCGAAGCGGTCGCCGCCGCACGGAAGTTGAAGGTCGTCGCACGAGCCGGCGTCGGCCTCGACAACGTCGACGTCTCCGCCGCCACCAAGGCCGGCGTGATGGTCGTCAACGCGCCCACCTCGAACATCGTCACCGCCGCCGAGCTGGCCTGCGGTCTGCTGCTGGCGACCGCACGCCACATCCCGCAGGCCAACGCCGCGCTGAAGAACGGCGAGTGGAAGCGCAGCAAGTACACGGGCGTCGAGCTCGCGGAGAAGACCCTCGGCGTCGTCGGCCTCGGCCGCATCGGCGCGCTGGTCGCGCAGCGCATGTCCGCGTTCGGCATGAAGGTCGTCGCCTACGACCCCTACGTCCAGCCTGCACGGGCCGCGCAGATGGGCGTGAAGGTCCTGTCGCTGGACGAGCTGCTCGAGGTCTCCGACTTCATCACCGTGCACCTGCCCAAGACCCCGGAGACGGTCGGTCTGATCGGCGACGAGGCGCTGCGCAAGGTCAAGCCGACCGTGCGCATCGTCAACGCCGCGCGCGGCGGGATCGTCGACGAGGTGGCGCTGTACTCCGCGCTCAAGGAGGGCCGCGTCGCCGGTGCCGGCCTCGACGTGTACGCGAAGGAGCCCTGCACGGACTCCCCGCTGTTCGAGTTCGACCAGGTCGTCTCCACCCCGCACCTCGGCGCCTCCACGGACGAGGCCCAGGAGAAGGCCGGCGTCTCGGTCGCCAAGTCGGTGCGCCTCGCCCTCGCCGGTGAGCTTGTCCCCGACGCGGTGAACGTCCAGGGCGGCGTCATCGCCGAGGACGTCAAGCCGGGCCTGCCGCTCGCCGAGAAGCTCGGCCGCATCTTCACCGCGCTGGCGGGCGAGGTCGCGGTCCGCCTCGACGTCGAGGTCTACGGCGAGATCACCCAGCACGACGTCAAGGTGCTCGAACTCTCCGCGCTCAAGGGCGTGTTCGAGGACGTCGTCGCCGAGACGGTGTCGTACGTCAACGCTCCGCTGTTCGCGCAGGAGCGGGGTGTCGAGGTACGGCTGACCACCAGCTCGGAGTCCGCCGACCACCGCAACGTCGTCACCGTGCGCGGCACGCTCGGCAGCGGCGAGGAGGTCTCGGTCTCCGGCACGCTCGCCGGTCCGAAGAACCTGCAGAAGATCGTCGCGGTCGGCGACTACGACGTCGACCTCGCGCTCGCCGACCACATGGTGGTGCTGCGCTACGAGGACCGGCCGGGGGTTGTCGGCACGGTCGGCCGGGTCTTCGGTGAGGCCGGGATCAACATCGCCGGGATGCAGGTGTCGCGGTCGGTCGCGGGCGGCGAGGCGCTGGCCGTGCTGACGGTCGACGACACGGTTGCCGCGAATGTGCTGGCGGAGGTGGCCGAGGAGATCGGCGCGACGTCGGCTCGCTCGGTGAACCTGGTCTGACGTCTCGCAAGAACGCCGGGTGGGTTGAGGAGATGATCCTCAACCCACCCGGCGTTTCTGTGTAGTTGGGGCTCACGCCTCCGCCTTCTGCGGCTCGGCGGGCACCGGCTCGGGAGCCTGTACCCGGATGCCCCGCAGGGTCCGCGCCGCCGCGAACGCCGCCCCCAGGAGCAGCACCGCCCCGGCGATCGCCGCCCCGTGCATGCCGTCGGTGAAGGCGTCCCGGGCTGTCGCGATCAGGGCGTCTCCCGTGCGCCCCGGCAACTGGTGGGCGACGGCCAGGGCGCCGCCGAGGGTCTCGTGGGCCGGGGCGGGGGCCGAGGTCGGGATGCCGTGGCGGTAGATCGCCGTACCGATGGAGCCGAGGACCGCCATGCCGAGGGCGCCGCCGAACTCCGCGCCCGTCTCCATCAGGGAGGACGCGACGCCCGCCTTCTCGACCGGGGCGCTGCCCATCGCGAGGTCCATGATCTGGGACATCACCATGACGATCCCGGAGGCGAGGACACCGGCGGCGGCCAGGACCAGCCAGAGGGAGTCGGTGCCGGCCAGGGCCAGCAGGACGTAGCCGCCGGAGGCCAGGGCGAAGCCGGCCGCGACGACGTGGGCGCGGTCGACTCCCTTCTGGACGAGGGTCGTTGCCACCGGAGCGGCCACGCCGACCAGGACCGAGGGGAGCAGTGCCCACAGGGCCGCCTCCATCGAACTCTTGCCGAGCACCGACTGCAGGTACTGCGTGGTGAAGAAGGCCGAGCCCATGATCCCGAAGGTGGAGACCAGGTTCAGGACGACGGACGGGCCGAAGCCGCGGCTGCGGAAGAGGGCGGGGTCGATCATCGGGGACGCGGTGGTGCGCTGGCGGTGGACGAAGAGGGCGGCGAAGAGCAGGCCGACGGTGATCGAGACGACGTACTGGACGTGCCAGCCCTCGGAGGGGATCTCCTTCAGGCCGTAGATCACGGGCAGGACGCCGGCCATCGACAGCGGGACGCTCGGCCAGTCGAAGCGGCCGGGGGCGGGGTTCTTGGACTCGGGGAGCAGGAACGGGCCGATCAGGAGCAGCAGTGCCATCGCGGGGAGGTTGACCAGGAAGACCGAGCCCCACCAGAAGTACTGGACGAGGACACCGCTGAGCACCGAGCCGAGGGCGACGCCCGCGGTCATCACGCCGGACCACAGACCGATCGCCTTCGCGCGCTGGCCGGGGTCGGTGAACATCGTGCGCAGCAGCGCCATCGTCGAGGGCATCAGGGTCGCGCCGCCGATGCCGAGGGCCGCGCGGGCGGCGATGAGGGTCCCGGCGCTGTCCGCGTAGGCCGCGATGACGGAGGCGGTACCGAAGGCGGCGGCGCCGATCAGGAGGAGCCGGCGGTAGCCGACGCGGTCGCCGACCGAGCCCATCGTCATCAGCAGGCCGGCCAGGACGAAGGCGTAGATGTCGAAGATCCACAGCTGCTGGGTGCCGCTGGGCTCCAGGTCGGCGCTGATCGCCGGGATGGCGAAGTAGAGGACGGAGACGTCCATCGAGACCAGCAGGAGCGGCAGCATCAGGACGCCGAGCGCGGTCCATTCGCGGCGTCCCGCACGGGAGTTGGGGGTGGTCGGGGGGTTCGGTGAGTGCGTCGGGTTCGTCATGACAGCGAATGTACGCGCGTCTTAAACGCTTGTCTATGACGCACGTATAAATCGTTCGTCTAGGACGGTTGTATGGATCGGAGGTAGCCTGGTGCGCATGGGACACCGTGAGGATCTGCTCGAAGGCGCGAAGCGCTGCCTGCTGGAGAAGGGTTTCGCGCGCACCACGGCGCGCGACATCGTGAAGGAGTCGGGGACGAACCTCGCGTCCATCGGCTACCACTACGGCTCGAAGGACGCGCTGCTCGCGCAGGCGTACGTCTCGCTGGTGGACGACATGTCCTTCGAGTGGGGTGAGCGGCTCGAAGGGGCGCCGGGTTCGCTGGAGCGGTTCAGGGAGGTGTGGTCGAACGTCGTCGCCTCGCTCCGTGAGCCGGGCTCGATGTGGCGGCTCAGCGGGGAGATCATGGTGATGGGTGACCAACTGCCGGAGGCCCGCGATCAGTTGGCGCTCGCGCAGCGCGAGGGCGGCCGGGGGCTGGTCTCGCTGCTCATGGCTGTGCCGGAGGAGGAGGTGTCGGACGAGACCGCCGACACGCTCGGCTCGTTCTATATGGTCGTGATGTCCGGGCTCATCATGCAGTGGACCTTCGACCCGAAGACCGCACCCGACGCCGACCGGCTCACCGAGGGTCTCCGTCAACTGCTGGAGGGTGCGCGGAAGGCGCCGTGACGCGCCGGTCCCGCAGCGCCGGTGCCACCGCGCCCAGCATCAACAACGCGGTCAGCGCGAAGGCCCACGGGTAACCGGTCAACCCGGCCGCGACGCCGAAGCCTGCCGCGCCTACGCCCATTCCGCCGTCGTAGGCGAGGTTCCACAGGGCGCTGACCGTGCCGTACGAGGTGGCGGAGACGCGGGTGTACATCAGGGCCAGGGTGGCGTTCTGGGTGATGCCGAAGCCGGCGCCGAAGAGGGCTGTGCCCGCAACGACCGCTACCGGGTCGGCAGTTGGGGCGATGACAAGGACACCGGCCGCCGACAGGAGCAGGCCGGGGAGGACGAGCCGGGCGCTGCCGTGCCGGTCGCCGTGGCGGCCCGCGAGCCAGCGGGTCAGGGTCGAGGCCGCGGTCTGCACGAACAGGGCCGCCGCGACGACCCCGGCCGACGCCGACGGCAGGGCCAGCGGCAGGAAGGTCACCACGATGCCGGCGGCGGTGGCGGTGGCCGCGAAGACGAGGACCGGCCGGAGCAGCGCGCCGGTGCGCAACCCCCGTACGACACCGAGCGGTTGCTCTTCGCGCTCCGCCCGGTCCGGCAGTCCGAGGACGAAGACGATCGCGGCCAGCGCGGCGAGGCCACCGGTGACGGCGACCGGCCCGTAGCCCACGCGCCCGGCCAGCCACAGCCCCAGCGGCAGCGCCACCAGCGACGGCACCCCGGACACCACACCCACCAACGCGAGCCCCTCGCCCCGGCGTTGGTCCGGGATCAACGACGCGGTGAGGGCACCGCCCGCGACGATCGTCAGCGCGAAACCGATCCCGCGCACGAAGCACACGGCCGCGATCCAGGCAGCCTGCCCGGAGACGGTCAGCACCAGCGCCGGTGCGCCGAGGAGGAACAGCCCGGCGATCAGGGTCAGCCGGTACCCGAAGCGGCCGACGATCCGGGGCGTGCCCAACTCCCCGAGCACCGTCGCCAGCATCAACGAACCCGTCGCGAGCCCCGCCGCGCCCCCGCCGCCCCGCTCGGCCGCGTACGCCGGTACGACCGACAGCAGCAGGAAGAAACTGAGACTGGCCCCCACCATGCTGACGAAGCGGAGGAGGAGGGGGCGGGTGAGGAGCGTTGCCCGCGCGCCCGAAGTGGCCTCGGGGGTGGGGGAGTTGGGGGGCGGACAGGTCGTCATGACGTCGACACTAGGGTTCGGCGGGGGCGTCGGTCAGTGCCAATTCCGGGGCGCTGGACCGGTCGCTCCGTCGAACAGCCTCCAGTGCCCCTCGGACACGACCTCGACACCACCGCCGTCGGTCACCTTGATCGCGGTCTGGGCGTCGATGGCGTACGCCGGACCCTCGATTGCGGCGGCCCACCGTTCCGCCTCCGCCATGGTGTTCTCCGGGCAGCCCGGGCTGTCGAGGTGCGGGAAGAGCGAGAAACCGACGACTCCGAGCGCGCTGTCGTCACCGGTGAGCGGCTTCCAGTCGGCGAAGGGCTCGCCGATGCGGGGAGTGAGCGCCATGCTTCCGGCGCTGAGCCCGACGTAGACCGTGTCGCGCAGGGACGGGAGGAGGGCGTCCGCCTCCCGGACCCACGAGACCCAGCGTTCCCTGTCGATGCCGGGCAGCGCGGTGAGCTCCAGCACGCCCACCGACTTCCAGCCCAACTCGGTCATGGGGCTGGGGGATCGACCGCTGATGAAACGCCATGGCCCGCCCGGATCCCCGTACGGGCCCCCGTACCCCGCGGTGGGGATGCAGAGCGCGCTGGCCTCGGCAATCGGTTTGACGCCGGAGTCGGTGAGGAGAAGCTTCATCGGGACTCCCTGCTGCTTGCACAACTGCCTTTTCCACCCGTCATGGTGGGACCCTCCCCGTGGAAGTGTGACACTTTGGTGGAAAGCGTCACACTTCTGCGCTGTACCTACCCGGGGGCGGTGTCAGTCCCGCCTGCCAGAGTGCGGCCATGGACGACGAGACCTTCTGGAACCTGATCGAGAACTGTCGGCGACAAACGCCGGACCCCGACGAGCGCGTGGCCCCGAACTGCCGGGCGCCCGGTCCGCAACGGTGCTGAAGTCGCCTACGGGCGGGCTGATTTCGGGACACCGGTGACGTAGTGGATCGCGGACGCGGCGTCGACGGCGATGTGCGTCGGGCGGAACGCCGGCTCGGTCCATGTGCGGCCGTGCGACACCCACACGCTGCGCACGCCGATGCCCGTCGCGCCCTGGATGTCGGCGTGTGCCGAGTCGCCGATGACCCAGGACGAGTGGGGGGAGGCGCCGACCTCGGCGGCCGCCGCGTGGAAGATCTCCGGGGCGGGTTTCTTGCGGCCCGTCGACTCGGAGATCACCCAGCCGTGGACGATCGTGTCGAGCCCCGTGTTCCGGATCTTCAACTCCTGTTGTGAGACACGGCCGTTGGTGACGATCGCGCACGTCCAGCCCGCGGCGACGGCCTTCGTGAGGGCGTCGCGGGTGGGCTCGCTCAGGGTGACGCGGTCGGCGGCGCCGCGGTCGAGGAACGTCCGTACGACATCGCCGGTGACCGTCCCGCCGTAGCGCTCGGTCATGGCCTCGGCGACCGTCCGCCTCGGCGTGTAGCCGCTCGCGTCGGCCGACATCAGCCAGGCGAGGTCGTCCGGCGGCAGGCCGTGCGCCGTCAGGAACTCCGACGCCGCGTCCCGGAACGCGACGTCGCGGTCGACCAGGGTGTTGTCCAGGTCGAGCATCAGCAGGGGCATGCCGAGAAGTAGATCACCGGGCGGCCATCACTACAGCCGCGCCCGCTTCAACGCCATGTGCAGCAGCAGCCGGTCCTCCCCGTCGTCCAGGTCCAGGCCCGTCAACTGCTCCACCCGCGACAGCCGGTAGTACAGCGTCTGCCGGTGGATCCCCAACTCGGCCGCCGCGCGCCCCGCTTGGCCCGCGCAGTCGAGGAACACCTCGGCGGTGCGGGCGAGTTCGTGGTGGGCGGGGGAGAGGAGGGGGGCTACGGCGGGGTCGTGGGGGGACTCCGGGGAGAGGGCGGTCAGGAGGCGGTACGGGCCGATGTGGGACCAGTCGGCGACCGGGGCGAAGCGGGGTTCCGCGAGGGCCGCGCGGCACGCCGCCGTAGCTTCCTGCCAGGCGGTGCCCAGGTCGGCGAGGCCGACGCGGGGGGTGCCGATACCGGCGGCCGGGACGCTCGCCCTCGGCGACCGTTCGGCGCCGGTCGCGGCGGGAGCGCGTCCGTCCGCCGGTACCCGGGCGGTGGGGTTCGCCGCCGGAGTCCGTACATCCGCCAGCAGCCGTGCGGCGGCGCTCGCCGCCGGAGTCGGTACGTCCGTCGAGCGGAGCCGTACCAGCACCGCCAGGCACTGCTGCTCCGCCGCACCCCACGGCACCGTGCACAGCGCCGTCGCGTGCGGCACCGTACGGGCGGACGGGGCGTCGTCCGGGTCGGCGGACGGCCACGGCGCGACGCAGACCACCGCGTGCGGGCCGTCGCCGCGCGGGCCGAGGGCCGTGCGGAGGGCGGCCACCGCCATGTCGCGCTGCCAGCCGCGGTCGGCGGTCAGCACCGCGCGGAGCTCGCGCGTCAGGTCCGCGCCCGCCTGGGCCTCGTCCGCGAGGAGCGCGCCGATCCGGGCCGCGACCTTCATCGCCGCGTCCAGCTGCGGAGCGGACGGGCCCGGATCGTCGTCGTCCAGGAGCCAGACGTAGCCGAGGACGACACCCCGATGGCGTACGGGGAGGCAGATACGGCCGCGGTAGACGCCCGCCTCGGGGGTCGGCGGAATCCGGACCGGGCCGGTCGCCCGCGTGATGCCGAAGCCCTCGAACCACGTGCGGATCGCCGCCGTGGAGCGCCGGGTCAGGATCGAGCGGGTGCGGACCGGGTCCAGGGCCGCTGGATCGAGGTCGCCCTCACCGTCGTAGGCCCCGAAGGCGATCAGCTCGAAGTCGCGGTTCTCCAGGGTCGCGGGGGCGCCGAGGAGCTCCGAGATCTCGTCTACGAGCTCCTGGTAGTCGCCGGTGGAATCGGATGTCACCCGGGCATTCTCCCGCATTCCCGCCGGGCCTTCATACATCTGTCTGAGATCTGCGGCACGGATGCGTGACAGCTGTCGATGGCCCACGATCGGAGAGATCCCTAGGTTTCACGGTGGTCCTGTCTGCTGGTTCTGTGGAGGTGCCCCGTGCTGGGTCCCGTGATTCTCGCCGCCTCGCGCAGCGATCAGATGCGTCGGCTGATCTCGGCGGCGCCGGTGACCAAGCAGGTCGTCGACCGCTTCATCCCCGGCGAGACCGTGGACGAGATCGTGCCGATCGTCCAGGACCTCACCGCCAAGGGTCTCGAGCTGACGATGGACGTCGTCGGCGAGGACATCACCACCCCCGAGCAGGCCGCCGCCGCCCGCGACGCGTATCTCCAACTCGTCGACCGGCTCAAGGAGTTGGAGCTGGGCACGAGGGCCGAGATGTCCATCAAGCTGTCCATGTTCGGGCAGGCGCTGGACGGCGGTCACGAACTGGCCCTCGCGAACGTCCGGCCCGTCGTCGAGGCCGCCGCCGCGATCGGCACGACCGTCACGCTCGACGCCGAGGCCCACACCACCCTCGACTCGATGTTCACGATCCACGAGGAACTGCGGAAGGACTTCCCGCAGACCGGCTGCGTCATCCAGGCCTACCTCTTCCGCACCGAGTCCGACGCCCGCCGCCTCGCCGAGGCCGGCAGCCGCGTCCGCCTGGTGAAGGGCGCGTACAAGGAGCCCGCCGAGGTCGCCTACCAGCAGAAACACGAGATCGACAAGGCGTACGTCCGCATCCTGCGCATCCTGATGGAGGGCGAGGGGTACCCGATGATCGGCTCCCACGACCCGCGCCTCATCTCCATCGGCCAGGAACTCGCCCGGCGGGCCGGTCGCAAGCTCGACGAGTACGAGTTCCAGATGCTCTACGGCATTCGCAGCGACGAGCACCTCCGCCTCGCCGCCGAGGGTCACCGCATGCGCGTCTACACGGCCTACGGCACCGACTGGTACGGATACTTCATGCGGCGCCTCGCCGAGAAGCCGGCCAACCTCCTCTTCTTCGCACGCTCGACCCTCACCAAGGGCTGACCGAGGCTGACCAGGGATTGACCCCAACACCCGCTCACGTACAAGGAGTTACGGATCTCATGGACGCTGTGACCCAGGTCCCCACCCCCGTCAACGAGCCGGTGCACGGCTACGCGCCCGGCTCTCCCGAGCGCGCCCGTCTTGAGGTCAAGCTCAAGGAGCTGGCCGAGAACCCGATCGACCTGCCGATGACCATCGGCGGCGAGCGGCGGATGGGCGGCGGCGAGCGCGTGGACGTCGTACAGCCGCACAACCACAAGGCGCGCATCGGCACGTACGCCAACGCCACCCAGGACGACGCCCAGGACGCGATCGACGCGGCCCTCGCCGCCGCGCCGGCCTGGCGTGCGATGTCCTTCGACGACCGTGCCGCGATCATCCTGCGCGCGGCCGAACTGCTCTCCGGCCCGTGGCGCGAGACCCTCGCCGCGTCCACCATGCTCGGTCAGTCGAAGACCGCCCAGCAGGCCGAGATCGACTGCCCCTGCGAGCTCGTCGACTTCTGGCGCTTCAACGTCAAGTACGCCCGCGACCTCCTCGCCGAGCAGCCCCCGGCGAACTCCCCGGGCGTCTGGAACCGCCTCGACCACCGCCCGCTCGAAGGCTTCGTCTACGCGATCACGCCGTTCAACTTCACGGCGATCGCGGGCAACCTGCCGACGGCGCCCGCGCTGATGGGCAACGTGGTGGTCTGGAAGCCGAGCCCGACGCAGACCCATTCCGCGGTCCTCCTGATGCAGCTGCTGGAGGAGGCGGGTCTCCCCAAGGGCGTCATCAACCTCGTCACCGGCGACGGCATCGAGGTCTCGAAGGTCGCCCTGGAGCACCGTGACCTGGCGGCCATCCACTTCACCGGTTCGACCAAGACCTTCCAGTACCTGTGGAAGACGGTCGGCAACAACATCGAGAAGTACCGCTCCTACCCCCGTCTGGTCGGCGAGACCGGCGGCAAGGACTTCGTCGTCGCCCACCCGAGCGCGGACCGCGCGGTGCTGAAGACGGCACTGACCCGGGGCTCCTTCGAGTACCAGGGCCAGAAGTGCTCCGCGTCCTCCCGGGCGTACATCCCGGCGTCGATCTGGAACTCCGGTTTCAAGGAGGAATTCGCCGCCGAGGTCGACTACTTGACGATGGGTGACGTCACCGACCTGTCGAACTTCATCGGCGCGGTCATCGACGAGCGCTCCTTCGCCAAGAACAAGGCGGCCATCGACCGCGCGAAGGCGGACCCCAACTGCACGATCGTCGCGGGCGGTTCGTACGACGACTCGGTCGGCTACTTCGTCCGCCCCACGGTGGTGGAGTGCAGCGACCCGACGAACGAGGTCTTCACGACGGAGTACTTCGGCCCGTTCCTCGCGGTCCACGTCTACGAGGACGAGAACTACGACGAGATGCTGACCCAGATGGAGTCGGTGTCCGACTACGCCCTCACCGGCTCGGTCATCGCCAACGACCGCGCGGCGGCGGCCCACACGATGGAGAAGCTCCGCTACGCGGCCGGCAACTTCTACATCAACGACAAGTCCACGGGCGCGGTGGTCGGCCAACAGCCCTTCGGCGGCGGCCGCTCCTCCGGCACCAACGACAAGGCGGGCGCCCCGCAGAACCTGATGCGCTGGACGCTGACCCGCGCGATCAAGGAGACGCTGGTGGCTCCGACGGACTACGGGTACCCGCACATGGGCTGACAGCCACGCAGGGCGCCCGCAGCGGGCAGACTCCCCGTCATGACCCCAACCCGTATGCAGGACACGGCGGTTGCGGCGGACGACGGAGTACGGCTGTGGGCGTCGCGGTCCGGCCGTGGCACATCCGGCACCACACCCCTGGTGCTGTGCCACGGCGGCCCCGGCCTGTGGGACATGTTCGGTGACGTGGCCGGGATGATCGACGACCGTGCCACGGTGATCCGTTGGGACCAGCGCGGCTGCGGGCGCTCCGAGCCGTGCGCGGGCCCGTGGACCATCGAGCGCTTCGCGGCCGATCTCGACGCCGTACGACGGCACTTCGCGCTGGAGCGGATCGTGCTGCTCGGCCACTCCTGGGGCGCGTCGCTCGCCCTGAACTACGCGCTCGCCCACCCCGAACGGGTCGCCGCGCTCATCTACGTCAGCGGCACGGGCATCGGGCCGGACGCAGACTGGCACGGCGCCTACGAGGCGAACCTCCTCGCCCGCCTCGGCGAGGATCCCCAACGGCTCGCCCGGTGGCGGTAGTTGCCGGACACGAGCCGCGAACGGGCCGTACTCCAGTGGTCCACCGAGTTCGTGGACCGGGAGCGGGCGATCCGGCACGCCGAGGCGATGGCCGACCCCTGGTTCCCCATCAACTTCCCCTGCAACAAGGCCCTGAACGCCGAAGCGAGGCACAGCGCCGGCACCACCCCCCTCCAATCCGCCTGCCAGGCACTGGAGTTGCCCGTGGTCGTCGTGGACGGGGACATGGACATCCGGCCCCGCTCGGCCGTCGACTCGCTCGTGCGGGCCTTGCCGCAGGTGCGGCGGGTGACCCTGGCGGACAGCGGGCATCTGCCGTGGGTCGAGGATCCGGACGGATTTCGCGATGCGGTGATGATGGCGATGACGGCAGCGCGGTGAGCCCTCGTCTCCGATACTGACCCCGTGACCATCCGTATGCGCACCGTCCACACGGCCGACCTCACCCCGGCCGACCTCCGTGCCGCCCGCGAACTGCTGGACGCGGCCTTCGGCGGCGATCTCACCGACCAGGACTGGGAGCACGGGCTCGGCGGCGTCCACGCGCTGCTCGCCGACGACACCGGGCGGCTCCTCGCGCACGGGTCGGTCGTCATGCGGCGGGTGCGGTATCGCGGGCGGTGGTTGAGGGTCGGGTACGTCGAGGGGGTTGGCGTACGGCCCGATGCTCGGCGGCGGGGGTATGGGGGGCTCGTCATGGCTGAGCTGGAGCGGATCGTCGATCATGCCTACGACGTCGGGCTGCTCGGGGCCAGTGATGACGGGGCCCGGCTCTACACCGTGCGCGGGTGGCGGCTGTGGGGCGGGAAGATCTCCGCGCTCGGGCCTGACGGGATCGTTCATCTGCCGGAGGAAGAGGACAGTACGTATGTCCGGCCCGCGCTCGCCGGGCCCCTCGACCTCGGCGAGGACCTCCTCTTCGACTGGCGTGACGGCGACGTGCTCTGACGGGCCGGATCACATAAGTCCAGGTCAGGCGCGTGTGACTCGTTTCACCGTCTCAGATAGTAGGAAGTCCGAGTAATTGTGGAGACAGATGCGCGGTCCTGTCCTAGCTTTGTAGGAGCCGAACGTCTCGCTAGACCAAGCGAATGGCGGTCGTGAGCCGGACACCGTGCAGGCAACCCCTGTAGTTCGTCGCTCCCCGTCTCTTCCGGCGTCTCGTAACCCCCTTCAGTACTCCAGGAATTATCGAAGGAGTCGGTTCTCCATGGCCGAGACGACCGTCCGCCCCCGCGTCCGCCACGTGTCCCGCGCGAGCGAGTCCGAGCGCAAGAACGCCGCCGCCGCCCTCCAGCGCGCCCTCGACCGCCGGGACAACGGCGGCGAGACCGGCCACTGAGCCGCAGCAGCACCACCCATTAGCCGGGAGCCGCGCCCGCACGGGGTGCGGCGCGGTCTCAGTGACCGCGCCGCACCTCGAAGTGATCGATGCGCTTGCCGTTCCCGTCGAGGGCCGACACCTTGAGCCGGGGCGTGCTCCCGCTCTCCGCCTCCACCGAGAGCAGCGAGAAACCCCGGTAGCGCACCCGCGACCACTCCACCGTCTCCGCCTGCGTGTGCTGGCCCTTCTCCCACCGCACGGTGTCGACCGTCCCGTGCCGCGTGACGTGCCCCTCGTAGCTCTCCTTGACGCCCGCCGGGAAGCCGTACAGATCGCGCCCGCCGCCGCCCGCCGTGACGTAGACGATCCCGTCCTTCGTCGGATCGGTCGACGCGCCGATCGGGACGGACCTGCCCACCTTGCCGTTCTTGATCGCGTCGGTGCGCTCGTACACGTGGTTGTGCCCGTTGATCACCAGGTCCACCTGGTGCTTCGCGAACAGCGGCAGCCACTCCGCCCGCACCCCGCCCTCCGACGCGTGCGACGAGGTCGAGTACGCGCAGTGGTGGAAGAAGACGACGACGAAGTCGACCCCCTTCGTCGCCCGCAGCTCACGCAGCCTGCCGTCCAGCCACTTCGTCTGCTTCCCACCGGTGTAACCGAGGTTGGCGGTGATCTCGTACGACACGTCGTTCGCGTCGAGGGCCACGACGCCGACGTTGCCGTAGACGAAGGAGTACACGCCGGGCGCGTGCTTCGGGTCGAAGCCGTT
The DNA here is from genome assembly GCF_000716605.1 of Streptomyces sp. NRRL F-525. Lineage (GTDB taxonomy): Bacteria > Actinomycetota > Actinomycetes > Streptomycetales > Streptomycetaceae > Streptomyces. The sequence goes on along the minus strand of NZ_JNXE01000016.1, from coordinate 182,391 downwards.
CTCCGGGAGGGACCAGCGGGCGAGCTGGCCGCCGTAGCCGTCGGGGGAGTACCAGGCCTCCATGTCGTGGTTGCCGGTCGTCACCATCCACGGGACGGAGCGGGAGACGGGCTCGTTCTGCTTGAGGAACAGGTTCCAGTACGTCGGGTCGTAGCCGTCCGTCTTCTTGCCGAGGCCGTTGGTGTCGGCGTAGCAGATGTCGCCGGCGTGGAGATGGAAGGCGGGGTTCTCGCGCAGGACGACGTGGTCGTTGGCGGCGGCCGCGTTGCTCACGCCCTGGTCGCCGAAGGCCGTGAACACGAACTTCCCGGGGTTCGCCGGTGCGGTGCGGAACTCCCCGATGGTCGAGCGGTGTTGCGGCGCCGCCGGGTCGAAGCCCTGGTGGCCGACGCCGTAGTAGTACGTCGTGCCGGGCCGGAGGTCGTCCAGGGCCGCGTGGACGTAGTACTGCTCGACGGCCGAGCGGACGCCTGTCAGGCCCGGCGTGTGCAGGTCGCGGACCTCGGCGGTGATCCGGCGGCTCAGGTCGTCCGGCTTCAACCCCACCCGTACGTACGGCTTCTTGACCGCGAACGGGACCTGCCAGGAGATCCGCATCGCCGTCTTCGGGTCGGCGCCGAAGGCGAGATGGCGGCCGAAGGGGGTGACCACCGCGCCGGGCACCTTGGAGGTGGCGGGGGCGGTCCCCTTTTGATCGCTCGTCCCCGTACCGCCACACCCCGCCAGCAGGCCCCCCGCCGCCACCGCGCCCGCCGTCACCAGCGTCCGGCGCCGGGACAGCTTCGTGCGCAGGTACTCGTACTGCTCGGCCATGCTCATCCGGACCGCGAGGTGTTCCGGGATGCCGACGTCAGGTGTCTCCATGTCGATGAAGCTCCCCTAGAAGTCCAACGCGGGCCATGCGTAAGGGTGAACGTACGTCGAACGGCCGATATCGGCGCCCGGGAGCGGGCCGAATCCCGTCCGCATCATGGACACCCGGTGTCATCCCATGGGACGCGGAGTACGGTGGCGGGCATGTCTCGCAGCATCGATCTCGCAGTGATCCCCGGTGACGGCATCGGTCAGGAAGTCGTGGCCGAAGGTCTGAAAGTCCTCTCCGCCGTCCTTCCGCAGGATGTGAAGCTGGAGACCAAGGAGTTCGACTTCGGCGCCCGGCGCTACCACGCCACCGGTGAGACCCTCACCGACGCCGACCTGGCCGCGCTGAAGCAGCACGACGCGATCCTGCTGGGCGCGATCGGTGACCCGAGCGTTCCGTCCGGGGTGCTGGAGCGCGGCTTCCTGCTGAAGCTCCGCTTCGCCTTCGACCACCACGTCAACCTGCGGCCGAGCAAGCTGCTCCCGGGAGTCGCGACCCCGCTCGCCGGTGAGCCGGAGATCGACTTCGTCGTCATCCGCGAGGGCACCGAGGGCCCGTACACCGGCAACGGCGGCACGATCCGCAAGGGCACCGAGCACGAGGTCGCCACCGAGGTCTCCGTCAACACGGCCTTCGGTGTCGAGCGCGTCGTCCGCGACGCCTTCGCCCGCGCCCAGGCCCGCCCGCGCAAGAAGCTCACGCTGGTCCACAAGAACAACGTGCTGACCTTCGCGGGCCACCTGTGGACGAACGTCTTCAACAAGGTCGCGGCCGAGTTCCCCGAGGTCAGCACCGATTACATCCACGTGGACGCGGCGACGATCTACCTCGTCACCGACCCGGCCCGCTTCGACGTGATCGTCACCGACAACCTCTTCGGCGACATCATCACCGACCTCGCCGCGGCCGTCTCCGGCGGCATCGGCGTCGCCGCGAGCGGGAACATCAACCCGTCCGGCGAGTTCCCCTCGATGTTCGAGCCCGTGCACGGCTCGGCGCCCGACATCGCGGGCCAGGGCAAGGCCGACCCCACCGCCACGGTCCTGTCCGTCGCCCTCCTGCTGCGCCACCTCGGCTACGAGTCCGAGGCCGTCCGCATCGAGGACGCCGTCTCCGCCGACCTCGCGGACCGCACCGGCAAGCCCGCGCGCAGCACGTCGGAAATCGGCGACGCGCTGACCGTACGAGTAGCCGGCTGACCCCGCCGCCACTCGAAAAACTCACGCAGTATTTCGAAGCCGCCGGGTCGCAACCGCACCCGGCGGCTTTTCTTACGTCCCCGCCGGGTGCCACCATCATCCCTGGGTCGCATTCACGCCGTTTTCGTCCACGGTCCACCTCGCGCGATAATCGAACGCGGAGCCGCGGAATGAGGCAATGCTCGGACGTCCTAACACTGGCCACTGGCAGTCGAGGGCGTGAGCGCGGCCCGTCACACACAACCGGTGAAGGACAACCACTCATGACGACGCCCACGATCGAGCTCAAGCCCTCGGCCTCGCCACTCTCCGCCGCCGAGCGCGACGCGATTCTGACGAACCCCGGGTTCGGCCGCCACTTCACCGACCACATGGTGACGATCAAGTGGACCGAGGGCCGCGGCTGGCACGACGGCCAGCTCGTGCCCTACGGCCCGCTCTCCCTCGATCCCGCGAACATGACCCTGCACTACGCGCAGGAGATCTTCGAGGGCCTCAAGGCGTACCGGCAGGCCGACGGCTCCGTCGCCACCTTCCGCCCCGAGAAGAACGCCCGCCGCTTCCAGACCTCCGCCCGCCGCCTCGGCATGCCCGAGCTGCCGGTCGAGACGTTCATCGAGGCCTGTGACGTGCTGGTCCAGCAGGACCGCGACTGGGTCCCGGCGCACGGCGGCGAGGAGTCGCTGTACCTGCGCCCGTTCATGATCGCGACCGAGGTCGGCCTGGGCGTGAAGCCCGCCAACGAGTACCTCTTCCTGGTCATCGCCTCCCCGGCCGGCGCGTACTTCCCCGGCGGCGTGAAGCCCGTCTCCATCTGGGTCTCCGAGGACCACGTCCGCGCCGTCCCCGGCGGCATGGGCGACGCCAAGACCGGCGGCAACTACGCCGCGTCCCTCCTCGCCCAGGCCGAGGCCGCCGAGCAGGGCTGCGCCCAGGTCTGCTACCTCGACGCGGTCGAGCGCAAGTGGGTCGAGGAACTCGGCGGGATGAACCTGTACTTCGTGTACGGCGACCGGATCGTCACCCCCACCCTCACGGGCTCGATCCTGGAGGGCGTCACCCGCGACTCCCTCCTCACCCTGGCCCGCGACCTCGGCTACACCCCCGAGGAGGGCCGGATCTCCATCGACCAGTGGCAGCGCGACTCCGAGAACGGCACCCTGACGGAGGTCTTCGCCTGCGGTACGGCCGCGGTCATCACCCCGGTCGGCACGGTCAAGCGCACCGGCGCGGAGTGGCAGCAGTCCGCCGGTGAGCCGGGCGAGGTCACGCTGAAGCTCCGCTCGGCACTCCTCGACATCCAGCGCGGCGACACCGCCGACAAGCACGGCTGGATGCACCGGCTCGGCTAGCCCCGACTCCCGGTCGAGCGCCGGACGTCGGTTCGACGCGTATCGCCTCCCCCGTGCGGGTATCCACTGATTCCGCAGGACATGCATCAGAGCCACGGGGTCACGGGGGAGGGGACGCGGGTGAGTGGTGGGCCGATACCGCGACTGCGCTGGCTGCTGCGCACGTTACGGACCCCGCGCCGCCCCCAGAGCCTCACCGTGCTCGTCCTGCTCGCCGCCTGCGCGGGCCTGTTGCTGTGGTTCGCCAAGCGCATGGACAACTACGGCGAGAACCTCGCCCTCAACCTGGGCACCGACATCGTCGGCGTCGTCATCACCGTCTTCGTGATCGGCCCGCTGATCTCCCGCGCCCAGGAGGGCCGGGTCCGCGAACACACCCGGCTCGACTACGAGTGGTTCAGCGCCCAGGTCTACGGCTCGACGTCGAACGTCAAGGTCCTCGACACCTTCTCCAACCTGTTCGGCCCGCAGTACTCCGAACGCCTCTTCCGCGGCATCAGATCCGCCACCGCGCACGGCGCCCGGGTGCAGATCCTGCTCCTGGACCCCGACTCGCTCGCCGTCATCCTGCGCGGCCGCGAACTGGGCGAACACGGCGCCGACATCCGCCGCGACATCCTGCGCAACCTGCGCACACTCAGCCAGTTCGCGCGCCGACTCGACGACACCGCACGCCAGTTCCTCGAAGTCCGGCTCTGCTCGACCTCGCCCGGTGTGACCCTCTACCGCTGGGACGAACGCTCCCTGGTCTCCTTCCTCACCGTCGGCCGCCTCTCCGGCGAGGGCGTCCAGCTCGAGGTCGCCGTCCGCTCCCCGCTCGGCGCCTTCGTCGAGCAGCGCTTCGACGAACTGTGGGAGCAGAGCAAGCCGATGGACCGGTTCACCCATCTGCCGGTCACCCTCGTCGACGCGACCGACGGCCGCCGGGAGTTCACCTGCCGCTTCGTCTACGTGGACGACAGCCCGTATGTCGCCGGGCACGACCTCGTCTCCTACATGGCACGCCACCGCCTCGACCAACTCTCCGCGTACAGCGAGAACCTGACCGTGCCGGGTGCTCACGAACTGATCGTCGTGGACGACGAGAGCGACCTGCATGAGCTGCTGAGACAGCACTTCGCGGAGAAGTACGATGCGTCGGCGACCGCATTCGTCGAATTGCGGCCGGCGGTCCTGGTCACGGAATAGAGGCCCTGGCACATATGAGTTCGGCGCACCACCCCGCTCCACGCACGAGCCCCAGATTCCGCGCCTTCACGCCCCGCGACCTGGACGGCCTGCTGCAACGCGTGCCCCTGTCGGCCACCGAACGGCTCGACCTGCGGGCCGTCTCCTCGGTCCTGCCGTTCCGTACGAACACCTATGTCGTCGACGAGCTGATCGACTGGTCGGCGGTGCCCGACGACCCGATCTTCCGGCTGACGTTCCCGCAGGCCGGGATGTTGCCCGAGCCGGACCTCAAGCAGATGGCGGACCTCCTCTCCCAGGAGGCGCCCAAGGCCGAAGTCCTGCGCGCGGCCCACGAGATCAGGATGAAGCTGAACCCGCACCCCTCGGGCCAGCTCGACGCCAACGTGCCTGTGCACGAGGGCGAGCGCCTGGAAGGGCTCCAGCACAAGTACCCCGAGACGGTGCTGATCTTCCCGCGCCAGGGCCAGACCTGCCACGCCTACTGCACGTACTGCTTCCGCTGGCCCCAGTTCGTCGGCGAGTCCGAACTCCGCATCGCCACCGACGACATCGGCATGACCAGCGCCTATCTCCGGGCCCACCCCGAGGTCACCAGCGCGCTGATCACGGGCGGCGACCCGCTGGTGATGAGCACCGAGGTGCTGCGCCGCTACGTCGATCCCCTCCTGGAGATCGACACGATCCGCTCGATCCGTATCGGCACCAAGTCCCTCGCCTTCTGGCCGTACCGCTTCACCACCGACCGGGACGCCGACGACCTGCTGCGCCTCTTCGAGAAGGTGGTGGCGAGCGGCCGTCACCTGGCCCTGATGGCCCACTTCACCCACCCGCAGGAACTGCGCCCGCCGGTCGTCCGGGACGCGATGCGCCGGGTGCGGGGCACGGGCGCCGTGATCCGCTGCCAGGGCCCGCTGGTGGCCGGCATCAACGACAGCGCCGAGGCCTGGGCCGAGCTGTGGGACGAGACGACCACGCTCGGCGCGGTGCCGTACTACCAGTTCGTGGAGCGCGACACCGGCCCCCAGGGCTACTTCGGCGTCCCCCTGGCCCGCGGCCACCAGATCTTCCGCGACGCCTACGCCCGCGTCTCCGGCCTCGCCCGCACGGTCCGCGGCCCGGTCATGTCCGCGATGCCGGGCAAGGTCTGCGTGGACGGCGTCGCGGAGGTGGCCGGCGAGAAGGTCTTCGTGCTGCATCTGATCCAGGCCCGCGATCCGTCCCTCGTGGACCGCCCGTTCTTCGCGGCCTACGACGAGAGCGCGACCTGGTTCACCGACCTAGAGCCTGCTTTCGGAGCGAGCGAGTTCCTGCCGGGGCTGCCGGCGCACTGAAGCCTGCCCGGCTGTCAGCGCGAGGTACACCACGCCTCCCACCACCCCCGACAGCAAGAAGCTGCAGTCCACCCCACCCGTCAACGACAGCAACGGCCCCTCGTACGACGGCAGGGACACCGCCAGCAGACCGACCCCCGCGCCCACCGCCCAGGAGATCACCGCCGGGACGTTCCAGCCCGCCCGGAACCAGTAAATCCCGCCCCGGGAGCGGCGGTTGAAGACCTGGAGGGCGTCCGCGTCGTACATCCCGCCGCACCGCACGAAACCGATGAGCGTGATCACCGCCCACGGCGTGCCGATCGCCGTCAGCAGGAGCACGAAGGACGTCATCGCGGACTGGGCGTTCCAGGCGTAGTGGCCGACGAAGACGCAGGCCATGGCGACGACCGCGACCGCGCAGGTGGCCCGGGCCCGGGACGCGCGGGGCAGGATCGCGTCCAGGTCGAGGCCCATGGAGTAGAGCATCAGGCCCGCGTTGCCGACCGAGCCCGCGGAGGCGGCGAGCAGCAGCGGGACCAGGTACCAGGTGGGGGACGCCGACACCAGCGGGCCCGCGTAGTCGAGAGCCGCCCGCGCCCCGAACGCCGTGAACGTGCCGAAGAGTTGGGGGACGAGGAGCCCGGCGATCAGCCCGAGCCAGGTCGCGTGCAGGACCCGGCGTGAGGTGTGGCGGGCCGGGGAGATGTAGCGCGTGTAGTCCCCGAGCAGGGTGATGAACGCGATCGGTCCGGACAACCCCGCCGCCACCGTCGCCAGACACCAGGTCGGCCAGAACCCGCCCAGCAGATACCCGCCCGCCCCCGGCAGCGCGGAGGTCGTGAAGTGCGGGGCGTACGCGATCACCCCGAGGACCAGCAGCGCCGTCATGCCGACGGACAGCACGCGGGACATGGCCAGCAGCACCCGGTAGCCGTACACCGCCCCCGCCACGGTCGCCGCCGCGAGCAGCGCGTACACGACGGCGTACGACACCCCGTCCGCCGGCAGCCCGAACAGCCGCCCCAGCACGCCCACCATCACATCGCCGCCGATCCATACGGTCAGCGCGGTATAGCCGAGGGCGAGCAGCAGGCCGACCACCGAGCCGACCAGCCGGCCCCGTACCCCGAACTGGGCGCCGGACGACGTCGACAGGTTGGTCGCGGTGCGCAGCGAGACCAGCGCGAGCGGGGCCGTGAACACCGTCCCGACCACCGTGCCCGCGACGATCGAGGAGACCGAGGCCCACCAGCCGAGCCCGAACGACGGCGGCAGCCAGCCGAAGATGATCACGCCGAGACAGAGGTTGGAGCCGAGCAGGATCGACACGAGATCGCGCGGGCCGCTGGTGCGTTCCGCGTCGGGGACGGTGTCGACTCCGCGCTGTTCTATCGGCATGGTGGGCCACCTCTTTCTTAGAGTGACGTTCAATGTGAACCGGGCAAGGGTGGCGCGTCAAGCATTCCGGATATGGCTTTTACGGTTTAGAGTGATGCTCTAAAGGAGGGATACGGGATGAGGCTCACCCCCACGGAACGCGACCGGCTGCTGCTGTTCTCGGCCGCCGAACTGGCCCGCGCCCGCAAGGCCCGCGGCCTGCGGCTCAACGTGCCGGAGGCCACCGCGCTCATCGCGGACACGGTGTGCGAGGCCGCCCGGGACGGGAGGCGGCTGGCCGAGGCCATCGAGCGCGCGCGGTCCGTCCTCGGTCCCGACGACGTCCTCCCGGGCGTCGCCGACGTCGTCACCGAGGTGCATGTCGAGGCCGTCTTCGACGACGGTTCGCGGCTCGCGGTGGTCTCCGACCCGATCGGCGGGGGACTGGCCGGGGACGCCCCGGGCGCCCTGCTCCCGGGACCGCCGCACGCCGAGCCCGAGGCCGTCGTCCGCGTCACGGTCACCAACACCGCGACCGTCCCCGTCTCCGTGACCTCACACTTCCACTTCTTCGAGGCCAACCCGCGCCTCGACTTCCCCCGCGCCGAGGCCTACGGCATGCGCCTCGCCGTACCCGCCGGATCCTCCGTCCGCTTCGGCCCGGGCGAGAGCGCCGACGTCGGCCTGCTGCCCATCGGCGGCGAGCGCGTCGCGATCGGTTTCGCGGGCCTCGTCGACGGCCCGCTGGACGCGCCGGGCGCCAAGGCGGAGGCACTGCGCCGCGCAACCGCCTGCGGCTACCTGGGAGTTGAGCAGTGAACCCGTACGAGTACGCGGCCACCCACGGCCCCCGCGCCGGCGACCGCGTCCGCCTCGGCGACTCGGGGCTGACCATCCGGGTCGAGTCCGACTCGCAGCGCTACGGCGACGAGTTCCTCGCCGGGTTCGGCAAGACGGCCCGCGACGGACTGCACCTCAAGGCCGCCGCCGTGCGCGACACCTGCGACGTCGTGATCAGCAACGTCGTCGTGATCGACGCGGTGCAGGGCATCCGCAAGGTGTCCATCGGGATCCGGGAGGGGCGGATCTGCTCCATCGGGCGGGCCGGTAACCCCGACACCCTCGACGGGGTCGACGTCGTCGTCGGCACCGGTACCTCCATCGTGTCCGGCGAGGGGCTCATCGCCACGGCCGGTGCGGTCGACACCCACGTGCACCTCCTCTCGCCGCGCATCATGGAGGCCTCGCTGGCGTCCGGGGTGACCACGATCATCGGGCAGGAGTTCGGCCCGGTGTGGGGCGTCGGCGTCAACTCGCCCTGGGCGCTGCGCCACGCGTTCAACGCCTTCGACGCCTGGCCGGTCAACATCGGCTTCCTGGGGCGGGGTTCGTCGTCCGACGCGGCCCCGCTGGTGGAGGCCCTCGCGGAGGGCGGCGCGTCCGGCTTCAAGGTGCACGAGGACATGGGCGCCCACACCCGCGCGCTGGACACCGCGTTGCGGGTCGCCGAGGAGCACGACGTCCAAGTCGCCCTGCACAGCGACGGGTTGAACGAGTGCCTGTCCGTCGAGGACACCCTGCGCGTCCTGGAGGGCCGGACGATCCACGCCTTCCACATCGAGGGCTGCGGCGGCGGACACGTGCCGAATGTCTTGAAGATGGCGGGAGTTGCGAATGTCATCGGCTCCTCCACCAACCCCACCCTGCCCTTCGGCCGGGACGCGGTGGCCGAGCACTACGGCATGATCGTCTCCGTCCACGACCTGAAGACCGACCTGCCCGGCGACGCCGCCATGGCCCGCGACCGCATCCGCGCCGGGACGATGGGCGCCGAGGACGTGCTGCACGACCTGGGCGCGATCGGCATCACCTCGTCCGACGCGCAGGGCATGGGCCGGGCGGGCGAGACCGTCCGCCGTACGTTCGCGATGGCCGGGAAGATGAAGGCCGAACTGGGCGCCCCGGACGTCGGCCACGACAACGAACGCGTCCTGCGCTACATCGCCAAGCTGACCGTCAACCCCGCGATCGCGCACGGACTTTCGCACGAGGTCGGCTCCATCGAGGTCGGCAAGCTCGCGGACATCGTGCTGTGGCGGCCGGAGTACTTCGGCGCGAAGCCGCAGCTCGTCCTGAAGTCCGGGTTCCCGGCGTACGGCGTGGTCGGCGACCCCAACGCGGCGACCGACACCTGCGAACCCCTCGTCCTGGGACCGCAGTTCGGCGCGCACGGCTCGACGCCCGCCGACATCTCCGTGGCCTTCGTGGCCCAGGCGGCCCTGGACCAGGGGAACGACTCGATGCCAACTCGGCGCCGACGGGTGGCGGTTCGCGGCACCCGGGGCATCGGGCCCGCCGACCTGCGGCTCAACTCCCGTACCGGAGCGGTCGACGTGGACCAGCGGACGGGCCTGGTCACCCTCGACGGCGAACCGCTGCGCTCGGAGCCGGCCGACTCCGTCTCCCTCAACCGACTGTACTTTCTGTGACACTTTCGCGAAAAGTGTCACACTTTTTGAAAGGGGCCCCCATGTCCGCTGCCACCGACGGCTTCCGGATGCCCGCCGAATGGACCCCGCACGAGCGCACCTGGATGGCCTGGCCGGGCCCCAACCCGACCTTCACCAACGCCGGCGAACTGGCCGAGGCCCGCGCCGCCTGGGCGTCCGTGGCCCGAGCCGTGCGCCGCTTCGAACCGGTGACGATGGTGCACGGGCCGGGTCAGGGCGACTCGGCGCGCGAGCTGCTCGGCCCGGACGTCGACCTGGTCGAGCGCGAGCTGGACGACGCGTGGATGCGGGACATCGGCCCCACGTTCGTCACCGACGGCAAGGGTCGACTGGCCGCCGTCGACTGGACGTTCAACGGCTGGGGCGCCCAGAGCTGGGCCCGCTGGGAGCACGACTCCAAGATCGCCCGCCATGTCGCCGACCTGGCCGGAGTCCCCGCGCTCAGCAGCACGCTCGTCAACGAGGGCGGCGCGATCCACGTCGACGGCGAGGGCACGGTGCTGCTCACGGAGACGGTCCAGCTCGGCGCCGGGCGCAACCCCGGCTGGACGCGTGAGCAGGTCGAGGCGGAGATCCACGCGAGGCTCGGCACCACAAAGGCCATCTGGCTCCCGCACGGCCTCACCGGCGACTACGGCGTCTACGGCACCCAGGGCCACGTCGACATCGTCGCGGCCTTCGCCAGGCCCGGCACCGTCCTGGTCCACAGCCAGCGCGACCCGGCCCACCCGGATCACGCCCGCTCGCAGGAGTACCTCGGCCTCCTCCGCGCCGAGACCGACGCGAAGGGCCGCCGCCTGGAGGTCGTGGAGATCCCCGCCCCGACGGTCCTCAAGGACGAGGACGGCGACTGGGTCGACTACTCCTACATCAACCACTACCTCTGCAACGGCGGGGTGGTCCTCTGCGCCTTCGACGACCCGAACGACGAGGTCGCGGCCGGGATCTTCCGCCGTCTCTTCCCCGAGCGGACGGTCACGCTGGTGGACGCCCGTACGATCTTCGCGGGCGGTGGAGGCATCCACTGCATCACCCAGCAGCAGCCGAGGATCTAGGGCCGGAGGAGACGGGAATGGCCGGTGCGCGGAAGAACGCGCCGCCGCGCGAGGACGTCCTCGCCGCGGCCATGGGCATGATCGCCGAACACGGCCTGGAGCAGCTCACCATGGCGGCGCTCGGCCGCGAGGTCGGCATGAGCAGCGGCCATCTCCTCTACTACTTCCACTCCAAGGACGAACTCCTGCTCCAGGCCCTGGAGTGGAGCGAGGGCAGGCTGGGCGCCGAGCGCGGCCGCCTGCTCACCCGTACGGGGGCGACGGCCCGCGAGCGTGTCGACGCGTACGTCGACCTGTACGTCCCCGAAGGCCACCGCGACCCGCACTGGACCCTGTGGCTGGAGGTCTGGAACCGCTCGCAGAACGCCGACGACGACGCCCGCGACCGCCAGGCCGCCATCGAGGGCGTCTGGCACCGCGACCTGGTCGCACTGATCGCGGAGGGTGTCTCGCGCGGGGAGTTCCGGGCAGTCGACCCGGACCGTTTCGCCGCTCGGCTGCGCGCTCTTCTCGACGGTTTCTCCATCCACGTGGCGATCGGGCTGCGGGGCACGGACCGGACCCAAGTTCTCGGCCACGTACGGGAGTTCCTGGACGAGGGACTGCTCGCGGACGTGTGACCTTCCGTCCCGGTCGGATCGGCGGAGTTGATCAACCGGCTGTTCGCATCATGAGACGGACGGTGAGCACGGACGCGGGGTGTGCCAGACTGCGTCCGTGTTCTCGTTCGCCACGATTATTGGCAGCAGGCGCGCCGGTCCGCAGTGACCGCCTCGTACGACCAGGTACGGGCGGCCACCGTCGTCACTCGACCCGCGCGCAGACCTCTCGCACCCGCGAGGGGTTTTTCGCTTTTCTGGCCCACCTGCAGCCGGGAAAGCAGTGCGAGGGATCATTGAGGGACGGTGGAGCCGGTCATTCCGGTACAGACCGAGATTCAGATCCTCAGGAGCCAGACCATGACGGAAACCAGCGAACTCGACGATTCGTTCCACGTCTTCGACACGACCCTGCGTGACGGCGCGCAGCGGGAGGGCATCAACCTCACCGTCGCGGACAAGCTGGCCATCGCTCGGCACCTGGACGACTTCGGCGTGGGCTTCATCGAGGGCGGCTGGCCCGGCGCCAACCCGCGGGACACCGAGTTCTTCGCCCGCGCCCGGCAGGAGATCGACTTCAAGCACGCCAAGCTGGTGGCCTTCGGCGCCACCCGGCGAGCGGGCGCGAAGGCGGCCGAGGACCCGCAGGTCAAGGCGCTCCTGGACGCCGACACCGAGGTCATCTGCCTCGTTGCGAAGTCCCACGACCGCCACGTGGAGCTGGCGCTGCGCACGACCCTCGACGAGAACCTGGCGATGGTCCGCGACACCGTCTCCCACCTGGTCGCCCAGGGCCGCCGCGTCTTCGTCGACTGCGAGCACTTCTTCGACGGCTACCGCGCGAACCCCGAGTACGCGAAGGCGGTCGTACGCTCCGCCGCCGAGGCCGGCGCCTCCGTCGTGATCCTCTGCGACACCAACGGCGGCATGCTCCCGGCGCAGATCCAGGCGGTCGTCTCCACGGTCCTCGCCGACACCGGCGCCCGGCTCGGCATCCACACCCAGGACGACACGGGCTGCGCGGTCGCCAACACCCTCGCCGCCGTCGACGCGGGCGCGACCCACGTCCAGTGCACGGCGAACGGCTACGGCGAGCGCGTAGGAAACGCCAACCTCTTCCCCGTAGTAGCGGCCCTGGAGCTGAAGTACGGCAAGAAGGTCCTCCCCGACGGCAAGCTCCGCGAGATGACCCGCATCTCGCACGCGATCGCCGAGGTCGTGAACCTCACCCCCTCCACCCACCAGCCCTACGTAGGCGTCTCCGCCTTCGCCCACAAGGCGGGCCTGCACGCCTCCGCGATCAAGGTCGACCCGGACCTGTACCAGCACATCGACCCCGAGCAGGTCGGCAACACCATGCGGATGCTGGTCTCCGACATGGCGGGCCGAGCGTCGATCGAACTCAAGGGCAAGGAACTCGGCGTAGACATCAGCGGCGACCGCGAGCTGGTCGGCCGGGTGGTGGAGCGGGTCAAGGAGCGTGAGCTCAAGGGCTACACGTACGAGGCGGCAGACGCGAGCTTCGAGCTGCTGCTCCGCGCGGAGGCGGAGGGCAAGGCCCGCTCCTACTTCGAGGTCGAGTCCTGGCGCGCCATCGTCGAAGACCGCCCCGACGGCACCCACGCCAACGAGGCCACGGTCAAGCTCTTCGCCAAGGGCGAGCGCATCGTAGCCACCGCCGAGGGCAACGGCCCGGTCCACGCCCTGGACCGCGCCCTCCGCGTAGCCCTGGAGAAGATCTACCCCCAGCTCGCCAAACTGGAGCTCGTCGACTACAAGGTCCGCATCCTGGAGGGCAAGCACGGCACGTCCTCCACGACCCGCGTCCTGATCGCCACGTCGGACGGCTCGGCGGAGTGGTCGACGGTGGGCGTGGCGGAGAACGTCATCGCCGCGTCCTGGCAGGCGCTGGCGGACGCGTACACATACGGCTTGCTGAAGGCGGGCGTGGAGCCGGCGGAGTGACAAGTACCGCCGGAAGGGCTGGACTCCAGCCCTTCCGGCGGTGTGTTCTTTTCAGCCCTCCGGCGTTTGAGGAGCGGGGGTCCAGGGGGCAGAGCCCCCTGGCGGGGCCTGGGGCGGAGCCCCAGAAGGATGGGACGGGTAGGGGCGGCGGGGGCGAAAACCTACTGCAGATGCCACTTCTGGTTGGCAGCCCCGGTACAAGTCCAGATCTGCGCCCGAGTCCCATTCGCAGACGTATTGCCCGTCACATCAAGGCACTTGTTGGCCGCCGTATTCACCACATCCCCGGTACTCGCGTTGTACGACCACTGCTGAGCGGCGGTCCCATTGCAGTCGTAGAGCTGCACCTTCGCCCCGTCGGCGGTCGAAGCCGACGTAACGTCAAGGCACTTGCCCAGCGCCCGCACCGTCCCGTCGGTCCCCACGGTCCACTGCTGGGCAGTCGAGGAGTTGCAGTCATAGAGCTGCACGGCCGTGCCGTTGGTGGTCGAACCCCCAGCAACATCAAGGCACTTGCTCGCGAGCCCCACGAACGCCCCGGTCTGGCTGCCGCCACCCGCCTGCGTCCCCGCCCACGTGAACGTCGCGGACGTCTTCCCAGGCAACGAGTAAGTCGCGTGCTGCCCACCCCAGTTGATGGTGACAGTCTTGGCCGCAGACGAGTCGTTGTACGCGATGAGCGCCTTGGACCCATCGGGATTACGCCAAGCCACGTTAGGCACATTCGTGGACGCAGTAGAAGCGATCCGCTGAGCACCCGGCCGCACGAACTTCGTCAGTTGCCCCATCGTGTAGTACTCGACGGTGTAGTCGACGGTCCCACTCGCCCCGTCCCCGTTGTGCACGGTGATGAGCCCGGTGCAGGTACCACAACCCCCGTTGTGCGGCCCCATGTTCTGATCCACGGCGAGGGACCACTTGGTCACCGACTTAGCCCAATTCCGGGTGTAGTCAATGATGTTGTTCATGTCCTCGCGCTGCTGATTGGCGATCCAGGTACCACCGGAGTGCTCGGTACCGAACGCGTCCAGGTTCGGGTACTGGTTGTGCACGGTGGTCTGCTCGCCGACGTCACCGCCGTACCCGTGCCAGGCGATCCCGCCGAAGTTGGGGTGGTTGCGGATCGCCGCGTCGTTGACGAGCGCGGACGCGTAGGAGTCGTAGACGTCCCAATTCCAGTCGTGCGCAAGGACCTTGGTGGTGAGTCCCGCCGACTGGAGCTGCGGCAGCAGGTCGTTCTCCAGGAAGTACTGCAGCCCGGACGCGTTCCAGCTCATCGACGGATAGCCGGAGCAACAGGTCGGCTCGTTCTGCGGAGTGACGTACGAGACGTTGATGCCCTGGTTCTTGTACGCCTGGAGGTACTTGACGAAGTAGTTGGCGTAGGCCGCGTAGTCCTCGGACTTCAGCCAGCCCCCGTTGAGCGACCCGCTGTCCTTCATCCACGCCGGTGCCGTCCATGGCGAGGCCATGACAGTCAGGGAGGGGTTGAGGGTCAGCGCCTGCTTGGTCAGCGGCACGACATCGGCCAGATCGTGCGCGATCGAGAAGGAGTTGAGGTTCGGGTCGGTCTGCCCGGCGGCCACGTCGTCGTACGAGTACCCGTACCGCGCGAGGTCCGAGGCACCCATCGGGTTGCGCAGGAACGAAAGCCCGATCCCGTCGGTCGGCGAGAACAGCTTGGTCATCGTCGCGTTCCGGGTCGCCGCCGACAGCGCGCCGCTGCTGTTCATCAGCCAGGCCGCCGTGTCCGTGAAGGACGCGCCGCCCCCGGTGAACGTCTGGTAGCGGGTGTTCTCGTCGACGGTGATGTTCTCGCCGCTGCCGCCCGTCCCGGACGAGAAGGCGAACGGCGTCTGGGCCTGGAGGCCGCGCGTGACATGGCGTCCGGCGGCGTCGTCGGTGGTGGTGAGCCAGGCCGTGACCTGTTCACCGGCGGCGTGTGCGGGGGGTACGGCCGCGGTGAAGCCGGCCACGGAGAGCAGTCCGGCGAGCAGCAGCCGGGCCGTGCGGGGGGTTCTCCTGGACATGGATGCGTTAGCCCTTCCTGACGAGATGTCTTGACGGGTCTGCGGGCCGTTAGTTAACTCACGGCGTGATCTAAGTCATGAGTGAACTGTGCGAACCCAGAGTGAACCAGAGCCCCAGAGCCGAGGGAAGGTCCATGCCAAGAACCGCCCTGCTCGTTTCCGCCGCCCTGTGCGCCGCGCTGCTGTCACCGGCCGCCGTCTCCCAGGCGGTCGCCGCCGCCGATCCCGCCCCCACCCCCGTCGACCGCTTCGAGGGCGAGGTGCCCTTCGCGAGCCAGCCCGCCGAGGGCATCTTCACCTGGGGCGGTGACACCGACGACCCGCCCCAACTCGCCCTGACCGCGAGACCGGACGCCCCCGAGGGCGCGAAGGTTCTTTCCGGCACGTACGACATCAGCGGCTACGGCGGCTTCACCCACGACTACGCCGCGACCGAACCCGGCCACGACTGGTCCGCCCACCAGGGCATCCGCTTCTGGTGGGACGGCCAGAACACCGGCAAGGCCACCAACTTCGAGATCAAGGACGGCGGCGCGAACGGCGAGGCCTCCGAGCTGTGGACGACGTCCTTCACGGACGACTTCACGGGCTGGAAGCAGATCGAGATCCCGTTCACGAACTTCGTCTACCGCACGGACTACCAGCCCGTCGGCGGCATCGACCACGTCCTCGGCCTGACCCAGATGTGGGGCTACGCGGTCACGCTCCCCGTCGGCATCAAGGGCCAATTCGCCATGGACGACGTCGAGTTGTACGGCAAGGCCGACCAGTCCCTGCGCGCCTCCGTCACCACCGACTCGGCCGTCTACCCGGTCAAGGAGGGCGCTACGGCCGCGGTCAAGGTCACCGTCTCCACCACCGGCGCCGTCCCGCTCGACGACCCGGTGACCGTCGCCTACACGTCCGACGGCGGCACCGCCACCTCCGGCAAGGACTACACCCCGGTCTCCGGCACCCTCACCTTCCCGGCGGGCACCGCGTCCGGCGCCACCCAGACGGTCAAGGTCCGCACCCTCAAGGACAAGTCGGCCGAGAACGCCGAGACGATCCCGCTGAAGCTCACGGTCACCGGCGCCAAGGCCCCGACCGAGAACCCGCAGGTCGTCGTCGACGCGCACGGACTGCCGTACCTGGACAGCAAGTTGCCCATCAAGAAGCGCGTCGCCGACCTCGTCAAGCGCATGTCGCTGGAGGAGAAGGCCGGGCAGATGACCCAGGCCGAGCGCGGCGCGATGAGCACACCGAGCGACATCGCCTCCTACGACCTCGGCTCCCTGCTCTCCGGCGGCGGCTCGACCCCGACGCCCAACACGGCGGCGGCCTGGGCGAAGATGATCGACTCGTTCCAACTCCGCACGCAGGCAACGCGGTTCCAGATCCCGCTGATCTACGGCGTCGACGCGGTGCACGGCCACAACAACCTGGCCGGCGCCACGATCATGCCGCACAACATCGGCATCGGCGCGACCCGCGACCCCCAACTCGCCGAGAAGACCGGCGCGGTGACGGCCAGCGAGGTCCGCTCGACCGGCGTCCCGTGGGACTTCGCCCCCTGCCTCTGCGTCACCCGTGACGAACGCTGGGGCCGCTCCTACGAGTCCTTCGGCGAGGACCCGGCACTGGTCCAGTCGATGGAGACGATGATCCAGGGTCTCCAAGGCGCCGCGAACGGCAAGCAGTTGAAGGACGACGACAAGGTCCTGGCGACCGCCAAGCACTTCGTCGGCGACGGCGGCACCGCGTACGGCTCGTCCACGACGGGCACGTACACGATCGACCAGGGCGTCACCACGGTCACCCGGCAGCAGCTGGAAGCCATCCATCTCGCCCCGTACCAAACGGCAGTTGACCGGGGCATCGGCACGGTCATGCCGTCGTACTCCTCGCTCGACATCGTCGGCGACGGTCTCGGCCCGGTGAAGATGCACGCCCGCGCCGACATGATCAACGGCGTCCTCAAGAACCGCATGGGCTTCGACGGCTTCGTCATCAGCGACTGGAACGCCATCGACCAACTCCCCGGCGACTACGCCTCGCACGTCGACACGGCGGTCAACGCGGGCGTCGACATGATGATGGTCCCGTACAGCTACAAGGACTTCAGCTCGACGCTCATCGCCGAGGTGAAGGCGGGCCACGTCACCGAGAAGCGGATCGACGACGCCGTGTCGCGCATCCTCACCCAGAAGTTCAAGCTCGGCCTCTTCGAGAAGCCGTACGCCGACACGAGCAACGCCTCGAAGATCGGCTCGACTTCACACCGGGCCGTGGCGCGGCAGGCGGCGGCCGAGTCGCAGGTGCTGCTGAAGAACGCGGGCGGCGTCCTGCCGTTGAAGAAGAACCAGAAGGTCTACGTCGCCGGTTCCAACGCCGACGACCTCGGCAACCAGACCGGCGGCTGGACCATCACCTGGCAGGGCGCGTCCGGCACGAACACCACCGGCACGACGATCCTCCAGGGGATGAAGAACGCCGGCGGGAACGTCACGTACTCCAAGGACGCGTCCGCCTCGACCAGTGGTTATGACGTGGGGGTGGTCGTCGTCGGCGAGACGCCTTACGCCGAGGGCGTCGGTGACGTGGGCAATGGCAACGACCTGACCCTCACCCCGGCCGACCAGGCAGCTGTCGACAAGGTGTGCGCGGCGATGAAGTGCGCGGTGCTGATCGTCTCCGGGCGGCCGCAGCTGATCGGGGACCGACTCCCCAAGATCGACGCCCTGGTGGCCTCCTGGCTGCCCGGCACCGAGGGTGACGGTGTGGCCGACGTGCTCTACGGCAAGCGGTCCTTCACCGGTCAACTCCCGGTCACCTGGCCGAAGTCGGAGGCCCAGCTGCCGATCAACGTGGGTGACACGTCGTACGACCCGCAGTTCCCGTACGGCTGGGGACTGACGACGGTGACGAAGGCGCCGACGGGTGGCGCGGCCACGCTGAAGACGCTGGAGGCCGCGGCGGCGCACGCCAGGTCGGCGGCGACCGGCAAGGCGCTCGTCACCAAGGCGCGGCTGCTCGTGCAGGCGAAGGTGGGCCAGAACGTGACGGCGGCGGTGTCGAAGCCGTTCGCCGACGCGGATCACCTGTTGCTGACGGGCAAGTACGCGGCGGCTGTGAAGAAGTTGGAGGAGGCGTACAAGGCGGCGTAGCACCTGCTCCGTGGTCTCCCCGCACCCCCTGTGGCCTCAACGGCACGGGGGGTGCGGCTAGTTGGCGGGGAGTTCCACCGTGACGCGGAGGCCGCCGTCAGGGCGCGGGGTCAGGGTGAGGGTGCCGTCGTGGGCGCCGGTGATGGTCTTGACGATCGCCAGGCCGAGGCCCACTCCCGCGTGGTCGGTGTGGAGCCGTTCGGTGCCGCGCTGGAACGGCTCGGTGAGGGTCGAGACCTGGTGCGGGGTGAGCGGGTCGCCGGTGTTCTCCACCGTGAGGACGGCGGACTTGGGGCCGACGGCGGTGGTCACCCACACGGTGCCCTGCTCGGGGAGGTTGTGGACGATCGCGTTCTGCACGAGGTTCGTGGTGAGTTGGAGCAGGAGGGCCTGGGAGCCGCGGGCGGGGGTGATGTCGCCGTCTGTCTCGATGGTGACGCCGTGCTTCTCCGCGAGGGGGAGGAGTGTCTCGGTCGCCTCTTCCGCGAGGAGGGAGAGGTCGACGGGTTCGCGGGTGATGGACCACTGGTTGGCGCGGCTGAGCAGGAGCAGGGCCTCGGTGGCGTCGATCGCCCGGGTGTTGACGGCGTGGAGGCGGTCGATGATCTCGCCGGTGTCCTGGTCGGGGTCGGCGCGGGCCAGGTCGAGGAGGGTCTTCGAGATCGCGAGCGGGGTGCGCAGTTCGTGGGAGGCGTTGGCCGCGAAGCGCCGCTGTTCGGTGACGTGGGCTTCGAGCCGGGCGAGCATCGTGTCGAAGGCGTCGGCGAGTTCGCGGAACTCGTCGGTGCGGCCCGGGAGTTGGATGCGGTGGGAGAGCGAGCCGTTCGTGGCCGTGCGGGTGGCCTCCGTGATGCGGGTCAGCGGGGCGAGCATGCGCCCGGCGAGGATCCACCCGCCCACGAGGCCGAACAGCAACAGGAACGCGAGGACGGCGGCCGCCCGCGGCGCGAAGACCTCCAGGAGGGCGGAGCGGATGGGGAAGACCCCGTCCGTGGGCCGGTCGTTGGGGTTGATGAGCATCGCGCGGTTGGGGACGTAGCGGAGGAGGAACACCCACACCGCCGTGAGCAGCAGGGCACCCGCCACCATGAGGAACCCGGCGTAGCTGAGGGCGAGTTTGAGACGGACGCTCATCCCGGGCGCCCTATCCACGGCCGTCTCCGTCATCCACGGTCTTCTCCATCGCGTCCGGCCTCGGGCTGCGCGTCGATCCGGTACCCGACGCCCGGCACCGTGGCGATGATCCAGGGTTCGCCGAGCCGCTTGCGCAGCGCCGAGACGGTGATGCGCACGGCGTTGGTGAACGGGTCGGCGTTCTCGTCCCAGGCCCGCTCCAGGAGTTCCTCGGCGCTGACGACACCGCCCTCGGCGGTGACGAGGACGTCCAGTACGGCGAACTGCTTTCTGGTCAGGGCGACATAGCGGCCGTCCCGGTAGACCTCCCTGCGGAACGGGTCGACGCGCAGGCCCGCCAACTCCCGTACAGGCGGACGGTTGTGGGCGCGTCTGCGGTCCAACGCCCGGAGCCGGAGCGCGAGTTCCTGGAGTTCGAAAGGCTTCGTTAGGTAGTCGTCGGCGCCGAGTTCGAACCCGCTGGTCTTGTCGTCGAGTCGGTCGGCGGCGGTGAGCATGAGGATCGGCATCCCGCTGCCGGACGCGACGATGCGGCGGGCGACCTCGTCGCCGGAGGGGCCGGGGATGTCGCGGTCGAGGACGGCGATGTCGTAGGCGTTGACGCTCAGCAGCTCCAGCGCGGTGTTCCCGTCCCCCGCGATGTCGGCGGCGATCGCGGCCAGGCGCAGACCGTCGCGGATGGCCTCCGCCAGGTAGGGCTCGTCCTCGACGATCAGCACACGCATGGGTCCGATGGTAGGAGTCGGCCCATATCGTCCGCGTATCGAAAACCCCATACGGGCCGGCAACACCGGACCGCCTTGAGTGGCGGGGTGAAGATGCCCCGGATTCCCCTCGAACCCTGGAAACGCCGCCCGGAGCTAGCGGTGCTGGCCCTGCTGCTCGGCCTGCTGATGATGCTGCACGCCCGGATCCCGGACCTCGCGGGAGTCGGCAGCCTGGCGGAGAGCCTCCTGCCGTGGTTCGGCATCTACGTGCCGGTGCTGCTGGCCGGGGCGCTGTGGCGCCGGTCCCCCTCCGCCGTGGTCGCGCTGGTGCTGCCGGTCACGGTGTGGCTGAGCTTCTTCGGCGGGCTGCTCACCGACAAGTCCCACCCCGGCGGCGACCTCACCGTCGTCAGCCACAACGTCGACGCCGGCAACTCGGACCCGTCCGGCACCGCCCGCCAACTGGCGCTCTCCGGCGCGGACTTGCTGGCGTTGGAGGAGCTGACCGACCAGGCCCGGGGTGCGTACGAGAAGGGGCTCGCGAAGGCGTACCCGTACCACGAGGTGCGGGGCACGGTCGGGCTGTGGAGCAGGCTGCCGCTGTCGGACACGCGGGCCGTCGACGTCGTACAGGGAGATGTCGGGCCGCTGGCGAAGACCAAGCCGCCCCCATCGGCGGCGGAGGCGGCGGCCGAGGTCCGGGCGCTGCGCACGACGGTGGCCACGGTTCACGGGCCGCTGGCGGTGTACGTGGCGCACCTGGGTTCCGTGCGGGTGATGCCCAGCCAGGGCTTCTGGACGGACTCCCGTGACTTCGGCGCCCGCGCGCTCGCCAAGGCGATCGCCGCCGAGCCGAACCAGCGGGTGGTGCTGCTCGGCGACCTGAACGGCACCACGGACGACCGCGCGTTCCACGGCCTGACGTCGAGGCTGACCTCGGCCCAGGAGACGGCCGGGAACGGCTTCGGCTTCACCTGGCCCGCGGCCTTCCCGATCGCTCGCATCGACCAGATTCTGGTACGGGGGGTGCGGGCGCGGAGTTCGTGGGTGCTGCCCGAGACCGGGAGCGATCACCTGCCGGTGGCGGCGCGGGTCAGCTGGTGAGCGGACACCGGTGAGCGGACGCGGGTGAGCGGACGCGGGTGAGCGGACGCGGGTGGGCCGACCAAAGAGACCGGCTTCCGGTAGCGTCGAATCATGAAGGCCGTCGTACGGATCCGAAGCCTCTCCGGGCTGCTGCTGGCCCTGCTGCTCGCGGCCCTGACCATGGCGTCCCCGGCCGCCGCGGACACCGGCGTCTCGACGATCGCGCAGGCGTTGCGCAAGAGCCCGGTCTACGTCGACCCGGCGGCGAGCGGGCAGCTGTCGACGGCGGACGCCGACGCGCTGGCCAAGCGGATCAAGGACGCCGACAAGCCCGTGTTCGTCGTGGTCCTCCCCGCCGACTTCCCGAAGACGAGCTTCACGACCCTCCGCACCGCGACCGGCATCACCGGCCTCTACGCGGTCCGCGTCGGGAACCAGTTCGCTGCCCGGGCCGATTCCTCCGTCCTGTCGAACACCGCCGTGCAGAACCTGGTCAGCAGCGTCCAGGGCGAGGACACGAAGACCCAGCTCACGGACTTCACCGACCGCGCGCTCGCGAGCATGGGCGGTTCGGCGCCGGCGTCCTGGGGCGGCTCGTCGGACGGCGGCGGGGGAGTCTCCGGTACGGCGCTGATCGTCGCGGGCGGGGTGCTGGTGGCGGGCGGCGCGGGGGCGTACACCCTCGTGCGCCGTAGCCGTCGCCGCCGCGAGGAGGAACAGCGCGCGGCGCTCGACAGGCTGCGGGTGGTCGTGGACGAGGACATCACGGCCTTCGGCGAGGAACTGGACCGCCTCGAATTCCACCCGGCCGAACCCGGCGCCGACGACGCGATGCGCGCGGACTACGAACGCGCCCTCGACGCCTACGAGCAGGCCAAGTCGTACATGGCGGCGGCCACGAAACCCGAGGACGTCCGGTCGGTCACCCAGGCCCTGGAGGACGGCCGCTTCTCCCTGGCTCAACTCGCCGCCCGCCGAGAGGGCCGCCCCCTGCCCGAACGCCGGGCCCCGTGCTTCTTCGACCCGCGCCACGGCCCCTCGGTCGCCGACGCCACCTGGACCCCGCCCGGCGGCGCGCCCCGCGAGGTCCCGGTCTGCGCGGCCGACCAGGCCCGCCTCGCCGACGGCCGCGACCCGATGATCCGCGAGGTCGACACCGACTACGGCCGCCGCCCGTACTGGGACGCCGGCCCGGCCTACGGCCCCTGGGCAGGCGGCTACTTCGGCGGCGGCCTCCTCCCCGGCCTCCTCGTCGGCACACTCCTCGGCAGCATGATGTCCACCCCGTCCTACGCCTCCGACTACGGCACGGGCTACGGCGACTTCGGCACCGGCGGCTACGACGGCGGCGACGTCTCGGGCGCGAACTTCGACCCGAACGA
The DNA here is from genome assembly GCF_000716605.1 of Streptomyces sp. NRRL F-525. Classification (GTDB taxonomy): domain Bacteria; phylum Actinomycetota; class Actinomycetes; order Streptomycetales; family Streptomycetaceae; genus Streptomyces. Next base: position 159,483 of record NZ_JNXE01000016.1, on the reverse strand, counting down.
CTTCGGCGGCGGCTTCGGCGACGGCGGTGGAGGGGACTTCGGGGGCGGCGACGGTGGCGGCGGAGACTTCGGCGGCGGCTTCTGAACCCGGCCGCGAAGGTCAGCGCGCGGTCACCCGCAGCTGTTCGACGGACGGCAGCGCACTCGGCATCTCGTCGGTGACCCAGGCGTACTCCAAGCCCGCCAGGGTGGCGCCCTCGGCGGTCCACACCAGCAGCTCGCCGACGTAGTCGCCGGACCGGTCGTGGACGTGGGCGTCGACGGGCACCAACTCGCCTGCCATGGCCGCACGTTGTACCGGCTCCCTGACCCGCAGGTCGACGCTCACGGACCCGGCCGCCCAGAGGGCCACGACCTCCGTCCGGTCCAGCTGGCCGTACAACTCGGCGGCACCGGAGAAGTCGGCCGAGAGGATGTGCTCCAGTACGGCTCGCTCGGAGGCGTTCAAGGGGCGGGGGTCAATGGGCACGGGCATAAGCCGATCATCCCCCCTCCGGCTGAGCCCTGCCCCTCAGGCCTTTCCTGCCTCCCCGGCCGCGTCCGCCAGCCGCTCCATCAAGGCCGACGCCAGCTCCAGCACGCCGCGCTCCGTCGCACTCAACGAAGCCAACGCCTCCGCCAGCCACACATCCCGCTCGGCCATGTCCTGATCGAGCGCCCGCCGCCCCTGCGCCGTGAGCGTGAGGACGGACTGACGCCGGTCGGCCGGGTCCGGCGCACGCGCGATCAACCCCTCCGTCTCCAGTTCGGCGAAGACGCGGGTCAGGGACTGCGGCCGCTGCCGCTCGGCCGCAGCGACCTCGCCGGGGGTCGCCGACCCGTTCCGGTGCAGGTGTCCGAGGACGATCAGCTGGTTCGGGGTGAGTCCGGCCTCGTTGCCGCGCTCCTGCCGTAGCCGCCGGTTCAGCCGTACGACGCCACGACGGATGCGGGCGGCCTCGGAGAGATGATCCATGACGGGTATCGTACGCAGATGCTTACTATTCAGGGTCTGCGCAGCCCGATAACCTCGGGATGGTGACCGAGAAACTCATACGCAACGCGTACGAAGCGGCTCTGACGATGACCGCCGTACTGCTCAGCTGGGGCATGGCCCTCTGGCTGGAGGGCGCCGAAGGACTCCACACCGACGTGCTGGTCCTCGCGGTCGCCCTGACCCTCACCCTGTCCTCCAGCCAGCGCACCGCCGACACCCGCCGCAGGCTCACCTCCCTCGTCCTGCTGCCCGTCACGGCCGGCGCCTCGATCTTCGTCGGCCGGCTCCTCGCCTCCCACTACGTGCTCGGCGCCACCGTCTACACGGCGGGCATGACGCTGGCCATCTGGATCCGCCGCTACGGCCCCGCCGCCACGAAGGCCGGCACCCTGCTGGCGCTTCCGCTCGTGGCCCTCCTCGTCGTACCCGGCCCCGCACTGCCGTCCAAGGCACAGAGCGGGCTGGTCACTTGGGGCTGGTCGGCGCTGGTCGGGGCGCTGGCGTGCGCCGGGGTCTGGCTCGTCCAGGGACTCGGGGACCGCTTCGGACCCTGGCGCGCGGAACCCGCCCCCGAACAACCCCCGCGCCGCTCCCGCCTCCACCCCCGCCCCAGCACCCGTATGGCGTTGCAGATGGCGGCCGGGATCGCCGCCGCGTTCATCCTGGGGCGGCTGTTCTTCGACGACCACTGGCCGTGGGTCGTCCTCACCGCGTACGTCGCCGCGAGCGGCAACCGCGGCCGAACCGACGTACTACGCAAGGGAATTGAACGCCTGGCCGGAGCCACCGTCGGCACGCTCCTGGCCGCGGGTATCGCGGCGGCGGGACTCACCGGCGACCCCGCCGTGGCGCTCATGTTCGCCGTCCTGGCAGTGGCGTTGTGGCTGCGCCCTCTCAACTACGCCTACTGGGCCGCCGGAATGACCTGCGCGCTCTCCCTCCTCCTCGGCTACTTCGGCCAGGACGCCCTGAGCCTGCTGCCCACCCGGCTCGAAGGGATCGCGGTCGGGGCGGTGTTGTCGGTGGCGTCGGCGTGGTGGCTGCTGCCGGTGCCGCGCGTCCGCCGCCGTCAGCCGGTCCTCGGCACGACGAGCCCCGTCTCGTAGGCCATCACCACGGCCTGCGTACGATCCCGCAGCCCCAGCTTCGACAGGATCCGGCTGACGTGTGTCTTCACGGTCTCCTCGCCCACGTGCAGCCGTTCGGCGAGCTCGGGGTTGGACAGCCCCTCCGCGAGCAGCCGCAGGACGTCGGTCTCGCGCGGGGTGAGGACGTCCAACTTCCCCTGCGCGGGCGCCTTCGGCCGCATCCGCGCGAACTCCGCGATCAGCCGCCGCGTGATCCCGGGCGCGAGCAGCGCCTCACCCGCGGCCACGACCCGTACCGCCTCGAAGAGCCGTTCCGCGGTCACGTCCTTGAGCAGGAACCCGCTGGCACCGGCCGCGAGCGCGTCGTAGACATGCTCGTCGAGGTCGAAGGTGGTGAGCACCAACACCCTTGGTGTCGCGGGGCCGTTCTGGAGTCGCGCGGTGGCCTCGATGCCGTCCATGACCGGCATGCGTACGTCCATCAGCACCACGTCGGGCGACTCCTCGCGGCAGACGCGTACCGCCTCGGCGCCGTCGCGGGCCGTGCCCACGACCGTGAAGTCGGCCTGGGTGGCGAGGATTCCGGCGTATCCGAACCGGACGATCTCGTGGTCGTCGGCGACGACGATACGGATGCTCATGGCAGCGCCGTCGCCTCCTCCTCCGACTTGACGGGCAGCCGCGCCTCGACGACGAATCCGCCTCCGGGCGCGGGCCCGGTGCGCAGGGTGCCGCCGACCGTCGCGGCCCGCTCGCGCATACCCAGCAGCCCGTGACCGGAGAGGTCGACGGTGGGCCCCGGCCCGTTGTCGCGCACGCGGACCGCCAAGTCCTGGTCCCCGTAACGGAGTTCTACGTCCACTGCCGCGCCCGGCGCGTGGCGGCGGGCGTTGGTCAGAGCCTCCTGGACGATGCGGTACGCGGTGACCTCGATGCCGGGGTCCAGTGGGGTGATGGGGCCGCTGACGATGAGGCGGGTGCGGGAGCCGGCCGCGTCGCGTGACTCGTCGACCAGGTCCATGAGTTGGGCGAGGCCGGGCTGGGGGCGGCGTTGGACTCCGGTGTCCGCGTCCTCTCGCAGCACGCCCAACAGCCGCCGCATCTCGGTGAGTGCGGTGCGTGCGGTGTCGCCGATGGCGAGGAGGCGGGTTGCGCCCTCGGTCGGCAACCCGGGAGTCGTGAGCCGGGCGGTCTCGGCTTGGACGGCGATCATCGAAATATGATGCGCGACGACGTCGTGCAACTCCCGTGCGATACGCGCCCGTTCACCCCGGGCGGCGTGTTCGAGGAGGGTGTCCGCGAAGGCCTGTTCGGTCGCGCTGTGGGCCTGGGCCGTGCTGCGGACGTGGTGGGCGATGCCAGTGGCCGCGGCGGCGGAGGCGAGGGTCGCGACGAGGACGGCGACGATCCGGGTCAGTTCCTCGTGACTGCCGAGGGCGATCACGACGTAGGGGAGGACGAGGACTCCGCCGAGACGGGTCGCTCCGGCGCGGCCCAGCACGTACACGCACGCCAGTTGGGACACGACCCCGCCGACGGTGAGCCCTCCGAAGGGCACGAGGGAGAGCACGCAGGCGAGGCTGAGCGCGAGGGCGGCGCAGCTCCGGGCGAGGCGTCCGGTGCCGAGGACGAAGGCGAGGGGGAGGGTGGAGGCGAGGGCGAGCAGCAGCAGGGCGGCGAAGCCACCGGCCAAGTCGGTTCTGCGGACGAGGACTTCGGCGACGGCGAGGACGGCCAGTGCGACGCCCGTGACCAGGGCGCGGGTACCGGCCTCGGCGGTCCGCCACCGGGACCTCACCGCCCGTACGCCCTCACTGTCGTCACCCACTCCGTCATTGTGCCGACCCCCCTCCCCGTCGGCGTCCCCCTCGTGAGGGACCTCTGCCGCGTGACGACGGGGGGTGCCCGTCGCCCCTAGCCTCCCTCAGCATGAGTCACGCAACCGACGCAACCATCGAAGTCCGGGACCTGCGCAAGCGGTTCGGGCGGACGCTCGCGGTCGACGGGCTGTCGTTCACGGTCGAGCCCGGCACGGTGACCGGGTTCGTCGGTCCCAACGGGGCGGGGAAGTCCACCACCATGCGGGCCCTTCTGGGGCTGGACGCCCTCGACGGGGGACAGGCGCTGATCGGCGGCCGCCCCTATCACGCCCTGCGCACCCCGCTGTTGGAGGTCGGCGCCCTGCTGGACGCCGCCGCCCTGCACCCCAGCCGCCGGGGGCGCGACCACCTCCGCTGGCTCGCCCACTCCCACGGCCTGTCGATGCGGCGCGTGGACGAGGTGCTCGAACAGGTCGGCATGGAGGAGGCGTCCCGGCGGAGGGCGAGCGGCTACTCCCTCGGAATGCGCCAACGGCTCGGCATAGCCGTCGCGTTGCTGGGGGACCCTCCCGTACTTCTCCTCGACGAACCGGTCAACGGCCTTGATCCGGAAGGGATCCAATGGATCCGCGGCCTGCTCCGGCACCTCGCCGCCGAAGGCCGGGCGATCCTCGTCTCCAGCCACCTGATGAGCGAACTCGAAGACACCGCCGACCACTTGGTCGTCATCGGGCGGGGACGCCTGATCGCCGACACGGCCGTGGCCGACCTCCTCGCGGCGGCCTCCGGCGACCGGGTACGGCTGCGCACGAGCAGTCGTACGGAAGCGATGGAACTGCTGGCCCGGGAGGGCGGGACGGTGGCCGTCACCGACCGCGACACCCTCACCGTCACCGGCCTGCCCGCCGAACGGATCGTGGAACTGCTCGCCGCGTCCCGGGTCCCCTTCGCCGAAGTGGGCGCGCATCGGGCGTCGTTGGAGGAGGCATACATGGAACTCACCCGGGACGCGGTCGAGTTCACGTCCACGCCCGCCGAGGAAACGGACGAGGTGACCCGGTGATGACGACGACACCGACGAGGACGGTTCCTCCGTACCGCTCGGCGCTGCACCCGGCCCGCGCCGGCTTCGGGCGGCTGCTGCGGGCGGAGTGGGCGAAGTTCTGGACGGTCAGGGCCTGGTTGCTGGTGCTGGCGATCGCCGCCGTGGTCACGGTCGTGATCTGCCAGGTGGGCGCGAGCGGTTCCAGCGTCGGCGGCGGCCCCACGATCGTCCTGGGCCCGGGCGGTGAGGTCGTCCACGACTCCTTCCGTTTCACCCACCGCGCGCTGACCGGCGACGGGACGGTCACGGCTCGGGTCACCGGTCTGAAAGACGCCTCCGGCAAGGGGCTGGGGCCCTGGACGAAGGGCGGGATCATCGTCAAGTCGAGCCTGAAGCCGGGCTCGCCGTACGCGGCGGTGATGGTGACCCCTGGCCATGGCGTGCGCATGCAGTGGAACTTCACCGAGGACAAGGCGGGCCCGAGCAGTGATCTGGCGAAGGCCCCGCAGTGGCTTCGCCTGAAAAGGCTGGGGGAAAAACTAACCGGCTATGCGTCGGTAGACGGTCAGAAGTGGACCCGGCTTGGGGAGGTGGAGGTGGCGGGGCTGGGGAGGACGGTTCAGGTCGGGCTGTTTCTGGCGGCTCCCGACCATCAGATCGTCCACCGCTCCTTCGGCGGTACGAGCGAGGTGGCAGGGAGCGGCCAGGCCACCGGCACCTTCGACCACCTCACCCTCCAGGGCGAGTCGACCGACAGCACCTGGTCGGCCACGGACGTCGGCGCCCCGCCCCCCAACGGACCGAACAGCCGGCCCGGTACGACGACGGTGTCACCGGCCGGCGCCTACAGCCTCACCGGCCAGGGAGACATCGCCCCCGACGAGAACAGCCCCGACATGCTCCAGATGAGCTTCCAGGGAGTCTTCATAGGCCTCCTGTTCATGGCAGCCCTGGGCACGCTCTTCGTGACGACGGAATACAAACGGGGCCTGATCCGTACGACGTTCACGGCGGCACCGTCGCGACTGAAGGTGCTCGCGGCGAAGGCGACGGTCATCGCGGCAATCACCTTCACAACAGGCCTGCTGGCAACGGCGATCGGCTTCACCCTGGCCCAGAAGACCCTGCGCTCCAACGGCTTCAAGCCCCCGGAGTTCCCCGACCTCTCCCTCCTCCAGAACCCGGCCCTGAGGGCGGTGGTGGGCAGCGCGGTACTCCTCTCCCTGGTGGCGGTCCTGGCCCTCGCGCTGGGAGTGGTGCTGCGCAGCAGCGCGGGCACGATCGCGACGGTGGTGGTCCTGGTGATCCTCCCGCAGATCCTGTCCTTCGCCTTCCCGCTCCCCGCCGCGCAATGGCTCCTGCGGGTGACACCGGCGGCGGCCTTCGCGATCCAGCAGGGCGTGACGTACTACCCGCAGGTCCAGCACAACTGCCTCCCGGAGAGCGGCTGTTACCCCCTCACCCCGTACCACGGCCTAACGGTCCTGGTGGCCTACACGGCGGCGGCCCTGCTGCTGGCGGCCTGGACGCTAAGGAGGCGGGACGCGTGAGATGGATGAGCTCTCTCCACGCGGAGTGGACCAAACTCCGTACGCTGCCGAGCACTTGGTGGCTCCTGGCGGCAACGGTCGCCCTGACGGCGGCGGTCGGCGCGGCGGCGGCCTCCTCGCTCACGACCCAGGTGTGCCCGTCCCCGACGGCCTGCCACGAGGACACGGTCAAACTGAGCCTCACGGGCGTCCAGTTGAGCCAGTCACTGTGCCTGGTGCTGGGCGTGCTCTCGATCGGCGCGGAGTACAGCACGGGCACGATCCGCACGACGCTCACGGCGATGCCGGGACGGTGGCGCGTCCTGGTATCAAAGGCGCTGGCTTTGTCATTGCTGACGTCGACTGCGGGAGCCCTGGCGGTCCTGTCAGCCCTGACCTTGTCCCGCCTGATCCTCCCGAGCCCCACGGACGGCGCGACGCTCCGAGCGGCAGCAGGCTCGACCCTGATCCTCGTCCTGGTGACACTCCTGGGCCTGTCCCTGGCGACCCTGCTCCGCGACACGGCCGGCGCGATCACCCTGGGCCTGGGCATCCTCTACGTCACCCCGCTCCTGTCCCACCTGGTCAACTCCCCAACCTGGCAACACCGTCTGCAACGCTGGACCCCCATGCCGGCGGCCCTCTCCATCCAGGCGACGAAGAACCTGGAGAGGCTGGCGATCGCTCCGTGGCCGGGGTTGGGGGTGCTGGCGGCGTATGCGGTGGGGTTGTTGGTGGTCGGGGGAGCGGCGTTCAGGCTGAGGGACGCGTGACCCCGTCCAGGAACTCTGTCCAAGTCCCGGGAGAAACAGTGAGGTTGGCACCGGCGGGGACCTTGGAGTCACGGATGTGGATCGCGGCGGGGTGGGCGGCGACTTCGATACAGTCCCCGCCCTCATTGCTGCTGTAGCTGGACTTGAACCACGCCAAGTGCTGCCGTGCTGCGGTGTTCATGACTCTCCTAGCAGACGCGACCGAGGAATTCCGTCCAGGTGCCGGGCGAGACGGTGAGGATGGGACCGGCGGTGACCTTGGAGTCCCGGATGTGAATGGCGGCGGGGTGGGCGGCGACTTCGATGCAGTTGCCGCCCTCGTCACTGCTGTAGGTGGACTTCCGCCAGGCGTATGCGACTTCGATGCAGTTGCCGCCTTCGCTGCCGCTGTAGCTGGACTTGAACCACGCCAGCGCGTCCACAGTGTTCATCAGTCTCCTAGCAGTCTGTCCAAGAGGCGCGCACTCTCGTCAGGAGTGAGGGCCTGTGACCGCAGCATTCCATACTTGTGGTGATAGTCGCTGACCTCGTCGGGATCCTCGACGAGGAAGCTGGCTCGCTGCACCTCCAGCCAGACCAGGCGCTGGTGGTGGGGGGTCTCCAGCAGCACCATGGGCCCGGCGAGGCAGGCATGCGGCGTGCGATCCATGGGCATGATCTGCACGCTCATGTGCGCGGGTTCGGTGAAGTCCAGGATCTGATGGATCTGCGCCCGCATTGCCTCTGGTCCGCCGACCTGCCTCCGCAGGACGCTCTCTTCGATGATGAAGTGGCCCACGGGAGGTTGGTCACGCTGCCAGATCAACTGCCGTTCCATCCGGTTGTCCACCCACTGCTCAGCAGTTTCGTTCCCGAGCCGTGGATACCGGTACTCGAACATGGCGCGGCAGTAGTCCCTGGTCTGGAGCAGCCCAGGGATCACTTGGCTCTCATACGACAGAATGCTGAGCGCCTCCTGCTCGTTGTCGGCCAGCTCCTGAGCGAACTGCGGCATTCGCTCCCGCACCGGCAACTTCTCCACCAACGCGAACAACGCCCCACCCGTACCCAGCAGTTCATCGAACTCGATGGCCCGATGCTCCTGCAGCGCAAGACGCCCCTGCTCGATGGACCTGATCGTGTCGATGTGCAGGTTCGCAGCTGCCGCGAACTGTTCCTGCGTGAGGCCCGCCTGCCTTCGGAAGTGGGCGACCAGCCCGCCGACCGCTTGCCAAGTACCGACCTTCTTGGGCTTCTTCGCCGATTGCATGCGTGTCCCTTTCCCCCGCGCACACCCGAAGTCGTCGTAGTGAGGTCGTAGAGAAAACAAATACGACCTCACTCACTGACCCACGATAGTGACTGCCTGTGACAGTGGCCTCATGAACGAACAACTCCAACAAGGCCACACCCGCGAGGCGTTCTACCGACGCGACCGCAGATCCGTCGCGCTGGCCCGCGAGTTCACCCGGAACACCCTCGCGGACTGGACCATCACCGACCGGACCGACGATGTCCTGCTCTGCGTAAGCGAGTTGACGACCAACGCGGTCCTCCACGGCGTACCACCCGGCCGGGGTCTCGCCCTGCGCCTGTGCATCCACCTCGACGGAGTCCTCCGCGTCGAGGTCCACGACAGCGGTACCGGCGAACTCCGCAAGGTCAGGACCCCGTACCGGGATCTCCACGCGGAGGACGGCCGCGGCCTGATGCTGGTCTCCGTGCTCGCGGACAAGTGGGGGGTGGGGGAACGGGCGCCGGGGAAGGTGGTGTGGTGCGAGTTCGCGGTGGGTTATGGGTGAGTGTTCGGGAGTTCGGCGAGATCGGGCTCATCGCCGAACTCCCGATACAGATTCAGCGCTTGGCAGGTGGCTGACAGTGCCTCCTCGGCGCGGTCGAGTCGGAGAAGCGCGCTGCCCATATTGGCCCGGACCCGGGCCTCTGCAAGACGGTCACGGGAAAAGACGAACCAGTTCAATGCCCGGATGTGGGCTCTGAGCGCCTCGTCATGCAACCCCAACTTGTTCCAGGCCACCCCCAGTCTGTTCCAGACGATGGCCCGGCGTTGCCAGTCTCCGGATTCGGCGCACAGCCCCAGAACATGGACGAAGGCGGTGACGGCTTCCTCATGTCGGCCCAGCCTGAAAAGGGTGATGCCAAGACTGTCACGGGCTATTGTCTCGCCCCTCTTGTCGCCGAGTTCCACGTGGACGGCCAGGGCTTCTTCGAAGACGTCGTATGCCTCTTCCACGCGACCCGCATCGCTCAGGGCAGCGCCGAGATTCATGCGCACCCTGGATGCCTGCCGGACCAGACCGATCTCGGCGGCGAGCTGCGCGCTGCGGGTGTGGGCATCGATCGCGTCGTCATACCGTTTGAGTGCCCGCAGCGTGAATCCAATGCGATTCCACGCCATGGCCTGCCCCTCGACGTCGCCAGGGTCCGCGGACAACCGCAGGGGTCGGCGCTGGGCGGTCTCGGTCGAGGCGTCGTGGACCCGGAGGGCGGCTTCGTATGCGGCCGTCGTCACGGTGGCCCAGTCGTCGAAGGCGCGTCGAAGGCCGAGGTAGCTGTCCAGGTACAGAGCGATCAGTAGAGAGCCGGGCCGCCCCTTGTCCTCGTCGTCGGTCCAGCGGGCGATCTCCAGCAGTCCCGTGCGCTCGGAGTCGAGCCAATTCAGGGCGAGTTCGCGTGTGTTGAAGTAATCATGGGGCGCCGTTGCGGGGATCCCCTCGACGTGAGCCTTCGCGGATACGAGCAGTTGGCGGTAGAACTCCAGCAACTTGTTCCGGGCCTCGGTCACTTCCTCATGCGCCCCGGGATCCTCGACAGCGATGAGTCGGGCGTAGACCCGTACGAGGTCATGCATCACCCAGCGCCCACCACTCGGGAACGGGGTGAGGAGCGAGACCGCGACCAGTTCGTCGAGGAGTGGTTCCAGGCGCTCCGGTTCCAGCGAGGTCAGGTTGACTGCCGGCCAGAGCCCGATACTGTCCCCCGGCGCCTGCCCCAACAGCCGGAAAACCCGGGCGAGTTCAGGCTCCATCCGCGCATACATCACGTCGAACACGGGTCGCAGACTCAGTTCCTTGCCGTACTGGTCAACCCCCTTCGCCCGCAACGCCCGCACCCGATCCTCCGCCGCCCGCAACTCACCGACCAGCGTGGATACCGGCCGCAGCCGACGCCGCCGTAGCAACGCCGAGACGATCAGCAGAGCAAGCGGCAAGTGCCCGCACAGTTCGGCGAGTTGCCGTACAGCCTCCGGCTCGTCCGCAACCCGACGATCATCGGGGTCGAACCGCCGTAGAGACCGGTCCACCAACTCCCGCGACGCGTCCGGCGACAGCCCGTCAACCCTGAACTGCCGTACCGGAAGCGAGTCCTGGACCTCCCGAGACGTCACCAGGACCCGGTGCCCGCTCCCTTCCCCCGGCAGCAGCGGAACGATCTGAGCCGGGTCGGAGGCGTTGTCCAGAAGGATCAGCACAGGCTCACGGGAACTCAACTCGCCCCGATACCGCGCGTATTGCTCGTCAGCCGTAGGCGGCAGATCCGCATCCCCCACCCCCAACGCCCGCAACAACGCCAGCACCGCCTGATCCGCAGTCACCGGAACGTCGTCGTACCCCCGAAGATCGACGAACAACGCACCCCCGGAAAACCACCCCCGCCCCCGAGCCGCATGCGCAACACACAACGCCAGCGCGGTCTTTCCGACGCCGCCGAGACCCGAGACCGCAGAGATGACGACGGACTCGGAGCCACCACCGACCCCCGGATCGAGCGCACTCAGCAACTCGGCCACCTCGTCCTCGCGGCCCGTGAAGACGGCGGGCGCGGCCGGCAGCGCGGACAGTGCCGTGGGGGAGGGAGCCGCACGCGGGGACTCCGATTTCCCCGTCACAGGCCCGTGGAACGTACCGCCCCGAAAGTCGAAGTAATCCCCGTCGCCCACGCGCCCCGCCCACCGCTCGTCCTCGCGCAGCTCCACCCACTGCCGTACCCCATAGTGCCCGGGATGTCAGTGGGGCGTCCTAGGGTCGACAGACACAGGCAGGGCGTCTGTTCGTGGCGGAGAGGGGCGGCACGTGGGGGACGGCATTCAGTGGCTGGTGGGTGCTACGACGAGTTCCGGGTGGATGCTGGACGTCCACTTCGCCCGGGGCATCGGCGTCGAGGAACTGGCGCGTCGGATGGGGGCGACGTTCGGGGCGACGGCGGAACCGATGACCGACGCCGAGATGGACGGTCTCGACATCGACGCCTACCCCGACCGCGGGCCGGGCAGCGCCGTGATCCGCGTCGGCGAGGACGCCGGCTGGGCGTTCGCCCTCACGTACGGTCCCTACATCGAGCGGCTGGCGGAGGTCTCACAGGACGGCGTGGAAGCGGTCCACTACCACTACAACTCGGAGCACCCGCCCACGATCGTCCTGTACGCGCGCGACGGCCGCACCGTCTGCTACGCGCGCGACGGCCGCACCGTCTGCGGATTCGGGCTGTGCGAAGAACGCCACCGCTACGGGCACGAACCCGACCTGCTCCTGCCCGACCTCGTCGCCGCCGGGATCCTGCGCCCGGACGGAGAGACCTACCGCGCTGCAGACATCGGCATCGGCATCGACGACTACTACGCCCGCAAGCGCCTCGGCCTGGCCGTCTTCGAGGACCGCTTCGGCCTCTCCCTGCCCCGCTCCGCACTCGCCGAAGACCCCCTGCCGGTGTACGCGATCATGGGCTCACCGGCCCCCGACTTCGAAGAGATCTCCGCGTGGGCCGCAGCCAACGAGCAACCCTTGCCCGACCCATACCTGCGCCTGATCCCGGCCGGCCTGCGCAACGACTACGAACGGGCCACCGACCCCCAGTGGTGGGAGCGCCGAACACGCCCCCTCACCGCCCCCGTCGAGTGGAGCCCCCATGCATGAACTCACCCGCCCCCAAGCCCGCCGCATCGCCGTCCAGGCCCAACTCCTCGACGCCCCCCGCCCCACCGAACTCCACACCGTCGTACGCCAGTTGACCCTGCTCCAGATCGACCCGATCGCCGCGATCGCCCCCAACGCCGATCTGGTCGCCTGGAGCCGCCTCGGCTCGTCGTACGTGCCGGACGAGCTGGCCATCGCGCTCAAGGACCGCACCCTCCTCGAACTCCGCGCGATGATCCGCCCGAGCGAGGACCTGGCGCTGTACCGCGCCGACATGGCCGTATGGGAAAGGGAGTCGAAGCACTACCGCGAGTGGGTCGCCGCCAACGACGCGTGCAGGCGGGACATTCTGGAGCGGCTCGGCGGTCAAGGGCCGCTCACCTCGCGGGAGTTGCCCGACACGTGCGCGGTGCCGTGGAAGTCGTCGGGGTGGACGCACAACCGCAACGTCAGCCAGCTGCTGGAGCTGATGGTGCTCAGAGGGGAAGTCGCGATCGCTGGGCGCGCGGGGCGGGAGCGGCTCTGGGACCTGGCCGCACGCGTCTACCCGGACGAACCCGCCGTGCCGCTCGATGAAGCGCGCTACCGACGCGACGAACGGCGGCTGCGTGCCCTCGGTATCGCCCGCGCCACCGGCACCGCCCTCCCGGTCGAACCCGCCGTCGTCGGCGAGGCCGGCGAACCGGCCGTCGTAGAAGGGGTGAAGGGGGAGTGGCGAGTCGATCCGGCGTACCTGGAGCGGCCGTTCAGCGGGCGGGCCGCACTGCTCTCGCCCTTCGACCGGCTGATTCACGACCGGAAGCGCACCGCCGAACTCTTCGGCTACGACTACCAGTTGGAGATGTACAAGCCGGCCGAGAAGCGCCGCTGGGGTTACTTCGCTCTGCCGATTCTCTACGGCGATCAGCTCGTCGGAAAGCTCGACGCCACCGCCGACCGCAAGGCAGGCGTGCTCCTGGTGAACGCCGTCCATCAGGACGTGGAGTTCAGCAGGAGCATCGCCGATGCCGTGGACGCCGAGATCGAGGATCTGGCGGTGTGGCTGGGCCTCAGGCGCTCTTGATCGCCGAGATGTCGAAGTTCAGCTTGATCTTCTCGGAGACGAGGACGCCACCGGTCTCCAGCGCCGCGTTCCAGGTGAGGCCGAACTCGGAGCGCAGGATCTCGGCCTTGCCCTCGAAGCCGACGCGCTCGTTGCCGAACGGGTCCTTGGCCGCGCCGTTGAACTCCAGGTCGATGGTGATCGGCTTGGTGGTGCCGAGGATCTCCAGGTCACCGGTGATGCGGTAGTCGTCGCCACCGAGGGACTCGGCCGAGGTGGAGCGGAAGGTCATCGTGGGGAACTCGTCCGTCTTGAAGAAGTCCGCGCTCTTGAGGTGACCGTCACGGTCCGGCGAGCCGGTGTCGATGCTGTCCATCTTGACGTCGAGGGACGCGGTGGACTTGGCCGGGTCGGTGCCGTCCAGGTGCAGCGTGCCGGTGAAGTCGAGGAACTTGCCCTTGACGTTGGTGACCATCGCGTGGCGGGCGGTGAAGCCGAGCGTGGTGTGCGCCGGGTCGATCGTGTAGTCGCCGGTCAGCGCGGCCAGGTCGGGGTTGACGGCGGCGGGGGCCGAGGTGGTGTCGGTCTCGTCGCTCTTGCGGCCGAAGATGCCCATGACGTGCTCCTAAAGGGGACGGGGAGTGTGCGGGGATGGTGCGGAGGTGATGCGGGGTGGTGCGGGGCTGAATCTGTTGAACGTTCAACGATGCCAACACGAAGGACCGTAGACCTATTCCATTCAATTTTCAACATCATCCGCAGGGTGTTGTGCCAACTACTACGAGTACGCTCCTCCGGCGGTCCCGGCAACGCGAGAACCGCTCCGCGCATCGCTTCGGGAGTCACTCAGGGGATGGCATCCGCCGCACGTGAATGTGAGGTGGCTCTCAGCTGTCGGGTTTGTGTAACCCCTACAACCACCATGCCCCGTGAGCAGTCGGAACGGCTGCATGCCGGTGAGGTTCTGTTCAGTGGCACCAGGAAAACGGTCCGGAGACTGTGAAGAGTCGACGGCGCCCTTTCCTTGGTCCCCTTCGTAGGGTCAGTACATGACCGTTTTGGATGAGGCGCCGGGTGAGCCGACGGACGCGCGCGGGCGAGTGGCCGAGCTGCACGAGATCCGTGCGCGGGCACTGGCCGGCCCGAGCGAGAAGGCGACCGAGGCGCAGCACGCCAAGGGGAAGCTGACCGGCCGGGAGCGTATCGACCTGCTCCTCGACCCCGGGTCCTTCCGCGAGGTCGAGCAGCTGCGCCGGCACCGCGCCGTCGGCTTCGGCCTGGAGGCCAAGAAGCCGTACACCGACGGTGTCATCACCGGCTGGGGCACGGTCGAGGGCCGCACGGTCTTCGTCTACGCGCACGACTTCCGCATCTTCGGCGGCGCGCTGGGCGAGGCCCACGCCACGAAGATCCACAAGATCATGGACATGGCCATCGCGGCGGGCGCTCCGCTGGTGTCGCTCAACGACGGCGCCGGTGCCCGTATCCAGGAGGGCGTCTCTGCCCTCGCCGGCTATGGCGGCATCTTCCAGCGCAACACCAAGGCGTCCGGTGTCATCCCGCAGATCAGCGTGATGCTCGGCCCGTGCGCGGGTGGCGCGGCCTACAGCCCCGCTCTGACGGACTTCGTGTTCATGGTCCGCGAGACGTCCCAGATGTTCATCACCGGTCCGGACGTCGTCAAGGCGGTCACCGGTGAGGAGATCTCGCAGAACGGCCTCGGCGGCGCCGACGTCCACGCGGAGACCTCCGGCGTCTGCCACTTCGCGTACGACGACGAGGAGACCTGCCTCGCCGAGGTGCGCTACCTCCTGTCGATGCTCCCGCAGAACAACCGCGAGAACCCGCCCCGCGCCGAGTCGAGCGACGAGGCCGAGCGCCGCTCGGAGATTCTGCTGGACCTGGTTCCGGCCGACGGCAACCGGCCGTACGACATGACCAAGGTCATCGAGGAGATCGTCGACGACGGCGACTACCTCGAGGTCCACGAGCGCTGGGCCCGCAACATCATCTGCGCGCTGGCCCGCCTCGACGGCCAGGTCGTCGGCATCGTCGCCAACCAGCCGCAGACCCTCGCGGGCGTCCTGGACATCGAGGCCAGCGAAAAAGCTGCGCGCTTTGTCCAGATGTGTGACGCTTTTAACATTCCGATCGTTACGTTCCTGGACGTTCCGGGATTCCTTCCCGGCGTCGACCAGGAGCACGGCGGAATCATCCGGCACGGAGCGAAGCTGCTCTACGCGTACTGCAACGCCACCGTGCCGAGGATTTCGCTCATCCTGCGCAAGGCGTACGGAGGTGCCTACATCGTCATGGACAGCCAGTCCATCGGCGCCGACCTCACCTACGCCTGGCCCACCAACGAGATCGCCGTGATGGGCGCCGAAGGTGCCGCCAACGTCATCTTCCGCCGCCAGATCGCCGACGCCGAGGACCCCGAGGCGATGCGGACGCGCATGGTCAAGGAGTACAAGTCCGAGCTGATGCACCCGTACTACGCGGCTGAGCGCGGACTCGTCGACGACGTCATCGACCCGGCCGAGACCCGCGAAGTACTCATCAAGTCGCTCGCGATGCTGCACACCAAGCACGCGGACCTGCCCTCGCGCAAGCACGGCAACCCCCCGCAGTAACCCAGCGGACCCTCCGCGCTACCCGTGCGGAAACCTCAGCCACGGAGACTGAACCTATGAGCACCCCTGACATTCGTGTCGAGAAGGGCCACGCCGAGCCCGAGGAAGTCGCCGCGATCACGGCGATCCTGCTGGCTCGTGCGGCGGCTGCGCCTGCGGAGGCTCCGGCCCACCGTCCGTTGCCTAAGGCCGGCTGGCGTCGGCTGGAGCGCGAGGGTGGATTCCGCGCTCCGCATAGCTGGCACTGAGGCTTTTAGCGCGTTCACGGCGGCCCCATTCTCCTTCGGGAGGGTGGGGCCGTTGGCGTTTGTGGGTCAGGTGATGGTGAGGTTTTTGACTGGGAGGTCGAGGGTGGTGATGGGGGTGCCGTCGGGAGTCTGGCAGGAACTGAGGGTCAGTGAGTTGAGGGAACTGAGGTCACAGTAGGCGCGGGGGTCCGCAGGCACGAGGCAGTCAAACAGCGTGAGCGCTCGCAGGTTGGCCGGAAGGGAGTCACGCGCTGTCAGCCACACCGGCAGGTACATGTTTATGAGGTTGAGGGAATAGAGCCCGAGCATGGCGGAGATGTCCCTCAGGACACGCGGTTGACACATGCTCACGGTCGACAGATAGAGGTATTTGACAGCGGGCAAATCGATCGATGCCGTCAGTTCGCTGGTCTCGCTCAGCTCGTGGAGGCCCAACGAGGGCGTCATCGACCCAAGACGCAGACTGCCGAGGTTGGCCATGCCCCCGCGGCCGAGCCCCAGGTAGAAGAGTTTCCCCAAGTTCTCCATGGATTCGAGCCCGTGAAGCTTGCCTTGCCCAAAGACCGTGAGCATCTCCAGCCGTGGGTGAGCCGTCAGCACTGAGAGGTCTCCGGGGCCACGGAGGTTGTAGACCGACAGAATCCTCAGGGGCGGGAGCTGGTCCACGGCAGCGAGTGTCGGGAGCGGGTAGTCGATCGACAGCTTCGTGATGGACTGCAATCGAGTTGCTGCACGCCACTGCTGGGAGTGTCTGAGACTGACGTCGTGTTCCTCCAGCGGCATCCCCGCCAGTACCTGCTCGCCGTAGGCGTCCGCGTCGAAATACGCCCAGGCCTCGATGATTCCTTTAATAACAGGGTCGCGCCGGTCCTCGGCGTACCCCACCATCAACGCCAACGCTTCCTCACCGCCGATCATCGCCACGGTCCGTACCGTCTGCACCGCGGCCTTCTCCGTCAACTCGCCCAGAGAACGCGGCAACCGCCGCAGCAAGCTCGTTCCCACAGCCGCCAGAGCCGGCGGGTCCGTCTGCCTACGAGCCGGCAGCAGCGCCGCGACCGCCCCGTCCAGCCGCCCCGCCAGCCCCTCCGAAACCGTCGGCAACGTCTCCTGACAAGAAGCCGCGAGCAACCGCAACACCCGCGCATACCGGGGTTCCGCCTCCGCCCGATCCAAGATCCCGTCCAACAACTCTTGCCGCTGACGGGAGTTGGCATGCCCCGCAGCCATGACGATCGTCTCGCGCCACAGGTCCAGATGGGCCCGCCCGACGAGATTGCCGATCCGGTCCTCCTCCGTGGCCTCCTCGGCGGCGAGGTACTCCTGGAAGGTCCGATGGACGAAGTCCAGGCGGCCTTCCACCGGGGAGCGGAGGATCCCGGAGCGGTCCCGCAACTGCTCCAGAACGCCGTGACCGTCCTGCACCTCCAGGTGCCGCATCGCCGAAAGCTTGCCCGCGACATGGACGGCAGCCTGGTCCAGGGCGATCTCGCTGCGGTTGTTGTCCGACAGACGCCACGCCAAATCCCGCAGCACGACCAACTTGTCGCCGAGGCTCAGCTTGCTGTCCACCGCACTCGGCACGTTCCGGTCGGCGTCGCGGTCGTGGACCAGGGTATGGAGCGCGTTCCGGTACAACTCCATGCGATCCCGAGGGAGTTGGCTACCCCGGTTCAGATGCATCGCGCACAGCATCGCCGCCAGCAATGGCGTCCCCGCCAGGGACTGGAGATGCGCACGGTCCTTAAGGCTGTTCAGCAGGGACTGCTCGTAGCGCGGCAACTCGTCCACGCCGCAGGGAAGTTCGTCCCCCAGCTCCCGCACCGCCTCGTGCCACTGCCGTACGAACGCCGCCAGGTCAGGCGGTGTCATCCGGTCCAGGTGCAGCGCGGTGAAGTCCTCCCGGCGGAGCCAATCCGCCCCGGCGGCGGTCGGACGGGAGGTCACGACCACCCGTATGCCGCCGTACGCCCCAAGCAACTTGCGCAGCCAGTCCCGTACCGACCGCCGTTCCGAGCCGAGCAGCTCGTCCACTCCGTCCACCAGCAACAGGACCTTGTTGTCCCGGAGTTGGCGTTCCACCCACCCCCTGGGCATGATCCCGGTGATGTTCCCGGCGACGCCGTCCAGCAGTTCCTCGGGCGTCTTGGGCAGTGAACGGCCGCTGTACTCACGGAGCTTGACGAAGACCGGCGTGAGGCCGTTCCAGTCGGCCAGTTCCGCGGTGAAGGCGCCCCGCGCCGCCGTGATCGCCAGCCAGCGCAGCAGTGTGGTCTTGCCGGAGCCCGCCTCACCGCGCAGGAGGACCCTGGACGCCCCGCCGAGCGCCGACTCCACCCGCATCCCGGAACTCTCCGTCCCGGACTCCTCCCAGCCGCTCAGGTCCGGCCTGAGGGGTAGTGCGCGGACGGAGCGGCGGCGGGTTCCGTCGTCACCCGTGGCGCGCAGGCTGACGTAGGCCACCGACAGCCGTACCTGCGCGGCGGCGCGGTCGGACGTACGGCGGAACAGTTCCACCTCGTCGAGGGTGTTGCTGACCAGCTCCATGTACCAGCGGCGGAACTGGTGGTCCTGATCCGTGCCGTCGGGGGCGAACAGGGAGCGGTCGGGGAGGCGTTCGAGGATGCGGGCTACCCGGTCGCTCAACGAGCTGGTGCGGGCGAGCAGTTCGGCCAGGGTGCGCTCCTCGAAGACCGGGAGGGTCCGCACGATGCTGACGTAGTACTCGCAGCACTCGCTGAAGAGGAGGTCGTAGAGGCGTGTCTCGGGTTCGTTCAGGCCTGTCGGCGCGCTCACCGATGCCGTGATGCGGCGGATCAGTTCGGCCGGTTGGGCGTCCGCCGCCAGGATCGCCTCGTCGGACAGGTCGGCGCGCTCGAACGTGTCGCACACCCCGTTGAGGGCCGCCTCGCGGCCGCTCTCGTCCAGGCCGCGGAACTCCTGGGCCAGGAACGGCTCCAGGCGTGCGGCCACCGTGTCGGCCATCTCCTCGAACTGGCGCTGGACGCTGCGCTGTTGGCGCAGGCCCGGCAGCCGTCGTCGTACGAGATCGTCCATCGGGAGCCGGCGTTCCTGCTCCTGCCGCTTGCCGCCCAGCCACGTCTGCGCCGCCGCCCTCACCACGGTCGTCCCCAGGCGTAGTGCAGCCGCCTCCGCGCTCATCCTGTCCCCCTTGCCGAACCGAAGAGCGTTCATTGTGGCAGGGGGTACGACAAAGGGGCCTACTCCAGCCGGAGTTGGCCCCTTGGCGTGGTGATGCCGCGTACTACCGGAGGCGGGCCATGAGCGCGTGCTCGACCAGCGTGATCAGCGCGCCGATCGCGCCGCGCACCAGGTCGTCCCACATGAACCAGAAGCGGTCCTGACCGGGCGTACCGAAGAGGTACAGGATCAGGTCCTGGTCCAGGGTGATACGGCCGAAGTCCATCGCGACCGTGGTGGTGGTCTTGTCTCCGGTGTGGGTGAGGTCGTCGATGCCCGCGGACGCGGACGTCATCACAGCCTCGGTACGCAGCGGGTTGATCTCCGAGACGGCCCCGACGAACGTGGTCTTGCCCACGCCGAAGCCACCCGCCACCACGATCTTCGCCGAGGTGGTGGAGCGGGAAGGCCCTCCGCTAGAGCTTGCGAAGTCCACTGAGCACCCTTTCGAGCAGTGTCACATCTGGCTGGCCGCCGGCGTTCTCGTCGCCGCCGGGTTGATGGATGGCGACCAGGCCCGCCTCCGCCAAGTCGGCGACGAGGATCCTGGCCACACCGAGAGGGATCGTCAGGAGGGCCGAGATCTCGGCCACCGACTTGATCTCCCGGCAGAGGTTGCAGATCCGCTGATGCTCGGGCAACTGGCCCTGCATCTGGTGCGGCTGCGCGGTGGTGTGCACCAGCGCCTCGATGGCGAGCTGGTAGCGGGGGCGGGTCCGGCCGCCGGTCATGGCGTACGGACGCACCAAGGGGTTGCTCGACGACCCGGCGGGTGCCGACTCGGGTGAGCGTCGATGCGGCTGCACGGGCTGGATGCGCGGCGCCGGAGGCTGGTCGTACGGCGACGGGCCGGGGCCCTGCGGGTACTGCGGGCGGCGCGGGGACGGCGAGGAGGGGAAGTTGTACCGGTTCTGGGAACCGTCGCCCTGCCCCTGGCCGGGGCCGTACGACCAGTTGCCCGAAGACGAACCGCCTGGGGGTGTTGCCACTTTCTCCTCCTCCGACTGTGCCGGGCACCCATCAATGTGGAGCCGCGTCCCGAAACCTTATGGCCTCAGGACGCCAAAACGCACCGTCCGTCTGTTAGTTGAGAAGGCTCCCCTGGAGCTCTGCTCGAAGGTCCGGGGTCAGGACCGTACCGGCACGGTCCACCAGAAGGGCCATCTCGTACCCAATGAGGCCGATGTCCGCCTCGGGGTGCGCGAGAACCGCGAGCGAGGAACCATCGGATACGGACATGAGGAAGAGGAATCCCCGCTCCATCTCCACAACCGTCTGGTTCACGGCACCGCCCTCGAAGATGCGGGAGGCGCCCGCGGTCAGCGAGGTCAGACCCGACGCGACGGCCGCCAACTGGTCGGCACGGTCGCGCGGGAAGCCGTCGGACATCGCCAGCAGGAGTCCGTCGGCGGAGACCACCACCGTGTGGGACACCCCAGGGGTGTTGTCCACGAAGTTGGTGATCAACCAGTTCAGGTTCTGCGCCGCCTGGCTCATCGGGCTCACACTAACGCTCCTGGTTGTAGGTGCTGTCAGAGCCGAAGCCCTGACCGTTCGTTTCACTGCCTTCGCTGCGTCCCCGCTGGACCCCGCGGCGCAGGTTGCTCAGCCTGCCCCGGATGTCCTCGGGAGCGCGGGAGACCTGGGGGCCGCCCTGCGGGGTGCTCTCGGCGGTGCCCTCGACCAGGTTGGCCTTGGGTACCCGCCGCGGCAGGCCGGAGGAGGTGACCCCGCCCGCCTTCGGCTTCTTCAGCGCCGACGCCTGCTGCCAGCGCTCGTCGTTCGCGGAGCGCCAGTCCACGGCTCCGGTGCCGCCGTTCGCCGTGCCGAAGACATCGACCTTGCTCTCCGGCGCCGCTGAGGCCGGCTGCGCGGGCTGCGAACCGTTCGTACTCGTGCCGTTCCCGGTCGAACCGCGGCGCGGCAGTCCGGCGTCGGTCAGGGCGTGGACTGCGGAGGGGGCCGGTCCCGGACGCTCGAAGCCTACGTGGTCCCGCTCACTCACGTCAGCGGCCTGCGTGGACTCCGCTTCCGGAGCGTACTGGTCCGGGTACCCGTTGCGGTAACCGTCCTGCTGCGGCCAGTCGTCCTGGTAGGACGGCTCTTCGAAGGTCGGATACGTCTCCGACCCCGTGGGGTGCTGCGACGGGTGCTCCTCCTGCGCCGGCTCGGCGTAACCCGGCTCCGGGTAACCGCCGTTCGCCGGGAAGGAGTCGGGGAAGGCGTCGGTCCCCGGTGCCGTGCCGTTCGGCGGGAAGTACTGCTCGTCGTACGAGGGCTGGCGCGGCTCGTCGTACGACGTCTGCTGCTGCTCCTCGTACGCCGGCTGGCCGGTGAAGCCGGTCGGCTGGTCCTGGTAGCCCTGCTGGCCGTTGCCGTACGGCTGCTGCTGCGGGGCGTCGAACTCGTTGAACTCCGCGTACTCGCCCGCTTCGAGCTCCTGGCCCGGCTTCTGGGACTCCAGGGCCGCGCGGCGCTCCTCGCGCATCAGCGAGCGGCCCACCGGGTCCAGCTCGCGGATGTCGTCCGGCACCTCGGAGTAGCGGGTGTCGTCGAAGCCGAGCTCGGCGGCCGTGCGCAGCGGGGCCTGGTTGAAGTCCTCGCCCTGGTACTGCGGCTGCTGGGGCTGCTCCGGCATGATCTGCGAGACGGTGAACTCGTCGCGCTGGAGCTGCGACTCACCACCGCCACCGTGCGTGATCGCGTCCGGCAGCATGACCAGCGAGGTCGTGCCGGCCTGCTCGCCGGAGGGGCGGAGCTGGACGCGGATGCCGTGCCGGTCGGACAGGCGGCCGACCACGAACAGGCCCATGCGCTGGGAGATCGCGACGTCCACGGTCGGCGGGTTGGCCAGCTTGTGGTTGATGTCCGCGAAGTCCTCGGCGGTGAGGCCGATGCCCTTGTCGTGGATCTCGATCATGACCCGGCCGTCGGGGAGACGGGTGGCCGTCACGCGGACCTTGGTCTGCGGGGAGGAGAAGGTCGTCGCGTTCTCCAGCAGCTCGGCGAGCAGGTGCACGAGGTCGGTCACGGCGCGGCCGTGGATCTCGGCCTCCGGGACGCCCGACAGCTCGATGCGCTCGTACTGCTCCACCTCGGAGGAGGCGGCGCGCAGCACGTCGACCAGCGGGACCGGCTGGTCCCAGCGGCGGCCGGGCTCCTCGCCGGCGAGGACCAGGAGGTTCTCGCCGTTGCGGCGCATACGGGTCGCGAGGTGGTCCAGCCGGAAGAGGTTCTCCAGCTGGTCCGGGTCGGCCTCGTTGTTCTCCAGGTCGGTGATGAGGGTCAACTGGCCCTCGATCAACGACTGGTTGCGGCGCGAGAGGTTGGTGAAGATCGCGTTGATGTTGCCCCGCAGGAGCGCCTGCTCGGCGGCCAGTCGTACGGCTTCGCGGTGGACCTGGTCGAAGGCTCTGGCGACTTCGCCGATCTCGTCGGTCGTGGTGATCGGGATCGGGGAGATCCGGGTGTCCACGCGTCCGGGGTCGGTGCGCGAGAGCTGGTCGACCAGCATCGGCAGGCGCTGCTCGGCGATGCCGAAGGCCGCGTTGCGCAGCTGGCGCATCGCGCGGCTCATCTGGCGGGCGACGGCACCGGCCAGGATGAAGGCGAGGAGCAGGGCGACGACGACGGCGGCACCGGTGATGATGGCGTCGCGCTTGGCGGTGTTGGCGATGTCGGACGCCTCGCTCACCGCGGTGTCGGCCTTGTCCTCCTCGATCTTGCGGTAGGCCTCGTACTTGAGGGTCGTACCCGCCCACCAGTTCTGCGCGGTGATGCCCTTCGTGGCGAGCACCGCGCGCGCCGAGGCGTCGGTGGTCTGCAGCTGCGACATCGCCGTGATCATGTCGATCGGGTTGGCGGGCGGCGGCACGTACGTCTCGTTGGCGGCCTTCGCCTGCGCGGCGGCCTGCTTGACCATGGCCGCGCCGTCGGTCTTGACCTTCGCCAGGGCCGTGTTCAGCCGCGCGATGTCCGCGTCGGTGCCACCGGCCTGGTACTCCTGGATGGCGATGCCCTCCAGGTACGCGTACGAGGTGATCGCGGTGCGCTGCGTGGCCAGGCTGCCCTCGCCGGGGCCGGGCTTCACCAGCAGGTGCATGCCGATGGAACGCTCCAGCGAGAGCGCGCCCTTGGCGAGTGCGATGGCGTAGACGGAGCGGCCGTAGCTGGTGATGTTGCCGGTGCCGAGGCCCAGTTCGTTCGAGAACTCGAGGAGCGGGTGCTCCAGGTTGACGTAGGCCTCTTCGGTCTGCACACCCGTGAACTTGGTGGTGTACGCGGCGGCCCGGATGGACGTCAGCTGCGGTTCGACCTTGCGGAAGCGGCTGAGCCGGCGTTCCAGGCCCGACTGGTCCGGCATGTTCTGCGCGGCCTTGTCGAAGGTGTCCGCGGCGTCGTCCGTGGCCTTGCGGGCGGCGACGACCGTCGGGTCCTTCACGCCCTTGCCCAGCAGCAGCGGTGCGGCGGTGGTGTCACGCTCGTTGGTGATCGCGTTGCTGTAGGTCAGGGCCGCCTGCACCAGGCGGGCGGTCTTCTCCGCGTCCTCGGCGTTCTGCCAGGTGTCGATCGAGCTCTTCACCTGGAAGCCGCCCATGACGAGGCCGACCACCACGGGTATGAGCAGAATCGCGTTCAGCCTGGTCGGCACCCGCCAGTTGCGGGGGGAGAAACGGCCGCCGCTCGGAGCGGGTGGCGCCGTGGGCTCCGAGCCTGGCACAGGGGCGGGCGCCGCTCCGCGCGGCGGCGGGGTGAAGTTGCCCCGGGCCGACGGCTCGGGACCGTTCTTGCTTCGCCTCACTCGACCAACAACCTTCCGGCGGTCGGCACCTATCGTCGTGCCGCAGTGTCTCAAGCCCGTCAACGACCTCTGCTTATCAGTACGTCGTTGACTATTGGGCAGTTCACGCATTCCAGCACGTCAGCATGCGCGATTCCAAACAGTCGGAACCGCGGATTCCGAGTGATGTAAGCCCCAGATAAAACGGTCATAAAGAGCGAGCCCCGCCAAAAGACGGGGCTTTGTTAGCGCAGTGGCACCGGATGACCGCGACGCGTTGCGGTACCACCCGATTCCTCTGCCGAAACGTTATGAACACCGGGGCCGACCGTGTCAAAGGCCACAGCCGGCTCCGGGGTGTCTACGACAACTGCCGTATGGCGCTGCCGACTTGAGCACTGCATTCAGGGCTCGCCGCGTGCTACCGCAGCCGGGCCATGCCGATCGCGCCGCGCACCAGGTCGTCCCACATGAACCAGAAGCGGTCCTGACCGGGCGTACCGAAGAGGTACAGGATCAGGTCCTGGTCCAGGGTGATGCGTCCGAAGTCCATGGCCACCGTGGTGGTGGTCTTGTCCCCGGTGTGGGTGAGGTCGTCGATGCCCGCGGACGCGGACGTCATGACGGCCTCCGTGCGCAGCGGGTTGATCTCCGAGACGGCACCCACGAACGTGGTCTTGCCGACGCCGAAGCCACCCGCCACCACGATCTTCGCGGAGGTGGTCGCCCGCCCTCCGTCAGAGCTTGCGAAGTCCACTGAGCACCCTTTCGAGCAGCGTCACGTCCGGTGCGCCGCCGTTGTTCTCGTCGCCGCCCGGCTGGTGGATGGCCACCAGACCGGCCTCGGCGAGGTCCGCGACGAGGATCCTGGCCACACCGAGGGGCATGGCGAGGAGTGCCGACACCTCCGCGACCGACTTGACCTCGCGGCACAGGTGGCAGATGCGCTGGTGCTCAGGGAGCAGTCCCATCAGCGCTGCCGGGTCGGCCGTGGTGCTGATCAGCGCCTCGATGGCGAGCTGGTAGCGCGGCCTGGTCCGGCCGCCGGTCATCGCATACGGACGGACCAGCGGCTGGTCGCCCTCGTCCCCGTACGGCTCGGCGTACGGGTCGTGAGAGGCGGTGGGCGGGGTCATGAATCCTCCGGGCGGGACAGCAAGTCGGTCGGGCTAGCCGTCTGACAGGGCCGGTGGGGGGATTGTGGCGGCCGGACGGTGATTTGGTGAGACGGGTGGTGCCGGGGCCGGTCAGTGAAGCAGACTGCCCTGGAGTTCGGCGCGCAGGTCCGGTGTGAGGACCGCCCCCGCGCGGTCGACGAGCAGTGCCATCTCGTAGCCGACGAGACCGATGTCGCACTCGGGGTGCGCGA
This sequence comes from Streptomyces sp. NRRL F-525, assembly GCF_000716605.1. Classification (GTDB taxonomy): domain Bacteria; phylum Actinomycetota; class Actinomycetes; order Streptomycetales; family Streptomycetaceae; genus Streptomyces. Next base: position 134,069 of record NZ_JNXE01000016.1, on the reverse strand, counting down.
GCACTGCCAGGGACGAGCCGTCCGAGACGGACATGAGGAAGAGGAATCCCCGCTCCATCTCTACGACCGTCTGTGCCACGTCGCCGCCCTCGAAGATCCGGGATGCCCCGGCCGTCAGCGAGGTGAGCCCGGAGGCCACGGCCGCGAGCTGGTCGGCGCGGTCGCGCGGGAACCCTTCCGACATGGCCAGAAGGAGTCCGTCCGCGGACACGACGACGGTGTGGGACACACCCGGGGTGTTGTCCACGAAGTTGGTTATCAACCAGTTGAGGTTCTGTGCCGCCTGGCTCATCTGGCTCAACTAACGCTCCTGCTGGTGAGTGGGGCTGGGGAAGCTGCCGGTCTGGCCGGTACCCGTACCGGCCTGTCGACCCTGTGCGATGCCCCGACGGAGATTGGTCAGCCGGCCGCGTACGTCATCAGGCGCACGGGAGACCTGCGGACCCGTTTGGTGCTGTTGCTGCTGAGCCGTGCCCGGGACGAGGTTCGCCCTGGGCACCCGGCGCGGCAGGCCGGAGGTGGTGACGCCGCCCGCGGCCGGTTGCCGTACACGCTCTGCCTGCCGGACGAGGTCGTCGTTCGGCGAGCTGCGCCACGTACCGCCCGTGGAACGCTGAGGGGGTGTTGTCGCCGGAGCCGACGGTGCCTGCGGCTGCGGGGCGGGAGCGGAGCCGTTGGTCTGGCTCTGCTGCTGTTCCGCCTGCTGGCCGTGGAACCAGTTGGTCTCCAGCGTGTCGTACAGCGGCGTCCTGCCGTCACCGGGACCCGTGGCAGGCGGCAACGCCTCGGGCTCCTGGCGGGTGGGACGCTGCGGGGCGGGCGGCCGCTGGGCGCCGAGGTCGGCGCCGTTGCGGTTCCCGTTGACCTGCGGCCGCTCGAACTGCCCGGTGTTCGCGGGGTTCTGACGGTTCGGCAGATTGTGCTGACCGGTGGAGCCGTTGTCAAAGCCGGGTGTCGCGAACTGGCCCGTGGAGCTGGGGTCGTACGCCTGCGGGACGGCGAACTGTCCCGTGTTGGCCGGGTTCGACGGGTTGTTGGCCGGGGTGTTCGGAGCGCCGAAGACGTCCGAGCGGACGAACTGGCCGCCGTTCTGCGGGGAGTTGGCGTCCGGCCGGGGGAACAAGCCGGTGTCCGCCGGTCCGCCCGCGTTCGGCCGCGGGAACTGTCCGCCGCCCTGCGATCCGTTCGCACCGGGACGGGCGAACTGCCCTGTGTCCTGGGGCCCGTTGGCATCCTGCCGGGGGAACTGGCCGGTGTTCTGCGAGCCGTTGGCACCGGGACGCGGGAACTGGCCCGTGTTCTGCTGCCCGTTGGGGCGCGGGAACTGGCCGCTGTCCTGGGCGTCGAGGCGCGGTATCGCCGGCATCTCCGTCGTGGCCGCGGGGCCCTGGCGGTCGTCGATGCGCGGCATCCGGGAGGTCTGCTCCGCGTCCCGCTCGTCGTGACCGCGCGGGGCGTCGAGGTTGCCGCGGCCCAGCGGGGGCTGCGCGTTCTCGTCGCTCCAGCTCGGGCGCTGGCCGTTGTTGCCGCCGGGCAGCTCGGCCCGGGCGCCACCGCGCGGCGGAAGCTGCGGCTGGCGGTTGCGGCGCCGGCCACCACCGCGGGGCGGCTCGGGCTCGTCGTTGCTCGTGCGCTGCGGCGGCACCGGGTTGCCCTGCGGCGGGGGTCCGCCGAAGGCGTCCTGGCGACCGTCGCCGAAGCCCTGGGGGGCACCGGGACCGGCTGCCTGGAGACCCTGCGGGGCACCCGGGGCCTGGCCGAAGAGACCGGCACCGGAACCCGCGGCCGGACGGCCCTGCGGCGCCGAGGGACCCTGAGGTCCACGCGCACCGCCCGGACCACCGGGACCGCCGGGTCCGCCCGGACGTCCACCGCCCGTACCGGGCAGCGCGGCCCGCGGGCCCTGACCGGCGCCGACCTGGCCGCGCGGAGCGGCCCCGGCACCGAGAAGTCCACCGTTGCCACCGGCGGGCGCACCCGCGCCGAGCGCGGAGCCGTTCTGGCCGTTGCCCCGGCGGGCCGCACCGGCACCGGCCGCGGCGGCTGCCGCCGCGGAACCGACGGCGGCCTGACCGGGCTTGCCCGGAGCGGGCTTCTTGCCGCCCTGGGCGACGTCGACGGGGAGCATGACCAGCGCGGTCGTACCACCGGAGTCGGAGGGACGGAGCTGGATGCGGATGCCGTGGCGCTGCGAGAGGCGGCCGACCACGAACAGACCCATGCGGCGGGAGACCGAGACGTCCACGGTGGGCGGCGAGGCGAGCCGCTCGTTGATCGCCGCGAGGTCCTCGGGGGAGAGGCCGATACCGGTGTCGTGGATCTCGATCAGCACGCGGCCGTCGGGCAGCGCGTGACCGGTGACCTTGACCTTGGTCTGCGGCGAGGAGAAGGAGGTCGCGTTCTCGAGCAGCTCGGCGAGGAGGTGCACGAGGTCGTTGACCACACGGCCGGCGACTTCGGTGGTCGGCACGGAGGAGAGCTCGATGCGCTCGTACTGCTCCACCTCGGAGGCGGCGGCGCGGAGCACGTCGACCAGCGGGACCGGACGGGTCCAGCGGCGGCCGGGCTCCTCACCGGCGAGGACCAGGAGGTTCTCGCCGTTACGGCGCATGCGGGTCGCGAGGTGGTCGAGCTTGAAGAGGGAGGACAGCTGGTCCGGGTCGGCCTCGCGGGACTCCAGCTCGGAGATGAGCGAGAGCTGACGCTGGATGAGGCCCTGGGAGCGGCGCGAGAGGTTGGTGAACATCGCGTTGACGTTGCCCCGCAGGAGGGCCTGCTCGGCGGCGAGGCGGACGGCCTCGCGGTGCACGTCGTCGAAGGCCGCGGCCACCTGGCCGATCTCGTCCCGGGAGTGCACACCGACCGACTCCACGGACGTGTCGACGTCCTGCGGGTCGGACTCGGAGAGCTGCTTGACCAGCTCGGGCAGCCGGTCCTGGGCGACCTTGTTGGCGGTCTCCTGGAGGCGGCGCAGCGAGCGGATCATGGACCGGGCGATGACGAAGGCGCCGACGAGGGAGACACCGAGCACGAGCAGGATCAGCGCACCGGAGATGATCGCCTCGCGCTCGGAGGCGGAGCGCAGCTCGCGGGCCTTCTGCTCCATGTCCTCGAGCAGCGTGTGCTCGATCTTCTTCATCTGCTCGATCTTGGTCGAGCTGTCGTCCACCCAGTCCTTGTAGGACCGCTTGTCCAGCGAGGCCAGGCCGTTGGCGTTGTCGAGGACGCGCTGGGCGTAAGTGTCGGCCGACTCGATGGTCGGGTTGCCGTCCTCGATGGGCGCGATGAGTTCCTCGGCGCCCTGGTTGCCGTAGATGTTGCGGAAGATGCTCAGTTCCGACTTCTCGCTCTCCAGGGCGGAGTCGGCGTAGAGCCGGTCGTTGGGGGAGAGGGAGCCCTGCTGCGTGTTGTTGTTCGGCAGGGCCGCCGCGATCACGGCGCGCTGCACGGACGAGAACTCCTTGGCGGCGGAGAAGGCCGCCAGGGCACGCGTGCGCTGGATCATCTCCGGGTTGCTGGTCGCCTCGGCCATGTCCTGCGAGAGGTCGAGCAGCTGGCTGATCAGCCGGTGGTAGGCGTCGACCGTCTGCGTCGAGTTGCCCTTCGACTGGTACGCCGACTTGCGGATCTTGTCGAGGTTGTCCAGCTCGGTCGCGAGACCGACCAGGCTCTCCCGGACACCCTGGAGCTGGCCGGTCTTGCTGGCGCTGTCCACCTCTTCCGAGGCGTTGATGAAGTTGTCGCGGGCGCGGTCGGTCTTCTCCTCGTAGCCCTTGACCTCGTAGTCGGTGGCCTTGCCACCGTGCGAGAGGGGACCGGCCGACTGGTCGCGCTCCTCCTGGAGCGCGGTGGCCAGCTCGGTGGCCTGCTTGGTCATGTCCGTCAGCAGCTTCATGTTGTCGAGCTGCTGGATGTCGGTCATGGAGTCGCTGATGCGCAGGGCGCCCAGCGAGGTGGCCGCGACCACCGGGAGCGCGAGCAGCGAGACCAGGCGCGTGGAGATGCGCCAGTTACGCAGAGCGACGCGCGATCCGGGTCCTGGTGCGCCCGACGGCGGCTTCACCGGGGGCGTGGGGGTCGGGGCTGCGGACACACCGGGGCGCCCGGGGCCTCCACCGTCGCCTGACGGCGCCGGGCCCGGGTTCTGGGCGTGCTGGGGCGAGGAGCTGCCGGTCTTGGGGCCAGCCCCGCCATGCGGCTCCGGCTCCGCCGAAGCACTGCCATCCCTCTTGAAACGTCCCTGCACTAGCGTCGCAACCTCTGGACCAGGCGCCCCTCCGCGCGAACGGAAGGACGGTGTCGGCGTCTTAGGGAGCGCCCTGAACGCGCCCCCCAGTGTGTGGTCGTGAGTGACCGGCGCTGCTCCCCCTTCCGCCGCCCCTGGCGCTGCGTTGCGCCCTCTGCGCGCCGGGCTGATTCTGCGGCGGTCCGTGGAATTCCAGCACAGTGCCGGATCTCCAACAAGGCCCGTAGGCCAGGCTGTGACCTGTGTGACACCGCGTGAGGGGTGCGTCACGAGACGTAGAAAGCTATTCACTCCAAAGGGGGCATATCCCTACGACCCCTGGGGGCATGCCATGTGCCCAAGTCGCCATGATCAGGAGCGGAATGACAGCTTCAAGGGGGCAATGTCCGTTTCGTTGAGGTGAGTTGGGGGTCCGAATTGGACGCTTTGCCCATGCGGCCGTGAGCAAACTCACACGCAGATCAGGGGTCCTTCGCGTCTTCGGCCGGGAATTGGATGTTTAGCCTGACGCTTTACATGAGGGCACATACTGCCAACCACCCACCCACGGACGACGAGGGTCAAGCACAACGATGAAGACCACGATGATGTTCCGCAACATCGCCAACCCGCGCCGCACGACCCTGGCACACCTCACGGACGCCGAGCCGCTGCAGACGCCGGAGCTGCAGGAACACTCCCTCGACCTGCCGGCCCAGACGGCCAACCCGCGCCGCACCATCCTCATGGAGATCCCGGTCACCGCCGCCGCGGAGTAATCGCGCGAGCAGGGGTCCCGCACCGCGTTAGCCTGGAGCGTCAGACTCCAGCCAGCTCAGTGAGGGGCGCCAGGATCCCGTGCGCATCGCCAGATTCTCCATCGACGGGAACGTCGCCTTCGGCGCGGTCGAGGGCGACAAGCCGGACGAGCTCGTCCTCGACATCATCAAGGGCATCCCGTTCGCGGACTTCGAGCTCTCCGGTACGAAGGTCCCGCTCAGCAAGGTCAGGCTGCTGCCGCCGGTCCTCCCGAACAAGGTCGTCGCCTACGGCCGCAACTACGCCGAGCACGCCCGGGAACTGGGCAACGACGTGCCGGACGTCCCCTTCGCCTTCTTCAAGCCGTCCACCTCGGTGATCGGCCCCGGCGACGACATCCAGTACCCCTCCTTCACCGAGGACCTCCACCACGAGGCCGAACTGGCCGTCGTCATCGGCCGGATGTGCCGCGAGGTCCCGCGCGAGCGCGTCAAGGACGTCATCCTCGGCTACACCTGCGCCAACGACATCACCGCGCGGGACGTCCAGAAGCGCGAGAAGCAGTGGGCCCGGGCCAAGGGCTTCGACACCTCCTGCCCGCTCGGCCCCTGGGTGGAGACGGACCTCGACCCGAGCGACCTCACCATCCAGCTCACGGTCAACGGCCAGCAGCGCCAGCTCGGCCGCACCAGCGAGATGATCCACTCGATCGAGGATCTCATCGTCAACATCACCGAGGCCATGACGCTGCTCCCCGGCGACGTGATCCTCACGGGCACCCCGGCAGGCGTCGGACCGCTCACCGTCGGCGACGAGGTCGCCGTCTCCATCGAAGGCATCGGCACTCTCACCAACAAGGTTGTCAAGCGTGGCTAGCGCACCCGTACGCGTCCGTTTCTGCCCGTCGCCGACCGGTAACCCGCACGTCGGCCTGGTCCGCACCGCCCTGTTCAACTGGGCGTTCGCCAAGCACCACCAGGGCACCCTGGTCTTCCGCATCGAGGACACCGACGCGGCCCGCGACTCCGAGGAGTCGTACGACCAGCTGCTCGACTCGCTGCGCTGGCTGGGCTTCGACTGGGACGAGGGCCCCGAGGTCGGCGGCCCGCACGCGCCGTACCGCCAGTCGCAGCGGATGGACATCTACAAGGACGTCGCCCAGAAGCTCCAGGACGCCGGCCGCGCCTACCACTGCTACTGCTCCACGGAGGAGCTGGACGCCCGCCGCGACGCCGCCCGCGCCGCCGGAAAGCCGTCCGGCTACGACGGCCACTGCCGCGACCTCAGCGCCGAGCAGGTCGACGCCTACAAGGCCGAGGGCCGCACGCCGATCGTCCGCTTCCGGATGCCCGACGAGACGATCACCTTCATCGACCTGGTCCGCGGCGAGCTGACCTTCACCGCGGAGAACGTGCCGGACTACGGCATCGTCCGGGCCAACGGCGCCCCGCTGTACACGCTGGTCAACCCGGTCGACGACGCCCTGATGGAGATCACCCACGTCCTGCGCGGCGAGGACCTGCTCTCCTCCACCCCGCGCCAGATCGCCCTCTACAAGGCGCTGATCGACCTGGGCATCGCCAAGGAGATCCCCTCCTTCGGGCACCTCCCGTACGTGATGGGCGAGGGCAACAAGAAGCTCTCCAAGCGCGACCCGGAGTCCTCGCTCAACCTCTACAGGGAGCGCGGTTTCCTCCCTGAGGGACTGCTCAACTACCTTTCCCTGCTGGGCTGGTCGCTCTCCGGCGACCGGGACGTCTTCTCGATGGACGAGATGGTCGCGGCCTTCGAGATCTCCGACGTGAACCCGAACCCGGCGCGCTTCGACCTGAAGAAGTGCGAGGCGATCAACGCCGACCACATCCGCCTGCTCGACGTGAAGGACTTCACCGAGCGCTGCGCGCCGTGGCTGAAGGCCCCCTTCGCCCCCTGGGCGCCGGAGGACTTCGACGAGGCCAAGTGGCAGGCCGTCGCGCCGCACGCGCAGACCCGCCTGAAGGTCCTCTCCGAGATCACGGACAACGTCGACTTCCTGTTCCTCGCCGAGCCGGTCGAGGACAAGGTGTCCTGGACGAAGGCCATGAAGGAGGGCTCCGACGCCCTTCTCCGCACGGCACGCGAGAGGTTGGAGTCCGCGGACTGGACCTCGCCCGAGTCCCTCAAGGAGGCCGTCCTGGCCGCCGGTGAGACCCACGGCCTCAAGCTCGGCAAGGCGCAGGCCCCGGTCCGCGTCGCCGTCACCGGCCGCACGATCGGGCTGCCGCTCTTCGAGTCCCTGGAGATCCTCGGCAAGGAGAAGACCCTCGCCCGGATCGACGCGGCCCTCGCCAAGCTGGCCGCGTAACGCACGCACGCGTGAAGGGGCGGCAGCCGCAACGGCCTGCCGTCCCTTCGGCGTTGTCAGTGCGGGGCGTTAGGGTTCCGGATCATTGAAGATCGTTCAGGAGAGGCACCTTTCATGCCGATGACCGCTCGTGACTACACCTGGCTGTTCACGCCGGGCAGCGAGTTCAGGGAGGACGAGACCGGCACGGTCGGCGTGATCCACCTCGTCGACGGCGGCCAACTCTGGCTCCCCACCGGCCAGGTGATCGCCTGCGACCCCTTCGTCGGCCTCGGCCAGGGCGAGGCGGAACCCTTCACGGTCGCCGTCGCCCCCGGCCACTACCGCGTAGAAGCGGCCGTCGCCACCCTCACCCAGCCCGACCAACTCCCGTCCGACGACCCGCACTTGCGCGTGGCCGCCGCCCGCCTGGTCATACGGGACGAGCCGACCGCCGCCTGGGAACTCGCCCTCCAGCCCGGCCAGGACCTCGCCGAACTCACGGAGGACGAGTTCTACGGCTATGGGGTCGACGCCGGCACGGGCGCGTTCTACGACGCGTCGGTCGACGGCTCCTTCCCGGAGTGCGAGGGCGACGAGGGCCCGCTGTGGGACGCCTTCGAGCAGAGCAAGTGGGCCCCGGGACCCCACCTGATCACCGCCCCCGACACCGGTCACAACCTGATCGCCTTCACCTCGGGCTGGGGCGACGGCGCGTATCCGACCTTCATCGGCCGTACGGCGGCCGGTGAAGTCACCTGCTTCGTCACGGACTTCTTCGTCGCCCCCGTGTGACAGCAGGTGGGGGGCAGACGCGCCCCCGGGCCCCGGGTTACCGTCGGATCATGACCATTCGGGCCGTTGTCTGGGACGTCGACGACACCTTGTTCGACTACACGGGTGCGGACCGCGCGGCCATGCGCGAGCACCTGCTGGCCGAGGGACCGGCCGACGGGGACGGGAGCCTGGCGGACGCCCTGGAGCGCTGGCGGGTGGCCACCGAGTTCCACTGGGCGCGCTTCTCGGCCGGCGAGGTCTCCTTCGAGGGACAGCGGCTGGACCGCGTCCGGCAGTTCCTGGACCGGGAGTTGACCGACGCCGAGGCCGAGGACTGGTTCCGGCGCTACAAGGCCCACTACGAGACCGCCTGGGCCCTCTTCCCGGACGTCCTGCCCGTCCTGGACGCCCTCGCGGCCACCCACCGGCACGCCGTCCTCTCGAACTCCAGCCTCACCGTCCAGGACCGCAAACTGCGCGCCCTCGGTGTCCACGACCGCTTCGAGGCCGTCCTGTGCGCGGCCGAGCTGGGCGTCTCCAAACCCGAGGCCGGCGCCTTCCTCGCGGCCTGCGAGGCGCTGGACCTGCCGCCGCACGAGGTCGCGTATGTCGGAGATCACCCCGAGATCGACTGGCGGGGTGCCGCGGACGCCGGACTGCTGTCCGTGTGGATCGACCGTCACGGCGGTCACACCCCTGGTGAGGCCTTCGTGGGGCGCCACCGGATCGCCTCGCTCGCCGAACTCCCCGCGATCCTCGGCGCTGATACCCGTTTTGGAGCCCCGTCCACCTTCAGGTAATGTTCTTCCTGCGCCGCCGGAGAGCAGACCGAAAGGTCAGCCACCTGGGGGCGAACGCTAGAACAAGATCCCGACAGGGATTGCGTCTTAGTGGCCTATGGTGTAATTGGCAGCACGACGGTTTCTGGTTCCGTTAGTCTAGGTTCGAGTCCTGGTAGGCCAGCTCGCAGAGCTCATCTGCAACCGCAGAGGTCAACTCTGCAAAGCCCCCGTTGTGTAGCGGCCTAGCACGCTGCCCTCTCACGGCAGTAGCGCCGGTTCGAATCCGGTCGGGGGTACAGATCCTTCCCAGGAAGGTGGTCGGGTCGCACCCGCCGCCTCTCATGCAGGATCGCTAGGGCCCCCGTTGTGTAGCGGCCTAGCACGCTGCCCTCTCACGGCAGTAGCGCCGGTTCGAATCCGGTCGGGGGTACGCTTTACCTTGAATCACCTTGGTCTATGGTGTAATTGGCAACACTACGGTTTCTGGTACCGTCATTCTAGGTTCGAGTCCTGGTAGACCAGCTTTGATCTGCGGAAACGTACGATCTGGCCCCCGTTGTGTAGCGGCCTAGCACGCTGCCCTCTCACGGCAGTAGCGCCGGTTCGAATCCGGTCGGGGGTACATACAGCAGAGCCCCTCCACTTCGGTGGAGGGGCTTTCGCGTTGTCCGCCCGGTGTGTCAACTCGGCCTGGTTCACCAGGAGTTCGGGGTCCGGACATGACGAAGGGCCTGCCGCGGCGTTGAGGCAGGCCCTCCTCGAGATCTTCCCGGCGGATCAGCCGGTGCGGCGCAGGGCCTCGGAGAGGCGGGCGGCGGCGTCGATGACCGCCTGGGCGTGCATACGGCCCGGGTGGCGCGTCAGGCGCTCGATGGGGCCGGAGACGGACACGGCGGCCACCACGCGGTTCGAGGGGCCGCGCACCGGCGCGGAGACGGACGCGACGCCCGGCTCGCGCTCGCCGATCGACTGGGCCCAGCCCCGGCGCCGTACGCCCGAGAGGGCCGTGGCCGTGAAGCGGGCGCCCTGGAGGCCGCGGTGCAGGCGCTCCGGCTCCTCCCAGGCCATCAGGATCTGCGCGGACGAACCGGCTTTCATGGTGAGTGTGGAGCCGACCGGGACCGTGTCCCGAAGGCCGGACAGGCGTTCCGCGGCGGCGACGCAGATGCGCATGTCGCCCTGGCGGCGGTAGAGCTGCGCGCTCTCGCCCGTGATGTCCCGCAGGTGTGTGAGCACCGGGCCCGCCGTGGCGAGCAGGCGGTCCTCGCCGGCGGCCGCGGCCAGCTCGGCGAGACGGGGGCCGAGGATGAACCGGCCCTGCATGTCGCGCGCCACCATGCGGTGGTGTTCCAAAGCCACGGCCAGCCGGTGTGCCGTGGGTCGTGCCAGCCCGGTCGCCGCGACCAGACCCGCGAGGGTGGCCGGACCGGACTCCAGAGCGCCCAGGACAAGGGCTGCCTTGTCCAGGACGCCGACGCCGCTACTGTTGTCCATGAAACGATACTCGCGTCTCACTCTGTGAAACGCAAGTTCCTTTTTTCGTGAGACGCGCAACTCTTGTAGGCACAGCGGCCCGCGTACCGAACGGGCCAGGCGGCGGCTGCCCGTGAACCAGGGGTGCGAGCGCCGTCTCCTCAAAGATCTCTAGTTGGGCCGGCGCTGTCTTGCCGGCCGGAGGGAAAGCGATGGGTAGGACACTCGCGGAGAAGGTCTGGGACGACCATGTCGTCCGGCGCGCCGAGGGCGAGCCCGACCTCCTCTTCATCGATCTGCACCTGCTGCACGAGGTGACCAGCCCGCAGGCCTTCGACGGTCTCCGTCAGGCGGGCCGTCCGGTGCGGCGCCTCGACCTCACCATCGCCACCGAGGATCACAACACCCCGACCCTCGACATCGACAAGCCCATCGCGGACCCGGTCTCCCGGGCCCAGCTGGAGACGCTGCGCAAGAACTGCGCGGACTTCGGCGTACGCCTGCACTCCCTGGGCGACGTCGAGCAGGGCGTCGTCCACGTCGTAGGGCCGCAGCTGGGGCTGACCCAGCCCGGTACCACGGTCGTGTGCGGTGACTCCCACACCTCCACGCACGGCGCCTTCGGGGCGCTGGCTTTCGGTATCGGCACCTCCCAGGTGGAGCACGTGCTGGCCACCCAGACGCTGCCGCTGGCCCGTCCGAAGACCATGGCCATCACGGTCGACGGCGAACTGCCCGACGGCGTCACCGCCAAGGACCTGATCCTCGCCATCATCGCGAAGATCGGCACCGGCGGCGGCCAGGGCTACATCCTCGAATACCGCGGCTCCGCCATCGAGAAGCTCTCGATGGAAGCCCGCATGACCATCTGCAACATGTCGATCGAGGCCGGCGCCCGCGCGGGCATGATCGCCCCCGACGAGACCACCTTCGAGTACATCAAGGGCCGCGCCCACGCCCCCGAGGGCGAGGACTGGGACGCCGCCGTCGCGTACTGGAAGACCCTGAAGACCGACGCGGACGCGGAATTCGACGCCGAGGTCGTCATCGACGGTCCCTCGCTGGCGCCGTTCGTCACCTGGGGCACCAACCCCGGTCAGGGCGCGCCGCTTTCGGCGTCCGTCCCCGACCCGGCTTCGTACGAAGACGCTTCGGAGCGCTTCGCCGCCGAAAAGGCCCTGGAATACATGGGGTTGGAGGCCGGCCAGCCGCTGCGCGACATCAAGGTGGACACCGTCTTCGTAGGTTCGTGCACCAACGGCCGTATCGAGGACCTGCGTGCGGCCGCCGCGATCGTCGAGGGACGCAAAGTCGCCGACGGCGTACGGATGCTGGTCGTCCCGGGCTCCGCGCGGGTCGGTCTCCAGGCCGTCTCCGAGGGCCTGGACGTCGTGTTCAAGGAGGCCGGCGCCGAGTGGCGGCACGCGGGCTGCTCGATGTGTCTGGGCATGAACCCGGACCAGTTGGCGCCCGGTGAGCGCTCCGCGTCCACCTCCAACCGCAACTTCGAGGGCAGGCAGGGCAAGGGCGGCCGTACGCACCTCGTCTCGCCGCAGGTCGCCGCCGCGACCGCCGTGCTGGGTCACCTGGCCTCGCCCGCCGACCTGTCCGACGCCCCTGTGCCCGCTGGAGTCTGAGAGTCATGGAAGCATTCACCACGCACACCGGCCGGGCCGTCCCGCTGCGCCGCAGCAACGTGGACACCGACCAGATCATCCCCGCCCACTGGCTCAAGAAGGTGACCAGGGACGGCTTCGAGGACGGCCTCTTCGAGGCCTGGCGCAAGGACGAGAACTTCATCCTCAACCGCCCCGAGCGCAAGGGCGCCACGGTCCTGGTGGCCGGCCCCGACTTCGGTACGGGCTCCTCGCGTGAGCACGCCGTGTGGGCGCTGCAGAACTACGGCTTCAAGGCCGTCATCTCCTCGCGCTTCGCCGACATCTTCCGCGGCAACTCGCTCAAGAACGGCCTGCTCACGGTGGTTCTGGAGCAGAAGATCGTGGACGCGCTGCAGGACCTCACCGAGAAGGACCCGCAGGCCGAGGTCACGGTCGACCTGGAGGCCCGCGAGGTGCGCGCCGAAGGCATCACCGCCGCCTTCGAACTCGACGAGAACGCCCGCTGGCGGCTGCTGAACGGCCTGGACGACATCTCCATCACCCTCCAGAACGAGGGCGACATCGCCACGTACGAGGCCAAGCGCCCCTCGTACAAGCCGCGGACGGTCCAGGTCTGACCCGAAGGACCTCACGAGGCCTTCCCCGAGTCGAGATTCGGCCACGCGACACCCCCGTCTGTACCCCCGATCGCCACGATTGGGGGTACAGCCATGTCTGCACCCGAACGGCCCTGCGCGCCTGCAACGCTTTGCTCAACTCCCTGTGTTAGACAGGGTGTTGACGGGGTAGGCGCAGCTTTGAGCCAAGGCTGCCGCCGGGCTCCGGAACGCTGTCTGAGGCACCAGTTGCTACCCCCGCAGGCGACAACTCGCCCCAGATGGCACAATCTGTGCATGGAACACGACGGCCAACTCAAGCTCTATGCGGCAGTCGCGGACCAACTCAAGGAAGCGCACACAAGGGTGCGCGCACTGCAAGTCCCGGAGGGCGTACGGATGGCGCTGGCCCGGAAGCTGCTGGTCATTACGGCCGCGGCCAAGCACGATCTCGCCGACGCGACAAGGCGGCTGGACCGGTTCACAGAGGACCTCGACGCGGGTCGATTCCCGGAAGAGGAACGCTGAAACAAGTCCAGGACAGCCGAAATCGTTGCGGCGCACGGGTGATTAGCCCGTTTCGTGTTTGATTTGCGGTATATATCTGCCTAACGTGCGAAAAAGCCGGAGCAGTTTCGTTCCGGCAATGTCTCCGAAGGGGAAGACGTGAACAAGGCGCAGCTCGTAGAAGCGATTGCGGACAAGGTCGGTGGCCGTCAGCAGGCCGCCGAGGCGGTCGACGCGGTTCTGGACGCAGTCGTCCGTGCCGTCGTCAATGGGGACCGGGTTTCGGTCACCGGCTTCGGTTCGTTCGAGAAGGTCGACCGTCCGGCCCGTTACGCCCGCAACCCCCAGACGGGCGAGCGGGTTCGGGTCAAGAAGACCTCCGTGCCGCGCTTCCGCGCGGGCCAGGGTTTCAAGGACCTGGTGAGCGGCTCGAAGAAGCTCCCGCGCGGCGGCGAGGTCGCCGTCAAGAAGGCGCCCAAGGGCAGCCTGAGCGGCACCGCTTCGGCGACGGTCAAGAAGGCCGCGGCCAAGAAGACCACCGCCAAGAAGGCGACGGGCGCCGCGAAGAAGACCGTGGCGAAGAAGACGGTCGCCAAGAAGACGGTGGCCAAGAAGGCCACCGCCAAGAAGGCGACCGCCAAGAAGACCACGGCGACGGCCAAGAAGACGGCGGCCAAGAAGGCCACCGGCACGGTCAAGAAGGCTGCGGCCAAGAAGGCCCCCGCCAAGAAGTCGGCGACGCGCAAGACCACCGCCAAGAAGGCCACCACCCGCTAGTCACGGGGCGCAGGGCACTCACGCGCCGGGCCGGACTCCCTCTGGGAGTCCGGCCCGCGGCGTGTTCAGGGGCGTACGGAAGGGCCGCGTACGGAAAGGGCGTTCAGAAGGTCTGCAGCGTCACCAGCGTGACCCTGAGGCCGTCCCTGGGCCCCTCGGTCTCGATCCGCACCCGCTGCCCCGGCCGCAGCAGCCGCAGCCCGCCCGCGTCGAACGCGGCGGCGTCGAAGGACACCGGGGTGCCGTCGTCGAGCAGCACACTTCCGGTACGGGTCCCGGCGTCGTAGGTGTAAGCGGTCGCCTGCATGGGCGCAGCCTACTGCCGGTCACTGCCCCGGAATCAGCAGCCCCGCCGCCGCTGCCGCCGTGCGCGGGCCCACCCCGAGGGCCAGGGCCGCCCGCAGGTCCTCGCCGGTGTCCACGTCCTGGCGTACGGAATCCACCGCGTCCAGGGTGAGTTCGCTCGCCCCGGAGGCACGATGACGGGCGCGGGAATCCGTGCCGAAAGCCGGGCGCAATTCGCGGCCCTCTCGTGCGGTGAGCAAGGTGGTGCCGATTGCGGCCGCGTCCGGGAGAAAAGCGCGCGGGAATTCGGCGGCCGCGTGCAGGACGCGGGCCAATTCCGCGGGGCGCAGAGCCGGCAGATCGGCGTTCAGGGCCGCCACGGAGCTTTCGGGTCGGGAAACCCGCACGACCGCCGCCGCGTGCCGCAGAGCGGCGTTCAGGCCGCCTCCCGGCTCGTCCGCGACGATACGGGCGCCCAGCGCGGCCAGTTCGCGGCCGGCCAGGGCGTCGTCCGTGACGACCGCCACATCGCGCACCGCCGGGCAGGCCAGCGCGGCCGCCACGGTGTCCTGGGCGAAGGCGAGGGCGAGGCCCGGGCGCAGCCCGTCGCCCGCGGTGTCCGAGAGCCTGCTCTTGGCGCGCGCCAGAGGCTTCAGGGGGATGACCAAGGTCCACTGCACGGGCGTTCCGCCCCTCTCTTGTCGCGGCCATTGTCACCCGGCACCCCTGGCGGTGTCGGTGGCGGGGCGTACGGTGTTCTCGACAGACCGACGGCCTGGGGCGACACTTGTGCGGCCCCCCAGGTCCAAGAGGAAGGTGTTCGCGTGCCCCGCCGCAGAATCGGGTTCTGGTACCGCTTCGCAGCGGTCCTCTGCAAACCGCCGCTGGTGGTTCTGATCAAGCGGGACTGGGGCGGAATGGAACACATTCCGGCCGAGGGCGGGTTTATCACCGCGGTGAACCACAATTCACAAGTGGACCCCTTCGCATACGGACACTTTCAGTACAACACCGGACGTGTTCCGCGATTCCTGGCGAAGAGCAGCCTTTTCGGGAAGGGATTCGTCGGGGCCGCGATGCGTGGCACCGGACAGATCCCCGTCTACCGCGAGACCACGGACGCGTTGAGTGCCTTCCGCGCCGCGATCGCCGCTGTGGAACGCGGTGAGTGCGTCGCGTTCTATCCCGAGGGCACCATCACCCGGGACCCCGACCAATGGCCCATGACCGCCAAGACCGGTGCCGCGCGCGTGGCCCTGCAGACCCAGTGCCCGGTGATTCCCGTAGCGCAGTGGGGCGCCAACGAGTTGCTCCCGCCGTACGCCAAGAAGTTGCACGTCTTCCCGCGCAAGACCAGCCATGTGCTCGCGGGCCCGCCGGTGGACCTCACGCGGTTCTACGGCAAGGAGATGACCCCGGACCTCCTCAAAGAGGCGACCGAGGTCATCATGGCCGACATCACCCGCCTGTTGGAGCGGATCCGCGACGCGAAGGCGCCCGAGGTGCCCTACGACCCGCGCCGCGAGCGGATCGAGCAGCGGCGCCGGACGGCCGCGGAGACACAGGAGTTGGAGGCTCAGGCCCACGCGGCACTCGAGCCGAAGGTAGAGCAGGAAGAGGGGCAGGGCACGTGAGCAAGCCGGTCAAGGCGGCTGTCTTCAGCGCCGGTTCGTGGGGCACGGCTTTCGGCATGGTGCTCGCCGACGCGGGGTGCGAGGTCACGCTGTGGGGGCGTCGCGCGGAGGTCGTCGAGGCCATCAACTCCACGCGTACGAACCCCGATTACTTCCCCGGTGTCGAACTCCCGGAGAACCTGCGGGCCACCACCGACGCCGCCGAGGCCGCCGCCGACGCCGACTTCACCGTCCTGTCGGTGCCTTCGCAGACGCTGCGCGCCAACTTGGCCGACTGGGCACCCCTGTTGGCGCCCGACACGGTCCTCGTCTCGCTCATGAAGGGCGTCGAGCTCGGCTCCGTGATGCGGATGAGCGAAGTCATCGAGGACGTCGCGAAGGTCGGCCGGGACCGGATCGCCGTGGTCTCCGGGCCCAACCTCGCGCGCGAGATCGCCTCCCGGATGCCGGCCGCGGCGGTGGTCGCGTGCACCGACGAAGCGGTGGCCCGGCGGCTCCAAACCGCTTGCCACACGCCGTACTTCAGGCCGTACACCATCACCGACGTCGTGGGCTGTGAGCTCGGTGGCGCGGTGAAGAACGTGATCGGGCTCGCCGTCGGTATCGCGGACGGGATGGGGCTCGGGGACAACGCGAAGGGGTCGCTCATCACCCGGGGGCTTGTCGAGACGACGCGGCTCGGGCTGGCGATGGGGGCGGATCCGTTGACGTTCTCCGGGCTTGCGGGTCTTGGTGACCTGGTGGCCACTTGCTCGTCGCCGTTGTCGCGCAATCACACCTTCGGGACGAACCTCGGTAAGGGCATGACCCTTCAGGAGACGATCGCGGTCACCAAGCAGACCGCGGAGGGGGTCAAGTCCTGTGAGTCCGTGCTGGACTTGGCCCGTCGGCACGATGTCGATATGCCGATCACGGAGACGGTGTTCGAGATCGTGCACGAGGGGAAGTCGCCGGTAGTCGCCGTCAAGGAGCTGATGTCTCGGAGCGCCAAGCCTGAGCGGCGCTGAGCGCTCCACTGGGGTGCCGCATGGGGTTGTCGGGCGGCTGCGGCTCCGTCGTGGCTTGTCGCGCAGTTCCTCGCGCCCCTTTGGGGCGCTGTCCGACCGCATGTTTCAAGGCGCGGTCTGAACCGCCGCTCGTCAACGGACGCTGACTCAAAGCACTACCACCGGGTACTCTCATCGCGATATGAGCACCGAGAACCTCTCCCAGAGCCCTGAGCAGCCGCCTCGTAAGCCGCGTGTGGCCGTCGTGTTCGGCGGTCGCAGCTCCGAACACGGGATCTCCGTGGTCACCGCCGGCGCCGTCCTCGCGGCCATCGACCGGGACAAGTACGACGTCCTGCCGATCGGCATCACCCGCGAAGGCCGCTGGGCCCTGACCGCCGACGCCCCGGAGCGGATGGCGATCACCGACCGCCGTACCCCGGACGTCGACGAACTCGCCGAGTCGAGCGAGGGCGGCGTGGTGCTCCCGCTCGACCCCGGAAACCGTGAAGTCGTCGTCAGCGAACCGGGATCCGTGCCGAAGGCCCTCGGCGAGGTCGACGTCGTCTTCCCCGTCCTGCACGGCCCCTACGGCGAGGACGGCACCCTGCAGGGACTCCTGGAGCTGTCCGGTGTGCCGTACGTGGGCGCGGGTGTGCTCGCCTCGGCCGTCGGCCAGGACAAGGAGTACATGAAGCGGGTGTTCACCTCGTTCGGCCTCAAGGTCGGCCCCTACGTGGTGATCCGGCCGCGCGAGTGGCAGCGGGACCAGTCCGCCGCACGCAAGAAGATCGTCGACTTCGCGGGTGAGCACGGCTGGCCGCTGTTCGTGAAGCCCGCGCGCGCGGGGTCCTCGATCGGTATCACCAAGGTCGACGACCTGGCCGGTCTCGACGAGGCGATCGAGGAGGCGCAGCGGCACGACCCGAAGATCCTCGTGGAGGCCGCGCTGCGCGGCCGCGAGATCGAGTGCGGGGTGCTGGAGTTCGAGGACGGGCCGCGCGCGAGCGTGCCGGCCGAGATTCCGCCGCCCCAGGAGCACGCCTACTACGACTTCGAGGCGAAGTACATCGACTCGACCCCCGGTATCGTGCCCGCCCCGCTGACGCCGGAGGAGACCGCCGAGGTCCAGCGGCTCGCGGTGGACGCCTTCGACGCGGCCTCCTGCGAGGGGCTCGTGCGGGCCGACTTCTTCCTTACCGAAGACGGCGAGTTCGTCATCAACGAGATCAACACGATGCCCGGGTTCACGCCGATCTCGATGTACCCGAAGATGTGGCAGGCAAGCGGCGTCCCCTACGGGGAGTTGGTCGACCTGCTGGTGCAGGCGGCGCTGCGCCGGTCGACAGGGCTTCGCTGAGGCCGAGGTCGAGGTCGAGCCGGTCAGTCGGCGATCCCCGCGGGGATCGCCTTCTTGACGGACTTCGCGAGGTCGACCAGGGGCGCCATGCCGTCTCCGGTGCGGTCCTTCGGGATGGTCACCTCCACGTAGGCCTTCCGCAGCGTCGTGGTGAAGCGGAAGGAGCCGTCGTCCTCCTTCTGGAGGAGCCAGCCGACACCGTTCACCTCGACGCCGTCGGCCTCCGGGTCGTTCATCTTCGCGGGTCTGACGACACCGCAGCGCAGTATGATCGCCGGGTTCCCCCAGCCCGCGGTCAGTGCTGACGCGGGCTCGGGATCCCGGCGGCCCTGGTCGTCGACCTTCGACGGCAGCATCTTGTCCAGGTTCCGGCACAGCCCGGTGACCTTCGCGCCCGGCGAGGGAACCGCCGCCGACGCGCTGTCGTCTGCTGAGGAGCAGCCCGCGACGGTGATCAGCGCGGCGAGCACGGACAGCCCGATGACAGAACGGTGCCGGTGACGGAGAGAGTTCACCGGCCAAGGGTAGACGGGGGCTACAGATGCACCACCGGGCAGGTCAGGGTGCGGGTGATGCCGTCCACTTGCTGGACTTTGGCGACCACCATGCGGCCGAGGTCGTCGACCGTGTCGGCCTGGGCCCGCACGATCACGTCGTACGGTCCTGTCACGTCCTCGGCCTGGATCACTCCAGGGATCTTGCTGATCGTTTCGGCGACGGTCGACGCCTTGCCGACCTCCGTCTGGATCAGGATGTACGCCTGTACCACGGAACCTCCAGGGCGGCCACGAGGATCATGTGGGGAAAAGGAACGCCACGGTATCGCGTCGCCGCTCGCCGCGGGGAGACCCGCGGAGGCCCGACACGACCTGGTCCCCGTGCCGGGGCGCGGGCACGACTGAAGTCGACGGTCATCTCGACCGTACCGAGCACACGGACGGCTCGCGACCGGGCGCTGCCGTCACGAGAAGAGGACGAACGATGAAGGGCACCGTCGGTGAGTTGGGGGAGTTCGGGCTCATCAGGGAGCTCACTTCCCGGCTCACCACCACCCCCGCGGTCCGGGTCGGCCCCGGCGACGACGCCGCGGTCGTGGCCGCGCCCGACCGCAGGGTCGTGGCGAGCACCGACATCCTGCTGGAGGGCCGCCACTTCCGCCGCGACTGGTCCACCGCCTACGACGTCGGACGCAAGGCCGCCGCGCAGAACCTCGCGGACATCGCCGCCATGGGCGCCGTACCGACCGCGCTGCTCCTCGGCCTGGTCGTACCGGCCGAACTCCCGGTCACCTGGCCCATGGAGCTGATGGACGGCCTGCGCGACGAGTGCCAGGTCGCGGGCGCCTCGGTGGTCGGCGGGGATGTCGTACGGGGCGACACGATCATGGTGTCGATCACCGCGCTCGGCGATCTGCGCGGCCGGGAGCCGGTCACCCGGGGCGGTGCGCAGCCCGGTGACGTGGTCGCCGTGACGGGGTGGCTGGGCTGGTCCGCGGCAGGGTTCGCGGTGCTGTCGCGGGGCTTCCGCTCGCCGCGCGCCTTCGTGGAGGCGCACCGGCGCCCCGAACCGCCGTACCACGCGGGTCCGGCGGCGGCCGGGCTCGGGGCGACCTCGATGTGCGACGTCAGCGACGGGCTGATCGCCGACCTCGGGCACATCGCGGAGGCCAGCAAGGTCCGGATCGACATCCGGTCGGGCGCGATCGACGTCCCTACGCAGATGAACGACATCGGGCAGGCCGTCGGCGTCGACCCCATCCAGTGGGTGCTCACCGGGGGAGAGGACCACGCGATCGTGGCGACCTTCGCGCCGGACGTGAAGCTGCCCGCCCGCTGGAAGGTGATCGGCGAGGTCCTCAACCCTTCCGCGCTGCCCCAGGTGACGGTCGACGGGGCACCGTGGACCAGCAAGGGCGGCTGGGACCACTTCGGGGACATCGAGTCGTGAAGCCCCGTGTGCTGACGGTCGCGGGCTCCGACTCCGGTGGAGGGGCCGGAATCCAGGCCGACTTGAAGACGATGCTCGCGCTCGGCGTGCACGGCATGAGCGTCGTCACGGCGGTCACCGCGCAGAACTCCCGCGGTGTGCAAGGCGCTTGGGAACTTCCGGCGGAGGCGGTGCGCGCCCAGTACCGCAGCGTCGTCGACGACATCGGCGTCCAGGCCGTGAAGACCGGGATGCTCGCGTCGGCCGAACTCGTCGAGGCGGTCGCGGAGTTGATCGGCGGCACGGACGTCCCCACGGTCGTCGACCCGGTCGGCATCTCGAAGCACGGGGACTCACTGCTGGCGGACTCCGCGCTGGACGCCGTACGGACGAAGCTGCTGCCGGTGGCGACCGTGGCCACGCCGAACCTGGACGAAGTGACGCAACTCACCGGCGTACGGGTCGAGTCGGAGGGGCAGTTGCGCGAGGCCGCGGCGGCCGTGCTGTCGTACGGGCCGCGTTGGGTGTTGATCAAGGGCGGTCATCTGCCCGGTGACGCCGTCGATCTGCTCACCGATGGCTCCGAGGAGCACTGGCTGCGGGCGGCCCGGCACGACAACCGGCACACCCATGGGACCGGCTGCACGCTCGCTTCGGCGATCGCGTCACAGCTCGCCAAGGGGGAGTCGGTGCCGGAGGCGGTGACGGCGGCGAAGGCGTATGTCACGGGGGCGATCGCGGCGGGGTTCGCGCTCGGTGGCGGGATCGGGCCGGTGGATCACGGATGGCGTTTCCGGGGCTGACCGGCTCCGGGGTACGGCAAAAAGCCGGCCCACACGAGGTGGACCGGCTCGATGCAGCGAACCAGCAGTGGCCGCGCGCTAGCAGTACGTCAGCGCGAGACCTTGCCGGCCTTGATGCACGAGGTGCAAGCGTTCACGCGCTTCGGCGTCCCACTGACCACCGTACGGACGCGCTGGATGTTCGGGTTCCAGCGACGCGGTGTACGGCGGTGCGAGTGCGAGATGTTGTTGCCGAAGCCCGGCCCCTTGCCGCAGACGTCGCAGTTGGCAGCCACGGGTCACTCCAAAGACTTCAGATGCACAGATGCACTTACGGATGATCCCGGCATGCCGGGATCGAGATCGTAGGATCTGGAAGTGGCACTGCCAGGGGGGATGGCCCGATCGGGATCGGGCAACCGGAGCAGCATACAACGACCGCGCCAGTACAACGAAACTACCATGCCTGGTCGGGGGCCCGCTCCGGCCCTCCTCGGGCCCGGGCCGTTCCGGGGTCTACGCTGCGTTGCCAGTCCAGCAGCTCAAGGAGGCGCAGGTGCCGCAGGTGCCGCAGACATTCTTCGATGCTCTCGCGGTGCGCACCTGGTGCGGTCTCGCGCTGCGGGCGCTGGGGCGTGCGCGCGAGGAGATCGACGCGATCAACGTGTACCCGGTGGCCGACGGGGACACCGGCACCAACCTGTACCTGACCATGGAGTCCGCCGTCGCCGCGGTCGAGGCGGTGTTCGACGGACACGGCACCCTGGCCGAGCGGAAACCGCCGCTGGCCGACGCCGCCCGCGCGATGGCCCACGGAGCGCTCATAGGGGCGCGCGGCAACTCCGGGACGATCCTCGCGCAGCTGCTCCGGGGCATGGCCCAGGTCCTCGCCGCCGACGGTGAGACGGCTCACACGGACGGAGAAGGTCTACGGCTCGCTCTGCGCCGTGCGGCCGACTCCGCCCGGCACGCGGTGGCCCACCCGGTCGAGGGCACGGTCCTCTCGGTCGCCTCGGCGGCGGCGGACGCGGCCGACGGCACCGAGGGCGACTGCGGGAGCGTGGCACGGGCCGCCTACGGGGGAGCGTGCGCGGCGCTGGCCGCGACCCCGGGGCAGCTGGCCGTCCTGGAGCGCGCGGGAGTCGTGGACGCGGGCGGGCGGGGGCTGGTGGCGGTGCTGGCCGCGCTGGTGGAGACGTTCACCGGAGAGGTGCCGGTTTTCGCGGCGCACGCACGCGTGGAGGCTGTTCCGGCTTCCGGCTCTCCTGGTGTCGCCGATGTCACCCTGTGCGGTGACGGTCCGGAAGCTGTTCAGGAGGGTGGCCCCGCCTTCGAGGTGATCTACCTCCTGGAGGCCGACGACTCCGCCGTGACGCGACTGAGGCAGCGGCTCGACGCCCTCGGTGACTCGCTCGTCGTGGTCGGCGGCGACGGCCTGTGGAACGTGCACGTGCACGTGGACGACGCGGGCGCCGCCGTCGAAGCGGGCGTCGAGGCCGGCCGGCCGTACCGGATCCGGATCACGCACTTCGGGCTCGGTGACGTGCACACCACCGGTGCCGAACGGCCGCCCAGGGAGCGCGCGCAGCGGGCCGTCGTCGCCGTGGTGCCGGGGGAGGGGCTCGCGGGTCTCTACGGCGAGGCCGGCGCGACCACCGTGCTCGCGCGCCCGGGGGAGCCGCCCGCCAGCGGGGAGTTGGTGGCGGCCGTACGGCGGGCACACGCGCGTGAGGTCGTGCTGCTGCCCAATGACGCCGAGCTGCGGCACACCGCCGCCGCTGCCGCCGAGCAGGCCCGGGCCGAGGGCATCCGGGTCGCGCTGATCCCGACGCGCTCCGCGGTCCAGGGGATCGCGGCGCTCGCCGTGCACGAGCCGGAGCGGCGGTTCGACGAGGACGTCGTCTCGATGACCTCGGCGGCGGGCGCGACCCGGTACGCCGAGGTCGCCGTCGCCGAGCGCCAGTCCTGGACCATGGCCGGGATCTGCCAGGCCGGGGATGTGCTGGGGCTCGTCGACGGCGATGTGGCGGTGATCGGCGCCGATGTCACGGCCACCGCCCGGGCCGTCCTGGACCGCATGCTCGCGGCCGGCGGCGAGCTGGTCACGCTGGTCCTGGGCGACGAGGCACCCGTGAGCGTCGCCGACATCCTGGAGATGCACGTCCGGGAGACGTACCTCGCCGTCGACACGGTGGTGTACCGGGGCGGGCGACAGGGTGCCCTGCTGCTCATCGGTGTGGAGTAGGCCCCCCAACTCCCCCTATTTCTCCGTCTGTTCCTCCATCAGCTGGAGCAGCTGCTCGGCCTCGGCGCGACGGGACCGTACCGTCTCGTCGCCGTCGTCGGCACCCTCGTAGGCCTTGAGTACGCCACGCGCGCGTGCCGCCGCGTCGGCGGGGCGGCTGAGGTCGGCCTCCAGCCAGCCCGCGGCGAGTTCGGCGCCGGTGCGGGTGTGCACCGCGCCCTCCCCAAGGGCGGCGAAGACGGTGACCGACTCCGCGGTCTGGGTCAGGGCGTCCTCGAACGCGGCCTGGATCGCGGTGTCCTCGGCCTCCTCGGCGACGGAACGGGCCAGCAGTTCGCCGAACTGCCGGTGAGTGTGGCCGAGTTCACCGGTGAGCCGCTGCCGCGCCTCCTGGTCGTCGGTCACGAGCAGCGCGGCCTCGCACTCCTCGATCGCGCCCGCCATCAACTCCCGCGCGCGGTCCAGCCCTTGGTCCGCGCGCAACGCCAGCCACGCGCGGGCGCGCAGCGAGCGGACCAGCCCGTGCACGTTCCCCAGTGAGCGCCACAGGTCGCCCGCGCGCTCGTACGCCTGGTCCGCCTCGGCGGGCAGTTCCGCGTGGCCCAGGGACTCGGCGGCGAGGTGGGCGAGGGTCGCGTGGTCGTTCTGCTCGGGCCAGGTCCGGGCGATCTCGGCCGCCTGCAAGCGCCGTTCGGCGGCGGCCCGGTGCTCGCCCAGCTCGCTGAGACAGTCGCCGAGCCACCACTGCGTCTGGACGATCGCTCCGTCGCCGTGCGTCTCGGCGCTCAGGTCGGGCAGGGCCGACTCCAGCACCTCGGCGGCCTCGGCCCAGCGGCCCTGGCGCAGCAGGAGGCCGCCGAGCTGGTGCCGCGCCCAGGCTCCCAGCGTCGGGCCCTCGCCGGCCTCGTCGGACCAGTGCGCGGCCTCCAGGGCGTGCTCAGCGGCCTCCTCGGACCGCCCCCGGCCCCCGAGCACCTCGGCGAGCTGGAGATGCAGCTGAGCCCGCCCAGGGGCCTCCAGATACGGCCCACCGTGCTCCAGCGCCGCCCGCAGCGCCCGCTCCGCCTCCGTGATATCGCCGAGCTGATGGGCGAGCCCGGCCAGCCGGGCCTCGTACTCCACCGCGAACCACGGCAGCCCCGCGCCCACGAACGCCGTCGACGCCTTCGCGAACAGCCGCACGGCCGTCTCCAAGTCCCCCGCCCGCACCGCGAGTTCGGCCAGCATCGCCTGACCCTCGGCACCCCGCGCGGCCAGCCGCACATCGGCCACGTCACCCGGAAGGGGCTGCCCCTCGACCAGGGCCAGCACCTCCCGTACGGCGGCTTCGGCGGCGGCCAGGTCCCCGCCGGCGGGGGTGTGGTCGGGGGAGTCCCCGTGGACCCTGCGCATCAGGATGCGCGCCCGGCTCATCAGCACGGCCGCCGTCTGCCGTACGCCCGTGCCGTCCTCGGAGTACAGGGCGAGGACCCCGTCGTACGGCTCGGCGATCGCCGCGAGGGCCTCGTCGACCTCGCCCGTGAGAGCGCGTACGTACGCTCCACGCGCGCGTGCCGCCCATGCCTCCCCGGGGTCGCCCGCCTCGGCGAACAGCTCGGCCGCGTGCTCGAAGAGGCCGATGCCCTCGGGGCCCTGGTCCATCGCCTGGTGGTCGGCGATCTCGGCGCGGTCGCGGGCGGACAGCTCGACGCCCTCGGCGGCCCGGGAGACCGCCAACCAGGCCTCCACGGCGTGCGGTTGGAGGGTGTCGGACAGGCGTCGCGCCTCTGTGAGGAGCGCGGTGAGGTCCTTCTCCGGGATGACCTCGGGTGCCGTGGTCGGTACCGGTGCCGTGACCGGCCGGGCCGCCGAACGCACTCCCAGGGGGAGCCGTTCCACCAGCGGCCGCTGGTCCATGCGCGCGCGTGCCCGGTCGCCGACGTGGGTCGTGCCGTTGCGCTGGTCGAAGCGGGCGGCCAGCGCGAGGGTCTCCACGCGTGCGTGGACGGCGAGTTCGCGTGCCGTCCAGGTACGGCCGGTCGGCCCGGGCACCTGCTGGTCGCCGAGGCCCAGCTCGGTCAGGCGGTCCATCAGCAGGGTCACCACGGACAGGAAATCCAGCCCGCTGCCAGGATTCCCGGAGTCCGTGAAGTACACCGGACGCTCCGCGAGCAGCTCCAGACCGCGCGCCTCGTTGCCGCTCAGCGCGCAGAACTCCACATGGTCCGCGTAGGCGGCCCGCATGCTCTCCATGGGCCGTACGAGACGGAAGCCCCGCAGGTGATGGGCGCGGGCCTCGTCGGCGCGCCCGAGGCGCAGCAGCGGCGCCAGGGAGGACGCCAGCGCGGCGTGCGGCTCGTGGGCGCAGGTCAACTCGCCCTCCAGGACCGGCGCCCACAGGTCGAGCGCCTCGGCGTACCGTTCCTGCTTCACCTGCCACTCGCCCTGGGCGTGCAGTTCGCACGCGTGGCAGTCGGCCATGGTGTCGCGGTCTGCGGCCAGCCACGCGGCGTACGCCCGCTCGGCCCGCGCCAGGTCCCCGATGTGCGAGGCGACGCTGAACTCGGCGCTGCGGACGGCCCGTTCGGAGTGTCCGGCCAGCCGGTAGCGGTGCTCCATCTCGCCGAGCCACTTCTCGATCGACGCGAGCGGGATGTGCGGCTGGCCGAGCATGCCGGACGACATCCACTTGAAGACCCAGTGCAGCGAGTGGACCTCGTACTCGTCGAAGTCCTCGGGCCGTTCGTCCCACATGCGCAGCAGGCGCGCGAAGGGGACGAACATCTTGTCCTTCTCGGAGCTGTAGTTGTAGACCTTCAGCTGGTGTCCGAGCGCCTCGATGACGGCGAGCGGGATGTCCAGCTTCTCGGCCTCCGCGAGCAGGTGCTCCGCGCGCGCGTTGCGGGCCGGGCCCTCCGGCTCCTCGGAGTTCTCCGCCATCGCCCGGCGCAGCGCGTCGAAGTCCGTGATCCCTGTCATCAGTGGTCGCCCTCCCCGTGTGTGGCCCACTCCAGGAGGCCGATGAACGCCCGGTTCAGCAGAGCCGAATCGGCGGGGCGCAGTGGTCGCTGCGCCATCAGGAGTGCCTGCCCGTAGAGCGACTCCGTGGCCGTCCCGATCAGGTCCCGGTCCCTCAGCGAACTGATCCGCCGGATCAGCGGGTTGAGGTGGTTGAGCACGAGACGCGCGCGTGGAGCACTGCCCCGCAGCGAGCCCAGGATGCCCGCCCACAGGTCGTCGGCCTGTTCCTCGGCCTCCGCGCGGGCCTGCTCGTGCCGGGCCGAGCGGTCGTCCAGGTGCAGCGCGGGCACCGACAGCGGATGGAACGCCCGGAGGACCACATCGCAGCCCAGGGGGTCCAGCTTGGCCCGCGCGGCGGCCAGGAAGTCCGCCAGGGCCAGTTCCTCGGCCGGGTCGACCGAGTCCAGGTGCGCGGTCACGGTGTCCGAGTCCAGCTCGGCGACCACCGTCCCCGGGCGCACCGACGGCAGCGCCTCGACCAGCTCGCCGTCGTAGGTGTAACCGCCGTTGATCACGCCGATGCCCTGCGCGGACGCGATGGGGGCGACCTGCCGGTACTCCTCGACGGTCCGCGTGAAGTGCACCACCGGGTGCCGCTGCGCGAACTCCTCCAGGGACACCCGTCCGTCGGTCGTCTCGAACGGGAGCCACGGCAGCATCGTGCGCAGCATCTCCTTGTCGTGCCGCGCCAGGGACTTGACCCCCAGGTGGTGCACCGACAGGAACGCGGCGAGCCGCTCCGGATCACCCGCCGCGAGCCCGGTCAGCCAGCCCCGGATCCGCTCCCCGAGCGCCTCCCGTACGGCGGCCAGCGTCTCGTCCTCGTACAGCGACTCGCGCGATGCCGTGGGCCGCAGACTGTCCGTGTCCAGCACACAGCGCACGAAGAACGCCCAGTCGGGCAGCAGCTGTTCGGCCCGCTCGGTGAGCAACATGCCCTTCAGATGCACCCGGTGACTCGCCCGCTGCGCCGGACTCACGGCACCGGGAAGGACGTAGGCCACCCCGCGAATCCCCGCGAGCGGCACGGAGAGGTCGATCGAGTCCAACGGCGTGAACCCGAACAGCTCGTGACAGTGCCGCGCCAGCGCCACCCTCCGGGTGCTGGGACTCGGGTACGGCCGGTCCCAGGGAGCGGGCAGATCGGTGACCGCCTCGCCGTCCACGCGCACGTCGTACGGCAGCAGCGCCCCGAAGTCCCGCGCCAGCGCGAGGACCTTCTCCTTGGTGAGCCACTCGGCGGCGCCCGCGCGGGCCACCAGGTGCACGGTGGTGCCCGGTTCGGGGCGTTCGGCGTCGGGCAGGGTCCGCACGGTGTACGAACCGTCGTCGGTCGCCGTCCACTCCACGGGCGGCGCGTCCGGCGTACGGGCGCTGCGGCTGACGACCCGGATCCGCTCGGCGACCACGAAACAGGCGAGCAGCCCGATGCCGAACTGCCCGAGGAAGTCGGAACGGGCCTCCTGGAGCCCGTCGGCGCGCTTGGAGCTACGGCCGATGGTGGCAAGGAGGTTGTGCACGTCCGCCTCGGTGAGGCCGACGCCGGAGTCCTCGACGCGCAGGGTGCCCCCGTCGGCGAACAGCCGCACCAGGGCAGGGGAGTCGGGCTGCTCGGCCCGGCGGGCGGTGATCGCGTCCACGGCGTTCTGCAGCAGTTCGCGCAGATAGACCTTGGGGCTCGAGTAGAGGTGATGGGAGAGCAGGTCCACCAGACCGCGCAGGTCGACCTGGAACGTGTGAGGTGACTGGGATGACTGTGAGGTCTGGGAGTCCATCGTCGCAGCGCCGAGGTGGGGGAAGTGCGAACGGCGCGAGGGTCGGGCGGTCCCTGTGAGGCGGTGACCGCGGGGGATGGCCGGAGCGCGCCATCCTAGGCCTCGAACGACCCGCCTGACCAGGGGTTTCGCAAGACGTATACGGCATTGTCAGTGGCGTGGTGTGCAATGGATCTCGTGCCCGCACTGGAAGAACCACTGAAAAAGGTGCTCGGCCCCGCCACCGCGAAGGTGATGGCCGAGCATCTCGGCCTGCACACAGTAGGCGATCTCCTGCACCACTACCCGCGCAGATACGAGGAGCGGGGCCAGCTCACGCACCTCGCCGAGCTGCCGATGGACGAGCACGTCACCGTGGTCGCCCAGGTCGCCGACGCCCGTCTGCACTCCTTCGCGTCCAGCAAGGCCCCCCGGGGCAAGGGCCAGCGCCTCGAAGTCACGATCACGGACGGCAGCGGCCGACTCCAACTCGTCTTCTTCGGCTCGGGAGTTCACAAACCCCACAAGGAACTCCTGCCGGGCACCCGCGCGATGTTCGCCGGCAAGGTCTCCGTCTTCAACCGCCGTCTTCAACTCGCCCATCCGGCATACGAGTTGCTCAAGGGCGACGCCGAGGAAGCGGTGGAGACCTGGGCGGGCACGCTGATCCCCATCTACCCCGCCACCGCCAAACTGGAGTCCTGGAAGATCGGCAAGGCCCTCCAGACGGCACTCCCCAGCGCCCAGGAAGCCGTGGACCCCCTCCCGGACTCCCTCCGCGAGGGCCGCGGCCTGGTCTCCCTCCCGGAAGCCCTCCTCAAGATCCACCGCCCCCACACCAAGGCGGACATCGCCGCGGCCCGCGACCGCCTCAAGTGGGACGAGGCCTTCGTCCTCCAGGTAGCCCTCGCCCGCCGCCGCCACGCGGACGCCCAACTCCCGGCGGTGGCCCGCAAACCGTCCCCGGAAGGCCTCCTCTCCGCCTTCGACGACCGGCTTCCGTTCACCCTCACGGACGGGCAGGTGAAGGTCTCCAAGGAGATCTTCGACGATCTGGCTACGGAGCATCCGATGCACCGGTTGCTCCAAGGGGAAGTTGGTAGCGGAAAAACAATGGTGGCCCTCCGAGCCATGCTCGCCGTGGTCGACGCAGGCGGCCAGGCAGCCATGCTCGCCCCCACCGAAGTGCTCGCCCAGCAGCACCACCGATCCATCACCGAGATGATGGGGGAGCTGGCCGAGGGAGGGATGCTGGGCGGGGCCGAGCGGGCGACGAAGGTCACGTTGCTCACGGGCTCCATGGGGACCGCCGGCCGGCGTCAGGCCCTCCTCGACCTCGTCACCGGTGAGGCCGGGATCGTGATCGGTACGCACGCGTTGATCGAGGACAAGGTCCAGTTCCACGACCTGGGCCTGGTGGTGGTCGACGAACAGCACCGCTTCGGCGTCGAGCAGCGCGACGCCCTGCGCGGCAAGGGCAAGCAGCCTCCGCATCTCCTCGTCATGACCGCCACCCCCATCCCGCGCACGGTCGCCATGACGGTCTTCGGCGACCTGGAGACCTCCGTCCTCGACCAACTTCCGGCCGGCCGCTCACCCATCGCCAGCCACGTCGTCCCCGCAGCCGACAAACCCCACTTCCTGGCCCGCGCCTGGGAGCGCGTCCGCGAGGAGGTATCCAACGGCCATCAGGCGTACGTCGTCTGCCCCCGCATCGGCGACGAGGACGACGACCCCAAGAAGGCCGGCAAAGCAAAGAAGAAGTCCCCCGAGGACGAGGCGGAGAAGCGCCCACCGCTCGCCGTCCTCGACATCGCGGCCCAGCTCGCCAAGGGTCCCCTCCAAGGGCTGAAGATCGAGGTGCTGCACGGTCGTATGCACCCCGATGACAAGGACGCGGTGATGCGCCGTTTCGCCGCCGGGGACACCGACGTCCTGGTCGCCACGACGGTCATCGAGGTCGGCGTCAACGTGCCCAACGCCACGGCCATGGTGATCATGGACGCCGACCGCTTCGGCGTCTCCCAGCTCCACCAACTCCGCGGCCGGGTCGGTCGTGGCTCGGCAGCCGGCCTCTGCCTCCTGGTCTCCGAAATGCCCGAGGCCAGCCCCGCCCGCCAACGCCTCAACGCCGTTGCCTCCACTCTCGACGGCTTCGAACTCTCCCGCATCGACCTCGAACAGCGCCGCGAGGGCGATGTGTTGGGGCAGGCGCAGTCCGGTGCCCGTACGTCCCTGCGCGTGCTGTCGGTCATCGAGGACGAGGAGGTCATCGCGGAGGCGAGGGAGGAGGCGACGAGTGTGGTGGCAGCCGATCCGGAACTCACGGGGCTTCCAGGCTTGAGGACTGCCCTGGACGCCCTCTTGGACGAGGAAAGAGAGCAGTACTTGGAGAAGGGCTGAGGCTGCCCCACCCAGGGGCGCGGGGAACTGCGCGACCAGCCACAATGAAACCTGAAGACGCCCACAAGCAAGGACCCAACATGACCCGCGTGATCGCCGGCGAAGCCGGCGGACGTCGACTAGCCGTCCCGCCAGGCACCGGCACCCGCCCCACCTCCGACCGCGCACGCGAGGGCCTCTTCTCCACCTGGCAGTCCCTCCTCGGCGCCCCCCTGAACGGCGAACGCGTTTTGGACCTGTACGCGGGCTCAGGCGCCGTAGGCCTGGAGGCACTGTCCCGCGGCGCGAGCCACACCCTCCTCGTCGAGGCCGACCCGAAGGCCGCCCGCGTCATCAGGGAGAACGTCAAGAACGTCGGCCTCCCCGGCGCCGAGGTCAGGGCGGGCAAAGCGGAGCAGATCGTCCAGACGCTGGCGTCGGCGGACCCGTACGACATCGTCTTCCTCGACCCGCCGTACGTTGTCCCAGATCACGATCTTCGGGAGATTCTCCTCACACTCCGGTCCGGGGGCTGGCTCGCGCCGGACGCGCTCGTCACCGTGGAGCGCAGCACCAGAGGCGGCGAATTCGGGTGGCCGGACGGATTCGACGCGATCCGGGCCCGTCGCTACGGCGAGGGGACCTTTTGGTACGGTCGCGCCGCCTCTACGTGCGAAGACGCACGATGACCGGACCGGAGAGCGAGGGAACTCAGTTGCGCCGCGCCGTATGTCCGGGGTCGTTCGACCCCATCACCAATGGACACCTCGACATCATCGCCCGTGCCTCCCGGCTGTACGACGTCGTGCACGTCGTCGTGATGATCAACCAGTCGAAGAAGGGCATGTTCACCGTCGACGAGCGGATCGGGCTGATCGGCGAGGTCACCGCCGAGTTCGGCAACGTCCAGGTCGAGGCGTACCACGGCCTGCTCGTCGACTTCTGCAAGCAGCGCGACATCCCGGCCATCGTCAAGGGCCTGCGCGCGGTCAGCGACTTCGACTACGAACTCCAGATGGCCCAGATGAACAACGGACTGTCGGGCGTCGAAACCCTGTTCATCCCGACCAGCCCCACCTACAGCTTCCTGTCGTCCTCGCTGGTCAAGGAGGTCGCGCAGTGGGGCGGCGACATCTCCCACCTGGTGCCGCCGATCGTCCTGGAAGCGCTCCACGAGCGGCTCGGCCAGGGCTGAGGCACTGACAGTGCGTCACCCGGTGTCGGGCGGGGCGGGAGTGGTCGTACAGTCGACCCGTCCGTCTCCAACACGTCGGTAGAGAGTGGCGAGCACACGGTGGACGTGCAGAAGAAGCTCGACGAGATCGTCGCCTCGGTCTCCAGCGCCCGGTCCATGCCCATGTCGGCCTCGTGCGTGGTCAACCGCGCCGAGCTGCTCACGCTGCTCGAAGAGGTGCGCGCGGCCCTGCCGGACTCGCTGGCGGAGGCGCAGGAGCTGATCGGCGGCCGGCACGAGATGGTCGAGCAGGCCCGCCAGGAGGCCGAGCGGATCATCCAGACCGCGCACGCCGAGCGCGGCTCGCTGATCTCCGACACCGAGGTCGCCCGCCGCTCGCAGAACGAGGCGGACCGCATCCTCGCCGAGGCCCGCCAGGAGGCCGAGGAGGTCCGCGCGGAGGCCGACGACTACGTCGACTCCAAGCTCGCCAACTTCGAGGTCGTCCTCACCAAGACCCTCGGGTCGGTGGGGCGAGGCCGCGAGAAGCTGCTCGGTACCGGCCCCGGCATCGACGACCAGGGCTACGAGGACGAGGACGCCCCCGAGCGCAGCCACGACCCGGAGACCCTGCGCCGCGACGCCGACGCGTACGTGGACGTCAAGCTCGGCGCCTTCGAGGCGGTGCTCGCCAAGACCCTGGAGGCCGTAGGGAAGGGCCGGCAGAAGCTGCACGGGCGGATCGCCAGCGACGATCTCGGCGCCCTCTCCCTCGACGACGACGGCAACCAGGTCCAGCACACCAGCGACGCCGACTACCTCGCCGACCTCGCGACCGTCACGGACACCCCGGTCTCGGCCACCCCGCTCCAGCCCGAGCAGCAGGACTACGCCCCGCAGGCGGCCTACGACTACCAGCAGACCGCCCAGCAGCAGGACCCGTACGGCTACCAGCAGCAGGGTTACGCCCAGCCCCAGCAGCAGGACCCCTACGGGTACCAGCAGGCCGACCCCTACGCCTACCAGGGCTACGACACCGGCCAGCAGCCCGTGTACGACCCGAACCAGCTGCAGCAGGCCCAGCTCGACCCGCAGCAGAACCAGGGTCAGCAGGGCTACGCGCTCGACGAGACCAGCCTCTTCGACACCGGCATGATCAGCGCCGAGCAGCTGCGGGCCTACGAGCAGGGGCGCGGCCTGTAGCGATCCGGGCCGGTGGCCGAGAGCGCACACCGGATTGGGCCGTGAGCGAAAGGTCCAGTATCCTGGCTCTTCGGTCGCGTGTACGTCCGCGATCACCGCTGCCCGGAAGCACCGAAGGGCAGCGTCCCATGAGCTCAGCAGACCGAAAGACAGGGATGGCTCTGAACGCCCGCCTCGACCACCGCAACCCTCTCGTGTTCGACACTCACGAGCTGGGTCGGCGTCCTGGTGCGCTGCAGCGCCTGAACCGTTCGATCGACGCTCCCAAGGATCTCGGGATCCAGGGAGTCATCGGAGTGCCGGAAGGCGCCCCGGTGGAGCTCGACCTCCGCCTTGAGTCGGTCATGGAAGGGGTGCTTGTCACAGGCACCGCCCGTGCAACGGCCAAGGGGGAGTGCGTAAGGTGTCTGGAGCCGCTTGAGCTGTCGCTCGAAGCGGACTTCCAGGAGATGTTCTCGTACCCTGACGCCGACGACCGTGGCCGTGTGAAAGCGGAACCGGTCGACGACGCCGAGGAAGACGAGGACAGGCTCTTCATCGAGGACGGCTTGTTCGACCTCGAATCCGTGCTGCGCGATGCGGTGGTGCTCGCACTGCCGATGCAGCCGGTGTGCCAGGACGACTGTCTGGGCCTGTGCTCCGAGTGCGGGGTACGGCTCACGGACGACCCGGACCACCACCATGACGCCGTCGACATCCGTTGGGCGGCACTGCAGGGACTCGCCGGTTCACTCGAAGACGGCGAGAAGGACGAGATCAGTGGCGAAGCGCCCCGACCGGCGCGCGCCAACGAGAAGCAGGAGAAGTAGCCGTGGCTGTTCCGAAGCGGAAGATGTCGCGCAGCAACACGCGCCACCGCCGGTCGCAGTGGAAGGCTGCGGTCACCCCTCTGGTTGCGTGCGAGCGCTGCCACGAGCCCAAGCAGCAGCACATCGCGTGCCCTTCTTGCGGCACGTACAACAAGCGCCAGGTCCTCGAGGTCTGAGCGGCTGGTGAGAGGCACCATGTCTGACGTCAAGGCCGACTCAGTCGCCAAGAAACACGCGGACACAGCCTCGTCCCACACGCTGTTGGAAGGGCGGCTCGGGTATCACCTCGAGTCCGCCCTTCTGGTGCGTGCGCTGACCCACCGTTCGTACGCGTACGAGAACGGCGGTCTGCCGACGAACGAGCGGCTGGAGTTCCTCGGGGACTCCGTGCTCGGCCTCGTCGTCACGGACACGCTGTACACCACCCACCCCGACCTGCCCGAAGGCCAACTGGCCAAGCTGCGGGCCGCGGTGGTCAATTCTCGTGCGCTGGCGGAGGTCGGTCGCGGTCTGGAACTCGGCTCCTTCATCCGGCTCGGCCGGGGTGAAGAGGGCACGGGGGGCCGGGACAAGGCGTCCATCCTCGCCGACACCCTGGAAGCGGTGATCGGCGCGGTCTATCTCGACCAGGGCCTCGACGCGGCCTCCGAACTGGTGCACCGCCTGTTCGACCCGCTCATCGAGAAGTCCTCGAACCTCGGTGCCGGCCTGGACTGGAAGACCAGTCTCCAGGAGCTCACCGCGACCGAGGGGCTCGGTGTTCCCGAGTACCTGGTCACGGAGACCGGCCCCGATCACGAGAAGACCTTCACTGCTGCCGCCCGCGTCGGAGGCGTCTCGTACGGCACCGGCACCGGCCGCAGCAAGAAGGAGGCGGAGCAGCAGGCCGCCGAGTCCGCCTGGCGGTCCATCCGGGCCGACGCGGACGAGCGAGCCGAGAAGGCGAAGGAGGCGGCCGAACAACAGGCCGTCGAGACCGCCGCCGAGGCCGCTGAGCAGCCTGCCGAGGAGAACACCGACACGTCGTCGGCGTCCGCCTGACCGAACAGCGCGACCCGAGCGCCCGTCCCCGCACCGGGGCGGGCGCTCGGCTCATTCACTCGTCGTCACAGGGGATGCCATGCCCGAGTTGCCCGAGGTCGAGGTCGTCCGGCGCGGTCTGGAGCGGTGGGTCGCCCAGCGCACCGTCGCCGACGCCGAGGTACTGCATCCGCGTGCGGTACGACGTCATGTCGCCGGCGCCGACGACTTCGCGCACCGGCTCAAGGGGCACCGGATCGGTACGCCGAGCAGGCGCGGCAAGTATCTGTGGCTGCCGCTGGAGGACACCCACCAGGCGGTGCTCGCGCACCTCGGGATGAGTGGTCAACTCCTGGTCCAGCAGCACGAGTTCCCCGACGAGAAGCACCTGCGCATCCGGGTCCGCTTCGCCGACGCTCTCGGTACCGAACTCCGCTTCGTCGACCAACGCACCTTCGGCGGGCTGTCGTTGCACGACACCACCCCGGACGGGCTGCCGGACGTCATCGCGCACATCGCGCGTGACCCCCTGGACCCGTTGTTCGACGACGAGTTGTTCCACCAGTCGCTGCGCCGCAAGCGGACGACGATCAAACGGGCCCTGCTCGACCAGTCGTTGATCAGCGGAGTCGGCAACATCTATGCGGACGAGGCCCTTTGGCGGGCCCGCGTCCACTACGAACGCCCGACCGCGACCTTCACCCGCCCGCGCACCGCCGAACTCCTGGGCCACGCACGGGATGTGATGAACGCGGCCCTCGACGTGGGCGGCACCAGCTTCGACAGCCTGTACGTCAACGTGAACGGGGAGTCGGGCTACTTCGACCGCTCGCTCGACGCGTACGGCCGCGAGGGTCTGCCGTGCCGGCGCTGC
Organism: Streptomyces sp. NRRL F-525; assembly: GCF_000716605.1. GTDB lineage: Bacteria > Actinomycetota > Actinomycetes > Streptomycetales > Streptomycetaceae > Streptomyces. Next base: position 98,797 of record NZ_JNXE01000016.1, on the reverse strand, counting down.
GGTACGCCGATGAGGCGGCAGGCGTGGATGAACCGGTCGAGCTACTTCTGCCCCAAGTGCCAGAAGGCGCCCCGGGTTTGAGGATCCCGCGGGTCTAGAGGCCGGCGCGCGTCTCGTCGTAGCGCGTGAGGGCCGCGAGGACGTCGTCCATGCGGGACTCCACGAAGTCGACGAGTTCCTTGAGGCGTTCGGCGACGCCGTGTCCCAGCGGGGTCAACTCGTAGTCCACGCGCGGTGGGTTGGTCGGCTGGGCCTCGCGGTGGACCAGGCCGTCGCGCTCCAGGGCGTGCAGGGTCTGCGAGAGCATCTTCTCGCTGACGCCGTCGACGCGGCGCCGCAGTTCGTTGAAGCGCAGCGAGCCCTCGTGCAGCGCGCACAGGGTGAGTCCGCCCCAGCGGCCCGTGATGTGCTCCAGGGTGCCTCGGGAGGGGCAGGCCCTCGCGAAGACGTTGTACGGGAAGTTCTGCTCCTCCGTACGTTCCTGGGTCGTGTCCATTTCCTCAGAGTACGCGAACGCAGCGCTAACCAAAAGGGAGCACTAACCGGTGGTTAGTGCTCCCTGTCGGCGTGCTCGTCCTAGTACCCGAAGTCCTGCGTCCACCAGGGGCCGCCGGTGCCGAAGTGCACACCGACGCCCAGGGTCTTGAAGTCGCAGTTCAGGATGTTGGCCTTGTGGCCGGGGCTGTTCATCCAGGCGTCCATGACCGCGGCCGCGTCGGCCTGGCCGCGGGCGATGTTCTCGCCGCCGAGGTTGGTGATGCCGAGCTTCTCCGCCCGGTCCCACGGGGTGGCCCCGCTGGGGTCGGTGTGGTCGAAGAAGTCCTCGTCGGCCATCTGCGTGCTGAAGTTCTCGGCCAGGGTGGTCAGCGAGCTGTTGGCGGCCACCGGGCTGCAGCCGACGAGCGCGCGCTGTTCGTTGACGAGCTTGAGCACCTCGGCCTCGGCTGCGGCCTCCGTGGAGACCGTCACCGGTGCTTCGGCGGACTGTGTGGGCGCCGGAGTGGTGGGCTTCGCCGAGGGGGCCTTGGTCGTCGGCTCCTCGGTCGGGGTGGCCGCCGGCTTCTTCGCCGGGGCCTTGGTGGCGGGCGCGGTGGCGGACTTGGTCGGAGCCGCCGACGGGGAGGCCGCGCGGTTCGCGTCGCGGCTCGTGGAGGAGCCGTCGTCGCGGGACTCCGCGCTGCCGGACGTACCGCCCTGCTCGGTCGCCGAGTTGGACGGCGAACCGGCCGCCTGCACCTTGTCCGAGCCGCCACCGCCGCCGAGCTTGTAGTTGTCCAGCCCCGGCATCGCACCCGCGGCGACCGCGACCGTGCCGATGGCGACGGCGGCGGAGACACCGAGCAGGCCCGTCTTGACCGGCGTCGCGGTCTTGCGCTTACGGCGGCGACCGCGGCCCGGGCGTGAGCCGTCGCCCCGGGAGGCGGTGGCGCCGGCCGCCTCGGGGAAGACCACGGCGTAGTCCTCCTCGGTGGCGAAGAGATAGGCCTCGCTCTTGCGGCGGGAGTCGGCCTTGAGGCGGCTCTCGGCCTTCAGGCGGGCCTCGCTCTTCGGCGGCACCTCGTCGCCGTTCGCGTGGACCTGGCGGACCCGGTGGTCAGCGGGGCCCTGGTGGTTCACGTGGGTCTGGTGGAACTCGGCGGGGCCCTCCGGGTGGAGATAGGGCGCCATGCCGATCGTCGAGCCGTCGGCCGGGTTCCAGGCGAAGCGGTCGTTCCGGTCGGAGTGGTCGTTCCAGTCGTACGAGTCATGCGGGTCGTAGCCGCTCGTGTATGAGCCGTGCGTCTCTGTGACCCCCGTGGCGCGGCTCGTGGCGGCGCGGCCGGCGGCGGAGCGTCGGTGGCGTCCCATGTCCTTGCCTTTCGTCCTTGCGGTCAACTCGTCCGTGCGGTGACCCAGCTCACTCGATCGAGTGAGTTTCATATGAGATTCATTGGGGCGGACGGTACCGCATGGCGCGAGGGGAGCAAGTGCCCAGAGAGGTTTTGGCCGGTTAGGTTGCAGCCATGAGCGAGGATGTGCGGATGGTCGCCTGGGTGCGAGGGCGTGTGCAAGGTGTGGGTTTTCGGTGGTTTACCCGTGCCAAGGCTCTGGAGATCGGGGGCCTGAGTGGTTTTGCTCTCAATTTGGGCGACGGACGCGTCCAAGTGGTCGCAGAGGGATCACGCGAGGGCTGCCAAGGACTCCTCGACTGGCTCCAGGGGTACGACACGCCCGGGCGCGTGGATGGCGTCACCGAGATCTGGGACACACCTCGCGGCGGCTACGACGGCTTCGCGATCCGCTGAGCACAAACTGCGAAACGGTGTAAAGGGGCCCTGGCGGAAGCGAAGGGACATGCCACCGGCAGCTGCCCGCAGCGGAAACTGCCTGGTGGTTGCCAAGAACGGCTCGCTCTGGCAGGCTCCGCACCTAAGGATGATCGCCACACCCAGCGAGGCCCCGCAGGAGTCGCAGTGCCGCCCGGTCAGGGCCCTCTGCCCCCGGGTCGCCCGCCAATACGGGGCGTGATCGTGTTGACCGTCAAACTTTTTGGTGAGACTCTGAAAGCCCCGCGCACCTTAGCTGTTTGGCATGGAAGAACAGCAGAGCAAGACCCAAGACTGTCAAGCATCGCGGGTGCGATTCCCTCACGACCCACACCGCTTCGGTCGGTCACTCAGTGTGGAGGACCATCCATCATGGCAAAGGCGCTTCTCGGTTACGTCGGCGGCTCCGACCCGCGACTCCTCGCCGAGATGCGACGGCTCCAGCAACGCGTCCAGGACCTGGAATCCGAGCTCGTTCGGATCCAGGACGAGAACGACGCGCTGACGGCTGCCGCAACTCACGATTCGCTTCTCGAGCTCGACGCACGCCAGGCGGAGCCCGCGCTCACCTGATCACTGCGACGCACCACATGACAAGCAGTGGTTGAGCGCCCTGTATCAACCGCTAAGTTGTCAGAGTTTGCAAGGGACGCTTCGGCGTCCCTTCTTTCTTTCCCCCGCAAGCCTCCACCCTCTTTAACGTTTGGTGTGCCCTGCACGTTCAAGGGCGAAACCGCGGGGAACCGGACGTTCATGGAGAGAGCGAGCGGCGGAAGGTAGAGTCCAGCGGCGTGCACCTCAAGGCCCTGACCCTGCGGGGGTTCAAGTCGTTCGCCTCGGCGACCACGCTCCGGTTCGAGCCGGGGATCACGTGCGTGGTCGGACCGAACGGCTCGGGCAAGTCGAATGTCGTGGACGCGCTCAGCTGGGTCATGGGCGAACAGGGCGCCAAGTCGCTGCGCGGCGGCAAGATGGAGGACGTCATCTTCGCCGGCACCACCGGCCGCCCCCCGCTGGGCCGCGCCGAGGTGTCTCTCACCATCGACAACTCCGACGGGGCACTGCCCATCGAGTACGCCGAGGTCACCATCACGCGGATCATGTTCCGCAACGGCGGCAGCGAGTACCAGATCAACGGCGACACGTGTCGCCTCCTCGACATCCAGGAACTCCTCTCCGACTCCGGCATCGGCCGCGAGATGCACGTCATCGTCGGCCAGGGCCAGCTCGACTCCGTGCTGCACGCCGACCCCATGGGCCGCCGCGCCTTCATCGAGGAGGCGGCCGGGGTCCTCAAGCACCGCAAGCGCAAGGAGAAGGCGCTCCGCAAACTGGACGCGATGCAGGCCAACCTCGCGCGCGTGCAGGACCTGACGGACGAACTCCGCCGCCAGCTCAAGCCCTTGGGCCGCCAGGCAGCGGTCGCCCGCCGCGCGGCCGTCATCCAGGCCGACCTCCGCGACGCCCGCCTCCGCCTGCTCGCCGACGATCTCGTACGACTGCGCCAGGCGCTGAACACAGAGATCGCCGACGAGGCCGCGCTGAAGGAACGCAAGGAGGCCGCCGAGCAGGAGCTGCGCAAGGCGGTCCAGCGCGAAGGGCTCCTGGAGGACGAGGTACGGCAGCTCACCCCGCGCCTCCAGCGCGCCCAGCAGACCTGGTACGAGCTGTCCCAGCTGGCCGAGCGGGTACGCGGCACGATCTCGCTGGCCGACGCCCGGGTGAAGAGCGCCACCTCGGCCCCGCCCGAGGAACGGCGGGGCCGCGACCCCGAGGACATGGAGCGCGAGGCCGCCCGCATCCGCGAGCAAGAAGCCGAACTCGAAGCAGCCCTAGAGGCGGCCGAGCACGCCTTGGAGGACACGGTCGCCCACCGCTCCGAACTGGAGCGGGAGTTGACGGCCGAGGAACGCCGCCTGAAGGACGTGGCCCGTTCCATCGCCGACCGCCGCGAGGGCCTCGCCCGCCTCAACGGCCAGGTCAACGCGGCCCGTTCACGCGCGGCCTCCGCCCAGGCCGAGATCGACCGCCTCGCCTCCGCCCGCGACGAGGCCCAGGAACGAGCGGTCACCGCACAGGAGGAGTACGAGGCACTCCAGTCCGAGGTCGACGGCTTGGACGCAGGCGACGCGGAACTCTCCGACCAGCACGAGGAACTCAAGCGCCAACTGTCCGAGGCAGAGACCACGTTGACGGCGGCCCGGGAAGCAGCCACGACAGTCGAACGCAAGCGGGCCGCCACCCAGGCCCGCCACGAGGCACTGGCGCTGGGCCTACGGCGGAAGGACGGCACCGGGATACTGCTGGGCGCCCGTGACCGCCTCACCGGAATCCTGGGTCCAGCGGCGGAGCTGTTGACGGTGACCCCCGGCCACGAGGTAGCCCTTGCGGCAGCCTTCGGCGCGGCGGCGGACGCGATCGCCGTGACAACTCCAGCATCGGCGGCAGACGCAATCCGCCTGCTGCGCAAGCAGGACGGCGGCAGGGCGGCACTGCTGTTGGCAGGAGCCCCGGACGATCCAACACCGGGCACGAACACACCCCTAAGGGGCGCGGGGAACGGCGCGACCAGCCACGACGAGCCCGCAGACAACAGACAACCTTTCGCCGCCGATTTCGTCCGCGCCCCCGCCGAACTCATGCCCGCAGTCCGCAGACTCCTCCACAACTACGTCGTAGTAGACACCCTCGAAGACGCCGAGCAACTCGTATACACCCACCCCGAGTTGACCGCGGTCACCGCCGAAGGCGACCTGCTCGGCGCCCACTTCGCCCACGGCGGCTCCGCAGGCGCCCCCAGCCTCCTCGAAGTCCAGGCCTCCGTAGACGAAGCCGCAGCCGAACTCGAAGAACTGGCCGTCCGCTGCGAGGAGTTGGCCGAAGCCCAGCAGACCGCAGGTGAGCGCCGCAAGGAAGTCGCCGCGCTGGTCGAGGAGTTGGGGGAGCGCCGCCGAGCCGCGGAGCGCGAGAAGTCGGCCGTGGCACAGCAGTTGGGACGCCTGGCCGGGCAGGCACGCGGCGCCGCCGGAGAGGCCGAGCGATCGACCGCGGCGGCGGCACGGGCACAGGACGCCCTCGACAAGGCCGTAGAAGAGGCTGAAGTCCTCGCTGAACGGCTTGCTGTCGCTGAGGAGATGCCGGTCGAGGAAGAGCCTGACACCTCCGTGCGGGATCGGCTTGCCGCCGATGGGGCCAACGCTCGGCAGACCGAGATGGAGGCGCGGCTTCAGGTCCGTACGCATGAGGAGCGGGTCAAGGGGCTTGCAGGGCGCGCGGACTCCCTCGACCGCGGTGCCCGAGCGGAGCGGGAGGCACGGGCGCGGGCCGAGCAGCGGTTGGCGCGGCTGAGGCATGAGGCCGCCGTAGCCGAAGCCGTTGCCTTCGGGGCGCGGCAGTTGCTCGCGCACGTCGAGATCTCCCTCGCCCGCGCCGACGACGAACGCACCGCCGCCGACGCCGCCAAGGCGCGCCGCGAGCAGGAGTTGGCCGCTGCCCGGAACCAGGGGCGTGACCTCAAGGGCGAGCTCGACAAGCTCACCGACTCCGTGCACCGGGGGGAAGTGCTCGGGGCCGAGAAGCGGATGCGGATCGAGCAGCTGGAGACCAAGGCGCTGGAGGAGCTGGGGGTGGAGCCCTCGGGGCTCGTCGAGGAGTACGGGCCGCATCAGCTCGTGCCGCCCTCGCTCGCCGCCGAGGGCGAGGTGCTGCCCGATGATCCGGAGGACCCCCGCAACCAGCCCCGTACGTTCCACCGCGCCGAGCAGGAGAAGCGGCTCAAGTCAGCCGAACGGGCGTACCAGCAGCTGGGAAAGGTGAACCCGCTCGCGCTGGAGGAGTTCGCGGCGCTGGAGGAGCGGCACAAGTTCCTCAGCGAGCAGCTGGAGGACCTGAAGAAGACCCGCGCCGACCTGCTTCAAGTGGTGAAGGAGGTCGACGAGCGCGTCGAACAGGTCTTCACCGAGGCCTACCGGGACACGGCCCTGCAGTTCGAGGGGGTCTTCAGCCGACTGTTTCCGGGCGGCGAGGGCAGGTTGATCCTGACCGACCCCGACAACATGCTGACCACGGGGGTGGATGTGGAGGCCCGCCCGCCCGGCAAGAAGGTCAAGCGGCTCTCCCTGCTCTCCGGCGGGGAGCGGTCCCTGACCGCCGTAGCGCTGCTGGTGTCGATCTTCAAGGCTCGGCCCAGTCCGTTCTATGTGATGGACGAGGTCGAGGCGGCGCTCGACGACACCAACCTGCAGCGGCTGATCCGGATCATGCAGGAGCTCCAGGAGGCCTCGCAGCTGATCGTGATCACCCACCAGAAGCGGACGATGGAGGTGGCCGACGCGTTGTACGGCGTCTCCATGCAGGGCGACGGAGTGTCGAAGGTCATCTCGCAGCGCCTTCGCTAGATCTCCATCGCGCGTTCAAGTCTTGAACGTACGGCTGTCACCTGTGGGGTTGGATTTCACAGGGGACCCCCTATTGACTTCGAAACTTGAAGGCATAGTCTCTGCAACGTTGCTTTTACCTTCAGGTGGTGGGCAGCGGGAAGCTGTGCGCCACTGGAAGGGTCGCCCCCCCACCCCGGCAGCGACGCCGGTGGCCTCAGGAGTTACACGTGACCAGCACTGCGCAGGCACCTCAGTCAGGAGCCGGGTCGGCTCATCCCGAACATCTCGCGCACGTCATCTTCATCGCGGCGGCGGCCGCGATGGGCGGCTTCCTCTTCGGCTACGACAGTTCCGTGATCAACGGTGCCGTCGAGGCGATCCGCGACCGCTACGACGTGGGCTCGACGGTCCTGGCGCAGGTCATCGCCATCGCCCTGATCGGCTGTGCCATCGGCGCGGCGACCGCCGGCCGGATAGCCGACCGCATCGGCCGTATCCGCTGTATGCAGATCTCCGCCGTGCTGTTCACGATCAGCGCCGTCGGTTCGGCGCTGCCCTTCGCGCTCTGGGACCTCGCCTTCTGGCGGGTCATCGGCGGTTTCGCCATCGGCATGGCCTCCGTCATCGGCCCGGCCTACATCGCCGAGGTCTCGCCGCCCGCCTACCGCGGCCGGCTCGGCTCCTTCCAGCAGGCCGCGATCGTCATCGGCATTGCGATCTCGCAGCTGGTCAACTGGGGCCTGCTGAACGCCGCCGACGGCGACCAGCGCGGCAAGCTCATGGGCCTGGAGGCCTGGCAGGTCATGCTCGGCGTCATGGTGATCCCGGCCGTCCTCTACGGCCTGCTCTCCTTCGCGATCCCCGAGTCCCCGCGCTTCCTGATCTCCGCGGGCAAGCTGACCCGCGCGCACGAGGTACTGCGTGAGGTCGAGGGCGACGACGTCGACCTGGACGCCCGCGTCGCCGAGATCGAGCACGCGATGAAGAGCGAGCACAAGTCGACCTTCAAGGACCTGCTCGGCGGTGGCGGCTTCTTCTTCAAGCCGATCGTCTGGGTCGGCATCGGCCTCTCGGCCTTCCAGCAGCTCGTCGGCATCAACGTCGCGTTCTACTACTCCTCGACGCTGTGGCAGTCCGTCGGCGTCGACCCGACGCAGTCGTTCTTCTACTCCTTCACCACGTCGATCGTGAACATCATCGGCACCGTGATCGCCATGATCTTCGTGGACCGCATCGGCCGTAAGCCGCTGGCCCTCATCGGTTCGGTCGGCATGGTCGTCGGTCTCGCGCTGGAGGCCTGGGCCTTCTCGTACCACCTGGTCGACGGCAAGCTGCCCTCCGCGCAGGGCTGGACCGCGCTGATCGCGGCCCACGTCTTCGTCCTGTTCTTCGCCCTGTCCTGGGGTGTCGTGGTCTGGGTCTTCCTCGGCGAGATGTTCCCGAACCGGATCCGCGCCGCCGCCCTCGGCGTCGCCGCCTCCGCGCAGTGGATCGCCAACTGGGCCATCACCGCGAGCTTCCCGTCGCTGGCCGACTGGAACCTCTCCGCGACCTACGTGATCTACACGGTCTTCGCCGCGCTCTCCATCCCGTTCGTCCTGAAGTTCGTGAAGGAGACGAAGGGCAAGAGGCTGGAGGACATGGGCTGACCGGCCCCAAGAACCAGGCCCCCCAAGAACCAGGCCCACTAAGAACCGGGCCCCGTGAGCCGGGGCCCCGCAAGCTCGGGGAGACGGGCTCCATCCCCCGCCGCCCGTCTCCCCGAAACCACCCCTCAGTCACCAGATGAGGACGCCGCCGCCGATCTCCCGGGCCCGGAGAGCGGCGGCTTCGATGTTGTCCAGGCGGCTCTCGACCAGGTCGGGACGCTCCCCGACCGCCGCGGCGACGGCCTCCAGATGCTCCCGCAGCAACGCCAGCTCGCGCAGGAACTCCGGTACGTCCGCGGCCTCGACGTACAGGTCGCTGGAGGCCAGCACGGGGAGGTACACGCAGCCCAGCGCGCGCACGGGCGCCGAACCCCACACGGTCTCGCGCCAGTTCTCGAAGCCGGCCGAGTCGTTGCACCCCTCCGGAACGTCGAGCACGTTCCACTGGCCGTCCGCGTCACGCAGGAACACATCCACAGCCAAGGTCATGACCGCAGTGGACCACCGGTCGACCGGCCGGTCCACCGGTTGCGGGTAAAGGTCACTCTCCGGATCGGCGTCACTCCCCGAGCCGCGGCAGCACCCGCTCCGCGAACAGCCGCAGGCTGCGCCACCCCTCGTCCACCGGCATCCCGCCCGACAGCGGATGCAGGACGAGGTTGTCGAGCCCCAGCGCCACACACTCGTCCGGCGTGAGGATGCGGTAGACGCCCTCCGCGCGCAGCTCCGCCACGGTCGTGGCCCCCGATTTCACCGCCGAGCGGATGTCCCCGGACTGCCAGGAGGCGTACGTCCGCGCCTCGTGCAGGAAGTGCGCCCCGTACTCGGCCCAGGCCCGGTCCGGGTCCTCGGCGATGTGCAGCAGCGGGGTCTCGGCCCCCGGCATCATGGTCCAGCCCTCGGTGCCGTACTCGACGAGCCGGTCCTTGTAGTACGCCTCCAGGTCGGGCAGGTGCGCGCTGGGGAAGAAGGGCAGACCAAGCCGCGCGGCACGGCGGGCGGCGGCCTTCGAGGAACCGCCGACCAGCAGCAGGGGGTGCGGGTCGGAGAAGGGGCGCGGGGTGACCCGTACCGTACGGCCGCGGTACTCGAACTCCTCGCCGGACCACGCCTTCAGCACCGTCTCCAGCAGCTCGTCCTGGAGCCTGCCCCGGCGCTTCCAGTCCACGTCGAACTGCGCGTACTCCTCGGGCCGGTACCCGATCCCGGCCACGGTCACCAGGCGGCCGCCGCTCAGCAGGTCGAGTACGGCGATGTCCTCGGCCAGCCGCAGCGGGTCGTGCAGCGGGCCGATGACCGCCGAGACGGTCACCGCGATGTGCCGGGTCGCGCCGAACACCGCGCCCGCGAAGGCGAAGGGCGAGGGCAGCCAGTTGTTGGCCACGCCGTGGTGCTCCTCCGTCTGCACGGTGGTGATCCCGTGCTCGTCGGCGTACGCGGCCATCTCCAGGGCGGCCCGGTAGCGGGCGCTCAGCGAGGCGGGGGTGGCGCCGGGTTCGACGAGGTTGAAGCGTACGACCGAGACGGGCATGGGAGGTCCCCCTTCGGGTGTGGCGGGGTCGTGCGTGGTGGGGGACGGTAGCTGACGGTACGTCAGATGGCCATGGGTGTGACTAGCGGCTTCCGGGGCTCCGGGCTCGGCGCGTGCGAGGTCCGGGCGCGCCCGCGCTGGGCCCCGGCGAGACCCATGGCTGATACTGGGTGGGTTATGGAAACCGTCATCCTTGCTGTAGTCATCGCCGTGGTCGTGCTCGGTGCGCTCGGCGGGCTCGTCGTCGGCAGCCGGCGCAAGAAGCCGCTGCCCCCGCCGCCCACCTCCGTGCCCGACATCACCGCCCCGCCGGCCGAGCCGCACGTCGGCGACGAGGCCGAGACCCCGCGCGACGAAGCGCGCCGGACGATAGAGGAGGTGGATCTCCCCGACGGCTCGGCCCCGGTCGCCGTCGAGGAACCCCCTGTACTGGACGTCCCCGTACTGGATGTCCCCGAGCCCACCGCAGGCCGGCTCGTCCGGCTGCGTTCGCGGCTCTCCCGCTCGCAGAACGCGCTCGGCAAGGGGCTGCTCACGCTCCTGTCGCGCGAGCACCTCGACGAGGACACCTGGGAGGAGATCGAGGACATCCTCCTCACCGCCGATGTCGGCGTGGCTCCCACCCAGGAACTCGTCGACGGGCTGCGCGCCCGCGTGAAGGTGCTCGGCACCCGGACCCCGCAGGAGCTGCGCACGCTGCTGCGCGAGGAGCTGCTCAAGCTGGTCGGCACGGATGTCGACCGGACCGTGAAGACCGAGCCGGAGGATCGCAAGCCGGGCATCGTGATGGTTGTCGGGGTCAACGGCACCGGCAAGACCACCACCACCGGGAAGCTCGCCCGGGTCCTCGTGGCCGACGGGCGGAGTGTCGTGCTCGGTGCCGCCGACACGTTCCGGGCCGCTGCCGCCGATCAGTTGCAGACCTGGGGGGAGCGGGTCGGTGCGCACACCGTGCGGGGGCCCGAGGCCGGGGATCCCGCCTCCGTCGCGTTCGACGCGGTGAAGGAGGGCAAGGAGATGGGGGTCGATGTCGTCCTCATCGACACGGCCGGGCGGTTGCACACGAAGACCGGGCTCATGGATGAGCTGGGGAAGGTCAAGCGGGTTGTCGAGAAGCATGCGCCGCTTGATGAGGTGCTGCTGGTGCTCGACGCGACGACCGGGCAGAACGGGCTTGTGCAGGCGCGGGTCTTCGCCGAGGTCGTCGACATCACCGGGATCGTGCTGACGAAGTTGGACGGCACGGCCAAGGGGGGCATCGTGATCGCCGTTCAGCGTGAACTGGGTGTTCCGGTCAAGCTGATCGGGCTTGGTGAGGGCGCGGATGATCTGGCGCCGTTCGATGCGGAGGCGTTTGTTGACGCCCTTATCGGCGACTGACGCTCCGCGGGTTGGGCGGTTCTTTTGGCCGCGCGTCGGTGGGGGCTGGTCGCGCAGTTCCCCGCGCCCCTTACGAGGCGCTGAAGTGCCCTTCTCCAAGCTGGAGAAGGGCACTTCGTCGTTCTACGGCCTATGCGCGCGACCTGTGTGCCACGTATGCCAGCGTCCCCAACAGGAGCCGTGCGGCCGGGGGTTTGGTGGCTGAGTCGAGGGCGGGGGAGCGGAGCCAGTGGACCGGGCCCAAACCTCCTCGGTCCGAGGGTGGGGCGGTGATGTGGGTGCCGGGGCCCAGGCCTCGGAGGTCGAGGGAGGTGGGGTCGTCCCAGCCCATGCGGTAGAGGAGGGAGGGGAGTTCGGCGGCGGCGCCGGGGGCGACGAAGAAGTGGGCGCGGTGGTCGGGGGTCGCCGCGACCGGGCCGAGCGGGAGGCCCATGCGCTCCAGGCGGGCCAGTGCGCGGCGGCCCGCGGGTTCGGCCACCTCGATCACGTCGAACGCGCGGCCGACCGGCAGCATGATCGCGGCGCCCGGCAACTCGGCCCAGGCGTCGGTGACTTCGTCGAGGGTCGCGCCGGCCCGTACTTCCGGGGCGAAGGTCAGTGGATGTGCGCCCGGCGCGGGGCACTTGGTGTCGCCGCAGGAACACGCGCCGCCCGCGGCCCGTGCGCCGGCGACCACGTCCCAGCCCCAGAGGCCGGTGAACTCGGCCACCGCTGTGCACTCCGACGCGCGGCCGCGGCGGCGCGTGCCGGACCGGATGTCGCGGATGGTCCGGCTGCTGCCGATCGTGAAGCCCATGCCCCCTCCAACGGGTCCAACGCACCGGTGGTTACGAGACGGATGCGTGTCGTCACTCTGTGTTCACGCCTGCCCCGCGCCGCGTGGTCCAGGCAGCGTCCGGGAGTGCCTCGGGTGGTGTGCCCGACGGTGCGCGCCCCTGCGTGCACCGCTGCGCCCACCTTCGGCCGTCCTATGTCAAGTGAATCGTGCGCGGGCAACTGTAGGTTCATTCGAAGGGGTGGCGAATGGTGGCGTTTCCGCGATCGCCGTGGCTGGACGGGTGATCGTAGGATTACTTTGAGTGCACAAGTCCTCGGGGCACATGCGCTTGTGGGTATGCCGGAGGCAACTCGTCATCTCGTTCGAAGGGTGACAAGTGCGGGACGGGAAGCCGTATTTACCGGCATTCTGATAGGGCTTGGCGCACAGCGGCGACAAGTGGTTCCAGGGATGGGGGCGTTCCAGTGGGCGGCAACGGCGGAAGCGGGACAACCGCGGCCAGTACGGAGAAGCGCCCCAATGAGCTGCTCGGCTCGTGGTTCGTGCGCAGCGGCTGGTCCAAGGGTGAGCTGGCGCGTCAAGTGAACCGCAGGGCACGGCAGTTGGGGGCCAACCACATCTCCACGGACACCTCGCGCGTGCGCCGCTGGCTGGACGGCGAGAACCCGCGCGAGCCGATCCCGAGGATCCTCTCGGAGCTGTTCTCCGAGCGCTTCGGCTGTGTCGTCTCGGTCGAGGACCTGGGCCTGCGCGCGGCCCGCCAGGCACCCTCCGTGTCCGGCGTCGACCTGCCGTGGACGGCCCCGCAGACGGTGGCCCTGCTCAGCGAGTTCTCCCGCAGCGACCTCATGCTGGCCCGCCGCGGCTTCCTCGGGGCCTCGCTGGCCCTGTCGGCGGGGCCGTCCCTCATCGAGCCCATGCAGCGCTGGCTCGTCCCCGGCCCCTCGGCCCACCAGCCGGAGCCCGAGCCGGTGAGCGCCTCCCGGCACGTCGGGCGGCTGTCCCGGCCCGAGTTGGAGCTGCTGGAGTCCACCACCGCGATGTTCCGCAAGTGGGACGCCCAGTGCGGCGGCGGCCTGCGCCGCAAGGCGGTCGTAGGGCAGCTGCACGAGGTGACCGACCTGCTGCAGGAGCCCCAACCCGAGGCCACCACGCGGAAGTTGTTCAAGGTCGCCGCCGAACTCGCCGAGCTGGCCGGGTGGATGTCGTACGACGTGGGGCTCCAGCCCACCGCCCAGAAGTACTTCGTCCTCGCGCTGCACGCCGCCAAGGAGGCGGGCGACAAGCCGCTCGGGTCGTATGTGCTGTCCAGCATGAGCCGGCAGATGATTCATCTCGGGCGGCCCGACGACGCGTTGGAGCTGATCCACCTCGCGCAGTACGGCAGCCGGGACTGCGCGAGCCCGCGGACCCAGTCGATGCTGTATGCGATGGAGGCCCGCGCCTACGCCAACATGGGGCAGCCCGGGAAGTGCAAGCGGGCCGTCCGGATGGCCGAGGACACCTTCGGGGACGTACACGACTGGGACGACCCGGACCCGGACTGGATCCGTTTCTTCTCCGAGGCCGAGCTGTACGGCGAGAACTCGCACTCCTATCGCGACCTCGCCTACGTCGCCGGCCGCAGCCCGGCCTACGCCTCGCTGGCCGAGCCCGTCATGCAGCGGGCGGTGGACCTCTTCGCCAAGGACGAGGTGCACCAGCGGTCGTACGCACTCAATCTCATCGGCATGGCCACCGTGCACCTGCTGCGGCGGGAGCCCGAGCAGAGCGCGGTGCTGGCGACGGAGGCGATGACCGTCGCCAAGAAGGTGCGCTCCGAGCGCGTCAACACTCGTATCCGAAAGACCGTCGACACGGCGGTCCGCGACTTCGGTGAACTGGCCGAAGTCGTCGACCTCACCGACCGGCTCGCGATCGAGCTGCCGGAGACCGCCGAAGCGGTCTGACACCCCGAGCCCCGGCCGCGGCCGGCCCTCCCGAACCGCCCGACTCGGCTCCCCCATGCCAGGTCATTCGGAGGGCCGACCGCGGCCGGTCCTGTCCAACGGGACTCGTATTCGAAAGACCGGCCGCGCGGCCGTGCGAGGTACCGGTGGGACGGCCGGAAACGTCGGCCTCGGCGAGAGGCTTCCGAGCGGGCTGCGGGAGAGCGCTGAAGGGGTCTAGACCCCGTGCCCCGGCGCTCCCGTGCCAGGTCGGCGGAAGGCCGGGCGCGGCCGGTTTCCAGCCGCCGGAAAAGGTTGCGCCACGATAACGATCGCGCCGCCGGAGATCCGGCGGTTCATCGACGCGTAACACGTACGGCGCCTTCGTCACCCCGGTGAAACATCGAGGGGCTTCGACGGAAACCGCGCTGCGCCAATCTCATGGCGCATAACCGGACCCCCCGCCTTGACCGGACCGCATCCAGGCTTCGCCCGCACGGGGCCGTACAACCGACGAGGAGACGCCGATGGCATCAGCCGCCATCACGCTTGCCGCTGAGGCACCCAAACTGTCCTCCGCGAACACAGGCTTCATGCTGATCTGTTCTGCCCTGGTGCTGCTCATGACACCGGGACTGGCCTTCTTCTACGGAGGCATGGTCCGCGTCAAGAGCACCCTGAACATGCTGATGATGAGCTTCATCAGCATCGGGATCGTCACCATCCTGTGGATTCTCTACGGCTTCTCGCTCGCCTTCGGTTCGAGCAACGGCTTCATCGGCTACGACTCCCACTGGCTGGGCATGAGCGACGTCGGGCTGACGGACCTCTGGCCCGGCTACACCATCCCGATCTTCGTGTTCATGGTCTTCCAGATGATGTTCGCCGTCATCACGCCGGCCCTGATAAGCGGTGCCATCGCCGACCGCGTCAAGTTCTCGGCCTGGGCGCTCTTCGTCGCGCTGTGGCTGACGGTCGTCTACGTCCCGGTCGCCCACTGGGTGTGGGGCGCCGACGGGTGGGCCTACAAGCTCGGTGTGATCGACTTCGCCGGTGGTACCGCGGTCCACATCAACGCCGGTGCCGGCGCCCTCGGCGTCATCCTGGTCATCGGCAAGCGCGTCGGCTTCAAGCGTGACCCCATGCGTCCGCACAGCCTTCCGCTGGTCATGCTCGGTGCCGGTCTCCTGTGGTTCGGCTGGTTCGGCTTCAACGCCGGTTCGTGGCTCGGCAACGACGACGGCGTCGGCGCGCTGATGTTCGTCAACACCCAGGTCGCCACCGCCGCCGCCATGCTCGCCTGGCTCGCCTACGAGAAGATCCGGCACGGCGCGTTCACCACGCTCGGCGCGGCCTCGGGTGCCGTCGCCGGTCTGGTCGCGATCACCCCGTCCGGTGGCGCTGTCTCCCCGATGGGCGCGATCGCCGTCGGTGCCATCGCCGGTGTCGGCTGCGCCGCGGCCGTCGGCCTGAAGTACAAGTTCGGCTTCGACGACTCCCTCGACGTCGTCGGCGTCCACATGGTCGGCGGTATCCTCGGCTCCCTGCTGATCGGCCTCTTCGCCAGCGGCAAGGGTCAGTCCGAGGTGAAGGGCCTCTTCTACGGCGGCGGCATGCACCAGTTCTGGATCCAGTGCGCCGGTGTCTTCGCGGTCCTCTTCTACTCCCTGATCGTCTCCGCGATCCTCGCCTTCCTCCTCGACAAGACCATCGGTATGCGGGTCACCGAGGACGAGGAGATCTCGGGCATCGACCAGGCCGAGCACGCTGAAACCGCATACGACTTCAGCGGCGCCGGCGGTGGCCTCAGCGGGGGCACGCTCACCTCCGCCACGGAGACGAAGAAGGTGGACGCATGAAGCTCATCACCGCCGTCGTGAAGCCCCACCGGCTCGACGAGATCAAGGAAGCCCTGCAGGCCTTCGGGGTCCACGGTCTGACGGTCACCGAGGCGAGCGGCTACGGTCGTCAGCGGGGACACACCGAGGTCTACCGGGGCGCCGAGTACACGGTCGACCTGGTCCCCAAGATCCGCATCGAGGTGCTGGCCGAGGACGACGACGCCGAGCAGCTGATCGACGTCATCGTCAAGGCCGCCCGCACCGGCAAGATCGGTGACGGCAAGGTCTGGTCCCTCCCGGTCGAGACGGCCGTCCGGGTCAGGACCGGCGAGCGCGGTCCGGACGCGCTCTAAAAAGAAACGAACAGGAGTCGCTGGGTGACGAGTACGGACGTGCGCAAGGATGCAGAGGACTCCGGACCCAGCGGCTACGCGGCGGCCCGGCTGCGCCTCCTCACTGAGGGGGTGCGGTCCGGGCCGCCGCGCCGTGCCGCCCTCGCCGAACTGACCGACGACTGGCTGACCGGCCTCTTCACCGCCGGTTCCGAAGCGCTCAAGGGCGTCTCCCTGGTCGCGGTCGGCGGCTACGGCCGCGGCGAGCTCTCCCCGCGCAGCGACCTCGACCTGCTCCTCCTGCACGACGGCGGCGACTCCGGCGCGGTCGCCGCGCTGGCCGACCGCATCTGGTACCCGGTCTGGGACCTCGGCCTCGCCCTCGACCACTCCGTCCGCACCCCCGCCGAGGCCCGCAAGACCGCGGGCGAGGACCTCAAGGTCCAGCTCGGCCTCCTCGACGCCCGTCACATCGCGGGCGACCTCGGCCTGACCGCCTCCCTGCGGACGGCCGTCCTCGCCGACTGGCGCAACCAGGCGCCCAAGCGCCTCCCCGAACTCCAGGAACTCTGCGCCGAACGCGCCGAGCGCCAGGGCGAGTTGCAGTACCTCCTCGAACCCGACCTCAAGGAGGCCCGCGGCGGCCTGCGCGACGCCACCGCGCTGCGCGCCGTAGCCGCCTCCTGGCTGGCCGACGCCCCGCGCGAGGGCCTCGCCGACGCCCGCCGCCGCCTCCTCGACGTGCGCGACGCCCTGCACCTCACCACCGGCCGCGCGACCGACCGGCTCGCACTCCAGGAGCAGGACCAGGTCGCCGCCGAGCTGGGCCTCCTCGACGCGGACACCCTGCTGCGGCAGGTCTACGAAGCGGCGCGTGTCGTGTCGTACGCCAGTGACGTCACCTGGCGTGAAGTGGGGCGCGTGCTGCGGTCCCGTGCCGTGCGGCCGAGGCTGCGCGCGATGCTGGGCGGGGGCGCGAAACCCGCCGCCGAGCGCTCCCCGCTCGCCGAAGGCGTGGTCGAGCAGGACGGCGAGGTGGTGCTCGCCCGCGCCGCACGCCCCGAGCGCGACCCGGTCCTTCCGCTGCGCGCCGCCGCTGCCGCCGCACAGGCCGGCCTCCCGCTCTCCCTGCACGCCGTACGGCGCCTCGCGGCCACCGTGCGCCCGCTGCCCACGCCCTGGCCCGCCGAGGCGCGCGAGCAGCTGGTGACGCTGCTCGGTTCCGGGCAGCCCACGGTGGACGTGTGGGAGGCGCTGGAGGCGGAAGGCCTGATCACCCGGCTCCTCCCCGACTGGGAGCGGGTGCGCTGCCGCCCGCAGCGCAACGCCGTGCACATCTGGACCGTCGACCGCCACCTCATCGAAACCGCCGTCCGCGCCTCGGAGTTCGCCCGCCGCGTCAGCCGCCCCGACCTCCTGCTGGTCGCCGCGCTGCTGCACGACATCGGCAAGGGCTGGCCCGGCGACCACTCGGTGGCCGGCGAGATCATCGCCAAGGACGTGGCCGCCCGCATCGGCTTCGATCGCGCCGAGGTCGCCGTACTCGCGACCCTCGTACGTCATCACCTGCTGCTCATCGAGACCGCCACCCGGCGCGACCTGGAGGACCCGGCGACGGTCCGCTCGGTCGCCGAGGCGGTCGGTACGACCAGCACCCTGGAACTGCTGCACGCGCTCACCGAGGCGGACGCGCTGGCCACCGGACCGGCCGCCTGGTCGTCCTGGCGGGCCGGTCTCGTCACCGACCTGGTGAAGCGGGTCGCCGCGGTGCTCTCCGGGGACGCCCCCGAGGAGCCCGAGGCGGGCGCGGCCACGGCCGAACAGGAACGCCTGGCGATCGAGGCCGTGGCGACCGGCGGCCCGGTGCTGGCCCTGCGCGCCCAGACCGAACCCCCGACCGAGGACGAGCCCGCGGGCGACCCCGAACCCCTCGGCGTGGAGTTGCTGATCGCCGTCCCGGACCAGCCGGGCGTACTCCCCGCGGTGGCCGGCGTCCTGGCGATGCACCGCCTGACGGTCCGTACGGCGGAACTGCGCGCGCTGGACCTGCCGGACGGCGTGGAGGGTTCCGTCCTCCTGCTCAACTGGCGGGTCGCCGCCGAGTACGGCTCCCTGCCCCAGGCCGCCCGGCTGCGCGCCGATCTCGTACGCGCCCTGGACGGCTCCCTGGACATCGCGGGCCGCCTCGCCGAGCGCGACGCCGCGTATCCGCGCCGCCGGGGCGTCGTGGCCCCGCCCGCCCGCGTGACGGTCGCCCCGGCCGCGTCCCGGCACGCGACGGTGATCGAGGTGCGCGCGCACGACGCCCCGGGGCTGCTGCACCGGATCGGACGGGCGCTGGACGACGCGGGGGTGCGGGTGCGGAGCATGCACGTCAGCACGCTGGGCTCCAACGCGGTGGACGCGTTCTACGTGACCCAGGCACCCGGCGCGCCCCTGGCGGGGGACGAGGCGCTGGCGGTGGCCCGGAAGCTGGAGGAGAGACTGAGGGAGTGACCTGCCGATCGCTCTCGCGTCGGCGGGGCGTGCTGCTCCGCAGTCGCGGGGCTGATCCGGCGGTGGACGCGGGGCGTGATCACCCTGGAGTTGTTCTCCGCCGGTAGGACGGGCTCTCCGCTCCCGCAGGGGCGATCCGGCGCTGGACGCGTCCTGCGTGAGCATCGCGGAGTTGTTCGCCGCCGGCGCGCGGGTTCCGTCCCCGCTCGCTGAATACAGCAGGCGGGGACGATTGTCTTGCGCGGCCGGATACCCTGGAAGACACCCACACCGACCCCGACTCCGAGGACCGACGCCGCCGTGTTCGATACTCTCTCCGACCGCCTCTCAGCGACCTTCAAGAATTTGCGTGGCAAGGGGCGTCTGAGCGAGGCGGACATCGACGCCACCGCGCGTGAGATCCGGATCGCCCTTCTCGAAGCCGACGTGGCCCTGCCGGTCGTCCGGACGTTCATCAAGAACGTCAAGGACCGTGCCCTCGGCGCCGACGTCAACAAGGCGCTGAACCCGGCCCAGCAGGTCCTGAAGATCGTCAACGACGAACTCGTGACGATCCTCGGCGGCGAGACCCGCCGCCTGCGCTTCGCCAAGAACCCGCCGACCGTGATCATGCTCGCGGGTCTGCAGGGTGCCGGTAAGACGACCCTCGCGGGCAAGCTCGGCAAGTGGCTCAAGGACCAGGGGCACTCGCCGCTGCTCGTCGCCGCCGACCTCCAGCGCCCGAACGCCGTGAACCAGCTGAGCGTCGTCGCCGAGCGCGCCGGTGTCGCGGTCTACGCGCCCGAGCCGGGCAACGGCGTCGGCGACCCGGTCAAGGTCGCCAAGGACTCCATCGAGTTCGCGAAGTCCAAGGTCCACGACATCGTGATCGTGGACACCGCGGGCCGCCTCGGCATCGACCAGGAACTGATGCAGCAGGCCGCGGACATCCGCGACGCGGTCTCGCCGGACGAGATCCTCTTCGTCGTCGACGCGATGATCGGCCAGGACGCGGTCAACACCGCCGAGTCCTTCCGCGACGGCGTCGGCTTCGACGGCGTGGTGCTCTCCAAGCTCGACGGCGACGCCCGCGGTGGTGCGGCCCTGTCGATCGCGTCCGTCACCGGCAAGCCGATCATGTTCGCGTCGAACGGCGAGAAGCTCGACGACTTCGACGCCTTCCACCCGGACCGGATGGCCTCCCGCATCCTCGACATGGGTGACCTGCTCACCCTGATCGAGCAGGCGGAGAAGACGTTCAGCCAAGAAGAGGCCGAGAAGATGGCCTCCAAGCTGGCATCCAAGAAGGGCCAGGACTTCACCCTCGACGACTTCCTGTCCCAGATGGAACAGGTCAGGAAGATGGGCAGCATCTCCAAGCTGCTCGGCATGCTCCCCGGCATGGGCCAGATCAAGGACCAGATCAACAACCTGGACGAGCGGGACGTCGACCGTACGGCCGCGATCATCAAGTCGATGACCCCGGCCGAGCGCGCCGAGCCGACCATCATCAACGGCTCGCGCCGCGCCCGTATCGCCAAGGGCTCCGGCGTCGAGGTCAGCGCCGTGAAGGGCCTGGTCGAGCGGTTCTTCGAGGCCCGCAAGATGATGTCCCGCATGGCGCAGGGCGGCGGAATGCCCGGCATGCCGGGGATGCCGGGCATGGGCGGCGGCCCCGGCCGCACCAAGAAGCAGCCCAAGCAGGCCAAGGGCAAGCAGCGCTCCGGCAACCCGATGAAGCGCAAGCAGCAGGAACTGGAAGAGGCCAAGCGCCGCGAGGCCGGTGCGGCGCAGGGCGGCAACGCGTTCGGACTGCCCGAGCAGGGCGGCCAGGACTTCGAGCTGCCGGACGAGTTCAAGAAGTTCATGGGCTGAGCTTGAGAAGGTCCATGGGCTGACGGCCCGTCTTCTACGTCACTGAGGGCGCCCCTCTTTAAGAAGGGCGCCCTCGGCGCATCCTGAGCGTGCCGACGCCTGGCCCGTGTCGTAACTTGCCGATATGACCAACCCCGCGCCGCCGCGCAAGTCCCCGGATCAGCCCTGGCGTACCGAGGGCACTCCCGACGAGCCCCCGAAGCCGTCGCCGGGCGGGAAGAAGATGCGTGGCGGCTGGTGGAGTCTGATCCTCACCGCGCTGGTCGTGTACCTGGTCGCGAACCTGATCCTGTCGTTCTTCAACGAGGGCGACGAACCGACGATCTCGTACACGGAGTTCAGCAAGCAGGTCGACGCGGGCAACGTCACCAAGATCTACGCCAAGGGCAACGCGATCCAGGGCCAGCTCAAGAAGGAGCAGAAGAACCCGGACGGCGACGGCAAGTACACCAAGTTCGACACCGAGCGGCCGACCTTCGCGGACGACAAGCTGTGGGAGGACCTGACCAAGCACAACGTCACCGTCACGGCCGAACCCGTCCTCCAGCACCGCAGTTTTCTGGCCAATCTGCTGATCTCGCTGGCCCCGATGCTGCTCCTGGTCGTGCTGTGGCTCTTCATCGCGCGTCGGATGAGTTCGGGGCTCGGCGGCGCGGGCGGCATGCTCGGCCGCAAGGCCCCGCCCAAGCCGGTCGAGCTGGAGCCGGGCAAGCAGCGCACGACCTTCGAGGACGTCGCCGGCATCGACGAGGTCGAGGGCGAGCTGAACGACGTCGTCGACTTCCTGAAGAACCCCGACGAGTACCGCAAGATGGGCGCCAAGATGCCCCGGGGCGTGCTCCTCGCGGGCCCGCCCGGGACCGGGAAGACGCTGCTCGCGCGGGCGGTCGCGGGGGAGGCGGGGGTGCCGTTCTTCTCGGCGTCGGCCTCCGAGTTCATCGAGATGATCGTCGGTGTCGGTGCCTCACGCGTGCGTGAACTGTTCGCGGAGGCCCGCAAGGTGGCCCCCTCGATCATCTTCATCGACGAGATCGACACCATCGGCCGGGCCCGCGGCGGCGGCTCCGGCATGGGCGGTCACGACGAGCGCGAGCAGACCCTGAACCAGATCCTCACCGAGATGGACGGCTTCTCCGGCTCCGAGGGCGTCATCGTCATCGCGGCCACCAACCGCGCCGACGTCCTGGACCCGGCGCTCACCCGCCCCGGCCGCTTCGACCGGGTGGTCGTGGTCTCGCCGCCCGACCGGGGCGGCCGCGAGGCGATCCTGGAGATCCACACCCGCGAGATCCCGCTCGCGAAGGACGTGAACCTCGCCCAGGTCGCCCGCACGACCCCGGGCATGACCGGCGCCGAACTCGCCAACCTCGCCAACGAGGCCGCCCTCCTCGCCGTCAAGCGCAAGCAGAGCGAGGTCACCCAGTCCGACCTCTCGGAAGCCCTGGAGAAGGTTCAACTGGGCGCGGAACGCCCGCTGGTGATGCCCGAGGAGGAGCGCCGCCGCACCGCCTACCACGAGAGCGGCCACGCCCTCCTGGGCATGCTCCAGCCCGGCGCCGACCCGGTCCGCAAGATCACCATCGTCCCGCGCGGAAGGGCCCTCGGCGTCACGCTCTCGACCCCGGACGCGGACAAGTACGCGTACACCGAGGAGTACCTGCGCGGCCGCATCATCGGCGCCCTCGGCGGCATGGCCGCGGAACAGGTCGTCTACGGCGTGATCACCACCGGCGCCGAGAACGACCTCGAACAGGTCACCAACATCGCGCGCGGGATGGTCGCCCGCTGGGGCATGAGCGAGCGCGTCGGCCGCCTCTCCGCCCTCCCCAGCGACGCCCAGCAGGCCTACGGCCTCTCGGCGGCACCGGGGACCCTGGACGTGATCGACCACGAGATGCGCCGCATCGTCGACGAGTGCTACGACGAGGCCATCCGTAAACTCGGCGACCACCGCGACCAGTTGGACGCGCTCGCGGCGGCCCTCCTGGAGAACGAGACCCTGGAGGAGACGGACGCCTACCGCATCGCGGGCGTCACCCGCCTCTTCAAGGAAGAGCCGTAGTCATCCCCAGGTCGCACGTGCGATGACTCATCCTCAGGTCGTACGCGCGATCAGATACCGGAAGACGTTCGGCATCCACACCGTCCCGTCCTGCCGACGATACGGATGCAACGCCTCCGCCAACTCCTTGTCCACCTGCGCCTGATCCGTCGCGACGATCGCCGCGTCGAAGAGCCCCGTCGACAGCAGCCCTCGTACGGCACTCTCGACATCGGCGTACCCGAAGGGGCACGCCACCCGGCCCGAGCCGTCCGGCCTGAGACCCGAGCGGTGGGCGACCACCTCCAGGTCGTCGCGCAGGACCGGGCGCGGGCTGCCCGTGCCGCGCAGCGGGTCCGCCAGCCTGGTGGCCACCCGCAGCACGGACGAGGTCGCGCAGCGCTCCGGCGGACCCCAGCCCGCCAGCACCACGGGCGTCCCGCGCGCGGCGAGCGGTGTCGCGGCGGCGAGCGTGTCCCCGAGTCCCTCCGAGTCGCCCGCCAGGCACCCGATGGGCTCGAAGGCGGTCACCAGGGTGTACGCGGGCGTCTCCGCGCCGGCCGCGTCCCTGGGGGAGCCGTAGACGAGCCGGGTGTGCGCACGCGCGCGTGGGGACCAAGCGGTCGGCAGCAGTCGCTCGCGGGCGAGGGCCAGGCGCTCGGGGGAGAAGCGCTCGACACCGGTGACCGTCGCGCCTCTGGAGGCCGCCATCAGCAGGGCGAGCCCGGAGCCGCAGCCGAGGCCGAGCAGCCGGGTGCCGGATCCCACTTCCAGTCGCTCGTAGACCGCTTCGTAGAGCGGTACCAGCATCCGCTCCTGGATCTCGGACCAGTCACGCGCGCGTGCACCCAGGTCCACGCGGGGCGCAGGCCCCGCATGAGGTAGGTACTGCCGCACGAGCGTAGGTGTCATGGAAAGCGCCCCAATCCGCCGAGAGTTGTGGCCGTGCCCGTTTCCGAGGCCCCCGTGATGTGCGCCCGCACTTCCCCCGTATGCCAGCAAACTCCGCGCTCGCCACGGCGTCCAGGGGTTGTGAGGCCCGGCTTGTGGCTTCTCTGTGGGAGTGAAAAGAATTCACATGACGGCAACGCGGGCCCGTACGATCTCGCCATGGCCAAGGCACCCGTACTCACACCCCGGGCGGACGACTTCCCCCGCTGGTACCAGGATCTGATCAGCAAGGCCGAGCTGGCCGACAACGGCCCGGTGCGCGGCTCCATGGTCATCCGACCGTACGGGTACGGCATTTGGGAGCGGATGCAGGCGGAGATGGACGCCCGCATCAAGGAGACGGGCACCGAGAACGCGTACTTCCCGCTGCTGATCCCGCAGTCCTACCTCGCCCGCGAGGCCGACCACGTCGAGGGCTTCGCGCCCGAGCTGGCCGTGGTCACGCACGGCGGCGGCAAGGAGCTGGAGGAGCCCGCGGTCGTCCGGCCCACCTCCGAGATGATCATCAACGAGTACTTCGCGAAGTGGGTGCAGAGCTATCGCGACCTGCCCCTGCTGATCAACCAGTGGGCGAACGTGGTCCGTTGGGAGCTGCGGCCCCGGCTCTTCCTCCGTACGAGTGAGTTCCTGTGGCAGGAGGGCCACACCGCGCACGCGACCTACGAGGAGGCGCGCGACTTCGCCGCGCACATCCACCGCCAGGTGTACGAGGACTTCATGGTCAACGTCCTCGCGATGGACGTCGTCCCGGGCCGCAAGACGGTCAAGGAGCGGTTCGCGGGCGCGATCAACACCCTCACCCTGGAAGGGATGATGGGCGACGGCAAGGCGCTGCAGATGGCGACCAGTCACGAGCTGGGCCAGAACTTCGCGAAGGCCTTCAACACGCAGTACCTGTCGAAGGAAGGCAAGCAGGAGCTGGTCTGGCAGACCTCCTGGGGCTCCACCACGCGCATGATCGGCGCCCTGGTGATGATGCACGGCGACGACGACGGACTCCGGGTGCCGCCGCGGCTGGCGCACATCCAGGTCGTCGTGCTCGCCATCAAGGGCGACGAGGCGGTTCTGGCCAAGGTCCGCGAGATCGGGGCCCGGCTGAAGGCGGCGGGCGTGCGCGTCCGGGTCGACGACCGCACGGACGTCCCCTTCGGGCGTCGCGCCGTCGACTGGGAGCTGAAGGGCGTGCCGGTGCGGATCGAGGTCGGACCCCGTGACCTGGAGAACGGCACGGCGATGCTGGCCCGCCGCATCCCCGGAGGCAAGGAGCCGGTGGCGATCGACTCCCTCGTAGAGCTGCTTCCCGTAGTCCTGGAGGAGGATCAGGCGCTGCTGCTGAGGCAGTCCCGCGAGCGGCGCGAGTCCCGTACCTCCGAGGTGTCGACGGTCGCGGAGGCCGTAGAGGCCGCGACCGCCGGCGGCTGGGCGCGCATCCCGTGGGCCACGCTCGGCGAAGAAGGCGAGGCCGCGCTGGCCGAGCACGCGGTGACCGTACGGTGTCTCGTCGCCGAGGACGGGTCGGTACCGGACTCCGACACGGCACCCGGTAACGTCGCGATCGTCGCCCGCGCTTACTGAAGCGCCGGGCTCCGGCGGGAGAGCGACCGAAACGCCCCTTGCGCAACGGCGGACATCAGCTCACCCGGCGCGCGGACACCGTCTACGCGCCGGGTCGTACGTGGGCCTACGCACCACCTTGTGCTGAGCTGTGAGGCTTCTCCGCAGATCAGCGCACCCGCCCTCCTCCGGACGCATCAGCGGCAACTGACGGGTACGTGCAAATTATTTGGGATGCCCCGGAATCGGAACACAGGGGCACTCCGGCTCGTTGTCATTACGTGAGCACGACACAGACACCACCTGTTCTCGCCGCAGAGCTGGCAGAGGCGTGGGCCGATATTCAGCGGTACCACCCCGAACTGCCCGATCTGGCCGCGCCCGAGTCCCTGATCGGAGAGTCGTCGTCCGCCTGCGGACACGAGCTCTCCTTCGAGCGACTGCTGCATGAGGCAGTCCATGGCATCGCCGCTTCGCGCGGCGTGCGTGACACGTCCCGCGCCGGCCGCTACCACAACCGCAGATTCCTTGCGATCGCCGAGGAGCTGGGCCTGGACCACCCCGACGAACCGCATCCCAGCAGCGGTTTCTCGCTGGTCCAGCTCAACCCCGAGGCGAAGCGGCGCTACCGGCCGACGATCGAGCGCCTCCAGCGCGCGCTCAAGGCCCACACCGTCGCCACCTCGGCCGACACCTCCCGTACCTTCCGCGGCCCGGCCGCCCGTCACGGCTCGTCCGGTGGTGGCGTCCGCGTCAAGGCGGTGTGCGACTGCGGTCGTAACGTACGGGTCGTCCCGTCGGTGCTGGCCCAGGCGCCGATCGTGTGCGGGGGCTGCGGCAAGCCCTTCCGCATTCCGGAGGCCGTGGCGGCCTGAGGACGCGGCTGCTCGTGGCAGCCGCATCCCGCGGGCCGGGTTGCGCACACCCGCGCCGGTCACCTCCCGGCGCCGGGTGTCGCTTCGGCGTGGGCGGGAGCATGTCGGGGGCATGCTCCCCGGTCGGGCGGGCCGCCGGGGTGTGGCACAATGGCTAGCTGTACTCGACAGCCGCACAGGAACCCTCTCGCCTCCGGCTGACGCGTCCATCGGGCACTCGGGTACCGCAACCCCACGCGGCCATCTCGCCGTGCCCAACCACGTCAAAACCAGGAGAACCCACTCCCGTGGCAGTCAAGATCAAGCTGAAGCGTCTGGGCAAGATCCGTTCGCCTCACTACCGCATCGTCGTCGCCGACTCCCGTACCCGCCGTGATGGCCGGGCCATCGAGGAGATCGGTCTGTACCACCCGGTGCAGAACCCCTCGCGCATCGAGGTCGACACCGACCGTGCGCAGTACTGGCTGAGTGTCGGCGCGCAGCCGACCGAGCCCGTGCTCGCCATCCTGAAGCTCACCGGCGACTGGCAGAAGTTCAAGGGCCTGCCGGCCCCGGCTCCGCTGCTCGTGGCCGCGCCGAAGGCCGCGCGTCCCGTGTTCGACGCCCTCGGTGGCGACGACGCGAGCAAGGGTGAGGCGATCACCCAGAAGAAGAAGGCTGAGAAGAAGGACGAGGCTCCGGCCGAGTCCGAGTCGACCGAGGCCTGAGCATGCTCGAGGAGGCTCTCGAGCACCTCGTGAAGGGCATCGTCGACAACCCTGACGATGTGCAGGTCGCCTCGCGCGACCTGCGTCGCGGGCGCGTGCTGGAGGTCCGGGTGCACCCCGACGACCTCGGCAAGGTGATCGGCCGCAACGGCCGCACCGCTCGCGCTCTGCGCACCGTCGTGGGCGCAATCGGCGGCCGAGGTGTCCGCGTCGACCTTGTCGACGTGGACCACGTCCGCTGACGCTTATCGCACACCGGCTCGGGCCGGGGAGGGCCACTGGCCGTCCCCGGCCCGATCTGCATGAAACAGGAGAAGTGGACACGTGCAACTGGTAGTCGCACGGATCGGCCGTGCCCATGGCATCAAGGGCGAGGTCACCGTCGAGGTACGCACCGACGAGCCCGAGCTCAGACTCGCCCCCGGCGCCGTCCTGTTCACGGACCCCGCCCCGACGGGACCGCTCACCATCGAGACGGGCCGCGTCCACAGCGGCCGCCTCATCCTCCGCTTCGAGGGCGTCAGCGACCGCACCGGCGCCGAGGCCCTGCGCAACACCCTCCTGATCGCCGAGGTCGATCCCGAGGAGCTGCCCGAGGAGGAGGACGAGTACTACGACCACCAGCTGATGGACCTCGATGTCGTCACCAAGGACGGCGAGGAGGTCGGCCGGATCACGGAGATCTCGCACCTGCCCTCCCAGGACCTCTTCATCGTGGAGCGTCCCGACGGCAGCGAGGTGATGATCCCGTTCGTCGAGTCGATCGTCGTCGAGATCGACCTGGAGGAGCAGCGCGCGGTCATCGACCCGCCGCCCGGACTGATCGACGACCGGGCCGAGGTCGTGTCCTCCAAAGAAGACTCTTCAGAGGACGCCGACGCATGAGGCTCGACGTCGTCACGATCTTCCCCGAGTACCTCGAACCGCTGAATGTCTCCCTCGTCGGCAAGGCACGCGCGCGTGGACAGCTGAATGTGCACGTGCATGATCTGCGCTCCTGGACCTACGACCGCCACAACACGGTCGACGACACCCCCTACGGCGGCGGCCCCGGCATGGTCATGAAGACCGAGCCCTGGGGCGACGCCCTGGACTCCGTCCTGGCCGACGGCTACGAGACGGGCTCCGGCGCACCGGCGCTCATCGTGCCCACGCCCAGCGGCCGCCCCTTCACCCAGGAACTCGCCGTAGAACTCTCCGAGCGCCCCTGGCTGGTCTTCACGCCCGCCCGCTACGAGGGCATCGACCGGCGGGTGATCGACGAGTACGCGACGCGGATGCCGGTCTACGAGGTGTCCATCGGTGACTATGTGCTCGCCGGCGGCGAGGCGGCCGTCCTGGTCGTCACGGAGGCCGTGGCACGGCTGCTGCCGGGTGTCCTGGGCAACGCCGAGTCCCACCGCGACGACTCCTTCGCGCCCGGCGCCATGGCCAACCTCCTGGAGGGGCCGATCTACACCAAGCCGCCCCAGTGGCGCGGCCAGGGGATCCCGGACGTGCTGCTCAGCGGCCACCACGGCAAGATCGCCCGCTGGCGGCGCGACGAGGCGCTGAAGCGCACGGCCGCCCACCGGCCCGACCTGATCGAGCGCTGCGAGCCCAAGACCTTCGACAAGAAGGACCGCGAGATGCTCTCGATCCTGGGCTGGTCACCGGACCCGGCGGGGGAGCCGTACGGCCGATTTTGGCGCAGGCCGGACGGCGTGGAAGAATAGGTCGCTGTTGTGCGTCGTCCGGCGTGCGCCCCTGCCACAGGGGGACATGACGCCCGCCCCGACACGGACAGCATCCTTCCCTTCACCTATCTCCCGTCGGTGACCTGTGGCATCGATGAAGAAAGCAGACGAAATGTCCCACCTGCTCGACATCGTCGACGGCGCCTCGCTGCGCACCGACGTCCCGGCCTTCCGCCCGGGTGACACCGTCAACGTCCACGTCCGCGTCATCGAGGGCAACCGCTCCCGTGTGCAGCAGTTCAAGGGCGTAGTCATCCGTCGCCAGGGCGCCGGTGTCCGCGAGACCTTCACGGTCCGCAAGGTCTCGTTCTCCGTCGGCGTCGAGCGCACCTTCCCGGTGCACACCCCGATCGTCGAGAAGATCGAGCTCGTGACCCGTGGTGACGTCCGTCGCGCGAAGCTGTACTACCTCCGTGACCTGCGCGGCAAGGCCGCGAAGATCAAGGAGAAGCGCGACAACTGAGCTTGATACGGGGTTCTCATCGGGGCCGGATAACATCTGGCTCCGATGGACACCGAAGCACAGCACACGGAGCGCGACCGCTCCTCCCGCCCTTCCGACTCCGAGGACACCTCGGACACCGGAGGGCCGGAGGACCGGTCGCGCTTCGCGTTGGTGTCGTGGGTCGCCGAGTGGCTGCCCGGCGGCCGGATCACCCTGACTGCCCTGGTCTGTCTGGTGTTCCTGCTGCTGCTCAACACCTTCTTGCTGCAGCCTTTCCAGATTCCCAGCGGATCCATGGAATCCGGATTGAGGATCGGCGACCGCGTTCTCGTAAATAAGTTGGCGTACCGTTTCGGTGCTCATCCGCGGCGCGGCGACATCGTCGTGTTCGACGGAACCGGCTATTTCGGGGACGCCGACTACATCAAGCGCGTTGTGGGTGTGGGGGGAGACCACGTGCTCTGCTGCGACGAGAAGGGGAGGCTCGAGGTGAACGGGCGGTCGGTCGACGAGACGGCGTTCCTGTACCCCGGGGACGCTCCGTCCACCGTGGCGTTCGACGTGGTCGTGCCCGACGGCACGCTGTTCGTCCTCGGTGACCACCGCGGCGACTCAAGTGACTCCCGGGACCACCTGGGCGACCCGGGCGGAGGCATGATTCCTGTTGGTGACGTCATCGGGCGAGCCGACTGGGTCGTCTGGCCCGCCGGGCACTGGACCCACCTCGTCCGACCCGGCGCCTACGCGCGCGTACCCGCCGCGGACGGCGCCCATGGGTAACCGCGGCAAGCCGCGCGGCGCGACGCCGCCGGGCGGCTCCTTCGGGAACGAGAACCTGCTGCCCACCGGTTTCCGGCGTGCGGGCGCGGGCGCGCTCGCCCCGGCCGGGGGAGCGGGCCGCAGCCGGGCCGAGCGGCGCAAGCTCCAGCGCAAGGTCAAGCGGCGCCGACGGCGGTCCGCAGTCCGGGAGATACCGCTCCTGGTCGGTGTCGCCGTCCTCATAGCCCTCGTCCTGAAGACCTTCCTCCTCCAGGCGTTCGTGATCCCGTCGGGCTCCATGGAGCAGACGATCCGCATCGGCGACCGTGTGCTGGTCGACAAGTTCACCCCGTGGTTCGGCTCCGAGCCCAAGCGCGGCGACGTCGTAGTCTTCCACGACCCGGGCGGCTGGCTCGCGGACGAGCAGACCACCAAGAAGAACGACCCGATCGTGGTCAAGCAGGTCAAGGAGGGCCTCCAGTTCATCGGCCTGCTGCCGTCCGACAACGAGAAGGACCTCATCAAGCGGGTCATCGGCGTCGGCGGCGACCACGTCAAGTGCTGTGACGCGCAAGGGCGGGTGACCGTCAACGGCGTCCCCCTGACCGAGGCCGACTACCTGTATCCCGGGAACGCACCGTCCGAAACGGCGTTCGACATCACCGTCCCCAAGGGGCGGCTGTGGGTGATGGGCGACCACCGCGGCAACTCGGCGGACTCCCGCGCACACCAGAACACCAACTACGGAGGCACGGTCGCGCTCAGTTCGGTGGTGGGGCGGGCCAAGGTGATCGCCTGGCCCATGGGCCACTGGACCAGCCTGAACGAACCTAAAACCTTCGCATCGGTTTCCAACTCCGTGTCGGGGACGACCGCCGGTCCCGAACTGTCGCATAGGGTTGCCCCGGTCGATCCGAACGGATCGGTCCAACTCCCGAGCCCTGCGGAACTCCCGCTCGTTATGGGAGTGGTGGGCCTGCGCCGAGGATGGGGCAGGCGGCGGCACAGAGTAAGGAGTTGGCGTGGGGGATGTGGCGGTTGGCGCACGGTCCGGACACGATGGCGAGGAGCACCACGGACGTCCCGTGGAAGCACCCGCCCCGGCCGCGGACAGCGCCGTGACCTCAGGGAGTGACTCCGGCCCGGACGAGGACGGTACGGCGCCGGGCGACGCGACCCGCACCGAGGAGCAGGGGCCGGGCGACCAGCCCCCGCAGCCGAGGAAGCCGCGCTCCTTCTGGAAGGAGCTGCCGATCCTGGTCGTCATCGCGCTCGTCCTCGCGCTGCTGATCAAGACGTTCCTGGTGCAGGCGTTCTCCATCCCCTCGGACTCGATGCAGAACACCCTCCAGCAGGGCGACCGCGTCCTGGTCGACAAGCTCACCCCGTGGTTCGGCTCCAAGCCCGAGCGCGGCGAGGTCGTCGTCTTCCACGACCCGGACGACTGGCTGGCGGGCGAGCCGGCGGCGAACCCCAACGCCCTGCAGACGGTGCTCAGCTGGATCGGTCTGATGCCGTCCGCCCAGGAGAAGGACCTCATCAAGCGGGTCATCGGCGTCGGCGGCGACACCGTCTCCTGCAGCGGCACCGGCCCGCTGATGGTCAACGGCAAGGCGCTGAACGAGCCGTACGTCTACCCCGGCAACACCCCGTGCACCAACGACGACCAGGGCGGCCAGTTCACCGTCAAGGTCCCCAAGGGCGACATCTGGGTGATGGGCGACCACCGGCAGAACTCGCGGGACTCGCGCTACAACCAGTCCGACAAGCACCACGGCATGGTCCCGGTGAAGGAGGTCGTCGGCCGCGCGATCGTCAAGGCCTGGCCCATCAACCGCTGGGGCACGCTGCCGATCCCGGACACCTTCGACCAGACGGGCATCAACACCCAGGCCTCCGCCTCCCGCCTCCTGACGGCCGCTCCGGAGGGCCTCGCCCTCGTCGGTGTCCTGCCGCTGGCGCTGTGGCGCCGCAAGCGGTCGGGCAAGGACGAGTAAAGGCCTTGTAGAGCTTGTGACCTTGGTCCCGGAGGAAGGGCTGACCACCCTCGGTACCGCCGGGTAGGGTGCGGACCCATGGGTGGCGAGAGCGCAACACGTACGGCCCCGCGTACCGGCGGTGGCACAGGCAAGGGCCCGGTGGGCAGCCGGACCGGACAGCGGTTGTCCGGACTGGCCGTCGCGCTGGGCCTTGTGCTGTTCCTCGGCGGCTTCGGCTGGGCAGCGGTGGTCTACCGGCCGTACACGGTGCCGACCAGCTCGATGACGCCGACGATCGACGCGGGCGACCGGGTGCTGGCCCAGCGGGTCGACGGCGACGAGGTGCACCGCGGCGACGTCGTGGTCTTCACCGACAAGACCTGGGTGACGAACGCGCCCGTGGTCAAGCGGGTGGTCGCCGTCGGCGGGGACACCGTCTCCTGCTGCACGAACGGCAAGCTGGTCGTCAACGGCAAGCAGATCGCCGAGGACTACCTCAAGGGCGGCGCGGTCGAGGACAAGTCGATCCCCGTGGTGAAGGTCCCCAAGGGCCGCCTGTTCCTCCTCGGTGACGAACGCCAGGGCTCCCTGGACTCCAGCGCCCACCTCACGGACGTAGCCAGCGGCACCGTCGCGAAAAGCGCCGTGAGCGCCCGCGTGGACGC
Source organism: Streptomyces sp. NRRL F-525 (assembly GCF_000716605.1). Lineage (GTDB taxonomy): Bacteria > Actinomycetota > Actinomycetes > Streptomycetales > Streptomycetaceae > Streptomyces. Next base: position 66,611 of record NZ_JNXE01000016.1, on the reverse strand, counting down.
CGTCGTCTGGCCCATGAAGGGCATGCTGGAGCGCCCCACCGGCTTCGAGCCGCTCGGCAGCCTCTCCCACCCCGGCCCGCTGCGCACGATCCTGGCCCTGATCGTCGTGGGCGCGGTCCTCGTCCTCGGCGGCGGCGCCTACGGCCCGGTCGCCAAGCTGGCGGCAGGCCGCCGCGCCCGCACCCGGACGGAGCCCGCCGGTGCCCGCTGAGGCCACCGAGGAGGGCCCGTACGGCGACTCGTACGAGGGCGGCCTGCGCAAGGTCGCCCGGGTCGTCCTGCTCGATCCCCAGGACCGCATCCTGCTGCTCCACGGCCATGAGCCGGACGATCCGTCCGACGACTGGTGGTTCACCCCGGGCGGCGGCCTGGAGGGCGACGAGACCCACGAGGAGGCGGCCCTACGGGAACTCGCGGAGGAGACCGGCATCACCCAGGTCGAACTCGGCCCGGTGCTGTGGACGCGGACGTGTTCCTTCCCGTTCGCGGGCCGCCGCTGGGACCAGGACGAGTGGTACTACCTGGCCAGGACGTCCGCCACGGCCGAGGGCGTGCCCGGCGCCACGGCCCTCACCGAACTGGAGCGACGCAGCGTCTCCGGAGCACGTTGGTGGACGTACCGGGAACTGGACCGGGCGCATGAGACGGTGTATCCGACCAGACTCGCCGAGCTGCTCCGCAGGCTGCTCGACGAAGGTCCCCCGGCCGGGCCCGTGACCCTTGACACCGAAATCGTCTAGGGGCTTACGGGACTGGCGCACAATGGTGGGATCGCACGGGTGAAGGGGAACATGCCATGAGCGCCGAGGACCTCGAAAAGTACGAGACCGAGATGGAGCTGAAGCTCTACCGGGAGTACCGAGATGTCGTCGGTCTGTTCAAATATGTGATCGAGACCGAACGGCGCTTCTACCTCACCAACGACTACGAGATGCAGGTGCACTCGGTCCAGGGTGAGGTGTTCTTCGAGGTGTCCATGGCGGATGCCTGGGTGTGGGACATGTATCGACCGGCTCGCTTCGTCAAACAGGTCCGCGTGCTCACGTTCAAGGACGTGAACATCGAGGAGCTGAACAAGAGCGACCTGGAGCTGCCGGGCGGCTGACGGCGGATACCCGCGGGGTGGCTTTCACTCGTGCGGGTGACGGAGTTCTCCACAATCACCGAACGGTCCACCAAGATCCACTTGGTGGACCGTTCCGCGTGACGGTTGGTGCCGGAGGTGGTGCCGACATGAACGCACGCAGTGCACTCGGCAAGTTCGGCGAGACGGTCGCCGCACGACGGCTGATCGAGGCCGGCATGACGGTCCTGGAGCGCAACTGGCGCTGTGGCAGGACCGGCGAGATCGACATCGTGGCGCGGGACGGCGACGTCCTGGTGGTCTGCGAGGTCAAGACCCGGCGGACGGGCGCCTTCGAGCACCCGATGGCCGCCGTCACACCCCAGAAGGCGGAGCGCCTACGGGGCCTCGCCGAGCGATGGATCCACGCGCACGGCGGAGCCCCGCCGGGAGGGGTCCGTATCGACCTGGTGGGTGTTGTCGTGCCCCGGTGCGGCAGGGCCGTGGTCGAGCACGTCCGGGGGGTGGTCTGAGATGGGGTTCGCTCGTACGTGTTCGGTGGCGCTGGTGGGCGTCGAAGGTGTGGTGGTCGAGGTCCAGGCCGACCTCGAACCGGGCGTCGCCGCGTTCACGCTGGTGGGACTGCCCGACAAGAGCCTGACGGAGAGCAAGGACCGGGTGCGGGCCGCGGTCGTCAACTCGGGTGCGCCCTGGCCGCAGAAGAAGCTGACGGTCGGGCTCAGCCCGGCGTCGGTGCCGAAGAGCGGCAGCGGGTTCGACCTCGCGGTGGCGGCGGCCGTCCTCGGTGCGGCCGAGCGGATCGATCCGCGTGTGCTCGCCGACATCGTGATGATCGGCGAACTCGGCCTGGACGGACGGGTCCGGCCGGTCCGGGGCATCCTGCCCGCCGTGCTGGCCGCGGCCGACTCCGGATACGAGCAGGTCGTCGTCCCGGAGTGCGCCGTCGCCGAGGCGTCCCTCGTGCCCGGGGTGTCCGTCCTGGGCGTCCGCACCCTGCGGCAGCTGATCGCCGTACTCGCCGACGAACCGGTACCCGACGAGGATCCGGACGAGCTGGGACGCCCGGACCCGCTGCTCGCCGGGCTGCGCATGCCCGGCACGGGCTCCGCCACGGGGATGCACAGCATGGGCGCGTCCCAGTACGATCCGGGGCACGATCTCGCCGATGTCGTCGGCCAGTTCTCGGCACGGACGGCGGTGGAGGTCTCGGCGGCCGGCGGCCATCACCTGTTCCTCGCGGGCCCGCCGGGGGCAGGGAAGACGATGCTCGCGGAGCGGTTGCCCGCGGTGTTGCCCCGGCTCGACCGGCAGGAGTCCTTGGAGGTCACGGCGGTCCACTCGGTGGCGGGCCTGCTGCCTCCGGGCAAACCCCTGATCGACGTCGCTCCCTACTGCGCCCCGCACCATTCGGCGACGATGCAGGCCCTCGTCGGGGGCGGGCAGGGGATCGCACGGCCCGGGGCGGTGTCGCTGTCCCATCGAGGCGTCCTGTTCTTGGACGAGACGCCCGAGTTCAGCGGCCAGGCCCTGGACGCGCTACGACAACCTCTGGAGGCCGGGCATGTGGTGATCGCGCGGAGTGCGGGGGTCGTACGTTTCCCGGCGAGGTTCCTGATGGTGCTGGCCGCCAACCCCTGTCCGTGCGGTCGTTTCTCGCAGACCGGCGACCTGTGCGAGTGCGCGCCGATGTCGATCCGGAGGTACCAGGCCAGGCTCTCCGGGCCGCTGCTCGACCGGGTGGACCTGAGGGTGGAGGTGGACCGGGTCACGCGGGAACAGCTCACCGGACGCGGTTCGCGGGGAGAGTCCACGGCGACGGTCGCGGACCGGGTGCGGGCGGCCAGGGAGCGGGCTGCGGCACGGCTCGCGGACACGCCCTGGCGCACCAACAGCGAGGTGCCCGGCCGCGAACTGCGCAGCCGCTGGCACGCCGAGCGCGGGGCGATGGACGAGGCCGAGCGCAGCCTGGAGCGCGGCGCGCTCACCGCGCGCGGGCTGGACCGGGTGCTGCGCGTCGCCTGGACGGTCGCGGACCTGGTCGGCCACGACCGACCCGGGGTGACCGATGTGGCCCTCGCGCTCCAACTGCGCACCGGCGTACCGCGAGGCGTGCCGATGGCGATCGGGGCGATGACGTGACCCGGGGCGATGACGTGACCCGGGCCGAGGACATGGGCGGGGTCAATCACCGGGCGAGGGGCGATGGTTGGACCGGGGGGCATGATCGGGCCGGGAGTCATGATCGGGCCGGGATTGATGACGCGGGCGGGGTCGATGGCTGGGCCGGGGGCGACGATGTAGCCGGGTTCGATGGTGCGAGCGGGACCCATGGTCGGACCGGGATCGGTGGCACGATCGGCGCCGATGGCGTGACCGGGGCCGATGGCCGGGCCGGGGTGGATGGCCGGACCGGCACCGACGATGTGACCGGGTTCGATGGTGCGAACGGGTCTCCTTGCCGCACCGGGACCGGCGGCACGATCGGGGCCGGCGCCGTGACTGAGGTCGATGGCCGGAGCGGGGTCGACGATGTGACCGGGTTCGATGATTCGAGTGGGTCCCATGATCGGACCAGGACCGGTAGCAGGACCGGGGCCGATGGTCGGACCGGGACTGATGGCGTGACTGGGTTCGGTGGCCGCACCGGGGCCGACGTCATGACCGGAACTGATGGTCAGACCGGGACTGATGGCGTGACTGGGGTGGATGGTCGGGCCGGGTCCGATGGCGTGAGTGGTTTGGGCGGCCGCACCGGGGCCGACGTCATGACCGGAACCGATGGCCAGGCCGGAACCGATAGCCAGGCCGGAACCGATGGCCAGACCGGAACCGCCGGTCGGACCGGACCCGATGCGGTGACCGGGATGGATGGCCGCACCGGGCCCGATGACGCGACCGGAACCCATGACCCGGCCGGGCTCCAAGACGCGGGCGACGACCTGTTCGCGCGTGTCTTTCTCGCCCGGGTTGTCGAACCCGGGGACGAGGTCGCCGGGCGATGGATTCGGGAGCTCGGGGCCGTGGAGGTCGCCCGGCGGCTGTGGAACGGAGGGCCGCAGCTGACCGGGGTGACCGACAAGCGGTGGGCCGGGCTGTGTGCGCGGGCCCAACTGCTCGAGGCCGGGCGGGACTTGGCCGTTGCGCGGGACGCGGGCGTCCGGTTCGTGTGTCCCGGTGATGTCGAGTGGCCCGCCCAGCTCGACGACCTCGGGGACGCGCGGCCCATCGGGCTGTGGGTGCGCGGGGAACCCAACCTGCGGATGTTGGCACTCAAGTCGGTCGCCGTCGTCGGCGCCCGCGCCTGCACCGAGTACGGCGCGCACATGGCGGCCACCCTCGCCGCCGGACTGGCCGAACGCGGCTGGGTGGTCGTCTCCGGCGGTGCCTACGGAGTCGACGGCGCCGCCCATCGCGGCGCCCTCGGTGCGACCGGGGTCACGGTCGCCGTCCTCGCGTGCGGCGTCGACCGGCCCTACCCGCGCGGGCACGCCGAGTTGATCCGCAGGATCGCCGAACAGGGGCTCGTGGTCGGCGAGTTGCCGCCCGGCGAGCATCCGACACCGAGCAGGTTCATCCTCCGGAACCGGGTGATCGCCGCGCTCACGCGGGGCACCGTGGTGGTCGAGGCCGCGTACCGGAGCGGGTCGCTCGTCACGGCGCGGGCCGCACAGCGATTGGGGCGTCACACCATAGGGGTACCTGGGCCGGCGACCAGTGCGCTGTCAGCCGGAGTGCACGAACTCCTGCGCGGGGACGCGGTGCTGGTCACCGACGCCGCGGAAGTCGTCGAACTGGTCGGTGGCATGGGCGAACTGGCCCCGGACCGACGCGGACCGGTGCTCCCGCGCGACCTGTTGGAGCCGGCCGCCCAGCGCGTCCTCGCCGCACTGCCCGGCAACAGGGCCGCGCCGCCGGGGCAGATCGCGCGCGGTGCGCAGACCACGGAGGACGACGCGATCGCGAGACTGTACGAACTCCGAGCACTTGGTTACGTCGAACGACACGGCGACGGCTGGAAGTTGACACGCCAGGCGATGATCTCGGTCCGGCCGGATCGGGGGCGCCGCTGACCGAGTGTGTTCGGCCGTCCGGGGGAACCCCGACACCCTTGGGAATTCCCGCAGTTGGCGCATTCCGATGATCACGCAGAGCGATCGGAGTGACCTGTTCCGGCACCTCGTCGAACGCGTCCGTGCCCGGTCCGAGCCCCGCCCTTCGCACACCGCGACACTCCAGTCACGCTACGCTCACGGGGATTCCGGCACAGACCGGCATCTCCCCATCACTCCGACAGCTCACCCAGGCAACCCCACTTCACGGCAGAACGGCACAAGGCGACGAATGCCCCAGCACACCTCCGGGTCCGACCGGGCGGCGATCCCCCCAGCCGCCCGCGACGGTGGCAGCGTCCGGCCGCCCGCTCCCTCGACGCTCGACGAGCTGTGGCGGTCGTACAAGACGACGGGCGACGAGCGGCTGCGTGAGCAGCTGATCCTGCACTACTCGCCGCTCGTGAAGTACGTCGCGGGACGGGTGAGCGTCGGGCTGCCGCCCAATGTGGAACAGGCGGACTTCGTGTCGTCGGGGGTGTTCGGACTGATCGACGCGATCGAGAAGTTCGACATCGAGCGGGAGATCAAGTTCGAGACGTACGCGATCACCCGCATCCGGGGCGCGATGATCGACGAACTCCGCGCGCTGGACTGGATCCCGCGCTCGGTACGGCAGAAGGCGCGGAACGTCGAGCGGGCGTACGCCACGCTGGAGGCACGGCTGAGGCGCACGCCCAGCGAGGGCGAGGTGGCCGCCGAGATGGGCATCGCGGTGGAGGAACTCCACGCCGTCTTCAGCCAGTTGTCGCTGGCCAACGTGGTCGCCCTGGAGGAGCTGCTGCACGCCGGCGGCGAGGGCGGCGACCGGCTCAGCCTGATGGACACCCTGGAGGACACCGCCGCCGACAACCCGGTGGAGGTGGCCGAGGGGCGGGAGCTGCGGAGGTTCCTGGCGCGGGCGATCAACACGCTGCCCGAGCGGGAGAAGACCGTCGTCACGCTGTACTACTACGAGGGCCTGACCCTCGCCGAGATCGGCAACGTGCTCGGGGTGACCGAGAGCCGGGTCAGCCAGATCCACACCAAGTCCGTGCTGCAGTTGCGCGCCAAGCTGGCGAGTTTTGGCCGCTGAGCAGAAGGAGTACGGCCTGGGTGACCTCGCAGAATCGTGCCTGCATGGCCTGGGTCACTCCCGCCGGGGGTGCGCCGTCCGTAGAGTGGTTGACGTGCCAAGGATTCGAGCGGCCTCCGTGGCCGAGCACCGGTCGATGCAGCGAGCCGCCCTGCTGGACGCGGCTCGTTCCCTGCTGTCCGAGGGTGGGACGGAGGCGCTGACGTTCCCGGCCCTGGCCGAGCGGACGGGGCTGGCGCGGTCGTCCGTGTACGAGTACTTCCGCTCCCGGGCCGCGGTCGTCGAGGAGCTGTGCGAGGTCGACTTTCCCGTGTGGGCGGCGGATGTGTCTTCCGCGATGGAGGGGGCCGGCTCCGCCGAGGGCAAGGTCGAGGCGTATGTGCGGCAGCAGCTTGCCCTGGTCGGGGATCGGCGGCATCGGGCTGTTGTCGCCATCTCCGCGAGCGAACTCGATGCGGGGGCTCGGGAGAAGATCCGGGCCGCGCATGGGGGGTTGGTGGCGATGATCGTCTCGGCGCTCGGGGATATGGGGCATGCGGAGCCTCGGCTGGCGGCGATGTTGGTTCAGGGTGTTGTTGATGCGGCTGTGCGGCGGATTGAGCTGGGGGCCGCTGAGGATCCCTCGGTGATTACTGAGGCTGCGGTGAGTATGGCTTTGCGGGGGGTTCTGGGTTGAGTTTTGAGTGTGGGGCCGGTGGGGGCTGGGCGCGCAGTTCCCCGCGCCCCTAGAAGAAGCGGGGTCACAGAACCGGCAGCAGGCGGGATGGGCCCCGATTCAGCAGCCATGGGGGCAGCAGCTCCAGCGGGTTCAAGTACGTCTCTCCTCTCAGCAAGCCCCAGTGCACGCATGTCGTTGCGCAATGGGAGCCGGTGATTTCCACGGTGCCCACCACCTCGCCCGGTTCCACCTCGTCGCCCTTCTTCACGGTCGCGGTCACTGGCTCGTACGTCGTGCGTAAGTCCGTGCCGGTCAGTTCGACCGCGACCACTCCTCTTCCCGCCACCCGGCCCGCGAAGGACACCCGGCCCGCCGCTACCGCTCGTACCTCAGCGCCGGCCGGGGTCGCCAGGTCCACGCCTCGGTGGCCGCGGCCGTAGACCGTCGCCGGGGGCTCCCAGCCTCGTAGGACCAACGGGTGGGAACCGACGGGCCAGGCGCGGGCGATGGCCGGTACTGAGGGGGCCGGGGCTCCGGGTAGGGGTGGTGGGCTGTCGTTCGCACGGGCCGTGCAGGTCAGCAGGGTCAGGAGGACGGCCAGCAGTAGCGCCGGTGCCATGCGCATCGGGGGTCCATGTCGTCGCGTTCGCATGGCACAAACCGTGCCGTACCCGGGCCGATCATGGCCGGGACCTGTGGACCGGCGTGGGGTTGTGGACAACGGCGTCACCCGGTGCCTCGCGGGTCCCGTACACTTCCTTTGGCGATCCGGGTCACCGGGTCGACTTCGCACGCCCCGGCATCTGGTCCTCCGTCGTCAAGACGAAACCGGTGTCAGCGCTCCTCGGTCCTCTGGGCACGCGCACGTGGGCGTCAGGCGCGAGTGCCGTCCGGTGCTCGCGGCACAACCGAGTAAATCAAGGAGAACGGCCATGGCCGTCGTCACGATGCGGGAGCTGCTGGAAAGCGGCGTCCACTTCGGTCACCAGACCCGTCGTTGGAACCCGAAGATGAAGCGCTTCATCTTCACGGAGCGCAACGGCATCTACATCATCGACCTGCTCCAGTCGCTGTCGTACATCGACCGCGCCTACGAGTTCGTCAAGGAGACCGTCGCCCACGGCGGCACGGTCATGTTCGTCGGTACGAAGAAGCAGGCGCAGGAGGCCATCGCCGAGCAGGCCACCCGCGTCGGCATGCCCTACGTCAACCAGCGCTGGCTGGGCGGCATGCTCACCAACTTCTCCACCGTCTACAAGCGTCTGCAGCGCCTCAAGGAGCTCGAGCAGATCGACTTCGAGGACGTCGCCGCGTCCGGTCTCACCAAGAAGGAGCTTCTCGTGCTCTCGCGCGAGAAGGCCAAGCTGGAGAAGACCCTCGGTGGTATCCGCGAGATGTCCAAGGTTCCCAGCGCCGTCTGGATCGTGGACACCAAGAAGGAGCACATCGCGGTCGGTGAGGCCCGGAAGCTCAACATCCCGGTCGTCGCCATCCTCGACACGAACTGCGACCCCGACGAGGTCGACTACAAGATCCCGGGCAACGACGACGCGATCCGCTCCGTCACCCTGCTCACCCGCGTGATCGCCGACGCCGTCGCCGAGGGCCTCATCAGCCGCTCCGGTGTCGCCGCCGAGGCCAAGGGTGACAAGGCCGCCGGCGAGCCGCTGGCCGCGTGGGAGCGCGACCTGCTCGAGGGCGAGAAGAAGGCCGACGAGACCCCCGCCGCCGAGGCCGAGGTGCAGACCTCCGCCGAGACGGAGAAGGTCGCCGACGCCGAGCAGGCCGACGAGGCTCCGGCCGCCGCTGAGGCCGCTGCCGAGGTCGAGGCGCCCGCCGCCGAGGTCGAGGCCGCTCCGGCCGCCGAGGCCGAGCAGGCCTGACCTTCCGGGCCAAAGGGCTGGCAGGAGGACGGCGGGTGGTGCGGACCGCGCCACCCGCCGTTCATCCACAGCCCCTAGATCTTCGTAGCCCGTAGATCCTTGGCGGAAGCCCGCGCTATCTGCGGCCGCCGCCGACTTCGAGACTTCGAACTCCGAGAAGAGATTCACAGATCATGGCGAACTACACCGCCGCCGACGTCAAGAAGCTCCGTGAGCTCACCGGCGCCGGCATGATGGACTGCAAGAAGGCGCTGGACGAGGCCGACGGCAACGTCGAGAAGGCCGTCGAGGCGCTCCGTATCAAGGGCCAGAAGGGCGTCGCCAAGCGCGAGGGCCGCTCCGCCGAGAACGGCGCTGTGGTCTCGGTCATCGCCGAGGACAACACCTCCGGTGTCCTGGTCGAGCTGAAGTGCGAGACAGACTTCGTCGCCAAGGGCGAGAAGTTCCAGTCCGTCGCCCGCCAGATCGCCGAGCACGTCGCCGCCTCCGCCCCGGCCGACATCGCGGCGCTCCTCGCGTCCGACATCGAGCCCGGCAAGACGGTCCAGGCGTTCGTCGACGAGGCCAACGCGAACCTGGGCGAGAAGATCGTCCTCGACCGCTTCGCCCAGTACGACGACGGCTACGTCTCCGCGTACATGCACCGCACGATGCCCGACCTGCCCCCGCAGATCGGTGTCCTCGTCGAGCTGGACAAGGAGAACGCCGAGGTCGCCCGCGGTGTCGCCCAGCACATCGCCGCCTTCGCGCCGAAGTACCTGGCCAAGGAGGACGTGCCGGCCGAGGTCGTCGAGTCCGAGCGCCGTATCGCCGAGGAGACCACCCGCGCCGAGGGCAAGCCCGAGGCCGCGATCGCCAAGATCGTCGAGGGCCGCGTCAACGGCTTCTTCAAGGACGCGACGCTGCTCGGTCAGCCGTACGCGCTCGACCCCAAGAAGTCCGTCCAGAAGGTTCTGGACGAGGCGGGTGTCACCCTGAAGCGCTTCACGCGCATCAAGGTCGGCATCTGAGTCCGTACCGCGATCGACGCGCGGCGCCCGGCGGAATCCCGCTAGGGTCGTCAGCAGTCGGCCCGGTACGCCGCCGCGCACGCGCGCGTGGCGGACGACAGCAGATCTGACGAGGAGGCCATTGCCGAGCATGGGATGCGACAGACACCCCACCGGCAGTGGCCTTCTTCGTATGTGCGACCACGTTGAAGAGGCGAGAACACCATGACCACCAAGCCCCAGAAGAGCGACGACGGCAAGGTACGCGGCCGGTTCATGCTGAAGCTGTCCGGAGAGGCCTTCTCCGGAGGCGGCGGCCTGGGCGTGGACCCCGACGTGGTGCACAAGATCGCCCGTGAGATCGCGGCCGTCGTGCGGGACGGCGCGGAGGTCGCCGTCGTCATCGGCGGCGGCAACTTCTTCCGCGGCGCCGAACTCCAGCAGCGCGGCATGGACCGGGCCCGCTCCGACTACATGGGCATGCTCGGCACGGTGATGAACTGCCTCGCTCTCCAGGACTTCCTGGAGAAGGAGGGCATCGACAGCCGCGTCCAGACCGCCATCACCATGGGCCAGGTCGCCGAGCCGTACATCCCGCTGCGCGCCGTGCGCCACCTGGAGAAGGGCCGCGTGGTCATCTTCGGCGCCGGTATGGGCATGCCCTATTTCTCCACCGACACCACCGCCGCCCAGCGCGCCCTGGAGATCAACGCCGAGGCGCTGCTGATGGGCAAGAACGGCGTGGACGGGGTCTACGACTCCGACCCGAAGACGAACTCCGAGGCCGTCAAGTTCGACTCGCTCAGCTACGGCGAGGTCATCACCCAGGACCTCAAGGTCGCGGACATGACCGCCATCACGCTGTGCCGCGACAACAAGCTTCCGATCCTGGTCTTCGAGCTTCTGGCGGAGGGCAATATCGCCCGCGCCGTCAAGGGTGAGAAGATCGGCACGCTTGTGGGTGACCAAGGCAGCCAGGGCTGATGACCCTGACCGGGGGATGGACAATGTCCTGCCGGTCGGGAACCGTGCAGGAAGAAGACGCGACGCAGCCGGCCGCCGACGCCGACACAGCACAGCAGCCGGGCCTACTCAAGACACGCAGGAGCAAGTGGTGATCGAAGAGACCCTCCTCGAGGCCGAGGAGAAGATGGAGAAGGCCGTCGTGGTCGCCAAGGAGGACTTCGCCGCGATCCGCACCGGCCGTGCGCACCCGGCGATGTTCAACAAGATCGTGGCCGACTACTACGGCGCGCTGACGCCGATCAACCAGCTGGCCTCGTTCTCCGTACCGGAGCCGCGGATGGCCGTGGTGACCCCGTTCGACAAGACCGCGCTGCGGAACATCGAACAGGCGATCCGCGACTCGGACCTGGGCGTCAATCCCAGCAACGACGGCAACATCATCCGTGTGACGTTCCCCGAGCTGACCGAGGAGCGCCGCAAGGACTACATCAAGGTCGCCCGGACCAAGGCCGAGGACTCCAAGGTGTCCATCCGCGCCGTCCGCCGCAAGGCCAAGGACGCGCTGGACAAGCTCGTCAAGGACAAGGAGTCCGGCGAGGACGAGGTCCGTCGTGCGGAGAAGGAGCTCGACGACACCACGGCGAAGTACGTCGCCCAGGTGGACGAACTCCTCAAGCACAAGGAAGCGGAGCTGCTCGAGGTCTGATGAACGACTCTTCCTGGGGGGCACCGCCACAAGCCGGGTACTGGGGGCCGTCCGACCAGGGGCCTGTCCAGGGGGTTGCCCCGGCGGGTCCCACGTACGATGCGCCTGAGGCGCAGCAGACTCGCCCCATGCCCATCGTGCCCGACGAGCCCGCATACGGCGGACACCAGGATGACGACCGGGGGGCCGCTCGGCTGAGCGGCCCCTTGTTCCGCGACGAGACGCAGCAACCGCCGTACGACGTACGGCAGCCGCAGCCGTACGACCCGCGGACGCAGCCCTCTGACACGCCGCAGGCGACGCCCTACGGGGCGGTGCCGCAGAATCCGGAGCCCATGTCCGACGTCCCGCCACCGGCGCCCGCCCCGCAGAAGAAGAGCGCGGGCCGGGACCTGGGTGCGGCCATAGGGGTCGGCGTCGGGCTCGCCGTGGTGATCGTCGCGTCCCTCTTCGTGGTGAAGGCCGCGTTCGTCGGAGTGATAGCGGTCGCCGTCGTCGTCGGCCTGTGGGAGCTCACCTCGCGGCTGCAGGAGCGCAAGGGCATCAAGGCGCCCCTCGTGCCTCTGGCGGTCGGCGGGGCGGCGATGGTCGTCGCCGGTTACGTCCGGGGCCCTGAGGGCGCCTGGGTCGCCATGGCGCTCACCGCGCTCGCCGTCCTCGTCTGGCGGATGACGGAACCGCCAGAGGGCTACCTCAAGGACGTCACGGCGGGCGTCTTCGCGGCGTTCTACGTGCCGTTCCTGGCCACGTTCGTCGCCCTGATGCTCACCGCCGACGACGGCGCCTGGCGGGTGCTGACGTTCCTGCTGCTGACCGTGGTCAGCGACACCGGGGCGTACGCCATCGGCTGGCGCTTCGGCACGCACAAGCTCGCGCCGCGCATCAGCCCCGGAAAGACCCGCGAGGGCCTGTTCGGGGCGGTGTCGTTCGCGATGGTGGCGGGCGCGCTGTGCATGCAGTTCCTGATCGACGACGGCAGCTGGTGGCAGGGCCTGGTCCTGGGCCTCGCGGTCGCGGCCAGCGCCACGCTGGGCGACCTCGGCGAGTCCATGATCAAGCGCGACCTGGGCATCAAGGACATGGGCACGCTGCTGCCGGGCCACGGCGGCATCATGGACCGGCTGGATTCTTTGCTGCCGACCGCTCCGGTGGTGTGGCTGCTGTTGGTTCTGTTCGTCGGCTCCGGCTGAAGACTGGGCTGACCTGGGGTTTTACGTACGAGGGGCTCGTTGTCCACAGGGCGGCGAGTCCCTCTTCGTATGTCTGCGACACTGGTAGGGCCATGCCTAAGCCCGGAGAACTCACATTCGTCGCCCCCCGCGGAGCCCAGAAGCCGCCGCGGCACCTTGCCGATCTCACGCCCGCCGAGCGCAAGGAAGCCGTCGCCGCGATCGGGGAGAAGCCGTTTCGCGCCAAGCAGCTCTCGCAGCACTACTTCGCGCGCCTCGCGCACGACCCGGCGGAGTGGACCGACATCCCCGCCGGTTCGCGCGCCAAGCTGCAGGAGGCGCTGCTTCCTGAGCTGATGACCGTCGTACGGCATCTGTCGACCGACCAGGAGACCACGCGCAAGACGCTGTGGCGGCTGTTCGACGGGACGCTCGTCGAGTCCGTGCTGATGCGGTACCCGGACCGGGTCACCATGTGCATCAGCTCGCAGGCGGGGTGTGGCATGAACTGCCCGTTCTGCGCGACCGGACAGGCCGGCCTGGACCGGAATCTGTCGACCGGCGAGATCGTGCACCAGATCGTCGACGGGATGCGTGCCCTGCGCGACGGCGAGATCCCCGGCGGGCCCGCGCGGCTCTCGAACATCGTGTTCATGGGCATGGGCGAGCCCCTCGCCAACTACAAGCGGGTCGTCCAGTCCATCCGCGCCCTCACCGACCCCGAGCCGGACGGGCTCGGGCTCTCGCAGCGCGGGATCACCGTCTCGACGGTCGGACTGGTCCCGGCGATCCACCGGTTCTCCGACGAGGGCTTCAAGTGCCGCCTCGCGATCTCGCTGCACGCGCCCGACGACGAGTTGCGCGACACCCTGGTCCCCGTGAACACCCGGTGGAAGGTGCGCGAGGTCCTCGACGCGGGCTGGGAGTACGCCGCGAAGTCCGGGCGCCGGCTGTCCATCGAGTACGCGCTGATCCGCGACATCAACGACCAGGCGTGGCGCGGTGACCGCCTCGGCCGCCTCCTCAAGGGCAAGCCCGTGCACGTCAATCTCATCCCGCTGAACCCGACGCCGGGCTCGAAGTGGACCGCCTCCCGCCCCGAGGACGAGAAGGCGTTCGTCGAGGCCATCGCGGCCCACGGGGTGCCGGTCACCGTCCGGGACACCCGGGGCCAGGAGATCGACGGAGCGTGCGGCCAGCTCGCCGCGACCGAGCGGTAGGCTGACCGGCGTAGGCACATCTTCATATTCCGACAGGGGAGCGCCACAGCGCTGAGAGTGCGGGATTGTCCGCAGACCCTCTGAACCTCGCCCAGGTCATTCTGGGTAGGAAGTTCGGTCACCACTCTTGCTGTTGCGCCCTGCCCGCGTCCTGTGGGCAGGGCCGCGTCTCTTCCTGGACACCCCAGGAGGAAAACAACCGTGCACCACACCAAGGCATGCATCGCCGCGGCCGTCGGCCTCGGGCTGCTCACGCTCTCCGCGTGCGGCTCGTCCGGCGGCGGCAGCGGCGGCGACTCCAAGACCGTCACCCTCGTCAGCCACGACTCGTGGGCCGTCTCCAAGAGCGTCCTCAAGGACTTCGAGAAGCAGTCCGGCTACACGGTCAAGGTCCTCAAGGACGGCGACGCCGGCCAGGCCGTCAACAAGGCGATCCTGACCAAGGACAACCCCCAGGGCGACGTCTTCTTCGGCGTCGACAACACCCTGCTCTCCCGCGCGCTCGACAACGGCCTCTTCCAGTCCTACGACGCGAAGGGCTCCGCGCTAGTCAAGCCCGAGTACCGCGTCGACCAGACCAAGCACCGGGTCACGCCCATCGACACCGGCGACATCTGCGTCAACTACGACAAGGCGTACTTCAGCAAGCACAAGCTGACCCCGCCGACGTCCTTCGCCGACCTGGTCAAGCCCGAGTACAAGAACCTCCTCGTCACCGAGAACGCGGCCACCTCCTCACCCGGCCTCGGCTTCCTGCTCGGCAGCGCCGCGCAGTACGGCGACGACGGCTGGCAGGCGTACTGGAAGAAGCTCAAGGCCAACGGCGTCAAGGTCGTCGACGGCTGGGAGCAGGCCTACGACCAGGAGTTCTCCGGGTCCGCCGGTGGCAAGAAGGCGGGCGGCGACCGGCCCCTCGTCGTCTCGTACGCCTCCTCGCCGCCCGCCGAGGTCATCTACGCCGACCCGAAGCCGACCACCGCGCCCACCGGGGTGTCGTACGGCACCTGCTTCCGGCAGACCGAGTACGCGGGACTGCTCAGCAACGCGCAGAACACCAAGGGCGGCAAGGCGTTCCTCGACTTCCTGCTCACCAAGGAGTTCCAGCAGGACATGCCGCTCAACATGTTCGTCTACCCGGTGATCCAAGGCGCCCAGGTCCCGCAGGAGTTCGAGAAGTACGGCCGCCAGGCCCCGGACCCCGAGACCATGGCGCCCGCGAAGATCGCCGCCGACCGGGACCAGTGGGTCAAGTCGTGGACCTCGCTCGTACTGAAGTAGCCCCACGGCGCACCCATCGGGGCAGCGTGACGCGGCTCGGCCTCATGGCCGTACCCGTCGCGTTCTTCGCGGTGTTCTTCGCCTACCCCGTATCCGCGATCGTCGCGCGCGGCCTCAAGGTCGACGGCGCCTGGCAACTGGGCCGTGTCTGGGACGTGTTGGTGGAGTCCGACATCCGGCACGTCCTGTGGTTCACCACTTGGCAGGCGCTCGCCTCCACCGCGCTCACGCTGCTGATCGCGCTCCCCGGCGCGTACGTCTTCGCGCGCTTCGACTTCCCGGGCCGACACGTCCTGCGGGCCGTCGTCACCGTCCCCTTCGTGCTGCCGACGGTCGTCGTCGGTACGGCCTTCCTCGCGCTCGTCGGCCGGGGCGGGCTCCTCGACGACCTGTGGGGCGTACGGCTGGACACCACCGTGTGGGCCATCCTGCTCGCGCACGTCTTCTTCAACTACGCGGTCGTCGTACGGACGGTGGGCGGCCTCTGGGCCCAACTCGACCCGCGCCAGGAGGAGGCCGCGCGGATGCTCGGCGCGTCCCGGCTGCGGGCCTGGCGGACGGTGACGCTGCCCGCGCTGGGGCCCGCCGTGGCCGCCGCCGCGCTGATGGTCTTCCTCTTCACCTTCACGTCCTTCGGCGTGGTCCAGATCCTCGGCGGCCCGACCTTCTCGACCCTCGAAGTGGAGATCTACCGCCAGACTTCGGAGGTCTTCGACCTGTCCACGGCGGCCGTCCTGACGATCGTCCAGTTCGTCGCGGTCGGCGCGATTCTCGCCGTGCACGCCTGGACGGTACGGCGACGGGAGAGCGTCCTACGGCTCGTGGACCCGTCGGTGACCGCACGGCGCCCGCGCGGGGCCGGCCAGTGGACCCTGCTGGCCGGGGTCGTCGCGTCCATCGCCGTGTTGCTTCTGCTGCCGCTCGCCGTGCTGGTCCAACGCTCGCTGGACACACCGGACTTCGGGTACTTCCGGGCGCTGACCCACGACGACGGCGGCACCTTCCTCGTCCCGCCGATCGCCGCGATCGGCAACTCGCTGGAGTACGCCGTCGCCGCCACCGCCATCGCCGTGGTGATCGGCGGACTCGCAGCGGCCGCCCTGACCCGGCGCGATGCCGGGCGGCTGGTCCGGGGCTTCGACGCGCTGCTGATGCTGCCGCTCGGGGTGTCGGCGGTGACCGTCGGCTTCGGGTTCCTGATCGCGCTCGACAAACCCCCGGTGGATCTGCGGAGTTCATGGATCCTGGTGCCGCTCGCGCAGGCGCTGGTCGGTGTCCCCTTCGTCGTACGGACGATGCTGCCCGTGCTGCGGGCGGTGGACGGGCGGCTCCGCGAGGCGGCGGCCGTGCTCGGGGCGTCGCCGTGGCGGGTGTGGCGCGAGGTCGATCTGCCGCTCGTACGGCGGGCGTTGCTGATCGCCGCCGGGTTCGCGTTCGCGGTGTCGCTGGGCGAGTTCGGGGCGACCGTGTTCATCGCGCGGCCCGACAACCCGACCCTGCCGGTCGCGGTGGCCCGGCTGCTGTCGCGCCCCGGTGATCTCAACTACGGCCAGGCGATGGCCCTTTCGACGATTCTGATGGTGGTGTGCGCGGTGGCCCTGCTGGTGCTCGAGCGGCTGCGCACCGACCGGACGGGGGAGTTCTAGATGCCGCCGAACATGCCGCCGAGCGTGAAACCGGACCCTGCGCCGACCATGCTGCTCAGCCTTGAGGACGCGACCGTACGGTTCGGTGGGCGCCCGGTGCTGGACGCTGTCGACCTGGGTGTAGCCGAGCACGAGATCGTGTGTGTGCTCGGGCCCAGTGGCAGCGGCAAGTCGACGCTGCTCCGGGCGGTCGCCGGGCTCCAACCCCTCGACTCCGGGCGGGTGTTGCTGGACGACCGGGACCAGTCGGGCGTGCCCGCGCACAAGCGCGGGGTGGGTCTGATGTTCCAGGACCACCAGCTGTTCCCGCAGCGGGACGTGGCCGGCAACGTGGCCTTCGGGCTGCGCATGCACGGGGCGTCGAAAAAGCAACAGGGCGACCGGGTGGGCGAGTTGCTCGACCTGGTCGGGCTGCCGGGTGCGGCCCACCGTGCCGTCGCCGGACTGTCCGGCGGTGAGCAGCAACGGGTGGCGCTGGCCCGGGCGTTGGCGCCCCGCCCCCGTCTCCTCATGCTCGACGAACCCCTCGGCCAGCTCGACCGGTCACTGCGGGAGCGGCTGGTCGTCGAACTCCGGGAACTCTTCGGCACGTTGGGCACCACCGTGCTCGCGGTCACGCACGACCAGGGCGAGGCGTTCGCGCTGGCCGACCGGGTCGTGGTGATGCGGGACGGGCGGATCGCCCAGTCCGGTACGCCACTTGAGGTCTGGCAGCACCCCGCCGACGAGTTCGTGGCCCGCTTCCTGGGCTTCGACAACGTGGTCGAGGCCACGGTCGTAGGAGAAGCCGCCGACACCCCCTGGGGCAAGGTCCCGGTCCCCGAGGACGCCCCGCAGGGCACCCGCACACTCCTCGTACGCCCCGCAGGCGTACGCCTGTTGGCCGCCGACGAGGGCCTGCGCTGCACGGTCGCCGCCCGCACCTTCAAGGGCACCCACGTCGCCGTACAGCTCCAGCCGGAGGACGCGCCGCGCCTGGAGGCGGCCTGCGCGCTGCGGGCGGCGCCGGAGGTCGGGAGCGCGGTCGGGGTGGAGTTCGACGCGGCGGAGATCGTCGTGCTCGGCGGCTAGCGCGCACGCGGGTGCCCGCACCCACGCACCGGACATGTGTGTGGCCCGTCCCCACGAACCGGACGGGCCACAACAGCGTTTCGTTCAGCGGCTGTTGATCAGCCGCCGTTGTTCGCACCGCGACGGCGCATGCCGAAGTAGACGGCTCCGCCGCCCACGACGACGAGGGCGCCCGCGATACCGGCGATCATGCCGGTGTTGGAGTTGGCACCGGTCTCGGCGAGGTTCGAGGAACCGGCCGCCGGGGACGGCGCGTTGTCGGTCGTCGTCGCGGGAGCGGTGCTGCTGCTCTCCGTGGCCGACGGGGTCGGGGTGTCGGACTCGGCCGGGGTCGAGGCGCTCTCCGACGGTGCCGGAGAGGACTCCGACGGGCTCGGGCTGGGCGAGTCCGTCGCGCAGGCCTTGGACGGGGTGGTCAGGTTCGGCGTGATGTCCTTGTCGACCAGGTTGCCGGCCTTGACGTGAACGCGGTACGTCGCGTTCGGCTGCCAGTCCTCGGCGAAGGTGACGGAGACACCTTCCTTCGAGCCCTTGACGGTCTGCGCGTCGCCGACCTGCTTGGCGTCGGAACCGTTGTTCTCCAGGAACACCGTGATGGTCGCCTCGGTGGCCGAGGCGTCCTTGTCGGTGACGGTGATGACACCGTTGGCGCCGTCACACGTGGCTTCGGCGGAGAACTCGCTGATGTTGCAGGCGAGCGCGTTGCCCGCGAATCCGAGTGCGAGTGCGGCCGAGGCGGACGCGACACCGAGGATGCGTACGGAACGTCGAGATATGGACACGTTTGCCCTTCACGGGATGTGCAACTGCGGGGGGTTTAGGGGGAGATGGAGCGGCAATGAGGTGAGGCACCACTGCCCCCAGGAGTCTCACTGGTCTATAAGTGCTGCGTAAGCAGTGTCAATGCATATGCGGTGTACAGCAGTTGCCTTTACCCGCACTTTAATCAGTGAGACGTTTCAGTGCTTCCGGAGCCTCCTCGATCCGGTCAACGAGGGCGATACGGGCCTCCATCGGCCGTTCCCGGGCAAGTGCACGCAGCAGCGGCCAGGTCGGCAGCCGCTCCGTCCAGTGCTCCCGGTCCACGAGAACCATCGGCGTGGGCTCGCCGCGCGACTCGTAGTAGTTCGGCGTCGCGTTGTCGAAGATCTCCTGTACGGTCCCGGCCGCGCCCGGCAGAAACACCACCCCGGCGTTCGAGCGGGCCAACAGGCCGTCCTCGCGGGTGGCGTTGGCGAAGTACTTGGCGATGTGCGAGGCGAAGGCGTTCGGCGGCTCATGGCCGTAGAACCACGTCGGGATGCCGATCGAGTGGTTGCCCTTCGGCCAGCGGGTGCGGACCTCGAAGGCGCCCTGGGCCCAGTCGGTGATCGAGGGGCTGAACGACGGTGATCCGGCGAGGAGTTGGCACGCCTCCTCCAGCATGGCGTCCTCGTACGGCGCCGCGTACGCGCCCAGGTTCGCCGCCTCCATCGCGCCGGGTCCGCCGCCGGTCGCCACCGTGAACCCGGCGCGGCTCAGCTCGCGGCCCAGGCGCGCGGCACCGCCGTAGGCCTCCGTCCCGCGGGCCATCGCGTGGCCGCCCATGACGCCCACCACCCGTGCGCCGCGCAGGAGTTCGTCCAGGGCGTCGGAGATGGAGTCGTCGTGGACGGCGCGCAGCATCGACGCGTATATGTCGCCGTCGGCCTTGGTCCGCTGGAACCAGGCGTACGCGAGCGCGTCCGGCGTCTGCTCGTACCCCTTGTCGAGCGAGGCGAACAGCTCGTCCGGCGTGTAGAGATGGCCGCGGTAGGGGTCGAACGGGAGGTGCGGGACGGGCGGGAAGACCAAGGCGCCGTCGGCGCGGACCTTCGTGGCCGCCTCGTCGCGCATCGGGCAGCCGAGGAAGACGGCGCCCGAGGTGTCCGTGGTGAGCAACTCCCGCGTACGGTCCGTCAGATCGACGCCCTGGACGCGGTGTCCGGCGAGAGTGCCGCGGGACGAGACGGTCGCGTCGAAGTCCTCGACCGTCTCGATCTCGCGTTCGTCGTGGTGGGCCGCATGGGCCGGGCTCGTCTGCACGCGCCCATGCTAGGCACCCGACCGCTCAGCCCTGGACGGCCGCCGGGTCCATCCACACGATCTCCCAGGAGTGGTTGTCGAGGTCCTCGAAGGAGCGCCCGTACATGAAACCCTGGTCCTGGACGTCGTCGTTGGCGGTGCCGCCTGCCGCGACCGCCTTGTTGATCAGCTCGTCGACCTTCTCGCGGCTCTCGGCGCTCAGACACAGCAGCACCTCGCTGGTCTTGGCCGAGTCGGCGATGTCCTTCTTCGTGAAGTCGCTGTAGCGCTTCTTCTCCAGGAGCATCGCGATGATCGTCTCGCTGATCACGACACAGGTGGTGTCGTCCGAGCTGAACTGGGGGTTGGTCGAGAAACCGAGCTCGGTGAAGAACTTCTTCGACGCGGCGGCGTCGTTCACGGCCAGGTTCACGAAGATCATCTGCTGGTACATGCTGGGGCCTCTCCCATCGGGCGTGCGTGCTATTCGGTGGGTAGACCGGCACTCCGGGAAAAACTCATCGGTGGGCGAGCGGAAGTGCCGCGAGTTCGGCGATCACGACGGTCAGCGGCACGAACAGGGCGAGCAGCGCCCCCGCGCGCAGGGCCGCCGCGCTGCGCAGCACGGTGGCCGGGGCGCCCAGCCGTACCAGCGCGGCCGTGGTGTCGGCGCGGGCCTGCCGGGCCTCGACGGCGGCGGTGAGCAGGGTCGCCACCGTGCAGCCGGTCACCAGGAGCGTGCCGAGGGTGGTGAGCGGGCCGACGGCCGCGTCCGTGTCGTAGAGCGCGGTCATCGCGTACGCGCCCGACGCCACCGCGCAGACCACGCCCAGCGGGCGGCCGATGCGGGTCGCCTCCTCCATGAGGACCCGGCCCGCGAGGAGCCGGAGGGCGCCCGGGCGCACGGCCTGGAGGAGCCGTCCGCACAGGTGGGTGAGGCCGGGGCCCGCCAGGGCGAGACCGATCGCGGTCAGCACCCAGCCGGCCAGCACCCCCGCCGGGCCGCCCACGTGACCGCCGGGCATCGACAGCCCGTCGGTGTCCGCCGTCCGGTTCGCGTACGCCTCTACGGCGAGACCGGCGGCGAGGACGGCAACACCCCAGGGGAGGCCCTTGGGGACCTCGCGGGGGGCAGGGGGGCGGGTGGGGTCCGGGTCGGGTGTGGTCGGTTCGGTGTCGGCCGCCGGTTCGGGCGCCGGGGTCGGGGCGTCCTCAACTGCCGCCGTACGGCCGCCCGTTCGCAGGTGGGCGCCGAACCTGCCGTACGCCCCGAAGGTCTCGCGGGTGCCCGACTTGCCGTAGGCGCCGAAACGGCCGTAGGACCTCGGGGTGTTCTTCGGGGAGGTGTCCTTCGGGCGGAGGGTGAAGGCCACCGCGACGGAGGCGGTCACGGGGACGATGGCGAGGAGGGTGAGGGCGGCGGGGAGGGGGAGGGGGGTGTCCGAGGCGAGGAACTCCGCGGCCGCTCCGTCGAAGGGCATGCCCGTGAGGTCGCCGCGGAGGTGGAGGAAGAAGAGCAGGGCGAGCATGGAGCCGAGGGTGCAGGCCAACGCGGTCGTCGTTGCCGAGATCGCCATCAGGCGGCCCGGGCCGAGGCCGATCGCGGAGAGGCCGGGGCGGGGTTTCGTCGCCGGGTCGGTGCGGGCGACGGCGACCGCGAAGTAGACCGTGGCGGCCAGCGGGGTCGCGCACCAGGCCAGGCGGAGGGCCGCGGCGGCGGCGGAGTCGGGGTGGCTCATCGCGTAGCCGAGGGTGCAGAGGAGGAGGAAGCCCGTGCCCGCCGAGGCCACCGCGACCAGCAGGCGGCGCAGTTGGACGGCGGGGTGCGAGCCGCGGGTCAGACGGAGAGCGAGCACGCGGCCCGGCCTTCCGACTCGGCGACCGGGGGGAGGTGGACCGTGTTCACCCGGCGCCCGTCCAGGAGCGACACCGTGCGGTCCGCGAGGGCCGCGGTCTCCGCCTCGTGGGTCGCGAGGACGACCGTGATGCCGTGCGAGCGGGCGGCCGTCGTGAGCGTGCGCAGGACCTGGGCGCGGTCCGCGCGGTGCAGCGGGGCGGTCGGCTCGTCGGCGAACAGCACGGTGGGCGCTGGGGCCAGCGCGCGGGCGATCGAGACGCGCTGGCGCTCCGCCTGGCGCAGCTCGTGCGGGCGCTTGCGGGCGTGGTCGCCGATGTCGAGGCGGTCCAGCCACTCCAGGGCGGCGGTCTTGGCACGGCGGCGGCTGGTGCCGCGCAGCATCAGGGGGAGGGCCGCGTTCTCCCAGACGTTCAGCTCCGGGACGAGCACGGGGGCCGGGTCGATCCAGCCGAAGCGGTCGCGGCGCAGCCGTTCCCGGGTGAGCGGGCCCATGGTGTGCACGGGCACGCTGTTGAACCAGACCTCGCCGCGGCCGGGGCGCTCCAGGCCGGAGAGGCAGCGCAGCAGGGTCGTCTTGCCGCTGCCGCGCGGGCCCGTGACGGCGAGGATCTCGCCCTCCCGGACGCCGAGCGAGACGCCGCCGAGCGCGGGCGTGCCGTCGTGGTGCTGGAAGTGCAGGGCACGTGCCCAGAGCACGTCGTTGTCCGGCGGGGCCACCATGCGCGTACACCTCGTTCTGATCCGTTTTCCGTACCGCGTCCCCCTTGCGGGGGAACGAGGACGGGGCCGATCGGTTACCAGGCACGCTAAGGAGGGTGGGGGTGCGACCCCGGACAGCACACGGCCCGGGGTGCACCCTTCTCACTCGAACGGGTGCACCCCGGGCCGTATAAACCGCTGAACTGCCGGAGGCTGGAGCCTCGCCGGAGGTTAGAGCTTCGTCCAGGCCTCGGTCAGCACCTGGCGGACGATGCCCTCGATCTCGTCGAAGGTCGACTGGTCGGAGATCAGCGGCGGCGACAGCTGGATGACCGGGTCACCGCGGTCGTCGGCGCGGCAGTAGAGGCCGTACTCGAAGAGCTTCTTGGAGACGAAGCCGTAGAGCACGCGCTCCGACTCCTCGTCCGTGAAGGTCTCCTTGGTGGCCTTGTCCTTGACGAGCTCGATGCCGTAGAAGAAGCCGTTGCCGCGGACGTCGCCGACGATCGGGAGGTCGTGCAGCTTCTGCAGGGTCTGCAGGAAGTTGGCCTCGTTGTCGAGGACGTGCTGGTTGAGGCCCTCGCGCTCGAAGATGTCGAGGTTGGCGAGGCCGACCGCGGCGGAGACCGGGTGGCCGCCGAAGGTGTAGCCGTGCAGGAAGGTGTTGTCGCCCTTGTAGAACGGCTCGGCCAGGCGGTCGGAGATGATGCAGGCGCCGATCGGGGAGTAGCCCGAGGTCATGCCCTTGGCGCAGGTGATCATGTCCGGCACGTAGTCGAACTTGTCGCAGGCGAACATCGTGCCGAGGCGGCCGAAGGCGCAGATGACCTCGTCGGAGACCAGGAGCACGTCGTACTGGTCGCAGATCTCGCGGACCCGCTGGAAGTAGCCGGGCGGGGGCGGGAAGCAGCCGCCGGCGTTCTGCACGGGCTCCAGGAAGACCGCGGCGACCGTCTCCGGGCCCTCGAAGAGGATCTGCTGCTCGATCTGG
Source organism: Streptomyces sp. NRRL F-525 (assembly GCF_000716605.1). Taxonomy (GTDB): domain Bacteria; phylum Actinomycetota; class Actinomycetes; order Streptomycetales; family Streptomycetaceae; genus Streptomyces. Next base: position 43,166 of record NZ_JNXE01000016.1, on the reverse strand, counting down.
TCGGCGGCCCAGCGGCCGAAGGCCTCCGGGTCGTCGCCGAAGAGCTGGGCGCGGTAGATGTTGGTGTTCGGGACCTTGTGCGCGCCGGGGACGAGCGGCTCGAACGGGGCCTTCAGGGCCGGGAGTCCGGTGATGGACAGGGCGCCCTGCGGAGTGCCGTGATAGGCGACCGCGCGGGAGATGACCTTGTACTTGGTCGGCTTGCCCTGCAGCTTGAAGTACTGCTTGGCGAGCTTCCAGGCGGTCTCCACGGCCTCGCCGCCGCCGGTGGTGAAGAAGACCTTGTTCAGGTCGCCCGGCGCGTAGTGGGCGAGGCGCTCCGCCAGTTCTACGGCCTTCGGGTGGGCGTACGACCAGATGGGGAAGAACGCCAGCTCCTGCGCCTGCTTGGCGGCGGTCTCGGCCAGCTCGGCGCGGCCGTGACCGGCCTGGACCACGAACAGACCCGCGAGACCGTCGAGGTAGCGCTTGCCCTTGTCGTCGTAGATGTAGGTGCCCTCGCCACGGACGATCGTGGGAACGGGCGCGTTCTCGTACGAGGACATGCGGGTGAAGTGCATCCACAGGTGGTCGTACGCGGTGCGGCTGAGGTCCTTGCTCACGGTTATCGGGTTCCCCACATGTAGGTCTGCTTCTTGAGCTTCAGATAAACGAAGCTCTCGGTGGAGCGCACGCCGGGCAGCGCCCGGATGCGTTTGTTGATGACGTCCAGCAGGTGGTCGTCGTCCTCGCAGACGATCTCGGCGAGGAGGTCGTACGAGCCCGCGGTCATCACCACGTACTCCACTTCCGGCATGGCCGTCAGCGCGTCGGCGACGTTCTCGACATCACCTTCGACGTTCACCCCGACCATCGCCTGTCTGCGGAAACCCACGGTGAGCGGGTCCGTGACGGCGACGATCTGCATGACGCCCTGGTCGAGCAGCTTCTGGACGCGCTGGCGCACGGCCGCCTCGGAGAGGCCTACGGCCTTGCCGATCGCGGCGTACGGCCGGCGGCCGTCCTCCTGGAGCTGCTCGATGATGGCGAGGGAGACGGCGTCCAGATGAGGAGTGCTGCCGTTCCTGGACTCGCGGGAGTCCCTCTGTTCTGCGCTGCGACTGGCCACGGCTTCACTGTGCACGACGTCTCGACCGTTCCGCAAGGCCGCTTCGATGAAATTCGTTGTTTACGTGGTCGAGACTTGCGGATTTCGTAGCCTTGGCGCGATCAGGGGTGTTGAAAACGTGGGCCGGGCGATTAGGGTGGGTGTCTCAGTGAATGGACACACTCAGAACTCCCAGAACATCCAGATCACCCACTCAGAACACCCAGACCTTGGAGGGCCGGAAGTGAGCACCGAGCTGCGTCGTCTGCGCAATTACATCGACGGTGAGTTCCGGGACGCCGCCGACGGACGGACCACCGAGGTGGTCAACCCGGCGACCGGTGAGGCGTACGCGACCGCGCCGCTGTCTGGCGAGGCGGACGTCGACGCCGCGATGGTGGCCGCCGCCGCGGCCTTCCCGGCCTGGCGGGACGAGACCCCGGCCAAGCGGCAGAAGTACCTGCTGGACATCGCCACCGCGTTCGAGGAGCGCTCGGAGGAGCTGATCGCGGCCGAGGTGGAGAACACCGGCAAGCCGATCGGGCTCACCCGCTCCGAGGAGATCCCGCCGATGGTCGACCAGATCCGCTTCTTCGCGGGCGCGGCCCGGATGCTCGAAGGCCGCTCGGCCGGCGAGTACATGGAGGGCATGACCTCGATCATCCGGCGCGAGCCGATCGGCGTCTGCGCGCAGGTCGCGCCGTGGAACTACCCGATGATGATGGCGGTTTGGAAGTTCGCCCCAGCGCTCGCGGCCGGCAACACGGTCGTCTTGAAGCCCTCGGACACCACCCCCGCCTCCACCGTCCTGATCGCCGAGATCATCGGCTCGATCGTGCCCAAGGGCGTCTTCAACGTCGTGTGCGGCGACCGGGACACCGGCCGCGCGATGGTCGAGCACCACACGCCGGCGATGGCCTCCATCACCGGTTCGGTGCGGGCCGGTATGTCCGTCGCCGAGTCCGCGGCCAAGGACCTCAAGCGGGTCCACCTGGAGCTGGGCGGCAAGGCCCCGGTCGTCGTCTTCGAGGACACCGACATCGCCAAGGCCGTCGAGGACATCTCGGTGGCGGGCTTCTTCAACGCGGGCCAGGACTGTACGGCGGCGACGCGCGTCCTGGTCCAGGAGTCGATCCACGACGAGTTCGTGGCGGCGCTCGCGAAGGCGGCGGCCGAGACGAAGACGGGTCAGCCGGACGACGAGGACGTGCTGTACGGCCCGCTCAACAACGCCAACCAGCTCAAGCAGGTGACCGGCTTCATCGAGCGGCTGCCGGCGCACGCGAAGGTGGAGTCCGGCGGCCACCGGGTGGGCGAGAAGGGCTACTTCTACGCCCCGACCGTCGTCTCGGGCCTCAAGCAGGACGACGAGATCATCCAGAACGAGGTCTTCGGCCCGGTCATCACCGTCCAGTCCTTCACGGACGAGGCCCAGGCCATCGAGTGGGCCAACGGCGTCGACTACGCGCTGGCGTCCTCGGTGTGGACTAAGGACCACGGGCGCGCGATGCGGCTGTCGAAGTCCCTGGACTTCGGCTGCGTGTGGATCAACACCCACATCCCGCTGGTCGCCGAGATGCCGCACGGCGGCTTCAAGAAGTCGGGCTACGGCAAGGACCTGTCGGGCTACGGCTTCGAGGACTACACGCGGATCAAGCATGTGATGACGTCGCTGGACGCGTAGGCCTGCGGCGCTTGACCGGACGTACACGCGCGGCCCTGTACGGGATCAACTCCCGTGCGGGGCCGCGGTGTTGTGTTCCGGGGAGACCTGGCTGCCGCGGTGCCGGACACCCGGACCGGCGCCGGCGAAGACCTCGCGCCGTCCGCTCCGTGTGAACGGGCGGTTACTTCACAGGCAACCGATCGACAAGGTGTCGGGTCCGCGGGAACCCGCTCGACGCAGCGTCCATTGATCGGGGACAGGTCGGCGGGTCATGCTGCGCGGGTGCCCCAGACTCCGAAGTCGTTCCCGCCCTCCCGCCGCTCCCTGCTGCGCGCCCTCGGCGGTACCGCCGCGCTCGGCGCGCTCGCCGGGTGCGGTGTGCCCGCCGCGTATGTGAAGGCGGGGGACCGTGCCGGTGCCGATCTGTCCGCGAAGGACAAGAAGCTGACCTGGGCGAACTGGCCGCTGTACATCGACACCGATGACGACGACCAGACGAAGCGGCCCACGCTGGACGCCTTCGAGAAGAAGACCGGGATCTCCGTCGACTACATCGAGGAGATCAACGACAACGACGAGTTCTTCGGCAAGATCAGCCCGGCGCTCATGAACCACCAGCAGACCGGCCGCGACCTGATCGTCATGAGCGACTGGATGTGCGCGCGGTTCGTCCGCCTCGGCTGGGTCCAGCGGATGGACCGGTCCGCGCAGCCGAACGTGGCGAAGTACCTTGACCCGCAGCTCAGTTCGCCCGCCTTCGACCCGGGCCGCCGGTACACCGTGCCGTGGCAGTCGGGGATCACCGGCATCGCGTACAACCACCGCAAGCTCGGCCGCGAGATCCGCCATGTCTCCGACCTGTGGGCGAGCGACCTGAAGGGCCGGGTCACCCTGCTCTCCGGCCTGGACGAGGCGTTCGCGCTGCTCATGCAGGGCAACGGCGTCGACATCACCAAGTGGACCGCCGCGGACTTCTACAAGGTGTGCGACCAGGTACAGACCCAGATCAGCCGGAACCAGATCCGCCGCTTCACCGGCAACGACTACACCAAGGACCTGGTCAGCGGCGACGTCCTCGCCTGTCAGGCCTACTCCGGCGACGTGATCCAGCTCCAGGCCGACAACCCGGACATCCGCTTCGTCGTGCCCGAGGAGGGCGCCGAACTCTGGGCGGACTCCCTGATGATCCCCGACCTGGCCCGCCACAAGACCAACGCCGAAAAGCTGATCGACTACTACTACGACCCCGAGGTCGCCGCGGAACTCGCCGCCTGGGTCAACTACGTCTGCCCCGTCCCCGCGGCGCAGGCGGTGCTCGCGGACTCCAAGGACAAGGACACGGCGGCGCTGGCCGAGAACCCGCTGATCTTCCCGGACTCGACGATGCGGAAGCACCTCGCGATCGCGCGGGACATCACGTCGACGGAGCGGGTGGAGTTCGCGAAGGAGTGGAACAAGATCGTGGGGTTGTAGGGGCGGTGTCGCATGCGTCCCGTGCCGCGCAGATTTCCAGCAACTCCCTTGCCCGGATTGAGAGTTGTGGCGGGATGTGCGTGGAGTCGGGAAGGGTTCCCGCATGGTTCCGGGGATTCGGTCCCGGGAACGGAAGGGGCGGGGGACCCCTCGGCGCTCGTCGGCAGGGCGGGCGCCGCTCCATGCGATGGGAGACCGATCAACGATGTTCACTCCGGTGCGGAGAAGAGTAAGGACGGCCGCGCTCGCCCTCTCGGCGATCGCGGCCCTCGCCCTGGGCGCGACCGCCACGAGCGGCGCGGCGGCGGCGCCCGCCGCCGCGAAGCAGGGACCGACCTCGGTGGCGTACGTCGAGGTGAACAACAACAGCATGCTGAACGTCGGCAAATACACCCTCTCCAACGGCGGCGCCAACGTCTTCGACATCGCCGTGATCTTCGCGGCGAACATCAACTACGACGCGGGCACGAAGGCGGGGACCCTGTACTTCAACCCGAACGTGCAGAGCGTCCTCGACAACGCCGCCACGCAGATACGGCCGTTGCAGCAGAAGGGCATCAAGGTCGTCCTCTCGGTGCTCGGCAACCACCAGGGCTCGGGCTTCGCCAACTTCCCGTCCCAGCAGACGGCTTCGACGTTCGCGAAGCAACTGTCGGACACCGTGACCAAGTACGGCCTCGACGGCATCGACTTCGACGACGAGTACGCCGACTACGGCAACAACGGCACCACCCAGCCCAACGCCAGCTCGTTCGTGTACCTGGTGTCGGCACTGCGCGCCAACATGCCCGGCAAGATCATCAGCCTTTACAACATCGGCCCGGCCGCGTCGCGCCTGTCCTACGGCGGCGTCGACGTCACCTCCAAGTTCGACTACGCCTGGAACCCGTACTACGGCAGCTGGCAGGTCCCCGGCATCGCCCTGCCCAAGTCGAAGCTGTCACCGGCGGCCGTCCAGATCGGCGGCACCTCGCAGAGCACGGCCGCCTCCCTCGCCGCCCGCACGGTCAGTGAGGGGTACGGCGTCTTCCTGACGTACAACCTCGACGGCACCGACCGCACCGCCGACGTCTCCGCGTTCACCAAGCAGCTGTACGGCAGTGCCGCCGTCTACACGCCGTAGGCCGACGGCACTCCCCGGCGTCCGGTGCCCGCTCGGGTCCGGCCGCGTCCCGTAGATCAGCGCATCGCGCGGGCCGGGTCTTCGACAACGATGTCGGAGGCCCGGCCCGTCGCACGTGCCGTGACCCGGTGCCGAACGGCACTCCTCGTCACAGCTCCGCGGTGGTGTCCTGGTCGAGGGTCGCGGCCCAACTGGCCAGCAGCTGAAGGCTGTCGTGGGCCGGGGTGCCCGGTTCCGCGCTGAGGGCGGTGAGGGTGAGGCCGGGCTCGGTCGGGATGGGCATCGCCTCGAAGGGGAGGGCGAGTTCGCCGACCGCGGGGTGGTGGAAGTGCTTGACGCCGGTCTGGTGCAGCCGTACGTCGTGGGCGGCCCACAGGGTGCGGAACTTCTCGCTGCGGGTGGACAGTTCACCGACCAGGTCGGTCAAGTCCCGGTTGTACGGGTCGCGTCCGGCCTCGGTGCGCAGCAACGCGACCGCTCCGGCGGCCTGGCGTTCGAGCTCGGGCAGGAAGTCGGCGGCGCCGGGGTTGAGGAACTCGTACCGGGCGAGGTTGACGGGCCGCGCCGGGTCCGCGAACACCGGGGCGTAGAGGGCGCGGCCGAGCCGGTTGGTGGCGACGATGTCGAGGCGGCCGTTGCGGATGAAGGCCGGGGCCTCGGTCATCGCGTCGAGCAGGTGCTGGAGGCTCGCGCGGATCGGCTGCGGGGCCCGTCGGCGGGCCGGTCGGCGGCTGGTGTTCGCCGTACGCGCGAGGTCGTCGAGGTGGGCGCGCTCGGCGTCGTCGAGCTGGAGGGCGCGGGCGAGGGAGTCGATGACGGGCTCGGAGACACCGGAGAGGTTGCCGCGCTCCAGGCGGGCGTAGTACTCGGCGCTGACACCGGCGAGCAGCGCGACTTCTTCCCTGCGCAGCCCCTTCACGCGCCGGTTGCCGGTGTGGACGGGCAGGCCCGCCTGCTGGGGCGTGATCTTGGCGCGGCGGCTGGTCAGGAACTCGCGTACCTCGCTCCGGTTGTCCATGGATTCGAGGCTACGTCGGTCGGTCCCGTGGTGTCTCCGGGCGAAGGGTGTACTGGCAGTACACGTATCGACGAGTCCTTCCCCGTGCGTGTGACCTGCAGTTCCATCGGTGGTGGCGCAGGCCGCGCCGCGATGGAGAGGACACGGACGATGACGGAGAAGACCCAGGCCCCGGGGCCGCGCGAGTTGTTCGGGGACATCGCCCCCGCGCTGGCCGGTTACAGCGAGGACGTGCTGTTCGGGCAGGAGTGGAAGAGCCCGGAGCTGTCCCCGAGGGACCGCAGCCTGGTGACCGTGGCGAGCCTGATCACCAGCGGCAGCAGCGAGCAGCTCACCTTCCACATCCCGCTGGCCAGGCAGAACGGCGTCACCGAAGCGGAAATCGTCGGGACGATCACGCACATGGCGTTCTACGCCGGCTGGCCCCGGGCGATGTCCGCGCTGACCGTGGCCCGGGAACTGTTCCGCAGGCCCTGACCCCCCTCCCATCCACACGTCCACCCGTCACGCCGACGCAAGGAGCACGTACCACCATGGAGATCCTCAAGCAGCCCGCGACCATGAAGCTGCCCCCGCACATGTTCGCCGGTGACGTCTGGGCGGATGTGATCCTCCGGGGCGAGGAGCCTTCCCGGGCACGGGCCAACCTGGTCCGCTTCGCGCCCGGCGCCCGTACCGCCTGGCACAGCCACGGCATGGGGCAGACCCTGCACGTCGTGTCCGGAGTCGCCCTCGTCGGCACCCGCGACGGCGTGATCATCGAGGCCCACCCGGGCGACACCATCGGCTGCCCGCCCGGCGAGGAGCACTGGCACGGGGCGACCCCGGACCAGTTCATGGAGCACCTCGCCCTGTGGGAGGGCGACGAGGTCGAGTGGCTGGAGCACGTCACCGACGCCGAGTACGACGGCCCGCGCACCAGCACCCGCGCTTCGAACTGACCCTCCCCCCCACGGATACAGGAACCCCCATGCGCGCAACCGTGATCCACGCCCCCGGTGACATCCGGGTGGAGAACCTCCCCGAACCGAAGATCCTCGCCCCCACCGACGCGGTCATCCGCACCGTCGCCGCCTGCGTCTGCGGCTCCGACCTGTGGGACTACCGGGGTATCAACCCCGTCACCCAACCCACACCGATCGGCCACGAGTACGTCGGCGTGGTCGAGGAGACCGGCGCCGAGGTGCGGGACATCAAGCCGGGGCAGTTCGTCATCGGCTCCTTCTTCGCCTCCGACAACACCTGCGCGATCTGCCGCGCCGGGTATCAAACCTCGTGTCCGCACCGGGAGTTCGTCGGCGGCTGCCAGGCCGAGTGCATCCGTGTCCCGCTCGCCGACGGCACGCTCGTCGCCCTCGACGGGCAGCCCGACGACACGTTCGTGCCGAGCCTGCTCACCCTCTCCGACGTCATGGGCACCGGCTGGTACGCGGCCGTCGCCGCCGAGGTGAAGCCCGGCTCCACGGTGGTCGTGGTCGGCGACGGCGCGGTCGGCCTCTCCGGAGTCATCGCCGCCCGCGAACTCGGCGCCGAACGGATCATCGCCATGAGCCGCCACGCCTCCCGGCAGCGGCTGGCGACCGACTTCGGCGCCACCGACATCGTCGCCGAACGCGGCGAGGACGGCGTCGCCCGCATCAAGGAACTCACCGGCGGCCTCGGCGCCGACTCCGTCCTGGAGTGCGTCGGCACGCAGGAGTCGATGACCCAGGCCGTCCGTTCCACCCGCCCCGGCGGCAACGTCGGCTTCGTCGGCGTCCCGCACCAAGTGGCCATCGACGGCGCGGAGTTGTTCTTCTCCCACGTCGCCCTGCGCGGCGGCCCCGCCCCGGTGCGCCGCTTCCTCCCCGACCTGATCGACCGCGTCCTGAACGGCCGTATCGAACCCGGCAAGGTCTTCGACCTGACCCTGCCGCTGGACCAGGCCGCCGAGGGCTACCGCGCCATGGACGAGCGCCGCGCCGTCAAGGCACTGCTGCGCCCCTGACCTGCTGACCCATGATTGGAACCCCCTCCCATGACCCCGACCTACGACTTCCATGACCAGGTCGCCCTCGTCACCGGCGCCGCCTCCGGCATGGGCCTCGCCACCGCCCGGGCCTTCGCCGAGGCCGGTGCCGCGGTCGTCCTGGCCGACCTCGACGAGAAGGCCGTACTGCACGCGGCCGAGGAGCTCGCGGCGGCCGGTCACCGGGCGATCGGCGTCGCCTGCGACGTGACGGACGAGGCGCAGGCCGCCGCGACGGTCGACCGGGCGGTCGCGGAGTACGGCCGCCTGGACATGGCGTTCAACAACGCCGGTGTGCAGGTCCCGCCCAGTGACGCGGCCGACGAGACGGCCGCGAACTTCGACCACGTCAACGCCGTTAACCTGCGCGGCATTTGGGCCGCCCAGAAGCACGAACTGCGCCGGATGCGGGAGCAGGGCAGCGGCGGCGCCATCGTCAATTGCTCTTCCCTGGGCGGGTTGGTGGGGCTTCCGGAACGGGCCGCGTACCACGCGTCCAAGCACGGGGTGATCGGCCTGACCAAGAGCGCGGCGGTCGAGTACGCGCCCAAGGGCGTCCGGATCAACGCCGTTTGCCCCGGGGTGATCGACACCCCGATGGTCGCCGACATGCTCGAAGGGCAGGCCGAGGCCATGGCCGAGATCATGAAGCAGCAGCCGATCGGACGGCTGGGCCGGGCCGACGAGATCGCGGCGGCCGTCCTGTGGCTGTGCAGCCCCGCCGCGAGCTTCGTGGTCGGGGTCGCGCTCCCCGTCGACGGCGGATACACCACCCACTGAGGAACCCGCGCGTCCGCCAACTCCCCAGCACCCAGCCGTACTTGACTGCGAAGGAGCCTCACCATGGAGTACACCCGTCTCGGCACCACCGGCCTGAAGGTGAGCCGCCTCGCCCTCGGCTGCATGAGCTACGGCGATCCGACCGTCCCGCGTGCCCACCCGTGGGCGCTGACCGAGGACAGGGCCGCGCCGTTCTTCCGGCAGGCCGTCGAGCTGGGCATCACCTTCTGGGACACCGCCAACGTCTACCAGGCGGGCACGTCCGAGGAGTTCACCGGCCGCGCGATCCGCGAGTACTCCCGGCGCGAGGACATCGTGCTGGCCACCAAGGTGCGTGGGAAGATGCACGACGGTCCGGGCGGTGAGGGCCTGTCCCGCAAGGCGATCCTCGAACAGGTCGACGCCTCGCTGACCCGCCTGGGCACGGACTACATCGACCTCTACCAGATCCACCGCTTCGACGACGAGGTCCCGGTCGAGGAGACGATGGAGGCCCTGCACGACATCGTCAGGGTGGGCAAGGTCCGCTACCTCGGCGCCTCGTCCATGTACGGCTGGCAGTTCGCCAAGCTCCAGCACGCGGCCGACCTCGGCGGCTGGACCCGCTTCGTGTCCATGCAGAACCAGTACAACCTCCTGCGCCGCCAGGACGAGCCCGAACTCATGGCCCTGTGCGGCGACTTGGGCGTGGGCCTGGTCCCGTACTCCCCGAACGGCAAGGGCCGCCTCGCCCGCCCCGTCGGCGAGCAGAGCACCCGCTCGGCCACGGATCATGTCGTGCGGGCCTTCGACAGCGAGTACGACGTGCCGGTTATCCACGCCGTGCAGGAACTGGCGGAAGCCCGTGGCGTCCCCATGGCCCAGATCGCCCTCGCCTGGGTGCTGCGCAACCCGCTGGTGTCAGCGCCGATCGTCGGGGCCACCCAGCCCCACCACCTCCAACAGGCCGTGGACGCCCTGGCGTTGAGGCTCTCCGACGAGGAAGCGGCAGCCCTGGAAGCCCCGTATGTCAACGCCGGGCCCTCCTGGTTCTGACGACCGGCCCTGAAAGAGCTGTGTCAGAGGCTGCCCGGGCGGACCAGGCCCGTTCGCTTCACGCCGCTCAGGATGGGGGTGACCTCCAGCGTGGTGACGTGGGGGAGGGCGCCGATCGTGTCGTTCAGGAAGTGGTAGAGGGCGTTGAGGTCGGCGGCGGCGACGGCCACCAGGAGGTTGGCCGAGCCGGTGGTGGCTGAGGCGAAGCGGACCTGGGGGTGGCGGCTCAGCTGGCGGCCCGTCTCCTCCAGGCCGCCCGGGGCGACGGTGATCCACAGCAGCGCTTCGGTACGGATGCCCAGGCGGGCCAGGTCGACCTCGGTCGCGAGTCTGATCACCTGGTCGCCGACCAGCGCCTCCAGACGGCGGCGGGCGGTGAGGGCGGTGGTGTCGGCGCGGCGGGCCAGGTCGGTGTAGGAGGCCCGGCCGTCCTCGACCAGGGTGGCGATCAGGGCCTGGTCGATGTGCTGGAGGGTCGATCGGGGAGTGGGCAACTCCGGCCTGAGGCCGGCCAGTTCGGCCTCCGTGAGCAGGCCGCCGCTCCAGTCGAAGGCCGCCGGGAAGACCCGTAGGAGGATGTGCGAGGTCCACGACTGGACCGCCGGGGTGGCCGGAAGGTCGCGCAGGAGAAGGGAGTTGCGGGCGTCCGGGCCGTCCAGGAACAGGATCGTGCAGATCTCGTCGCCGCCGCCGAGGATGTCCACCCAGATCGTGTCGGGGCGGCGGGCCAGGGTCGCGGCGATGGCGCTGATCTGGTTGGGGCGGCAGCGGATGCGCAGGGCGAGCGGGATCAGGTCGGGGAACCACACCGGGTTGCGTACGGCGGTGGCGCGCAGGGTCTTGTCGTGGAACAGCGGGGCCGCGCGCCGCACCACCGTGCGCTCCGAGATGTCCAGGACGCGGCCGACCGTGCGCCACGAGGCCCGCGGGGAGGCCAGCATCGCGGCGGCGATCCGGCGGTCCGTCTCGCTCAAGGAGTGGCTTGCTTTCGCCATGTATGCCCGGTCCTCTGTCCTGCTTTCGCGCTTCTCTCTTCTCATTCTGGCTCGGATCGGCGCTCGGCGCTAGAAACGGTTCAGAGCGGACGACGGAGAGAGGGTGAGCCCGATGGCGGTGGGTGTCGTGGAGACGGATCGGGGTCGGGTCCGGGGCGTCGCGCGGGGCGAGGTGATCTCCTTCCGGGGGATTCCGTATGCCGCGTCGCCTGTCGGTGAGCTGCGGTTCGCGCCGCCTCGGCCGCACCCGGGGTGGACCGGCGTGCGGGAGGCGGCGCAGGCCGGGCCCGCCGTCCCGCAGGGGGCCTCCCGGCTGGTACGGGTGATGGGCCACCGTGTGCCGGACTGGGACGAGGACGGGAGCCTGACCGTCAACGTCCATGTTCCGGCGGGGGCGTTGGAGGACAACACGGCCCGGCCGGTCCTCGTGTGGTGGCACGGGGGCGGCTTCACCAGCGGCTCCGGCGGCTGGGACTGGTACGACGGCGGGCGGCTGGCCGCGCTCGGCGACATCGTGGTGGTCACCGCCAACTACCGTGTGGGGCCACTGGGTTACCTCTATCTGCCGGAGATCGGCGCCGCCAACCTCGGCGCCCAGGACCAGGCCGCCCTGCTGGCCTGGGTGCGGGACAACATCGCCTCCTTCGGCGGCGATCCGCGCGAGGTGACGGTCGGCGGACAGTCGGCCGGAGCGTATGCCTCGCTCGCGCTGGCCCTCGATCCCCGGACCTCGGGACTCGTGAACCGGGTGCTGCTGCAGAGCGGCCCGTTCGGCCTGGTGCCGCAGGACCCGCACCACGCGGCCGAGAACGCCGAAGCGTATCTACGGCTGCTCGGCGTGCCGGACGGAGCGGATACGGCAACCGCCTTGCGCGCGCTGCCCGTTGAGCGGCTGCTGTCCGCCTACGGCCGGCTCGCGGGGCAGCTCGCGCGTCCGGGCAACGCCGCCCCGCCCATGCATCCGGTGCTCGGCGGCCCCGGCCTTCCCCGCGATCTGTATCGGGGGCTCGTGGAGGGCGGGCTGGAGGGCAAGGCGCTGCTCATCGGCACCACCCGGGACGAGGCGAGCGCGTTCACCGCCTTCGACCCGCACGTCCAGAACCTCGGCGTCGACGGTGCGTTGGAACTTCTCACCGGCCAACTCGGCCCTCGCGCCCCCGAGTTCTACGAGCGGTACGCCGCCCTGCTCGAAGAGCCCACCCCCGCGCGGGTGTTCACCGCGATGGTGACCGACGAGCTGTTCCGCGCCGACTCGCTGCGGATCGCCGACCACCACGCGGCCGGCGGCAACGCGACCTACGTCTACGAGTTCGACTACCGGCCGGCTGAGGACCCGTACGGACTGGGCGCCACCCATTGCGGTGAACTGCCCTTTCTCTTCGGCACGTTCGATGCCTACCCGGACACTCCGATGCTGGGCCGGGTCACCGATGCCGTACGGGAGCTGGGCCGCACCTTCGCCACCGCGGTCGCCGAGTTCGTCGCGAGTGGGTCGGTGCACGACTGGTTGCCGTACATGCCTGGGACGGAGGCTCGCATTCGGCACTTCGGCTGAGGTGGGAGCCTGGGGCATCGGACCTTGGGCCTTGGGCCTTGGGCCTTGGGGCAGTCCACTTCGTTGCTTGAAGCTGTAGTCGTTCGGAGGGCTTGATGAGCATGCCGCGTACCCGTTCGTTCGTGCAGGTCGACGTGTTTTCCACCAGCCCCTATTCCGGCAACCCGGTTGCCGTCGTGCTCGACGGGACCGACCTGAGCGACGAGGAGATGCAGGGGCTGGCGCGCTGGACGAACCTGTCCGAGACCACGTTCGTGCTGCCGCCCACCCTCCCCGAGGCGGACTACCGGCTGCGGATCTTCACCCCCGGGGGCGAGTTGCCGTTCGCCGGGCACCCGACCCTCGGGTCCGCGCGCGCCTGGCTGGACGGCGGCGGCACACCGCGGGACGACGAACGCGTCGTGCAGGAGTGCGGCGCGGGACTGGTCGCCGTGCGGCGGGGTGAGGGGACGCTGGCCTTCGCCGCTCCGCCCCGGGTGCGGGAGGGGGACCTCGACGAGGATCAACTGCTGCGGATCGTAGGCGCGTTCGGGATCTCACGGGACCGGGTCGTGGCCCATCAGTGGGTCGACAACGGGCCCGGCTGGGCCGTGGTGCGGCTGGCCACGGCCGAGGAGGTGCTCGCCCTCGAACCTGACTTCTCCGGCTTCCCCGACGCGATGGTCGGGGCGATCGGGGCCCACCCCGACGGGTCCCGGCACGCGTTCGAGATGCGTACCTTCGCCCCCGCCGCCGGTGTGCCCGAGGACCCCGCGTGCGGGAGCATGAACGCCGGTGTGGGGCAGTGGCTCACCTCGACCGGCGGCGCGCCCTCCTCCTACCGGGTCGCGCAGGGCACACGGCTGGGGCGGGCCGCGAGTATCGGGATCAGCGCCGATGCGGACGGCACGGTCTGGGTCAGCGGCGCCGCCGACGTCTGCATTCGCGGCACCATCACCCTCTGACCGTCACTTCTCGACCGTCATGCGGTGCCCGTGTCGGTGTCCGCCGTGAGCGTCTTCATCGTGACGTAGCTGGTCACCGTGGCGACGCCGGGCAGGGTCGCCAGCTGGTTGGCGTGGAAGTCCTCGTAGGCCGGGAGGTCGGCCACCTCCACCTGGAGGAGGTAGTCGAAATTGCCGGTGATGTGGTGGCAGGCGACCACCTCGGGCAGCCGGGTGACCCCGTGTTCGAAGGCGACCACGTCCGCGCGGGTGTGCCGCATCAGCCGTACGCCCGCGAAGACCCGCAGACTGCGGCCGATCGCGGCGGGATCGATCAGCGCGCGATAGCCGCGGATGACCCCGGACTCCTCCAGCTGGCGCACGCGGCGCAGACAGGGGGAGGGCGACAGGCCCACCCGGGCGGCCAGCTCGTTGTTGCTGATGCGGCCGTGCTGCTCCAGTACGGCCAGAATCGATCGGTCCACCTCGTCCATGGCGGCAGATTATTGCGCCGAAGGCTCGGCTACCACAATCCTGCACCCGCCTGTCACGCAATTTGCTGCCAAAATTGCCGAGATCCGGGCATCTTGGACTGCCGGTCGGTCACGCTTCATGGAGTCGCACCGACGGTCCAGGTCCACGGAAGGGCAGCCATGCCGGGCAAGAGCACCATCACCGTTCACGCCGACCGCGAGGTCCATCCGAGCCGTGCCGTGGCCCCGCCCATCTACCAGACGGCGGCGTTCTCGGCCGAGGACGGGGAGACCTTCGCGCGAGGGGCCGTAGAAGCACGCGGCAAGGACTTCTACACCCGGTTCGGCAACCCGAACCACGCCCAAGTCGCCGCCGTCGTAGCGGAGTTGGAGAACACCGAGGCGGCCATGGTCACCGCGTCCGGGATGGCCGCGCTCACCACGGCCGTGCTGGCGCTGGTGTCCGCCGGGGACCATGTCATCGGGCAGCGGTCCACCTACGGGGGTACGGCATCGGTGCTGCTGAACCTGCTGCCGCGGCTCGGGGTGACGACCACGCTGGTCGACCAGACCGACCCGGAGGCGTTCGCGAGGGTGCTGACCCCGCGGACCCGGCTGATCCTGGTGGAGACCCCGAGCAACCCGTTGCTGCGGATCACCGACCTGCGCGCCGTAGCCGAACTGGCCCGCGCGCACGACGTGTTGACCATGGCGGACAACACCTTCGCCACCCCGCTCAACCAGCGACCGGTGGACTTCGGCATCGACCTGGTGTGGCACAGCGCGACCAAGTATCTGAACGGCCATTCCGATGTGTCCGCCGGAGTGCTCGCCGGGCCCGCCGAACTCCTCGACCGGATATGGGACGTCGGGCTCCTCACCGGTGCCACGCTCGGGCCGATCGACGCGTGGCTGCTGCTGCGCGGGATGCGCACCCTGCCCTTGCGGGTGCCGCGGCACAACGCCAACGGCCTTGCTCTCGCCGAGGCGTTGAGCTCGCATCCGGCGGTGACGAAGGTGCACTATCCCGGGCTGGCGAGCCACCCTCAACACAAGCTGGCCGTCGACCAGTTGAGCGGCTTCGGCGGGGTGCTCGGCATCGAGTTCGCCGGTGGGTTCGAGATGGCCGACTCGTTTCTCGGGCGGCTGCGTTACCCGCGTCGGTCGGCCAGCCTCGGTGGTGTGGAGTCGCTGGCCGTGCATCCGGCGTCGATGTGGCGCGGGATGCTCAGCGAGCAACAGCTCGCGGACTCCGTGCCGTTGGGGCTGGTCCGGCTGGCGGCGGGGACCGAGGACACGGCGGACCTCGTTGCGGATGCGCTGGAAGCGGCCGACGCCGTGCTGGCCGAAGCGGCGACCACCTGAGCGGGTGACGACACCCCCACCACCCCCCCACTACTGAGGAGTTCCTCCGATGACGAAGAAAATCCTGCTCACCGGCGGCACCGTGGTCAGCATGGACCCGGCGGTCGGCGATCTCGGACGCGGTGACGTGCTGATCGAGGACGGTGTGATCGTCGAGGTGGCGGAGCGCGTCGACGCTCCGGACGCCGAGGTGATCGACGCGACCGACCGGATCGTGATGCCCGGTTTCGTCGACAACCACCGGCACAGCTGGCAGACCGCGTTCCGGGGCGCCGGCGCGGACTGGACCTTCCCCGAGTGGGCGCTGGCCATGCACCGCACGGTCAAGCCCCACTACCGGCCCGAGGACGTCTACGTCGGCACCCTGCTCGGCCGACTGGAGGCGCTGCACTCCGGCGTGACCACGATGCTGGACTGGTACCACGTCGCCCAGACCCACGACCACGAGGACGCCGCCGTCACCGCGCTGCGGGACGCGCCGGGACGGTCGATCTTCTGCCTCGGTGCCGGTTGGGGCACCGCCGACTCCGTGGACGCCGACATCCGCCGCGTCCGCGCCGACCTGACAGGGGACGGCCTCGTCACGATGGCGTTCGGCCTGCGCGGACCCGACGACACCGGCATGGACACCGTCGCCCGCGAACTGAAGCTGGCGGACGAACTCGGCCTGCGCACCAGCCTGCACATCGAAGCCGCCGGGACGGTCACCGACCTCCACGCGCACGGTCTGCTGCGGGGGACCACCACGTTCGTGCACGCCAACGGGATCAGCGACGAAGAGCTGCGGATGCTCGCGGACGCGGGCGCCTCCCTGTCCGTCAGCCCGGACGTCGAGCTGAAGATGGGCTTCGGATCGCCGGTCACCGGGCGGGCGTCGGCGGCCGGCGTGCGCCCGACCCTGTCCGTCGACGACGTCCCCTCGGTCGGCGGTGACATGTTCTCCACGATGCGTACGGCCTTCGCCGTGCAGCGCGGTCTGGACGGCGGCCTGCGCTCCCGCGACCTGCTGGAGTTCACCACGATCGACGCCGCCCGCTCCTGCGGACTCGACGCCCGCACCGGCAGCGTCACCCCCGGCAAGGACGCCGACCTGATCCTCCTGCGCACCGACGACCTGACGGTGTTCCCGGTCACCGACCCGGCCGGCAGCATCGTCAGCGCGGGCCACCCCGGCCTGGTCGACACCGTCCTCGTCGCCGGTCAAGTGGTCAAGCGGGACGGGGAGTTGGTGGGCGTTGACCTGCCGACGCTCAGGGCCCGGCTGCTCGCGTCCCGCGACCGGATCGCGGCGGCTGCGGGGATTCCGGTCGACGGTATGTGGCGGCCGGTGGGGTGAGCGGTTCGACGCCGGTCGTAACGACTACACCGGTGACGGTACGGCGGACAGCGCGTCGGTGAAGGCGCGGGCCCGGCGCGTGATCTCGGCCCAGTCGCCCGCGGCCACGACAGCGGGCGGTACGACCTCCGAACCGGCGCACACCGCACGCGCCCCGGCCGCGAGGAACCCGGCCGCGTTCTCCGCGTTGACCCCGCCGGACGCCACCAGCGGTACGTCAGGAAAGGGACCGGCCAGGTCACGGAAGTGCCGGGGGCCGAAGGCGCGCGCCGGGAAGATCTTCACCGCGTCCACGCCCAGGTCGAGGGCCATCCCGACCTCCGTCGGCGTCAGGGCACCCATGACGACCGGCACCCCGGCCGCCGCTGCCGCCTCCGCGACACCGGGTCGGCAGCCCGGGGTGACGAGGTACTGAGCCCCCGCCTCGATCAACTCCTCGGCCTGCGCGCCGGTCATCACCGTCCCCGCACCGACACCGTCCTGCCCGTCGGCCACCGCGCGCCGCAGATGCCCGACGAGTCCGGGGGTGGTCCGGGTGAACTCGATCCACCGGATGCCACCCGCCCGCAACGCCTCGCACAGCGCCGCGGCGTCGGGTATCTCCGGCGCCCGGACGACGGCGATCACACGGTCCTTGGTCAGCTGGGGGAGGAAGTCGGGGGTCATGGGCGGGGGCTCCTTCGGTGGTGGGGAGGGGTCTGTGGTGGGTGTGCTCGCGTCCGCCGATTCATGCCGTCGCCGGCATGGACCACCCCGCGTCGTCCAGCGCGAGCCGGTGATTGGTCTCCGTGCGCGGTGGCATCTCGGGCACGTCGTCCCGTGTCCGCAACGCAGCGGACGCTGCGATGTGGCCGAGGCGCAGGCGGGACCGTTCGTCCCGGTTCTCCAGTACCGCCGAGAGGTAACCGGCGGCGAACGCGTCGCCCGCGCCCACCGGTTCGACCACCTGGGTGGGCAGCGCGGGGACGAACGTCCGGGTGCCGTCGGCGTACGAGGTCGCTCCGTGTTCGGCGTCCTTGACGACGATCAGCGGTGCGGGGCCGAGGAGTTCGGCCACGTCGTCCGGGCGGGCCGTGCCCCACAGCGCCTCGGCCTCGTCCCGGCCGACGAACACGATGTCGGCGGCGCGGGCGAGGGTGAGCAGGTTCTTCGCGGCGTCCGCCGTGCCCGAACGCCACAGCACGGGGCGGTGGTTGACGTCGAAGGAGACGATCGGGCCTCCAGCCTTGTCTGCCTCCCTGCTGAGCGCGCGGTCGACCAGGATCGCCTCCAACAGCCCGGCACAGCTCTCGGAGAGCGCCGCCGCGACGCCCGACAGGTGCACGATCCGGGCCCGGCGCAGCACCGGCAGCCGGGTCAGTTCCGGGCCCATCAGGGTCGCGGCCGATCCGCTCCGGTAGTAGTGGGTACGGGTGCCCTCCGGTGCCGGGTCCTTGAAGTAGACGCCGGTCGGGCGGGCCGGGTCGGTCTCCACTCCCGTCACGTCCACGCCCCGCGCGGTGAGTTCGGCCAGGATGCGGCGCGCGAACGGGTCGTCGCCCAGGCGGCTCAGCCACGCGACACGGTGACCGAGACCGGCGAGCCCGCAGGCGACATTGGACTCGGCACCGCCGATGGCCATCGCGAGCGTCGGCTGCTCGTCGAACGGGCGGCTGTCCGGCGGACTGAGGACGGCCATCGTCTCGCCGACGCACACGACGTCGGCAGCCTTCACCCGTCGGTCGGTCGTAGGGGGCAAGAGCACGTGAATCTCCTGGTTCTCGTTCTTCCGAAGGGCGACCTGTTTGTCACGTACCGGAGTCGGACGTACCGGAGTGGGACGTATCAGAGTCGGACCAACCGGCGTCAGCCGCACCGGAGTTGGGCCCGCCACCCAACCGCAGCAGCACCTTGCTGCTCCCGCTCCCCGGATCCGCCGCCACCGCCAGCGCCTCCTCCGCCCGCTCCAGCGGGAACCGGTGCGTGATCACCGGCGACACGTCCAGCCCGTCCCGCAGGGCGCGCAGCGCGTCGTCGATCTCCTCGACGAAGCGGTAGGAGCCGATCCAGGTGATCTCGCGGGTGACCAGGTCACCGAGGGCCGCGGAGACCGCCGTACCGGGGAGGTTGCCGACCTGGACGAGGGTGCCGCCGCGCGCGGTGGACCGTAGGACCGGGCCCAGCGCCGAGGGGGCGCCGGACGCCTCGAAGACGACCTCGACGTCCTCCGGCAGGGACTCGCCGCGCGAGATGTCCCGCGTCTCGTCGGCGCCCATCGCGCGCGCTACGGCAAGGGAGTTGGCGGAGAGGTCGGCGGCGATGACGGTGCCCGCCCCGGAGTGTTTCGCCGCCGCGATCACCAACGAGCCGATGGGACCTGCCCCGTTGACCAGGACCGTCCGCCCGCGCAGCGCCGGCACCCGGCCCACGGCGTGCAGGGCGACCGCCAACGGCTCGGCCAGCGCGCCCTGTTGGGTGTCGACGCCGTCCGGCAGCGGGCGGACCTGGGCCGCGCGGACCGTACGGTATTCGCTGAACCCGCCGTCCGTGTGCGGGTCGAAGGCAGCCGAGCCGAAGTAACGGACGTGTGGGTAGAGGTTGGTGCGTCCGGAGATCCGGTCCGGGAGGACGCCGTCGCCCACCAACTGGGCCGGGTGGACGGTGACTTGCCGTCCCTCGTCCAGGCCGGTGACCCCGGCGCCGAGTGCCGCGATCCGGCCCGCGACCTCGTGGCCGAGGACCAGCGGGTGGGCCAACGAGGCGGTTCCGGACGCGCCGTTCTTCCAGTAGGCGATGTCCGATCCGCAGATCCCGCCCCACTCCAGCGCGAGCAGCACCTCGCCCGCGCCCGGCGTCGGCCGGTCCCGTTCGTCGATGCGGACGTCTCCGGGGCCGTGCACCACGACGGCCCTCATACGGCCCGTACTCATACGGCGTCCTCCAGTCGGACCAGGTCGCGTCCGCGTGTCTCGGGGGCGAGATACGCGCTGACGAGGGTGATGAGCGAGTAGACGATGAGCATCACCGCGATGGGCCACCAGCTGCCGGTGACGGCGGTGAGCGAGGCCGCGAGGACCGGGCCGATCGCGGTGGTGAGGATGCCGCCGACCTCCTTGGCGAGCGCGAGCTGGGTGAACCGGGTGCGGGAGCCGAAGAGTTCGGCCATCGTCACGCTCTCCAGCGAGAACAGGCCGAGGACCCCGACGTTCAGGCCGAGCACCATGCCGGACATCACCGCCGCCGCGGAGCCGGACGCGATGAGGAACATCACCGGGAAGGCGATCACGGCGGTCAGCAGCGAGAACGCCATGTAGACGGGGCGGCGTCCGTAGCGGTCGCCGAGCAGGCCCACGGCCGGCACGGTGGCGAAGCCGAGCAGCGAGCCGTAGACGATCGCGTCCGTGGGGACGGAGCGGCCGACCGAGAGGTTGGTGGCGATGTAGCCGACGAGGAACGTCTGGATCAGCCCGGAGTTGCCCGCCTGGCCCAGGCGCAGGCCGAGCGCGAGGAAGAACGCCCTGCCCTTGCGCTGGCGGATGTCCGCCGCGAGGACGTCGACCCGGTGTTCGCCCTCCTCGGCGATCGTGGACTCGACCTCGCCGCGGGTCATCGCCACGCCGTCGACGACATCGGCGCGTTCCTCGAAGACCGGGCTCTCCTTGAGGTCGCGTCGCAGCCAGACCGCGAAGAGCATGAGGACGAAGCTCAGCAGGAACGGCAACCGCCAGCCCCAGGCGAGGAGTTGGTCCTCGCTGAGCACGCCGATGAGGATGGCCCACAGACCCGACGCGGCGAGCGTCCCGGAGTTCGTGCCGAGCGACACCAGCGAGGCGATCAGGCCGCGCCTGCGCACCGGAGCGTACTCGGCGAGCAGCACGGTCGCCCCGGCTATCTCCGCCCCGGCGCCGAAGCCCTGCACCAGCCGCAGCAGGACCAGCAGGCTCGGCGCGAGGATGCCGATCGCGGCGTAGGTGGGCAGCGCGCCGATGAGGGTGGTGGACCCGCCCATCAGCAGGATGGTGATGACGAGGACCTTCTTGCGGCCGATCCGGTCGCCCATCCGCCCGAAGTAGACCGCACCGGCGAGGCGGGCGACGTAGCCGACGCCGTAGGTCGCCATCGCGGCGATCAGGCCGATGGCCGGGCTGACGTCCGGGAAGAAGATCTTGTTGAAGACGATCGCGGCGGCCAGCGAGTACAGCTGGAAGTCCATGAACTCCATGGCCGTACCGAGCCAGCCCGAGACGGCGGCCTTGGTGAGATCGCGGGTCGTGCGCCGGGCGGGCGGCGATGGTTCCGTGAGGGCGGGGACGGGGGTGTCCTGCATCATGAACTCCGTTGTTCGTGAGCCGAGTTGAGCGGGCGGACGGGCAGGGGAGTGGGCTTGGGGGCGGGGGTTCAGATCTCGATGCGGCCGGCGCGGAGGCCGGGCAGTCGGTCGGCGATCGCGGCGGTGAGCCGGTCGTCGTCGGCCAGGTCCGTGGCGCCGAGGACGCGCAGCAGTGCGCGAACCGTCTTCACGGGAGTGGTCGTCCCGTCCCAACAGGCGGCGAGGGCGTCGGCGGCGGGGTCGGTCGGTGCGTCGGTGTTCCGGGTGCTCCGGGTGCTCAACACCCAGGCGGCGAGGGCGAGTTCGAGCACTGGCGTGCCCGCGCCCCGTTCGCGCAGGCTGCGCAACGCGGGCAGCCAGCGTTCCGTGATCTTCAGCGAACCGTCGGAGCCGATCTGCCGCAGCAGGTGCCGCATCGCGGGATTGCGGAACCGTACGACGAGATCGTCGGCGTACGCGGACGGGTCGGGGCCGCCGGGCGGGAGCGTGGGCGCGACCTCCGCGCACAGCGCGCGGACCAGCCGCTCGCCCCAACTGGCCGCCATGGTCTCGGAGATGGTGGTGAGGCCCGCTGCCGTCCCCAGGTACGCGAGGGCGGAGTGGGAGCCGTTCAGCAGCCGCAGCTTCGTGAGCTGATACGGCGTCACATCCCTGACGAACAGGGCGCCGTCGAGTTCCCAGGGCGGCCGGGCGGCGGCGAAGGAGTCCTCCAGGACCCACTGCCGGTACGGTTCGGCCGTCACGGCGAGTTCGTCGCGTGCCCCGAGGGCGGTCGCGGCGGCCACGCGGTCGGCCTCGCTCGTCGCGGGCACGATCCGGTCGACCACCGTTGCGGGGAAGGCGACGGTCTCGGCGATCCGGTCCAGGATCCGGTGCC
This sequence comes from Streptomyces sp. NRRL F-525, assembly GCF_000716605.1. Taxonomy (GTDB): domain Bacteria; phylum Actinomycetota; class Actinomycetes; order Streptomycetales; family Streptomycetaceae; genus Streptomyces. The sequence goes on along the minus strand of NZ_JNXE01000016.1, from coordinate 21,143 downwards.
GGTCGGGCCAGTTGGACGCCTCGACGAACTCCCGTACCACCCGGCCGAGTACGGCGCCGTTGTCCGCCATGTTGTCGCAGGACACGACGCTGATCGGCGCGCCGCCCGCCCGTGCCCGCGCCGCCAGTCCAGCGGCCAGGGCCCCAACTGCCGTACTGAACGGGCCGTCAGGGCCGGCCGCGAGGTCGGCGGCGACGGCGGCCGTGTCCAACCCGCCTGTGGACGCGAGCCGTTGATAGCCCTTCTCGGTCACGGTCAGCGTCACCACCGTCACCTCGGGATCGGCGAGCAGCGCGTGGACCGCCTTGGCGTCCGGGCCCATGGTCAGCGCGTCGATCACCGAGCCGACGACCCGGGTGCGGGGGCCCTCCGGGCGGCGCTCGGTGAGCGAGTACAGGAAGTCCTGTTCGCGCAGGGCGCGTACGGTCGCCGCCGACCTCGGCGCCACGGCGGTGATGCCCCAGGGCTCGCCGGACAGCGCGGCGGCGTTCTCGGTGTAGACCGCCTGGTGGGCGCGGTGGAAGGCGCCGAGCCCGAAGTGGACTACATGGGTGCGGAGTTGGGCGGGGTCGACGGCGGGTCGTGTCTGCGGGGCGAGCGGTGCCGCACGGTTCAGTGCGGGGAGCCCGGCACCCCTCGCGGGAAGTCCGATGCCGCTCACCAGTCGTGCACCGACCCGTCGAGACGCCGCGCGACCGGAAGATAGCGCTGCTGGTACGGGAAACGCTCCGCCGCCTTCTCGTCGTACTCGACGCCCAACCCCGGTTCCTCCGAGGGATGGAGCATCCCGTCGGCGAACGTGACCCCGGTCCGGAACACCTCGGCCGCCTCGTCGGGATGGCCCATGTGCTCCTGGATGCCGAAGTTCGGCACGCTGATGTCGAGGTGCACCGCCGCCGCCATGCTGACGGGGGAGAGGTCGGTCGCGCCGTGCGAACCGGTCCGTACCTGGTACAGCGCGGCGAGGTCGAAGATCCGCCGCAGGTGGGTGATGCCGCCCGCGTGCACGACGGTGGTGCGGACGTAGTCGATGAGCTGCTCGGTGATGAGGTGCTGGACGTCCCAGATCGAGTTCATCACCTCGCCCACCGCGATCGGGGTCGTGGTGTGCTGCCGGATGAGCCGGAACGCCTCCTGGTTCTCGGCCGGAGTCGGGTCCTCCATCCAGAACAGCCGGCACGCCTCGACGCTCTTGCCGAACCGCGCCGCCTCGATCGGGGTGAGCCGGTGATGGACGTCGTGGAGGAGGTGGAAGCCGAAGCCGAAGCGTTCCCGGACGGCTTCCAGATACGTGGGCGCGAACCCCAAGTAGGCCTCGGTGTCCCAGGGTTGCTCGTCGGGCAGCTCGGTCGCGGCGGGTTCGTAGACCTTCCCCTTGCGGACGCCGTAGGTGCCGCCGACGTCGGGGACGGCGGCCTGCGCGCGGACGGCCTTGTAGCCCAACTCCAGGTAGCGCTCGACGTCGTCGAGGAGGGACGGCACGTCGGTGCCGCTGGCGTGCGAGTAGACGAGTACGCCGTCCCGGGAGCGGCCGCCGAGGAGCTGGTAGACGGGCAGGCCCGCGGTCTTGCCCTTGATGTCCCACAGCGCGGTGTCGACGGCCGCGATCGCCGTCATGGTGACCGGTCCGCGCCGCCAGTAGGCGCCTCGGTACAGGTACTGCCACATGTCCTCGATGCGGGCGGGGTCCTTGCCGATCAGCAGCGGGACCACGTGGTCGCGCAGATAGCTCGCCACGGCCAGTTCGCGTCCGTTGAGCGTGGCGTCGCCGAGGCCCGTCACACCGTCGTCCGTGGTGATGCGCAGCGTGACGAACGTGCGCCCGGGGGAGGCGACGAACACCTCGACGCGCTCGATCTTGCTCACGGGTGGCTCTCCTAACCGTGTCCTGTTGCCGGTCGACCGGGGTCCGCCGCCGGTCGCTCAGCACTTGTATACAAGCATGTGTCGGGAAGTGGCAATGGTCGCGTCACGGATACGATGGCCGCATGGCTCACTCGAATCGGGACCGCACCAGTCGGCGCGCGATCTATCTGAAACTGCGTCAGATGGTCCTGACCCTCGAACTCGCCCCGGGCGCAGCTCTGTCGGAGAACGAACTCGCGGCCTCGCTCGGTGTCAGCCGGACCCCGGTGCGGGAGAGCCTGATCCTGCTGTCGCAGGAGGGCCTGGTGCAGGTCTTCCCGAAGATCGGCTCGTTCGTCTCCCGGGTGGACCCGTCCCAGGTCGCCGACGCGCAGTTCCTGCGGGAGGCCGTCGAACTCGCCTCACTGGACGACCTGCCCGCCGCACTCGACCCCGAGGTCGACGGCGAACTCCGCGAGAACCTCGCCCGGCAGCAGCGCGCGGACCTCGGCCTGGAGGAGTTCTTCGACCTCGACGAGGCGTTCCACCAGGGCCTGATGCGGCTGAGCGGCCACGGCAACGTGTGGACCAACGTCGCCGCCGCCAAGGGCCACCTCGACCGGGCCCGCCGCCTCGGCCTCCACGAGAACGTCTCCCCGGCCGTCTTCGCCCGCCAGCACCGCGAGATCTACGACGCGGTCGTCGCCGGCGACATCCCGCTCGCCCGCGCCGCCATGCGCACCCATCTCCGGGCCGTCTTCAGCGACATCGAGCGCATCCGGGCGCATTCACCGGAGTTGTTCGCCAGCGGTCCTTCGACGGTGCCGGTGCGGCGCAACGTGGTGGTCTGGGAGTAACGCCTGTCCGGCTCTTCAGGACAGGTCGCCCTCCAGGGCGGAAGGGTTCAGCGACGCCAGCAGCTTGAGCAGTAGCGCGTGCGTCTGCTCCTGCTCCGCGGGCGTCAGCGCCTGAAGCGCCTCGGCGTGGGCGGCGTCCACCGTCTCCGCGGCCTCCGCCGCGAGCCGTACGCCGGCCTCGGTCGCGTGCAGGCGCTGGGTGCGCCGGTCGCCGGGTGTCGTACGCCGCTCCAGCATCCCGCGCTCGACCAGCCCGTTGACCGCCGTGCCCATCGACTGCGGGGTGATCGCCGCCCTGCGCGCGGCGGTCGCGCTGGAGACCCCCGGGTCGAGGACGGCCTGCATCAGGGCCCGGTGCTGGGCGAGCGTGAGCTGGAGCGGGCGCAGGGCGCGCTCCATCCGGGCCGCCATGATCTGGCCGATCTGCCAGGTGACGTACCCGGTGCGGCGGTCGGGATGGTTCACGGGGTGGACCTCTTTTGTAAGGCAGCTGATGGTGATGTACAAATATTATCAGTTGCCTTCTAATCTAGCGCCTCCTGATCTAGGACCCTCCCGATGTCCCAGCAAGCCACCACCCCGGTCACCGGCACCACCAGCTCCCCCCGACAGCCGCACAGGCACGCCCTCGACGTGGCCCACCCGCCCCCCGGCCCCGGAAACCTCCGCGCCGTCCTGCTCCCCGTGGCCGTCGTCCTGCTGATCGGCGCCGTGTTCGTCAGCGTCTACCTCGCCGCCTTCCACGCCCCGAGCCCGCACCAACTCCGCGTCGGCACAACGGAGATAGGCACCGCGCAGGCTCACCTGAACCAGGACCTCGACCGCATCGCCCCCGGCGGCTTCACCGTCGAGACGTACCCCGACGAGTCCGCCGCCCGGAACGCCGTACAGGACAGGAAGGTCTACGCGGCCTACCTCGGCGACGGAAAACTCCTCTACGGCAGCGCGAACGGCGCCGCCGTCACCGCGACCGTGACCACCGCCTTCGGCACCGTGGCCCATGCCGAGCAGCACGAACTCGCCGTCGAGGACGTCGCCCCGGCAGCGGCGGGCGACACCCGGGGCCTCTCCGTCTTCTACGCCGCCTTCGGCCTGGTCCTCGCGGGCTACCTCTTCGGCATGACGACCTACCAGCTCGCGCCCCGACTCCAGTACCGCTGGCGGATGGCCAGCCTGGCCCTGTTCAGCGTCATCGGCGGTCTCCTGATCGCCACGATCGCCGGAAGCACCGGCTTCGGCGCGCTGCCCGGCTCCTTCCTGCCGCTCGTCGTGGTGATCTCCCTGATGGGCGCGGCCGTAGCGGCCACGACCATGGTCCTGCTACGACTCTTCGGCTCGGCGGGCGTGACCCTCGCCTCGATCCTGATGCTGATCCTCGGCAACAGCAGCAGCGGCGGCATCATGCCGGCCGCGTATCTGCCGGGCTGGCTGCGCCCGCTCTCCGAGATCCTCCCGGTGGGCGTCGGTGTCCGCGCGATGCAGGGCCTGTCCCGCTTCCAGAACGACGGCCTGTCCCGCGCCCTGGTGATCCTCCCGGTGTGGGTGCTCGGCGCGGTCCTCGTGCTCTACCTCAAGGACGTGTACCGGCGCGGTACTCCGGCGCCGGGCGCGGGGGAGGGGCACGTTCCGCAGCCCGAGCCGGCGGCGGGCTGACCTCGCCGCGCGAGATCCGCCGACGAACGCGGCATCCTGGACACGTAGAGGATCTCCAGAAGGCCATGGACCTCACTGTGGGAAAGGATCTTTCGATGGACCAGCAGGACGCGCGGGACTCGCAGGACGAGCGGTTCGACGTCGTCGTACTCGGTGCGGGACCCGGCGGTTACGTCGCCGCCGTCCGCGCCGCCCAACTCGGCAAGCGGGTGGCCGTGGTCGAGGAGAAGTACTGGGGCGGTGTCTGTCTGAACGTGGGCTGCATCCCGACCAAGGCCCTGTTGCGCAACGCCGAGTTGGCGCACATCTTCACCCGTGAGGCGAAGACCTTCGGCATCAAGGTCGAGGGGGAGGTCTCCTTCGACTACGGCGAGGCGTTCCGCCGCAGCCGCCGGGTCGCGGACGGCCGGGTCAAGGGCGTCCACTACCTGATGAAGAAGAACAAGATCACGGAGATCGACGGCCGCGGCACCTTCCTCGACGCGAACACGCTCCAAGTGGCGGGCTACGACGGCGAGTCGCGCACCATCGGCTTCGACCACTGCATCATCGCCACCGGCGCCACCCCCAGGCTGCTGCCCGGCACCAAGCGCACCGCGCGCGTCGTGACGTACGAGGAGCAGATCCTCGCCGACGACCTCCCGCAGTCGATCGTCATCGCGGGCGCGGGCGCCATCGGCATCGAGTTCGCGTACGTGCTCCACAACTACGGCGTGAAGGTCACGATCGTCGAGTTCCTGGACCGGATGGCACCTCTCGAAGACATCGAGGTCTCCACCGAACTCGCCAAGCAGTACCGCAAGTTGGGCATCGACGTGCTCACCTCCACCCGCGTCGAGTCGATCGACGAGTCGGGCCCGCAGGTCCGCGTCACGGTCACCGGCAAGGACGGCGCCCAGCAGGTCCTGGAAGCCGACAAGGTGTTGCAGGCCATCGGCTTCGCCCCGAACGTCACCGGCTACGGCCTGGAGAACACGGGCGTACGGCTGACCGAGCGCGGCGCGATCGACGTCGACGGGCACTGCCGCACCTCCGTCCCGCACCTGTACGCCATCGGCGACGTCACCGCGAAGCTGATGCTCGCGCACGCCGCCGAGTCGATGGGGATCATCGCCGCCGAGACCCTCGCGGACGCGGAGACGATGGAGCTGGACTACGCGATGATCCCGCGCGCCACCTACTGCCAGCCGCAGATCGCCAGCTTCGGCTACACCGAGGCGCAGGCTCGGGAGTTGGGGCACGACGTCAAGGTCGCGAAGTTCCCGTTCACGGCGAACGGCAAGTCGCACGGCCTGGGCGACACCACCGGTTTCGTGAAGCTGATCAGCGACGCGAAGTACGGCGAACTCCTCGGCGGCCACCTCATCGGCCCCGACGTCACCGAACTCCTCCCCGAACTCACCCTGGCCCAGCAGTGGGACCTCACCGTCCACGAGGTCGCCCGCAACGTGCACGCCCACCCGACGCTCGGCGAGGCGGTCAAGGAAGCGGTGCACGGCCTCGCGGGACACATGATCAACATGTGAGCCGGACGGCCCCCGGCCGACTTTGCCAGCTCTTTACAACCCGCCCTTCCGCTGCCTCGTCTCTCCGCTCGATCACTGACCCGCCCCACCGCCGAACCGTCGTCCGACGGACCCGGTGGGGCGGCCGACGAGAGAGAGCGATCCATGCGCCGAACTGTCCTCAGCGCCCTGGCACTCACGTGCGGCGCGGTCCTGGCGTCCACCGCGCCCGCGTTCGCGGCCGGGGCCTCCGCGTCCCCGTCCGCGGCGCCGAGCGCCACCCAGGCGCCGACCCCGGCCCCCACCGCCGAACCCACCCGCAGCGCGAGCAGCGCACCCTCCGCCGTACCGTCCGCCGAGCCCACCCGGGCCCCGAGCCAGGTCGCCGAGGTGCCCAGCGGCGCCCCGGACACCGGTGTCACGACGGGGTCGAAGTCGTCCGACGACCTGACGACCGCGCTGGTCGGCGGGGGAGCCGCCGCGCTGGTCGTCGGCGGCGGCGCCTTCGTCGTCGTACGGCGCCGGAGGACGATCGGCGTATGACCTCGCTCTCCAGGCGCGCCTTCGTCACCGCGGCGACGGCGACGCTGCTCACCGGCTGCGGCGGCGGGCACACGATCACTCCGGCCGCGAACTCCGCCGCCCCGCAAGGGAGTTCGACACCCTCGCGGCAACCCGGCGCCAAGAAGGCACACGCCCTCACCCGCTCCGTCCCGGTCACCCTGCGCGTCCCGGCGATCGGGGTCGACACCCCGGTCATGCAGCTGGGGCTGGCGGCGGACGGCACCGTCCAGGTGCCGCCGATCACCGAGCACGACCGGGCGGGCTGGTACCGGCACTCGCCGACACCCGGCCAGACCGGGCCGTCGGTGATCCTCGGGCATGTGACCGTCGGCGCGTACGGGGACGGCGTCTTCCGCCATCTCGCGAAGCTGCGCGCGGGCGACCGGATCGAGGCGGGCCTGGAGAACGGCACGACGGCCACGTTCACCGTCACCACCGTACGGACGGTCGCCAAGGCCGAGTTCCCGTCGGACGAGGTGTACGGGAACGTGGACCGTCCCGAACTGCGTCTCATCACCTGCGGCGGGACCCGCACCGGTACGGGATACCTCGACAACGTGATCGTCTTCGCCACGCTGACCGGCTGAACTCCCTTACCCCGCACGCACTTTGCACGTACTTCGCACGTCACGACCATGGAGAGCGTTGAAACGGTCCCGCGAGAGGGCAGCGTCCGAACTGTTCGCCGCCGTCTACCCGCGCCTCGCCGGCTGGTGCCGCCGTCTCGTCGACGACGACGAGACGGCGCACGAGATCGCCTCCGAGGCGTTCACCCGGCTCTGGGCCCGGTGGACGAAGGTGGCGGAACCGCGCGGCTTCCTCTACGTCACCGCGGCCAACCTCGTCCGGGACCACTGGCGCAAACTGGAGCGCGAGCGCCGGGCCGTGCGCCGGGTCACCACCGAGGAGGCGATCCGCCCGCCGACCGAACAGACCGACCCCTCCGTACGGCTGCTCGTGCAGTCCCTGCCCGAACGACTGCGCGTCCCGATCCTCCTGCACTACTACGCTGACATGCCGATCCGGGAGGTGTCCGTGCTGACCGGACGCAAGGAAGGAACCATCAAGGCCGACCTCCACGCGGCCCGCGAACTGCTCCGCGCCCATCTGAGGAGAAGCCTTGACCACACACTTTGACGAGGGAGACGAGGGCCCGGACATCGACCCCGACGACCCCCTCACGGTCATCCTGCGCCCCTCCTCCGCCGAGTACCTCGGCCCGCCGCCCGGCCGCTACGAGACGATCCGCCGCGGTGCCAACCGCCGCCGCCTGCTCCGCGCGACGGTCGGCGCCGGCGCGACCTGCGCGGTGATCGTCCTCGCCGCCCTCCCGTTCCGCCTGGCCCACCACGACTCTCCTACGACCCCCACGGTCCCGCTCGCCCCACCTCCCGCGAGCAGTGCTCCTACGACCCCGCCGTCCCCGGATCCGTCCGCGACGCAGGTACCCGCACCGAGGGCGAGCGCGAGCCAGAGTTCCTCCGCCGACCCCCGGAACCCGAGCCGCACACCGGTCCCCACCATGGAACCGTCCAGGGCCCCGACGGCATCGGCATCGGCGCCTTCGTCGGCGCCTTCGACGATCGCTGGTCGGTAACTCCCGCGCCCACAGGGGCATTTGCAGCCAATCCTGTCGCACATCTTGCCGACAATATTGCCGAGACGTTACACAAGTGGGTCATGGGAAGGACGACCACACTCCGCAGTAGAGTCCGCACCACTCTGGCAACCGTGAGCGTGCTCGGCCTCGGGCTGCTGTCCCCGATCGCCGTCCACGCACTGAAGTCCCCTCCCGCACAAGGGAGTTCACCCGGCTCGTCGCTGGTGGTCACCACCGCCGCGGGCAAGGTCAAGGGCGAGGCCCAGACCGGATACGACGCCTGGCTCGGCATCCCGTACGCCGCCACCCCCACCGCCGCCCACCGCTGGACCGCCCCTCGGCCCGCCTCCGCCTGGAGCGGCATCCGCGACGCGACCCGCTTCAGTGACCGCTGCGCCCAGGCCTCCGGCTGGGACCCCGGCTACGAGAAGGCGATCACGACTGAGGACTGCCTGGACCTCAACGTCTATGCGCCACAAGGGAGTAGGACAGACACCCCGGTCGTCGTGTGGATCCACGGCGGCGGTTTCACCGGCGGCGCGGGCCAGGACACCAACCCGCGCAAGTTCGTCCAGCAGACGGGCGCGATCGTCGTCACCGTCAATTACCGCCTGGGCCCGCTCGGTTACCTCAACCTGCCGCAACTCCGCGCCGAGAACGCCAACGGCGCCGGAAACTACGGCCTGTTGGACCAGCAGACGGCACTGCGCTGGGTGCGGTCCAACATCGGGCGCTTCGGCGGCGACGCCGGGAACGTCACCATCGCGGGCCAGTCCGCGGGCGGCAGTTCGGTCTGCGACCAGCTCGCCTCGCCCACCGCCAAGGGCCTGTTCGCGCGGGCGGTCATCATGAGCGGCGGCTGCGCCCTCCAGTCGGCGGCGGCCGGTGAGACGCAGAGCCAGGCCTTCGTCAAGGAGATCGGCTGCGCCACCGCCTCCGACGTCCTCGCCTGCCTGCGCGCCAAGCCCGCCTCGGCGATCGTCGCCGCCCAACTGAAGGCCCCGGTCCGCCCGTCCCTCGGCGGCACCGCGTTCCCCCTCGACCCGGGAACGGCCGTACAGACGGGGAACTTCACCAAGGTCCCGGTCATGCTGGGCCAGACCAACAGCGAACGCGGCCTGTTCACCTTCCAGGCCTACGACTACCTCGGCACCCCCATGACCGCCGACCAGTACACCCAGGCAGTGAAGTCGACGTACGGCACCAACGCCGACAAGGTCCTCGCCGAGTACCCGCTCTCGGCCTACCCCACCCCGGGCCAGGCCTGGACCGCCGTCCAGAACGGCTCGACCTCCTACGACCGCCAACAGCTGATGGCACGGCTGTCGAGGTGGGTGCCGACGTACGCCTACGAGTTCGCCGAGAGCGACACCCCGCACTTCACCTCGATCTACCGCCTCCAGCAACAGAGCGCCACGGCAAGGGACTTCCCCTTCGGCGGAGCCATCCACGTCGACGACCTCGGCTACCTCTGGGACTACCTCGGCCAGACGCTGCCCTACGACGACGACCAACTGGAGCTGTCCCGCCAGATGATCACCTTCTGGGACCACTTCACCGAGACCGGCACCCCGAACGGCTCCGGCACCCCGACCTGGCCGAAGTACAGCACCAAGACAGGGGAGTTGATGTCCCTGAAGGCCTGCGACACGGCCCCGTCGAGCAACAAGCCCCCGGCGGCCTGCTCCAAGGTCACCGGTGACTTCGCGCAGGAGCACGACCTGGACTTCTGGCGGAGCCTCGGGTCGTAGCGACGACACCCGCCGTCACGCCCGCCCCGTGCCCGACGACTCGTCGAGCACGCGGCGGACGGCGACGGCGGCCTCCCGCACGGCGGCGTCCAAGCGGTCGTACGGCGTGCTAGTCGCCGCCGTGACCGAGACGGCCGCCACCGTGATGCCAGCCCTCAACACCGGTGCCGCCAGGGACAGTTCGCCCAGTCGGTACTCCTCGTGCGCGGCGGCGAGGCCCGTGGCGCGGACCCGGGCGAGCTGGGCGCCGAGGGCGCCCGGCGCGGTCACCGTGTGCCGGGTGTGGCGTTCGACGGTGGCCGGCGGGCCGTGTCCGTGGGCGAGCAGTACCTTGCCCGCGGCCGTCGCGTACAGCGGCAGCCGTTCACCGCTGACCAGGCACAACGCCGTACCCTCCGCCGGAACGGCGACATCCGCGTGCCCTCCCGTACGCGCGGACAGCGCACGGAGCGCGGGCAGCGCCGCGTCCAGCAGCCCACGAGGGCAGGGTGCCGCCGCGCCGAGCGCCCGGATGCGGGTGCCCAGGCGGTAGGAGCCGTCGGCCGCCCGCTCCAGCCCACCCCACGTCACCAGCTCCCGGACCATCCGCAGCGCGGTGGGCACCGGGAGCCCCGTCCGCCGCGCGATGTCCGTCAGCCGCAGGGTGTCCGGTGCGCCCGCGAAGGCGTCCAGCACCGAGAAGACCCGCCCCGCCACGCTCTCGGCCACTCCGCACCCCACGTTTTCATCCAGTGAAAGCCGGACGTTGTCGCCGCCCGGCACGTCCCGCGAAGGTCAACGCATGACTCTCGACCTCTCTTCCGAAGAGCTTCTGTCCACCACCCGGGCCGTCCGCCACCGCCTCGACCTCACCCGGCCCGTACCCCGTCAACTCCTCGAAGAATGCGTCGACTTGGCGGTACAGGCGCCGACCGGACGCAACCGCCAGCGCTGGCACTTCGTCATCGTCACCGACCCGGAGCGGCGGGCCGCCCTCGCGGAGGTGTGGCGGGCCGGGGTGAGCACGCCGGGTGTCTCCGACCCCGTCCCGGAGCGCGACGTGCGCCGGGCGGGCGTCGCGCACATGGAGCGGGTGTACTCCGGCGCCGCCCACCTCTACGAGCACCTCCACGAGGTCCCGGCGATCGTCGTCCCGTGCGTGGAGGGCCGCACCGACCACGCACCCGTGCTCCGCCAGGCGGGCACCTGGGGATCCATCCTCCCGGCCGTGTGGAGCTTCATGCTCGCCGCCCGCGCCCGGGGCCTCGGCACCTGCTGGACCACGGGCAACCTCGTCCACGAGAGGGAGGCGGCCCGTGTCCTCGGCATCCCGTACGACGACGTGATGCAGGCGGCCCTCATCCCCGTCGCGTACACCCTCGGCACGGATTTCCGGCCGGCCCGCCGTGTCCCTCGCGAGGAGGTCCTCCACTGGGACGCGTGGTGACGCGGCGGAGAAGCCGTTCCGGGATTGTTTTGAACGTGTTCAATTCTCGGCGTACGCTGCTGCCATGAGCGACAGAGCCGCCCTCCTGAAGGGCATCCGCGCCTGGCTGGTCCTGTTCGTCGTCTGCCTGGTGCTCAGCGGCGCCACCGCCTTCCCGCTGGTCCACGAACTCCGCTGGACCGAGGACGTGTTGAGGTCCCTGTCCGTACCGCACTACCTGCCCACCCTCATGGACTGGATCGTGCAGGTACGCCAGGGACTCGACACCGCCGACACCGACTACCCCTTCCTCCTCTACGGCACCGACTGGCTGGCCTTCGCCCACCTCGTCATCGCGGTCGCCTTCTACGGCCCCTACCGCGACCCGGTCCGCAACATCTGGGTCGTCGAGTTCGCGATGATCGCCTGCGCCGGGATCGTTCCGCTGGCCCTGATCTGCGGGCCGATCCGCGGAATTCCCTTCTGGTGGACGGTGATCGACATGTCCTTCGGGGTCGTCGGGATCGTCCCGCTGTACGTCGTACGGAGGAAGATCAAGCGACTGGAGGCCGTGACGCTCGCGGCAACTCCCGCCCTCGCGACGGCTACTTGAGCGCCGCCAGCGCGATCCGTTCCGCCACCGCGTTCATCGACTCGCCCTTCGCGTCCGTGGAGTTGACCGAGTAGACGAGGGTGCGGGAGAGGTCGCGGGTGGCGAGGACCACGGCGCTGTAGCCGTACCGGGAGCCCGACTTGAGCCAGTACACCTTGCCGCCGTACTCGAAGCGCTGGAGCCCCGCGCTGTAACTGGCGCCCTCGATGCCCGCCGGGACCGTGAACATCTCCCGCAGCTGTGGGCCCGGCACGATCCGGCCCCGGAACAGCGAAGTGATCAGCCGCTCCAGGTCGGCGGTCGTCGAGATCATGTCGCCGGCCGCCCAGCGGTCCGCCTGGTTCCAGTCGGTGACGTCCACGAACTGCTGTGTGCCGTCGGCCTGTTGGACCAGCTGGTAGCCGTGGTTGTGCGGGCCCCGGATGCGCGGGTCGGTGCCGGGGAAGTACGTGTCTCGCATGCCCGCCGGGCGCAGGACGAGCCGGGTGGCCTCCGAGGCGTACGAGTGGCCCGTCACCCTTTCGATCAGCAGGCCGAGGATCGTGTAGTTGATGTTCAGGTAGTCCTGCCGCTCGCCGGGGCTGAACTCCGGGCCCTTCGCCACCGCAGACGCCACCACCTGTCTCGGCGTGAGGGTGTCGAAGCGGTGCGCGTACTGGTCCTCGAAGGCGTCCCCGAAGCCGTCACCGGCCTGGATGCCGCTGGTGTGGTTCAGCAACTGCCGTACGGAGATGGGCTCGAAGGTCTTGGGGAGCAGCCCCGGGAGGTAGTGCTGGATGGGGGTGTCCAGGTCGACCTGCCCCCGCGCCGCGAGCCGCAGCACGGTCGCCGCCGTCACGATCTTCGTCGTCGAACCCGCCCGGAAGCGCGCGTCGGGGTCGGCGGCCGTACCGCTCTCCAGGTCGTGCACACCCGAACTGCCGCGCCAGGTCCCGTCGGTGCCGCCCACCCGTACGAGAGCCGCCGTCGCGTCGGAGTTCGGGAGCCCGGTGAGCGCGGCGCGCAGTGCTTCGGCGTCCGGCGCGGTCGTCTGCCGTGCGGTGGCCGACGGGGGCGCGGCGAACGCGGGGGCCGCCAACGGGCCTGCCGCGAGGGCGAGTACGAGGGAGGCGGTGAGGACGGTGGTGCGACGGCGGGGGCGCATCGGCTGCTCCTGGGATCTCCGGCGGGTGTCGGTGATCAGCCTCGTCCTGCGGGGTCGTAGGCGGATCGTCGGCGAGGAGGGTGCCGACCCTGGTGCGGCCCGGAGCAACTGCCGTACAGGGCGCGTGGGTTGTGGGGGATGCCCCCTACGGGATCCAACTCGGCGTGGCGAACCGGGAGTTGGAGACGGAGCTGAAGCCGGGGTTGAAACCGGCGTCGAATCCGACGTTGAAACCGACGTTGAACTCGACGCCGGAAAAACTGTTATCGCGGAAGCCTTCACTCCGTCTCCCTCTGCGTCCCCAGTCTCCTCACGCACCGGAGCCACCCACATGGCCACCAGCGCACGCAAGCCCACCAACAAGCACCGCCTCACCCGCCGGGGCCTCTTCACCCTCGGCGGCGGAGTCGCGGCGGCGGGAGTGGTCGGCGGCGGGATCGCCGCGTTCTCCGGGGGAGGGGCGGACGCCGCGCAGACCGGTACAGCCACCGCCGTCGGCACCGCCACCGCCCGGCCGCAGGCCCTCGCGCACCCGGGCATGCTGCACAACGCCGGCGACCTGCACCGCGCCAAGGTCCGCGTCGCCGCCCGCAAGGACCCCTGGCTGAAGGGCTGGACGCGGCTCACCGACAACCGCCATTCCGCGAGCACCTGGGTGCCCCGCCCGCAGGCCGTCGTCGTACGCGGCGGCACCGGCCAGAACTACGTCACGATGTACAACGACATCCACGCCGCCTACCAGAACGCCCTGCGCTGGAAGATCGGCGGCACCAAGGCCAACGGTGACACCGCCGTCGCCATCCTCAACGCCTGGTCGGCCACGCTGACTTCGGTCAACGGCAACGCCGACCGCTTCCTGGCCGCCGGCATCTATGGCTACCAGTTCGCGAACGCCGCCGAACTCGTCCGCGACCACCCGCACTTCGAGTTCGCCCGCTTCAAGAAGATGATGCGCACGGTGTTCACGCCGATGAACATCGACTTCCTCACCCGCCACAACACCGCCAACATCACTAATTACTGGGCTAATTGGGACCTCTGCAACGTCGCGTCCCTCATGGCGACCGGCATCCTCTGCGACGACCGCGCCACTTTCCAGCGCGCGGTCACCTACATGAAGTCCGGCGCGGGCAACGGCTCGTTCAGGCACGCCATCCCCTTCGTCTACGCCGGCCAGGGCCTCGCCCAGTGGCAGGAGAGCGGCCGCGACCAGGGCCACACGATGATGGGCATGGGCCTCATGGGCGCGATCTGCGAGATGGCCTGGAACCAGGACGTCGACCTCTACGGCTACCTCGACAACCGGTTCATGAAGGCCGCCGAGTACGTCGCCAAGTACAACCTCGGCGCGGCCGTGCCCTTCACGACGTACGGCTGGCGCATGGGTCAGGGCAACGGCAAGTACATGGAACAGCCTGTGATCTCCGACATAGCGCGGGGCGCCGTTCGCCCGGTTTGGGAGATTCTGTACAACCACTACGGCCGCCGACGGCGCCTCTCCACCCCGTTCATCACTCTCATGGCTGAGAAGGTGCGTGCGGAGGGCGGTGGCGGTGACTACGGCCCGAACAGCGGCGGTTTCGACCAACTGGGCTTCGGGACACTGCTGTACAGCAAGTGACATCGGGTGAGGCCGGGAGGGCGGGGAGCGACATGGACGGGCGGCAGTGGCGCTCCACCATCGCGGCGGCGCAGGCCGGTGACCGGCGGGCGCTGGACGAACTGGTCGCGGGCTGGCTGCCGTTGGTCTACAACGTGGTCGGCCGCGCCCTCAACGGCCATGCGGACGTGGACGACGTGGTCCAGGAGACGATGCTCCGCGCCGTCGACCACCTCGGCTCGCTCCGCGACCCCGACAGCTTCCGCTCCTGGCTGGTGGCGATAGCCATGCGCCAGATCCGCGACCGGGCACGCCGCCGCAAATCCCCCGACCAACTGCCGGACGGTCTACCGGGAGACGCCGCCGACTTCGCCGAACTCACCGTCCTACGGCTCCAGTTGGAGGGCCAGCGGCGCGAGGTCGCGGAGGCGGTGCGCTGGCTCGACGACGAGGACCGCCAGCTTCTCTCCCTGTGGTGGCTGGAGGTGGCGGGCGAACTCACCCGCCGCGAACTGGCGTCGGCGCTCGGCATCAGCCGCCAGCACGCGGCGGTCCGCGTCCAGCGCATGAAGGAACGCCTGGAGACCGCCCGGGGTGTCGTCCGCGCCCTCGACGGCGCCTGCCCCGACCTCCGCGACCTCACCGCCCGCTGGGACGGCCGCCGCGACTCGGTCTGGCGCAAACGCCTGGCCCGGCACCTGCGCGGCTGCGCCTACTGCGGCGACCCCCGCGAGTCCGTCGTCCCCGCGGAACGCCTCCTTGTCGGCATCGCCCTCGTTCCGCTGCCGCTGGGCTTCACGCTGTCGCTGGCGTTCGGGGCGAAGACGGCGGCGGCTGCGGCGGGCGTCGCCGGGGCTGCCTTTGGGGTTGGGGCGAGTGGGGTGGGTGGGGTGGCGGGTGCCGGTGGGGTTACAGGGGCGGCAGGGTTCGCGGGCTCGGTGGGTGCGTCTGGTGTTGCCGGTTCCGCCGGGGTTTCTGGCGTTGCGGGTGCCGTCGGTTCCGCGGGCGCGGTCGGCTCGGCGGGAGCCGTAGGAGCGGCGGGTTCCGTGGGCTCGGCGGGAGCGGCCGGGACGGTCGGCGCGGCGGGAGCTTCGGGCGTCGGAGGGGCGGCAGGGGGCGTCGGTGCGTCCGGCGTCGGAGGTTCGGCAGGGGCTGCGGGCGCGTCCGGCGTCGCGGGTTCGGCGGGAGCTTCCGGAGCGGCAGGCTCCGCCGGAGTCGCCGGTTCGGCCGGTGCTCCCGCCGGCTGGTCCGCCAAGTTGCTCGGGGTGCTGACCAAGCCCGCCGTCGCCGTGGCGGCCGGCGCGACGATCGCCGCAGGCGGTGTCTACGTCGTCACCCAGTCCCCGAACGACCCACCCCCGAAGACCCTCACCCCCACCGCCGCAGCCACCACACCCGGCCCGGGAACCGACACCCCGACGACCCCCACGTCACCCTCACCGTCCACATCCGAGTCGTCCTCCCCGTCTCCCTCCCCCTCCCCGTCGAAGACGGCCACCGGCCCGTACGGCTCGGTCGTCGACGCCGTGGACCGGGCGCCGGACCCCAACACCCAGCCTGCAGCCCTCCCGCACCGCCCCGCGTCCGGCGTCACCAGCACCGGCGGCGCGCACGCCACGATGAACCATCGCGGGGACAACGTGACGCTCAGCGGCCAGGGTTACGTCCTGGTCCGCTGGCAGATCTCGCCGCAGTACCGCAACGGCGCGGTGGTGATGCCGAGTTGGACCGCCCTGAAGGGCAAGCTGTTCCACGTGGCCTCGGGCGGCGGCCGCCGCATGGACGACCCGGTCAGCCCCACCGACACCACCGCCACCGGCATGGGCAGCTCCACCACCGGCTACGACGTCCTGCCCACCGGCACCCAACAGATGTGGCAGAACGAGTACTTCTACGTCGACGGCAGCGTCACCCTCACCGTCAACGAACGCGGCGCCGACTACGGCCTCAACGTCTTCCCCACCACCTGGGACGCCGTGGAGCAGGACATCACCACCGGCCCCACCCAGGGTGCGACCCGCTACGGCCTGACCCGGGACACCGGCAAGGACGACACCCCGATACCCCAGTACGTCACCCGCACGACCCCGGCCGACCCGGCGACCGTGCCTCAGGAGTCCCGCGTGTAGTCGTCCTGCGCGGCCATGACCTCGTCCCCGTGCTCGAAGGCCCACGCCCCGAACGCGTCGATCGGGTCGAGCAACGTCCGCCCCAGCGCGGTGAGTTCGTACTCCACACGGGGCGGCGAACCACCGTACGACCGCCGCGCCACGAGCCCGTTGAACTCCAGCCGCCGCAGCGTCTCCGTCAACACCTTCTGGCTGATCCCGCCGATCAGCCCGCGCAGCTCACCCGGCCGACGAGGCTCGTGCCGTAGCGCCCAAATCACCACACAGTTCCAGGTGTTGCCCAACAGATCGAAGGCGAGCCGGGCCCGGCAGTCGGCGAGAAACATCGAGTTCGTCTGGTCCGTCACGTCTGAGGTCACGCACCACATGGTGCCCGAGCGGTTTCCTACCGTCATGGCATGAAGATGCGCATAGGAATTCTGGGCACTGGCGGCATGGCGGACGCCCTGGGTACGCAGTGGATCCGGGCCGGACACGAAGTGCTGTTCGGCGGGCGGGACTTGGGGCGGGCGGAGGCGCTGGCCCGGCGGCGGGGAGGTGTGTCCGGCAGCCTCCGCGAGGCCGCCGACTTCGGCACCGGCGCCGTACTCGTCGCGTTGCCGTGGGACGTAGCGACGGAAGTGGCCCGGCAACTCCCCTTGGCCGGAAGGGTGTTGATCGACTGCACGAACCCCGTCGGCGCCGGCTTCCGACTGCTCACCGCGGGCGGTCCCTCCGCCGCAGCGCAACTCGCCGCCGCCGCAGGCCCGGAGGCCCGTGTCGTCAAGGCGTTCAACCTCTGCCACGAGGACGTCTGGCGCCTGACACCCCCGGTGTTCGACGGCCGCCCGCTCGGGGTTCCGCTGAGCGGGGACGACGCCGAAGCGCTCGCGGTCGTAGGGGAGTTGGTGCGGGAAGTGGGCTGTGTGCCGTTCGCGGCGGGGGAGTTGGAACAGGGCGCGGGGTTGCTGGAGGCGACCGCCGCGCTGTTGATCCGGCTGTGGGTGGGGGAGGGGGTGGACGCTCAATCGATCGCCCCGCCAAGGGAGTTGGCGGGGCGATGACGAGGTGCGTCTCTCAGCCCTTCTTCCTGAGCCCGCAGAGCACGTCGACGCGATTGGTGGTGATCGAGTCGACGCCCATGTCGAGGAGGCGGCGCATCGAGCGGCGAGTGTCCGGGGTCCAGACGGAGAGGAGATAGCCCTCGCGGTGGACGTGCGCGGTGAGGTCCCGATCGACCAGTGTGAAGCGGTAGTTGAGCCAGCGCGGCCGTACCGCTTCGAGCACCGCGGGGCGCGGGGGAGCGAGTGAGGTCCAGGTCAGGGCGATCTCGGCGGACGGGTCGGCCGCGCGGACGGCGAGCATGGCGTCGGCGCCCGCGCAGTAGTACACGCGGTCCTCCGCGCCGTACTCGCGGATCTCGTCCACGATCCTGCGTACGGTCCGCGGGTCGGCGGGGCCGGGCAGGTCGACCATCACCCGGCTGCCCTCGGTCGCGGCGAGCGCCTCGACCAGCGTCGGCACGCGACCCTCTGTGAGCCCGCGCACCTCGTCCACCGACAGTGAGGCCAGCGGCCGTTCCAGCTCCCACAGCCGTTTCAGCGTCTCGTCGTGCAGCAGCACGGGGACGCCGTCACGGGTCAGCCGTACGTCGAACTCGACGGCGTCCGCGCCCTGGTCGAGCGCGGAACGCAGCGAGCCGATGGTGTTCTCGCGGACACGGTAGGGGTCGCCGCGATGGCCCACGGCGGTCACGTTCTGCATGGGCCCATTCTGCGGGTTGGTCAGGGGGCCAGCCATGCCGAGGTGTAGGTGTCGATCTCGTCGTTGATACGGGTCTTGCCGACCGCGTCGAGGAAGGAGGCCTGTACGGCGTTCTTCGCGAGGTCGGCGACACCGCGTTCGTCGAGGTCGAGGAGGCGGGCGGCGACCGCGTACTCGTTGTTGAGGTCGGTGCCGAACATCGGCGGGTCGTCGGAGTTGATCGTGACGAGGACCCCGGCGCGGACGAACTCCTTGATCGGGTGCTCGTCGAGCGTGCGGACCGCGCGGGTCGCGATGTTGGAGGTCGGGCAGACCTCCAGCGCGATGCCGTGCTCGGCGAGATGCGCGAGCAGCTTGGGGTCCTGGGCGGAGGTGGTGCCGTGGCCGATGCGCTCGGCGCGCAGGTCGTTCAGGGCGTCCCAGACCGTCTCGGGGCCGGTGGTCTCGCCGGCGTGCGGGACGGAGTGCAGGCCGGCGGCGATGGCCCGGTCGAAGTACGGCTTGAACTGCGGCCGGGGCACGCCGATCTCGGGCCCGCCGAGCCCGAACGACACGAGCCCCTCCGGCCGTACCCGGTCCTCGGTCGCGAGCCGCGCGGTCTCCTCGGCGGCCTCGAGCCCGGCCTCGCCGGGGATGTCGAAGCACCACCGCAGCACGGTCCCGAACTCCGCCTCCGCCGCCTTGCGGGCGTCCTCGATCGCGTCCATGAAGGCCCGCTCGTCGATCCCGCGCCGGGTCGAGGAGAACGGCGTGATGGTCAACTCGGCGTACCGCACCTGCTGCCGGGCCATGTCCCGGGCGACCTCGTAGGTCAGCAGCCGTACGTCCTCCGGCGTGCGGATCAGATCCACGACGGACAGATATACGTCGATGAAGTGCGCGAAGTCCGTGAAGCTGAAGTAGTCGACCAGGGCCTCGGGGTCGGTGGGCACCCTGGAGTCGGAGTGCCGGGCGGCCAGCTCCGAGACGATCCGCGGGGAGGCGGAGCCGACGTGATGGACATGCAGTTCGGCCTTCGGCAGCCCGGCGATAAAGGCGTGCAGGTCACGGGCGTGGCCGGCGGCGGGTGCGGCGCGGTGGTCGGACAAGGTTCCTCCCCGGAACGGCGTCCCGGGCGGTGCCGTGCGGGACGCGGGTGATCGGCTGATCGATTCCTCGGGATCATCGTAGGCCGGGGAGGGGGTGGGTGGATTGGGGTCGTTGCCGGGTGCGGGTGTGTGGGGGCTGGGCGCGCAGTTCCCCGCGCCCCTGAGGGGGTCGGGGTGGGCCGGGTCAGAGGCCGCGGGGGTGCCGGGGCGCAGGGGTGGTCGGCGGGTCGGGGTCGTGGCGGTACGGCCAGCCCGCCGCCTCGGGGCCCTTCGGTTTGCTACCACGGTGGGGCGGGGTTGGTGCCGGGTACGCGGCGGGCTGCGCCGTACCGCCACGACCCGCTCCCGTCTCGTTGGCGGCCGCGGGTGCGTGGGCCATCCCGGCTGGTTCCGGGTGGGGATACGCGATCACGGGCACGGGCACGGGCATGGGAACACCCACGGGGAGGGGGCGTCAGGCTGGGGGCGGAGTTGTACAAGGGGTTGGGGTCCGGTGATGCCGACGGCGTCCGGGGCCAGCCCGTGTGGCGGAGCTGGTCCGGGGACGCTCTAGCATGGTCGGTCTGACGATCGACCGACGGGGACGGGGACGGAACATGGGGGACCAGACACAGCCGGACGCAGGTGCGGGAGCGGGCGCGAACCGCGACCCGTGGGCACCGCCGGAGAGCAAGCCGTCGCTGGAGAAGAGTGTGCCGCAGCAGCCGGCGCCCGGGCAGTGGGACGCTCCGCAGGACCAGCAGCCCCCGCCGCAGTCACCGTCCGTGCACAACCAGGCGACCGTGACCGCCATGCCGGCCGAGGGCTTCGCCCCGCCTGCTTCCGCCGCCCCCGGCACCCCCAGCTACGGCCCACCCGGCACACCCCCGGGCCTCCCCGCCTACGGCGCTCCCGGCTACGGCCAGCCCGGCCCACCGAACGGCCCCGGCCCCGGAATGCCCGGCGGCCCGGGAATGCCCGGCGGCCCGGGAATGCCAGGCGGCCCCGGCATGTCCAACGGCTACGGCTACCCCGGTTACCCGCAGGGCTACGGCTGGCCCGGTATGCCGATGGCCCCGCAGAACAACATGGGCACCGCGGCGATGGTGCTGGGCATCCTGTCCTGCTGCCTGTTCTGCGTCTACGGCATCGTCTCCCTGGTCCTCGGCGTCACCGCGATCATCCTCGGCGCCAAGGGCAAGAAGCGCGCCGACCGGGGCGAGGCCACGAACCGCGGTCAGGCCCAGGCGGGTTTCATCACAGGCATCATCGGAACCGTCTTGGGTGTCCTCACGGCCGTCGCGCTGATCGTCACCATCGTGTTCGCCATCAACCACGGCGACAGCACCGACACCACGGACTCGGACCCCTTCTACAACTCAGCCCCCAGCCTGCCTGCCCCGGCTCAGCCCCAGACCTGACCCCACCCAGGCAGGAGCCCCACCTCACACCCACGGCAGCCGGCCCCGGCACACACCGGCTCCCCGTGCCCGTGCCCGTGATCGCGTATCCCCACCCGGAACCAGCCGGGATGGCCCACACACCCGCAGCCGCCAACGAGACGGGAGCGGGTCGTGGCGGTACGGCGCAGCCCGCCGCGTACCCGGCACCAACCCCGCCCCACCGTGGTGACAAACCGAAGGGCCCCGAGGCGGCGGGCTGGCCGT
>NZ_JNXE01000015.1 GCF_000716605.1 Streptomyces sp. NRRL F-525 | reverse complement strand
AGCCCCCACAAACCCCGCCACCCACCCCGCACGCACGCGTGAAGCCCCACCACCAACGGCAGGGCCCCACGCGTGCGTGCACCGGCATCCCGGTCAGCGACCGGCGTTCTCCAGTACCGAGTCGGACTCGGAAGACCCGGCCGGGTCCGAAGCCGCCGCCGGCTCGGACGTCGCCGCGAGTTCCGCCGCCCGCCGCCGGGTCGGGATCAGCAGCGTCGCGACTCCCGCGAGGGCGACCACCGCCGCCCCGGTGACCAGCGCGGGCTTCAGGCCGTCGACGAAGGTCTGGGCGGTCTGGTAGCCACCCTGAGCCGAGAAGATCGACGCCATGATCGCGATGCCGAGGGCACCGCCCACCTCGCGGAGGGCGTTGTTGGCACCGGAGGCGATGCCCTGCTCCTGGGGGCGGACGCTGGACATGACCAGGTTGGAGGCCGGCGCGAAGAACAGGGCCATGCCGATGCCGCTGAGGATCAGGCCGGGCAGCTGAGCGCCGTAGGAGACGTCGGTGGTGACCACGTAGGACATGTAGCCGAGACCGGCCGCCTGGAGGAAGAGGCCCGCGGCGACGACCGGGCGGCCGCCGATGCGGTCGGAGAGGATGCCGGCGATGGGGGCGACGAGCATCGGCATGCCGGTCCAGGGGAGCATCCGCAGGCCCGCCTCGGTGGGCGAGTAGCCGAGGACGCCCTGCATGTACTGGCTGAGCAGGAAGATCGACCCGAACATCCCGAGGAACATCAGCAGGCTCGCCGCGTTGATCCCGGAGAAGGCGCGGGAGCGGAACAGCCGCATCGGGAGCATGGGGTTCTTGGCGTTGACGCTGTAGACGATGAAGCCGGCGAACAGGGCGCTTCCGGCGAACAGCCCGGTGAGGACGAGCGAGCTGGTCCAGCCGTCGGCGGGCCCGCGGACCAGGCCGTAGACGATCCCGAAGAGGCCGCCGCTGGCGAGCAGGGTGCCGGGGAAGTCGAGCGGGGCGCCGGAGCCGTGGGACTCGGAGAGGCGCAGGCGGGCGAGCGGGATCAGGGCCAGGCCGAGCGGGACGTTCAGCCAGAAGATCCAGTGCCAGGAGATGTGCTCGGTGAGGCTGCCGCCGATGAGGGGTCCCGAGGCGACGGCGAGTCCGTTCACCGCGCCCCATATCCCGTACGCCATCCCGCGCTTGGCGACGGGTACGGCCGCCGTCAGCAGGGTCAGTGTCAGCGGCATCATGATCGCCGCGCCGACGCCCTGGACCGCGCGGGCCGCGATCAGGGAGTTGATCCCGGGTGCCATGGCCGCGGCGGCGGACGCGCCGGTGAAGACGGTGATGCCGATGAGGAAGAGCCGGCGGCGGCCGAACCGGTCGCCGAGCGCCGCGCCGAACATCAGCAGGACGGCGAAGGTGAGCGTGTAGGCGCTCACGGTCCATTCCAGGTCGCCCAGCGCGCCGCCGAGGTCCTTGCGGATGGACGGCAGGGCGGTGGTGACGACGAGGTTGTCCAGGGCCGCCATGAATCCGGCGACGCTGGTGATCACGAGGGCCCAGACCATTCCCCCGCGCCGTGCGACTGGCTGTGACATCGCTCCCCCAAAGGGTGCTCGTACCGATGATTAGTTATTGATGACTAACTTTGCCGCGCAGAAAAAGGCGCAGAATCCGCCCCTTGCCGATCCGTGCTACTTCTCCAGCCGGCCAGTGATCCGCGCCGACGGGTACAGCCCTTCCCAGACCCGGTGCTCGGGTGGAAAACCCATGGCCGCAAGGGTGTTGATCAGCATTCCGTACGCCAGGAAGGTCGTGGTCTGGTCGACATCCGCCCCCAGGGGCACATGCACGACGTCCCAGAGCCGCATCCAGCCCTTCCGTACGGCCTCGCCGAACTCGTGGTCGCCCTCCGCCTCGGCGGCGGCCACCGTGATGTACGTCTGCATCTGCATCTGGAGCTTCTCGGGGTGCTCAGTGATGAGCTGCACATAACCGTTGGCCATGGCATGCAGGGCCTCTTCGCCCTCCAGCCCCTTGGACGACTCCTCCATGACCCGGCACACGTCCTCGACACACCTGAGGGCAGCCGCCGCGAACATCGCCTTCTTGCCCGGGAAGAGCCGGAAGAGATACGGCTGCGAGACACCGACCCGCTTGGCGATCGCCTCCGTGGAGGTGCCGTAGTACCCCCGCTGCGCGAACTCGGCGATCGCCGCGCGGATGACGCTCTCGCGCCTCTCTTCTGCGCTCATCCTGACCATGCGAGAAAGTTAGTACTCAATCACTAACTAAGTCAAGGGATGGTTCTGGTGGAGTTTCGATGTGGGGCACGGCACACGGGCCGGCCGACTCCGGGCCCGCCGGGGTCACCGCCAGTCACCGGGTCGGCCCGGGCCGACCTACAGGTGCCGACCTACAGGTAAGGGGCGCCCGCAATGGCAGACACCCCTTACCTCGGCTCACTCCAGCGCGCGGCCGACCGATCAGGCCAGTCGTACGACCGCCCGTGACATCCCGAGCACCTTCTGCCCGGCGCTCATCGCCACCAGGTCCACGCGGACCGTGTTGTCGTCGAGCTTGGCGGCGACCTTGGCGCTGACCTCGACGGTCGCGCCCTTGTCGTCGTTCGGGACGACGACGGGCTTGGTGAAGCGGACGCCGTACTCGGCGACCGCGCCCGGGTCGCCGGTCCAGTCGGTGACCACGCGGATCGCCTCGGCCATGGTGAACATGCCGTGCGCGATGACGTCCGGGAGCCCGACCTCCTTGGCGAACCTCTCGTTCCAGTGGATCGGGTTGAAGTCCCCGGAGGCGCCCGCGTACTGGACGAGGGCGGCGCGGGTCACGGGGAAGGTCTGGGCCGGCAGTTCGGTGCCGACCTCGACGTCGTCGTACGCGATCTTCGCCGTCATGTCAGTTCTCCTCCGCCGCGCGGGCCACGAGCTTGGTCCAGGCGGTCACGACGTGCTCGCCGGCCTCGTCGTGGACCTCGCCGCGGATGTCCAGGATGTCGTTGCCCGCCATCGACTTGATCGCCTCGATCGTGGAGGTGACCGTGAGCCGGTCGCCGGCGCGCACGGGGCGGACGTAGACGAACTTCTGGTCGCCGTGCACGACCCGGCTGTAGTCGAGGCCGAGCTGCGGGTCCTGGACGACCTGTCCGGCCGCCTTGAACGTGATGGAGAAGACGAAGGTCGGCGGGGCGATCACATCGGGGTGACCGAGCGCCTTGGCGGCCTCCGGGTCCGTGTACGCCGGGTTGGCGTCGCCCACCGCCTCCGCGAACTCACGGATCTTCTCCCGGCCCACCTCGTACGGGTCGGTGGGCGGGTAGGTCCGCCCCACGAAGGACTGGTCGAGCGCCATGGCCCGGTACCTCCTGCTGTTCCTGCTGCTGTTGATGGTCCTGCTGCTGTGCGGGGAACGACGCGAGGCCGCCCCCAGACTTCGGGGACGGCCTCGTGTACGAGCCTGATTCTTATCGCGTTTCGCGGTGCGCGGTGTGCGCATTGCAACGCGGGCAGTGCTTCTTCATCTCCAGTCGGTCCGGGTTGTTACGCCGGTTCTTCTTGGTGATGTAGTTCCGCTCCTTGCACTCCACGCAGGCCAGCGTGATCTTCGGGCGGACGTCGGTGGCAGCCACAGGAGTGCTCCTTGACGAACGGATGGGACTATGAACGCATAACAGAATAGCCGATCGAAGGACCGACCCCGCAATCGGCTACTGTCAGTAGCGGTGACCGGACTTGAACCGGTGACACAGCGATTATGAGCCGCTTGCTCTACCGACTGAGCTACACCGCTGTGATGCGATCAGTTCCCATCTTGCGACGGGAACCTTTCACACCAGAGCCCCAATACGGAATCGAACCGTAGACCTTCTCCTTACCATGGAGACGCTCTACCGACTGAGCTATTGGGGCGAGCGATGAAGACATTACACGCTCGGCGACCGTTCGCCCAAATCCGTTTCGCGGCCCCGCTCCAGCCGCTTCCACGGCCCTCCCAGAGGCCTCGGGGGCCCCTCCCGTATGGGGGACCACACCGGTACGACTATTGCGCTCCTCCCGGCTGTGAGCGGATCACCGCCCTAGGCTCGACTCACTCTGCGTGATCTTGCGCCCCTTTGCGCAGTCCCCAGTCCTGAGCCCCGAAGCCCCGAGCCCGCGAAGCCCTGAGCACCTGGAGCGCGATGCCCGACAGTCAGCCCCAGCCGTCCCACTCCTCGTCCGGCCCGTCGGGTTCCTCAGGCTCGTCGGGACCGGCCGACCCGGCCGCGCTCCTGCTGTGCGGGGCCCGGCTGACCGACGGCAGGACCGTGGACGTACGGCTGGGCGGCGGGCGCATCGAGGCGGTCGGCACGGCCGGCAGCCTGGCGACGGACGCCACGCGCGCGTGCGGCGCGCGCGTGGACCTCAGCGGCTATCTCCTCCTCCCGGCCCCGGCCGAACCGCACACGCACAGTGACACCGCCCTGTCGGCCGAGAACGGCGGACCGGTCTCCTACGACCCCGAGGACGTCCAGCGCCGCGCCACGGAGGCCGCGCTGCTGCAACTCGGGCACGGGGCGACGGCGCAGCGGGCACACGTGCGCGTGGGGGACGTTCAGGGGCTGAGCGCGCTGGCCGCCGTACTGCGGGCGCGGCGGGCGCTGCGGGGGCTGGCGGAGCTGACGGCGGTGGCGATGCCCCGGCTGCTGACCGGGGTCGCGGGGGCGGACGGGCTCGCGATGCTGCGGGACGCGTTGAAAATGGGTGCCTCCGTAGTAGGTGGTTGTCCAGATTTGGACCCCGATCCGACGGGCTACGTGGAGGCCGTCCTGGAGGTCGCGTCCGAGCACGGCTGCCCGGTCGACCTGCACACGGACGCGGCCGACCCGACCCGCCTGGCCCGGCTGGCGGCCGTCGCGGGCGGAATGCGCCCCGGGGTGACGCTCGGCCCGTGCGGCGGCCTGGGGCGGCTTCCCGCGGACACGGTCACCCGGATCGCGGACCAACTGGCCGCGGCCGGCGTGACGGTGGTCTGCCTGCCGCAGGGCGGCTGCGGCGGCGTCGACCGCCGGGGCACGGCTCCCGTACGGCTGCTGCGCACGGCCGGCGTCCAGGTGGCGGCGGGCAGCGGCGCCCTGCGGGACGTGTCCAACCCGGTGGGCCGCGGGGACCCCCTGGAGGCGGCCTACCTGTTGGCCTCGCGGCACGGGATGCGGCCCGAGGACGCCTACGACACGGTGAGTTCGTCGGCACGCGCGGCGCTCGGCCTGCCCGAGGTGCGCGTCGAGGCGGGATTTCCGGCCGAACTGCTCGCGGTGCGCGGCGACCGGCTCGCGGGCGCGCTGTCGCTGGCGTACAGCCGGATCGTGGTGCACCGGGGGCGCGTGGTGGCACGGACGAGCGCGGTGCGGGAGTACTGCAACACGGCGGCGGGCTCGGAGTTGGGGCTGCCCCGGCAGGGACGGGGCGAGTTGTCGTGAGCGGCCGTCGTCGCGCCGGGGCGTACGCCTGAGGCGCCACGGCCCGGGTCCGCGCGCCCGGCGCGTCCACCGCGGGTGTGCGCCGCTGGGACGCGGCTGAAGTCATGCGGCGCGTGCGGCCGTCCGGGCGTACGGTCGAAGGCATGCGCATTGTCATCGCTGGAGGTCATGGTCAGATCGCGCTGCGGCTGGAGCGCCTGCTCGCCGCGCGCGGTGAAGAGGTCGCGGGCATCATCCGCAACGCCGAACAGAGCGACGATCTACGGGCGGCCGGCGCCGAACCGCTGCTGCTGGACCTGGAGTCGGCCTCGGTCGAGGAGGTCGCGGCGCAGCTGCGGGGCGCGGATGCGGCGGTCTTCGCGGCGGGCGCCGGGCCGGGCAGCGGTACCGCCCGCAAGGACACCGTGGACCGGGGTTCGGCGGTGCTGTTCGCCGACGCGGCGGTCCTGGCGGGCGTACGGCGTCATGTCGTCGTGTCCTCGATGGGCGCGGATCCGACGCACTCCGGGGACGGTGTCTTCGACGTGTATCTGCGGGCCAAGGGCGAGGCCGACGCGTATGTACGCGGCCTGGACGCCCTCGACTGGACGATCCTGCGCCCCGGTTCGCTCACGAACGACGCCGGGACCGGGCTGGTCCGGCTGGAGGCCCACACCGGGCTCGGCTCGATCCCGCGCGACGATGTGGCCGCCGTACTCGCGGAGTTGGTGGAGACGCCTGCGACGGCCGGGCTGACGCTGGAGCTGATCGGTGGGTCCGCGCCGGTGTCGGTGGCGGTGAAGTCGGTGGCGGGGAACTGACGGAGGGTCCGGTCACGGGGTTCCCTGCCGGGTGGTGCCCCGCCGTCTAGAAGAGCGGCATCTGGCCGGGGAACTCCGGGACCACGTACCCGTCCAACGCGGGCTGTGCCGCCCCGAGTTCCGCCTGGCGGCGGGACCCGGGGCACGACACGAGGTCCCCGGTCTCCCGGGCGCCGGGCGGGTCGTGGCGCGCGAACCGGCCTGCCACTACGGCGATTTCACGACGGCACTCGGGGCAGCTTCTGCGGCGTGACGACATGGGATCAGTCTGCCCCGCCGCAGGCCGGGTCGGCTGTCGAGGCTCGCTCGGGCGCGCTCAGCTGTGGGCGACGGTGAGGCCGTAGAAGGCGACGCGGGCGCCCTTCGTGGTGCTGTCGGAGGACGACTGGTTGTACGAACCGGCCTTGAAGTACTGCTTGTAGGCGTTGAAGGACGACGGGATGGAGTAGTGCGTGGTGCTCCCGTTGACCGTCAGGTTGATGGTGTTCCCGCCCGAGACGCCGATCGTGTAGCTCCACGTCTTGCCGACCGCCACGTTGCCCACGGTGTGCAGGGTCTGGCCGCCGGAGGGCGAGTTCTCGGTGCCGAGGACGATGTCGCCGCTGGAGCGGTAGTACAGCTCCAGCAGCGGCTTGGTGGAGCTGCCGCCGCTGCCGAGGTGGATCTGGCCGACGCAGACGTTCGACGTGACGGAGACGACCCGGAGCGTCGCCTTCATCGTGTGGGTGCCGCTGAGCGACCAGTCGGCGGCGCTGCCGCTGCGGTTCATCTCGCGCAGTTCGGAGCGGGCGTAGTTCGAGTTGGGGGTGGTGACGCCCTTCTCCGGCGCCCAGAAGGTCATCGCTCCGTCGCGGGTGTCCGTGTAGAAGTACGAGTCCTGGAAGCCATTGGCCCCCTGGAGCCGGGACGACGAGATCGTCGTGGGCGAGCCGGGGGAACCGATCGGCTCCTGGAGCTGCCACACCCCCAGGTCGAAGTTCCCGCCGGGCGCGACGGAGGGGTCCGCCAGGGGTGAGGCGACGACGCCGGCGGCGCCGGTACTGCCCGACGCGGTGGGGGCCGTGAGGGCGAGGCCGCCGGTGACGGCGACGACGGTGGCCAGGGAGGTGAGCAGCGTACGCATGCGCATGGGGGGTGCCTTCCTGTCTGCTCTGTGGACTCGACTCGGTTGGCGAAGCATGCGTTCATGTGTGTGAACTTTGTGTTTCAACATGAACGCGGTGTCGCGACAGTAGGGCTGTGGCACGGGCACGTCAAGGTTGGCGGCAGGGCGGAGGGGGCCGCGGGGATGCCTCTGGGGCGCCTCGGGAAAAACCCGGGAAGACTTCCGGAAGGCCTCGGGAACGACGAAAGGGTCTGTGATCAGCATTGCTGCTGATCACAGACCCTTTCGATCATGTGGCGGCGCCAGGGTTCGAACCTGGGTAGGCTAAGCCGGCAGATTTACAGTCTGCTCCCTTTGGCCACTCGGGCACACCGCCGGGGATGCTGCCTCTCGAACCGCTTTTCGGCGGTGCTCCGTGGCAACGACGTAAACGATACCCGATGCCCAGGGGTGCTTCGCCACCCGATTGACCGGCGCTCGGAGGGGAGGGGGTGGCTAGGCTTATGCGGATGCGGCCCGGGGCCTACACCGGGCTCGGCGGCTGCCCCGACGCACGCCGATACGCAGTGACACGCATCGATACGCACCCCGATACAAGGAGCCACAGGACATGGCCGACTCCAGTTTCGACATCGTCTCGAAGGTCGAGCGGCAGGAGGTCGACAACGCCCTCAACCAGGCCGCCAAGGAGATCTCCCAGCGCTACGACTTCAAGGGCGTGGGTGCCTCGATCGCATGGTCCGCCGAGAAGATCCTCATGGAGGCGAACTCCGAGGAGCGGGTCAAGGCGATCCTCGACGTCTTCCAGTCCAAGCTGATCAAGCGCGGCATCTCGCTGAAGGCGCTGGACGCCGGTGAGCCGCAGCTCTCTGGCAAGGAGTACAAGATCTTCGCGTCGATCGAGGAGGGCATCTCCCAGGACAACGCGAAGAAGGTGGCGAAGATCATTCGCGACGAGGGTCCCAAGGGCGTGAAGGCCCAGGTCCAGGGCGACGAACTGCGGGTCAGCTCCAAGAGCCGCGACGACCTCCAGGCCGTGCAGGCCCTGCTCAAGGGCAAGGACTTCGACTTCGCGCTGCAGTTCGTGAACTACCGGTAGAGCCGGGCTTCGCGCGTCCGCCGCGCAGGCACGAGGATGCGAGGAAGGGTGGGCACCCGTCGGCGCCCACCCTTCTCGCCTGCTGGCTGCGGCTTGGGGCACACGCTTGAGCCTGTCCTGCCGATCAAGTCGCAGGAAAGCGGCGGCTGCTGACCGGCGCCGGGGAGCGACTGCAGCGCCGTAGATGAGCGCGGCTGCGGCTGCGGCTGCGGCTGCGGCTGCGGCTGCGGCTGCGGCTGCGGCTGCGGCTGCGGCAAAACCCGCCGGACGGCGTCTAGTTGCGCGAGTTGCCGAACAGGATGCGGTAGGCGATCAGGAGGACGAGCGCGCCGCCTATCGCCGAGGCCCAAGTGGCGCCGTCGTAGAAGTTCTTCGCGACCGGGTGGTCCAGCCAGCGGGCCGAGATCCAGCCGCCGATGAACGCGCCCGCGACGCCGATGATGGTCGTGCCGATGAAGCCGCCCGGGTCGCGGCCCGGCAGCAAGAATTTGGCGATGGCTCCGGCCAACAGTCCCAGGATGATCCAGCTGATGATGCCCATGCCGTGAACCTGCCCTCTCGCGCTGTGCTTGCACTGATCCGGAGCTGTGAATTCCGCCCGGACAGGCTGTGTTCGTAGGTTCTTGCGCACGGCCTGTCGCTGCATGTTCCGCCGTGTCGATGAACAGGACGTCACGGATGCGTGTGGTGGTTGCAGGCATCGGTGGCCTGCGGCGACCGCTCAGGAGGCCTGTGCTGTCGTGCGTATGCGGAAGTCGGTCCACGGGGTCGGTTCGGGAGCGCCTTCGTAGTCCTCGTACCAGCCCGTGCCGTCGAGCCAGGCGCGCAGCCAGTCGGCGAGGCCGGGCGCGTCGACGTACCACGCGTGGTCGGCCTCGTCGGCGTTCGGCTCGTAGAGGAGGACTGTGGCCTCTGGGGTTCGGCAGTCCACGCACGCGTACATCGCGCAGCCCCAGTGGGATATCGGCAGGACGCCCTCGGGCCAGGGCCAGTCGAGGTCCTTGTCTCCGCTCGCGCGGTTGGCGAAGTACTGCGTGACGGCGGCGGGCTCGCCGGTCGGCGGGTTGTCGAGGAGGGGCAACAAGCCGTACTCCGGGCCGAATCCGCCGTCTCCTATGCGTGTGTAGAGCGCGGCGAGCAGCGGGGGCAGGCGGAAGCCGAGGGCGGCCTCGGCGCGGGTCACCGTGGCCTCGTCCACGGGGGCCGGGAGTGAAGTCCAGCCCAGCGGGCGGGTGTTGCGGGCCTCGGCGGCCACCCGGGTCAGCAGTTGCTGCTCGTTCTCGGTCATGGCTTCATGGTGCCGCGCGCCACTGACAATCGGGCCGGCCTGTGGACAACCCTGCGGTTGTGGAAAACCTGCTGGTCGCGGGGCGGGAGTCGGCGGGCGTCATGCGGTGACGGGTGCCGTCAGGCCAGGCGGACTTCGACGTGCCGTTCGGTGAGGAAAGCGAGCAACTCCTCGAACGTCGGCGGGCGCCGGCCTGCGTGCGGGGTGACGCCGAGGCAGGCGCGGGCGACGGCGGCGTCGTGCCAGACGAGGGTGAAGGGCAAAGTGGCTCCCCAGCGGCCGCGCAGGCAGTCGTCCAGGGCGTCCAGGCCCCAACCGAAGTATCCGGCTGGGCCGTTGACCGCCTCGCCCAGGGCGCAGAAGAAGCCCGGTGCGTCGGTGACGTGGCTGCCGTCGAGGTGGTAGGTGGTGCCCGGTGGACGGTTCGGGGCGTCATGGGCGTGGTTCGCCAGGGCCGTGTCGGCCCAGAACCGGCGGCCGTCGGGGCTGCAACCTGCCCAGCGGCCGGGTTCGGAGGGGCGGCCCTCGCCCCACAGGTCCCACACCTCGCGGGCCGCGAGCGGTGGCCGTTCCGACCAGGGGTCGAGGGTGAGGTCGACGAGGCCCGGGCCGCGTGCGGACGGGATCCAGGCCCGTAACTCGCCCTCGGCGGCGGGCTGTACGGGTCTGCCGGACGCGTCGATGCGCACCACCTTGACGTGGCCCAGGTCCTCTTCCCCGCCGTCCAGTGCCGCCCTCAGCGCACCTTGCGGGGAACAGCCCAACAGGCGTACGGGAGGGTCCAGTTGTTCGGGCGGCCCCTCCTGAACATGGGCCAAGTCCCGGCAGACGCCCCATGGTTCACCGTCCGCGCCCCGTATTCGGTAGCCCGGGGACAGGGGCGGGCACTCCGGATAGTCGTAGGGGTTGTCGTCGGACTGGCTGCCCTCGACGGTGATGTCCCTCAACGACAGGTCACGCGCGCACGGGCGGTCGCCTACGACGCGTACGTCCTCCAGCCACCACTCGCCCTCTCCCCTGCCCGTCTTGTCGAGGGTCTCCAGGGCGAGCAGGCCGAGCGGCGCCGAACCGTCGGCACGCGCGCGTGCGAGGGCTGTTCGCAGGTCGCCCTCGGGTGCGCAGCCGAGCAGTTCGTACGTCCCGCGCGCGGGAGGGACCGGGTCGGCGAAGAGGTCCTCGGCGTCCTCGCACAGCGCCCAGGTCTCCTCGTAGCCGTGCTCGCCGGTGGACTCGGCCCCTTCGTCGTACGACAGCAGGACGTACTTCGGCGCCCCCACCGCTGCCCGCCGTCAGCGGGTGGCGAACGGCTGGTCCGTGGGCACGATTTCGCGGCCCAGGGGGAACAGCGAGACCGGGATCAGCTTGAAGTTGGCGATGCCGAACGGGATGCCGATGATCGTGATGCACATGGCGATGCCGGTGACGATGTGCGCGAGGGCAAGCCACCAGCCCGCGAGGACCAGCCACAGGACGTTGCCCACGCAGGAGGGGGCGCCCGCGTCCCGGCGCTC
This sequence comes from Streptomyces sp. NRRL F-525, assembly GCF_000716605.1. Lineage (GTDB taxonomy): Bacteria > Actinomycetota > Actinomycetes > Streptomycetales > Streptomycetaceae > Streptomyces. Next base: position 201,811 of record NZ_JNXE01000015.1, on the reverse strand, counting down.
GACCGTCGTGTACCCGAAGGGCCACAGGGCGTAGACGCCGATACGGAAGGCGGCGATCCCGAAGGGGATGCCGATGATGGTGATGCACAGCAGCGCGCCGGCGAGCAGGTACCCGAGGAACAGCCAGAAGCCGCTCAGGACGAGCCAAATGACGTTCAGGATGGTTTTCACTGAGGGCGACCTGCCATCTTCTCGAGCCGGGCGATGCGCTCCGCCATCGGCGGGTGTGTCGAGAACATCTTGGAGAGTCCCTGGCCCGGGCGGAAGGGGTTCGCGATCATCATGTGGCTCGCGGTCTCGATGCGGGGCTCCGGGGGCAGCGGAAGCTGCTTGGTGCCGGCGTCGAGCTTGCGCAGCGCGCTCGCGAGGGCGAGGGGGTCTCCGGTGAGTTGGGCGCCGGACGCGTCCGCCTCGTACTCCCTGGAGCGGCTGATGGCCAACTGGATGAGGCTGGCCGCGAGGGGGCCCAGGATCATGATCAGCAGCATGCCCAGGATGCCGGGGCCGTCGTCGTCGTTCGAGCGGCCGATCGGGATCAGCCAGGCGAAGTTGACCAGGAACATGATCACCGAGGCGAGGGCGCCGGCGACCGACGAGATCAGGATGTCGCGGTTGTAGACATGGCTGAGTTCGTGCCCGATGACTCCGCGCAGCTCGCGCTCGTCCAGGATGCGCAGGATGCCTTCCGTGCAGCACACGGCGGCGTTGCGCGGGTTGCGGCCCGTCGCGAAGGCGTTGGGGGCCTCCGTGGGCGAGATGTACAGGCGCGGCATCGGCTGGCGGGCCTGGGTGGAGAGGTCGCGGACCATCCGGTACAGGGCCGGGGCCTCGAACTCGCTCACCGGGCGGGCGCGCATCGCGCGTAGCGCCAGTTTGTCGCTGTTCCAGTACGCGTACGCGTTCGTGCCCAGCGCGATCACGACCGCTACGACGAGGCCCGTGCGGCCGAAGAAACTGCCGATGACGATGATGAGTGCGGACAGTCCCCCGAGGAGAACTGCGGTCCTGAGCCCGTTGTGCCGGCGGTGCACGGTACGCCCTCCAAATCGTGCAGCAGGGGAACCCTTTGCTTGCTGATCTCTGATGCCACTGGTGCCGTGGTGTCACGTCCAGTGGACCCTCCCGTACTGGTCAACGCCAGGCGGGAGGCTCTAGTTCCCTTGTGCGCACGACGCCGGGGGTGGGCCGTCCGGGTGAGGACGGTGGTATGTGCCGGTGGCTCAGAAGAGTCCGGTGGCGGCGAAGCGCAGGACCAGTTGGGGTGCTCCGGAGAGGGCGATCCCGAGGGCTCCGGTGAGGGCGAGCGCGGCGGTGAGGGGCGCGGGGACGCGGTGCTTGGCGTGCTCGCCCTCGGGGGCGCGGAACAGCAGGGCCGTCCACTGGAGGTAGTAGAACAGCGCGATCACCACGTTGACGGCCATGACGACGGCCAGCCAGCCCAGTCCCGCGTCGACGGCCGCCGAGAAGACGGTCACCTTGGCGAAGAGCCCGATGACACCCGGCGGCAGCCCGGCGAGGCACAGCAGGAAGAAGGCCAGGAGCAGGGCTGCGAGCGGATTCGACGCGTACAGGCCCCGGTAGTCGCTGACGCGGTTGAGGGCTCTGCTACGGCCCACCAGGGCGGCCACCGTGAACGCGCCGAGGTTCACGGCGGCGTACATGAGGGCGTAGGCGACGGTGGAGCCGATCGACTTCTGGGCGTCCTTGGAGTACGCGGCTGCGGCGATCGGCACCAGGAGGTAGCCGGCCTGGCCGACGGAGGACCAGGCGAGCAGCCGTACCGCGCTGTACGCGCGCGTGGCCTGTTGGCGCAGGGCGCCCAGGTTGCCGACCGTCATGGTGAGGGCGGCCAGCGCGGCGAGTGCCGGGCCCCACACGTCGGCGTACGACGGGAAGGCGACGACGGTGACAAGGATCAGGCCGGAGAAGCCGACCGCCTTGCCGACGACCGACAAGTAGGCGGCGATCGGGAGGGGCGCTCCTACGTAGGTGTCGGGTACCCAGAAGTGGAAAGGGACGGCGGCCGTCTTGAAGGCGAAGCCGACGAGGGTGAGGGCGACGCCGGTCTGGGCGAGGGTGTGGAAGTGGCCGTCGACGTGCTGGATGCGGTCGGCGATCCGGGTGAGGTACAGGGTGCCCGTGGTGGCGTACACGAAGCTGACGCCCATCAGGCTGACCGCGGTCGCGGTGACCGAGGACAGGAAGAACTTCAGGGCCGCTTCGGCGGACTTCTTGTCGCCGTGCCGGATGCCGACGAGGGCGAACGCCGGCAGGGAGGCGACCTCCAGGGCGACGATCAGGGTCGCGAGGTCGCGGGAGGCGGGCAGCAGGGCGGCGCCCGCGGCGGAGGACAGCAGCAGGAACCAGTACTCCCCTTCGGGGAGTCCCTTGTCGGCGTCCTTCAGGGTTGTGATCGACAGGAGGGCCGCGAGGAGGGCGCCGCCGAGGACCAGGAACTGGATGACCAGGGTGAAGCGGTCCGCCGTATAGCTGCAGGCGGTCGCGTCGCCGGTGAGACAGAAGGTGGCGCGGTCGCCGTCCAGGAGGGGCAGCAGCATCAGGGCGGAGGCGGCCAAGCCCGCGACCGACACCCAGCCCAGGAGTGCTTTTCTGGCCTCCTGGAGGAACAGGTCGGCGACGAGGACCACCAGGCCGACGACCGCCGTGATGGTGGGCGGCGCGATCGCGAGCCAGTCGACGGACTGGACCATCGATTCCGCGAGAGGCTGGGCCAGGGCGCTCATCGGGTGCCTCCTGCGAGGAGCTGCTGCACGGCCGGGTCGGTCAGGCCGAGGAGTGCCTTCGGCCACAGGCCGGCGGCGACGGTGAGGGCGACGAGCGGGGTCCAGGCCGCGAACTCGTACGTCTGGACGTCGGCGAGCTTCGGCGCTTCCTGCGCCACGGCGCCCATGCAGACGCGGCGGACCACGGCGAGCATGTACGCGGCCGTCAGGAGAGTACCGAAGGCCGCGATCGCCATGAAGGTGAGGAACGCGGGGCGGCTGAGGTCGGCGGCGGGCTTGAACGCGCCGAACAGCGCGAGCATCTCGCCCCAGAATCCCGCGAGTCCGGGCAGGCCGAGCGAGGCGACGGCGGCGAACGCGAGCAGGCCGCCGAGGCGTGGTGCCTTGCCGTAGAGGGCCGCGCCGGTCTCCTCGGCCAGGGTGTCGAGATCGGTGCTGCCCGTGCGGTCCTTGAGGGCACCGACGAGGAAGAACAACAGGCCGGTGATGAGGCCGTGGGCGATGTTGGCGAAGAGCGCGCCGTTCACGCCGGTCGGCGTCATCGTCGAGATGCCGAGCAGGACGAAGCCCATGTGGCCGACGGAGGAGTACGCGATGAGGCGCTTGAGGTCGCCCTTCGCGCCCTGTCTGACAAGGGCGAGGCAGGCCAGGGAGCCGTAGATGATGCCGACGACGGCGAAGGCGGCGAGGTACGGCGCGAAGGTGTGCATGCCGTCCGGCGCGATCGGCAGCAGGATGCGGACGAAGCCGTACGTGCCCATCTTGAGCAGCACGCCGGCGAGCAGGACCGAGCCGACGGTCGGGGCGGCGGTGTGGGCGTCGGGCAGCCAGCTGTGCAGCGGCCACATCGGGGTCTTGACCGCGAGCCCGATCCCGATCGCCAGAACGGCGATGACCTGCACGGATGTGGTCAGCGACCGGCCGTTGTCAGTGGCGAGTGCCACCATGTCGAATGTGCCCGCCTTGATTCCGATCAGGAGCAGGCCGAGCAGCATGACGACGGAGCCGAGCAGCGTGAAGAGGATGAACTTCCAGGCGGCCTGGGTCCGTTGAGCACCGCCCCAGCGGGCGATGAGGAAGTACATCGGGATGAGGACGGTCTCGAAGGCGAGGAAGAAGAGGATCAGGTCGAGGACGGCGAAGGTGGCAAGGGTGCCGGACTCCAGGACGAGGATCAGGGCGACGAACGCCTTCGGGGACGGACCCGTAGGCATCTTGAAGTAGGAGTAGAGCGCGCAGAGGAAAGTCAGCAGCGCGGTCAGGACCAGGAGGGGGAGGGAGATGCCGTCGATGCCGAGGTGGATGCGCACGTCGAGTGCGGGGATCCAGCTGATGTCGGTCGTGGCCTGCATCTTCGACGGGTGGTCGTGGTCGAAGCCGAGCGCGAGGACGATCGCGGCGATGAGGATCACGCCGGTCACGGTCACGCCGTGCCGTAGGACGGCCTGCTCGGGCGACTTCCCCTTCAGCCCGGGCGGGGCGGGCAGCAGGGCGGTGACGGCGCCGAGGAGCGGGCCGACGACGATGAACGCCAGAAGGACCTGCATCACGGACTCGTTGATATCGATCACGCCTGCTCACGCTCCCGTGGCGACGAGGAGGACGGCGACCGTCAGGACGACGGTGCCGGCGAGCAGCGCGCTCACATAGGTCTGCATGTTGCCGGTCTGGGCGCGCCGTACGGCGGCACCGAGCAGGCGGGGCAGGGTGCCCGCGCCGCGTACGTAGGTGTCGACGACCTCGCGGTCCAGGAACCGGACGAGACCCGCCGCCGCCAGCACGGGGCGGACGAACAGCGCCCCGTAGACAGCGTCCAGGTGGAAGCCGGTGGCCGCGTGGCGGTGCAGCGGGCCGAGCAGGAGGCGGCCCGGGTCCGCCGGGTCGGGTGCCGAGGCGACGTCTCCGTAGGCGGGCGTGTGGCTCGCGATGGCCTCGGCCTCGACGAGTCCGGCGTCGCCCTCCGGATGGGCCGCGACCGCACCCAGGGGCGCGCCGGCCGCGAACGCGGTGGTGTGGCGCCAGGCGCCGTAGGTGACGATGCCGCCGACGAGGGCTACGCCCGTGCCGAGCACCGAGGTGGTGAGCGTCGGGGTGAGGTCGCGGCCGTCGAACCAGTCGGGGAGCACGCGGTAGGCAAGTCCGCCGAGGGCGAGGGACGGTACGGCGAGCACCCACAGCACGGCGTTCATCGCGACCGGCTGCCTGCCGTGGTCCGGGGCCTCAACTCCCCGTCCGTGGAAGGCGAGCAGCCACAGGCGCGTCGCGTACGCGGCGGTGAGGAGGGCGGCGAGCAGACCGGCGACGAGGACGATCCAGCCCGCTGTGCCGGGGATGTGCGCGGTGTCTCCGGTGGCCGCGTGTTCGGCGGCGCCGAGGACGGACTCCTTGGAGAAGAAGCCGCTGAAGGGCGGGATCGCGGCGAGCGCGAGGAGCGCCACGGTCATCGTCCAGAAGGCGTCGGGGACGCGGGCGCGGAGGTTGCCCATGCGGGACATGGCGGCGAGCGAGTTGGTGCCGGAGGCGTGGATGATCACGCCGGCCGCGAGGAAGAGCAGCGCCTTGAAGGCGCCGTGGGACAGGAGGTGGAAGACGGCGGCACCGCGGTCGCCGACGGCCAGGGCGCCCGTCATGTAGCCGAGTTGACCGATCGTCGAGTACGCGAGGACGCGCTTGATGTCGTCCTGGGCGAGCGCGGCGAGGCCCGACCCGGCCATCGTCACGGCGGCCATCACGGCGAGGACGACCATCGCGGCCGAGGAGGCCTCGAAGACCGGAAGGAGCCGGGCGACGAAGTAGACACCGGCGGCGACCATCGTCGCGGCGTGGATCAGCGCGGAGACGGGGGTGGGGCCCGCCATCGCGTCGGGGAGCCAGGTGTGCAGCGGGAACTGCGCCGACTTGCCCGCCACGCCGGCCAGGAGCAGCAGCGCGATCAGCGTCGGGTGGTGCAGCCCGCCGTGCGCGACGGTGCTCAGGACCTTGGTGATGCGGAAGGACCCGGCGTCGGTGGCGAGCGCGAACAGGCCGATCAGGAAGGGGACATCACCGAGTTTGGTGACGAGGAAGGCCTTGATGGAGGCGGCGCGGGCCTCCGGGGTCTCCCAGTAGTGGCCGACGAGGAAGTAGGAGCAGATGCCCATGACCTCCCAGCCGACCAGCAGCACGATCAGGTCGCCGGAGTAGACGACGAGGAGCATCGCGGAGGTGAAGAGGGAGACGAGGGCCGCGTACGAGGGGTAGCGCGGGTCGTCGCGCAGGTAGCCCGTCGAGTAGATCTGCACACAGGTGGCGACGAAGGCGACCAGCACGGCGACGAGGGCGGCGAAGCCGTCGATGTGCAGGGCGAGTTCGATCGGGACCGAGCCGGTGGGCGTGAGTTCGGTGGCGGAGTCGATGGCCGCGTCGCCGCCCTGTCGTACGGCGACGACCGCGGCCAGCGCGAGCGCGGCGAGCGACGGCAGGACGGCGAGCGGGCGGACGAACCCGGGGGCGGTCCGGCCCAGGAGCAGGCCGGCCGCGGCGCCCAGGAACGGGAGGAGGGGGACGAGGACGGCGAGGGTGGTCGTGGTCACGCGGTGGCCTCAGCCTTCTTGGCCGTGGGGGGCTGGGGGCCGTTGTCGTTGCCGCTGTCGTTGTCGTCGCCGTTGCCGCTGTCGTCCGGGCCGTCGGTTCCGTCCGGGCCGTCGGTCTCGTGGCCCTCGGCCGAGTCGCGGAGCTTGTCGATGTCCGAGGTGCCGCGGCCCCGGTAGACGGCGAGGACGATCGCCAGGCCGATGCCGATCTCCGCGGCGGCGATGGCGATGGTGAACAGGGTCAGGGCCTGGCCGGAGTGCAGCTTCTCCTCGGCGGTCCTGCTGAGCCAGACGTCGAAGGCGACCAGGTTCAGGTTGACGGCGTTGAGCATCAGCTCGACCGACATGAGGACGAGGATCGCGTTGCGGCGGGCGAGGACGCCGTAGATGCCGGTGCAGAAGAGGAGGGCGGCGAGCACGGCGGGATAGACGAGGTGCATCAGCGGGTTCCCTTCTGCTCGGTAGGGGTGTGGGGCTTGGTGGGCGTGCGCTGGTCGGCCGGATCGTTGCCTTGAGAACGGCCGTTTCGCCCGAACGTGTGATTACGGGAATCCGGGACGGATGGGGAACTACCGGTCGCGCCCCGGGAGTTCACAGGGGGAGAGCTCAGCTCCGACTTCGTCTTGCGGGACAGGACGATCGCGCCGACCAGTGCCGCGAGGAGAAGGACGGAGAGGGCCTCGAAGGGGAGGACCCAGTTCTGGAACAGGCTCGCGCCGGTCACCGCGGTCGAGCCGGCGGCCGGACCGTCCAGGTCCATCCAGGTCGCGCGGAAGGCGTCGACGACGACCCAGACCAGGGCCGCCGCGGCGGCGACGGCCACGGCGAGGGCGGCCCAGCGGTTGCCGGAGTCGGCGTCCGGGGAGCGGCCGATGGGGGCCTTGGTGAGCATCAGACCGAAGAGAAGGAGGACGACGACGGAGCCGACATAGATGAGGACCTGCACCCAGGCGATGAACTCGGCGGTGAGGAGGAGGTATTCGACGGCGAGGCCCCCGAGGGTCACCACGAGCCACAGGGCGGCGTGCACCAGCTGCTTGGTGGTGACGCTGACGAGGGCGGCGCCGAAGGTGACCAGTCCGACGAGGAGGAAGGCGATCTCGACGCCGGTCGGGGAGAGGAAGCCGTGGGGGTGGGGCGCGGCGAGGCTTGCCGTGGCGGTCACGGCGACGGTTTCGGCGAGGGTCACGACTGGCCCTCCGACGGCTCGGTGGGGTCTGCGGGGTCTGCCGGGTCTGCGAGGTCGGACTGCGCGGCCTGCGCTGCGGCCTGCGTCGCTGCCAGCTTCTCGGCGGCCTTGCGGGCGGCCGCGATCTCCTTGGGTTCCTCGGCGCCGGGGTCGAGGGCGGGCGGGGCCGGGACCGTCCACATCCACTCGCGGAGCTTGTCGCGTTCGTGGGTGAGTTCGTGGATGTCGGTCTCGGCGTACTCGAACTCCGGGGACCAGAACAGCGCGTCGAAAGGACAGACCTCGATGCAGATACCGCAGTACATGCACAGGGAGAAGTCGATGGCGAAGCGGTCCAGAACGTTGCGGCTGCGCTCACGGCCGCCGGGGGCAGCCGCCGGGACCGTCTCCTTGTGGGAGTCGATGTAGATGCACCAGTCGGGGCACTCACGGGCGCAGAGCATGCAGACCGTGCAGTTCTCCTCGAACAGGCCGATGACGCCGCGGGTGCGGGGCGGGAGGTCGGGCTGAGTGTCCGGGTACTGCTCGGTGACGGTCTTCTTCGTCATCGTGCGGAGGGTGACGGCCAGGCCCTTGGCCAGACCGGAGCCGGGGATGGGGGCCATCAGAGGAACACCACCTTCACGATGCCGGTGAGGGCGATCTGAGCGAGGGAGAGGGGGACGAGGAGGGTCCAGGAGAGCTTCTGGAGCTGGTCCTCGCGCAGGCGGGGATAGGTGACGCGGAGCCAGATGACGACGAAGGCGAGGATGCCGGTCTTCAGCAGGGTCCACACCCAGCCGAGGCCGTCCGCGCCCCACGGGCCGTGCCAGCCGCCCAGGAAGAGGACGGTGGTCAGGCCGCACAGGACGACGATTCCGGCGTACTCGGCGAGGAGGAAGAGGGCGAAGCGGAGACCGGTGTATTCGGTGTAGGCGCCGAAGATGATCTCGGAGTCGGCGACGGGCATGTCGAAGGGAGGGCGCTGGAGTTCGGCCAGGCCCGCCACGAAGAACACGATCGCGCCGACGATCTGCCAGGGCAGCCACCACCAGTGGAAGGCGTCGAGGATGCCGGGGAGGGAGACCGTGCCGGCCGCCATCGCCACCGAGGCGGCGGTGAGCAGCATGGGGAGTTCGTAGGCGAGGAGTTGCGCGGCGGTGCGGAGGCCGCCGAGGAGGGAGAACTTGTTGGCGGAGGCCCAGCCGGCCATGAGCGAGCCGAGGACGCTCACGCCCATCACCGCGAGGACGAAGAAGATGCCCGCGTCCAGGACCTGACCGACGGCGCCCTCGCTCGGGCCGATCGGGATGGCGAGGAGGACGAGGAGGTACGGGAGGAGGGCGACGGCGGGGGCGAGTTGGAAGATACGGCGGTCCGCGCCCGCCGGGACGATGTCTTCCTTCTGGGCGAACTTGACGCCGTCCGCGACGAGTTGGGCCCAGCCGTGGAAGCCGCCGGCGTACATGGGGCCGAGGCGGCCCTGCATGTGGGCCATCACCTTGTGCTCGGTCTGGCCGACGATCAGGGGGAAGGTGAGGAAGACGACGAAGACGATCAGGAGTCGCAGGGCGACGTCGAGCGCGTCGTTCACTGCGGGCCTCCTGTGGGGGTGTCTGGGGTCGGGGGTGAGTCGGGACGTTCAACTGCGTCCGGGGTGGGAGCAGTTGGGTCGGATTCCGGCTCGGCCTCGGGCTCGGGCTCAACTTCAGGTTCGGGCTCGGGTCGCTCGAAGGCTGGGCGGGCGTTGTGCCACGGGGCGTCCGCGGTGCGGGGAGCGGTGGGGGGCTGGGGGGTGCCGCCCTCGGGTGTTGGTGCCGGTCCGTGTGACGGGTCCGCCGCAGATGCCGATTCCGGTTCCATCGCCGGTGCCGGTGACGGCTCCACCGCCGGTGCCGGCGTCGGCGCCTGTTGCGATGCCGAGCCGTCGCTCGCGCTGCGGGACCGGCGGGGCGCCGCCGCGGCCTCACCCGAAGGCGTCGCACCCTCAGTCAGCGTCCCCTGGCTCACCGACCCCTCCGAAGCCGAACGCGCCCGCCGCACAGGGCGATCGCCGGCGGCACGAGCCGGACCGTCACCCGCCGCACCGGCCGGAGACTCGCCGGCCGCACGGGCCGGGCGGTCACCCGGCGCACGTAGCGGGCGCTCCTCCGCCCCACGTACCGGACGCTCACCCGCCCCCCGCACCGGACGCTCGCCCGCAGCACGTGCCGCGCCCCTCGCCGGTCGTGCCGGAGCTGCCGGGAGTTGGCCCTTCAAGGGGCCCCACTCGTTCGGGTCGGGTACGCCGGGCGGGAGCATCTGGCGGCGTTTCGGGCCGCCGTGGTCCGACTCGCCCGGTTCCTTCGCTCCGGGCCAGGCCTTGGCGACGCGGGCCGCGAGGACGAAGTCCTTGCGGAGGGGGTGGCCCTCGAAGGTTTCCGGGAGGAGGAGGTGGTCCAGTGCCGGGTGGCCCTCGAAGTCGACGCCGAACATTTCGTGGGTCTCGCGTTCGTGCCAGGCGGCGCCCGCGTAGACGTCGACGGCGGTGGGGAGCGCCGGGGTCTCGTGCGGGACGGTCGTACGGACGAGGAGTCGGCGTACCGGTGACAGTGCCACGACGTGGGCGGAGACGCGGAAGCCGGTGCCTGGTTCGTCGACCGCGCTCAGCCAGTCGAAGTAGGTGCAGCCCAGGTCGTCGCGGGCGGTGCGCAGGGCGGTGAGCCAGGTGGCGGGGGGTACGTCGACGGTGAGGAGGTCGTAGGACTCCTCGGCCGTGGCCTCCGTGCCGAACAACTCCTCGACCGGGCCCGGCAGCCAGCCGACGGCGGTCATCGGGCGTCCCCCGGGCCGGAGTCGGAGACCGAACCCGAACCCGAACCCGAGTCGGAGGTCGAGGCCGCAGTCGCGGAACCTCCGTCGGGCACCGGCGCCGGTACCAACCCGCTCTGCAGCGCTGCCGTGGAAGGACGGCCCGCGGCAGTCGCCCCGTACCGCTCCCCCAGCGACTCCCGGGCGATCTTCTCCTGGAGTTTGAGGATTCCCTGGAGGAGGGCCTCGGGGCGGGGCGGGCAGCCGGGGACGTAGACGTCGACCGGGATGATCTGGTCGACGCCCTTCGTCACCGAGTAGGAGTCCCAGTACGGGCCGCCGCAGTTGCTGCACGCGCCGAAGGAGATGACGTACTTGGGCTCGGGCATCTGCTCGTAGAGGCGTTTCACGGCCGGGGCCATCTTGTCCGTGACCGTGCCCGACACCACCATCAGGTCGGCCTGGCGCGGGCCGGGCGCGAAGGGGATGACACCCAGGCGGATGAAGTCGTGGCGGGCCATCGACGCGGCGATGAACTCGATGGCGCAGCAGGCCAGGCCGAAGTTGAAGACCCAGAGGGAGTAGCGGCGGCCCCAGTTGAGGACCACCTTCATCGGTTCGGGGGCGAGGCGGGCGAGGGCGCCCAGGCGTTTCGGCTCCGGCAGCAGCACGGGCTCGGGGGTCACGTCCTCGGGGGTCACGTCCATGCCAGGACGCCCTTCTTGTATGCGTACAGCAGGCCCACGGTCAGGAAGCCGAGGAAGACGAACATCTCGACGAGGGTCGCCGCGCCGTAGCCCGGCGCGGCGAAGACCGTCGCCCAGGGGAAGAGGAAGATCGAGTCGACGGCGAAGATGACGTACAGGAACGCGTAGACGTAGTACCGGACTTGGGTGTGGGCCCAGCCCTCGCCGACGGGGTCGACGCCGCACTCGTACGTCAGGAGTTTCTCGGGGGTGGGGACCACCGGGCGCAGCAGTCGGCCCGCGCCGAAGGCCACGGCGACGAAGAGCACGCCGACGACGGCGAGCAGTCCCACGACGGAGTAGGACCGGAAGTAGTCCGCCGCGACGACCACGGTCGGCTCCCGCAAGGTCCCCGGCACCATCTCCCGCAAGTCCGACCCCTCCTCCTCCGCACGGACTTCCGCACGGGCTTCCTCACGGCCCGCTCCGGTGACCCGGTGCCCCCGTGACCCATGTGAACTCTGTGTTCGACGATCTGTACGCACGGGAGTCTAGGCCCTGTTAAAGGCACGGTAAGCAGCCCGTCACGGCTTGGGATCCGCTCGGAAGGACGGGACGGACGCGATGGTGGGGTTTTCCCCAGCAGACCCGGGCGGCGGACCTCATGGCGCTGGAGCGCGCCGCGGGGCACGCTGGCCCATATGACCGTACGCATCCCCTACGCCGACCCGGCGGCACCCGGCGGCGAGCTCGACGAGCCGCTGCCGCCGGCCCGCTTCGCCTATGACAGACACACCTGGAAGGAGATCGCGCATCTCCTGACGAATCTGCCGGTGTCGGTGTTCGGCTTCGTCTATGTGGTGACGATGCTGGCCGTCAGCGGCGGGCTGACCGTCACCGTGGTCGGGTTTCCGCTGCTCGCGCTGGGGCTGATGGGCGCGCGGCTGATCGGGAAGTTCGAGCGGGGCCGGGCGAGGCGGTTGCTCGGGGTGCGGATCGACGAGCCGAGCCCGTTGCCGTGGCGCAAGGGCGGCGGGCTGCTGCAACGGGTGTGGATGGCGCTGAAGGACCCGGTGGGCTGGCGGACGGTGCTGTACGACGGGATGCGGCTGCCGTGGGGCATCGTCACCTTCACCGTCACGCTGACCTCGCTGTTCGTGCTGTGGCCGGTGCTGCCGTTCATCGCCCGCGGGCTGGCGAACGCGGACCGGGCGATGGTGCGCGGCCTCCTCTCCCCCTCCGACGAACTGGAGCGCCGTATCGCCGAGTTGGAGTCCGACCGGGGTGTCGTGGTCGACACGGCGGCGGCGGATCTGCGGCGGATCGAGCGCGACCTGCACGACGGGGCGCAGGCCCGGCTGGTCAATCTGGCGATGGGCCTGGGCCTGGCCAAGGAGAAGTTGCTGGAGGGCCGGGCCGACGAACAGGTCGCCGCGATGGTCGACGAGGCGCACGGCGAGGTGAAGCTGGCGCTCCAGGAGCTGCGGGACCTCGCGCGCGGGATCCATCCCGCCGTCCTCACCGACCGCGGGCTGGACGCGGCCCTGTCCTCCGTCGCCTCGCGCTGCACGGTCCCGGTGAAGGTGACGGCCGACATCGGGGCCCGCCCGGCCGCCGCGATCGAAGGCATCGCGTACTTCACGGTCTCCGAACTCCTCCAGAACATCAGCAAGCACAGCGGCGCCCGTACGGCGTCGGTCGACGTGTGGCGGTCGGATGACCGCCTGCTCATCCAGGTCTGGGACGACGGCCGCGGCGGCGCGAACCTCGACGGCGGCACCGGCATGCGCGGCCTCGCCGACCGCCTCGGCGCGGTCGACGGCCTGTTCGTCCTCGACTCCCCGCCGGGCGGCCCCACGACCGTCACGGCGGAGCTGCCGTGGCGCGAGCGTGACCGGACCGCCGAACCGGGCCGGGGGTAGGGAAAACCCCCCTCCCGAGAGGCCGACGGACTCCATGGTCCACGGACCTGCGGTCGAGCAGTCTGGAGATACGACAGCACGGCCGGCGCGGCTGCGGAAACGAGTAGAACGGGACGACGTCAATGGCCACGGAGTACGGGCAGGGGTACGGGACGCACAGCACGTTCGACCTCGACGAGCGGCGCCGGCACCGGCTGCCGGCCGCGCTGCGCGCACCCTTCGAGGCGCGCAGCTGGAGGGAGTTCGGCTACGTCCTGCTGAGCCTGCCGATCAGCATCCTGCTCTTCACCTACGCCGTCACGATGGTGTCGCTGGGCGCGGGCCTGCTGATCACCTTCCTCGGCGTCCCGGTCCTCGCGGGCGCCCTGGCCGGCTGCCGCGGCTTCGGCGCGCTGGAACGGGCGCGGGCCCGCCGCCTGCTCCACCTGGACGTCGCCGCCCCCGAGCCGCTGCGCATGAAGAAGAACGGCCCGATGGCCTGGATGGGCGCCGTCCTCAAGAGCGGCACGTCCTGGCGCCATCTCCTGTACGCGGTACTGCACTTCCCGTGGGCGGTCTTCTCCTTCGTCGTCGCCCTCAACTTCTGGGCGTACGGCTGGGCCCTCCTGACGTACCCGCTGTGGTTCTGGGTCTTCCCGATGTACGGCGGCCAGGGCGGCCTCCAGCTCTACGGCGACCGGCACCACCAGATCTACCTGGACAACCCCTTCGAGATCACCGTCACCGCGCTGGTCGGACTGCTGTTCACCCTGGCCACGCCGTGGATCGTGCGGGCCCTGACGCTGGTCGACCGCCTCATGGTGCACGGGCTCCTCGGACCCTCCACCCTCGCGACCCGGGTCGTGGAGCTGGAGTCGGACCGCGGTGTCGTGGTCGACACGGCGGCGGCGGACCTACGGCGGATCGAGCGCGACCTGCACGACGGGGCGCAGGCCCGGCTCGTGGCCCTGGCCATGGATCTGGGGCTGGCGAAGGAGAAGCTGACGGAGGACCCGGAGGCCGCGGCGCGGATGGTGGGCGAGGCGCACGGCGAGGTCAAGACGGCGTTGCAGGAGCTGCGGGATCTGGCGCGCGGGATCCATCCGGCGGTGCTGACCGACCGGGGGCTGGACGCGGCCCTGTCCTCCGTGGCCTCGCGGTGCACGGTGCCGGTGCAGGTGGACGTGGATCTGCCGGCGCGGCCGGCGGCCGCCATCGAGGGCATCGCGTACTTCACCGTCTCCGAGCTGCTGCAGAACATCAGCAAGCACGCGAGGGCGACCTGGGCGGCCGTGGACGTGTGGCGGGTGGAGAACCGGCTGATGCTGCAGGTCGTGGACAACGGGGTGGGCGGCGCGGATGCCTCCGGTGGTTCCGGGCTGGCCGGTCTTGCCGGGCGGCTCGATGCGGTGGACGGGATCCTGGTGGTCGACTCACCGGTCGGTGGGCCCACCCGGATCACGGCGGAGCTGCCCTGGCGGGGTTGAGAGGGCGGGGAGTTCGGACGGGCCGGATTCCCCCACCCCCACTACCCTCCGCAGGCTGGGGTCGGATCTAACCGTTCAACGCACCCGACAGCAGTTAGATTTACCCCCAGCCTCCAGCACCCCCCAGGCCCCGATTCCGTCCCCCCGCCCGCACCGAGTCGCGAACCCTGGAATGCTGGACCTGTCGTGTGGACGGACGCGAATCGACGTGGGCCGGCAGGGCGGGCAATGGGGGGCCGAACATCGTGGAGGACAGGGTGCAGGTGGTCATCGCCGAGGATTCAGTGCTGCTCAGGGAGGGCCTGACCCGGTTGCTGACCGACCGCGGGCACGACGTGGTCGCCGGGGTGGGCGACGGGGACGCGTTGGTGAAGACCATCACCGAACTGGCCGAGCAGGGCGCGCTGCCGGACGTGGTCGTGGCCGACGTACGGATGCCGCCCACGCACACCGACGAGGGCGTGCGGGCGGCCGTGGAGTTGCGCAAGGCGCATCCCGGCCTCGGCGTCCTGGTGTTGTCGCAGTACGTGGAGGAGCGCTACGCCACCGAACTGCTGGCCGGTTCCACGCACGGCGTCGGCTATCTGCTGAAGGACCGGGTGGCCGAGGTGCGCGAGTTCGTCGACGCGGTCGTGCGCGTGGCCTCGGGCGGTACGGCGCTCGACCCGGAGGTGGTCGCGCAGCTGCTCGGGCGCAGCCGTAAGCAGGACGTGCTCGCCGGACTCACCCCGCGGGAGCGCGAGGTGCTGGGGCTGATGGCCGAGGGGCGCACGAACTCCGCGATAGCCCGGCAGCTCGTGGTGAGCGACGGCGCGGTCGAGAAGCACGTCAGCAACATCTTCCTGAAGCTGGGTCTGTCGCCGAGTGACGGGGATCACCGACGAGTTCTGGCCGTCCTCACCTACCTCAACTCCTGACAGAATCCTGCCAAACTGACACCGCGTCAGCTGTCCGGCCGCCGACCGGCGGTTGTTCGCCGCCGTCAGTTTGCTGTCAGCCGGGCCCGGGACGCGGACAGCGCAATCCGAGAACCAGTCAACGCGACGGGAGCGTCGTCAAGGGAAGTGCCGGGGGGCGAGAAATCATGACAAGTCAGGGCGCCGGGCCGTCTCAAAACAGCGTCCATGATGCGAACGGCCGAAGGAAGGCGACCCTTACAGACGTAGGGTTGATCCTGGGAGGGTCGGCGTGACGACCATGCCCGGACAGCGTCCTCGAAGAGGAGGTCCAGTTCAGTGACCAGCCAGGTCAGTAGCCCAGCGGAGCAGGCCGACGGAGCCGACAGCACGTTGGTAGGGGAACAACGCAAACCGGCGGGGGTGAAGGACGTCCACCGCCTGGACCGGGTGATCATCCGGTTCGCCGGTGACTCGGGTGACGGTATGCAGCTCACCGGCGACCGCTTCACCTCGGAGACGGCGTCCTTCGGGAACGACCTCTCCACACTGCCGAACTTCCCGGCCGAGATCCGCGCCCCCGCAGGCACCCTGCCGGGGGTTTCGTCGTTCCAGCTGCATTTCGCCGACCACGACATCCTGACCCCGGGCGACGCGCCCAACGTGCTGGTCGCGATGAACCCGGCCGCCCTGAAGGCGAACATCGCCGATGTGCCGCGCGGCGCGGAGATCATCGTCAACACGGACGAGTTCACCAAACGGGCATTGCAGAAGGTGGGTTACGCCGCCTCGCCCCTCGACGACGGGTCGCTGGACGGCTACAGCCTGCACCCCGTCCCGCTGACGACCCTCACCGTCGAGGCGTTGAAGGAGTCGGGTCTGTCGCGCAAGGAGGCCGAGCGCAGCAAGAACATGTTCGCGCTGGGCCTGCTGTCGTGGATGTACCACCGGCCGACCGAGGGCACCGAGAAGTTCCTGAAGTCGAAGTTCGCCAAGAAACCCGAGATCGCGGCGGCCAACATCGCGGCGTTCAGGGCGGGTTGGAACTTCGGCGAGACGACCGAGGACTTCGCGGTCTCCTACGAGGTCGCCCCGGCGGCGACGGCGTTCCCGACCGGCACCTACCGCAACATCTCCGGGAACCTCGCCCTGTCCTACGGCCTGGTCGCCGCGTCCCGGCAGGCGGACCTGCCCCTCTTCCTGGGCTCGTACCCGATCACCCCGGCCTCGGACATCCTGCACGAGCTGAGCCGGCACAAGAACTTCGGCGTACGCACCTTCCAGGCCGAGGACGAGATCGCGGGCATCGGCGCGGCGCTGGGGGCGGCCTTCGGCGGTTCCCTCGCGGTGACGACGACGAGCGGCCCGGGCGTGGCCCTGAAGTCGGAGACCATCGGCCTCGCCGTATCCATGGAACTCCCGCTCCTCGTCCTGGACATCCAGCGCGGCGGCCCCTCCACGGGCCTGCCCACCAAGACCGAACAGGCCGACCTGCTCCAGGCGATGTTCGGGCGCAACGGCGAGGCGCCGGTCCCGATCGTCGCCCCGTGCACCCCGGCCGACTGCTTCGACGCGGCGATCGAGGCCGCGCGTATCGCGCTCACCTACCGCACGCCGGTGTTCCTGTTGTCGGACGGCTACCTGGCCAACGGCAGCGAGCCCTGGCGCATCCCCGACATCGACGAACTCCCGGACCTGACCGTCCAGTTCGCACAGGGCCCGAACCACACCCTGGACGACGGCAGCGAGGTCTTCTGGCCGTACAAACGCGACCCGCAGACCCTGGCCCGCCCGTGGGCCATCCCCGGCACGCCCGGCCTGGAACACCGCATCGGCGGCATCGAGAAGCAGGACGGCACGGGCAACATCTCCTACGACCCCGCCAACCACGACTTCATGGTCCGCACCCGCCAGGCCAAGATCGACGGCATCGACGTACCGGATCTGGAGGTCGACGACCCGCACGACGCGCGGACGCTGGTCCTGGGCTGGGGCTCGACGTACGGCCCGATCACGGCGGCGGTACGACGGCTACGGGGCGCCGGCGAGTCCATCGCGCAGGCCCACCTCCGCCACCTCAACCCCTTCCCCCGCAACCTCGGCGCGGTCCTGAAGCGCTACGACCGGGTGGTGATCCCCGAGATGAACCTCGGTCAGCTCGCCACGCTGGTGCGGGCGAAGTACCTGGTGGACGCGCACTCGTACAACCAGGTGAACGGCATGCCGTTCAAGGCTGAGCAGCTCGCCACGGCTCTCAAGGAGGCCATCGATGGCTGAGACGTCCACGGAAGGCACGGGCACGATCGAGGCACTCTCACTCGTCCCCAAGGCCGAGGCAGTGCAGTCCATGAAGGACTTCAAGTCCGATCAGGAAGTGCGCTGGTGCCCCGGCTGCGGTGACTACGCGATCCTCGCGGCGGTCCAGGGTTTCATGCCGGAACTGGGCCTGGCCAAGGAGAACATCGTCTTCGTCTCCGGCATCGGCTGCTCCTCCCGCTTCCCGTACTACATGAACACGTACGGCATGCACTCGATCCACGGCCGCGCACCGGCGATCGCGACGGGCCTGGCGTCCTCCAGGCGGGACTTGAGCGTGTGGGTGGTCACAGGCGACGGCGACGCCCTCTCCATCGGCGGCAACCACCTGATCCACGCCCTGCGCCGCAACGTCAACCTGAAGATCCTCCTCTTCAACAACCGGATCTACGGCCTGACGAAGGGCCAGTACTCGCCGACCTCCGAGGTAGGCAAGATCACCAAGTCGACGCCGATGGGCTCCCTGGACGCCCCCTTCAACCCGGTGTCGCTGGCGATCGGCGCGGAGGCGTCCTTCGTCGCGAGGACGATCGACTCGGACCGCAAACACCTCACCCAGGTCCTCCGCGAGGCGGCCGCCCACCCCGGCACGGCCCTGGTCGAGATCTACCAGAACTGCAACATCTTCAACGACGGCGCCTTCGACGCCCTGAAGGACCGCCAGCAGGCCGAGGAAGCGGTGATCCGCCTGGAACACGGGCAGCCGATCCGGTTCGGAGCGGAGGGTGCGCGGGGCGTAATCCGGGACGCGACGACGGGCGACCTGAAGGTGGTCGACGTGACCCCGGACAACGAGTCCGAGATCCTGGTCCACGACGCCCACGCGACCTCCCCGACCACGGCTTTCGCCCTGTCCCGCCTGGCCGACCCGGACACGTTGCACCACACGCCGATCGGCGTGCTGCGGTCGGTGGAACGCCCGGTCTACGACACACAGATGGCCGACCAGCTCGACACGGCGATCGTGCAGAACGGGAAGGGTGACCTGGCCGCGTTGCTGGCGGGCGGGGACACCTGGACGGTTGTGGGCTGACGGTTCCAGTCATGCCGAGGGCCGGGGTGCGGTTTTCGCACCCCGGCCCTTCCCTGTAGTGCTGCTGATCAAGCGTCGGGGATGTCCCGCTTGGCCCGGAGCAGAGTGTCGCGGGTGACAACCACGATGCGCTCGTAGTCGGCCCGGGCGGCATCGGCCGGGAGGAGGGCGTCGAGTTCGTCGGTACGGTCGGTACCGATCACCGCGAAGTTGCCGTCGCTCAGTTCAAAGAAATCGGGGCAGGTCTCCATCGTGGCGCTTCCTCGCTGGCGTGGTGAGTCACCGAGACGGCGGACGATGCTGACGGCAGGAATATCGCTGTGCACGCGAGGAGCCTCTTCGACGGCGGGGCAAGGTCGTCCGGCAAAACCTAGCAGGGTTCCCCAAGTCACCATGCTTCAAACGGAGTTACCCCAGTAGAGTGAACCACTTCACCCCATGGCGTGAAGGCTACCGCTCAGGGCCCAGACTCCCCGGCCTGCCCTACCACCCACCACTCGTCAGGATCATCGCGAAGCTCCTCAACGATCACGTCGACGGCCGCACCCACCCGGGCCTCCAACGACTCACGGGGCAGGCTCTTGCGATGTTCGCGGGTCATCTCCCAGTAGCCGTCGAAGGCCGAGCTGCGGCACAACACCCTTAAGTGGCCGATCAGTTCATCCCAGACCATGGCTCCCACACGGTGCTGTAGCACGATCGCCGTGTACTGCATGTTGACGAAGATCAGCTGACGCCGTCGGCGCTCCGACAGGTCGGGCAAGGTGCTCACGACCTCCGCCAGCAGAGGATCCTCCATCGCCCGCTCCATCTGCGCAGCGGCGATCCGGTGCAGCTGGATCAAGTTCGCATGACGGATCTCCTGGGCGAGAAACGTGAGTTGGCGGAGCAAATCCTCAGTCAACTGTTCCTGGCGACGGCGCTGCGCCCCCTCCGCGGAATCGTTCCTTCGCGCATCCGAATTCTCCGTGGCCAATGCGAACCCCCGAGTCAGGCACCCGAACGTCGGCCTGCGGTCCCGTGGGCGGCACGGGAGGCCGGCGCGCGGTTGGGCACAGCGCCCCGCCCCAGCATGCCCGGCGGTTCAAGGCGGCGTGAGAGGCGGAGAGGGGGCGCATGGATGGACGTGCCGCTCATGTCAATCGACGCCCTGACATGTGTGTGCCCGGCGAGCGCCCATCGCATTCCTTCACAGGAAGCGCCCGTGCAGCTCAGCCCCGCCCCTTCGCCGTGTCGTACACCTCCCGCGCCTCCAGCACCTGCCCCATCCGGTCCGTGGCCCACAGGGCCAGCCCCCGCACCTGTTCCGCCGCCTCGCGGCCCAAGTCGGTCAGGGAATAGTCGACTCTCGGCGGGATCACCGGCCGCGCGTCACGATGGACCAGGCCATCCCGCTCCAGCGTCTGCAAGGTCTGGGCCAGCATCTTCTCGCTCACCTGCCGCACCTCCCCGATCGCGCGGCGAAGTTCGCTGAAGCGATAGGGGCGGTCGAGGAGTTCGATGAGGACGAGGACGCCCCAGCGGGACGTGACGTGTTCCATGATCAGCCGGTGCGGGCACATCGCCTCACCCACGGCGCGGCCGCCCGTCATCTCTGCACTAACTGCCATGCCAGTACCTTACTTCAAAGTGGGTACTTTCCAGGAGTTAGCGCCTCCCCTAGGGTTAGTGGCACGCACCGCACCGCACCACGCCGCACCCCTACAAGGAGCTGTCACTCATGAGCATCGTCGTCACCGGAGCCACCGGACACCTCGGCCGTCACGTCGTGGAGCAGTTGCTGGAGAAGGTTCCGGCCGACCAGATCACCGCTGTCGTACGGACGCCGGAGAAGGCCGCCGACTTCGCCGAGCGCGGCGTGAAGATCGCGGTCGCGGACTACAACACCCCCGAGACCTTCGACACCGCCTTCGCCGCCGGCGACAAGGTGCTGCTGATCTCCGGCAACGAGTTCGACAAGGGCCGCGTCGAGCAGCACAAGGTCGTCATCGAGGCCGCCAAGGCCGCCGGTGTCGCCCTCCTCGCCTACACCAGCGCCCCCGGCCCCCTCGCCGCCGCCCTGGCCGACGACCACCGCGGCACCGAGGAGGCGCTGCTGGCGTCCGGAGTGCCGTACGCCCTGCTCCGCAACGGCTGGTACAACGAGAACTACACCGAGAACCTCGCCCCCGTGCTGGAGCACAACGCCGTCGTGGCCGCCGCCGGTGACGGCCGGGTCTCCTCCGCGAGCCGCGCCGACTACGCCGCCGCCGCCGTCACCGTGCTGACCGGCGAGGGCCACGAGAACCAGACGTACGAACTGGGCGGCGACGAGGCGTGGAGCTTCGCCGAGTACGCGGCCGAGCTGAGCCGCCAGACCGGCAAGGAGATCGCCTACAACAACGTGCCCGGCGAGACGCTCGTCGGCATCCTCACCGGCGCCGGCCTGCCCGAGCCGTTCGCCGCGATCCTCGCCGGTGTCGACGCGTCCATCGCGCAGGGCCAACTGGTCGTCTCCAGCGGCGACTTGTCCCGCCTGTCGGGCCGCCCGACCACACCGATCAGCGAGTCGATCGCCATCGCCCTCAAGGGCTGACCCACCCGCGGGTGGCCTCCCCCCTCTCAACATCGGGCGGGGAGAGGCCACCCGCCGGACACCCACCCCTCTCCTGTCATGACCGTATGCCGATACGGCCATGACAGCCGGGCCCGCTCGGCGCTACCTTCGTGCTGGCCGCATCGACGCGGCAGGGCGCGTGCGAAGGAGGGGCCCGTGAGCGGGAAGCCGAGCGGGAAGCCGAAGGGCGAACAGCACCACATAGGACTGCTGAACGGCTTCGCGGCATACGGCATGTGGGGCCTGGTCCCACTGTTCTGGCCGCTGCTCAAGCCCGCGGGCGCCGCCGAGATCCTGGCCCACCGCATGGTGTGGTCGCTGGCGTTCGTCGCCGTGGCGCTCCTCGTGATCCGGCGCTGGGCCTGGGCCGGTGAACTCCTGCGCCAGCCACGCAAGTTGGGCCTCGTGACGATCGCCGCGGCCTTCATCACCGTCAACTGGGGCGTCTACATCTGGGCCGTGAACAGCGGCCACGTCGTCGAGGCCTCGCTCGGCTACTTCATCAACCCCCTCGTCACCATCGCGATGGGCGTCCTCCTCCTGAAGGAGCGCCTGCGCCCGGCACAATGGGCCGCGGTCGGCGTGGGCCTGGCCGCCGTGATCGTCCTGGCGGTCGGCTACGGCCAGCCACCGTGGATCTCCCTCACGCTCGCCTTCTCCTTCGCGACGTACGGCCTGGTGAAGAAGAAGGTCAACCTCGGCGGCATCGAGTCCCTGGCCGCGGAGACGGCGATCCAGTTCCTGCCGGCGCTCGCCTACCTGCTGTGGCTCGGCGCGCACGGCAAGGCGACCTTCGCCCAGGAAGGCGTCGGCCACGCCACCCTCCTCGCCTCCACCGGCATCGTCACCGCCCTCCCCCTCGTCTGCTTCGGCGCGGCGGCGATCCGGGTCCCGCTGTCGACCCTGGGCCTGCTCCAGTACCTGGCCCCGGTCTTCCAGTTCCTCCTGGGCATCCTGTACTTCCACGAGTCCATGCCACCCGCGCGCTGGGCGGGCTTCGCCCTCGTATGGCTGGCCCTCATCCTCCTGACGACGGACGCGTGGCGCACGGCACGGAGGGGCAGGGCGGCGGCAGCGGCGCTCTCACGGGAGCGGTCCCCGGCGGGGAGTCCGAACCCGGCGGACACGGTGGAGGCGTAGCCCAGCGGCCACACCGCACCGATGCCAGAGTGAAGGGCATGACACCCACACCCCTCCACTGGAAACTGGTCATCGACGCGGCCGACCCCCACGCCCAGGCGGACTTCTGGGCGGCCGCACTCCACTACGAGCCCGAGGACAACAGCGCGCTCGTCCAACAGCTCCTGGAAATGGGCGCGTTGCCCGCGGCGGCGACCGTCGACTTCCACGGCCGACCGGCCTTCCGCGACCTGATGGCCGTACGCCACCCCGACGACCCCTACGACAAGGACCGCGGCACAGGCCTGGGCCGCCGCCTCCTCTTCCAGCGCGTACCCGAGCCGAAATCCACCAAGAACCGCCTCCACCTCGACCTGCACCCGGGCCCCGACCACCGCGAGGCCGAGGTGGAACGCCTCACGACCCTGGGAGCGAGCGTGTTGCGCCGGGTGACGGAACCGGCCGGCACCTGGGTCGTGATGACGGACCCCGAGGGCAACGAATTCTGCGTGGCCTAGAGGGCCGCCCTCACTCAGCGGCCCGACGCGCCCGCTCCGTGAGCCGCCCCATCCGGGCGCGGGCGGACTCCAGTTCCTCGATGTCCTCTACGGCGGGCCCGTCCTCGGCGGTGAGTTCGGTCCACAGGTCGATGAGGTCACGGCCGAGGGCGAGGCCCTGCTCCGGGTCGCGTACGGCGCGCCAGGCCGTCGCCGCGCTCTGGACGTTGCCGTAGGCGGCCTCCGCGTCATGTGCGCCATGCCGGATGCGGGCGAGGTCGAGGGAGAGGTGGAAGGCGCGGAGCGGGTCACCGGCCAAGTAGGCGATGTAGGCGGCGAGTTCACGCAACCGCAGCACCTCGGGGTGCTCGGGCCCGAGAGCACCCGCAGCGTCCGCGACGGTCCGCTCCGCGAGCCCCGCCGCCTCGTCGATCCGCCCCGCCTTGACGGCGTCGTTGATCCGCACCATCGGCTCGATGAGAAACGCGGTCCCCGCACCGTCGGTCGTCACCGGTTCGTCCCCCAGCACGGCCTCGGCCACGGCGTCGAACCCGCGCGCGGGCGTCGGCTTGGGGTCGGGTTCCGGGGCGGTGAGGGCGAGGTCGGGAATGGGAATGGCGGCGGGACGGGGGGCCAGCTCCGGAGTGACCGGCGGTACATCCATGACCGGCGGCACATCCGCGACCGGCGCCGAGTCCATCACCGGCGGCGGCCCGAACGCCCCCGTAGGCGCCTGGACGGACCCCAGCGGCGCACCCCCCTCGGCCGACTCTGGCACCGCGTGCAACGGGAACGTAGGCGCCGACTCCCCCACCGACTCGGGCACGGCCCGCAACGGAAAAGTAGGAACCACCTCCCCCTCCGCCACCGCCCGCAGCCGATGAGTCACCGGATCCCCACTCGCCCCACGACCACCCTCAGGCTCCGCCTCCACGACGTCCGCGGACACAGCCAGCGGCAACGCGGGCGGCGGCGGAGGAGGAAACCCGGCCGGGACAGCAGGAACAGCCGCCCCGCCAACCATCTCCCAGGGCTCCGCCGAGAAGTGACTGGACCCGTCCGGATCGATCTGAAGCGGAACGACGTACCCGATCCGGTCATCGTGGATGGTCGCGCGCACGGGATGCCCCGTGGCCGAGGCGATGCGATGAAGGTGGCTCAGAACGGCCTGCTGGATCTCCTCCCCCGCGACGACCGCGACCGGCACTCCGCCGATGGAGGCACCACCGGCGCCCGGCCCGTCCACGGGTACGCGTACCTCGAAAGGTGACGCGGCGGGTGCCGAGCGTGCGGCTCGCTTCTGTTCCCGCTTCTTCTCGCGGCTGAGTCGAGTCATCGGTTCCCTCACTCGCATGCGTCGGGGAGGCGGCCCGCGCTCCCCAGCGTCAAGATCCGTTCGTACGCGTACTGTTGAGTCTCGCCGTTCCCTTCAGGTTCTCAGGTCACCACGACGTCACAGCCTCGTCCCAGGAGTTCCGTGAAGACCGGCGGGGTCACGAGGGAGGAGCTCGGTCATGCAGACGGGTGGACGCCAGGGCCCGGAGATCTGGCTCCGCGGCCCGGTACCCCTACCGCTGGCCCCAGGGACACCGGACCCCTCCAGTATCCCCACCGCCACCCCCCGCCGCCGCTTCTCCTGGGTAGCCACCCACGGCGGCACCGGCGTCACCACCCTCGCCTCGGTCTACGGCGGCCAGGACTGCGGCCGCGACTGGCCGGGCCCCGAGGACCCCCCGTCGATCCTCCTCGTCGCCCGCACACACGCCGCAGGCCTGGCCGCCGTAGCCCGCGCCCTGGAGGTCTTCCGCCGAGGCGAGGCACCAGCAGGGCTGGACCTCGACGCCGTAGTCCTCGTAGCGGACGCCCCCGGCCGCCTCCCCCGCCAGCTGGCCCCCCACGTCAAGGCCATCGAATCGGTGATCGACGTCTACCACGTCCCCTGGGTCCCGGCCTGGCGCATCGGCGACCTGACCGCCGCCCCACCCCGCGAAACAGAAGCCCTGACCCGCCTCACAGGCGCGAACCGCCACCCCCGCTGACCCGCGGCCGCCGACGAGACGGGAGCGGGTCGTGGCGGTACGGCGCAGCCCGCCGCGTACCCGGCACCAACCCCGACCCCACCCACCCACCGCACTGCGGGCCCCCAGCCACCCCATGGACAGATGATTGCGCGCGCATATAATGCATACGGCTGTAACCGCCGCACGCCGATTACCCCTGGGGGACCCATGACCCGCCGCTTCCTCTTCGTCCTGGGCAGCGCCCGCCTCGACGGCAACACCGAACTCCTCGCCCGCAGGGCCGCCGAGCAGCTGCCTCCCGACGTCGAACAGGAGTGGATACGCCTCGCCGACCACCCGCTCCCCGACTTCCTGGACATCCGGCACGACGGAATCGTCGGAGCCGTCCAGCCCACCGAGAACGACACCGTCCGGAAGCTCCTCGACGCCACCCTCGCCGCGACGGACATCGTGATCGCCTCGCCGGTCTACTGGTACTCGCTCTCCGGCCTCACCAAGCGCTACCTGGACTACTGGTCCGACTGGCTCCGCGTCCCCGGTGCCGACTTCAAGGCGACGATGGCCGGCCGCACACTCTGGGGCGTCTCCGCCCTCGCCGACGACCAGCCCGTGGTCGCCGACCCGGTGACCGGCACGCTCAACAACTCGGCCGCCTACCTCAAGATGCGCTTCGGCGGAGTCCTGCTGGGCAACGGCAGCGCCCCCGGCGACGTACTGAAGGACACCGAGGCACTGACCCGGGCGAAGACGTTCTTCACCCAGGAAGCCCCGCCGGCCCGCTTCCCCTTCGAAGACCCGGCCGCATGACAACGCCCTACGCCGTGATGTCCTTCGCCGTGAACCGCGCCCACGCCGCAGACCCGAACACCGCCGCGTACAACGCCTGAAGGCCCAGGTTCTTCACCAGGTCGTCCCAGTACACGGGTTCACGCATGAGGTCGGCGAAGGACAGCCAGTAGTGGGAGAAGAAGTACGGCTGGAGCGCGTGCAGTTGAGGAATCTGATCAAGAATCTGAACGGTGATCAACAAGCCGACCGTCGTAGCCATCGCCGCGATCCCACTGCTGGTCATCGTCGAGATGAACAACCCCAGCGCAGCGATACCGACCAGAGACGCGGCAACGGCCAACGCGATCAACAGCGCCCGCCCCAACCCCTCCGCGAAACTGATCTGCGTACCCGAGATGGTCGTCAGATCCCCCAGCGGAAACAACAACGCCCCGACCGTCAGCGCCGACAGCGCCACGACGAGGGTCGCCACCACACAGAACGTCAGCACAGTCGCGTACTTGGTGAGAAGCAACCGCGTCCGCCCGGCCGGAGCCACCAGGAGATACCGCAGGGTTCCCCCGCTGGCCTCACCCGCGATGGTGTCACCGGCGACGACCCCGATGGCCATGGGGAGGAAGAAAGGAAGGGTCGCGGCCAACGCGGTGAACACCAGGAACAGCCCGTTGTTGGTGATCTGTGCGATGAACGCGGGCCCCCCACCCCCGTCCCCACGCCCAGGCC
Source organism: Streptomyces sp. NRRL F-525 (assembly GCF_000716605.1). GTDB lineage: Bacteria > Actinomycetota > Actinomycetes > Streptomycetales > Streptomycetaceae > Streptomyces. The sequence continues at coordinate 175,473 of NZ_JNXE01000015.1, read as the reverse complement.
CACCCCCGTCCTGAGTCTCCAACTTGACCGCGATCCCAACCAGGATCGGCACGGCAGCCAACACCCCGAGCAACGCAAGCGTCCGCCACCGCCGAAACGTAGTGACCAACTCGCTGCGCAACAGCCCGAACGTCCACATCAACCGCGGCTCCCGCACGGCGAGATCAGCCCGCGACATCGAACCCCTCCCCCGTCAACGCCACGAACGCGTCCTCCAGAGAAGCCCGTTCAACCCCAAAGCCCCGCACCCGCACCCCGGCGGTCACCAACGCCTCGTTCACCTCGGCGAGTTCACGATCAGGCGGCTCGGCGGTGACCCGCTCCTCCGCCAAGACCACATCCGCCAGCCCCAGTTCCTTCAGCACCCGCGCCGCATCCCCCGCATCAGGCGTGGTCACGAACAGCCGCCCCCGTGCCCCCGCCGCCAGCTCGGTCACCGACCCCTGCGTGATCAGCCGCCCCTGCGCCATCACGGCCGCATGCGTGCAGACCTGCTCGATCTCATCGAGAAGGTGGGAAGACAGAAAAACGGTCGTCCCGTCCGACGCCAACTCCCGGATCAGAGACCGAATTTCACGCATCCCCTGCGGATCGAGCCCATTGGTCGGCTCATCCAGAACAAGAAGCTCCCGAGGCTGAAGCAACGCGGACGCAAGCCCCAGCCGCTGCTTCATCCCCAGGGAGTAAGCCTTCGCCTTCTTACCGGAGGCGGCAGTCAGCCCCACCCGATCCAGCGCGGCGGCGACCCGCTCCCGCCGGGTACGCGGATCGGCGGTCGGATCGGCGGCGTCGTAACGAAGCAGGTTGTCGCGCCCGGAGAGAAACCCGTACAGGGCGGGCCCCTCGATCAGAGCGCCCACGCGCGGCAGAACCGCCCGCACGGACCGAGGCATGGGCCGCCCCAGCACACGGGCCGTCCCGGACGTGGGTTCGATCAGCCCCATCAGCATGCGGATGGTGGTGGTCTTGCCCGAGCCGTTGGGCCCGAGGAAGCCGAAGACGCTGCCCGCCGGGACGGTCAGGTCGAGACCGTCCACGGCGAGCTGACCGCCACGGAAGCGCTTGGTGAGTCCGCGGGTGGCGATGATGCCGTCCCCCGCGTCCGCCTGCTCCGGCACTTCAGCGGACGGTCCGCCCATCGACTCCTCGATTCACCGTGCCCACAAGGAACTTACTTGGCCGCGTCCGCGGCCTTGACCAGCGCGCTCTTGGTGACAGCGCCGACATACACCTTGCCGTCGTCCGTGATCAGGGCATTGACCAGCCGGGTCGAGAACACCGTGCCCTTGCCGAAGTCGCCCTTCACCTGGTCCCCGAGCGAGTTCAGGAACCCACCGAGGTCACCGCTGCCGGACGAGGAGCCGCTCGGAACACCCTGGCCGCCGGTCTCGAAGACGGCGATGGAGTTCCAGCCCTTGCCGATGACCGTGGGCTCGTCGGCGCCCTTGCCGAGGCCCTTGTCGGACTTACCGGCCTTGCCGGAGTGATCCGGCGCCGGAGCCGCCTTGCTCGCGCTGTCCTCCGTGGTGACCTTCGCGCCCTTGGGCGTCTTGAAGTCGAAGGTCGAGGCGGCCGGCTTGGCAAGGCTGAGCTGGGTGAAGCCGACATCGACGACGGCCGCGCCGCCGCTCGCCGGAGTGAGCGTGAACTTGAGCGGCAGACCGGTCTTCGCGTCCACCGCGACGCTGATCGTGCCGACCGTCGTACCGGTCTGCTTGGGCTTGATCAGCAGCTTGTAGGCGTCCCGCCCGGCGACATGCTCCGTACCGTCGACCGTGACGGACGTCGTGTCGTCGACCGACTTCAGCGCCTCGTCGGTGAGGCCCTTGGGCGTGGCCCGGGTCTCGTCGCTCTTCGAGGTGTCGGCGGCCGTCGTGCCGTGGAAGACCTCGTTCGTCTGGCTGTCGTAGCCCCAGACGTCCTTGCCGTTGTGGATGAGGCTGTACTCCGCGGCGTTCTCCAGGAGCGACACCTTCTGCTTGTCGGGGCCGTCGGCCGCGACGCGCAGGGTGTGGGTGCCGGTGGCCAGCTCGGTGAGCTTGCTGGTCGGGTCGGCGGAGGAGCCGTCGCCGGACTTCGTGGCGCCGAACATCAGGTTGCTCTCCAGGCCGCCGAGGTCCGGCAGGCCGAGGTCCGTGCTGATCTTCACCGTGCCGGACAGCTGCTGAACGTCCGACTTGGCGATCTTGTTGATGAGCTGTTCCGCGGTGACCTTCGGAAGGTTCGGGTCGCCGGAGTCGGCGAGCGCCGGGACCAGTCCGATGGTCGCGGCCGCCACCCCCACCACGGTGACCGGGACGATGTACCGCGCCGCCCTGCGCCGCCCGGCCCGGAGCTCGTCGCGCTCTCCGGTGTCCGTGCTGTCGTCGGTTTCGTACGGTGCCATGTCTGCCTTACCTCCGTCGTCGGCGGCGGCCAACCCGTCCTGTACTCGTCCCACCCTGAGCCGCCATTCTCACCCGATTCGGTGAGGAGTGGTGTTTTCCGTGTTCTCCATCTGACCAAATCGCCGAGAGATAAGCGTCAGACCCGGGAGCCAACTCCGCGTACGCCTGCGGTATGACACACGGAAGCGTCGCCTCCCCGAACCCCTAGGGGGAAGACGCCGCCCGCGCACGGCAGTTGACCGGGACAGGCCAGGCCGACCGCGTCCCGCGCTCCCCTCCCCATCACGCGTATCGCATCGCATCGAGTAATAAACGGCCCGAATCCGTACTTATGGGTGGCACCACACCGCATCGACCAAAGGGGTCGCCATGCACGCCACCCATCACCTCACCGGATACGCGGCCACGGGCGCCGCGATCCTGACCCTCACCCTCGCCGGCTGCGGAAGCGGCGGCGGCAGTGGTAGCGGCGGCTCCGCCGCCATGCCGGCCGCGGCCACCACGGGGACGACCCTCATGACCGCCAAGGTCGCCAAGGTCGGCACCGTCGTGACCGACAGCAAGGGGTACGTCCTCTACCGCTTCGACGCGGACTCCGCCCACCCGACGAGGATCAGCTGCTACGGCACCTGCGCGGTCGTCTGGCCCGCCGCGACCGCCAAGGGCTCCGTCACCGTCAAGGGCATCGACAAGAGCCTCGTCTCCACGGCGAAGCGCTCCGGCGGAACCTCGCAGCTCACGCTCGCCGGCTGGCCCCTCTACCGCTACGCCAAGGACGACAAGCCCAAGGAGGCCCACGGCCAGGGCGTGGACGGCACCTGGTGGGCGGTGACACCCACCGGAGCGAAGGCCATGACCGCCGCCTCCGGCACGAGCACGGGAGGCAGCGGCTACTGACGGGCCTCAGCCCGCCCGGTGCACCACCGCGTCGCACATCTCCAGCAGGGCGACCTTGGCGTCGCACTCGGGGAGCGGGGCGAGCGCCGCGCGGGCGTCCTCCACGTAGCGGACGGTGTCGCGGCGGGCCTGTTCCAGGGCCGGGTGGACGCGCAGGCGGGAGAGCGCCTCGGCGTGCCTGGCGTCGTCCGTGAGGTCGGAGTCGAGCAGCTCGCACAGGGCGATGTCCTCGGCGAGACCCAGGCGGGCCGCCCGCTCGCGGAGCAGCAGCACCGGCAGCGTGGGGATGCCCTCGCGCAGGTCCGTGCCCGGGGTCTTGCCGGACTCCTCGCCGTCGGAGGCGATGTCCAGGACGTCGTCGGCGAGCTGGAAGGCGACGCCGAGCCGCTCGCCGTACTGGGTGAGGACGTCCACGACGGTGTCGTCGCAGCCGGACATCATCGCGCCGAAGCGGCACGCGACCGCGACCAGGGAGCCGGTCTTGCCGCCGAGCACGTCGAGGTAGTGCTCGACCGGGTCGCGCCCGTCGGACGGTCCCGCGGTCTCCAGGATCTGGCCGGTGACCAGCCGTTCGAACGCCTCGGCCTGTACCCGCACCGCCTCGGGGCCGAGGTCGGCCAGCGTGTGCGACGCGCGCGCGAACAGGAAGTCGCCGGTGAGGACCGCGACCGAGTTGCCCCAGCGGACGTTGGCGCTCTCCACCCCGCGGCGTACGGTCGCCTCGTCCATGACGTCGTCGTGGTACAGCGTGGCGAGGTGGGTCAGCTCGACGACGACCGCCGAGGGCACGACACCCGGCGCGTACGGATCGCCGAACTGCGCGGCGAGCATCACGAGGAGCGGCCTGAACCGCTTCCCGCCCGCGCGCACGAGGTGCTGGGCGGCCTCCGTGATGAAGGGGACCTCGCTCTTGGTGGCTTCGAGCAGACCCTCCTCGACGGCCGTCAATCCGGCCTGGACATCGGCTTCCAGAGCCTGGTCCCGCACGCTCAGCCCGAACGGCCCGACGACGGTCACGAGGGGTCTCCTGTCTGCTGGTGTCCCTGGGCGGTCACACGGTTTGTCGATAGGTCGCTGGCATCACTCAAGTCAGCGTATCCGGTCAGCTTTCGATCACCCATGCCGCCCACCCCGTCCAGCAGGGGCGGTATCGGATCACGACCGGTATGTTTTCGATCACCTGATAAGAACGGATATTTATCGACTTACGCGGAAGTAGTGGATGGTGTCTCGAACCGCACTGGAAGCCGAACCCGACGACCAACCGCCCCCCGAGGACGACCACGCCTTCTTCGGCCAGCCCAAGGGGCTGCTCACGCTCTCCGGGCTCGAGGTCTGGGAGCGCTTCTCGTTCCTCGGCATGCAGGCCATCCTCGTCCTCTACTTCGCGGATACCGTCGCGCACGGCGGCATGGGCATGTCGTCCGGAACGGCCGCGTCCGTGTCGGCAGCCTACGGAACACTGGTCTATCTCGTCTCGGTCGCGGGCGGCTGGCTCGCCGACCGCATCCTCGGTTCGTACCGCGCGGTGCTGTGGGGCGGCATCCTGATCGCCTGCGGGCACTACGCGATGGCGGTCCCCACCCCCACGATGACCTGGGTCGGCCTCGGCCTCATCAGCGCCGGCACCGGCCTGCTCAAGCCCAACGTGGCCACCATGGTCGGCAAGCTCTACCGCACCGACGACGAGCGCCGGGACGCCGGTTTCGCGCTCTACTACATGGCGATCAACATCGGCGCCTTCGCGGGCCCCCTGATCACCGGCTGGCTCGGCGACCACAAGGGCTGGCACTGGGGCTTCTCGGCCGCCGCGGTCGGCATGACCTTCGGGCTCATCCAGTACGTCGCGGGCCGCCGTCACCTGGCCGGTCGCAGGAACACCGCGGAGTTCGCCCTCGCGCCGGACGCGCTGCGCCGCGCGGTCCGCCTGATCGTCGTAGGCATCGTGGTCGCCGCCGTACTCGCGACCGGAGTGGCCACCGCCGGCTGGCTGACGATGGGCCGCTTCGTCGACCTGCTCACGGTGATCTCGGTCATCGCCCCGGTCGTGTACTTCGCGGTGATGTTCATGAGCCCGCGCGTGAGCCCCGCCGAACGCGGCCGGCTGCGCCCGTACATCGTGCTCTTCCTGGCCTCGACGGTCTTCAACTTCATTCTCTTCCAGGCCTATTCGACGATGATGCTGCTGGCCGCGTCGAACGCCGAGACGACCATCCTCGGCTTCGACTTCCCCGCCAGCTGGTACGCATCCGCCCTCGGCGCCTTCGAGGTCGGGCTCGCCCCCGTGGTCGCCGCGCTCTGGGTCCGCATGGGCCGCAGCCAGCCGCACGCCTCCAACAAGATCGCGATCGGTGTCGTACTCGGCGGCCTGTCCTTCCTGCTGATGGTCCTGCCGACCAGCGGGCACAGCGGTGACGCCTACCGGATGTCGGCCTGGTGGATCGTCGGCTCGTACTTCCTGCTCGGGCTCGGCGACATCCTCCTGGAGACCTCCGGCATGTCCGCGACCACGAAGCTCGCCCCGGCCGCGTTCTCCAGCCAGACCATGTCCCTCTGGTTCCTGTCCCTCGCCCTCGCGAACGGCATCCAGGCCCAGACGGTGAAGCTCTACGACGACGTCTCCAAGCCGGCCTACTTCGGCGTCAACGGCGCGATCGCGGTGGCCGCGGGCCTCGCGGTGATGGCCGCCGCGCCGTGGCTGCGCCGCACGATGCACCCGGTCCACTGAACCCGAGGGGTCCCTCATGCGCATCCGTACGTCCTTCCCTCACGAGACGGCCCACGAGGACCTCCGTATCCCGCTGCCCGACGGAACACGCCTCTACGCGCGCGTGTGGCGCCCGGTGACCGACGAACCCGTCCCCGCGCTCCTCGAATACCTCCCGTACCGCCTGACCGACTGGACCGCGCCCCGGGACGCCCAGCGCCACCCCTGGTACGCGGGCCACGGCTACGCCTCCGTCCGGGTCGACGTACGCGGGCACGGCAACAGTGAGGGTGCCCCCGGCGACGAATACGACGCCCAGGAACTCGCCGACGGCGTGGAAGTCGTCAACTGGCTTGCCGCGCAGCCCTGGTGCACCGGCAAGGTCGGCATGTTCGGCATCTCCTGGGGCGGCTTCAACTCCCTCCAGATCGCGGCCCTCGCGCCCGAGCCGCTCAAGGCGATCGTCACGGTCTGCTCGACCGACGACCGCTACGACAACGACGTGCACTACATGGGAGGTTCCGCCCTCGCCGTCGACCTGCACGCCTGGGCCGCCACCATGCTCGCCTTCGTCGCCCGCCCGCCGGACCCCGAGTACGCGGGCCTGGTCTGGCGCGACCTGTGGCTCAAACGCCTCGAACAGATCGACCCGTTCATCCACACCTGGCTCGCCCACCAGCTCCGCGACGACTACTGGAAGCACGGCAGCGTCTGCGAGGACTACGGCGCGATCGACGCGGCGGTCCTCGCGGTCGGCGGCTGGCACGACCCGTACCGCGACACGGTGTTGCGCCTCGTCGAACACCTCCCGCCGGACCGCGTACGCGGCCTCATCGGCCCCTGGTCGCACCAGTACCCGGACCGCGGCCTGCCGCCCGGCCCCGCGATCGGCTTCCTCCAGGAGACCCTCCGCTGGTGGGACCACTGGTTGAAGGACAAGGACACCGGCGTCATGACCGACCCCCTGCTACGGGCCTACGTCAGCGACTCCCACCCCCCGGCCACGGTCTACGACACCCTCCCGGGCCGTTGGGTCGGCGAGCCCGCGTGGCCCTCGCCGCACGTGAAGACGACGACGTACGGCCTCCGGGGTGCGCCCGTGATCGTCCGCTCCCCCATGCACACCGGTGTGGACGCGGGCCGTTTCTTCCCCTTCGGCAACGACGCCGATCTGCCGCCGGACCAGCGGGACGAGGACGCGCGGTCGGCGTGCTTCGAGTTCGAGGTACCGGCCGAGACGTGGGTGCTGGGGCGGCCGCGGGTACGGCTGCGGCTGACGTGTGAGGTGCCGCGCGGGCAGGTGATCGCCCGGCTGTGCGATGTCGCCCCGGACGGCTCCTCGACCCTCGTCACCCGGGGCGTGCTCAACCTGTCGGCGCGGCACGGGCGGGACCGGGCGGTGCCGTGGACGCCGGGGGCCACCGAGGACGTGACCTTCGAACTGAACGGCATCGGGCACGCGTTCCCGCCGGGGCATCGGATCCGGCTCGCGGTGTCGTCGGCGTACTGGCCGTGGATCTGGCCGCAGCCGGAGTCCGCGGCGGGGTTCACGTTGGATCCGGAGGGGAGTGCGCTCGAACTCCCCGTTCGGGAGCGGGAGTTGGCGGAGGACATTCGGTTCGAGGAGCCGGAGGAAGCCGAGCCGCTCGGGGTCAACTACCCGGCCACGCTGGACGAACCGCGGCCCGAGCGGCTGGTCCTGCGGGATGTGGCGAAGGGTGAGTGGCGGCTCGAAGTCGACCCTCGGTACGGCGGCACGCGCGTGTATCCGGACGGGTTGGAGTTCACCGAGGACGCGTTGGAGACGTACACGATCGACGAGTCCGACCCGTTGTCCGCGCGCACCCTCTCGGAGTGGTCGATCCGGCTGCACCGGCCGGAGCTGGGGTGGGACACGAGGGTGCGCACGCGGTCGGAGATTACTTGCGACGAAACGGACTTTCTTACCTCAAACGAGGTGATCTGCACCGAGGGTGGAGAAGTGATCTTCCACCGCACCTGGGAGAAAAGGATTCCGAGAACTGCCAGTTGAGGGCGAATGCCCGATTTGCCGTTCTTAATCCTCCCGTGAGTTGGGTCACGCGTTTCTGTGCGTGACCTGTGTCCTGGTCTGCCCGCGTTTTCCCTTACGGCATTTGACAGTTGACCCTTGGCTCGCGCAAAGGATCAAGTGCCCCATACGCCTCAGACCAAGGTCAATAGGGGTTAGGTGTGATTCCGCCACTTGTTCCGGACATGTGCTCTCGCATAGTTTCCCGGCCTGTCGAGCGGAACGCCGAATCCTGCCGCCGCCCGGCATCCCAGTCACGAACTTCTCGCACGGCAGGAGCGGGGGAACCAGGTAAGTCGCCGGGCCGGTCGTCTCGACCGGAACGGCTTGGGGTTAAGTCACGTCCGCAAGGGCCTGGCCGGGCACCTCCCAGCCCGAACCCGACAGCTCACCTCGCAGGCGACGGAGAGGAACCTCGTCATGCCTGCAACCGCTCAGTCCCGCCGCGCCCGCCTCGTCCGCCGTGTCGTTCTCGCCGGCACCGGTGCCGCGATCATCGCCCTGCCCGTCGTGAGTGCGACCACCGCGTCCGCGGCCACCACGTCGACCACCGCGTCCACCACTCTTGCCGGGTACCCCAACACCCTTGACGGGTGGATTCGGGAGTCGCTCGCGATCATGGCGCAGAAGGGGATTCCGGGTACGTACAACGGGATCTACCGGAATGTGATCCGCGAGTCTTCCGGTAACCAGTACGCGATCAACAACTGGGACTCCAACGCGGCGGCCGGTACGCCGTCGAAGGGGCTTCTCCAGGTCATCGACCCGACGTTCAACGCGTATCACGTTGCCGGGACTTCGTACGACCCGTATGACCCGGTCGCCAACATCACCGCCGCCTGCAATTACGCCGCCGCGGTGTATGGCTCGATCGACAACGTGTACGGGGCTTACTAGAACCGATGTGACCAGCCACGATGGGTTGTGTTTTGAGTGCAGCGCCGTCGTGGCTGGTCGCGCAGTTCCCCGCGCCCCTAAAAAAACAGGGCGTTTCAGCTGAACAATCTCTCAAGTACCAGGGCGATTCCGTCGTCCTCGTTCGACGACGTCACCTCGTCCGCGACTGCCTTGAGTTCGGGGTGGGCGTTGGCCATTGCCACTCCATGCGCCGCCCAGTCGAACATCGGGATGTCGTTCGGCATGTCGCCGAAGGCGATGGTGTCCGAGGGGTGCAGGCCCAGGTGTTGGGCGGCCAGGGCCAGTCCCGTCGCCTTGGTGATGCCGAGTGGCTGGAGTTCGACGGTGCCGGGGCCCGACATGGTGACCGAGGCCAGGGAACCGACCACCGAGCGGGCCGTGGAGGCCAACTCGTCGTCCTCCAGGGCGGGGTGACGGAGCAACACCTTGCTGATGGGTTCGCACCAGAGGTCGTCACGTCGGCCCACCCGTACCGCCGGGAGCGTGGGGTGCGGCATCAAGTAGCCGGGCTCGATGAGGGTCAGGCCGTCCACGCCGTCCTGGTCCACCGCCGCGTACACCTGGCCCACTTCCGCCTCGATCTTGCCGAGCGCGGTCTCCGCCAACTCCCGGTCCAGGGTGACCGACCAGAGCAGACGGTCCGCGCCGGCGTCGTACAACTGCGCGCCCTGTCCGCACACCGCGAGCCCTCTGGAGCCGAGGTCTTCGAGCAACGGGCGCACCCTCGGGGCCGGCCTGCCGGTGACGACGAGGTGCCGGGCGCCGGCCTCCGCCACCCGCCGCAGTACGGCGCGGGACCGGTCGGAGAGCGTGTCGTCGCCGCGCAGCAGCGTTCCGTCCAGGTCGGTGGCGATCAGTGCATATGCGAGGGGTGCGGCCATGATCAGAGAATACGGATGGAAAGCCCCACCGACTCGACACGAACCGGACGGCTGCTGCCTTCACATGCGTGTACCCGTGTTCCGGTTGGTTTGACAATTACGACCGTTATGCCGACTCCCGTACCACCAGTTCCGTAGGCAGAATCACGCCCGCCGTGTCCTCACCGGCGATCTGGGCGAGGAGCATCCTCACCATCTCGGCGCTGATGCGGTCGTAGGGCTGGCGCATGGTCGTCAGGGCCGGGGTGATGGACGTGGCCGCCGCCGAGTCGTCGAAGCCTCCGACAGCGATGTCATCCGGGACCGAACGGCCGGACTGTTGAAGGGTGTTGACGACTCCCAACGCCATCAAGTCCGAAGCCACGAACACCGCGTCTATGTCCGGGGCCTGGGCCAGGAGGCGTCGGGCCGCTTCCTCGCCGCCCGTGCGGCGGTAGTCGCCCTCGACCACGAGGGTCGGGTCGTGGGGCAGGCCCGCCTCCGTCAGTACGTCCCTGTAACCCGCCAGGCGGTCGGGGCCGCCCGGTGCGTCGAGGGGGCCGGTGACCATGCCGATGCGGCGGCGGCCTCGCGCGATGAGGTGGCGGACCATCTCCTGGGCGCCGTCGCGGTCGGCCGCGGCCACGTAGCTGTACTTGGAGGCGGTGCCGAGCGGTTTGCCGCAGGCCACCAACGGGATTCCCGCGTCCCGGAGTTCGGCCGCCACCGGGTCGCCGCTGTGGTTGGAGACGAGGAGGACGCCGTCCACATGGCCCGAGGTGATGTACCGGGTCAGGCGGCGGCGTTCGTCCTTGGAGGAGGCCAGCATCAGCAGGAGCGGGATGTCGTGGCGGGCCAGGTGTTCGGTGCAACCCCGCAGCAGGACATTGAAGTTGGGGTCCTCGAAGAACTTCTCCTGCGGCTCGGTGAGGAGGAACGCCACCGAGTCCGAGCGTCCGGTGCTCAGGGAACGGGCGTGCCGGTTGACAACGTAGCCCGTCTTCCTGATCGCCGTCTCCACGGCGGTGCGGGCGGCCGGTGAGACGTAGTGGCCGCCGTTCAGGAACCGGGAGACCGTGCCCCGGGAGACCCCTGCCTCCCGGGCCACGTCGTGGATGGTGGGCGGTTTGCGGCGTCCGTTCGGACTGGTGGTCATGTTCCTCGTTCTGCCCGTTCGGGTGCGGTGGGGGGAGATACGGCTCAGTGCTTACACCTCGGGACTCACACCTCAGGCCTTGACCGATCCGCTGAGGAGGTCCAATGACCAGAACCGCTGGATCACCAAGAACAGCGCGATCAGGGGGAGGATCGCGAGGAAGCAGCCCATGATGACCAGGGTGTAGAGGGCGGGTTGGGAGGCGCCCTGGTTGAGCAGGGTGTAAAGGCCCAGCGTGAGCGGGAACTTGGTGTCGTCCGCGAGCATCACGTACGGCAGGAGGAAGTTGTTCCAGATGCCGACGAACTGGAACAGGAACACCGTAATGAGCCCCGGCATCATCATCGGCACCGCGATCCGCGAGAAGATCCGCCACTCGCTCGCGCCGTCCATGCGGGCCGCTTCGAGGAGTTCGGCGGGCACGGAGGCCGCCGCGTAGATGCGGACGAGGTAGACGCCGTAGGGGGAGAGGATCGACGGGAGGAGCATCGACCAGTACGAGTCGGCCAGGCCCAGCTTGGAGAGGAGGAAGTACTGGGGGACGGTCAGGACGATGCTCGGGACGAGGACGCCGGCCAGCATCAGCTTGAAGATGAACTCCCGTCCCCTGAAGGCGAATCGGCCCAGCGCGTAGCCGCCCGCGGCCGAGACCGCGGCGGAGAGCAGGGCGCCGCCGCCCGCGTAGAAGAGGGAGTTGACCATCCACTGCCAGTAGATGCCGTCGCGGTAGGCGCTGAGGTCCTTGATGTTGTCGAGGAAGCCGAAGCCGGGGGCGAAGGTGAACGTGGAGAAGAGTTCGCCGCGGCCCTTGCTGGCCGCGATGACCACCCAGACCACGGGGATCAGGCAGTACAGGGAGCCGATGACCAGCACCAGGGTGGGTACCCACGCGGTGCGCTTCGGCTTCGCGGGGCCCGGGCGGGCGTCGGTGGCGGTGAGGGTGAGGGGGGTCATGCCCGGTCCTCCCGGGTGTAGCGGTCGGAGACGCGCAGCAGCGTGAAGGAGAGCGCGAAGGTCGCCAGGGCCAGCACCACGGCGGTGGCGGAGGCGCCGTAGATGTCCGACCTGAGGAAGGCGGCGTCGTAGATGGCCATCAGCGGACTCCAGGAACTGGTGAGACCGTTGGTCAGCGGCTTGAGGGCCATGGGCTCGGTGAAGACCTGGAGCGTGGCGATGACCGAGAAGAAGAACGTGAGCACGAGGGACGGCATCACGATCGGGATCTTGATCCGCAGCGCGATCTTCAGGTCGGACGCGCCGTCGATGCGGGCGGCCTCGTAGATCTCCTGCGGGATCGAGCGCAGGGCGGTGTAGATGACGATCATGTTGAAGCCCGTGCCGCCCCACACCGCGATGTTCGCGAAGGAGAGGTACAGGTTGCCGCCGTCGAACAGGTCCGGCTGCGGGAGGTTGAACTCGCGGAGCAGGTAGTAGAAGGGGCTGACCGTCGGGAGGTACAGGAAGCCCCACATCAGGGCGGCGATGATGCCGGGGACTGCGTACGGCAGGAAGATCGCGAGGCGCGCGAACTTGGCGCTGCGGGCCTGCGGGGTGTCCAGCATCAGCGCGAAGACCAGCGCCAGACCGAGCATCGTGGGGATGACGATCAGGCCGTAGCCGAACGCGCGCAGGACGCTGTGCCCGAACTCGGAGTCGTGCAGGACATCGGTGTAGTTGCCGATGCCGTTCCACACCTGCTGGCGGGCGCCCTTGCCGAGGCCGATGCCCTTGACCTGGACCTTGTGGAGACTGAGCCACACCGCGTACCCGATCGGTACGACGGTGAAGGCGGCGAACAGGAACAGGGCCGGTACCAGGAACCAGTACGGCGCGCTGCGGCCACGGCGGCGGGGGCTGCGGGGGCGGACGGTGGTGGCGGTGCCGTCCGCCAAGGGCCCGGCCGGCGCGCGGTCGGAGCCCTTGAGCGGAGTGGCGGTCATGCCTCGGTCACCTTGAAGCCCTGCTTCTTCATGTCGGTGAAGGTCGACGACTGCATGGTCGCGAGCGCGGTGTCGAACTGCGCCGCCTTCTTCGCCTTGGTGGCCTTGCCGAACGCGTCGCTGAAGGAGTCGTAGGCGACCTGGACGTTCGGGCCCCAGGCGGACGCGGCCGTGGTGGCGGCGATCTTCGCGGCCGTGTCGTAGAAGTCGGTCTGGTTCGGGAAGAACTCGGGGGTGGTGAGCACCGAGCCGGACTGGCCCTTGGTGGCCGCCGGGTAGATGGAGACGTCCTTGACCAGGGCGGCGAGCGCCTCCGGGTCGGTGTTCAGCCAGGTGGCGAACTTGGCGGCGGCCTCGGCGTGCTTGGAGTCGGTGGAGACGCCGGTGGAGGAGCCGCCCCAGCTGCCGGTGACGTCCTCGCCCGCGCTCCACTGCGGCAGCGGCGCCATGCGCCACTTGCCCTTGGTGTCGGGGGCCGAGCTGACGAGTACACCGGGCGCCCACACGGCGGAGACCCAGGCGATGTTGGTGCCCTTGTTCAGCGCGTTGTTCCAAGCCGGCGTGTACATCGGCTGGTTGTCGATCACGCCCTCCTGGACGAGCCCGCCCCAGAAGTCGGTGACCTTCTTGGTCGCCGCGTCGTCGATGCCGACGGTCCACTTGCCGCCGCTCTCCACGGTCCACCACTTCGCACCGGCCTGCTGCGACAACCCCGCGAACAAACCGGGGTCGTTGGAGGAGAACGTCGTCAAGTAGGCGTCCGGGAGCGCCTTCTTGGCGGCGCGGGCGGTCTTGGCGAAGTCGTCCCACGTCGCCGGGACCGTCAGGTTGTGCTGCTTGAACAGGTCCTCGCGGTAGAAGAACATCAGCGGCCCGGAGTCCTGCGGTATCGCGTACACGGCGTCGGTGCCGAGCGTGACCATGCCCCAAAGGCCCTCGGCGAACTCGGACTTGGCGGACTTCGCGTACTTCGAGATGTCGGCGAGCACGTCGTTCGAGACCAGCGTCGGCAGCGCCTGGTACTCGACCTGGATCAGGTCGGGGGCGTTGCCCGCCTTCTTCGCGGTGATCAGCTTGGAGATGATGTCCTTGCCGGCCGCCTGCTTGGACACGGTGACCGTGATGTCCGGGTTCTTCTTGTTCCAGATCGCGGCGACCTTGTCCATGTTCGGCGCCCAGGCCCAGTAGGTCAGCTTGACGGGCCCGCTGCTCTTGCCGGAGTCGTCGTCGGAACCGCCGCAGGCGGCGAGGGTGCCCGTGAGGCCGACAGCTGCTGCCCCGGCAAGGATGCTGCGCCTGCTGAACTGGTGGCGGTGGATCGACATCTTCATCTCCCCTGACTGAGTGCGAGCCGGTCCCCGATGTCCCATCGGAGGTCCCGCATGCTCTGCACGGCTCTGTGACCGTGCACAGTAGAGAATTGTTTCGGACCCTTGTCAATGGATGAACCGTGGGGTTACCTACTTGTTGCTGACGGATGGACGCCGCAACCATCCATGTGCACGATCACAGAAACAGCCGAGTTTCCCCTCCGATCCCCGGGAGTGAACCCATGCCGTCCCCCGCCCCGCACGCCCGTCTGCCGCTCGCCTTCGGAGGTGACTACAACCCCGAGCAGTGGCCGCAGGAGGTCTGGGAGGAGGACGTACGGCTGATGCGGGAGGCCGGGGTCACGACGGTCTCCCTCGGCGTCTTCTCCTGGGCCCGGCTGGAGCCGCGTCCCGGTGAGTACGACTGGGAGTGGCTCGACACGGTGATGGACCTGCTGCACACGGCGGGCATCGCCGTGAACCTCGGCACGCCGACGGTCGTACCGCCGGCGTGGTTCTACCGCGCGCACCCCGACGCGCTGCCGGTGACGCGCGAGGGCGTGCGCCTGGCCTTCGGCTCGCGGGGCGCGATCTGCCACTCGAACCCCGAGTACCGGGCGGCGGCGGCCACGATCACGACGGCGCTGGCCGAGCGCTACGGCAGCCACCCGGCCGTGGTCCTGTGGCACGTCCACAACGAGTACGGCGCCCCGGTGCTCGCCTGCTACTGCGACGTTTGCGCGGCGGCTTTCCGCGACTGGCTGCGCATGCGCTACGGCACCCTCGGCGCCCTCAACCAGGCCTGGGGGACGGCGTTTTGGGGCCAGCAGTACGGCGACTGGGAGGAGATCACTCCGCCCCGGGCCACCCCCTCCGTATGCAATCCCACCCAGCAACTCGACTACCGCCGCTTCGCCGACGCCCAGGCCCGCGCCAACTTCACCGCCGAACGGGACATCCTGCACCGCCTCTCCCCCGGTGTCCCGGTCACCACCAACTTCATGGTCGCGCCGAGCCAGGGCCAGGGCGTCGACTACTGGGCCTGGGCGAAGGAGGTCGACCTCGTCACCAACGACCACTACCTGATGACGGACGGCCGCCGTACGCACGTGAACCTGGCGCTGGCCGCCGACTTGACGCGTTCGGTGGCGGGCGGGGGTCCGTGGCTGCTGCTGGAGCACGCCACGTCCGGGGTCAACTGGCAGCCGTACAACCCCGCGAAGCGCCCCGGTGAGATGGCCCGGAACTCACTCGGGCATGTGGCCCGGGGTTCCGAGGGCGCGATGTTCTTCCAGTGGCGGCAGTCGCAGTCGGGCGCGGAGAAGTTCCACACGGCGATGCTGGCGAACTCCGGTACGGACAACCGGGGTTGGCGTGAGGTGACCGAACTCGGCCGCAGGGTCGGGGACTTGGGCCGGGCCGGTCTGCGGGGTACACGGACCCGGGGTGACGTGGCGATGGTGTGGTCGTGGGACTCCTGGTGGGCGCAGAGCCTGGAGTGGCGGCCGAGCCAGGATCTGGACGCGCGGGAACGGTTGGACTCGTTCTACGAGGCCCTGTACGACCGGCACTTGACGGTGGACTTCGTGCCGCCGACGGGGCTCGGCGACCTGGACCCGGAGCGGTATCCGCTGCTGGTGGTACCGCAGTTGTACGCGGCGCCGGCCGGGGTGGGGGCGGACCTGGAGCGGTACGTCTCGCGGGGCGGAACCCTGCTGGTCTCCTTCTTCTCCGGGATCGTCGACGAGAACGACACCTTGCATCCGGGCGCGTATCCGGGGGCGTTGCGGGACGTACTCGGGCTGACCGTAGAGGAGTTCGACCCGTTGCTGCCGGGTGAGGTGGTGTCGGTCCGGGGGGCGGACGGGGCGTCGTACGAGGCGGATCTGTGGTCCGAGGTCGTGGTGCCGGGTGAGGGGTGCGAGACGGTCGCGGTGTTCGCCGATGGGCGTACGGCGGGTGGGGCGGCGCTGACCCGGTACGCGCTGGGGGCGGGGGCCTCCTGGTACCTGGCGACGCGGTTGACGGGGGCCGATCTGGCCGGCGTCGTCGACCTCGCCCTCGCGGACGCGGGGATCACGCCGGTCGATCTGCCCCGCGATGTCGAACTCGTCGTACGGGAGGGCGAGTCGGGGACGTTCCGCTTCGCGGTGAACCACACCGGGGGCGAGGTGAAGGTGGTGCTGCCGGACGGGAGCCGGGCGGCGGTGCCGGCGGGCGGGGTGGAGGTCTTCCACACCCCGCACTGATCAACTCCCGTGTTGTGGAGCCCAGTTACTCCTACTTCTTTCTGTCAGTGAAGGGAAACTTCGTGATGCGCAGACGCAGTGTTCTTACGGCGGCGGGGGCGGCGGCACTCGCGGTACCGGTGTTGGCGGCGGCGCCGGCGGTGGCGAGCACCGGCACCGGTACGTCGACCGGGGGTTCGGCCGGAGGCGGGTCGGACCGGCGCCGGCTGGAGATCCGGGGGATGGACATCTCGTCGCTGCCCAAGGACGAGGCGCACGGGGCGGTTTACCGCCGGGCTGACGGCCGCCGGGACGACCCGATCCGCATCCTGGCCGACGCGGGCGTGACGCACGCGCGCCTCAAGGTGTGGGTGAACCCGGCCGACGGTTACAACAACAAGAAGCACATCCTGCCGTTGGCGAAGCGCCTGCGCCGGGCGGGGATCGGCATCTGGGTCGACTTCCACTACTCCGACACGTGGGCCGACCCGTCCCACCAGACCAAGCCGGCGGCCTGGGCGGACCTGGACGTGGCGGGCCTGACACGCGCGGTCTACGACCACACCGCCGACGTCCTGGGCGCCCTGCGCCGCCAGGGCACCCCGGCGGACCTGGTCCAGATCGGCAACGAGATCAACGGCGGCCTGCTCTGGCCCACCGGCAAGAACTGGGGTGACGACGCCGGGGGTTGGGGCAACCTGACGACGTTCCTCAAGGCGGGCCTGAACGCGGCGCGTGACACGACCCCGCGTATCCGCACGATGCTCCACATCGCCTCGGGCGGCGACAACGGCACGTCACGCTGGTGGTACGACAACGTGGTCGCCGACGGCGTCGACTTCGACATCATCGCCCAGTCGTACTACCCGTTCTGGCACGGCGCCCCGGAGGCCGCGGCGGCCAACTTGGCGGATCTGGCGGCCCGTTACGACAAGCCGGTGCTGATCGCGGAGACGGCGTACCCGTTCACGCTGGAGAGCGAGGACGCGACGAACGACATCATGTACGACCCCTCGCAGCTGACGGCGGGCTACCCGGCGACCCCGGCAGGCCAGGCGGCGTGGCTCCGTACGGTGGCCGACCTGATGGCGAACGTTCCCGGCGACAAGGGCCTGGGTTACTGCTATTGGGAAGGCGTCTGGACGTACCGGGCCGGTGACGGCTGGGACCCGACGGACCCGACGTCCGGCAACGCGTGGGAGAACCTGGCGCTGTTCGACTTCCAGGACAGGGAGTTGCCGGGTTTGAGGACGCTGGGCCGCTACCGGTCGTAGTACCGCGGCACGGTCGTACGGCGGAGGGCACGGGACGAGTGTCCGCAGCGAGCCGGAGCGAACCGGAGCGGGTCAGGGCTGAACAGGCTGGCCGGGAGGCTGGGTTGGGTCATAGTGCGTGCGGGCGAAGGTGTCGTTCGCCCGGTGCACGGTGTCGGGTGCGGGCGGCGCCGGCCACACGCTGAGGAAGTGCTCTTCCACCGGGGTGTCGCCCTGGTGCGCGTCGCCTTCGTCGCGTCCGCGTGTCTGCACGCGGACGCGATACCAACCCTCCCCGGCCATCGCGAAGTTCCCTGCGTCCCACTGGACCTCACCGCCCCACTGGAACAGCCGCAGCATGCCACTCGTGCTGCAGATGCTCACGTCGACCACGGTCTCCCACTCCTCACCCGGCAGCGGGGGTTCGTCCGCGCACTGCCGGGTGGTCAGGCGTATATAACCGGTGTGCGTGCCTGCCCGCACCGTGAGGTGTTCCGGGCCCCCTGCCGCCAGGCTGTTCCCCGCGTGGATCCGCCTGACCGTGTCGGCGTCGTCGTACACACTGAGAAATTCGTCGCCCTGCAGGTAGTACTGCCGGTAGGCGACGAACATCCGATCCGAAGTCCACGTCGTATAGCGCATCCACCGGATCATGCCCTGCCCCACTGACAATGCGTGGCGAAGACCCCGGGCATGCATCATCGAGGCATGTTCACCCCCGAACAACGCGACCGCACTCGCGCCCGACTCCTCGCCCACGCCGAGGCCGACGCCGCAATCGTCGGCTTCGCCCACACCGGCTCGCACGCCACCGGCACCGGCGACCGCTGGTCGGACACGGACATCGTGCTGGCCGTGCGGGGCGACGTCGTCGAGGCCGTAGGTCGCTGGACGGCGTGGATCCACGACGAGTTGGGCGCCCGGCACCACTGGGACCTCGGCGTCGGCGGCGCGAGCGTGATCCGGGTCTTCCTGCTGCCGGGGTGGGTGGAGCTGGACCTCACCTTCGCCCCGGAGTCAGAGTTCGGCGCCCGGGGTCCGGCCTGGCAGACACTCTTCGGCACCCCGCACGAACAGCCGCCGTTCGCCGCCCCCGACCGCGACACCCTGATCGGCCACGCCTGGCACCACGCCCTGCACGCCCGCATCTGCCTTGAACGGGGCCGGAGTTGGCAAGCGGCACACTGGATCAACGCCCTGCGCGACCAACTGATCACCCTGGCCTGCCTACGCCTGAATCTCCCCACCGCCTACTCGAAGGGCGCCCACCTGCTACCGGCCGAGGTGACGACCCCCCTGGAATCCACCCTCATCCGCTCCCTCACGGAACCAGAACTCCGCCGCGCGCTCACCGCCACAATCACCGCCACGGCAACGGAACTTGACCACTCCGACCCCGAACTCTCCGCCCGCCTAACCCCGATGCTCACGGAGCTGACGTAACCCATGGGCACAACCACCCACATCGGCCTCACCCCGATCCCGCCCGGCCAGGTCACCCTCACCGACCGCCGTACGCAACGGAGTTGGAGCGTCGACCTCGCCCCCTTCCACCTCGGCACCCTGCCCGTCACCCAGGACCAGTACGCCCAGGTCACCGGCGAACGCCCCAGCACCGCTCAGGGCGACGGCCGCCTCCCCGTGGAGACCGTGTCGTGGCGGGACGCGGTCCTCTTCTGCAACTCCCTTTCCCAGCAGGAGGAGTTGACCCCGGCGTACGACTTCGACGCCCAGGGCGAACCCGTCCTGCGCGACCCCTCCGCCGACGGCTACCGTCTCCCCACCGAAGCCGAGTGGGAGTACGCGTGCCGGGCGGGGACGAGCGGCCCGCGCTACGGGCCCCTCGACGACATCGCCTGGCACCGAGGCAACTCCGGCGAGCGACCCCACGAGCCGGGCGGCCGACGCCCCAACCCCTGGGGGCTGCACGACATGCTGGGCAACGTCTGGGAGTGGTGCTGGGACCTCTACGACCCGGAGGTCTACGGCACCTACCGCGTCCTGCGCGGCGGCGGATGGTTCGACGAGCACTGGAGCTGCCGCGCCTCCGTGCGCCGCCGAAGCCACCCCACCTTCCGCGTGGACGACGTCGGCTTCCGCGTCGCCCGCTCCACAACGGGCTGAGCCCCTGCCGCCAACTACCCGTGCGCGGCCGCCAGATGCTTCGCCAGCCTCGGCGAAGCGAACTCGGTCCCGCACACGAACCGCATCACCGGCCCGTACGACGACGCCGACGGCAGCCCCGTGAAGTAGACGCCCGGCACGGACGACACATACCCGGCGCCGAGTTTCGGCGTACCCCGGCTCACCGCCAGCTGGGTGCGCAGCTCGTGCCCGAGGAAGTCCATCGCCGCGATGTCGACCCGGTACCCCGTCGCGGCGATGACGTGGTCGGCGGTGAGGTGCTGCGTGGCTCCGCCCGGCGTCGCGACGGTGAGCACCGGGCCGCCGTCCGCCGCGCCCGCGCCCCCGCCCGCCTCGGCCTGCACGATCCGCTCGACCTCGCTGACCTGCACCTTCCCCTCGAACCGCTCGCGCAGCCACCACGCCCCGAGCGGCCCGAGCACCCGGCGGACCAGGTAGTGCCGGGTCTGCTCGGGGAGGTGGCGGTACGGCTGGGGGTAGTAGCTCAGCGCCCACAGCGACCACGCGCGCCCGAACGGCGACTCGGGGCGCAGCTTCGGCTGCTTCCACGGAGGTGCGCCGAAGGCGACCCGGCCGTGCCCGCGCGAGACGATCCGCACGTTCGCACCCGCCTCCGCCGCCAACACCGCCGTCTCCAGGGCGGATTGACCGGCGCCGACGACGATCAGCTCCTTGCCCTTGAACCCGCTCAGGTCGTGGTGCTGGGAACTGTGCGAGACGGGACCGGTGGGCGCGGGCCCGTCGACCGCCGCCGCGGCCAGCTCCGGCGGGAGGTGGGCCAGGCCGTACAGCCCGGTCGCGACCACGACCGCCCTCGCCGTGAACAACTCCCCCGAGTCCAGCTTGAGTTCGAAGCCGCCGCCCGTCTTCCGGTCGACGGAGACGACCCGCACCCGCTCCAGCTCGGGCACCAGCTTCTGCTGGAACCACTCGCCGTAGGCGATGAAGGTCTCCACGGGGATGATGTCCTCGTCGGTGACCAGGCGGGGGATACCGGCCGCGTCGCAGTAGTCGACGAGGTTGTGGCCGGGCTGCGGGGCGTCGAGGCTGGAGGCGGCGGGGGTCGACTTCAGGAGCATCCCGGCGGGCATGTGGTCACGCCAGCTGACCATGGGCTCGCCGAAGACACGGACCGGAATGCCGCGTGCCCGCAGATGCGCGGCGGTGGACAGGCCGAACGGCCCGGCGCCGATGACTGCTACCGGTTGAATCACGAAGTCCCTCCCCAGGACGTCAATTCGTCACTTCGTGCCGGGGCCGCTGCTCGAACTCGCGTGCCCCTTGCGCTACTTGCTCGTTACTTGCTCGCTGCTGGAGTCACTGCTTGCCGCTACTGGTGCCGCTGCCGCGCCGGTTGGTGCGCCACAGCTGATACAGGTGCTTCGCGCCCGGCCGCACGAAGCGGGCCAGCATCGTGAAGAACGGCCGCAGGTCGTCACCCGCGAGCCAGGCCAGCTCCGTCCCGCTCGCCCGCGCCGGCGCGTGCGGCGTCGTATAGCCGCTGCGGCGGTAGGCGAGGAGGGCGGGCAGGTCGATGTTCTCCACGATGTACCGGTGGCCGGCGCGCTGCTCCCCCTCCGGGACGGAGCGGCCGGTCAGGTCGAGGTGCATGGCGCGGACTACGTCCACCCCCGACTCGTTCTCGAAGAGCCGGAACTGGGCGCCCATGCGGGGGTTGAAGTCGAGCAGTTTGTACTGGCCGTCGCGCCGGTCGAAGCGCAGGTCGAGGTCGATGACGCCGGTGAAGCCGATCTGTTTGATGAAACGTGCGGCGATGTCCGTGAGTTCCGGATTGTCGACCACGTACGCGTTCGCCGTCATCCCCGCGTGCGGCGGCCAGGAGCGCACCTTCACCCCGGTGAACAGGGCCAGCGGGGTCGAGTCCTGGTCGAAGTACGCGTGCACGATCCAGTCCTCGGCCTCCTCCCTCGGCAGGTACTCCTGGAGGATCACCCCGGGGTGCTCGCCCCAGTCCCGCGCGAGCGTGAGCAGCCCCTCGCGGGTCGCGATCCTCGTCGTCCCGTTCACCGCCGGCCGGGAACGCCGTACGAACGCCTCCCTGTTCTTGGCCACCAGCGGGAAGCGGGCCTTCTCGGCGAACTCGACGATGTCGTCGTACGACTGCGGGAAGGCCGCCGCGGGGCTGGGGATGCCGTGCTCCACGCAGAGTTCGTGCAGGCCCTGCTTGCTCGCGAGGCGACGCGGCAACTTCGGTTCCACCCGCGGGAAGAGGAAGCGGGAGCCGAGCGCGTCCTGGTGCTCGGCGATCAGGACGGCGGCCTCCTCGTCGGTGGGGATGAGGACGGCGGGCCGGCCGATGCGGCGCCCGACGCGCAGCAGGCCCTCCACCAGTCGCCCGGGTTCCTCCGTGCCGGTCGTCGGCCACACGAACGCGCGCTCCAGATAACGGGACGCGGCCGCGGGTGTGTAACGGTCCTCCGTGATCGCATACATCGGCACGCCGAGGCGCCCCAGACTCCGGATCGCGCCCACCCCACCGTGATGCAGCGGATAGTCGCCGAACTTCACGATCAGGCCCGGCACTTCGCGGTCGGCCTCGAAAGGCACGCTGAAGCGCTTGGCCACGGGTCCCCCCACGTGTCCCCCCTACGGACCGGACCCACCCCGTCCGTGTCCCCCAAAGGACGCTAAGCCGGAATTGCCGCTTCCGACAAGGCCTTTTCGGACATTGCGAACTCTTTAGACACTGCCGGTTCGCGCAACTCACCCGTAACGTGTGGCGCGGCCACATGCGAGTACGTACGAGAGTGAGGCAGCACCCATGCCCCCCTTCGATCTTCCCGAGGGCGACCCCTTCGGCCCGCACAATCTTCCCTACGGCGTCTTCTCGCCCCTCGGCTCGGACGAACGGACCGTCGGCGTCCGCCTCGGCGACCACGTCCTCGACGCGGGCGCGGCGGCGGAGGCGCTCGGCTCGCCGTACGTCTCCCTCCTCGCGCACCCCACCCTCAACCCGCTGCTCGCCGCGGGCCACACGGCCTGGTCGGACGTCCGCCGCGCGCTGACCGCGTGGGTGACGGTCCCGTCCCACCAGGACACGATCGCCCCGTACTTCCACCCGCTCTCCGCGGTGACCCTGCACCTCCCCTTCGAGGTCGCGGACTACGTCGACTTCTACGCCTCGGAGAACCACGCCCGGAACGTCGGCCGCATCTTCCGCCCGGACGCCCCCGACTCCCTGACCCCCAACTGGAAGCACCTGCCGATCGGTTACCACGGCCGCGCCGGCACGGTCGTGGTCTCGGGCACGGATGTCGTACGACCCTCCGGCCAGCGCAAGGCCCCGGCCGACCCCGCGCCGGTCTTCGGCCCGTCGGTCCGCCTGGACATCGAGGCGGAGGTCGGCTTCGTGGTCGGCGCGCCGTCGGCGATGGGCAGCCCGGTGCCGCTCGCCGACTTCCGCGAACACGTCTTCGGCCTGTGCCTCCTCAACGACTGGTCGGCCCGCGACATCCAGGCCTGGGAGTACGTCCCC
Organism: Streptomyces sp. NRRL F-525; assembly: GCF_000716605.1. Lineage (GTDB taxonomy): Bacteria > Actinomycetota > Actinomycetes > Streptomycetales > Streptomycetaceae > Streptomyces. The sequence continues at coordinate 152,126 of NZ_JNXE01000015.1, read as the reverse complement.
CTCGGCCCGTTCCTCGGCAAGTCCTTCGCCACGTCGGTGTCGGCGTGGATCACCCCGCTGGACGCGCTGGAGGAGTCGCGGGCAACCCCGCCGGAGCGCACGCACGACCTCCTCCGCTACCTGGACGACTCGGCCGAGGAACCCGGCGGCTACGACCTCCGCATCACCGTCGCGATCAACGGCCACCCGGTCTCCGAGCCGCCGTTCTCCACCATGTACTGGACCGCCGCCCAGCAACTCGCCCAGATGACGGCCAACGGCGCCTCCCTGCGCACCGGCGACCTCTACGGCTCCGGCACGGTCAGCGGCCCGACGGAACGCGAGCGGGGTTCCCTGCTGGAGCTGACCTGGAACGGCCGCGACGCCCTCGAACTCCCGGACGGCAAGCGGACGTTCCTGGAGGACGGCGATGTGGTCACGCTCTCGGCGTGGGCGCCGGGCGCGGACGGCACGCGGGTGGGTCTGGGCGAGGTCACGGGCAGGATCGTGCCGCGGGACTGAGACGACAGGGTCGACGGGGCCGACGAAATGGGGCGAGCAGCTGCGGGTCAGCCCGGCGGGGTCGGCGGGACCGGCAGGGCCGGCGGGCGGATCGTGGCGCGGGACTGAGACGCGAGGGGCGGCGGGGCCGGTGGGTGAGATGAGTCCGGTGGTCTCTTTACTCCTGACTCCGGCCGCCCGTGCAGTCATACTGACGGCGGGCGGCACACATGCCGTGGACCCGCCCTCGGGTACAGCCGCACCCGCGCCCTCTGTTCCCCCTGTTACTTCCGCTGACCAGGATCCGGAGCCCGTGGCATGACTGTCTGCCTGCTCCTGCTGAGCGTCGTCGCCCTCTCGGCCGCCGTGCCGGCTCCGCGCGCGCTGACCCGGGCGGTGTGGCCCGAACGGGAGCCCGTGATCGGCCTCTGGGTGTGGCAGTGCCTGGTCGCCACGGTCCTGCTGTGCTGCCTGGCCGCCCTGGTCCTGGGCGCGGCCGCCGTCTTCCACACCGTCCGTGATCATGTCTTCGCCCCCGCTCCCCCGGCCGTCACCGCGGCCTACGACCTCTCCGCCGCCCCCGCCTGGGCGGTCGCCCTCACGCTGTCACTCGCCTGCGGTGCCGCCTGGACCACCGCGATGCTGGCCCGCGAACTCGCCGAGGCCCGCCGCCGCCGGGGCCAGGCCCGCGCCCACCTCCGCGAACGCGCCCCCGACCTACCTGCGGGCCTGCCCCCGGCGCGCGGCCCCCTCCTCGTCCTGGAGGACGAGTACCCGGACGCCTGGTGGATGCCCGGCCATCCGCCCCAACTCGTCGTCACCACAGGCGCGTTGCACCGCCTCACCGGCCACCAACTCGACGCGGTCCTCACCCACGAACGCGGCCACGCCCGCGCCCACCACGACTGGCTCCTGCACCTGTCGACCGCGCTGGCCTCCGGCTTCCCGCACGTCCCCCTGTTCTCCCACTTCTGCGACCAGACCCACCGCCTGGTCGAACTGGCCGCCGACGACACGGCCTCCCGCCAATGCGGCCACCTGACCACGGCGTTGGCCCTCATCGAGCTCAACAACCACCGAGGCGTCCTCTCCTGCGCCTCCAGCCACCGCCTCCTCGGCGAACGCGTCAACCGCCTCCTGGACCCCCGCCCGAGGCTGGGCCGCCGCCACCGAGCCCTGACGACGACGGTCGCGACCCTGGTCCCTTTGCTGCCGCTGCTGATCGTGTTCGCACCGGGGCTCACGGCTTTGGGCTGAGGGCCCTGAGCTCACACCCCGGGCCCGAGAACCTGGGCTCACGGCGCGGCGCAGGCGCACCCAGGCCGGCGGCACTGGATAGGTGGCCCCGGGTCAACGACCGCGTGGCGGACCGCAGTCGGCCGACGGGACCGGGCAGACAACGGCGACCCGACGACAGCGGCCGGCGGCAACAGCCGACACCGCCAACCTGACGGCAACGGCCCGACCTCGGTGGCCGACGGCAACGGCAGACAGCCCCGGCCTGCCTGCAGCAGGCTGCCGCTCCCACCCGACGCACTCACCCAGCGGGACAGCCCCACCGGGCCTACCCGAACGCGCTGAGCTACGCCCCCGGCGCTGAGACCTGGCCCAAGGGTCCTGGTCTCACGGCCCTGCGCCGACGCCCCCAGCCCGACCGCCCTGGGCCGAGGACCGTACCGGGGACCACCCACACCCCGGTCCCGGTCCCAACGCCGAGTCCCGCCCCCTACATCCAGTCCTCCGGCTCCGGCTCCGCATCCATCTCCGGCCAGTAGTCCGCCCCGGGGTCAACATCCTTCGCTGCCCGCCCTGTTGCGGGTGCCGACGCCTGTGCCCGCACCGGTGCCTGTGCCGGCGCTTGCACCGCGGCCGGAGCCGGAGCCGGTACCGGAGCCACAGCCGGTGCCTCGCCCAACCCCGCCAGCACCCCGATCACACCCTCCCCGTACGTCGCCAGCTTCTTCTCGCCGACCCCGCTGATCTCCCCGAGCTGCCCCACCGACGTCGGCCACACCGTCGCGATCTCCCGCAGCGTGGCGTCGTGGAAGATGACGTACGCCGGAACCCCCTGCTCGCGAGCCTGCTCCGCGCGCCAGGCGCGCAGGGCCTCGAAGGCGGGCTGCAACGACTCCGGCAACTCCACCGCCGCGGCCTTGGCCTTGCGCTCGCCGCGCCCCGAGGACGACCCCGACCGCGAGGAACCCGCCGGCTTCTTCGGCTCCTTGCGCAACGGCACTTCCCGCTCGCGCCGCAACACCGTGCCGCTCGCCTCGGTGAGCACCAGCGTGCCGTACTCCCCCTCGACCGCGAGCAGCCCCTGCGCCAGCAACTGCCGTACAACACCCCGCCATTCGCCCTCGGCCAGGTCCTGGCCGATGCCGAACACGGACAGCTGGTCGTGGTCGAACTGGATCACCTTGGCCGACCGGCGCCCCATGAGGATGTCGACGATCTGCAGGGCGCCGAACTTCTGGCCCCGCTCCCGCTGCAGCCGCACCACCGTCGAGAGGACCTTCTGCGCGGCGACCGTGCCGTCCCAGGTCTCGGGCGGGGTGAGGCAGGTGTCGCAGTTGCCGCAGCCCGCCGCGTCCGGGTCCTGCCCGAAGTAGGCGAGCAGTTGGCCGCGTCGGCACTGCGCGGTCTCGCACAGCGCGAGCATCGCCTCCAGGTGGGACGCGGCCCGGCGGCGGAACGCCTCGTCGCCTTCGCTGGACTGGATCATCTTGCGCTGTTGTATGACGTCGTTCAGGCCGTACGCCATCCACGCCGTGGAGGGCATTCCGTCACGCCCGGCACGACCCGTCTCCTGGTAGTAGCCCTCCACCGACTTGGGCAGGTCGAGGTGGGCGACGAACCGTACGTCCGGCTTGTCGATGCCCATGCCGAAGGCGATGGTCGCGACGACGATCAGGCCGTCCTCGCGCAGGAACCGGGACTGGTGTGCCGCGCGCGTGCCCGAGTCCAGGCCCGCGTGGTACGGCACCGCCTCGATGCCGTTGCGCGACAGGAACTCGGCGGTCGTGTCGACGGACTTGCGCGACAGGCAGTACACGATGCCCGCGTCGCCCGCGTGCTCCTCGCGCAGGAAGCTCAGCAGCTGCTTCTTGGGGTCGGCCTTCGGCACGATCCGGTACTGGATGTTGGGCCGGTCGAAGCTCGCCACGAAGTGTCGGGCACTCGGCATGTTCAGCCGCTGGGTGATCTCCTTGTGCGTCGCGTCCGTGGCCGTGGCCGTGAGCGCGATCCGCGGAACGTCCGGCCACCGCTCGCCGAGCACCGAGAGGGAGAGGTAGTCGGGACGGAAGTCGTGACCCCAGGACGACACACAGTGCGCCTCGTCGATCGCGAACACCGAGATCTTGCCGCGCGACAGCAGGTCCAGCGTGTTGTCGAGCCGCAGCCGCTCCGGGGCGAGATAGATCAGGTCCAGCTCGCCCGCCAGGAACTCCGCCTCGACCACGCGCCGCTCGTCGAAGTCCTGCGTCGAGTTCATGAACCCGGCGCGCACCCCGAGCGCCCGCAGCGCGTCCACCTGGTCCTGCATCAGCGCGATCAGCGGGGATACGACCACTCCCGTACCAGGTCTGACCAGGGACGGGATCTGGTAGCAGAGCGACTTGCCGCCGCCGGTCGGCATGAGGACGACGGCGTCGCCGCCCGCCACCACATGCTCGATGACCTCTTCCTGCTCGCCGCGGAAGCTGTCGTAGCCGAAGACGCGGTGGAGCGTGGCCAGCGCCTCGCTCTCGCCCTGTGCCGCCGGCGTCCGTACTTCGGTCGTCACAACCGTCCCGCCCATCCCGTGCATCGCTCGTCCCCCGTACGTCGTCCCTCGACCACTGCGTCCACGATAGGGCTCCGCGCTGACAGCGTCGGAGTTATCCACAGGCTGGCGACAGTGACCGGGCGTGGTCAGTCGAATGGCTCCCGTCACATGGCGCGACCACCACGGCCGGAACATGCTGCTCGGGCGGGACCGCGGAGGCCCGCCACGCCCCGAACGGACGGCGCGCCGTGCGTGCGGACGCCTCCCGAAAGTCCAAGGAGCCCCACCATGTCCTCTCGCCCCCTGCGGAGCGCCGTGCGGACCGCCCTCGCGGTGGCGACGGCCGCGGCCTTCGCGCTGACCGCCGCCCCGGCACACGCCGCGACCGACCCCGACCCGTCCGTGTGGACCCAGCTGAGCAGGACCACTCAGGCCACCGCCAAGTACGGGTACGAGGGGTTCGCGGCGGCCGGCGGCTACGCGCGCACCGACACCTGCGTCGCCGACCCGGCCGAGGGCGGCATGGGCTACCACTACGTCAACCCGGCGAACATCGGCTCGGTCGATCCGCAGAAGCCGGCGGCCCTCGTGTACGCGGACGGGTTCACGGACGAGTACACGGGCACCTCCAACGGCGGCCCGCGCAAGCTGGTCGCGGTGGAGTGGGTCGTGAAGGACTCGGGCCAGGCCGCGCCCACGCTGTTCGGGCAGACCTTCCAGAAGAACCAGCTCCCCGGCTACTTCACCCTGCACGCCTGGCTCTACAAGCCCAACTCGGCGGGCCTGTTCGCCTCTTGGAACCCCGAGGTCATCTGCCCGACGGTCTGACCGCGCACACGCGAAGGCCCCGGCTCGCTCGAAGCGAACCGGGGCCTTGCGCATGGGCTCAGCGGCCCGCGCTCAGCGGACGAAGACTCCCGCCTGGTTCGCCAGGTCCAGGAAGTACTGCGGAGCCACACCGAGGACGAGCGTGGCCGCCACGGCCACCCCGATCGTCGCCATGGTCAGCGGGGACGGGACCGCGACGGTGGGGCCGTCGGGCCGCGGCTCGCTGAAGAACATGAGCACGATCACGCGGATGTAGAAGAACGCCGCGATCGCCGAGGAGAGCACACCGACCACGACCAGCGGGGCCGCGCCACCGGCCGCCGCCGCCTTGAACACGGCGAACTTCCCGGCGAAGCCGGCCGTCAGCGGAATGCCCGCGAAGGACAGCAGGAACACCGCGAACACGGCCGCGACCAACGGCGACCTCCGCCCGAGCCCCGCCCACTTCGACAGGTGCGTCGCCTCGCCGCCCGCGTCCCGTACGAGCGTGACGACCGCGAACGCGCCGATCGTCACGAACGAGTAGGCACCCAGGTAGAAGAGGACCGACGAGACGCCGTCCCGGGTGGTCGCGATGACACCCGCGAGGATGAAGCCCGCGTGCGCGATCGACGAGTACGCCAGGAGCCGCTTGATGTCGGTCTGGGTGATCGCGACGATCGCGCCGCCCAGCATCGTGATGATCGCCACACCCCACATGACGGGCCGCCAGTCCCAGCGCAGGCCCGGCAGTACGACGTAGAGGAGCCGGAGCAGCGCTCCGAAGGCGGCCACCTTGGTCGCGGCGGCCATGAAGCCGGTGACCGGGGTCGGCGCGCCCTGGTAGACGTCGGGCGTCCACATATGGAACGGCACCGCGCCCACCTTGAACAGCAGCCCCATGACGATCATCGCGCCACCGATGAGCAGCAGCGCGTCGTTGCCCATGGTGTCGGCGAGGGCCGGGTTGATGTTGGTGATGGAGCCGTCGACGACCTGGGAGATCGTCGAGTACGACATCGAGCCCGCGTAGCCGTAGAGCAGCGCGATGCCGAACAGGGTGAACGCGGAGGCGAAGGCGCCGAGCAGGAAGTACTTGACCGCGGCCTCCTGCGACAGGAGTCGCTTGCGGCGGGCCAGGGCGCACAGGAGGTAGAGCGGGAGCGAGAAGACTTCCAGGGCCACGAACAGGGTCAACAGGTCGTTGGCCGACGGGAAGACGAGCATTCCGGCGACCGCGAAGAGCAGGAGCGGGAAGACCTCGGTGGTGGTGAACCCGGCCTTGACCGCGGCCTTTTCGCTGTCGCTGCCGGGCACGGACGCACCCTGCGCGGCGAACGAGTCGACCCGGTTGCCGTGCGCCTCGGGGTCGAGTCGCCGTTCCGCGAAGGTGAACAGGCCGACCAGTCCGGACAGCAGGATCACGCCCTGGAGGAACAGGGCCGGTCCGTCGACCGCGATCGCGCCCATGGCCGCGATGTGCGCCTTGGTGGTGCCGTACCCGTCCGCCGCGAGCGCCACGACCGCCGCGAAGGCGGCACAGAGCGCTACGGCGGACACGAACACCTGGGCGTAGTAACGGGACTTGCGCGGGACGAACGCCTCGACCAGGACCCCGATGAGGGCCGCGCCGAGGATGATCAAGGTGGGCGACAATTGCCCGTACTCGATCTTCGGCGCGTCGATCTTCGAGATCGGGTCGGCCGCGGTTGCCGCCGTTGTCCACAGGCTGTGGACGGCTGTTGCGCTCACTTGGCCGCCTCCACCGAGGGCTTGGGATCCTTCTTGTGCACGTCGGACAAGGTCTGCTTGACCGACGGGTTCACGATGTCCGTGACGGGCTTCGGGTAGACACCCAGGAAGACCAGCAGCACGATCAGCGGGGCCACGACGACGAGTTCACGCGCGCGCAGGTCCGGCATCGAGGCGACCTCGGGCTTCACCGGGCCGGTCATCGTCCTCTGGTAGAGGACGAGGGTGTACAGCGCGGCGAGGACGATGCCGAAGGTCGCGATGATCCCGATCGCCGGGTAGCGCGAGAACGTGCCGACCAGCACCAGGAACTCGCTCACGAAGGGCGCGAGTCCCGGCAGCGACAGCGTGGCCAGACCGCCGATCAGGAAGGTGCCCGCGAGCACCGGGGCGACTTTCTGCACCCCTCCGTAGTCGGCGATCAGACGCGAGCCGCGCCGCGAGATCAGGAACCCGGCGACCAGCATCAACGCGGCCGTGGAAATGCCGTGGTTGACCATGTAGAGCGTCGCGCCGGACTGGCCCTGGCTGGTCATCGCGAAGATGCCCAGGACGATGAACCCGAAGTGCGAGATCGACGCGTACGCCACCAGCCGCTTGATGTCCCGCTGCCCGACCGCGAGCAGCGCGCCGTAGATGATGCTGATCACGGCGAGGACCAGGATCACGGGCGTCGCCCACTTGCTGGCGTTCGGGAACAGCTGGAGGCAGAAGCGGAGCATCGCGAAGGTGCCGACCTTGTCGACAACCGCCGTGATCAGTACGGCGACCGGCGCCGTGGCCTCGCCCATCGCGTTGGGCAGCCAGGTGTGCAGCGGCCACAGGGGCGCCTTCACCGCGAAGGCGAAGAAGAAGCCCAGGAACAGCCAGCGTTCGGTGCTGGTCGCCATGTGCAGCGTGCCGTTGGCCCGCGCCTGCGCGATCTCCGCGAGCGAGAAGTTCCCGGCGACTACGTAGAGGCCGATCACGGCCGCCAGCATGATGAGCCCGCCGACCAGGTTGTAGAGCAGGAACTTGACCGCCGCGTACGACCGTTGGGTGGCCGCCGCCTCGTCGCCGTGTTCGTGCGCGCTGTCCCCGAAGCCGCCGATGAGGAAGTACATCGGGATCAGCATGGCTTCGAAGAAGATGTAGAAGAGGAAGACGTCGGTGGCCTCGAAGGAGATGATCACCATCGCCTCCACCGCAAGGATGAGAGCGAAGAAGCCCTGGGTGGGCCGCCAGCGCTTGTTGCCCGTCTCCAGGGGGTCGGCGTCGTGCCAGCCGGCCAGGATCACGAACGGGATCAGCAGGGCGGTGAGCGCGAGGAGCGCGACCGCGATGCCATCCACACCCAGCTCGTAGCGGACCCCGAAGGCGGCGATCCAGGCGTGGGACTCGGTGAGTTGGTAGCGGTCGCCGCCCGGGTCGAAGCGCACCAGGACCGTGACGGCCAGCGCGAGCGTCGCCAGCGAGACCAGCAGCGCCAGCCATTTCGCGGCGGTGCGCCGGGCGGCCGGGACGGCGGCCGTGGCCACCGCCCCGAGGGCCGGGAGCGCCGCCGTCGCTGTCAGGAGGGGAAAGGACATCGGTATCAGACCGCCCTCATCAGCAGGGTCGCGGCGACGAGGATGGCCGCACCGCCGAACATCGAGACCGCGTACGACCGCGCATAGCCGTTCTGCAGTTTGCGCAGCCTTCCGGAGAGGCCGCCCATGGAGGCCGCCGTGCCGTTGACGACGCCGTCGACCAGGGTGTGGTCGACGTAGACCAGGGAGCGGGTGAGGTGCTCGCCGCCGCGCACCAGGACGACGTGGTTGAAGTCGTCCTGGAGGAGGTCGCGGCGGGCGGCCCGGGTGAGCAGCGAGCCGCGCGGGGCGACGGCCGGGACCGGCTTGCGGCCGTACTGCGCCCAGGCGATCCCGACGCCGATGACCAGGACGACCATGGTGGCCAGGGTGACCGTCAGGGCGCTGACCGGGGAGTTGCCCTCCTCGTGGCCGGTGATGGGCTCCAGCCAGTGCAGGAAGCGGTCGCCGATGCCGAAGATGCCGCCGGCGAAGACCGATCCGAAGGCCAGCACGATCATCGGGATCGTCATCGTCCTCGGGGACTCGTGCGGGTGCGGCTCGTTGCCGTTCTCGTCGGGCTGCCAGCGCTTCTCGCCGAAGAAGGTCATCAGCATCACGCGCGTCATGTAGAACGCCGTGATGGCCGCGCCCAGCAGGGCCGCGCCGCCGAGGATCCAGCCCTCGGCGCCGCCCTTCGCGAAGGCCGCCTCGATGATCTTGTCCTTGGAGAAGAAGCCGGACAGGCCCGGGAAACCGATGATGGCGAGGTAGCCGAGGCCGAAGGTGACGAAGGTGACCGGCATGTACTTCCGGAGGCCCCCGTACTTGCGCATGTCGACCTCGTCGTTCATGCCGTGCATGACCGAACCGGCGCCGAGGAAGAGCCCGGCCTTGAAGAAGCCGTGCGTCACCAGGTGCATGATCGCGAAGACGTAGCCGATGGGGCCGAGGCCCGCGGCGAGCACCATGTAGCCGATCTGCGACATGGTCGAACCGGCGAGTGCCTTCTTGATGTCGTCCTTCGCGCAACCGACGATCGCACCGAACAGGAGCGTGACGGCGCCGACGACGGTGACGACGAGCTGCGCGTCCGGGGCCGCGTTGAAGATCGCTCCGGAGCGGACGATCAGGTACACGCCCGCGGTCACCATGGTCGCCGCGTGGATGAGGGCCGAGACCGGGGTCGGGCCTTCCATCGCGTCGCCGAGCCAGGACTGCAGCGGCACCTGGGCGGACTTGCCGCAGGCGGCGAGCAGCAGCATCAGGGCGATGCCCGTGAGCTTGCCCTCGGAGGCGTCACCGACGTGGCTGAGGACCGGGCCGAAGGCGAAGGTCCCGAACGTCGTGAACATCAGCATGATGGCGATCGACAGGCCCATGTCGCCGACCCGGTTGACCAGGAAGGCCTTCTTGGCGGCGGTGGCCGCGCTGGGCTTGTGCTGCCAGAAGCCGATCAGCAGGTAGGAAGCGAGACCGACGCCTTCCCAACCGACGTACAGCAGAAGGTAGTTGTCGGCGAGGACGAGGATCAGCATCGCCGCGAGGAACAGGTTCAGATAGCCGAAGAAGCGGCGGCGGCGCTCGTCGTGCTCCATGTACCCGACCGAGTACAGGTGGATCAGCGAGCCGACACCGGTGATCAGCAGGACGAAGGTCATCGACAGCTGGTCGAGGCGGAAGGTGACGTCCGCCTGGAAGCCCTCGACGGGGACCCAGGTCCACAGGTGCTGCATGAGCGTCCGGTGCTCGGCGTTCTTCCCCAGCAGGTCGGTGAAGAGGACGACACCGATCACGAAGGAGGCGGACGAGAGGATCGTGCCGATCCAGTGGCCGACGGCATCGAGCCGCCGGCCGCCGCACAGCAGGACGACCGCTCCGAGCAGAGGCGCCGCTACCAGCAGCGCAATCAGGTTCTCCACGATTCAGCGACCCCTCAGAGCTTCATCAGGCTGGCGTCGTCGACCGAGGCCGAGTGGCGGGAACGGAACAGCGACACGATGATCGCGAGCCCGACCACGACCTCCGCGGCGGCGACGACCATCGTGAAGAAGGCGATGACCTGACCGTCGAGGTTGCCGTGCATCCGGGAGAAGGTGACGAACGCGAGGTTGCAGGCGTTGAGCATCAGCTCGATGCACATGAACACGACGATCGCGTTCCGCCTGATCAGCACGCCGGTGGCGCCGATCGTGAACAACAGGGCGGAGAGATAGAGGTAGTTGACGGGGTTCACTTCGACGCCTCCTCGGTCCGCTTGAGGTTCGCCGGCTCGATCTCGGTGCGCTCCAGGCGCTCCTCGGCCCGCTGCTCCAGGGCCCGCAGGTCGTTGAGTGCCTCGCTGGACACGTCGCGGATCTGGCCGCGGTCACGGAGCGTCTTGCTGACCGTGAGCTCGGACGGGGTGCCGTCGGGGAGCAGGCCCGCGATGTCCACCGCGTTGTGCCGGGCGTAGACGCCCGGGGCGGGGAGCGGCGGGACGTGCTTGCCCTCGCGGACGCGCTGCTCGGACAGCTCGCGCTGGGTCTTGGGCCGCTCGGTGCGCTCGCGGTGCGTGAGCACCATGGCGCCGACGGCGGCCGTGATCAGCAGGGCGCCGGTGATTTCGAAGGCGAACACGTACTTCGTGAAGATGAGGGCGGCCAGGCCCTCCACGTTGCCGTTGGCGTTGGCCGTGCTCAGGCCGTCGAACTGCGTGAGCGAGGCGTTGCCGATGCCCGCGAACAGCAGGACGCCGAAGCCGAGCCCACAGAGAAGGGCCAGCCAGCGCTGGCCCTTGATGGTCTCCGTCAGGGAGTCGGCGGCCGTGACGCCGACCAGCATCACCACGAAGAGGAACAGCATCATGATCGCGCCGGTATAGACGACGATCTGCACGATGCCCAGGAAGTAGGCGCCGTTGGCGAGGTAGAAGACCGCCAGGATGATCATGGTCCCGGCGAGGGAGAGCGCGCTGTGCACCGCCCTCCTCATGAGGATGGTGGACAGGGCGCCGATCACCGCGACCGTGCCGAGGACCCAGAACTGGAAGGCCTCGCCGGTGGAGGTGGAGTAGGCGGCGGCGAGCTGCGCGCTCATGCCTCCACCCCCTCTTCCTTCGGCTTCTCGCCCTTGGAGACGGCCACTTGGGGCACCGTGCCGGGTGCGGCCTCCGTCACCAGGCCCCGGTAGTAGTCCTGTTCGTCCATACCCGGGTAGATGGCGTGCGGGCTGTCGACCATGGTGTCTTCAAGGCCGGCCAGCAGCTGTTCCTTGGTGTAGATGAGGTTCGCGCGGCTCGTGTCGGCCAGCTCGAACTCGTTGGTCATCGTCAACGCGCGCGTGGGGCACGCCTCGATGCACAGGCCGCACAGGATGCAGCGGGCGTAGTTGATCTGGTAGACGCGGCCGTACCGCTCGCCCGGCGAGTAGCGCTCCTCGTCGGTGTTGTCGGCACCCTCCACGTAGATGGCGTCGGCGGGGCAGGCCCAGGCGCACAGCTCGCAGCCGACGCACTTCTCCAGGCCGTCCGGATGGCGGTTGAGCTGGTGCCGTCCGTGGAACCGGGGGGCTGTGGTCTTCTCCTGCTCCGGGTACTGCTCGGTCAGCCGCTTCTTGAACATGGCCTTGAAGGTCACGCCGAAGCCGGCCACGGGGTTCTGGAAACCGGGTTTGGTCTCCTTGGGCTCCTCAGCCATCGGACGCCTCCTTTCCATCCAGAGATCCGTCACTGCCAGTGTCCGACCCACCACTGACAATCAACTCCCGCTCGCGGCGCGAGGGGCGTCGAGGCACCGGTGGCAACTCCTGTCCGGGCAGCGGCGGTACGGGGAATCCGCCCGCCATCGCGTCGAACCCGGCGGGTTCCTCGGCCAGTTGCGCGTCGTCCTTGGCCTTCTGGCGGAACATGTCCGCGATGAAGGACAGCAACAGCAGGACGAGCACACCGCCGCCGATGTAGAGGGCGATGTCGGCGAAGTCGTAGTTCTCGTTCTTCAGGGTCCGTACGGTCGCGACGAGCATCAGCCAGACCACGGAGACCGGGATGAGGACCTTCCAGCCGAGCTTCATCAACTGGTCGTAGCGCACGCGCGGGAGGGTGCCGCGGAGCCAGATGAAGAAGAACAGCAGCAGCTGGACCTTGATGACGAACCAGAGCATCGGCCACCAGCCGTGGTTCGCGCCCTCCCAGAAGGAGCTGATCGGCCACGGGGCCCGCCAGCCGCCCAGGAAGAGCGTGGTCGACACCGCGGAGACCGTCACCATGTTCACGTACTCGGCGAGCATGAAGAGCGCGAACTTGATGGACGAGTACTCGGTGTTGAAGCCGCCGACCAGGTCGCCCTCGGACTCCGGCATGTCGAAGGGGGCGCGGTTGGTCTCGCCGACCATCGTGATGATGTAGATGATGAAGGAGACCGGCAGCAGGATGATGTACCAGCGGTCGTGCTGTTGTTCAACGATCGTCGACGTGGACATCGACCCGGAGTAGAGGAACACCGAGGCGAACGCCGCGCCCATCGCGATCTCGTAGGAGATCATCTGGGCGCAGGAGCGCAGACCGCCGAGCAGCGGGTAGGTGGAGCCGGAGCTCCAACCGGCAAGCACGATGCCGTAGATGCCGACCGAGGCGACCGCGAGGATGTAGAGCATCGCGATCGGGAGGTCGGTCAACTGCATCGTGGTGCGGTGGCCGAAGATCGACACCTCGTTGTCGGCGGGCCCGAAGGGGATCACCGCGATCGCCATGAAGGCCGGGATGGCCGCGATGATCGGCGCGAGGATGTAGATCAGCTTGTCCGCGCGCTTGACGATCAGGTCTTCCTTGAGCATCAGCTTCACGCCGTCGGCGAGCGACTGGAGCATGCCCCAGGGGCCGTGCCGGTTGGGGCCGATGCGCAGCTGCATCCAGGCGACGACCTTGCGTTCCCAGACGATCGAGAACAGCACGGTGATCATCAGGAACGCGAAGCAGAACACCGCTTTGACGACGACCAGCCACCAGGGGTCGCGGCCGAACATCGAGAGGTCTTCGGCAGCGAGGTACGGGTACGGGCTCATGCCTCCACCTCCTTGGGGGCCTCGCCCGCGAGCGTGGCCGGGCCGATGCGGACGAGTGCGCCGGGCAGCGCCCCGGTGTCGGAGGCGACGCCCCCGCCGGTGGAGTTCAGCGGGAGCCAGACCACGCGGTCGGGCATCTCGGTGATCCGCAGCGGGAGTTCGACGGTTCCGGCGCCGCCGGTCACGGCGAGCGCGTCGCCGTCCTTGACGCCCGCCTCGGCGGCCGTGGCGGCCGACACGCGCGCGTGGGCTGCGTGCCGGGTGCCGGCGAGTGCTTCGTCGCCCTCCTGGAGCGCGCCCTGGTCGAGCAGCAGCCGGTGCCCGGCGAGCACGGCCTCCCCGGCGGCCGGCCGGGGCAGCACGCCCGCGGTCTCCAGCGGATCGGTGGCCCGCGGCCCGTCCCAGGCACCCAGCCGGTCCAACTCCGCGCGCGTGGTGCGCAGATCGGGCAGACCCAGGTGTACGTCCATCGCGTCGGCCAGCATGTGCAGGACGCGCGCGTCGGTCGGGGCGAGGGTGCGGGTCATCTGGTCGGGCTTGAGCGCGGCGTCGAAGAAGCGGACCCGGCCCTCCCAGTTGAGGAAGGCGCCCGCCTTCTCGGCGACCGCCGCGACCGGGAGGACGACATCCGCGTGTTCGGTGACCTCGCTGGGCCGCAGTTCGAGCGACACCAGGAAGCCGACTTCGTGAAGTGCCGCACGCGCGCGTGCCGGGTCGGACAGGTCGCCCGGCTCCACACCGGCGACGAGCAGCGCCCGGAGTTCACCCCCGGCGGCGGCCTCGACGATCTGGCCGGCGTCGCGGCCGTAGCGGTGCGGGAGTTCGGCGACGCCCCAGGCGACGGCGACCTCCTCACGCGCGCGTGGGTCGGTGGCCGGACGCCCGCCCGGCAGCAGCGACGGCAGCGCGCCCGCCTCGATCGCCCCCCGTTCCCCGGCCCGGCGCGGAATCCACACCAGCCGGGACCCGGTCGCGAACGCGGCCCGTACGGCGGCGGTGAGGCCCCCGGCGACGGCGGCCAGCCGCTCGCCTACGACGATCACCGCGCCCTCGGCGCGCAGCGCTTCGGAGGCGCTGGCGCCGTCATTCTCAAGGCCGACCCCGCTGGCGAGCGCGTCCAGCCACTCGGTCTCGGTGCCGGGAGCGGCCGGCAGCAGGATGCCGCCCGCCTTCTCCAGTCCGCGCGTGGCGTGGGTGGCCAGCGAGAACACCCGCTGCCCGTGCTTGCGCGAGGCCTTGCGCAGCCGGAGGAAGACGCCGGGCGCCTCCTCCTCGGATTCGAACCCGACCAGCAGGACGGCGGGCGCCTTCTCCAGGGATGTGTACGTGACGCCGTTGCCGTCGAGGTCCCGGCCGCGCCCTGCGACCCGGGCGGCCAGGAAGTCGGCCTCCTCGCTGCTGTGCACGCGCGCGCGGAAGTCGATGTCGTTGGTGTCGAGGGCCACGCGCGCGAACTTGCTGTACGCGTAGGCGTCCTCGATGGTGAGGCGGCCGCCGGTCAGGACACCGGTGCGGCCGCGCGCCGCCGACAGGCCCTGGGCGGCGGCCTCCAGGGCCTCCGGCCAGGACGCGGGCTCCAGGACACCGTCCGCGTTGCGCACCAGGGGCGTCTGCAGCCGGTCGCGCTGCTGCGCGTACCGGAAGCCGAAGCGCCCCTTGTCGCAGACCCACTCCTCGTTGACCTCGGGGTCCACGGCGGCCAGGCGCCGCATGACCTTGCCGCGCCGGTGGTCGGTGCGGGTCGCGCAGCCCCCGGCGCAGTGCTCGCACACCGACGGCGTGGAGACCAGGTCGAAGGGGCGGGAGCGGAATCGGTACGCCGCCGAGGTCAGCGCGCCCACCGGGCAGATCTGGATGGTGTTCCCGGAGAAGTACGACTCGAAGGGGTCGCCCTCACCGGTGCCGATCTGCTGGAGCGCGCCCCGCTCGACCATCTCGATCATCGGGTCGCCCGCGATCTGGTTCGAGAAGCGGGTGCAGCGCGCGCACAGCACGCAGCGCTCGCGGTCCAGGAGCACCTGGGTGGAGATCGGGACGGGCTTCTCGTAGGTCCGCTTCCGGCCCTCGAAGCGGGACTCGGCGTTGCCGTGGGACATCGCCTGGTTCTGCAGGGGGCACTCGCCGCCCTTGTCACAGACCGGGCAGTCCAGCGGGTGGTTGATGAGGAGCAGTTCCATCACGCCGTGCTGCGACTTCTCCGCGACCGGAGAGGTGAGCTGGGTCTTGACGACCATGCCGTCCGTGCACGTGATCGTGCAGGACGCCATCGGTTTGCGCTGGCCCTCGACCTCGACGATGCACTGGCGGCAGGCGCCGACCGGGTCGAGGAGGGGATGGTCGCAGAACCGGGGGACCTCGATGCCGAGTTGCTCGGCGGCGCGGATGACCAGGGTGCCCTTGGGCACGCTGATCTCGGCGCCGTCGATCGTCAGCGAGACGAGATCCTCGGGCGGGACCGCCGCTTCGCCCCCTCCGGAGGAGCGTGAGCCCGCGGCGGAGCCGCTAGTCGACTGCTGTACCGTCATGCGTTCACCTCCGTGCGGTCGGCCCAGGCCGTGGACTTGGCCGGGTCGAAGGGACAGCCCCGGCCCGTGATGTGCTGCTCGTACTCCTCGCGGAAGTACTTGAGCGAGGAGAAGATCGGCGAGGCGGCACCGTCGCCGAGGGCGCAGAAGGACTTGCCGTTGATGTTGTCGGCGATGTCGTTCAGCTTGTCGAGGTCGGACATCGAGCCCTTGCCGGCCTCGATGTCGCGCAGCAACTGCACGAGCCAGTACGTCCCTTCGCGGCACGGTGTGCACTTGCCGCAGGACTCGTGGGCGTAGAACTCGGTCCAGCGGGTGACGGCACGCACCACGCAGGTCGTCTCGTCGAAACATTGCAGAGCCTTGGTGCCGAGCATGGAACCCGCGGCACCGACTCCTTCGTAGTCAAGAGGGACGTCGAGGTGCTCGTCGGTGAACATCGGCGTGGAAGACCCGCCCGGCGTCCAGAACTTGAGGCGATGTCCGGCCCGCATCCCGCCGCTCATGTCGAGCAGCTGACGGAGTGTGATGCCGAGCGGCGCCTCGTACTGACCGGGACTGGTGACATGGCCGCTGAGCGAGTAGAGCGTGAAGCCCGGGGACTTCTCGCTGCCCATCGACCTGAACCATTCCTTGCCTTTTTGCAGAATGGCGGGAACTGACGCGATCGACTCGACGTTATTCACAACAGTCGGGCACGCATAGAGGCCCGCGACCGCAGGGAAAGGGGGACGGAGCCGCGGTTGACCACGGCGGCCTTCGAGCGAGTCGAGCAGCGCGGTCTCCTCACCGCAGATGTACGCGCCAGCACCCGCGTGCACGGTGAGCTGGAGGTCGAGCCCGCTGCCCAGGATGTTCTCGCCGAGGAAGCCCGCGTCGTACGCCTCGCGCACGGCCTCGTGCAACCGCCGCAATACGGGGACGACTTCACCACGCAGATAGATGAAGGCATGCGACGACCTGATGGCATAACACGCGATGACAATGCCCTCGATGAGGCTATGCGGGTTCGCGAACAGGAGCGGGATGTCCTTACACGTCCCGGGCTCCGACTCGTCGGCGTTGACAACTAGATAGTGCGGTTTTCCATCCCCTTGGGGAATGAATTGCCATTTCATTCCGGTGGGGAAGCCGGCGCCACCGCGACCGCGCAGACCGGAGTCCTTCACATACGCGATGAGGTCGTCCGGCGACATCGCGAGCGCCTTGCGGAGCCCCTCGTATCCCTCGTGCCTTCGGTACGTGTCCAGAGTCCAGGACTCGTCCTCGTCCCAGAAGGCCGACAGCACGGGTGCGAGCAGCTTCTCGGGGCTGTGGTCTTTCAGTTCGGGTGCCAAGGTCATCACTCCCCCTCCTCGGCGACAGGCCCCGCCGGGTGGGCGGGGTCGGAGGCCGACGTGTCCTGCGGCGCATCGTGCGAACTGAGGTGCTCGGTCGTCGGCGACGTGTCCTGCGGCGCACCGGAGCCCCGCGGATGGACCACGCGCGCGGGTGCGGTCTCTCCCCTGGCCAGGCGGAGGCCCACCAGCGACGCGGGTCCCGCACCGCCGCTCGCCTCGACGGCCCCTGGCCGCTCGTCGGGGAAGCCGGCGAGGATCCGCGCGGTCTCCTTGAAGGTGCACATCGGCGCCCCGCGCGTGGGCTCCACCGGAGCGCCCGCCCGCAGGTCGTCCACGAGGCGCCGGGCGCTGGCCGGGGTCTGGTTGTCGAAGAACTCCCAGTTGACCATCACCACCGGCGCGAAGTCGCAGGCCGCGTTGCACTCGATGTGCTCCAGGGTGACCTTGCCGTCGTCGGTGGTCTCACCGTTGCCGACGCCCAGGTGCTCCTGGAGGGACTCGAAGATCGCGTCGCCGCCCATCACCGCGCACAGGGTGTTGGTGCAGACCCCGACCTGGTAGTCACCGCTCGGCCGGCGCCGGTACATGGAGTAGAAGGTCGCCACGGCGGCGACCTCGGCCGTCGTCAGGTCGAGCAGGTTCGCGCAGAACTGCTGTCCCGTGCGCGTGACATGACCCTCCTCCGCCTGCACGAGATGCAGCAACGGCAGGAGGGCCGAGCGGGAGTCCGGGTAGCGGGCGATGATCTCCCGCCCGTCGGCCTCCAGCCGGGCCCGGACGTCGTCCGGGTAGGCGGGCGCGGGCAGTTGGGGCATGCCCAGACTGACGCCCTGCTCCGAAGAACTGGTGGTCACCGGTCGACGCCTCCCATCACGGGGTCGATGGACGCGACGGCGACGATGACGTCGGCGACCTGGCCGCCCTCGCACATCGCCGCCATGGCCTGAAGGTTGGTGAAGGACGGGTCCCTGAAGTGGACCCGGTAGGGGCGGGTGCCTCCGTCGGACACGGCGTGCACCCCGAGTTCGCCCTTGGGCGACTCGACCGCCGCGTACGCCTGTCCCGGCGGCACGCGGAAGCCTTCGGTCACCAGCTTGAAGTGGTGGATCAGGGCCTCCATGGAGGTGCCCATGATCTGCTTGATGTGGTCGAGCGAGTTGCCCAACCCGTCCGGCCCGAGCGCGAGTTGGGCGGGCCAGGCGATCTTCTTGTCGGCGACCATGACCGGGCCGGGCTGCAGCCGGTCCAGGCACTGCTCGACGATCCTCAGCGACTGGCGCATCTCCTCCAGGCGGATGAGGAAGCGGCCGTAGGAGTCGCAGGTGTCCGCGGTCGGGATGTCGAAGTCGTACGTCTCGTAGTCGCAGTACGGCTGCGCCTTACGCAGGTCGTGCGGCAGGCCGGTGGAGCGCAGGATCGGGCCGGTGGCACCGAGGGCCATGCAGCCGGCCAGGTCGAGGTAACCGACGTCCTGCATACGGGCCTTGAAGATGGGGTTCCCGGTGGCGAGCTTGTCGTACTCGGGGAGGTTCTTCTTCATCTTCTTCACGAACTCGCGGATCTGGTCCACCGCGCCGGGCGGCAGGTCCTGGGCGAGTCCGCCGGGGCGGATGTACGCGTGGTTCATCCGCAGGCCCGTGATGAGCTCGTAGATGTCGAGAATCATTTCACGATCGCGGAATCCGTAGATCATGATCGTGGTGGCGCCGAGCTCCATGCCGCCGGTGGCGATGCACACCAGGTGGGAGGACATCCGGTTCAGCTCCATCAGGAGCACCCGGATGATCTTCGCCCGCTCGGTGATCTGCTCCTCGACGCCGAGGAGTTTCTCGACGGCGAGACAGTAGGCGGTCTCGTTGAAGAAGGACGTCAGGTAGTCCATGCGCGTCACGAACGTGGTGCCCTGCGTCCACGTTCGGTACTCGAGGTTCTTCTCGATCCCGGTGTGCAGGTAGCCGATGCCGCAGCGGGCCTCGGTGACCGTCTCGCCGTCGATCTCCAGGATGAGACGGAGCACACCGTGCGTGGAGGGGTGCTGGGGCCCCATGTTGACGACGATGCGCTCGTCGTCGGCCTTGGCCGCGGACTGGACGACCTCGTCCCAGTCGCCACCGGTGACCGTATATACGGTGCCCTCGGTGGTCTCGCGCGCCGAAGCTGCGGAGGCGGATGCTGACTGCGTGCTCACGAGTACGACCTCCGCTGGTCCGGAGCCGGGATCTGGGCGCCCTTGTACTCGACGGCGATGCCGCCGAGCGGGTAGTCCTTGCGCTGCGGGTGGCCCTGCCAGTCGTCCGGCATCATGATCCGCGTCAGGGCCGGGTGACCGTCGAAGACGATCCCGAAGAAGTCGTACGTCTCGCGCTCGTGCCAGTCGTTGGTCGGATAGACCGGGACCAGGGACGGGATGTGCGGATCGCTGTCCGGGGCGCTGACTTCGAGGCGGATCAGCCGGTTGTGGGTGATCGAGCGCAGGTGGTAGACGGCGTGCAGCTCGCGGCCCTTGTCGTGCAGGTAGTGGACCGCGCTGACGCCGGTGCAGAGTTCGAAGCGCAGGGCCGGGTCGTCGCGCAGGGTCTGGGCGACGCGGACCAGGTGCTCGCGTTCGACGTGGAAGGTGAGTTCGTCGCGGTCGACGACCGTCTTCTCGATCGCGTTGCCGGGCAGCAGGCCCTGTTCCTCCAGGGCGCCCTCCAGCTCGTCGGCGACCTCGTCGAACCAGCCGCCGTAGGGCCGGCTCGCCTCGCCCGGCAGGCGGACCGAGCGGACCAGGCCGCCGTAACCGGAGGTGTCGCCACCGTTGTTGGCGCCGAACATGCCGCGCTGGACGCGGATCTCCTCGCCCTCGCCGCGCGGGCCGGGGAGGTTGGAGGCGCCCGGATCCTGCTCCGGGTCGGCTCCGTTGGTGCCGTTCGCGTCACTCACCGCAGCAGGCCCTTCATCTCGATGGTGGGCAGTGCCTTGAGCGCCGCCTCCTCCGCCTCACGGGCCGCCTCCTCGGCGTTCACGCCGAGCTTGGAGGTCTGGATCTTGTGGTGGAGCTTGAGGATCGCGTCGATCAGCATCTCGGGCCGTGGCGGACAGCCCGGGAGGTAGATGTCGACCGGGACGATGTGGTCGACGCCCTGCACGATCGCGTAGTTGTTGAACATGCCGCCCGACGAGGCGCACACGCCCATGGAGATGACCCACTTGGGGTTCGGCATCTGGTCATAGACCTGCCGCAGCACCGGCGCCATCTTCTGGCTGACCCGGCCCGCGACGATCATCAGGTCCGCCTGGCGGGGAGATCCGCGGAAGACCTCCATGCCGAAGCGCGCGAGGTCGTAGCGTCCGGCGCCGGTCGTCATCATCTCGATGGCGCAGCAGGCGAGGCCGAACGTGGCAGGGAAGACGGACGCCTTGCGCACCCAGCCCGCGGCCTGCTCGACGGTGGTCAGCAGGAAACCGCTCGGCAGCTTTTCTTCGAGTCCCATGGTCTAAGGCCCCTCAGTCCCATTCCAGGCCGCCGCGCCGCCATACGTACGCGTACGCGACGAAGACGGTGAGCACGAAGAGCAGCATCTCCACGAGCCCGAAAACACCCAGGGCGTCGAAGGTGACGGCCCAGGGGTAGAGGAAGACGATCTCGATGTCGAAGACGATGAAGAGCATCGCCGTCAGGTAGTACTTGATGGGGAAGCGCCCGCCGCCGGCCGGCGTGGGGGTCGGCTCGATGCCGCACTCGTACGCTTCGAGCTTGGCCCGGTTGTACCGCTTCGGACCGATCAGCGTGGCCATGACCACGGAGAAGATCGCAAAGCCTGCCCCGAGGGCTCCCAGTACGAGGATGGGCGCATACGCGTTCACCGCTCCTCGCTCCTCTCAGTCGGCACTGACTGCTGGCGATGGCATCGGGTCCGCTTCCGGCTCACGCGCCGCTCAAACCCCGTTCGTCCCAACGAAGATCGAGAACATGTGAAGCAGGTCACAAGCCCAACTGCCCCGCATCTTATGCCCGGCGCTCTGTGATCTGCGACACGGGGTATTACACAAGCTTTGTGATCTCCACCACCCGACGAAGGATCATCGCGCCGGACGGGCGGCGATCTTCGCACGCGAAGCGCCCGAGCGGTCACCAGAGGTGACATTTCCGCTCGTCATCGCAGCCAGAGGGCGGCGTCTCAATATCAAGAGGCTTCCCTTGCATGCAAATTGGAGTTGGACGGGGCCGCTTGATAGTGGAGGCCCGTTCACACATCAGAGGGACGCGCGCGGCACGGTGTGGACGCGTGCACACGTTCACGAAGTCACCCGCCCGCGGTACCCACGCAGGACGCACGCATTCCGGTAACCGTTCCGTGACCTCCGCCACACTCATGAGAGGCGCATGAGAACGGGGCTTGGCCACCTGTCCCAACAGGTGGTAGGTGGCGGGCAATTCGGACGTACCGACGAAAGACCGTGATCACACACCTGATCACCCAGGTCCGCAATGTCCGTTACGGCGTCAATAAGGAACGACACACCCGGGGTTGATGGGGCCCATTGAACAATTGTGGCGCAGCACACGTTTCTTGAAGGTATGGAGGAGCCCCTGATACCGGTTGGTCTCATGTCCCACACCGCTCACATACGCAGCCACCGGAAACCCCGCCGCAGCGCGACGACGAACATCGCCGTGCGGGCCGGAGTTGCCGGTGGCGTTCTCAGCATGGCGGCGGCGGGTGCAGCCACGGCCAACGCCGCCGAGACCACACAGACCATGCAACTGCCCACCCTGACGGCCGATCTGGCCACGCAGGTCGCGCAGTCCGCCGAGGCCACGCAGCAGGCCGCAGCCAACTACCAGCTGCAGGCCGAGCGTGACACGGCCGCCGCAAACGCCGCGAAGCAGGCGAAGGCGGACCTCGCGGACGCCAAGAAGAAGGCGGAGGCCAAGAAGAAGGCCCAGGAAGCCGCTCGTAAGGCCGCTGCGGCGCAGGCGGCCTCGCGCAGCTCCGAGCGGACCACCCTGTCCGCTTCGACGTCCACAAGCGCCTCCACGAGCACCAGCACCAGCTCGTCGACGGCGACCGGTTCGGCCGCGACCATCGTGGCCTTCGTGAAGGCCCAGATCGGCAAGTCCTACGTCCTGGGCGCCACCGGCCCCAGCGCGTACGACTGCTCCGGACTCGTCGGAGCCGCCTTCAAGCAGGTCGGCATCAGCCTGCCGCGCGTCTCCCAGGACCAGTCGACCGCGGGAACTCAGGTGTCCCTGAGCAACCTTCAGGCCGGCGACATCCTGTACTGGGGCAGCGCGGGCAGTGCCTACCACGTGGCGGTGTACGTGGGCGACGGCATGTTCGTCGGCGCGCAGAACCCCTCCACCGGCATCGTGGAGCGGCCGCTGTCGTACGACATGCCGACCGGCGCGGTGCGGGTGCTCTGACACCCGCGCACGACGCCGTGAGCATGGGGCCGCTGCCGCTCGGGGGCAGCGGTCCCCTCGGCGTGTCCTCCGGTCGCCCCGGACCCACGGGGCGTTCCCACTACCGGAGTTCGTCGCTTCCCTGAAAAACTCTCTCCTCACGTTCGGCTAACCAGTACGCCGGACGCCAAACCGGAGGAGAGCAATCCATGCCACGTGTCTTCGTCCAGGGCAGCCCCGTCGACTCCTATCCCCGCCCCGCACCCGAGGCCCGCCGCGGTTCCGTGCGGCGCGTCACCGAGGTCGGCGAAGAGGTCCTGCACCGCCCGTCCCGGGACGTCACCGAGTTCGGGCCCGACCTCGCCGCGCTCATCGACGACATGTTCCTCACCATGTACGTCGCCGACGGAGCCGGCCTCGCGGCCAATCAAGTGGGCGTCGATCTGCGCCTGTTCGTGTACGACTGCCTCGACGACGACGGTGTCCGGCATGTCGGACACGTCGTCAATCCGGTCCTCGACCCGCTCGACCCGGCCGGGCGCCGGCTGCTCGACGAGGGCGAGGGCTGCCTGTCGGTGCCGGGCGCCATGATGGACGTACCGCGTCCGGACCGGGCCGTGGTGCGCGGGCTCGACAAGGACGGCAACGCGCTTGTGATCGAAGGCACGGGGTACTTCGCGCGCTGCCTCGCCCACGAGACCGACCACGTCAACGGTCAGGTCTACCTGGACCGGCTCTCCAAGCGGGACCGCAAGGAGGCGCTGCGGCAGGTGGCGGACCGGCGTGACGAGGTGTTCGCCCGCCGGGCCGCCAAGACGGCCGCGCTCAGCGGCTGATCGCCGCCACGGTCACGCCTTCGGCGCCACCTTGCTCAGCCCGTTGATGATGCGGTCCATCGCGTCGCCGCCCGTGGGGTCGGTGAGGTTGGCCAGCATCTTCAGGGTGAACTTCATCAGCAGGGGGTGCGTCAGGCCGCGCTGGGCCGCGATCTTCATGACCTTCGGGTTGCCGATGAGCTTCACGAAGGCGCGGCCCAGCGTGTAGTAGCCGCCGTAGGTGTCCTTGAGGACCCGCGGGTAGCGCTGCAGGGCGAGTTCGCGGCTCGCCGGGGTCGGGCGGGCGTGGGCCTGGACGATGACGTCGGCGGCGATCTGGCCGGACTCCATGGCGTAGGCGATGCCCTCGCCGTTGAAGGGGTTCACCAGGCCGCCGGCGTCGCCGACCAGCAACAACCCCTTCGTGTAATGGGGTTGACGGTTGAAGGCCATCGGGAGGGCGGCGCCGCGGATCGGGCCGGTCATGTTTTCGGGGGTGTACCCCCAGTCCTCGGGCATGGACGCGCACCAGGCCTTCAGCACCTCGCGCCAGTCCAACTCCTTGAAGGAGTCGGAGGTGTTGAGGACGCCGAGGCCGACGTTCGAGGTGCCGTCGCCCATGCCGAAGATCCAGCCGTAGCCGGGCAGGAGGCGGTCCTCGGCGCCG
Organism: Streptomyces sp. NRRL F-525; assembly: GCF_000716605.1. Taxonomy (GTDB): domain Bacteria; phylum Actinomycetota; class Actinomycetes; order Streptomycetales; family Streptomycetaceae; genus Streptomyces. The sequence goes on along the minus strand of NZ_JNXE01000015.1, from coordinate 127,998 downwards.
CGGCGGTCCCACAGTTCCAGCCAGGACTCCAGGTAGTCGTCCTCGTGGCGCGGGCTCTCAAAATACGTCCGCACCGCGACGCCCATCGGGCGGTCCTCGCGGCGGTGCAGGCCCATCGCGAGGGAGAGGCGGGTGGAGTTGCCGTCGGCGGCGACCACCAGGGGCGCGTGGAAGGTGACTTCGCGTTTCTCCTCGCCGAGCTTGGCGTTGACGCCGGTGATCCGGCCGGTGCGCTCGTCGATGATCGGGGCGCCGACGTTGCAGCGCTCGTAGAGACGGGCGCCCGCCTTCTGGGCGTTGTGGGCGAGCTGTTCGTCGAAGTCGTCGCGCTTGCGGACGAGGCCGTAGTCCGGGAAGGAGGCGAGTTCCGGCCAGTCCAGCTGGAGGCGGACGCCGCCGCCGATGATGCGCAGGCCCTTGTTGCGCAGCCAGCCGGCCTCCTCGGAGATGTCGATGCCCATGGCCACGAGCTGCTTGGTGGCGCGCGGGGTGAGTCCGTCGCCGCACACCTTCTCGCGCGGGAACTCGGTCTTCTCCAGCAGGAGTACGTCGAGTCCGGACTTGGCGAGGTGGTAGGCGGTGGCGGAGCCGGCTGGCCCCGCGCCGACGACGATCACATCGGCGGTGTTTTCGGAGAGGGGCTCGGTCACGGCGGGATCTCCCCAAGTTCGAAATCTGCGTGCCGACCGGCACTGGACATGGGCAGTCTATTCAGCGCCACTGATCACCAGGCTGAAGGGCTGCCCCGTGAACCGAGCTCTCCCCGCAGTACGGCTGCGTGTCCCGACCGACGAGGACGCCGTGGCCTGGCACCGGGCCTTCGCGCACCCGGACGTCATGGAGTTCCACGGCGGGAAGGCCGCGGAGCTGTCCGTCTACGAGGAGCTCACCGCCCGCCAGCGCCGGCACGACGCGGAGCGCGGTTTCTGCCTGTGGACGATGCTCGACGCCGAGGACCGGGTCATCGGTTTCACCGGCGCCCAGCCCTGGCCGCAGGACTGGGGACCGAAGGGTGAGATCGAGATCGGGTGGCGGCTGGGGCGGGAGTTCTGGGGCCAGGGGTATGCGACGGCTGCCGCGGAGGCGACCCTGGAGCGGGTGCGGGCGGCCGGGGTGCCGAGCGTGGTGGCGATGGTCCTGGCCCGCAACACCCGGTCCATCGCGGTGACCCAGCGGCTCGGCATGCACCTCGCCGAGGTCTTCACCACGCCCTCGCGCGAGGAGACGGGCCACTGCTACCGGCTCGAACTGTAACTCAGAGTAACTATCCGCTACAGAACGACACTTGACGCTTCCGGTCGGGACCGGACCGGGGTTACCCTTCCGGTACCGCTGGGGGTGACATCTGTGCGTATAACGCCCAAAACACCTGAAGTGCGCGTGCCACGGCTCGTCGGCCTGATGGCCGTGGACGCGCGCGAGACGGCCCAGTCGCGCGGGCTGTTCATCAACTCGCCGGACCGGCCCGACTTCCATCTCGCCGTCGTCGACTACGTCGTACGGCAGTACCCGCAGCCCGACGCCGAGGTGCCGCGGGACTCCGTGGTCTACGTCTGGTTCGACTTCGGCGAGGGGGACGGCGGGGGCGGCATGCGCGAGCCGCGCATCCCCCGGCCGCCGACCGGCGGAATGCAGCGCGAGCTGGACGAGCCGCCGGGCGACGCGTTCTTCGAGACGGTGATCAGGTAGCGGAGCCCACGCCGTCCTTGAAGCCCCGGTGCAGGGCCACGATCCCCCCGCTGAGGTTGCGATACGCGACCTTCGACCAGCCGGCCTTACGGAGTCGCTCGGCCAGTGCGGGCTGGTCGGGCCAGGCGCGGATGGACTCGGCGAGATAGACGTACGCGTCCGGGTTCGAGGAGACCGCGCGGGCGACCGGCGGCAGCGCGCGCATCAGGTACTCGGTGTAGACCGTGCGGAAGGGCGCCCAGGTCGGGTGCGAGAACTCGCAGATCACCACCCGGCCGCCGGGCTTGGTCACCCGGTACAGCTCGCGCAGCGCGGTGTCCGTGTCCTGCACGTTGCGCAGCCCGAAGGAGATGGTCACGGCGTCGAACGTGTCGTCCTTGAACGGCAGCCTGGTCGCGTCGCCGGCCGTGAGCGGCAGCCAGGGGTGGCGCTTCTTGCCGACCTGGAGCATGCCGAGGGAGAAGTCGCAGGGCACGACATAGGCGCCGCTGCGGGCGAAGGGGAGGGACGAGGTCGCCGTACCGGCCGCGAGGTCCAGGATCTTCTGCGCGGGGCGGGCGTCGACCGCCTTGGTGACCTCCTTGCGCCATCGGCGGTCCTGGCCGAGCGACAGCACGTCGTTGGTCAGGTCGTACCGTTCCGCCACGTCGTCGAACATCGAGGCGACTTCGTGCGGCTGCTTGTCCAGGGATGCGCGGGTCACGGGCCCATTGTGGCAGTACGGGCCGGGCATCCCGAAGGCGCCCGGCCCGTACGACCCCCTTTGAAAAGAAGCTCACGCCGTGAAGGGGAATCTCACGACGGCAGCAGTCTGGGTTTCTTCTTCGCCGCCACGTCCTCCACCCAGCCGCAGAGCACGATGAACACGGCGATCAGGATCCAGCCGATGCCGAACATGAACCACTGGCTCCCCAGCGGCAGCCACTTCTCGAAGGCGGGCACCTTCCAGAACTGGTCGGTCAGCGGCACCGCGAGCACCAGCGCGATCTCGTGCCAGAGATAGATGGTCACGGCCCGCGCGTTGAAGATCGTGACGATCCGGTCGAGCCGCTTGAACCGGGTCAGCCAGGCGAAGTCGATGTTGAAGTAGGCCTTGGCCCACATCAGCAGCATGACGTAACCGGCCGACCAGTACGTCTGGGCGAGCGGGCTCTCGTCCAGGTCGTAGGTGCCGCCGGCCTCGGCCTGGTGCGTGAAGGCGTACCAGCCGCCGAAGGCGATCGCGGCGACCGAGAGCGTCACCACCAGGAAGGGCTTCAGCTTCTGGAGCACCCCGTCGCGGTGGGCGAAGCCGAGGATCCAGCAGAAGAGGTACGTCGACAGGTCCCAGAGCGCGTTGCCGAAGCGGTTGTCCGGCCCCGCCCACACGAACTTCAGGATCACGATCGGCACAAGTGTCAGCAGCAGCACGGGAATCGGCGCCTTGCGGAAGATCCACAGCAGCACCGGCGACAGCATCACGAACCACAGATACGTCCGCAGGTACCAGAGGATCTCCCAGGCCTGCGTGCCCCACGCGTTGCCCGGCGGATCACCGACGGGCACGATCCAGAAGACGATCTGCCAGCCCGGCATCCAGTCGTGGATCATCATCGCCACGAGCACGAAGAAGCCCCAGAACCAGAACGGCGGCAGCAGCCTCCGCATCCGGCTCTTGACCACCTTGAACGCGGGCCGCTCCAGCGACTTCGCCATCAGCGTCCCGGCCAGCCCGAACATGATCCCCATCGAGGGGAACACCATCCCGCACCAGGCCCACCCGAAGGTGTGGTAGGTCACGACCCGGACCAGCGCGACGGCCCGCAGTGTGTCGAAGTACCGGTCCCGGCCCGCCTTTTGGGGCGCGGGCGCGGGCGCGGACTCCTCTACGACCTCCTCGGCGACCGGCTCCGGCTCCGGCACGAGCTCCGGCTCCGGTTCTACGACCGGGAGGGGCGCCGTCGCGTACGGCGGCTGCCCGTGATCGGCGTACTGCTGCTGCTCGTACGGCTGTTGGACGTACTGCTGGGGCTGGCCGTACTGCTGCGGATGGCCGAACCCCTGGTAGCCGTACGGCTGTTGGGGCTGCTGGGGCTGTTGCGGTTGCCCGTAGCCACCCCCGTACCCGTGCTGTTGCTGCTCCCAGCTCATCAGCTCGCCCCCGCAGGTGTGCCGACCTCGCCGGTGCGCTTGAGTTTCTGCCAGCGCAGCCGGCCGCCGGTCAGGGCGGTGATGCTGGAGTGGATGAGGACCAGGTACATCATCTGGCGGTAGGCCAGTTGCTGGAGCGGCATCATCAGCAGATAGCGGTACTTCTCCCGGTCCAGCCTGAACGCGTAGGCCGCGCACAGGAGTTGGATGCCGAGGACCGCGAACCACATCGCGAGGGACGCCCAGAAGTCGACGAAGATCATCGAGTAGACGGTGAAGACGTCGATCAGCGGGGCGAAGACCGGCGTGATGATCTGGAAGATCACCACCAGAGGCATGCCGACCCGGCCGAAGCGGCCCGAAGGACCCTTGTCCGTAAGGGACTTGCGGTGCTTCCACAGCGCCTGCATGGTGCCGTAGGACCAGCGGTAGCGCTGCGACCAGAGCTGCTTGAGGGAGGCCGGGGCCTCGGTCCAGGCCTTGGCGTGCTCCTGGTAGACGACCCGCCAGCCCTCGCGGTGCATGGCGATGGTGATGTCCGTGTCCTCGGCGAGGGTGTCCTCGCTCATGCCGCCGACCTGGAGCACCGCCTCGCGGCGGAACGCGCCGATCGCGCCCGGGATGGTGGGCATGCAGCGCAGCAGGTCGTACATGCGGCGGTCGAGGTTGAAGCCCATCACGTACTCGATGTGCTGCCAGGCGCCGATGATCGTGTTGCGGTTGCCGACCTTGGCGTTGCCCGCGACCGCGCCGACCTCGGGGTCGGCGAAGGGCTGCACCAGGTGTCGTACGGTGTCGGGCTCGAAGACGGTGTCGCCGTCCATCATCACGACGATGTCGTAACTCGCGCTGCGCACACCGTTGTTGAGGGCGGCGGGCTTGCCCGCGTTCTCCTGGCGGATGACCCGGACGTTCGTCATGCCGAAGGAGCGGGCCGCCTCGCGGGCGATCTCGGAGGTACCGTCCGAGGAGCCGTCGTCGACGACGATGACCTCGATCGGGTGGGTGCTCTTCGCCAGCGACTCGAGGGTGTTGGCGATGCACTCCTTCTCGTTGTACGCCGGGACGATGACGGTCACCGGGCGGGTGACGGTCGGGCCCCAGCTGAACCTGCGTTTGTTGCGCTGTCTGTAATGGCGCCGGGCGAGGATCAGCATCATCCCGAAGCGGCTCATCACGGCGATGCCGACGACCGTGAGGCCCGCCGCGAGTCCCGGCACCACCCACTCCGCGACGGTGACGGCGTAGATGAGCGCCTTGCCCTCGTAGAGGGTCATGCCGGTGGCCTCGCGGTGGGCGCCCTGGAGGACCGAGATCCCGTTCCTGGAGCCGTTTCCGGAGCCGTTGCCGTTGGCTCCCCCGGCAGCTCCGGCTGCCGCGCCCGCGCCGCCGACGGCCGAGTCGACCGGGGACTGGCCGTTGCCATTGCCCGGTGCGGCGGAGGACGCCGCCGTCGGCGCCCCGGACGGCTGGGCGCCGGCCTCGACGTTGCCGGTGCTCGCCCCGGCGGCCGCGCCCGTGCTCGTGACGGGCCGGTTGGCGGCGTTGTTCTTGGCGATGGCGCCGCTCACCGTGGTGAACGTGTAGCCCTTCGCCTTCATCTTCTCGATGTACGTGGGCAGCGCCTTCATGGTCTGCGAGCGCACACCACCGGCGTCGTGGAACAGCACCGAGGAACCCGAAGTCCCGGACGGCGTCGCCCACTTGATGATCTTCGCGACGCCGGGCTGCTTCCAGTCGTCGCTGTCGGTGTCGACGAAGACGCTGGTGTAGCCGGAGGCGCCGAGCTTCTTGTAGACGGGGTAGCTGTAGTTGTCGATCGCGTCCGTCTCCGAGGAGTACGGCGCGCGGAAGAGCGTGGTGGTGATCCCGGCCGCGCCCGCGAGCGCGAGCTGGGTCTGCTCCATCTCCCGCTTGATGCGGGCGTCGCTCTGGTAGGAGAGGTCGACGTGGGTGAACGTGTGGATGCCCACCTCTTCGCCCTGCTCGACCATCTGCTTCACGATGCTCGGGTAGCGCGAGACCATCGAGCCCACCAGGAAGAACGTGCCCGGCACGTCGTACTTCTTGAGGATCTTCAGGACCGTCGGCGTGTAGGTGGGGTTCGGGCCGTCGTCGAAGGTGAGGACGATGGTCTTCTTCGGGATGGTCTGGGTGACCGGCTTGCCGTTCCGGAAGGTCAGGATCGGGCCGCCGTTGAGCACCTTGTCGGGGACCTTGCTGGCGCTCGCGCCGTCCCGGACGCGTTCGTCGCCGCCGACTTCCGCGCGCAGGTAGCCGTCGAGCAGCATCACGCAGGTGAGGCCGAGGAGAAGCAGCAGGGCGAGAATCACCCGGGGTCGCTGGAGCGCGGCGGCCTTGCCGGCCGCGCGTTCCATCCGGGTGGGGGCGCGTCGGCGCCCGCGCGAGGGAGTCGTCGTAGTCATGGCTGCGGGGGCGCTCCGGTCAGTGTGCGGTGGCTGAGGACGACGGGGCCGCACCCGTGGGGGCGCCCGAGGGGATGTCGGTCGGGGCGCCGGTCGGAACACCGGAGGGCGCTACGCCGCCTCTGCCGCCGGCGGGGGCGTTGCCGCCACCCGGAGCGGAACCGGCCTGGCCGCCGCCGAAGGGCAGCAGCGAGGAGGGGTTGAGCGAGATGCCCCAGCCCATGAACGCCATGCCGAGTACGAACGCGTACCCGAGGCAGACGGTGCCCATGAGGAGGCCGATCCGGCGCAGCACCTTTGACCGGCGGCCGGAGTTGTCAACGAACACGGGACCTTCAGCGGACCCGTTGCCGGCTTTGCGGCGGCGACCCCGCGCAGAGGCGCGGTTATCGATGGCGGACTCGGATTGCATTCCCCAGACATTAGGCCGCCTTTATGTGACCAAAACTCTGATTCTCTTGTGAGCCCGCCCAGAAAAAAGGCGGAACCTGTGTCTTCCCTTAGAGAACCCAGGAAAAGCCTTATGAGCGGCCGGTGTCAGTAGTGTCCCCAATTTTCCGCTTCGCCGCCCGGCTTGACCGTTTCGCGTGCCGATACCCGTGAGTACCCTATGTTCTTTCTGACTTCGCGAGACACAGCCCCGTGTGCTTCATTTAGCCTTCGGAAACCGACTCTGTTTCCATCCTGAGACAGAAATCACCGTCCCGAGACGGAAAGGGTGCATGCTCATATGAGGAGTTTCCTGAAACCGGCGGCCGGGCTCACCTGCTTGTTTGCCCTCGCGGTCACCGGATGCTCCTCGAGCTCCGACGACTCGTCGGACTCGTCCCCAGGAGGGACACAGAGCGCTACGTCCACACCGTCGTCGACGCCTTCGTCGTCCGCCTCGTCGGGCTCGTCGTCGGCCACGGCCTACGCGCCGTACGTCAGCGCCACGACGGCCTCGGACATGGACGGTTCGGGGTCCCCCTCGACGTACAACCTGTCCTTCGTCATCGCCAAGGGCAGCACCTGCACGCCGGAGTGGAACGGTACGACCGCGATCGACAACTCGGCCGTGAAGTCCAGGATCTCGGCGCTGAAGGAGTCCGGGGGCACGGTCCGGGTGTCCTTCGGCGGGGCGTCCGGCAAGGAGTTGGCGGAGACCTGTACGAGCGCGTCGGCGCTCGCGAAGGTCTACGGCGAGGCGCTGGACGCGGCGGGCTCCACCCAGGCCGACTTCGACATCGAGGGTGACGCGCTCACCGACTCGACGTCGGTCGCCCTGCGTTCCAAGGCGATAGCACTGCTCCAGAAGGAACGCAGCGACCTGAAGGTCTCGTTCACGCTGCCCGTGATGCCGAGCGGTCTCGACTCCGACAGCCTGGCGCTGCTGGAGTCCGCCAACGACAACGCGGTGGCCGTCTCCACGGTCAACATCATGACGATGAATTACGGCGAGTCGTACACCGCGGACATGGGCGACTACGCGATCACGTCTGCTACGGCCACGCACACGCAGCTGAAGAAGGTGTTCGGGTTGTCGGACGCGGGGGCCTGGCAGGGGATGGCGCTCACGTCGATGGTCGGGGTGAACGATGTGTCCGGGGAGACGTTCTCGCTGTCGGATGCGGCGCAGGTGCGGACGTTTGCCGAGTCGAAGGAGATCGCGTGGGTGTCGATGTGGTCGACGTTTCGGGATCAGCAGTGTGAGAGCGGGAGTTCGGATGATGACGCGGCTACGGACTGCAGTGGGGTGAGTCAGTCTGCGGGGGCGTTCGGGGAAGCGTTTGCCGGGTGACGGTACGTTGTTGGCTGACGGTGCGTCGTGGCTGGTCGCGCAGTTCCCCGCGCCCCTACGTAACTCAGCGGCGTCTGTGGACTAGCCGCCCTGCGCACACCGTTGCGATGCATGTGCCGACCTCGTCGAATACGGCTAGGTCGGCACGGGCCTGGTCGACGAGGGCTGGGGGACGTGGGCCGGGGAGGATCATCACGCCGTTCCGGTCCGCCGCCGCCCGGAGTTCGGGTGAGTCGACGTGTTCCGCCAGGACAGCCGTCGCGCCTGACTTCAGTACGGCGTGGATCCGCTCCCGTGGGCTCGGGGCGTCCGGGAGGGGGCCCTCGTGGATGCGGGCCGGGACCAGGGTGCCCGGCCAACTCCGCACCCGGGCGCCGGGAAAGCGGTCCTGGATCTCCGCCAGGGGCCCCACACCCACAACCCGGGCGCCCTCGACCGCGACGGCTCCGCCCTCGTCCGCCGTGTGAATCGTCAGCACAGGACGCCTAGTTGGCGGACAGGAGCTTCAACTCCGGGTGGGCCGTGCCGCCTTCGATGGCTGTCGACGAGATGTGGGACATCACGCGCTCGTCGACGGGGTCGTTGGCCGGGTCGTCGTGGACGACGATGTGCTCGTAGGTCGTGGTCCGCTGGGCGGGGACGCGGCCCGCCTTGCGGATGAGGTCGATGATCTCCATGCGGTTGGAGCGGTGCTTGGCTCCGGCCGAGGAGACGACGTTCTCCTCCAGCATGATCGAGCCGAGGTCGTCCGCGCCGTAGTGCAGGGAGAGTTGGCCGACCTCCTTGCCCGTGGTGAGCCAACTGCCCTGGATGTGGGCGACGTTGTCCATGAAGAGGCGCGCGATGGCGATCATGCGCAGGTACTCGAAGAGCGTGGCCTGCGTGCGGCCCTTCAGGTGGTTGTTCTCGGGCTGGTAGGTGTACGGGATGAACGCGCGGAAGCCGCCCGTGCGGTCCTGTACGTCGCGGATCATCCGCAGGTGCTCGATGCGCTCGGCGTTGGTCTCGCCGGTGCCCATGAGCATCGTCGACGTGGACTCGACACCCAGGTTGTGCGCCGCCTCCATGATCTCCAGCCAGCGCTCGCCGGATTCCTTGAGCGGGGCGATCGCCTTGCGGGGGCGGGCGGGGAGCAGTTCGGCACCGGCGCCCGCGAAGGAGTCGAGCCCGGCCGCGTGGATGCGGGTGATGGCCTCCTCGACCGACACCCCGCTGATCCGGGCCATGTGCTCGACCTCGGACGCGCCGAGGGAGTGGATGACCAGCTGGGGGTACGCGCCCTTGATCGCGGCGAAGTGCTTCTCGTAGTACTCGACGCCGAAGTCCGGGTGGTGGCCGCCCTGGAACATGATCTGCGTGCCGCCGAGTTCGACGGTCTCCGCGCACCGGCGCAGGATGTCGTCCAGGTCACGCGTCCAGCCCTTGGCGGTGTCCTTGGGGGCGGCGTAGAACGCGCAGAACTTGCACGCCGTGACGCACACGTTCGTGTAGTTGATGTTCCGCTCGATGATGTACGTCGCGATGTGCTCCGTACCCGCGTACCGCCGCTTGCGTACGGCGTCGGCGGCGGCGCCGAGCGCGTGCAGCGGGGCGTCGCGGTAGAGGTCGAGCGCCTCTTCGGGGGTGATGCGCCCGCCCTCGGCGGCACGGTCGAGGACGGACTGAAGCTCGGCCTTCTCGGTCACCGGGAGGTCCCTTTCGTCAAGGGTTGCGGACGGGCAGACGGTACTGACGGACCTTGTCAGCCTACGCCAGCGGTTTTCGCACCCCGACCTCAGGCCGTGAACGCGCCGACCAGCAGCCCGAGGAAAGCACCGGCGAGCAGAAACGGCCCAAAGGGGACATCGGCCCTCCCCCTACGGGCAAGGACACCCCCGTACAACGCCCTCAGCAGGAACCCCGCGAACGCGCCCACCATCACCGTCGGCCACCCGTACCACCCGAGTACGACACCGGCCGCCACCCCGAGCTTCACCTCACCGAGCCCCAGGCCACCGCCCCCTGGGTCGATCCGGGTCAGCCCGTAGTACCCGGCGCCGAGCGCGAGTCCGCCCAGCAGAGCCGTCGTCCAGTGCCCGGCGTGCTCGGGCACGAACGCGACGACCCCGAGAAGAGCAAGGGCAGCACCCGCAAGGGAAAGCCCGGCCCTGGGCGCCGCCACCGCGACGGGCGCGAGCAGCAGCCACACCGCCAGCTCGGGCCGCGTACCAGTGGCGGCGGCGAGGGCGACACACACCAGCACGACGAGGAGAGCGGTACCGACACCGCGCCGGCCGACCCGCGCGACCACCGCCCCGGCGCCCGCGCCCCACACCCCCGCGAGGGCGATCAGCAGCTGGTCGTAGTCCACCGGCCGACCCCGACGTCTACTTGACCTTGGACAGCCGCGCGGTCGGGGAGCCCTCGGCCGAACTGTCCGAGGCGTACTTGAGGTCGTCGCCGGTGGGGGTGAGGGTGACGGTGTGGGCGTCCTGGTTGCACACGCTGCGGTTCGACTGCGCACCGGCAGCCGAGGCGACCAGCTGCGTCTTCGTCACCTTCTTCAGGGTCAGTATGTCGTCGCAGACGCCGCCGAGCTGGTCGGTCTGGCGGAGGATCCCCAACTTCTGCCCCACGCCCACCTTGGCGATCGTGATCCGGAAGGTCCCGTCGGCGAGCGTGCCGCCGAGCGCGGTGCCCTCGCCCTGCCAGGTGCCGAGGTAGGAGTCGGGGATGGACTGGAGTGAGGAGCCGTCGCCGGTGCTCGGCGCGCTGGTCGCCGTAGCGGAGGAGGTCGGGATCGCGCCCGCCGACGAGTCGTTGCCCTTGTCGTCCGGCTGCAGCCAGTACAACCACACCGGCACCAGCGTCACCACCGCCAGCGCCGCGGCGACGGAGAGCACCACCGCACAACTGACCCTGCGCCCACGCCCGTTGGTCCCCGGAGCCGCAGTGGCCGCGACGGAGACGGAGACCTTCCCGGGGTGACGACCGGAGGCCGGGGGGACGGTGTCGTAGGGGAGCGCGTCACGCGGTTCGGGTACGAACCCGGCAGGCCCCGCAGGTGACTTGGGCATCTCCGGCGCCGGTCCGAACACCCCGCCCCCCGCCCCCACGGAGGGACTGCTGAACCCGACCGGCCCCGAGGGCACCCCTTCCGCGACCCCCGCCACCTCAAGGTTCAACAGCTGTACGGCACTTCGGCTGACCTGCTCGACCAACGCCCCCGGCAGCCACCCCCCGGCCACCAGCCGAGCGGCCCCGTCCGGAGCGAGCCACCGCGCCACCTCACCCGGAGTCGGCCGCGAGGCGGGATCCTTCGCCAGACAGGCACTCACCAACTCCCGCAAGTCCCCGTCCATCGCGCCCAGTTGGGGCTCCTCGTGGACGACCTTGTAGAGGAGCGCGGCGGAGGAGTCACCGGGGAAGGGGGACTCACCGGTGGCCGCGTACGCGAGCACGGCCCCCAGAGAGAAGACGTCGGACGCCCCGATCGCGCCCTTCCCGAGGATCTGCTCGGGAGCCATGTAGCCCGGCGACCCGACGGAGACGCCGGTGGAGGTGAGGGAGGCGGTGCCGTCCGTGGCCCGGGCGATCCCGAAGTCGATCAACAGCGGCCCGTCGAGAGTGAGAAGCACGTTGGACGGCTTCACGTCCCGGTGCACGAGCCCCAACTCATGTACCGCCGTGAGCGCTTCGGCCAGCCCCGCGCCGAGCGCCCGTACGGTGGCCGTGGGCAGTGGCCCGCCGTCCGCGACGGCGGCGGAGAGGGAGGGCCCGGCGGCGTAGGCGGTGGCGACCCACGGCACGGCGGCCTCGGGGTCCGCGTCCAGGACGGGGGCCGTCCAGGCGCCGCCCACCCGGCGTGCGGCGTCGACCTCGCGGCGGAAGCGGGCGCGGAACTCCTCGTCGAGCGCGAAGTGCGGGTGCACGATCTTGACCGCGACCGTACGGCCGCCCGCACTGCGCCCGAGATAGACCCGGCCCATCCCACCGGAGCCGAGCCGGCCGAGCAGCCGGTAGGGCCCCACGACCGTGGGTTCGTCGTCTCCGAGCGGCTGCATGCCGTCCACCCCTCCCCCGTACGACTTCCAGCAGGGTAGTGCGCCACACCCCACCGGTGATGACGGCTGGAGCAGATCGCCTTCTGTCTTCTTCTACGGCTATTACGGCTGGAGCAGATCCACGTTCACGTCGGCCGGGAAACCGGTCGTGGGACCGACGCGGCGGGCGAACTCGGCGACCGCGGCCAACTGGGGTGCGCCGAAGCGGAAGTCGAGGGTCGTGAAGTACCGCTCCAGGACGGTCTCGTCGAAGTCCTCCCAGCGGGCGGCCTGTTCGGCGACCTTGCCGACCTCTTCGAGGGAGAGGTTGCGGGATTCGAGGAAGGCCTCGTGGACCTTGCGGGTGATGACCGGTTCGCGCTCCAGGTAGTCGCGGCGGGCGGCCCACACGGCGAAGACGAACGGCAGCCCGGTCCACTCCTTCCAGAGCGAGCCGAGGTCGTGCACCTCCAGGCCGAAGCGGGGCCCGTCGAGCAGGTTGGCGCGCAGGGCGGCGTCGCCGATGAGGACGGCGGCGTCGGCCTCCTGCATCATCAGGCTCAGGTCGGGCGGGCAGGTGTAGTAGTCGGGTTGGACGCCATAGCGCTCGGCGAGGAGGAGCTGCGCGAGGCGTACGGAGGTCCGCGAGGTCGAGCCGAGGGCGACCCGGCGGCCGTCCAGCTGGTCCAGCGGGACCTGCGAGACGATCACGCAGGACATCACCGGGCCGTCGCAGCCGACGGCGATGTCGGGGAAGGCGACCAGGTCGTCCGCGTTGCGGAGGAACTCGACGAGCGTGATGGGCCCGATGTCGAGGTCGCCCTGCACCAGCTGCTCGCTGAGCTTCTCGGGGGTGTCCTTGGTCAGCTCGAAGTCGAGGAGCGTGCCTGTTCTCGCGAGCCCCCAGTACAGGGGCAGGCAGTTCAGGAACTGGATGTGGCCGACGCGCGGCCGGGTGCGAGAATTGTCCACAACGTGAGGCTAGACCTCATGCGGTACGCTCCATACTTCGGCCCCACAGTCAAGCCTTTGGCGATCTTCAAACGTCCGGGTGATGTGATCTTGGCCTCTATTGCTTTCGGCTGCCTGCGTGCTAGGCTCGCCGCAAGTTGCAGTTTGGTTTCCCTTGCAGTACAGAGCCTGCGGAGCATGTAACCGCGGGCTCTAGTCGTTTTCAGACGTATGCAGTAGTGCGGGACTTTGTTTTCACACTTAGCAGGGTTCTGGAGCAGGGCAACCCTTTGGGCCCAAGGAGGGCTTATGGCTACCGGAACCGTGAAGTGGTTCAACGCCGAAAAGGGCTTTGGCTTCATCGCCCAAGAAGGCGGAGGCCCCGACGTCTTCGTTCACTACTCCGCGATCAACGCGAGCGGCTTCCGTTCGCTGGAGGAGAACCAGCAGGTCTCCTTCGACGTGACCCAGGGCCCGAAGGGCCCGCAGGCGGAGAACGTCACCCCCGTCTGAGTCACCTGATCGCAGTCCTTCGGTCTCGGAGCCTGGTGCTTTGATCCGGAACAGATAGCAGTACCCAAGGAGCCCCGCGCCGCAAGGCAGCGGGGCTCCTGCCTTTGCCTCCGGCGGTTGGGCGGGGGGCGTGGGGTGGGGTGCGCGTGGTCTTCGGGTGCGGGTCCGGTGGGGGCTGGTCGCACAGTTCCTCCCGCCCCTAAAAGCAAAAGACGAGGCCGGGTGTCAGTGGGGGTCGGTAAGGTCCCCGGCCATGACATCCGCTGAGGCAGGCTTCGTGAGCAGTACCCGGCGCTTCTACGACGCGATCGCCGAGGACTACGCCGAGATGTTCGCCGGGGAGCGCGCCGAGCCGCGGGACGGGGCGGTGTTGGCCGGATTCGCCGAGCTGGTGGGCGGGGGCGGGCAGGTGGCCGACCTGGGCTGTGGTCCGGGCCGGACGACCGCGTATCTCGCCTCCCTCGGGCTGGATGTCTTCGGGCTCGACCTGTCCGAGTCGATGCTCGCGATCGCGCGCCGCGAGAACCCGGGGCTGCGCTTTAGGCAGGGGTCGATGCTGGAACTGGACATCCCGGACGGGACGTTGGCTGCGGCCGTCTCCTGGTACTCGTCCATCCACACGCCGGTGGACCGACTCCCGTTCCTTTTCGCGGAGTTCCATCGCGTACTGGCACCGGGCGGCTATCTGCTGCTCGCCTTTCAGGCCGGCGACCAGCCCCTCACCCTCGACCGGCCCTTCGGACACCCGGTGACGCTGGACTTCGAGCGTCGGCGGCCGGAGGCGATGGCCGAGTTGCTGGAGGCGGCGGGGTTCAGGCTGCGGTCACGGACCGTGCGGGAGGCGGAGGAGGAACTCGGGGAGTCAGCGGCGCAGGCGTTTCTGATCGCTCGAAAGCTGGTGGGCACGCTCTAGGGCCAAGCGGGCGCCGATCTCGCTCGGGTACTCGCGGACCGTGAACACGGCGGCCACCCAGCCGACGCAGCCCGCCGCCAGCGCCGGGGCGACCGGTGCCGCGACCAGCCAGAGGGCGCGGCCCGCGACGGCCAGCCCGGTGGAGCGGCGGGTCTCGTCCCGTTTGGCCTCGCGGATCTGGTCCGGCGAGGGCGGGTCGAGCAGCTTCCTGTGATGGTCCCGGCGCTGCACCCGCCACCCCCACACCAGGGCCACGAAGGACAGGACCACCTGCGCCCAGTCCCACACGGTGCGCACGGTCGGCGGCAGGCTGGTGCGGAAGCCGCCGTAGAGGACGAGCGCGATGTAGCAGAAGAAGGCCATCAGCACGAACCACAGGAGCGCACCGGAGGCACGCCGTAGCCAGTAGCGTGCGCCGCGCTCGTACCAGGTGGTGCCCAGCCCGGGCAGCTTCGGGATGTCGGAGGGGGTCATGTTCCGGACGGGTGCTCCTGCATCCAGCGGCGGGCGCCGACCTCGCTCGGGTATTCGCGGACGGTGGTCCAGGCGGTGAGCCAGCCGACGAGGTACGCGGCGAAGGCCGGCATGACGGGTGCCGCCAGGGCGATGAGCACCCGCCCTCCCGCGACCCCGAACCCGGCCGACCTGCCGGCCTGCCTGTTGTGGTCACGCTTGGCGATCCAGGTCTGCTTCGGGCTGGGCGGGTCCAGGAGGGCCTGCCGATGACTCCGACGCTGCTTGATCCAGCCCCAGACGAGGGCCGCGCAGCACAGGACGACCTGCGCCCAGTCGTACGCGGTACGGGCATTGGACGGCAGCAGGTCGCGGACCCCCTCGAAGAGGCCGCCCACGAAGAGGCCGTACAAGGCCATGAAGACGATCAGGAAGACCGTCGTACGAGCACGGCACAGCCAGTAGAGCGTGCCCCGCTCGTACCAGGTTCTGCCGAGTTTCGGCAGCTTCGGGATCTCCACGGGGGCCCCGGCGGCGGCGACCTCAGAAGATGCTCGTGACGCCATGCCACACGTCCTTTATCAGTCGTTTCCCGTCGTCCACCGTCTCCGTGGCGACATCACCGGCGCCATGCAGTACACCGCCGACAACGCCGTGGTCGTGGATGTCCTCGCTCCAGTGCTCGTGGAAGGCGTGGTCGAGGACGCTGGTCGCGGCGATGGTCGCACCGACGCCGACCAGCGCCACCCCCACCGCACCCTCGACCGGAAGCGCAACCACTGCCAACGCCCCCGCAGCCACACCCCCGACGGCGACACCCACATCCACCGTCACCGAGTGCTGCCACGACCACCCCTTGTCATGGTCGTCCTTCGCCTCCACCAACCCGCACGCGGCAGCCGCGGCGACATCGATGACCGGCACCTCCTTGAGGAACTCGGGGAGTGCCTCAAGCCCCTTGCCCAACCTCAACGCGTCGGCCGCGTCGGCGAGTTTGACGTTCAGGAGCCGGTCGTAGGGGAGCTTGCTGCTGCCGACGTCCGCGCGGGCGATGGCTTCCTCCAGCGAGTCGACCTGCATGACCGCGTCACGGTAGGCGCCCTTGGCGGGCAGGTCCTTGGGGAGGGAGCGGCCAGCCTTCTGGTACGCCTTGCGCTCCGCGCGGAGTTCCTTCTTCGCCGTCTGCTCCGCGGCCTTCGCGTCGTCGAGTTCGGTGCGCGCCTTCTTGCCGCCGGCCCGCGCGTCCTCCGCGTCGTAGGCGTACAGACCACGCAGCGCGTCCGCGATGGTGATCTTGTCGCCGGTCGACACCGGCGCGGTGACCTGGGCGTACAGCCCGCGCAGCTTGTCCGCCGCGATCAGCCGGGCGTGCTGGGCCGTGTGCATGACCTGCTTGCGGACCGTGTCGTACTCGGTCATCGCGGAGATCGTCTTCTGGTCCGCCGCATCGGGCGGGTTCGCCGTGACCAGGGGCAGCGGCACGCCCTTGTCCCCCATGGACACGCCCTTGCCGGTGGCGACATGCTCCGCGTTCTGCAGCGCCGTCTCGCACGTGGACAGCGCGTCGGCCAGAGTGCCGAGGATGTCCCCCACGTCACTCACCATGCCGGCGAACGCCCCCGCCGTCAGCGCGTCCTCGCTCCACTTCGCGCGGAACTCCTCCGCCGCGTCGCCCTTCCACCCGGCGTCGTCGACGAGCGACTCGACGGCGTTGGTCACCGGCCGTACGACGTCGTCGAGTTGGCCCTTGGCGTTCTTGTACGTGGTGGCCATCGTGTGCAGTCCACCGATGTCACCGCCGACCCAGCTGTCACCCATCGGCCCTCAGTCCTCCCCCACCATCAGGTCCTCGAACACCCCGTGCACGTCGACGTCGTGCCGGTGGAAGGAGTCCCGCGCGTACGCCACCTTGTCGCCGTGATCGTCCAGCCGGTCGGCGAAGCCGATGTGCAGGCCGAGGATGAGGTGGGCGACCTCCTTGATGGCGTCGTCGAGCCCCGCGTCCCCGCCGCTCACCACGGGCGGGGCGACCTGGGGGTGCAGCTTCCGGTAGTCCGTCGCCTGGTCGTGGAAGGTCGTGGCCATCGACGTGAGGTCGCCCAGCACCGCCTTGAAGTCGGCAGACATCAGCGCACCTCCCGTGCGTAGGCGGCCAGGTCGGCCGGACGCCAATTGGCCTGCCCCGGAACGACGTTGGGGTCGAGAACGACGGTCCCGCCCCGCTCGCCCATCGCCTCGGCCAGCGGCCCGATCGACGTCCCGACCCACGGCTGGGCCTCCCCCAACGCGGCCACGAGCTTCTCCACCGTGCTGAACGCGTAGGCCGCGGTGCGGTGCGCCGGATGCTCGAACAACTCGTAGACGACGAACGGCACCCGCACCGCCCGGCCGTCGTCGTCCACCGCGTCGACATACCGGGGATGCGCGGGCACGAAGACAGGCGTCTCGTACGACGGGACACCCGGCCGGGGTCCGGGCCGTCCGTCGGCTGCCGGACCGGGCCGGGGCGCCGCCTCGGCATAGTCGAGCAGACTCGACCGACGCACCTCGGGCACCCCCGCCGCCGCGGGCCCCCGCGTGTAGTCAAGAAGGCGTGAACGGTTCGGCTCCCCCACCGCCGTCTCCTCTTCCCCGTAGGTCTTCGTGGTCCCTGTGGACGCGTTCGCGCCATCACAGTAGCCACGGGACCAACGCCCAAATCCGGCTATGTCAGCCCTGCGAGCCCGTTGCATGCGCAATGCATACGGCCGCTTGGTCCCGACCTGGCCATCCCTTGACCGGGTGATGACCAGGCCGAACCGGCAGCCCTACGACCGCTACGACCCGCTGTCTACAACGCCCCCGCCAGATCCAGCGCCGCCACATACCCGAACGTCATCGCCGGACCGATCGTCGAGCCCGCGCCCGCGTAGCTGTGCCCCATCACCGCCGCGCTCGCGTTCCCGGCCGCGTACAGACCGGGGATCACCGAACCGTCCGCCCGCAGCACCCGCGCCCGCGCGTCCGTCCGCATGCCGCCCTTCGTGCCGAGGTCGCCGGGGACGATGCGGAAGGCGTAGTACGGGGCCAGCCACAGGGGAGCCAGGCAGGAGTTGGGGAGGACGGACGGGTCCGTGTAGTAGTGGTCGTAGGCGCTGTCACCGCGTCCGAAGTCCGGGTCCTTGCCGTTCGCCGCAAGGGAGTTGAAGCGGGTGACCGTGGTCCGGAGGGCGGCCGCGGGCACGCCGATCGACGTCGCCAGCGCGTCCAGCGTCCACGCCTTGTACGCCGCGCCGGAGCTGTACCAGTCGTCGGGGAACGTGAACGTCGGCAGCACGTCCCGGAACAGGTACCGGTTGCGGTAGTTCTGGTCGACGATCAGCCAGGCCGGGATGTCGGGGGCGGCCGGGTCGCGGTCGTACATGGTGTGGACGACGTCGCTGTACGGCGCGGCCTCGTTGACGAAGCGGGAACCGGCCTGGTTGACCAACAGGCCGCCGGGGAGGGTGCGTTCGGCGAGGCAGAAGTACGGGTCGCCGGGGAACGGGATGGCCGGTCCCCACCA
Source organism: Streptomyces sp. NRRL F-525 (assembly GCF_000716605.1). Classification (GTDB taxonomy): domain Bacteria; phylum Actinomycetota; class Actinomycetes; order Streptomycetales; family Streptomycetaceae; genus Streptomyces. The sequence goes on along the minus strand of NZ_JNXE01000015.1, from coordinate 109,577 downwards.
GGCGTCGTCCATCAACGCCAGGGCGGCGCCCGCGCGTTGGCCCGCCTGGATGCCGTCGCCGGTGTTCTCCTTCGCGCCCACCGTCCAGTCCGTGCCGATGGGCTGGCGCTGGTACTGGGCGCGCATCGCCGCGTTGTGCTCGAAGCCGCCGGAGCCGACCACGACTCCACGCCGGGCGCGTACAAGACCGGTGGCTCCGGCCCTCGTGACGACCGCGCCGGTGACGGCACCGCCCTCCAAGTACAGTTCGGTGAGCGGGGTGTTGAGCCACACCGGCACCTGCGCGGACTGCAGCCCCGCGCGCAGACCGGCGGCGAGGGACTGGCCCATCGTGAGCGGCTTCTGGCCGAGCAGGGCCGCCTTCGTCCCCCGGGCCAGGCACTCGGTCGCGACGGCCGCGCCCTTGACGCTCACCGCGGCCAGGTCGAGCCATTTGTAGTCGGCGCTGAAGACGACCATGCCCGAAGGGACCGCCAGGTAGGGCGGGTTGAGGTGAGCGAGTTCGGTGCCGAGGATGTTGCCGTCGAGCTGATCGGGTTCTATGGAACGGCCGTTGGGGAGGCCGCCCGGCAACTCCGGGTAGTAGTCGCTGTATCCCTCCATCCAGCGGAAGCGCAGCGGGCTGTTCGCCATCACGAAGGAGATCATCGCGGGGCCGTGGGCGAGGAAGGACTGCTGGCGGTCGGCGGGGACGTCGGCGCCGACGACCGCGGAGAGGTAAGTGGCTGCTTTGGCGGGGGTGTCGGGGACTCCGGCCGCCAGGATCACCGGGTTGTTGGGGATCCAGATCCCCGCCCCCGAACGCGCCGCCGATCCCCCGAACGTCGGCGCCTTCTCCACCACCACACAGCTCAGGCCCTGCCGCGCGGCGGTCAACGCGGCGGTCATCCCGGCCGCCCCCGCGCCGATCACCACGACGTCGTAGGTGCCGAGGAGGGGAAGATCGGCGGCGCGGGCGGAGTGCTGCACCCCGGCGACGACACCGAGCGCCGCAACCGCACCACCGGCCAACACACGTCTTCTACCGGGGAGTTGTACCTGTCCGTCCGCGCTCGTGGTCATGGCCGCTCCAGCCCGACGGGGAATGGGCTGGGAATGTCGCGCGGGGGTCTTGGGAAGTCAATGACCAGGTCCGCACCAAATCACCCTGAACGGGGGTTAGTTCGCGTACAGCGCCTCGATGTCCTTCGCGAACTCCTGCATGACGAACTCCCGGCGCAGCTTCATCGACGGTGTCAGATGGCCCGCCGCCTCCGTGAAGTCCACGGGCAGGATGCTGAAGCGGCGGATGGACTCGGGGCGGGAGACCAGCTTGTTGGCGTCGTCGACGGCGCGTTGCAGGACGCCGATCAACTCCTCGTCGTTGACCAGGAGTTCGGCGGGGACCGGGTGTTTGCCGTTCATCTGGCGCCAGTGGGTGATGCCTTCGAGGTCGAGGGTGATGAGGGCGGCGACGTAGGGGCGGCGGTCGCCGACGACCATGCACTGGGCCACCAGCGGGTGGGAGCGGAGCCAGTTCTCCAGGGGGGCCGGGGCCACGTTCTTGCCGCCCGCGGTGATCAGGATCTCCTTCTTGCGGCCGGTGATGGTGAGGTAGCCCTCGTCGTCGAGGCGGCCGATGTCGCCGGTCGCGAACCAGCCGTCCTGAGACGCGGGGATCACCCCGTCGCCGTGCGGATCCCAGTAACCCCGGAAGACCTGGCCGCCGGCGAGCAGGATCTCGCCGTCCGACGCGATGCGTACCTTCGTCCCCGGCATGGGCCAACCCACCGTCCCCAGCCGGGGTTTGAGCGGCGGGGTGCAGGTGGCCGCCGCCGTCGTCTCGGTCAGGCCGTAACCCTCGAAGATCTCGATGCCCGCGCCGGCGTAGAACGCGGCGAGGCGGCGGCCCAGCGGGGAGCCGCCGCAGATGACGTAACGGAGCTTGCCGCCAAGGGCGTTGCGGATCTTCCGGTAGACGAGCGGGTCGTAGAAGGCGCGGGCGGTCTTCAACGGGCGGCTCGGGCCAGGTCCCTTGCCGGACTGGCGGGCCTCCAGCGCCTCGCCGTAGCGGCGGGCGACGCTGGTCGCGCGGTCGAAGACCTTGCCGCGGCCGCCCTTCTCCGCCTTCGCCCGGGCGTTGTTGAAGACCTTCTCCAGCATGTACGGGATGGCCAGCAGGAAGGTCGGCTGGAAACTCGCCAAGTCGGCGAGGAGGTCCTCGGACTTGAGGCTCGCGGCGTGGCCGAGGCGGACGCGGGCGCGGATGCAGGCGACCGCGACCATGCGGCCGAAGACGTGGGAGTAGGGGAGGAAGAGGAGCGTGGAGGGTTCCTCGTCCGCCTTGTTCTTGAAGACGCCGTAGAGGAGTTCGATCGCGTTGTCGATCTCCGCGAGGAAGTTGCCGTGGGTGATCGCGCAGCCCTTGGGGCGACCCGTAGTACCCGAGGTGTAGATGACGGTGGCGAGCGTGTCGGGCAGCAACACCCCACGCCGTACGGAGACTTCCTGGTCCGGGACGGTCCGGCCGAGCTCGGCCAGCCGGTCCAGGTGGCCCTTCTCGAAGACCCACATGTGCCGCAGATCGGGCAGCCGCGGTGTCTCCGGACCCAGCGCCGCCGCCTGCGCGACCGTCTCGGCGGCCATCGCCACCGCGCCCGAGTCCTGGAGGATCCACCGGATCTGGAAGAGGGAGGAGGTCGGGTACACCGGCACGGTCACCAGACCGGCCGCCCACGCGGCGAAGTCGAGGAGCGTCCACTCGTACGACGTCCGCGCCATGACCGCGATCCGGTCACCCGGCGCGAGCCCCTCCGCGATCATCCCCTTGGCGACGGCCTGCACCTGCTCGGCGAACTCCGTCGCCGTCACATCACGCCAACTGCCGTCCTCGTCCTGCCTGCTGAGGACCACGTGCTCCGGCGCCGCCGCCGCGTTCTCGAACGGCAGGTCGGCGAGCGAGCCGTGGGTCGCCGGCGGCACCAACGGCGGTACGGACACCTCCCGCACCACGCCGTCCAGCCGCCGGATCTCGGGCTCGACGAGCACGGGCGCGCCGTCGTAGTCGTAGCCGGACGGATAGACGAGGGACATGGCAGCTCCTGTGGCGTGCAGCTTGTACCGCTCTGCTGCATTAGGTACGCATGGTGCGTACCGAGGCGTTCATCCCGGCCCGCGGCCGGGGTGTTACCTCGGGTTAGGTCGAAGATCGTACGGGGCCCTCGTGGGGGCTTCGTGCGGGTTCGGGGGTGGTACGGAGCCGGGCCTGTGCAACCTCGGCGGGTTCAGGGCGCTTTGTCAGCCGTGCGTCAGCCCTGCGTCACCTCTGCGTCACCCATGTACCCGCCATGGACCGCCCGGCTCGCCCCACTTGGCCTTACCTGCGGTAACCTTACTGCGAAGTAAGCCGAAAAGAGCCGCCCAGGAAGCCACCCGGGAGTGGGACATGGCCAACCCCTATCCGCCTCTCACCGACACCCCCGCACTCACCCCGCTCCTCCTCCGCGGCGCCCTCCTCTCCCCCTTCAAACGGCCCCGCCCCGACGCCCGGTTCCCCCGCACCCGCCTGGTCCTGCCCGGCGTCCGCGTCGACCTGGCGAAACTGGCCGCCTACGAACGCGTCTGCGGCTTCGCCACCGGAGACGACGCCCTCCCGATCACGTATCCCCACGTCCTCGCCTTCCCGCTGGCCATGCGCCTGATGAGCTGCCGGGCCTTCCCGCTCCCCCTCCTCGGTCTGGTCCACACGTCGGTGGAGATCACCCGACATGCGGCGGTACCGGCCACAGGGGACCACGAACTCACCGTCTATGTCGAAGAGTTGACCCCGCATCGGCGTGGCACGGAGGCGACGGTCACGACGGAGATGCGGGTCGGGGGCGAGGGTGTCGGCGGGGGCGGCGGCAAGGTCGTATGGGAATCGCGGAGCACGTATCTCGCCCGGCACCAGCGCGCCGACACACCCGCGCACGCGCCCGAAGTCCCCGGCGCGCAGGCCGCGTTGCCCACGATCGCCGAGTGGCGCCTCGCCGAGGACGTCGGCCGGCGCTACGGCTCCGCGTCCGGCGACCGCAACCCCATCCACCTCTCCCCGCTCACCGCCCGCCTCTTCGGCTTCCCGCGCGCGATCGCCCATGGCATGTGGACGGCGGCGCGGTGCCTGGCGGCGCACGGGACGCCCGAAGCCGCTTACGTGCGGGCCGAGTTCAGGGCGCCGGTGCTGCTGCCGGGGGTGGTGGAGTACGCGGCGGAGGGCGGCCGTTTCCAGCTGCGGAGCGGGGAGCGCACGCATGTGGAGGGGCTCGTCCGACCGCTCCCTTTATGAGCGGACGAGCGCTACGGCCATGAGCTGATGAGCGCTACGGCGTCCACGGCCGCCCCTCCATCAACTGCCCCAGCCCCGCCCACGCGAAGTTCATCAGCGTCGCCGCCGCCTGCTTGGCGGTGACGCCCGGGGTCGCGTTCGACCAGGCCGCCAGGGACTCGGCGGCGCCGACCAAGGCCTCGGCCAGACCGGCGACCTCGTGCTCGGGGAGGTCCGGGTCGCGGTGCGCCTCGCGGGCGGCCGCCGCGATCAACTCGGTGACGAACGCGACGAGTTCGGCGCGCATCGCCGCCACCTCGGCCGCGAAGGGCTCGCCGTGGGTGCGGGACTGGAGGTGCAACACGGCCCAGCCGTCCGGGTGTTGCGCGGTGTGCGTGAAGAACGCCCGCAGCCCGTCCCAGAGTTGGCGATCGGCGGGCGACCCGGTGTCCACACCGGCCCGTACCGCCTCGGTGAGCGCCTGGCCCTCGCGCCGGATGCACGCGGTGAACAGGTCTTCCTTCGAGTTCAGGTAGAGATACACCAACGGCTTGGACACGCCCGCGAGTTCGGCTATCTCGTCCATCGACGCGGCCATGTACCCGCGCTGCCCGAAGGTCTGCACGGCGGCGTCGAGCATCTGCTGCTCACGGACCGCCCGCGGCATGCGCTTGGTCTTCACGGCACCCATGGGGGCAAGGGTAGTTGGACCCAGGTGTCAGGAAGTCTGGCCCTGCGGGTGGGACGTCGGCTGGGCGGCCGGCTGGGCTGCGTCCACCGTCTCGTCCTCCTGGCTGCGGTTGGCGTCCAGGTTGGCCTTCATCCGGTCGACCCGCTCGACGATCTGCACCGAGGCCCGGTCCCGCACCCCGCGCAGCACCACGAAGCTGATCGGCGCCGAGATCACCAGCGCCAGCAGCACGATCCACATGCCGTTGGACTCGCCGAAGCCGCGCGGGAAGACGCCGAGATAGACGAGGCCCCAGACGACGCCGAGGCAGCCCGCGAAGACTCCGAGGCGCCACAGTGTGTAGCGGAACATCTCAATCCACTCTTCCGATTCGGGACAAGGGCATCAATCAGTGAAGCACGGTGTCGCACGGATCTTGCAGGGGGGTCACAGCAGCGGCAGCAACATGAAGATGTCGTCCCGGTCGTCCCCGGGGGCGACCCGGATCGCGCCGGGCACCCGCCCGACCTCCTTGTAGCCGCAGGAGCCGTAGAACCGCTCCAGGCCGTGGCCGCCCCGGCAGGTGAGGCGGATCGCCTCGATGCCGTCGAGGCCGCGGGCGGCCTGCTCGGCGGCGGCGAGGAGGTCGCGGCCGTAGCCCTTGCCCTGGTGGCGGGGGTGGACCATCACCGTGTAGAGCCACAGCCAGTGCAGCATCAGGCGGTGGGTGTTGAACGCGAGGAACACGGTCGCGGCGACCGTGCCCGTCTCGTCCCGGCCGACCAGCAGCCGGGTGCGGCCCTCCGCCATGGCGACGAAGTGCCGGACCAGTTCGGGCCGTATCTCGTCGGCCGTCACCGGTGCGACGAAGCCGACCGAGCCCCCCGCGTTGGAGACGTCCGCCCAGAGGGTGAGGATCTCCTCGCGCAGGGCGGGGGTTATCGCGGGGTCCAGTTCGAAAGTGAGCGCCATCGTTCCGTTCAGACTCGCATCGGCTGTGGCGACTCGCGCCGCGCCGGGTCCGGGCCGTCGTACTCGCGGATGATCTCGTAGCGCGTGTTCCGCTCGACCGGCTGGAAACCGGCGTCGCGGATCAGGTCGAGGAGGTCGTCGCGGGTGAGCTTGTTCGGGGTGCCGTAGTTGTCGGCGTCGTGCGTGATCTTGTACTCGACGACCGAGCCGTCCATGTCGTCCGCGCCGTGCTGGAGGGCGAGTTGGGCGGTCTGGACGCCGTGCATGACCCAGAAGACCTTGACGTGCGGGACGTTGTCGAAGAGGAGACGGGACACCGCGAAGGTCTTCAACGCCTCGGCGCCCGTGGCCATTTGGGTCCGCGCTTGAAGGCGGTTGCGGACCTTGCCGTCCTTCATGTCGACGAAGTCGTGCTGGTAGCGCAGCGGGATGAAGACCTGGAAACCGCCGGTCTCGTCCTGGAGCTCGCGCAGCCGCAGCACGTGGTCCACGCGGTGGCGCGGCTCCTCGATGTGGCCGTAGAGCATGGTGCACGGGGTCTTGAGACCCTTCTCGTGCGCCAGGCGGTGGATGCGCGACCAGTCTTCCCAGTGCGTGCGGTGGTCCACGATGTGCTGGCGGACCTCCCAGTCGAAGATCTCCGCACCGCCGCCGGTGAGGGATTCGAGCCCGGCCTCGATCAGCTCGTCGAGGATCTCGCTCGCGCTCAGCCCGGAGATGGTCTCGAAGTGGTGGATCTCGGTGGCCGTGAAGGCCTTGAGGGAGACCTCCGGGAGGGCCTTCTTCAGCTCGCTCAGCGACCGGGGGTAGTAGCGCCAGGGGAGGTTCGGGTGCAGGCCGTTGACGATGTGCAGCTCGGTGAGGTTCTCGCCCTGCATCGCCTTCGCGAGCCGGACGGCCTCCTCGATGCGCATCGTGTACGCGTCCTTCTCGCCCGGCTTGCGCTGGAACGAGCAGTAGGCGCAGGACGCGGTGCACACGTTGGTCATGTTCAGGTGGCGGTTGACGTTGAAGTGGACGACATCGCCGTTCTTCCGCGTCCGCACCTCGTGCGCGAGTCCGCCCAGCCAGGCCAGGTCGTCCGACTCGTACAGCGCGATGCCGTCCTCACGGGACAGCCGCTCACCGGAGCGGACCTTCTGCTCCAGCTCGCGCTTGAGCCCGACATCCATGCCCATACCTCTTCCTAAGACAGCTTGCTAAACGGTACGCCTACGTCTCTACGCCTCTTCGGGCAGCTCTCCGACCCGGTTCTCCCACTTCGTGGAGAGGACGATCGTCGTACGGGTGCGGGAGACGCCCTTGGTCCCGCTGAGCCGCCGGATGGTCTTCTCCAGGCCGTCCACGTCCGGTGCCCGCACCTTCAGCATGAACGAGTCCTCGCCCGCGATGAACCAGCAGTCCTCGATCTCGCCGAGGTCCTTCATGCGGCGCGCGACGTCCTCGTGGTCGGCGGCGTCGGAGAGCGAGATGCCGATCAGGGCGATGACGCCGAGGCCGAGGGAGGCCGAGTCGACGGTCGCGCGGTAACCGGTGATGACACCGGCCGCCTCCAGCCGGTTGATGCGGTCGGTGACACTGGGTCCCGACAGGCCGACGAGGCGCCCCAGCTCCGCGTAGGAGGCCCGGCCGTTCTCTCTCAGGGCCTGGATGAGCTGCCTGTCCACCGCGTCCATGCGATCGATTGCCTTCCGGTGATGACGATTGATGACGATGAATAAGTGGGTGCTGTACGTCAGTTGGTGCCGTACGTCAGTCGGTGGTGCGGAAGCCGGCGCCGAGGTCGCCCTTCCAGCGCCGGTACAGATCGTGCTCGACGCCAGCCGAGTCCAGGACCCGCCCGGCGACGAAGTCCACCAGGTCCTGGATGTGGGTGGCCCCGGCGTAGAACCCGGGCGAGGCGGGCACCACGGCCGCCCCCAGGTCGTCCAGGGTCACGAGGTGCCGCAGCGTCTGCCCGTTCAACGGCGTCTCGCGTACGGCGACCACCAGCTTCCGCCGCTCCTTGAGGGTGACGCTCGCCGCCCGCTGCAACAGGTCCTTGCTCAGCCCGAGGGCGATCCCGGCGACGCACGCGGTCGACGCGGGCACGACGATCATCCCCTTCGAGGGGTACGACCCCGAGGACGGCCCCGCCGCGAGGTCGCCCGCGCTCCAGTGCCGTACGGCGTCGAGGGCGGGCTCGAAGGTGCCGGGCTTGCCGTCGGCGCCGCGGGCCAGCCATTCCCGCAGGTCGTCCTGCCAGTGGGCGTCCCGGTAGGCGATCCCCGTCTCGTCGAGGAGCGTGAGCCGGGACGCGCGGGACACCACGAGGTCGACGCTCTCGCCGGCGTCGAGGAGCGCGCGCAGGACGGCAGCCGCGTATGGGGTGCCGGAAGCGCCGGACACCCCTACGATCCAAGGCGTACGCGGCGTCTCTCCTGGCTTGACTGGGTTCACGACACCGAGCCTAGCTGGCGTCGCGGGGCGGGAACCGGCCAAGGGTGCCGGGGCGTTCTTCTGTGAGGACGCGTGGACTGTGGGGGGTGCCATGTCCGGTACGGAGTTGGAGTGGTCGCAGGGCGACCGCGCGAAGGCCGCGGCCAAGCTGATGGTGGGCTGGGTCGCGCTGTTGTGGCTGCTCGAAGTGGTGGACGTGATCAGCGGCCACGCTCTCGACGGCTTCGGGATCGTCCCGCGCGAGCCGTCCGAGCTGATCGACATCGTCCCGGCCGCGTTCATCCACTTCGGCTTCGCGCATGTCGCCGCGAACAGCGTGCCGCTGCTGGTGTTCGGTTTCCTGGCCGCGCTGGGCGGCATCCGCCGGTTCGCCGCGGTCAGCGCGCTGATCATCGTCGCGGACGGCCTCGGGGTGTGGCTCATATCCCCGGCCCACACGAACACGGCGGGCGCGTCGGGCCTGATCTTCGGCCTCTTCGGCTTCCTGCTGGTGAGCGGTTTCGCGGAACGCCGACCGCTGGGCATCGTCGTGGGCCTGCTGATCGGCGCGGTGTGGGGCGGTTCGATCCTGTTCGGCCTGGCACCGACCCAGTCCGGGGTCAGCTGGCAGGCGCACCTGATCGGGCTGGTGGCGGGGGTGGGGGCGGCGTTCGTGTTCCGCCGCAGGCCCACCCCGAGGACCGCACTGACATCGTGAGGACTCAACTTGCCGCCGCTTAGACGGTGAGCCCCCGCACCAGCAGATCCAGCAGCGCACACACGAACAACGCGATCCCGATGAACCCGTTGACGCTGAAGAACGCCCGGTTCAACCGCGAGAGATCATGCGGCCGCACGATCGAGTGCTCGTACACGAACGCGCCCGCGACGATCAGCAGGCCGAACCAGAAGAAGGCACCGGCGCCGGTGGCCGCGCCGTACCAGGCGAGGAGGGCGGTCGTGATGGCGTGGCAGACGCGCGCGCCCCAGATCGACGCCGGGATGCCGAAGCGCGCCGGGACCGACATGACGCCGATCTCGCGGTCGGTCTCGATGTCCTGGCAGGCGTAGATCAGGTCGAAGCCGCCGATCCAGATGCCGACGGCGAGACCGAGGATCACCGCGTCCCAGGACCACTCGCCGGTGATCGCCAGCCAGCCGCCGACCGGGCCCATCGCCTGGGCGAGACCGAGGATGGCCTGCGGGAAGTTCGTGAACCGCTTGCCGTACGGATAGACCACCATCGGGATCACCGCGATGGGCGCCAGCGCCAGGCACAGGGGGTTGAGGAGCGCCGCCGAGCCCAGGAAGACGACGACGGCGACGAGCGCGCCCGTCCACGCGTGCCTCACCGACATCGCGCCGGTGACCAGTTCGCGGTGCGCGGTGCGCGGGTTACGGGCGTCGATCTCGCGGTCGATGATCCGGTTGACCGCCATCGCGAACGTCCGCAGCCCCACCATGCAGATGGTGACCAGGAGCAGCCGCCCCCAGTGGATGTTCTCGTCCATCTCGTACATCGCGGTCAGCGCGGCGATGTAGGCGAAGGGCAGGGCGAAGACGGAGTGCTCGATCATGACGAGGCGTAGGAACGCCTTGGTGCGCCCCGGCTGCGGGATCGCGGCAGACGCGCTGCTCACAGTCCGTACTCCTTCCACCGGCGGTCGACCTTCGCCGCCGTCTCCGGGTCGGACAGCACCATCTCGGGCCAGCCGCCGTCCCGCGTGTAGCCCTCCTCGGGCCACTTCCTCGTCGCGTCGATCCCCGCCTTGCCGCCCCAGAACTGCTGGTAGGAGGCATGGTCGAGATGATCGACGGGTCCTTCCACGACCGAGAGATCGCGGGCGTAGTCCGTGTTGCCGAGCGCCCGCCACGCGACCTCGTGCAGATCGTGGACATCGCAGTCGGAGTCGACGACGACGATCAGCTTGGTCAGGGACATCATGTGCGCACCCCAGACCGCGTGCATCACCTTCTGCGCGTGCTTCGGGTACTTCTTGTCGATGGAGACGATCGCGCAGTTGTGGAATCCGCCCGCTTCGGGCAGGTGGTAGTCCACGATGTCCGGCACGATGATCTTCAGCAGGGGGAGGAAGAAGCGCTCGGTCGCCCGTCCCAGCGGTCCGTCCTCCGTCGGAGGCCGCCCTACGACGATCGACTGAAGCAACGGCCGCTTCCGCATCGTGACGCAGTCGATGGTCAGCGCGGGGAAGGGTTCCTGCGGTGTGTAGAACCCGGTGTGGTCCCCGAACGGCCCCTCAGGCAGCATCTCGCCGGGCTCCAGCCACCCCTCGATGACGACCTCGGCCTGCGCCGGCACCTGCAACGGCACGGTCTTGCAGTCGACCATCTCGATCCGCTTGCCCGCGATGAACCCGGCGAAGAGGTATTCGTCGATGTCACCGGGAAGGGGCGCGGTGGAGGCGTAGGTCACGGCGGGCGGACACCCGAAGGCGATCGCGACCGGCAGCCGCTCCCCGCGCCGCGCGGCCACCTGATAGTGGTTCCGGCTGTCCTTGTGGATCTGCCAGTGCATGCCGATGGTGCGCTTGTCGTGGCGCTGGAGCCGGTACAGCCCGAGATTGCGGATCCCGCTCTCCGGGTCCTTCGTGTGCGTGAGCCCGAGGTTGAAGAAGGACCCGCCGTCCTGCGGCCAGGTGAAGAGCGCGGGCAGCATGTCGAGGTCGACGTCGTCACCCGTGAGCACCACCTCCTGCACCGGCGCTTCCTTGACCTTCTTCGGCGGTACGTGGGTCATCGACCCGAGCTTCCCGAAGGCGTCCCGCACGCCCACGAACCCCTGCGGCAGTTCGGGCCGCAGCAGCCCGCCGATCTTGTCGGAGATGTCGCCGTACGACTTCAGCCCGAGCGCCTTCAGCAGCCGCCGGTCGGTCCCGAAGACGTTCATGGCGAGGGGCATGCTCGATCCGCGGACGCTCTCGAAGAGGAGGGCGGGTCCACCGGCCTTCTGCACCCGGTCGACGATCTCCCCGACCTCCAGATAGGGGTCCACCTCGGCCTTGATGCGCTTGAGGTCTCCCTCGCGCTCGAGTGCCCTGAGCAGGGAGCGAAGATCGTCGTAAGCCATGTGTCCAAGTATCGGCCACCCGCTAACCTGACCCCGTCACCGGGGCCGTCTCACCCATCAGGAGAATCTCGCCGCCATGCTCAGGTATCTGCCCTTCCTGCTGGTCCTGGCCCTGTGGATCTACGCCTTCGTGGACTGCCTGAACACGCCCGAGGAGGACGTGCGCGGCATGCCGAAGCTGGCGTGGGTGTTCGTGATCCTGCTCTTCGGCGAGGTGCTGGTGGGCCCGGTCGCGTGGCTGATCGCGGGCAGGCCGCGCCGTACGGCAGCCGGGGCGACGACAGCGCCGGGCCAGTGGATCGCGCCGGACGACAACCCCGAGTTCCTGAAGTCCCTGAACAAGGACGACCTCAAGGACGACCCCAAGGCCGAGTGATACGTGCAGGTTGTACGCCGGTGAGCGGCCCGGTACGGACAATGCGCCTCTGGGCCCGGACCGGCAGGAACCGGACACTTACCTCGCATGACGACTGCTCCCGCCGAATCGACCGGCACCCTCGCCCCCGAATACGGTGACAAGGTCATCGCCGTAGAGACGGCCGGTGCCGAGCCCATCCCCGACGCCGAACGCCACGGCAGCCCGCTCCAGCTCCTCTGGACCTGGGCCTCCCCGAACATCGAGTTCGCGACCGTCTACATCGGCGTGATCTCGGTCCTCTTCTTCGGCCTGAGCTTCTGGCAGGCGACCGCGGCGATCGTCCTGGGCACGGGCCTCGGCGCGATCACGCAGGGCTTCCTCTCCCTGGACGGCCCGCGCTTCGGCGTCCCGCAGATGGTGATCGGCCGCTTCTCCTTCGGCTTCCGCGGCAACATCATCCCGTCGGCGGCCAACGGCCTTGTGGCGGGCGTCGGTTGGTTCGCGGTGAACAGCGTGAGCGCGGCGTTCGCACTCAACACGCTCACAGGTCTACGTCCCCTGCCCTCGCTGTTGCTCGTAGTAGTGGCGGAAATCCTCATCGGCTTCATCGGCCACAACTTCGTGCACACCTTCGAGAAGTACGCGTTCCCGGCGCTCGCGGTGATCTTCCTGCTGGCCGGCGTCTGGACCTTCAAGGACGCGCACCTCGGCGGGGGCGGCACGGGCGGCGGCGTGGGCGGCTTCCTGCTCGCCCTCAGCGCGGCGTGGGGTTACGCGGCGGGCTGGAACCCGTACGCCACGGACTACGCGCGCTACCTCCCCCGCACGGCGAACAAGTTCAAGACGATCCTGTACCCGGCGCTGGGCCTGTTCGTGTCGGTGACGTTCGTGGCGGTGATGGGCGCGGCCTCGGCCACGCTCCTGGCCCCCAAGGACGCGACCCCGACGGCGGCCTTCACCGGCCATCTCCCGTCCTGGCTCGCCAACTTGGTCCTGCTCGCGATCATCCTCGGCGCGATCTCGGCGAACGCCCTGAACGTCTACTCCGGCGCGATCTCCCTCACGGCGCTCGGCCTGAAACTCCCCGCGTGGCTGAACCGCAGCGTCCTGGTGGTGGTCTCAGGCGTGGCCGGTACGGCGGCGGCGTGGGCGTCCCTGTCCGACGCGGGTTCGGCGTACGAGGCGTTCCTGCTGGTGATCGCGTACTGGGTGGCACCGTGGCTGGGCGTGGTCCTGGTGGAACGCTGGTACCAGTCACGCGGCACGACGACAACGGAGCAACTGGCCCCCCGCCTGACCGACCCCACCTTCACCAACTGGCCAGGCCTGGCAGCCCTGTTGATCGGCGTAGCGGTCTCGGTCCCCCTCTTCTCCAACCAGGAGGACTACGTCGGCTACGTCCCGAAGCACTGGCCGTCCTTCGGCGACAGCACGCCGATCGTGGGGTTCGTGCTGAGCGCGGTGCTGTACGTGGTGTTCACCCGCCTCGCCGGACGGACCTCGGCGCCCGCGGCCGCTCAGGCCGAGGTCTGACGGTTGTAGAGCACGACGGTACGGTCCCACTCCTCACGCAGGTTCTTCTCCGTGGCGGTCTCCAGCAGGCCGCCGACGGAGAAGATCTTCGCGTCGAAGGTCAACTCCACCCGGAGGCGGGTACGGACGCCGTCGACGGCTTCGGCCCACAGGCTGCCTTCGTGACGGATCTTGTCGGCCAGGCTGCTCGGCGTGACCCTCCAGGTCCACAGCCGGTCGGCCTTCTCGAAGGTCCCGTCCTCGGTCTCACTGAAGCCGGGACCGAACAACTGGGCCACTGGACCGGGCAGTTGCCCCCCTCGCTGGAACCAGGCCCGCCGCACGACCCGCTCCTCGCTCTCGCGCCGCCCGGCCGTCTCATAGCTCCGGTACCTCAACTCGCCCTTGTACAAGTCCTCTTCACGCCGCGGATCGAGTAACCAGGCGAAGAACTCGTCGGGAGCACCGGCCACGTCATAGGTCAGCCTGAACTTCATAAACGCAAAGTATCAGCCCGACCACCCACTGTAATCACCCTTCAACGTACGCCAGAACCCCCGAAGTTGACGCCGAGCGGTCGGCCGACTAACCGACTACGCGGTTACTGCCGGGGCCGCCGGAGAGAACGTCGTTGCCCGGGCCGCCCACGATGGTGTCGTTGCCGCTGTTGCCGTAGATCACGTCGTTCCCGCTGTTGCCGTAGACGTCGTCGTCACCAGTGCCGCCATAGAGGTGGTCGTTCCCGGCCCGGCCGTAGATGTAGTCCCTTCCGCCCGCTCCCTGGATGGTGTCACTGCCGGACCCGCCGTCCAGGGAGTTGACGGCAGCGGTTCCGGTAATGGTGTCGTTGCCGTTGCCACCCCAAATGTTGTTGCCCGCCGTGAGGGTGTCATTGCCGTCGTCGCCGTACATGTCACGGCCATTGGTCAACCGGTCGTCCCCGGGGCCACCGTGGAGGTTCTCGAAGCCGAGACCGGCCGGGTTCGGGTGACCGTTCGAGGTGTACCGGGTTCCGTTCAACGTGTCGTTGCCCGGGCCGCCGTAGACGTCGAAGCGGCGGTCGGGGAAGTTGCTCAACGACGTGTCGTTGCCGTCACCGAGGTTCAATATCGCCCGCGGATAGGCTCTCGGGGCGGCGGAATCGTCAGAGAACGTGCAGGTCACCTTGGTCGGGTCGCCGGGGTACTCGGTATCCGCGCCGGGATGCTCGCACCCGGGCCCCGCGGCGATCGGCACGATGTCGTCGATACCGATTTGAAGCTCTTCCCGGCCGGTACCGTCCGAGGAATAGCCAGAGATCCAGTAGAAGACCTTGTTCGTCTGTCCGCTGGCCGCGGTATAGACGACATGGTCGCCACCGACGACAACCGCGGTGGCACTACCCTGGGCCGCCCGCGTCACTTCCGCGGCCTGCGCGCCCGCCGCAGGCAGCAACACCCCACCAACAACAAGAGCCGCTGCGGCACCCGGCCAGGTACGGCACATTCTCCGACGGTACGTCCCCATGAGTTCCCCCTCCGATGGATACCGGTCGCCGGCACCCACCAGAAGACCTACGGCACACACAGACGGTTGTACGGCACCGCACCTCCACCGCCCACCGCAAGCAACAGACGCCCCTCCCCGCCCCGTTCCGGCCCTGCACCCTCTGGAGGCCGGGGCATTTCCTAACCGCTCAAAGCACACGACGGTGGTTAGTTTTACCCACAGCCTCCAGCACCCCTCACCCCTCACCCACCGCTGGCCGCTGAGCCGAGGCGGCGTGCTGGCGAGACGCGAACGCGCCCCCTCCACACCGGCCGGCAACACAGTTCAGGCAAGGGGATTCCTACCTGGCCCCCCATTCCTCCGGGCCACTCGCTCGCTTCTCAAACGGGCTGGAGCGGCCCTAGTCAAGGGTGGAGCGAAGCGGAATCGGCGAAGCCGACGCGACCGCAGGGAGCGCCCTTTACTCGGGCCGCGGAAGCCCGACACTGGCCAAGAAGCGAGTGGTCAGGACAGCGCCAGAACGCAAAACTCGTGACCTTCCGGATCAGTCAGACACGTCCACGGAACATCACCCTGCCCGAGATCCAGATCGCTCGCCCCAAGCCCCTTCACCCGCCCCACCTCCGCCTCCTCGTCGTCACCGGGATACGGCATCAGATCAAGATGGACGCGATCAGGCACGGCCTTCACTCCAGGCACGCGCAGGAACTCCAAGTACGGCCCGACACCCTCGGCGGAACGCAACGAGGCCTGGTCGTCGGACACTTCAAGAACAGCCCAGTCCAACACCTCGCCCCAGAACCGCGCCATGACCCGAGGATCCAAGCAATCGACGACCACCGCAGCGATCGGCCCGGTGTCCCGATAGATCTCCCGGGGTTCCAGCACACAGAACTCGTTGCCTTCAGGGTCCGCAAGGACCGTCCACGGCACATCCCCCTGCCCCACATCGACGGGCGCCGCGCCGAGCGACCGTAGACGCGCGACCAACTCCGCCTGGTGGGCAGCAGAAGTGGTGGCGAGATCAAGGTGCAGCCGGTTCTTCGTCGGCGTCTTCACTTCCGGAACCGGCACGACATCGATACCGAGACCGACCGGCTCCGGCCAGACGAGGCCGCCACCCGGCCCGACGTACGTGGTCACACCAGGGCTGAAGACACTCCAGCCGAGCGCCTCCCCCCAGAACCGCCCGACCGCCAAAACGTCAACGGCCTTGATATTCACCTGAACGGGACGCAGCGCCATGCGGCCGATCCTATGCACCCCCACACAAAGCCCACCGGACCCACGGCCATCCGTATCCCCCGAGACGGACGGACGCGGGCCCGGCCACCGCCAAGTCTGGACCGCCGGATGACCAGACCGGAAGAGGATTCCAGAAATCTGCTCTAGAAATTCACTCTAGAACCGAGTTCCCAATAGGCTGCCCCGCATGAGCCCCAAGCAACAACGCGGCGAGGTCACCGCAGACCTGCTCCTCGACGCCGCGCTGCGCCTGTTCGCGGAGCAGGGCGAGCAGGGCCTGACCGTGAACGCCGTGACGAAGGCCAGCGGTGTCAGCCTCGGCAGCCTGTACCACCACTTCGGCAGCCTGGACGGCCTGGTCGACGCCCTGACGGAGCGCTGGCTGAGCCGACTGCTGGGTGAGTTGATCACCGCGCTCCAGGCGACCCGCACCGCCCGCACCGGCATCCGCGCGATCGTACGGACGCATCTCACCTTCGTCCGCGAACACCGGGACGCCGCCCTGCTGTTGCACTCCGCCAGAACCGACCAGCGGAACATGATCCAGGCCAGAGAACTCCGCGACTCCCAGGAGGCCAGACTCTCGGTGTTCGCCACCTGGGTCCAATCCCACGTGGATTCGGGCGAGTTGGCCCCACTGCCGCTGCCCCTGCTGGAGTCCCTCGTCCTGGGCCCGCTGGTCGGCGTGGTCCGCCGCTGGCTCTCCGGCATCGACGACGTCGAACTCGACCTCGACGAGGCCGCCCGCGTCCTCCCGGAACGCATCTGGCGCTCGGTCGCCGCGAACCCGAGCTGAAGTAACTCTGGACAATCCAGGGCGAATTTTGACACGGTCGGGTGCCATGCCCCTCACCGCGGACCTCGCCTTCTACGCCACCCAGAGCACGTACTCCACTCCCGGCACCCTCGCCCACCACTACGCGGACCTCCCCCGCGACCCGACCCAACTCGCCCGCATCACCCGCGACTTGCTCATCCACCGCCTCGAAGACGGCTTCTACGACCACACCCACCCCACCGACCGCCTCCACAACGACGCCGAGACCCGCTACATCGACGACATTCTGCGGATCGTGGTCGACCGCAACCCCGCCCCACTCACCCAGCCACGCGAACCCGGCGACCGGTTCGTCGGAGTGTGCCGGGACTTCTCGCTCCTGCACTGCTCGTTCCTGCGCCACCTCGGCATCCCGGCCCGCATCCGCTCCGGCTTCGCCGACTACTTCAACGCGCCCGGCACCGACGCCTCCCAGCTCTTCCACGGCGACCACGTCGTCACCGAGTACTGGACCGACGACCGCGGCTGGCTCCTCGCCGACTCCCAGCTCACCGATCCGACCGTCACCGCCCACTGGAACGCGGACTTCGACCCGATGGACGTACCCCGAGACCGTTTCCTCGTCGCGGGCGAGGCCTGGCAGGCGATCCAGGAGGGCAGGGCCGACCAGGAGACCTTCGGCCTCCACCCTCCGCACGAAGGCCCCTTCTGGGGCGAGTGGTTCGTCGCCGGCAACATCCGCCTCGACCTGGCCGCGCTGAACAAGGTGGAGACGCTCCTGTGGGACGTCTGGGGCGAGGAAGAAGAGGGCGGCGAACCCGGAGGCCAACTCACCGGCCCCACCCAGGAGTTCTACGACCGCGTCGCCCTGGTGGTCAGCGGCGACGTCTCCTTCCCCGCCGCACGCGACCTGTTCACCAAGGACGCCACCCTGCGCACCCCCAACACGGTCACGTCCTACGCCCCGTTCAACGGCCCGAGCCGCGTCACCCTGCGCTGAGGGTGAGGGCCGTACGCAGGGCCCCAGCCCCCAGGGCCGGCGTCAGGCCCGCAGCCCCTGGGTCACGATGTCGAGAAAGGGCGCCTGCGCGCTTCCCGTCGCGGCGTCCTTGGGAAGGGCGGCGACCAGTGCCAGGGCCTGCTCGGCGGTGATGTCGGGCCGTACGAGATCCACCTCGCGCGCACGGTCGAGGAGTTCGGCGAAGGCGGCCCGCATGGGGCGGCAGGCGCCGGCCAGCGGGGAGGCGCCGTCGAGACCGGCGCCGACGTGGTCGCTGGCGCCACGGTAGCGGGCGAGGCTCTCGTCGTAGAGGCGCAGCCAGGCGACGACGCCGTCCCAGACCGGACCCTCGGCCAGCAGGCGGCGGGCCTCGGCGGCGAGGTGGGCTGCCTGTTCCTCCATGAGGGCGCCGAGGAGGTGCTGGCGGCTCGGGAAATGCCGGTAGAGGGTGCCGCGGCCCACGCCCGCCTCCTGCGCGACCTCCTCCATCGGCACCTCCACACCGCGGCGGGCGAACACGCGTCCGCCGGCCGCGAGCAGTGCCGAGCGGTTGCGCACGGCATCCGCGCGCCGGGTCGAGGGCTGGGGGGTTGCGTTCATGGAACGACTCTATTTGACAACCGGACACGGTGTCCATATCGTCGAAACAGGTAAACGGACAGCCTGTCCGATTACTGTTCTCGCAGTTCACCGCTGCTTTTCACCGTGAGGAGGCATGCCGTGACGCGCTCCGGCAAGGAAGTCGTCGCCGTGGTCACCGGCGCCAGCAGAGGCGCGGGGAAGGGCATTGCCGAGGCGCTCGGCGCCACCGGCGCCACGGTCTATGTGACCGGGCGGTCGCAGGGCGGCGGGGACTCGCCGTACGGCGGGTCCGTGCGCGAGACCGCCGGGGAAGTCACCCGGGCGGGCGGCACCGGCGTCCCCGTCGTCGTCGACCACGCGGACGACGGCGCGGTCGCGGAGCTGTTCGCGCGGGTGCGGTCCGAGCACGGACGGCTCGACATCCTGGTGAACAACGCCGCGATGTTCGCCGCCCCGGCGCCGGGCGGCTTCTGGGAGCGCCCGCTGTCCACCGTCGCCCCGCTGACCGTAGGCCTGCGCTCGCACTACGTCGCCGCCTGGCACGCCGCACCGCTGCTCATCGCGGGCGGCCGCGGACTGATCGTCAACACCGGCCACTACGGCGCCGTCTCGTACCACCAGGGTCCCGCGTACGGCGCGCAGAAGGCCGGCGCCGACAAGATGGCCGCCGACATGGCGAAGGAGCTGTACCCGTACGGTGTCGCCGCGCTGTCGATCTGGATGGGCGGCGTCGACACCGAACGCGCCCGCGCCCATCTGCGGTCGCTGACCCTGACGCCGGAGCAGCGCGCCGCGCTCCCGCCGCGCGAGTCGCCGTACTTCACCGGGCGCGTGATCGCGGCGCTCTACGCCTCCGACGAGCTGATGGCTTTCTCGGGACGCGCGGTGATCGGCGCCGAACTCGGCGCGTACTTCGACGTCACCGACGTAGACGGCAGCCGCCCCCGCTCCCGGCGCCATGTCCTCGGCGGCCCGCCGGAACCCCACCCGAGCCTACGACCGGAGGCGTCGTGACACGTCAACCAGCAAGCGCCACCGACCACTTCGCCCTGACGCAACTCCTCACCGAGACCGCGTGGCGCATCGACCACGGGCGCGCGGACACCGTGTGGGAGCTGTTCACCGAGGACGGTGAGATGCGCCTCGGTGGAGCGGCACTGCGCGGCCGGGACGCGATCCGCACATGGGGCGCCGAACGCCCGGCCGCGCGGACACGGCACGTGCACACCAACACCCTCTTCACCCACACCTGCGACGACACGGCCGAGGGCGTGTGCGTCCTGACCGTGTACATGGACGACGGCACGGGCGGCACCACGCCGTTCGCCGTCACCGAGGAGACCGGCCGCTACGTGCGGACCGGGGACGGCTGGCGATTCGCCGCCCGGGTCACGGACGTGCTGTTCGGCGGCGGTCCGAACGCGCAGGTGCGTCAAGGGAGTTGAACCATGAGCAGGATCTCGCGATCGGTCGCCGCGAACCCGAAGTGACTCCCACGGCCACCTCCTCAGAGGAGCTTCACCAAAACGATATCACTGCGCCGTGAATAATGGTATCGTTCTGCCGATTGGCATCGTCGGCGAAAGGACCCTCCGCATGGCACGAACCGTCATCGACCTCGACGAGGAGATGGTCACCGAGGCCATGCGCATCTTCGGGACCAAGACGAAGGCCAAGGCCGTACGCCTCGCCATGGAGGACGCCGTCAAACGACACCTGCGGCAGGAGTTCTTCGACGCGATGGACGCCGGCGAACTCGACTTCAGCGAGATCGTCGAGAGCACCGGCCCACGCAACGCCGACGGCTCCCTCACGCGCCATGGCGACCGCGACGGAGGCCGCGCCGCCTGATGCAGGACCGCTACGTGATCGACAAGTCCGCCCTCGCCCGCTGGACGAAACCGAGCGTCAAGGAAGTCCTCAAACCGCTCCACGAGCGCTACCTGCTCGCGGTGTGCCGGCCCACCGAGTACGAGATGATCCATTCGGCACGGGACAGTTCCGAGGCCACGCGGATCAGCACCTGGCTCCACGCCTTCGACTACCTCAGCACGGACGACGACGCCTTCGCCCGCGCCCTCGAGGTCCAGCGCCATGCCCTCAATGCCGGCTTCCACCGCGCCCTGTCCCTGCCCGACCTGCTGATCGCCGCCACAGCAGAGCTGAACCGGCGGACGATTCTCCACTACGACGGCGATTTCGACATGATCGCTTCCCTGACGGGACAGCCCGCCGAATGGGTCGTACCGCCCGGCAGCGCCGACCGATGAGCACACCGCCCCCGGCCGGCCCTCCTCACGCCACCGTCCGCAACCCCCGCACCTGCGCCGCCCCCATCCCCCGCACCACCCGATGCGCGCACACCGCCGCCAGCAACTCCCCCAGCAGGTCCGGGTCGTCGATCTCCAGACCGAGCAACGACTCGATGCGTTCCAGGCGCTGGTAGAGGGACTGGCGGCCGATGTGCAACAAGGCCGCCGTCCGCGTCGGCGAGCAGCCGTGGCGCAGGTGCACCTCCAGCGTCCGCACCAGGTCGCTCGGGTGCGCCGCCTCCCACGCGAGCAACGGGCCCAGCGCGTGCTGGACCAGACGGGACAACCGGTCCCGGTTCGCGTCGACGCCGCCGCGCGTCAGCTCCCGTTCCAGGGCCAGCGCTCGTGCCGAGGTCACCAACGGGCCCTCGGGGACGGCGGGTTCGGCCGCCGGGACCGTCAGCGCCAGCTCCAGCGTCGTACGGGCCGCCCGCAACGTGTCGCTCCAGCGCAGCCACCCGCTCCCGGCCTCGACCGCGTGCCCGACCGCGACCGTCAGGCCGGGGTCGGCGGCCGTACGGAACGCCTCCTGGACCGCGCGGATGGGGTCGCCCGCGACGGACCCCGGAAGCGCGAGCAGGGCCAGGACGTCGCCCGGGAACGCCGCCCGCAGCACACTCGCGCCGCCCAGCAGCCGTACCGCCCGGTCCACCGCCGTCACCTCGCGCGCGCCGTGCACGGAGACCCCGATCAGGCGGGCGCCCGGGCCGGGGTGGAAGCCGGCGAGGGCGGACCGCGCCTCGACCTCGGGCTGGTTCAGCGCGGCGCGGTCCGCCAGGTCGGCCAGGAGGGCGGCCGTGTGGTCGTCGCCCCATGGGCGGACCACCGAGCGGCCGGAGAGGCCCCGGGCCACGATCGCCCGGTTGGCCGCCTCGGTGATCCGCACGAAGGGGACGACCCGGTGGAGGGCGAGCAGGGGAAGGCCCAGGCGGCGGGCCTCGTCCGTGACCTCCTCCGGCATCGTCGGGAGCGAGCGGCCGATCTCCACCGCCAGGCCGGACGCGCCCCGGGCCGCCAGCTCGCGGACGTAGCGGCGGCGGATCTCCGCGTCCGTGTCGGTGAGGCCGAAGCCGTTGGTGAGGAGGAGTTCGCCGCCGTCGAGGAAGTTCGCGCCCTCGTAGACCTCGCTGGAATGGACCCAGCGCACGGGGCGGTCGAGCGCGGCCTCGCCCGCCAGGAGCTGGGGCTCGGTGGCACGGACCGGGTCGAGGGCCAGGACCTCACGGAGGGTGAGTGCGGGCACGGGCACCTCCAGGGGCGCTGACAGTTCGTCCGGGTACGGGTTGCGGGGAGAGTACTTTCCGCACGTTGCCCTCGTGTTTCGGCCACAGGAGAGTGGGACCCATGAACCGCATCGATCAGGCACAGGCACGGACCTGGCTGGCCACCGCCGTCGCGGAGGCCCGCGCCGGGCTCGCCGAGGGCGGCATCCCGATCGGCGCCGCGCTCTACGGCGCCGACGGCACCCTGCTGGGCCGCGGCCACAACCGGCGCGTCCAGGACGACGACCCCTCGATGCACGCGGAGACGGCCGCGTTCCGGGCGGCGGGGCGGCAGCGGTCGTACCGAGGGACGACCATGGTCACGACCCTCTCCCCCTGCTGGTACTGCTCCGGGCTGGTGCGGCAGTTCGGGATCTCGCGGGTCGTCGTCGGCGAGGCGGCGACCTTCCACGGCGGGCACGACTGGCTCGCCGAGCACGGTGTGGAGATCGTCCTCCTCGACGACCCCGAGTGCACCTCGCTGATGCGCGACTTCATCAAGAACAACCCGGCACTCTGGAACGAGGACATCGGTGACTGAGCCCCGCATCCCCACGATCGATCTACGGCCCTGGATCTCCGGTGACGAGCAGGCGCGGAAAGACATCGCCCGCACCGTCGACGACGCCCTCCAGACGGCCGGGTTCCTGCTCGTCACCGGGCATGGGGTGGACCCGGGTCTGCGGTCCCGGATCCGGGAGGCCTCGCGCGCCTTCTTCGCCCTCCCAGTCGACGTGAAAGAGGCCTACTCCGCCAAGGTCGGCGGGCGGGGCTGGCTCGGGCCCGGGGCCGAGGCCAACGGGTACTCGGAGGGGACCGAGACCCCGCCCGATCTGAAGGAGTCGCTGACCTTCGCCACGCACAAGCCCTTCGAGGACCCGGTGATCAACGCCGAGTGGTACGCGCCCAACGTGTGGCCGACGGAGATCCCCGAACTGCAGGCGCTCTGCGAGGAGTACCTCGACCGGATGGGCGAGCTGGAGAAGCAGCTGCTGTCGCTGCTCGGGGTCGCGCTCGGGCTCGAACCCGACTTCTTCTCCCAGCACATGGACCATCCGACGTACGGGTTCAACATCAACTGGTACCCGGGGGTCGAGGTCGTCGGGGAGCCGGAGCCGGGGCAGTTCCGGATCGGGCCGCACACCGACTTCGGGACGGTGACGATCCTCGACCGGCAGGCCGGGAAGGGGGGACTTCAGGTCTTCACCGACGAGGGCGGGTGGGAGGACGCGCCGTTCGACCCGGAGGCGTTCACCATCAACATCGGTGATCTGATGGCCCGTTGGACCGGGGACCGCTGGCGGTCCGGGCGGCACCGCGTGCTGCCGCCGCCCGCCGACGCGCCCGCCGAGGAGCTGATGTCGCTCGTGTACTTCGGCGAGTGCACCCCGGGCACTCGCGTGGAGTCCGTGCCCGCGCCGGTCGGGCGGGTGGCGTACGACGCCGTCGACTCGCATGTCTATCTGCGGGAGAAGCTGGACTCGATCACCGTCGACTGAACCAAGGCTCCCGTTCCGACATTTTCGTAACGCAACGGACACCACGCGCCCTAGTACGAAACAACTCCCCCTATTTACCCTGGTGTTGATAGACAGGTTCCGGTGCCAGGCGACCGCTCAGGGGGAGATGCGGTGGGAAGAGGGCTGCATGGACGCGGGGCGCTGTTCGAGGCACAGCCGCCCGGTCTCGCCTCACGCCTGATCGGCCTGCGGCCGTACGAGCTGCTCACCTCGCCGTACGAACACCCGGAACCGCCCTTCGTGGTGCTCGCGGGCGCGCGCGGGCTCGGCAAGAGCATGGCGCTGGCCGAGTTGCGGAGCGCGTACCGCGGGCACACGCCGGTCGCACTGATCGACTGCGAGGCCGACCGGCTGACCCGGCTGCCGGACGGGCGGCCCGCCGCCACCTGGTCGCCGGTGTGGCAGGCACTGGCGACCGTCGCGGAGCAGCTGCGCGAACCCGTGGTGCACGGCGCCGGGAGCATCGACTTCCCGCGTCTGGAGGCCGGGTTGCTCGCCGTCTGCGCCACCGGCTGGGGCACGCGGGACGAGGACAGCGCCCGCGAGGAGGCCCGCCGCATCCTGCTGCTGAGCGACCCGGCGCGGCGCTGGGCGGTGATCGCGCAGGGCTGGGCCGGCAAGGTCGCGTCCCGGCTGATCGCCAATCTGTCCGGTACGGGGCCGGTCGGCCAGGCCGTCATCGAGGCGACCCTGGACACCCTCTTCGACCTCGTGTGGACGCCGAACGGACTGCTGAAGGCGGGCGCGGACTGGTACAGCGCCTACCCGGGCGCGAGCGGTGACGCCAAGCGCGGGCTGATCGAGATCGCCCGCGACTTCCGCGCCGACGGCACCTCCCGCGCGGACGCCGAACGCTGGCTGCTGCGCGCCCTGTTGGCCGACCTGAGCGACACCTACCGGCGCCGGTGGGAGCGGATGCGCCGGGTGGGGCGGCCGGTTGTGCTCGTCGACAACGTGCAGTCCGGGCCCGGTCCCGGGCTGATGAAGGCCGTCCTGAGAGAGCGTGCCGACGGCACCGGTGACCAGGTGGTCTTCTTCGCCGCTCTGCGCGGCCGCCGTCACCCCGAACTGCCGGACACCGTACGGCATCCGCTCCCGGAGGTGGCCCGCGCGAGCGGCTGGGTGCCGGGGGCCTCGCCCTCGTCCCGGGCCCTGGTGGTGACCCTGCCCGCACTGACGCCCGAGGAGGCGCGGCGCGTCATCGCCGACGTGTGCGCCACCGACGCCGACGGTTCTACGCGTGTCGAGGTGCCGCCCCAACTGCCGTACGCCATCCACCGGTTGACGGCCGGCAGTCCGCTGGGGGCGGCGGTGCTGGGGCAGGCCGTACGGCAGAACCGGCCCGCGGGAGCCGTCAGTCCGGGCGAGCTGCTGACCGCCGGGCTGAAGCCGGACGGGGACGCGGAGCACGAACGGCGGCCCGTGTACCGGGAGTTGCTCGACCGGCTGGTGCCGCCGGGGCTCGCGGAAGAACTGGCCGTGCTCGCCACCGCGCACGACGGCGACTCGGCACGCGCACTGGCCGAGGCCCGGCTCGGGGACAGTTTCGGGGCGGCCGGGGTGAACCGCCTGCGCACCCAGCTCACCGCCGAGGGACTCCCCCCGGCCGAGGGCTACTTCGTCGGCGACCCCTTCCTCCGCACCCTGCTCCTCCTCCGCCTCCACCTCGACGACGCCGACCACGGCCGCTGGCGCGCCGTCCACCGCTCACTGCTCTCGCACTACGACGGCCTGCCCGGCAACCCGGACACCCCGGCCCGCGCCCGCTACCGCCTGCACCACGAACTCGCCCTGGGCGACACGGCGGACGCGGTCGCCTACCTGCGCACCACCTTCCGCACCATCACGCCGTACGCCTGGCTGGAGACGCTGCTGTTCGTCACCGCCGCGCCCTACTACCACGCGCACGATCCGCACGGCCGGGACATCGGCGCCCCCGGCGACCACCGCAAGGCCGTCGCGCTCGCCCGCACGGACGCCGAGGAGGACCCACCGCCCGGCGTGGACCCGACTCTTCATCTGACGGTACGGCGGCTGCTGCACGCGGTGTGGCAGGTGACCGACCCGCTGGTGCTGCCGGACGAGGAGGTCGCGGGGCGGATGCACTTCGATCTGGAGCAGTTGTCGAACATCTGGCCCGCGGGCAGCGAACCGCTCTGGCGGGCCGCCCAGCAGTGGCCCGAACAGGCCCTGGCCGGGCGCCCGTTGAGGGTTCCGGCCGGCGACGACCGAGACGGGGGCGGGCGATGAGAGCGTGGCCGCACGAACTTCTCCAGCGGATCCGGACGATCCCGATCTACCGCTACACGGCCCTCGTGGTCGCCGCCGTGCTGGTCTTCGGGCTGGTCCAGCTGACCCGCACCCTGCTGCACGACGACCGGTCCTGCGCGGCCGGGGTGGCACGGCCCGAGGACAGCGGTGAGTGCGTGGGGGTGTCGACCTCGTCCTTCGACTTCGGGCAGCGCCAATTCGCCGACACCATCAGGTCGGTGGCCCGCGAGAACCGCTCGCTCAAGGCGGGCACGTACGTCACCGTCGCGCTCTTCGAGCCGTTCACCGCGACCGACGCCGACACCATGAACGACGTACGGCACGAGTTGCAGGGCGCCTATCTCGCCCAGTACCAGGCCAACCACGACGACAACGGCGAGACCCCGTACATCCGGCTGGTGCTCGCCAACCCCGGTGCCACGGGCGCCTATTGGGAGCGGACCGTCGACCGGATAGTGACGATGACGACCTCGTCCGACCGGCTCCGCGCGGTCACCGGCATAGGGACCAGCACCGACAACAACAAGAAGGCCGTGGCGAAGCTGACCCGGCTCGGCGTCCCGGTGATCGGCACCTCCATCACCGCCGACGACCTCGCCAACGGCCAGCAGGGCAAGGACCCTTACCCCGGGCTCGCCCGCGTCTCCCCCACCAACACCGACGAGGCCCGCGCCCTCGCCGCCTACGCCAAGGTGACGGCCGACCGGGCCCTGCTGGTCTACGACAAGCCCGGCGACCCGTACACGAAGACGCTCCAACAGGCCTTCGCCACCCTGCTGAAGGGCTCGCCGTACGGCTCCTGGCCGTTCACCCCGCCCGCCGACCGGAGCCAGGAAGGCAGTACGCCCAACACCTTCCGGCAGATCACCGACCTCATCTGCGACACGGACGCCAAGCTGAACACCGTGTTCTTCGCCGGACGGCACACCCAACTCCGCCAGTTCATCAACGCGTTGGGCCGCCGAGGCTGCCAGTCCCGCACCTTCACCGTGCTCACCGGCGACGAGGGCTCGTACCTCACCGGCGACAAGAAGCTCGACCGGACGGCCCTCCAGCACGGCGTCGCCGTCCGCTACACCGCCCTCGCCCACCCCGCCGCCTGGACCAACAAGCCCCCGGCGACCGGCGGTTCACCCCAGGACACTCAGGACCTCGACAAACTCCTCGCCACCGCCAAGACCTCCCCCGTCGGCCCGATCGGCCCGGTCTCCCTCGACGACGGCCAGGCGATCATCGCCTACGACGCGATGCGCCTCGCCGTCCACGGCATCCGCGAGGCCACCCCCGACCAGCAGAAGATCCCGCCGCTGGCCGACGTCGGCCTCCAATGGCCCCAGGTGAAGGGGTCGTTGCGGGTGAACGGCGCGAGCGGCTGGATCTGCCTGGACGTCCACGGCAACCCGTACGACAAGGCCGTACCGATAGTGGAACTCACCCCGCAGGGCGGCTCCCGCTTCGTGAAGATCGCCTGGCCGGAGGACAGGCCGCCCGCGAAGGACTGCCTGCCTCCGGCCTGAACGCCCTTGTCCCCTACGGCCGTTCGCCCGCCTTGTCGACGATCGCCCGGCGCAGGACGGCGGTGTCGGCGGTGACCGTGCCCTTCTTCACGCCGGCGTTGTCCTTGGTGGCCACCTCGCGCTCGCCCAGGAACTCGTAGGTCTTCGCATCGAAGATCCACTCGTCCCGGAGCGGGTTGAAGGGGTCGGTCCGGGCGATGGCGACACCGGGGCGCCCGGCGGCGTCCTTCACCCCCTCGACCGTCGTCACTCCGGGAATCCTGGCCACCGCCCGGAACAGCGCCGCGCTCTGCTTCGGCGGCACGACGGAATCGCGGAGGAGATCGCCGACCAGCACGAACATGGCCTGGTTCTTGTCGTCACCGCCGTACTTCGGGGCGGTCGTGGCCAGGTAGTCGTACATCGCGTCGGCGTCGGTCGGCAGCGTCCTCACGTGGTTGTAGAAGGACGAGACGTCCCAGCCGGCCTTGCCCGGCTTCACGTCGACCGGGACGGAGTGCGCCCCCATGCCCGCCTGCCGCACCAGCCCGACGTGCAGGCCGTCCACCGACATCCACACCTCCTGCCGGTGCGGTGGATCGATCCGGGTCTTCGTCCCCTCCCCGGAGTTCGCGTACGACACCTTGCTGTCCACGTACACGAACTGGTCGTCGCGGACCGTGCCGTAGGACTTCTCGTGCTCGGCCGCCAGCGCGATGTCCTCCAGGAGCGCGACCGTCGACTTCCGGGGCGGCTTCGCGGGCGCCGGCGAGGAGCCGGACGAAGGCAGCACCACGAAGGTCACGGCCGCGGCGGTGGCGACGGCGGTCGCGGCGAGCGCGGGCCGCAGCCACTTGTTCCGCCGGGGAGCGGGCGCGCCCTCCTGGACGGCTGCGGTCTCGTGCCGGATCTCGGTCATCAGATGCTCCTTGAGGAGTCGGTGACGGCCCGGCGGAAGGTCTCTCTCGGGAAGGTCCGGGAGCTGGTTCATCGCTTTTCCTCCCTCAGGGGCCCGACCGCACTGCCACGGTCACCTTTCATCTGTCCGTCCCGCAGGGGGAGTTCCATACTTTTGAGATGTTTCGCGAGCTTTGCGCGCGCCCGCGAGAGGCGCGACCGTACGGTCCCCACCGGTACCCCGAGCGCCTCGGCGGCGGCCTGGTAGTCGAGGCCGGACCACACGCACAGGGCGAGCACCTCGCGCTCGGCGCGCCGCAGGGTGGCCAACGCGGCGCGTACGAGGGCGAGTTCGGCGGTGTCGTCGAGGCGGGCGGCGACCTCGTCGGCGAAGTCGCGCTCGACCTCGTCACGGGGCAGCCGGGAGACGGCGGCCGCGTGTCTTCGGGCGGCGCGGCGGGTGTTGCGCGTGACGTTGGTGGCGATGCCGAGCAGCCAGGGCTGGAGCGAACCGCCCTCCTCGTCGAGCTTGCCGCGCAGGCGCCAGGCGTCCAGGAAGGTCAGCGACACGATGTCCTCGGCCTGCGCCCAGTCCCCCGTGAGCCGGAAGGCGTGGTTGTAGACGGAGCGTGCGTACGCGTCGAAGAGCTCGCCGAAGGCGTCGTGGTCCCCCGCGCGGATGCGTTTCCTCAACCGCAGATTCGTATCCACACCCCTCTACCTGTCCGGACGACGAAGGCCGGTTCCGGTGACCCATGTCACACGGAACCGGCCTGTGCCGTAAGGGAGTTGCGGGTTCGGGTTACTGCTTCGGGGTGCGGCTTACACGCCGGCGTAGGAGTGCTTGCCGCCGACGAAGATGTTGACGCCGTAGTAGTTGAAGATCCAGCAGCCGAAGGCGATCAGGGCCAGGTAGGCGGCCTTGCGGCCCTTCCAGCCGGCGGTGGCGCGGGCGTGCAGGTAGCAGGCGTAGGCGACCCAGGTGATGAACGCCCAGGTCTCCTTCGGGTCCCAGCCCCAGTAGCGGCCCCAGGCCGACTCGGCCCAGATCGAGCCCGCGATGATCGTGAACGTCCACAGCGGGAAGACGGCCGCGTTGACGCGGTAGGAGAACTTGTCGAGGTTCGCCGAGGCGGGCAGCCGCTCCATGACGGAGGTGGCGAAGGCGCCGGGCTTGCCGCCGTTCGCGAGCTTGCTCTCGTAGCTGTCCTTGAAGAGGTAGAGCAGCGTGCCCACGGCGCCCACGTAGAAGACCGCGCCGCAGATGATCGCCGTCGAGACGTGGATGTACAGCCAGTACGAGTGGAGGGCGGGAACCAATTGATCGCTGGCGGTGTACAAGACAGTGACGGCGATGCCGAGATCGAGGAGGACCGTCGTGACCAGGAACAGGCCGAGCCAGCGCACGTTCTTCTTGAGCAGCAGCAGCGTGAGGTACACGCCGACGGCGACCGTGGAGAAGGTGATGTTGAACTCGTACATGTTGCCCCAGGGCGCCCGCTCCACGGAGGCCGCGCGGGCGAGGACGCCGCTGAGCTCCACGAGGAACGCGAGGACCGTGAGGGACACGGCGATACGGCCGTAGAGGTCGCCCTGTTCGTCCCCGCCGTGCGCGCCGGGACCGTCCGGCACGTCGCGCGAGCCTGACGCGGCCCGGACGACGACCTTCGGCCGCTCCAGCACGGTGGTGCC
Organism: Streptomyces sp. NRRL F-525; assembly: GCF_000716605.1. Taxonomy (GTDB): domain Bacteria; phylum Actinomycetota; class Actinomycetes; order Streptomycetales; family Streptomycetaceae; genus Streptomyces. Next base: position 79,734 of record NZ_JNXE01000015.1, on the reverse strand, counting down.
GCCGGCGTTCTGCACGGTGACGGCGGGCGCGGCCGCCTTCTTCGCCTCGGCACCGGTCAGCGCGGCGGCCGTACGGCCGATCTTGCTGCGGCTGCCGAAGGTCCATTCGGCGATGTACGCGAAGAAGGCCAGGGTGTAGACGGCCATCGAGGAGTAGATCAGCGTGTTGCTGAGGTTGGCCAGGTGCTCGTTGGTCGCGGCGGCCAGATTGGTCACGGAGGCGATGTCGGTTGCGGCGGCGAGAGTCACTTCTCAGCCCCTTCGGCGGGTACGGGCGGTTCGACGCCGGAGTCGGAGTCGTGGGTGTCGGCGTCGGAGGTGGTGGGGGTCTTGGGGTCGTCGTCGGTCTTCGTGGCGTCTGCGGTCTTCGGGGCGTCGTCGGTCTTCGTCGGGCCGGTGGCTGGCTTGGGCGAGCTGGTGGCGGGCGTCGGCGAGCCGGTGGCGGGCGTCGGCGAGCCGGTGGCGGGCGTCGGCGAGCCGGTCTTGGACTTGGCCGAGCCCCTGTCCGTCTTCAGCGGGGCCTCATCGGTCTTCGCCGAGCCCTGGCCGGACTTCGCCGAGCCGGTCCCGGACGTGGGCGAGCCTGCCTCGGTCTTCGCCGAGCCGGTCTTGGACTTGGGCGAGTCATCGTCTGCCTTCGCCGAGCCGGTCTTGGACTTGGCCGAGCCCTCGTCGGTCTTCGCCGAGCCCCGGTCGGACTTCGTCAGCCCCTGGTCGGACTTCGTCGAGCCGGTGGCGAGCGCGGGCGGGCCGGTGTCGGACTTGGCCGAGCCACCGTCCGTCTTCACCGAGCCCCGGTCGGACTTCGTCGCCCCCTGGTCGGACTTCGCCGAGCCGATGTCGGACTTGGCCGAGCCGGTCTCGGACTTGGCCGAGCCACCGTCCGTCTTCGTCGGGGCCCGGTCGTGCACCAGTGCGGCCAGGTCGCCGAGTTCCTCGGGGAGTTTCGCGGACTCGCTGCGGCCGAGGCCGGCCATTTCGACGACCGTCACTCCGTCGGCGCCGCGCGCAGCCCGCACCCAGACGCGGCGGCGCTGGATGAACAGGGAGCCGGCCAGACCGACGATCGCGGTGAGCGCGCCGGCCAGGGCCCAGGTGGTGCCGGGCTGCTGGACGACCTGGAAGCCCGCCCACTCCTTGATCTGCTTGTCGAAGGTGATCGACCCGGCGCCGTTCGGCAGCTTCATCGTCTCGCCGGGCAGCAGCTGCGACTTGAGGATGGCGCCCTTGGCGGTCTTGAACTGCTTCAGGCCCTTGGTGTTCAGCTGGTACACGTTCTGCGGGATGCCCGAGTTGACGCCGAGGTCACCGTGGTAGCCGGTCACGTTGAGCACCGGGTAGTCGAGCCCGGGGTACTGGGAGAACATCGTGCCGCTGCCCTTGGCGTAGGTCGGCACGAACAGGGCGGCGAAACCGAGCTGTTCGGCGACGCCCTGGGCGTTCTTGTAGCCGTCGAGGACCTTGATCGCGCCCTGCGAGGTGACGTTGGAGTCGATCGGCAGCATCGGCACGGCCTGGTGGAAGACCACGTTGCCCTTGCCGTCCCGGACGGTGACGACCGGGGCGTAGCCGTGGCTGACGAGGTAGACCTTCGAGTCGCCGATCTCCAGCGGCTCGTTGACCTTGATCGTGTGCTTCTCGGACTTGCCGTACGCGCCGAGGCTGTAGGTGATGTCGGCCTGGAAGGTGCTCGGGGTGCCGCGGTTGGGGCCGGTGCGCTCGTAGGTGCCGATGAAGTTCTTCAGGTTGAAGCTGAAGGGCACGAGGTCGTCGTCGCTGAAGAGGTTGCCGGACTTGAAGTCGTCGTACTGGGTGAGGGTGTTGGAGAAGCCGTCGCCCTCGACGATCAGCTTGTCGCCCTCGGACTTGAAGAGCTGGCCCCAGGCAAAGGCGATCAGCATCACGATCAGCGCGAGGTGGAAGAGGAGGTTGCCCGTCTCGCGGAGGTAGCCCTTCTCGGCGGCTACGGCGTCCCCGTCGACGTGCGCGCGGAAGCGGCGCTTCCGCAGGGTCGCGAGGGCGACCTCGCGGACCTCGTCCGGCTCGGCGGCGGTGCGCCAAGTGGCGTACGCGGGAAGGCGGTTGAGGCGCTTGGGCGCACCCGGCGGGCGGCCGCGGAGCTGGCCGACGAACTGCCAGGTGCGCGGGATGATGCAGCCGATGAGGGAGACGAAGAGGAGGACGTAGATCGCGCCGAACCAGGCCGAGCCGTAGACGTGGAAGAGGCCGAGCTTCTGGTAGATCGGGCCGAGCGTCTTGTGCGCGTCCTGGAACTCGGAGACCTTCAGCGCGTCGGTGCCGGACTGCGGGATCAGCGAGCCGGGGACCGCGCCGAGCGACAGCAGGAACAGCAGCATCAGCGCGACCCGCATCGAGGTCAGCTGCCGCCAGAACCAGCGCGCCCAGCCGAGCACTTCACGACCGGTCCAGACGAGCCAGCCGGTGAGGCCGGGCCTGCGGCTGCCGCCGAAGGAGCCGGGCATGGCGGTCTCGACGGGGGCCGTGGAGAGCTGGGAGCCGGCGGCGCCGAGGTCCTGGTCGTCGCCGGAGGGGTCGGCCCGGGGCGTCTCGGCGGGCGAGTCGGCGGTCGTCTTGCTCATCGATCAGATCCCTACAGTGAAGCCGTCGGACCAGCCCTGCATGTCCTGCACCAGCGCGTCCCAGGCGCCGGTGAGCAGCAGCACGCCGGTCACGATCATCATGGTGCCGCCGACGCGCATCACCCAGACATAGTGGCGCTTGACCCAGCCGAAGGCACCGAGCGCCTTGCGGAACGCGACCGCGGTGAGGACGAAGGGGACACCCAGGCCGAGACAGTACGCGACGGTCAGTATGGCGCCGCGACCGGCACCCGCCTGGGTCATGGAGAGCGCCTGCACGGACGCGAGGGTGGGGCCGACGCACGGCGTCCAGCCGATACCGAACAGCGCACCCAGCAGCGGAGCGCCTATCAAGCCGGTCGTCGGCCGCTTGTGGAAGCGGAACTCACGCTGGGTCAGCCAGGGCATCATCCCCATGAAGAACACGCCCATGAGGATCATGAGCACGCCCAGCGTCTTGGACAGGACGTCCTGGTTCTCCTGCAGCGTCTGCCCGAAGTACCCGAACAGCGCCCCGCCCGACACGAACACGACGGTGAAACCGAGGACGAACAGGGAGGCACCCGCGACCATCCGGCCGCGCCGGGCCTCGCCCAGGTCGGTGCCGCTGACGCCGGTGACGTAGGAGAGGTAGCCGGGGACGAGCGGCAGGACGCACGGGGAGAAGAAGGAGACGAGTCCGCCGAGCACGGCGATCGGCAGCGCGAGCAGCAGGGCCCCGTCGTAGACCGTGTGGTTCAGGCCCGTGGATGCGGCGGCAAGCAGCACGTCAGCTCACTTCTCCGCGATGACCGGGTCGAGCATCTCGCGGAGCTTGTCCTCGCTGAGTGCCTGGAGGGCCCGCGCCGCGATCTTGCCGTCCCGGTCGATGACGATCGTGGAGGGGATGGCCTGCGGGTTGAGCGTGCCCTTCTTGAAGCGGAGCATCAGCCGGCCCGTCGGGTCGTAGAGACTCGGGTACGGGACGGCGTACTTCTTCTCGAAGGCGACGGCCGGTTCGGTGCTGGTGTCACGGGTGTTGAGGCCGACGAACTGGACGTCCTTGTCCGCGGTGGCCTTCGCGACCTGGACGAGGTTGTCCGCCTCGGCGCGGCACGGGGAGCACCAGGAGCCCCACACGTTGACGACGAGGACCTTGCCCTTGTAGTCGGCGGTGCTCAGGGTCTTGCCGTCGATGGTCTTGCCGGACAGGTCGGGGGCGGCCTGGCGGTCGCCCTTCTTGACGGTCGCGATGCCGTCGGAGCCGGTGATGAAGTTGGTGTTGCCCGAACCTCCGGAGGTGCCTCCGGAACTGCACGCGGACAGCACCAACGCGGCGACGGCTACACCGGCGGTCGACAGGACGGCGCGGCTACGGGCGCGGCTGGCGGCACTCATGTGAAAAGTTTCGCATGCCCGTTCTGGGGATCTTGCGCGCCCCCCTCACGGGCGGAAACCCGCATTTCAGGCGACGTTTCAGGCAGCGCTTCCGGTGGCCGACGAGGAACTGCTCGGGCTCGCGGCCAGGAAGGACTTCCAGCCGCCGGCCGGTGCCTGGCCGACATCGAGGGTGCGCAACTGGGCCAGCACCTCGGGCTTCTGCACGTCGATCCAGTCGGTGAACTGCTTGAAGGAGACGAGCCGTACGTCCTCGCCCTTCTCCTTCAGCTGGGCGATGTGCTTGAAGGCCTGCTCGACGGCGTCCATGTAGATGCCGCCGTTCCAGTGCTCGAAGTGGTTGCCGATGAAGAAGGGGGCGCGGTTGGACTCGTACGCGCGCTGGAAGCCGGAGATGTAGGCCTGCGCGGCCTGGGTACGCCAGCCCGGGTAGTTGTAGGCGGGCGCGTTGGTGGAGTTGACCGACTGGTTGGCCAGCATGTTGTAGTCCATCGAGAGGACCTCGAAGCTGTGCCCGGGGAAGGGGACCGCCTGGAGGGGGTAGTCCCAGACGCCGTTGCGCTTCACGGGCCAGACCTGGCGGCCGCCGGGCGAGGAGGCGTCGTAGCGCCAGCCCAGCGAGCGGGCGGTGGGCAGCAGGTTGTCCTGGCCCAGCAGGCAGGGGGTGCGGCCGCCGACGAGCTCCTTCTCGTAGTCGAAGGGCAGGGACGGCAGGTCGTGCCAGCCGGTGTTGGTGCGCCACTCCTTGACGAAGGACTTGGCCTGGTCGATCTCGCTGCGCCACTGCTGGGGCGTCCAGTTGCCGACCGTGCCGTAGCCGGAGCAGAAATGGCCGTTGAAGTGGGTGCCTATCTCGTGGCCTTCGAGCCACGCGCGGCGGACGTTGGTCAGGGTCGCCTTGACGTGTTCGTCGGTGAGGTAGCCGATGTCGGAGGCGCCGCGCGGGTTGTTCGGCGGGTTGTACAGGCGCTTCTTCGACTCGGGCAGCAGATAGATGCCGGAGAGGAAGAAGGTCATGCTCGCGCCGTGCTGCTTGGCGAGGTCGAGGAAGCGCGGGAACAGGCCGTTGCCCACCTCGCCCGCGCCGTCCCAGGAGAAGATCACGAACTGCGGCGGGGTCTGCCCCGGCTCCAGCGGCACGGGCTTGGTGGGCTGCTTGGGCTGGGCGCCGGTGAAGGAGGTGGAGCCGTCACCGATGGGCTTGGCCCGGGGCTCCATGGACTTGGTGGGACCGCCGGAGGAGCCCTTCCCGGAACCGCCCGAGGAGGACTTCGACCCGTCCGAGCCGAGCGTCCCGCACCCCGCGAGTCCTACGGCCGCCGCGGCGCCCGCACCGACTCCGAGCGCTCCTCGTCGAGTGAGACTCCGCATTGCTTCCCCATCCGTCGCGTCCTCTGTGGTCTACCTGTGAGAGGACGCGACGGACAAGAAAGTTCGCCGTGAACGATGTGGGTTGCGAAACAAATGTCACAGAGCTGTCACGAGCCCTGCCCCTGACGAGTGGTCACCCCGTGTTTGTCAGGCGCCGAACGCTTTGTCCTTGCCCTTGACGGGCTTCGCGCCGGCGAGGAGATGGGCCGGGACGAGATCGCGGGCCGGCTCGGTGTAGCCGACGGACACGATCTTGTCGCCGCGGTACGTGAAGGTCGTCAGCGACGCGAGCGTGCACTGCCGCTTGCGCGGGTCGTGCCACAGCCGCCGCCGCTCGACGTACGACCGCACGATCCAGATCGGCAGCTGATGGCTGACCAGCACCGCCTCGTGACCGCGCGCGGCGTCCTTGGCGGCGTCCAGCGCGGCCACCATGCGGACGACCTGGTCGACGTAGGGCTCGCCCCACGACGGCTTGAACGGGTTGACGAGGTACTTCCAGTTGTCGGGCTTCTTCAGCGCGCCGTCGCCGACCCCGAAGGTCTTGCCCTGGAAGACGTTGTCGGCCTCGATGAGCCGCCCGTCGGTCCCGAGGTCGAGCCCGTGCGCCTTGGCGATCGGCGTGGCGGTCTCCTGCGCGCGCTCCAGCGGGGAGGCGACGACGTGGGTGACATCGCGGGAGGAGAGGTGCTCGGCGACCCGGTCGGCCATCTGCCGGCCCAGCTCGGAGAGGTGGTAGCCGGGCAGGCGGCCGTACAACACCCCTTCCGGGTTGGCGACTTCGCCGTGCCGCATCACATGGACGACGGTGATGTCGGTGTCACTGCTGGTCATCGGGTGGCCTCCGCCGCCGCTCGGGCCGCCGCCGGGAGGGCGTCGGCGATCCGCTGGATGGCCCCTTCGTCGTGGGCCGTGGACACGAACCAGGACTCGAAGGACGAGGGCGGCAGATAGACCCCGCTCGCCAGCATCGAGTGGAAGAACGCGGTGAAGCGGTACGACTCCTGCGCCTTGGCGTCCTCGTAGTTGCGCACGCTCCGGTCGGTGAAGAACACGGAGAACATGTTGGAGGCGTTCTGGATCCGGTGCGCGACGCCTTCCTTGGTGAGCGCCTCGGTGACGAGCGACTGGATCTGCGCGGACACGGCGTCGATCGTGTCGTAGGCCGCGTCGTCGAGGAGCCGCAGCTGGGCGAGGCCGGCGGCGGTCGCGACCGGGTTACCGGAGAGGGTGCCGGCCTGGTAGACGGGCCCGGCGGGGGCGAGGTGGGCCATGATGTCGGCGCGCCCGCCGAACGCGGCGGCGGGGAAACCGCCGCCCATCACCTTGCCGAAGGTCATGAGATCGGGAGTGACCCCGTCGATCCCGAACCACCCGGCCCTGCTGGTCCGGAACCCGGTCATGACCTCGTCGGAGATGAAGAGGGCACCGTTCTTACGGCAGGCGTCCTTCAGCCCCTGGTTGAACCCGGCGACGGGCGGCACGACGCCCATGTTCCCGGGCGAGGCCTCCGTGATGACGCAGGCGATCTCACCGGGATGCCGGTGGAAGGCCTCGTTGACGGCTTCGAGGTCGTTGTACGGCAGGACGATCGTGTCGCCGGCCTGGGCGCCGGTGACGCCGGGGGTGTCGGGCAGCGCGAAGGTGGCAACGCCACTGCCCGCGGCGGCGAGAAGGGCGTCGACGTGACCGTGGTAACACCCGGCGAACTTGATGACCTTGGGCCGCCCGGTGAACCCGCGGGCGAGCCGGATGGCGGACATGGTCGCCTCGGTACCGCTGCTGACGAGCCGCACCTGCTGCACGGGCTCGACGCGGGCGACGATCTCCTCGGCGAGCGCGACCTCGCCCTCGCCGGGGGTGCCGAAGGAGGTGCCGCGCGAGACGGCGTCGTGGACGGCGGCGATGACCTCGGGCTGCGAGTGCCCGAGGATCATGGGACCCCAGGAGCAGACGAGGTCGACGTACTCGCGCCCGTCCGCGTCCGTCAGATAGGGGCCGTTGCCGGAGACCATGAACCGGGGCGTGCCGCCGACGGCGCGGAAGGCGCGCACCGGGGAGTTCACGCCGCCGGGTGTGACGACCGACGCACGGTCGAAGAGAGCCTGCGAGACGGGGGCGTCGTAGGGATAGGGCAGGGCGTGCGGCGCTCCGCTCGCCCCTCCGCTGGGCGTTTCGCTGGTTCCGCTGGGCGTTTCGGTCATGACCTGCGACTTCTCCGGCTTCTCGGACTTCTGGGACTTCCGGGACTTCCCGCTGTTCTTGGGCTCCGGCGACTCAGTGACCTCCTCAGGGTAGGCGGCGGGAGACCGGGCAGGGGCCCCCACCCGTCTGCGAGACTGGGACCTGATACACACAGACACACACAGCTCATGCGGGCGACGGTGTTCAGGGCTTGCGCAGATCCTGCGGACAGGTGTTTCAGCGCACGTTTCGGCGGGCGGCCGTGGGGGAGGTCACTGACACGATGATCGGGTTGCGCGGCGAGGGTCACGCGTCCTGGAAAAGCAGTCGGGTGGAGATATGCATCGCGGTGGCGGACTGGGCGAGGGGACTGACGACCTGGGTCCTCGGCGTGCCCGGCGGGGGAAGCACCGGCGCGACGAGGAGGAAGCCGCCGAGGCACGGCGGGGCGGGCCCGGATCGGGCCTGGGTCCCGGTGCGGGCGCGAGTTCGGGATCGGGATCGGGACCCGGCATGGGATCTGGTTCGGGATCGGGATCGGGTTCGGTTTCGGGTGAGTCGGATCGGGATGAGCGACGTATCGAACGTCGGATCGATCAGTTGCGGGCGGGGAGCAGGAATGGTGGTCGGGTGGGGGTGACGTACAAATACTTCGGCGCGCCCGACGGCGCGACCGCGGCCCGCGTCCCGATCTCGATGCGCCCCGAGGAACTCGGCGGCGACGAGCTCGGGATGAACGGCATGTTCACCAAGATCAAGCCGGAGACGATGGCCGCGATGGTCCTCACCGGCATCGAGGGCGTCCCGCTCAACAAGGTGCCCCCGCTGGAACTGGTCGTCCTCCACCCCGACTACGCCGTCGTCAAACTCCCGATGACGGTCGTCGACCCGCTCCGCGGAATCGGCGAGGAGGCGGTCGGCGCGGCGGCGTTCATCTGGTCGACGGTGCCGGACCGGGGTGGGCCTCGGGACGCGTTCAATGTGTACCAACTGCTGCACGAGTGGCAGGACTTCAGCCATCGGTTGCATGAGGCGGGGCATCAGCCTTATTGCCTGGTGTGGCCGTGAGGTGAGGGTTCGTGGTGTGTGGGCGGGGTTCTCGGACCCCGCCTTTTGCATGTCCCGGTAGGAGCATGTCCCGGTAGGGGCCCTCGGGCGACAGCTCAGCGCGTCGAGGGCCGGTACGTGACCCCGAAGCGGAACTCCCGCTGCCGACCCGGCTCCAGGGACAGGGTGTTGGCGTGTTCGGGGCGGTTGTAGGCGTCGGTGGGGGCCTCGACGGGTTCCAGGGCGATGGAGGCGCGCCGGTCGCGGGCCAGGGTGTCACCGGTGAAGACGTGCAGGTAGCCGCCGTGCTGCCACACCCGGAGTTCGGCTCCGGTCGCGGGGTCGCCCAGTACCGTCTCGGTCCGGCCGCCGGGTCCGGGGGCCAGGTCCGCGAAGCAGGCGTCGATGACCGCGTCGCCGAGCCTCCTGGGCGTACGGAAGTCCAGGTCGGGGCAGCGGTCCAGGGGCAGCAGGGCCTCCTTTCCGGGCAGGGGGATGAGGGAGGCATCGGTGCGGATCAAGGTGTGGGCGGGGATCTGCAGGACCAGGTCGTCGACGGGGCGGGAGAGAGTGAAGTAGGGGTGCCAGCCCGATGCGTAGGGGGCCGTGGTCTCCCCTACGTTCGTCGCCCTGATCGCGATGCCCAGCTCGCGGCGGCCGATCGTGTACTCCACGTCGAGGTCGAGCGCGAAGGGGTAACCGGGGTGCCTGTCCGGTCTGATGCTCGTGCTGCGCAGCAGCAGCCGCGCGGAGTCGGCCGTCGTGGTGGCCCCGACGAGCCGGAACGGCGCCTCGCGCGCGAAGCCGTGGTAGACCGTGCGGTCCCCGACGCGGCCGGGGAGCAGGTCGTGGTCGCGGCCGCCGTAGTGGTAGCGGCCGTCGGCGACACGGTTGGAGAACGGGGCGAGCAGGCCCGCCCGTACGCCGTCCTGCGAGAGCAGTTCCGCCTCGTCGCGATAGCCGTCCGTCAGTTCGGTCAGTTCGGTGGGCTGGCCGGCCGCTCCGCGTGCGACCTGCCAGCTCAGCAGCGTCGCCCCGCGCAGGGCGAGGACTACGCGCACGGAGCCGTCCGGTGCGGAGACGGTCACGGTGGGTTCGTCGCCGAGGCGGCCTTCGGTGATCCGGTACGTGTCGGCCGTGGCGCCCCTGTCTGCCACCCGACTTCCGGGAGCAGCTTCTTCACCCTCGCCACGGCCCGTCACCCGACCTCCGGAACGAGCCTCCTCACCCCCGCCACGCCCCGTCACCCGGCTTCCGGAACAAGCTTCTTCGCCCCCGTCATGATGGCCACCGCGTCCTCCATCGAGTGGGACTGCGGGGTGATGACCCCGGCGCGGCCGCCGAGGCGCTGGATGTGGATGCGGTCGGCCACGTCGAAGACGTTGGGCATGTTGTGGCTGATCAGGATGACGCCGAGGCCCTGGTCGCGCAGGTCGCGGACGAGTTTGAGGACCTGGCCGGTCTCGCGGACGCCCAGCGCGGCGGTGGGTTCGTCGAGGATGACGACCCGGCCGCCGAACGCGCCCGCCCGGGCCACGGCCACCGACTGGCGCTGGCCGCCGGAGAGTGTCTCCACGGCCTGGTTGATGTTCTGCAGGGTGCTGATGCCCAACCGCTTGATGTGGTCGGCCGCCTGACGCTTCATCTCGCCGGTGTCGAGCATGCGGAACACCGAGCCGAGCACACCCTTGCGGCGTATCTCGCGGGCGAGGAACAGGTTGCTCGCGATGTCCAGCGCCGGGGCCACGGCGAGGGTCTGGTAGACGGTCTCGATGCCGGCCTCGCGGGCGTCCTGCGGGCGTTTGAAGTTCACCTCGGTGCCGTCGACCAGGATGCTGCCCTGGTCCGGGACGAGCGCCCCGGAGAGGCACTTGATCAGGGTGGACTTGCCGGCGCCGTTGTCGCCGATGACGGCGAGGACCTCGCCGGGGTAGAGGGTGAGGTCGACGTCGTTCAGGCCGACGACCCGGCCGAAGACCTTGACCAAGCCCTTGGCCTCAAGAACAGGGGCGGGGGTGGTGGCGGGGGCAGTCGTCATGACTTCACACTCCTTATCCACTGGTCGACGGAGACAGCCGCGATCACCAGCACGCCGACCGTCAGGACTTGGTAGTTGGGGTCGATCCCGGCCAGCGCCAGACCGTTGACGAAGACCTGGACGATGAGCGCGCCGATCAGCGAGCCGAGCACCACGCCCCGTCCGCCGAACAGACTGGTGCCGCCGATGACGACGGCGGTGATGGACTGCAGGTTGGCGTTGAGGCCGCTGTTCGGGTCGCCGCCGCCGACCCGGCCGACCAGGATCCAGGCGCCCACCGCGATGGCGAACCCGCCGACCACATACGCGCTCAGCAGCACCCGGTTGACGGAGATGCCGGCGAGGCGGGCGGCCTCGATGTCGTCGCCGACGGCGTACAGGTGGCGGCCCCAGGCGGTGTAGCGCAGCGCGTAGCCGATCACCGCGTACAGGGCGATCATGAGCAGGACGCCGGTGGTCAGGTTCAACTGCCCTATGGAGACCGTGTCCGCGCTCCACATGAGGATGTTGCCGGGCTGCAGCGAGACGGTCTGGCCCTTGGCGTAGATGAGCGTGATGGCGGTGAAGATGCTGAGGGTGCCGAGCGTGACGATGAACGGCGGCAGCTTGATCTTCGTCACCAGCAGCCCGTTGACGGCCTGCGCGGCGATGGCTACGGCCGCTCCCGCGAGCAGGGCGAGCACGCCCGGCACGCCGTTGTCCGCGACGAGCTTCGACATCAGCAGCGAGGCCAGCACCATGACCGCGCCGATGGACAGGTCGATGCCGGCCGTGAGGATGATGACGGTCTGGCCTACGGCCAACGAGCCGATGACGGCCACCTGTTGGGCGACGAGCGACAGGTTCTGCAGCGCGTAGAAGCGGTCGTTGACGAGGGAGAACACGATGGCGGCGAGCACCAGGACGATCGCCGGGCTGAGGGCGGGCTGACGGTGCAGCACCGACTGGATGCGCTGGGCCGGCGTGGCGGGCCGGTTGAGGAAGTCCTCCGCCGGCGCCGGTGTGGCTTCACTGTCCACGTGGGTGGTCACAGGGGGTCCTTCCGGTTCTGTCCCTCGTGCGGGCCTTCATACGACTGGTGGGCTCGTGTGATGCGCGTGGGCTGCCGGTACTTGTACGGGGCAGCCCACCCGGCCGACCGGATCAGCTCCCCCAGCACGCGGAAGCGGCCTGCGTCGGCGACTGGACCGTCAGCCCGCCGAGGGCCTTCGCGGCGACCAGCGCCGTGCCGGTGTCGTAGAACGACTTGCCGTTGGTGACGCTGGGCTTGCTGCCGCCGCGGGCCAGTTTCGCGATGGAGCTGACGCCGAGGGCCGCCATCTTCCCCGGGTACTGCACGGCGTCGGCCGCGAACTTGCCGCTGGTGACGTTCTTCAGGCCCGAGCAGCTGCCGTCGATCGCGTAGATCGCGACGCTCTTCTCCTTGTTCGCCGCCTTCAGCGCGTTGTACGCGCCCTCGCCCGCCGGTTCGTTGATCGCGTAGACCACGTTGATGTCCGGGTTGGCCGACAGGCAGTTCTCCATCGCGGTGCGTCCGCCGTCGATGGCGCCCTGGGTCGGCTGGTGACAGGCGATCTTGTACGTGCCGCCCGAACCGCCGGTGTACTTCCCGGACTTGGCCTCCTTGCCGTTCTCGGTCTTGCTGCCCGGGTCGATGCCCATGCCCTCCAGGAAGCCGTGGTCGCGGTCGATGTCCACCGAGACGACCTGGTTGTTGAACAGGTCGAGCATGGCGATGACCGCGGGCTTGCCGTTCAGGGCCGCCGCCGCGTACTGGCCGTCGAGCTTGCCCGCCTGCTCGTTGTCGGTGGCGTAGGTGATGTCCGCGACGTTCGCCGGGTTGGGCGCGGTGTCCAGGGCGATCACGAAGAGGCCGGCCTGCTTGGCACGCTTCAGCGCGGTGTTCACCGCGTCGCCGTTGGTGGTGATCAGGATGCCCTTGTCGCCGCGCGAGACGGCGTTGTCGATGGCGGTGATCTGGGTCTGGGTGTCGCCGTCCGACGTGCCCGCCGCGACCGTGAGGCTCACCTTGTCCTTGGTGGCCTGCGTCTTGGCGTCCTTCTCCATGCTCACGAAGTACGGGTTGCTCAGCGTCTTCAGGATCAGTGACACACCCACCTTCCCGCTGCCGGACGACGAGGAGCCCGAGTCGGAGGAACCGCAGGCCGCGAGGGTGGCGCCGAGGCAGATGGTGACGCCGACGGCTGCCGCCCGGGTGCGCCGACTGCGGAGGCCGGATATCTGGGTGGAGGAGAGGTTCATGGCGTGATCCCTTTCGAGCCGGCCCTTGGTCGACGCTGAGACAACGTTGACTCGACGGGATAGTGGGCCCGTATGGACGAGCGCGTCAAGACACTGGTAAACATGCGTCGGCAACGAGTCGGTAACGCGGAATCAGTTGGAGACAACGATGACCCTGGGCGAGCCGCCGTCGCCGTCCCCGCGCAGCCGCCCCACCATGCGTGAGGTGGCGGCACTGGCAGGCGTCGCCATCAAGACGGTCTCCCGCGTGGTCAACGAGGTGCCCACCGTCGATCCGGCCATCGTCGCCCGGGTGCGTGACGCGGCCGACAAACTGGGCTACCGGCCGAACCTGACCGCCAGCAGCCTGCGCCGCGGGGACGGCCGTACGGCCACGATCGGGATGCTCGTCGAGGACTCGGCGAACCCCTTCTCGGCGGCCCTGAGCCGCACCGTCGAGAACGTGGCGCGCGAGCGCGGAGTGCTCGTGCTGGTCGGCAGCCTGGACGAAGACCCGGCGCGGGAACGGGAGTTGGCCCGCGCTCTGATCGACCGGCGGGTCGACGGCCTGGTGATCGTGCCGGCCGGCCGTGACCACAGCTATCTGATCAGCGAGCAGCGGTCGGGCACCCGCATGGTCTTCGTCGACCGCGAGCCCAGCCTGCTCGACGCGGACACCGTCGTCTCCGACAACCGGCAGGGCGCCCTCACCGCCGTCAACCACCTGCTGAAGGCCGGCCACCGCCGCATCGCCTACCTCGGCGACCGCGCGACCATCTCCACCGCCGCCCAGCGCTTCGACGGCTACCGGCACGCCCTGGAAGTCGGGCACATCGAGTACGACGACGGGATCGTCCGGCACGCGGGGGCCAGCGAGGAATCCGCGATCGCCGCGACCCGGCAGCTCCTGGCGCTGCCGAACCCGCCCACCGCCCTGTTCACCAGCCAGAACCTCGTCACCATCGGAGCCGTACGAGCCCTGCGCGCCCTCGGCCTGCAGAACACCGTCGCCCACGTGGGCTTCGACGACTTCCCCCTGGCCGACCTCCTCAGCCCGGGGATCTCCGTCATCGCCCAGGACGTCGAGCAACTGGGCAGGACAGCCGCCGAGATGCTCTTCCGCAGACTGGACGACGACCGGTCACCCACCCGCGCCGTCACCATCCCGACCCGGCTGATCGAGCGGGGCTCCGGCGAGATCACGGCACTCGCGCCATCCCCCGGGGCGTCGGCCTGACGGTCTCGCGGAAGTCGCCCTACGACCGACGGGAACTTCGGGAACCGTATTGCCCGGTGTGGCCCTGACCCCGGCGGCAGGCGTGTCAGGATGATGATCTGACAGCGACTCTTCAAGACGGAGCCTGGCCTCATGACCTCTCCCAGCGGGGACGGCAGTGGCGCGCAGCCACTGATCATCGACACCAGCAAGCCCCACCCGGCCCGGATGTACGACTACTTCCTCGGCGGCAAGGACAACTACGAGGTCGACCGGGAGGCCGCCGAGCAGTTCATCAAGGCGGCGCCGGAGGTGCGGGAGGGCGTGCGGGCCAACCGGCGCTTCATGCACCGGGCCGTCCGGCACGTCGTCGAGGAGGGCGGGGTGCGCCAGATCCTCGACATCGGCACCGGCCTGCCCACCGAGCCGAACGTGCACCAGATCGCGCACGCCATCGCCCCGGACACGCGGATCGTCTACGTCGACAACGACCCGATCGTCAGCACGCACTCGATGGCCCTCATGGAGGACACCGACACCTCCGTCATCCTGGCCGACCTGCGCGACCCCCGCTCGATCCTCGACCACCCCGAGGTCCGCAAGGCCATCGACTTCGACCAGCCGGTCGCGGTCCTGCTCGTCGCCGTCGTCCACTTCCTGTCCGACGACGGCGACGACCCCTACGGCATCGTCGCCACCCTGCGCGACGCGCTGCCGGCCGGTTCCTACCTCGTGCTGTCGCACGCCACGGGCGACGTCCACGAGGACGGCCGCCACGACGCGGCCTCCGTCTACAACCGGGCCACCGCCACCCTCAACCTCCGCACGCACGCCCAAGTCCTGGACTTCTTCGGCGACTTCACCCTCGTCGACCCGGGCCTGGTCCGCGTCACCCACTGGCGCCCCGAGGAGCCCCCGGCCCCCGGCGCCGCGCCGATCGGCATCTACGGCGGGGTGGCCCGCAAGGACAACTAGCCACCGGCGCCCAGCAGTCAGTCCCCGATCGTGATCGTCCTGCCCTCCCGGCCCGGCAACGAGAAGCCCAGCACGGTGCTCGTGTCCCGCAGGGTTTCCGGGAGGGCGCCCGCCGCGCCGATGCCGCGGGCGCGTTCGAGGCGTTGCGGGCGGGTCAGGGTGAGCCCGAAGTCCTTCGTGAGCCCGGCGCCGTCCAGCAAGTCGCAGAGGAACAGCATGTGTTCGTCGAGCGGCACCTGTTCGGCACGGACGGCGCGGACACCGTTGAGCAGGGCGGTACGGAGGACCGGGTCCGGGTGATGTCGGGTTCTGGTGAGGAGCGTGCCGGGGCGGTGGCGCAGCACCCCTCGCTCGGTGAGGGCATCTGTGTGGAATGCCAGCGCTTCCCGCCCGCGCTCCCTGAGCCAGCGGGTCACCGTCAGAGGGCGGGGAGCGAGGCCGGCTGCGCGGGCCCCTAACGCGGACAGCAGGTCGTCCGCCCAAGCCAGGCCTGTGCGGGCCGTGTTGGGCGACAGTTCGATCTCACCGCGGAGCTGGTAGATCTCGACGCCCAGCTTTCTGGTCTTCCGCGGCCTGACCAACAGCCGTCTGCGCAGGGCCAGTTCACCCAGCTCCGCCGCCGCACAACCGGCCGCCGTCTGACCGGAGTTGGGCACCCTGCCGTTCTCCCCGTACGACAACAGGGCGAACTCCTCGGGCAGGGACAGGCGTTGGAGCGCGGCGGGTCCGAACATGCGGTGCATTCTGCACGGCACGGCGTGATGGTGGTGCCAGCTGCACCCCCAACCAGGTAGCCCACCCCCTCGTGGCGGCGGCCCGGCGACGGCATCGTTGATCTCACAAGGCCAAGGTCAAAGGCCAAGGCCGAAGTCAACGACTCGCCGGAAGGAAACCGACATGCCTCACACCGCCGTCTCCCTCACGAAGGCCGCCCGCGCCGCCCAGCCGTCCCCCTCCCGGCGAACTCCGCACACCACCCCCCGCGTGATGCCTCTCTGGCAGGCGATGGCCCACCTGTTCGCGCCGGCCGACGGCACACTGCGCCCGTGAACCCACGCGCCCGAACAACATGCCTACTCCCCGCAGGCTGTGGTTATTTCTAACCGGTCACCTGAGCGGACAGCGGTTAGATTTACCCCCAGCCTCCAGCAACCCCCCGCACAGCCGACAAGCGCCGACAAAGCACCGCCAAAACGCCGCGAAAGCCAGGCCCTCGGAGTCACCCCCAGTGCACCTGCCGTTCACGTCTCCCGCGAAACATGCGCCTCATGAGACGTGTCACTCCCGCCCTGGTCCTCGGCATATCCGCGCTGCTGGCCACCCCGTTCGCCGCCCAGGCCGCCCCCGGCAACGGCAACGCCCACACCGACAGCTACGGCACCAAGGCCGTGTACCAGCCGGAGCAGAACTCCCGCTCGTACCAGAAGGTCCCGGCCGGTTTCACCCCCGTGTTCACCGAGAACGTGTCGCGGCACGGGTCCCGTTCCGCGACCGACAGTTCGGACGGCGATCTGATCCTCGCGCTGCTCGACAAGGCGCAGGCCGAGGGCCAACTCACCGCGAAGGGGCTGGAGTTCGGGCCCAAGGCGCAGGCGCTCGAAGCCGCCATGAGTGCCGTCGGGTACGGCGACCTCAGCGCGCGCGGCAAGGAGGAGATCCACGACACCGCCGTACGGATGGCGAAGCGGCTGCCGACCCTCTTCGCGTCGATCGCGGAGAACAAGGAGCCCATCGATGTCGTCAGTTCGGGGCAGGGGCGTGCCGTCGACAGTGCCAATCTCTACGGCGCCGCGCTCGCGCAGACCGACCCCGACCTGACCTCCCTCATCGGCGCGACCCGTACCGACAAGGACCTCCTGTACTTCCACAAGGCCGACGGCGGGGCCGCCTACCGCGACTACATCGCCAACGACAAGCGCCTCGCGGCCACCCTCAAGGCAGTCACCGACCAGCCGAAGACCCACCGCGCGGCACGTGACGTACTGAAGAAGCTGTTCAAGCCGGCGTTCGTGGACCGGATCACGGCGGGCGAGTTCGCGTCGATCGGGACCGACGTCGAGGCCGCCACCGCCGTCTACAACCTGTACGCCATCGCCCCCGCGATGAGCGAGGAGAGCCCGGGCGGCAAGGGCTGGGGCATGGACCGGTACATCTCGGCGGGCGACGCCGACTGGTTCGGGTACATCTCCGACGCCGAGGACTTCTACGAGAAGGGGCCGGGCTTCGCGGACAGTGACATCACGTACAAGATGGCGAACGTCCTGCTCGACGACTTCTTCAAGAAGGCCGAGGCCAAGCGCGACGGCACGAGCGACCTGGGCGCCGAACTCCGCTTCACCCACGCCGAGGAGATCATCCCGCTGGCCGCGCTGATGGGCCTGCCGGGGAGTACGAAGGGCGTCACCACCGCCAAGCCGTACACCTACGGCAGCAACCCGTGGCGGGGAGCGGCCGTCGCGCCGCTCGGCTCCAACATCCAGTGGGACGTGTTCCGCAAGGGCAGCACCTACCTCGTGCGGATGCTCTACAACGAGAAGGAGACAGCGTTCAAGGCCGGCTGCCGTCCCGTCTCGAAGGGCAGCAAGTTCTACGACCTGAACGAGCTGGAGCGCTGCTTCGGGCGTACGGCCTCCAACGGCTGACCCGGCGGCCGGTCGACTCCCGCCCCGGGCGCGTCAGTTCCTCAGCCCCGGCCGCGTGTCCCGGGTCCCGTCCTCGGTTCCGCGACACCCCCGACCGTGAACCCGATCACCGACCCGCCGCCGTCCCGTCGTAGCGCGAACGGTGCTCCGCCGTGCGCCAGCGCCACCTCGCGGACGATCGAGAGGCCGAGGCCCGAGCCGGGGAGGGAACGGGCGTCGGCGGCGCGGTAGAAGCGGTCGAAGATGCGGAAGAGGTCGGTTTCGGAGACTCCGGGGCCGCGGTCGAGGACTTCGACGCGGACCGTACCCGGGCGGGCCGGGCCCGAGATCGAGATCTCGATCGGGGTCTGGCCCGCGCGGTCGAACTTGGCCGCGTTCTCGACGAGGTTGGAGATCGCGCGCTGGAGCATGCCGGGGCGGCCGTCGGTCGTCGTGTCGCCGCTCGCGCGGACGGTGATGTCACGGCCGGTGCGGCGACGGGCGAGACCCGCCACGTCCTCCGCGATGTCGGCGAGGTCGACCTGCTGGGGCGGTTCGGTGTCGGACTGGCCCGCCGCCAGGTCCACCAACTCGTTGACCAGGTCGGTGAGTTCGCGGGCCTCCAGCGAGAGGTCGGCGACCAGTTCCTCGCGCGTGGCGGGCGGCAGCTCGTCGATCCGCCGCAGCAGGGAGATGTTCGTACGGAGAGAAGTCAGCGGGGTGCGGAGTTCGTGGCCCGCGTCCTGGATCAGGCGGCGCTGGTCCTCCTCCGACTGCGCGAGGCGCCCGAGCATCCGGTCGAAGGCCCGGCCCAGGCGGCCCACCTCGTCGTAGCCGGTGACCGGGACCTGGACGCCGAGCCGACGCGTGCGGGCCACGTCCTCGGCGGCGGCGGTGAGGATGATGAGGCGGCGCGTGATGCGCCGCGCCAGCCACCAGCCGCACAGCCCGGCCAGCACGACCACCGCCGCCATCAGCACGAACGTCCGCTGCTGCAGCGCCCGCAGCAGATCCTCCGTGTCGCTGAACTCCTGCGCGACCTGCACCGCGCCCCGCCCGGCGCCGAGCGAGACGGTCGCGATGCGGTACACGTCCTCGCCGACGGCGACGTCCTTGTGCTCCACCGTCTTCCCGGCGATCCGCTCGCCCGCGATCGCCCGGTCGTCGCCGGTGACGGGCAGCGCCGGGCTCCCGCTGTCGAGGACCCCTCCGTCCCGCCCGAGCACCTGCACATCCGTACGGGCCGGCCGCACGATGTCGTGACCTGGCGCGGAGGAGGAGAAGTCCTCGGTCGTCATCTGGTGCGTCCGCACCTCGTCCTGCAGATCCTGGACGACCTGGTCGAACACGGACTCCTGGTCGACCCGGACCAGCCGGGCCGCGGCGCCGTAGGACAGCACGCCGACGAGCAGCGTGACCACCGCGGTCACCGCCGCGAAGGACAGCACGAACGTGGTGCGGAGTGAAACCAGTCTGGGTCGCCTGGTGGCCACGAACCGCCGCAGGCGGCCCACTCAGTCCTCCCGCAGCACGTAACCCACGCCACGCACCGTGTGGATCAGCTGCGGCGCGCCGGGCTCGTCGAGCTTGCGGCGCAGGTAGCCGACGTAGACGGCGAGGTTCTTGGAGCCGGGGCCGAAGTCGTAGCCCCAGATGCGGTCGTAGATCGTGGAGTGGTCCAGGACGATGCCCGCGTTGCGCACGAGCAGTTCGAGGAGCTCGAACTCGGTCCGGGTCAGCTCCAGTTCACGCTCGTCGCGCCAGACGCGGCGGGCCTGGAGGTCCATGCGGAGGCCGGCCGCGGTGATCTGCTTGTCGGCGGGCGTGGTCGCGTATGCCGACTGCGGGCCGTCCCGTAGTACGTCCGTGGCGGCGCCGGAGGCGGTGGTCGCGCCGGGGACGCCGTTCGCCGGGACCGGGCTGGTGCGGCGGAGCAGGGCGCGCAGCCTCGCGAAGACCTCTTCCACGTCGAAGGGCTTCACGACGTAGTCGTCGGCGCCCGCGTCCAGGCCCGCGATGCGGTCGGCGGTCTCCACGAGTGCCGTCAGCATGAGGATCGGGGTGCGGTCGCCCTCGGCGCGCAGTACCCGGCAGACCTGGAGGCCGTCGATGCCGGGCATCATCACGTCGAGAAGCAGCACGTCCGGTGGGGTGCGGTGGGCCTGCGCGAGCGCCTCGACACCGTCGGCGACCGCGGTCACCTGGTAGCCCTCCAGGGTCAGGGCCCGCTCCAGGGCATGACGGATGGCACGGTCGTCTTCGGCGAGCAGCACAGTCTGGGGCACGGCACCCAGTGTGCCAAGGCCTCCGGCGGTTGACCGGTGGGGGCAGGTCTACGATCACCCTTTTTACCTGGCTCTCACCGAGGTGGGCGCAACCCGGGGTGTCCTCCTACCGTCTTCTCACGGTCGGGTGCGTCGGGGTGACCGTCCCTGGGGGCTGCGCCCCCAGACCCCCATCGGCCCTGAAGGGGCCTCGTCCTCAAACGCCGGACGGGCTGATATTGAGCGCCGCTAGCTGGTCCGCGAACGGTACGACCGTCGGCTCGCTCGCCGGGCGCGTTGTCGACAAGCCCTGCATCAGAGTTGCCAGCTCCCCCGCCGCCCGTTCGATCCGCCCCGGCAGGCCCTCCGCGCCCCAGTCCTCCGAGGCGGCGTAGACCCCGGTCGGGACGACCACGGCTCGGAGGTAGGCGAAGAGGGGACGGAGGGCGTGTTCCAGTACCAGGGAGTGGCGGGCGCTGCCGCCGGTCGCCGCGATGAGTACCGGCTTGCCGACCAGCGCGTCCTTGTCCAGCACATCGAAGAAGGACTTGAACAGTCCGCTGTACGACGCCGAGAACACCGGCGTGACGGCGATCAGTCCGTCGGCCTCGGCGACCGCGTCGAGGGCGGCCGCGAGCTTCTTGCCGGGGAAGCCGTTGGTGAGGTTGTGGGCGATCTCGACGGCGAGGTCGCGCAGCTCCACGACCTCTGTCTCCGCCGGCGCGACGCCCGCCGTGGCGTTCGCCAGCCGGTCGGCCAGCAACCTCGTGGACGACGGGACACTCAGCCCCGCCGAGACGACTACGAGCTTCATGCGACGCTCACCTCCTGAGCGGACTTGGCGGACTTGAGGGACTCGTGGGTCGGCGCGTCCGGCACATCCGCCGGACGGTTCGCCGCGAACTCCTTGCGGAGCACCGGTACGACCTCCTCGCCCAGCAGGTCCAGCTGCTCCAGGACCGTCTTGAGCGGCAGCCCGGCGTGGTCCAGCAGGAACAGCTGGCGCTGGTAGTCACCGGCGTACTCCCGGAACGCGAGGGTCTTCTCGATGACCTCCTCCGGGGAACCGACCGTCAGCGGGGTCTGGTCGGTGAAGTCCTCCAGGGAGGGCCCGTGTCCGTAGACCGGAGCGTTGTCGAAGTACGGGCGGAACTCGCGGATCGCGTCCTGGGAGTTGCGCCGCATGAAGACCTGGCCGCCCAGCCCGACGATCGCCTGCTCCGGCGTGCCGTGGCCGTAGTGCGCGTACCGCTCCCGGTACAGCTCGACCATCCGCTTGGTGTGGTCGGCCGGCCAGAAGATGTTGTTGTGGAAGAAGCCGTCGCCGTAGAAGGCGGCCTGCTCGGCGATCTCGGGCGAGCGGATCGAGCCGTGCCAGACGAACGGCGGTACGTCGTCCAGCGGACGCGGCGTCGACGTGAAGCCCTGCAGCGGGGAGCGGAACTTGCCCTCCCAGTTCACTACGTCCTCGCGCCACAGGCGACGGAGCAGGGCGTAGTTCTCGATGGCGAGGTTGATGCCCTGGCGGATGTCCTGGCCGAACCACGGATACACCGGGCCGGTGTTGCCACGGCCCATCATCAGGTCGACCCGGCCGTCGGCCAGGTGCTGGAGCATCGCGAAGTCCTCCGCGATCTTCACCGGGTCGTTGGTGGTGATGAGGGTGGTGGAGGTGGAGAGGATCAGCTTCTCCGTCCGCGCCGCGATGTAGCCGAGCATCGTGGTGGGCGACGAGGGCACGAACGGCGGGTTGTGGTGCTCACCGGTCGCGAAGACGTCGAGCCCGACCTCCTCGGCCTTCAGCGCGATGGCGACCATGGCCTTGATGCGCTCACGCTCGGTCGGCGTCCGTCCGGTGGTCGGGTCCGGTGTGACGTCGCCGACGCTGAAGATCCCGAACTGCATGGTCGTTCACCCTCCAGGTTGTTGATTATTCAACTATACCCTCCAACGGCCACCCCCCTCACACATATTCCGCGCACTGTCAGTGGGCGGTTCTACGATCCGTACATGGCCGTCCCGCACCGCGACACCCGAGGAATCGTCGACCCCGCCGAACTCCTCGCCCGCGTGCGCTTCCGCCGCCCCGAACCCGCCGAACCCCTCCGCCCCTACATCGAGCACTACTGGCTGATCGACTGGGACCTGACCGAGCCCTACGTCTCCCACGTCGTCCCGCACCCGGCCGTGCACATCGTCTTCCAGCGCCTCGCCGACGAGGACGCCTTCGTCGAGATCGCGGGCATCCCGAACGGCCTCTTCGCCCAGAAACTGGAGGGGCGGGGGCGGGTCTGCGGCATCAAGTTCCGCCCCGGCGCCTTCCGTTCCGTCGCCCCGGACCGCCCGGTGTCCGACTGGACCGGGCAGCGGGTCCGGCAACCCGACGTGTTCCCGGACATCGACCCCGCCACGGTCCTCGACCTCCCCGACGAGACCGCCCGCGTCGCCGCCCTCGACACCTTCCTCCTCGCCCTCACCCCCCGGCCCGACCCGCAGGCCGACCTCGCGACCACCCTGGTCGACCGCATCCGCACCGACCGCACGATCCGCCGCGTGACCGACTTCGCCCACGCGGAAGGCCTGTCCGTACGGCTGCTGCAACGCCTCTTCGCCGCGTACGTCGGCGTCGGCCCGAAGTGGGTCATCCTGCGCTACCGCATCCACGAGGCCCTGGAGCGGGCGGGCGCCGAGGAACCCGTGGACTGGGCGGGCCTGGCCGCCGACCTCGGCTACGCCGACCAGGCCCACCTGGTCCGGGACTTCACGGCGACGGTCGGGGTGACACCGACGGCGTACGCGCAGGGCGTCCAGGGCGTACAGGGAGTCCAGAGCGCGCCCTGACCAACCCATCGCGTTAATCCGGTTGACCGGCGAGGGGCTCCTCACACACATTTATCTGCGTGACACAGACAATGCGCGACGCAAACAATTCCGGAGAGCCCGAAGGCCCCGGCGAACCCGGCGAACCCGAGGGCCCCGGAGACCCCGGCGAGCCCGAAGGCCCCGAACACCCCGAGCGCCCCGAACACCCCAACCACCCCGAAAAACCTCCCCTCCCCGCCCGCACCCGCTGGGCGATCCTCGCCGTCATCCTCGCCGCCGACGTCCTCGACCTCCTCGACTCGACGATCACCAACATCGCCGCCCCGACCATCGCAAGAGACCTCGGCGGCGGCCCCGCCCTCGTCCAGTGGCTCGGCGCCTCCTACGCCCTCGCCCTCGGCGTCCTCCTCGTCCCCGGCGGCCGGCTCGGCGACCGGTACGGACGGCGGCGGGTCTTCCTCGCCGGGCTCGCGGGGTTCGTCGTCGCCTCGATCGCCTGCGGGCTCGCTCCCGGCCCCGTCTTCCTGGTCGTCGCCCGGCTCGCGCAGGGCGCCTTCGGTGCGCTGCTCATCCCGCAGGGCTTCGGCATCCTCGGCGCGAGCTGGCCGCGGGACCAGATCGGCAAGGCGTTCAGCCTGTTCGGGCCGGTGATGGGGCTGTCGGCGGTGGGCGGGCCGATCCTCGCCGGGTTCCTCGTCGACGCCGATCTCGGCGGCCTCGGCTGGCGCCCCATGTTCCTCATCAACCTCCTCCTCGGCGGCGCCGCCCTCCTCGCCGCCCTGCGCCTCCTCCCCCAGGACACCGGCGACGGCACCGCCCCCGTCGACGGCCCCGGCTCCGCCCTGATCGCGGGCGCCATGCTCGGCCTGCTCGGCGGCATCATCTACGGCTCCGAGCACGGCTGGACCGGCCCCGCGCCCGCCCTCCTGCTGCTCGGCCTCGCCCTCTTCGCCGGGTTCTGCCACCGCCAACGCACCGCACCCGAACCACTCATCCCCCCCTCCCTCCTCCACAACCGCGGCTTCACCGCCGGCCTCCTCCTCGGCGTCGTCGCCTTCGCCGCCGTCGCCGGACTCCTCTACGTCATCTCCCTCTACTTCCAGCAAGGCCTCGGCCGCTCCCCCGCCGGCACCGCCCTCGGCCTCGTCCCGCTCTCCGCCGGCATCGTCGTCGCCTCGATCGCCTGCTACCGGCTCGTCCACCGCCACGGCCGCCGCCTCGCCGCCACCGGCCTGCTGATCATCCTGGCGGGCTGCGGCTACCTCACCGCACTGGTCGCCAACTCCGGTACCAAGACCGGGGGTTGGCCTCTCGTGCCGCCCCTCCTCCTCGTCGGTCTCGGCATGGGCACCTGCTTCGGCACGATCTACGACGTCACCATCGGCGACATCGAACCGGCCGAGGCGGGCAGCGCCAGCGGCTCGCTCAACGCGGTGCAGCAACTGGCCAACGCGATCGGCGCGGCGGCCGTGACCACCGTGTATTTCAAGGCAGTTGACGGGGGTACGACCCATGCACTCCTCGTGAGCCTCGGCGTGGTCGGCGCGGCCGTCGCCCTGTGCCTGTGTCTCGTACGGCTGCTGCCGCGCTCGGCGCCGGCGGACCATGGTCACTGAGCGCCGACGGGCCGGGGTGGACCCGCACGCTGGTAGCTTTCGCTGCGGCCGGACGACAGTGGGAAGAGAGCCGCGGTGAACCGAACTCAGGCCGTGACCCGGTGGTTCACGGCGGACAACAACCCCATCCAGGTCTTCGGCACCGTCGCCGCGATCGTCGTCGGCGCGATCGCGGTGCGGCCCATCGGGTTCTCCGGGACCGGGCTCGCCGTGCTGTGTCTGCTCGTCCTGGTCTCGCTGATGACGTGCACGCGGCTGATCCCGGAGGGACGGCTCGCGCCGGGGCCACAGTTCGCGGTGCTGTGCGTCTGGTCGGCCGGGGCCGCCGCGCTGCTGGCGCTGGACCGCTCCGGGGCGTCGGCCCTGTTCGCGTACTTCGTCACCGGGCACGCCGGATACCGCCTCGACAGCCGCCGCTCGCTGCCCTTCGCGGCATGCACCAGCGTCCTGTGCGCGGGTGTGCTGCTGCTGCCGTGGGGCGGCCACGGCACCTCGTGGATCGTGGGCGCCTTCACCGGTGTCAGCGTGCTGGTCGGCATCTCCAACCGCTCCCACACCGACGCACTGCGCTCCGCCCGAGCCGCCGCCGAGCAGGCGGAGCTGGCCGCACGGGCCGAGGCGCGGGCCGAGGCACTCGCCGAGCGGGCCCGCATCGCCCGGGACGTGCACGACGTACTGGCCCACTCGCTGGCCGGGGTGAACATGCAACTGGAGGTCACCGACGCGCTGTTGGAGTCCGGTGACGTCGAGCGGGCCCGGCAGGCGGCCCAGCGCGCGCAGAGCCTGGTGCGCTCGGGACTGACCGAGGTGCAGCGCACGGTCGGGGACCTGCGCGAGGACGCGCTGCCGCTGGTGGAGACCTTGCGGTCCATGCTCGGCTCCGTGTCCGACGCCGGTACGCTGACCGTCGACGGGCCGGAGCGTGAACTGCCCGTCCGCCTCACCCAGGTGATCGTGCGCTGCGCCCAGGAGGCGCTGACCAACGCGCACAAGTACGCGCCCGGCGCCCCGGTCCGCATGCGCCTGGAGTACGTGGAGCGACGGGAGCACCTCCCGGACGAGACCGTCTTCGAGGTGGTCAACTCCGCTCCGCCGGAGGGTTCGCGGCCGTTGGCCGGTGCCGGGAGCGGGATGGGGCTGGTCGGGATGCGCGAGCGGCTCGACCTGGTGGGCGGCACGGTCACGGCCGGGCCGATCGTGGACGGCGACGACTCAGGAGGATGGCTGGTGCGCGTGGTGATCCCGGGATGAGCGACGGGCGACAGGGCGAGCGGGAACCTTCCGTACCGGGCGAGCAACAGGCCGTCGTGCGGGTGGTCGTCGCCGACGACCAGACCGCCGTCCGCGAGGCGCTGGCGACCGTACTGGATCTGCAGCCCGGCGTGGAGGTCGTGGCGACGGCGAAGGACGGCGGGGAAGCCGTGCTCGCCGCCGAGGCGTACTCCCCGGATGTGATCCTGATGGATCTCAACATGCCGCGGATGGACGGGGTCGAGGCCACCCGGCTGCTCACCGAGCGCTTCCCGCAGGTCGCCGTCGTCGTGCTCACCACCTTCGCCGACGAGGAGTACATCCTCGCCGCGCTCGGTGCCGGTGCCCGCGGCTACCTCACCAAGGAGTCCGGCCGGCAGGACATCACCCGCGCGGTGCGGGCCGCGGCGGCCGGGCAGTCCGTGCTCGACCCCGCCGTACGGGACCGGCTCGTCGCGGCCGCCGCGCGGGGCGGCGCCCCCGTCGAACGGCCGGGCACCGGACTCGCCCCGGACCTCACACCCCGGGAGGTCGAGGTCCTCACGCTGATCGGCGAGGGACTGACCAACCGGGGCATCGCCGAGCGGCTGGTGGTGAGCGAGGCCACGGTGAAGACCCATATCAACAACCTCTTCTCCAAGGCGCATCTGCGGGACCGGGCGCATGCCGTGAAGTACGCGTTCATCCACGGACTGGTGAAGACCCCTGGCTGAGGGCGGCCCCGGCCGGTGCCAGGAAGCGCACGCGGGCCAGCAGCAGGAACACCCGGGTGAGGACCATGGCCAGCGCCATGATGACGAAGAACGGGGCGATGGCGTCCTGGACTATCTGGTGCTCGGCCATGAACGTGCCGAGGTGGTCGCGGAACCAGGTGTTGTGCTCGGCGAGGTAGATGAACGCGACGCGCAGGGCGACCACCGCCGTCCAGATCGCCACGAACCCCGCGCCGCAGCGGGTGTGGACGCGGCCCGAGGCCGGGTCGCGCTCCACGCCGGTCGTGAGCGTGGCGACGACTCCGCAGGCCAGTCCGATCGCGGCGCCCACGAGATAGACGATCACGTCGACGTGCTGGGTGGGCAGCCCCCTCAGATAGAAGTACCCGACCGCCGACACCGTGCCGATCGGCATCAGCACCTTGTGCAGGTCGTACTTCCGGCGCCCGTACTGCGTCAGCATCATCACCGCGAAGATGCCCCCGCTGATCGTCAGCGCCTGCTCCATGTCCGTCATGACGTCGCACTCCTCGGTCTCCGGCGGTGTCCCCGCCTCGCGTTTTCCTGAGTCCGACTCTCCCGCCGAAGCCGGGAAAGCTCCCGGACCCACGGGTGGATTTCCGGGTGGAGACGCGAGGTGGAGCCTGCCCCTAGGGGTCCCTCGGGGCAGGCCCCCGCTCACGAGAAGCGCTGAGCCCTCAGCGCTTGAGCGTGAAGGTGAAGTCGCCGGTGAGTCTGGCGTCCAGCCGGACCGCCGACACGAGACTCCCCTCCGTCATCAGCCTCCCGACCTCGGCCCGCGACAGACCGCACCCCTCGGCGATCAGCCGCACCGGCCGCAGGGGTATCCGCGCCGCGAAACGCACCGACACGTCGATCACCTCGCGGTCCAGGTGCTCCGTGCCGCCGGTGTCGAGACGCCAGGCGCCGTCCCAGTCGAGGGCGATGCGGTTACGGCGCCGCAGCACCGGATCCTGGAGCAACTCGGCTGCCAGGGAAGGGTCGTTGGCGTGCAGCCGGTCCAGCAGTCCGGGGCGTACGGAGCGCACGTTCGCCCGCTCCAGGACCGTGATTCTCGTGGTGTCCCCGCAGCCGGCGCAGAGCGCGAGGAGCCAGGCGTCGATGAGCTTGTGGTGGGCGTTGACGCGGAACTTGCCGTGCGCCCGGAAGCGTTCGGACGCGCACGCGTGGCAACGGCGGAGGACAAGGGGAAGGCGGGTGGGCATGACAAACCAGGTCGCGAGCACAGAAGTACACCGGTTCCAGTGAGAAGTCCGCAGCAGAAAGGGGCGCGGCGCACAGGCGCGACGCGCGACAGATCAGCACTCGGGGGGTCTCACACGGTGTACAAGGGCACGTCCTCACCCAGACGACTGGATTCGGCAGGACGATAACGGCGCGCGACGGCGCCGCTCAACGGGTTTTCGGCACGCCCGGAGCTACACGTCCCCCGCCCGCAGCCGCGCGATCTGCTGGCCGCTGAACTCCACCGTCCGCCTCATGTGCCCGACGATCACGGCGAGTTCGGCGTCGCCGAGCTCGTCGAAGAGGGTGAACCAGCCGCCGCCGAGCCGGTTCCACATGCGCCCGAACTCGGTGATCTTCTCCGGCACGGTCGCCACCAGCACCCGCCGCCGGTCCTCCGCGTCCCGCTCCCGGACGACGTACCCGGCCCGCTCCAGCCGGTCCACCAGCCGCGTCGCCGACCCGGTCGTCAGCCCGGTCAGCTCGGCGACCCGGCCCGTGGTGACGGGCCCGGCCTCCAGCGTGAGCAGGTTCAGACACTGCAGATCGGTGGGGTGCAGCCCGAGCCGGTCGGCGACGGCCTGGTTGAACAGGGCGTACGACGCCATGTACCGGCGCGATACGGAGGACAACTCGTCCAGCAGCCGCGCCCGCGCGTTCCCGGACATCTCGTACCCCTCGTCGCCTGTGCCGTTCCGCACGTGCCGTCCGTGCCGTGCGGAGATCGAGATCGTACGACGTGGTCGCGGGCGTGGCTCCTCGGTCCTACGGGTGTGGCTCAGAAGTAGTAGGTGTCACCGGTGTCCAGGACGAGCACCCGCTGCTGGTCGTTGGCCCGGTTCCCGTCCACCGCGCCCCCGCCCCACACCGTGTCCAGCTCCAGCAGCACCTCGGAGGACGCGTCCCGCAGCCGTACCCGCACCTCGATCCGCTCGCCCACCGCGTCCGCGGCCAGCGCCCCCGTCCGGCACACCACCACCCGCTCCCCCGACCGCGCGCACCCCTGCGGCAGCGTCTGCGCGTCCGCGAGCGGCTTCGACCAGCGCAGCCGTACGGTCGCGTCGGGCACCGCGGCCGGACCGTGGTTGCGCGGGGTGAACCGCACGTCGACCCGGCCGCCGGTCATGGTGGCGGAGCCGTGGTAGGCGAGATCCGCCTCCGGACCGGGGATGTCCGGGTGCCCCGGGGCCGCCCCCATCACCGCCAGCGCGGCACCCCCTACAGCGAGAGTCCGTAGTACCCCTAGTACCCGCATGCGATCCGCTCCTCAGTACGCCGCGCCCTTGCACCACGCCACCGTGGTCGTACGGATGTATCCCACGCGGAGCGGGCGACAGGCGCCGTCCATCAGGTGACACCCGCGTGATCTGATGACGCCCATGCTCGTGCTCCGCTCCGCAGCCCTCTTCGTCGTCGCCGCCGTCTTCGAGATCGGCGGCGCCTGGCTGGTCTGGCAGGGGGTGCGCGAACACCGCGGCTGGCTCTGGATCGGCGGCGGCATCATGGCCCTCGGCGTCTACGGCTTCGTCGCCACCTTCCAGCCCGACGCCCACTTCGGCCGCATCCTCGCGGCCTACGGCGGGATCTTCGTCGCCGGTTCACTGGCCTGGGGCGCGGTCGCGGACGGCTACCGCCCCGACCGCTGGGACATCACCGGCGCCCTGATCTGCCTGGCCGGGATGGCCGTGATCATGTGGGCGCCCAGGGGGAACTGACCCGGAACCGGGCCCGCCTATCCTGGACGGAGTCGTACGTACGATCCCGTCGAACCGTCACCAGGAGCAGCCCATGGCCACCGCCGCACCGTCCGCCGCCTCCCGTATCGCGGTCGTCACCGGGGCGAGCGGTGGCATCGGCGCCGCCACGGCCCGGCAGCTCGCCGCGGCCGGTTACCGTGTCGTCCTCACCGCCCGCCGCAAGGACCGGATCGAGGCGCTCGCCGAGGAGATCACCGCGAACGGCGGCCAGGCCACGGCGTACGCCCTCGACGTCACCGACCGTGCCGCCGTCGACGAGTTCGCGACCGCCTTCAAGAAGATCGGCGTGCTGATCAACAACGCGGGCGGCGCGCTCGGCGCCGACCCCGTCGCGACCGGCGACCCCGCCGACTGGCGCACGATGTACGAGACGAACGTCCTCGGCACCCTGAACATCACCCAGGCCCTGCTCCCCGCCCTCACCGCGAGCGGCGACGGCACGGTCGTGGTCGTCTCCTCCACGGCCGGACACGGCACGTACGAGGGCGGCGCGGGCTATGTCGCCGCCAAGCACGGCGCCCACGTCCTCGCCGAGACCCTGCGCCTGGAGATCGTCGGCACCCCGGTGCGGGTCATCGAGGTCGCGCCCGGCATGGTCAAGACGGACGAGTTCGCGCTGACCCGCTTCGGCGGCGACGCGGAGAAGGCGGCGAAGGTCTACGCGGGCGTCGCCGAGCCCCTCACGGCGGACGACGTGGCCGACACCATCACCTGGGCGGTCACCCGCCCCAGCCACGTCAACATCGACCTCCTCGTCGTCCGCCCCCGCGCCCAGGCCTCGAACACCAAGGTCCACCGGGAGCTGTGATGCCCGACGCGGAGGGCGACCCGGCCGGCCCGAACAGTCCGGCCGGCCCGGACAACTCCCAACAGGCCCTGGACAAGCGCCGGTTGGCCGAGGAGACCAGGAACGAACGCAAGGTCTGGTACTTCCTCGGCTACTTCCTCTTCGGCATCCACCTCGTCGCGTTCGTGATGATCTACGCGGTGATGCACGCCCCGAACAAGTAGGCGCGGCCCGGCAGTTGAGCCTCCAG
This sequence comes from Streptomyces sp. NRRL F-525, assembly GCF_000716605.1. Lineage (GTDB taxonomy): Bacteria > Actinomycetota > Actinomycetes > Streptomycetales > Streptomycetaceae > Streptomyces. Next base: position 49,358 of record NZ_JNXE01000015.1, on the reverse strand, counting down.
GTCTCCGCTAGCCGGTCTTCCGCCGCGCGAAGATCCACTCCCGGATGCCCTCGATGGTGTAGGCGATCGGCCAGGTCGAGTTGTGCTCGACGCCGTGCGCGTTCGCCAGTCCTCCGGCCAGGGTCGAACCCTTCTTGAACGAGGCGTAGTTGACCGTCGTGCCCTTGGCCGCCATGGCCTTCACGTCCGCGGCGAACTCCGTCGCACTGGACTGGCCGTCCCAGACCGCGCGGCTGACCTTCGTCCCGGCCTTCTCGATGACGGCCATGATGGCGTTCTCGCCGGGATAGGCCTTGGTGTCGCCCTGCGAGACGGTGACCCAGAGGTTCTTCTCCGCCAGCGGCGCGGCCTGGGCGGAGGGCCACTGGCCGGCGACCACCCAGGAGGCCGCGAACAGGTCGGGGTACTTGATGTTCAGGCCGACGGTCATCATCGCGCCCATGGACTGGCCGGTGGAGTACAGGCGATCGGTGTCGATGCTGTACTCGGCGGTCAGCGACCTGACCAGGTCGACCGTGGTGTCGAAGAGTGCCGTCGGCTTGTAGTCGTCGCCGACGACCACCTCCGGGTACTGCGGCGCCAGCACGAACGCCGGGCGCTTCGCCTGGTCCTCGGGGGATGCCCAGCACACCGCGCCCAGGCCCTGCACCAGCGTCGCCCGCACCGTGGTGGTGATCAGGCTCGCGTCGTGCATGAAGAGGACGAGCGGATAGGACTTGCTCCGGTCGTAGCCCTTGGGGATGTAGAGGCTGTACGGCAGCGACCTGCCGGTCTTCGAGTCCTTGTACGTGAACTGCTCGAAGTCGTCGACGATCAGGTTCACCGTCCTGCTGGTACCGACCTTGGCCTCGCCGCCGGCGTAACCGGTGCCGCCACTGGCCGTGACGGTGCCGACCTGGGTGACGACGCCCTTCGCCGCCCTGATGGTGGCCGGTCCGCCCGTCGAGCCCACCTGCGGACCGGGGATGACGTAGGGGCTGCTTGTGGAGGCTGTGGACGCCGAGGGCCCGGCCGAGGCCGACGGCTGAGCGGTCCCCGGCGCGCCCCCGCCCGACCCCACGCCTCCCCACAGCAGCGCGCCCTCGTCGTCGGCGGACAGTTCGACGATGACGTACGTGCCGTCGGTGCCCCGATCGGCCGTCGCCGCGCGGGTGTTGGCGTAGACACGGGTGACCGTACGGCCCTCGACCTCGAAGGAGGAGACCGAGAGCTTGGACGTGTCGATCTCGGTGTCGTACTCGACGGCGACCGCGATGAATTTCTGGCCGTCGCCGTAGACCTCGGTGATCGCGGTGGCGCTTTTCATATGTCCACCAGCACCCCCGCCGCCCCCGCTGCCCGCCGAATGCGATTCACAAGCGGCCAGGCCCGTGGTGGCAACCGCCGCCATTCCCAGAACCCGCCCTAAAAATGCACGCCTTGTGGCCATTTCGCTCATCCCCTCGACTCAGTTCAGGGACTTGATGAGGCGATCGATTCGCGCCACGGCCTTCTCGGCGGTGCCCTTGATGTAGAAACCGTCGACCGCCTCATAGGTGACGTGGTCGAAATTCCATTTGTCGGGCATGTTCTTGGCGCCGCCCTCGAACATCGACATGACGAACGTGCTGGAGAAGGACGAGTTCTCACGGATCGCGTTCGCGGTCGTGGTCGACAACTCCGGCTCCACGCCCGCGAAGACGCCCTTGCCGACCTGGAAGACCCAGAGCGGTACCTGGGCGGTGCCGGTCGGGGTGAAGGTGACGGACTTGGTGGGCGCGCTGGCCTGCGGCCCGGTGACCTGGGTCGTCGTGATGTCGTCGGTGACGAGCCGCACCACAACCTGCTTACCGCTCTCGTACTTGCTGATCCCCTGCGCCACCCGCACGATCTCGTTCCCGAGCCGCTCGCCCTGCGCGGTCAGCAGCGCGAACCCGGCGTCGTGCAGATCGACGCCGTAGGTCCAGCCCTTGTCCTTGTCGATCGTGTACCGCTTCGACCGGTACGCCGGGAACTGGTCCCCGCACGCGCCCACCAGCCAGAAGCCGACGGCGCCGGGGTACTGCGTCTCGACATGCGCTACGGCCGCGCCGGCGAGGTCGGCGGAGATCGGCAGGGTGCCGTCGGCCATGACCGAGTCCTGCATCACGCAGGACTGCACGTTGTAGTTGGTGAGCACGGCGATCGGGTTGCCGTCGAGGTCGTTGAAGCGGGCGACGTACACGCCCTTGTCCGAGGGCAGTTGCTCGTTCACGCCGAGCCAATAGCCGTCGGCGGTGAGGACGTTGCGGTTCACGTTGACGTCAACTCGACCGGAGCCGTAGCCGACCTCGGCGTCCTGGAGGTTCTTCACGGCGTCGGCGACGGCGGACCTGGTGGCGGCGACGATGTTCTGGACGTACGCGGCGGCCCCGGCCGAGGACGAACTCGCCTGCACATGCGGCGCGGAGAAGCAGTGCGTGACGGTGACCATGATGTTCGCGGCGGTCACGCCGGAGGCCGCGGTGATCGCGTCCCGCATCAACCCGACCGCCTCCGCGCTGATCGAGGTCAGGTCCAGCACGGCCAGCGCGATCCGCCGGGACCCGGACTCCACCAGCAGGACACGGACGTTGAGGTCGTCGTGCACGGCGGTGAAGTTGTCCAGCGGCAGCAGCGAGGCACCGGGCGTGAACGCGGCCTTCCCGACACCGACCTTCAGCCCGCCGACGGCCTTCGTCGCGGCCTGCGCGGAGGTGGCAGTACCGAGGGCGGTCGCCGCGAGGGCGGTGACCGCACCGGCGGCCACGACGGTCCGCCGGCTCAACTCGCCCTGATTCTGCAGTTGTTCACGCATGTGCTGTCCTCCGAGACGCTGCGGGTGGGGGTGGGACCAACTGCCGGGCAGCATCACAGTGAATTTCGAGGGCAACAATGAGGGGCGCGTGCAATCAATGCTTTCGCGAATGGCGTATGCATTTTGACGTGCGACGTTGGCTGGAATTCACAGCAATAGGACGCGAATTCACAGCGGCATCAGAGAGACCCCAGAGCGATCTCAGAGCGGCCGCCACCTTGACTTTCCGCATCCCCCTTGGTTAGCCCACATGGGTGAACCGTGTCGATCACCCGCGCGGCGCTCGAACAGTCGACCTAGGCTCGCGCCACAACATCAACACGACGGCCCCCGCCCGGGACGGCAATCCCGAACGAGGGCCTGACCAGCACGGAAGTAGGGCTTCCCTGTGGCTGATTGCGAGCCTATCGCTCACCGGTTCATGGACCTGACAGTCCCTGAGTACGCCTACATGTTCGGGTTCTTGCAGGCGGACGGGCATCTGCACCAGGGCACTGGGCAGAAGGGCCGTCTGAGCGTCGAACTCAACGCGCGGGACGTCGAACTGCTTCGGGAGTTCCAGAAGCTGACGCCGTACTACAGCAGCATTACCGAACGCACCCGAACGACCAACTTCGCCGAGTCCGCGCACTCTGCGGTCTGGACCGTCTGCTCCCTTGAGGCCAGGACCAGGATCAATGAACTCGGACTGCCTTACGGTCGCAAGTCAATGTGCATTGCCCCGCCCACAAGCGAGTTCTCGAAGCGCGACTACCTACGAGGAATCATCGACGCAGACGGATCGCTGGGATACACGAGCCAGGGCCTGCCGTTCGTCTCCCTGACGACAGCCAGCACCGCCATCGGCGCCTGTCTGTGCTCGTACGCTCAGCAGATCACGGAATCGGAGCGCACGCTCAAGCGGAACACCCGAGACGCCATCTACAACATCCTTTACACGAAGGAGAGCGCCCAGGCGCTGGCAGCCCAGCTCTACTACCCGGGCTGTATCTCACTGGAGCGTAAGCACAGCGCCGCCCAGTCGCTTGCTTCCTGGATTCGCCCCGCAAGCATGGAACGTAGGCCTCCACCTATCCAGTGGACACCTGAGATGGACCGAATCCTGCTGTCGGCACCGACCATCGCCGCTGCGGCCGCCGAACTGGGTTACTCCAACAGCCCTTGCCAAACGCGCCGCTGGAAGCTGCTGCACGGCCTAGTGCCACTGCCGGACTGAGCGACGCACGATGGGCGCGGCCTACGATCGCCGCGCCCATCCCCGCACCTAGCCCTTCACACAGATGAACTGCTTCAGCTTCGCCACGACCTCGACAAGATCCCGCTGCTGCACCATCACCTGATCGATGTTCTTGTAGGCACCCGGGATCTCGTCCAACACACCGGAGTCCTTGCGGCACTCCACGCCCCGCGTCTGCTCCTCCAGGTCCCGCACGGTGAAGTGCCGCTTCGCCGCGTTGCGGCTCATGCGCCGACCCGCCCCGTGCGAGGCCGAGTTGAAGGCCTTCTCGTTGCCGAGACCCTTCACGATGTAAGAGCTGGTGCCCATCGAGCCGGGAATGATCCCGTACTCGCCGGAGCCTGCCCGGATCGCGCCCTTACGAGTAACCAGCATGTCCATGCCCTCGTACCTCTCCTCCGCCACGTAGTTGTGGTGGCAGGAAATCTCCGACTCGAAGGTCGGCTTCGCCTTCTTGAACTCCTTGTGGATCACGTCTTTCAGAAGCGCCATCATGATCGTGCGGTTGTACTTCGCGTACTCCTGCGCCCAGAACAGGTCGTTGCGGTACGCCGCCATCTGCGGAGTGTCCGCGATGAAGACGGCGAGGTCACGGTCGACCAGGCCCTGGTTGTGCGCGAGCTTCTGGGCCACGCCGATGTGATGCTCGGCCAGTTCCTTGCCGATGTTCCGGGAACCGGAGTGAAGCGTGAGCCATACCGCCCCTTCAGTATCGAACAAGAGTTCGATATAGTGATTCCCTCCGCCGAGCGTCCCCATCTGCTTCGTGGCCCGGTCCTCCCGGAACTTCACCGCATCCGCGACCCCGTCGAACCGCCCCCAGAAGTCGTCCCACCCGCCGGTGGCCAGCCCGTGCAGTCGCCCGGGGTCGACCGGACTGTCATGCATCCCCCGCCCCACCGGAATCGCCTGCTCGATCTTCGACCGCAGCCGCGACAGATCGCCGGGAAGATCGTTCGCCGTGAGTGACGTCTTCACCGCGGACATCCCGCAGCCGATGTCGACCCCCACCGCCGCCGGGCACACCGCGCCCCGCATCGCGATGACCGAACCGACCGTCGCGCCCTTCCCGTAGTGCACGTCCGGCATGACCGCCAGGCCCTTGATCCACGGCAGGGTCGCGACGTTGCGCAGCTGCTGGAGTGCGCCCTCCTCGACCGACGCCGGGTCGGTCCACATGCGGATCGGTACCTTCGCGCCCGGCATCTCCACGTACGACATATCGTCCTCATTCCCCCGGAAACCATCAAAAAAAGTCAAAAGTCATACATCGCAAAACCGGCGCCAAGGTCAACGAAAGGGACAGTGGACCGGCGTCAACGGCTGTACGTGCGATAGACATTGTCTCCAGGGGGTCCCCCGGTGCGGCAAGCGATTAACCAGCGGGGACACTGGCAGACCCTGGATCGTTCAAGGGGTCGAGGGGCGTCGAACACAGCCGGCACCCCACGCCCGACACCGATCCGAACACCCACCCGACACCCTGTCGAGAGGAGCCCGACCGTGCAGCGGAAGGCGTACGTACCCGGCACCGCCGCGCTCCTCGTGGCGCTGCTGGCCGGCTGCTCGAGCGGCTCGGCCGACAGCGGTACGACGGACGACGCGAACCCGGGCGAGGCCGGCACGGCGACCGCGGTGGCCCAGCCGGGCAAGTACCGCACGCTTCCGGAGCCCTGCGGCGTGGTCGGGCACGGCACCCTGGACACCCTGCTCCCCGGCATCAAGCAGATCGCCGACGCGGAGCAGCGCGAGGCGGCGTACGCGGGCGACGCGACGCTGACGTACGACACGGACCGCAAGGTCGGCTGCCGTTGGAAGGTCGAGTCCACGGACGCGACCGACCATCTCCTGGTCGACTTCGAGCGGGTGGTGTCCTACGAGAACGCCGTGAGCGACGACAGCCAGGCGCAGGCGATCTTCGCGACGAAGGAGACGGCGGCGGATCTCCCGGAGCCGACGGCGAGCGCCACGGCGTCGGACACGGAGTCGAACTCCGCGTCGGCGTCCGACTCGGCGTCGGCTTCGGACTCCGCGTCGCCCTCCGCCACCCCCTCGTCCTCGTCCTCCGCGTCCGCCTCCGGCTCGACGTCGGCCTCCCCCTCCGCCACCGCCTCCCCCACCGGTCTCGAACCCCGCACCCTCTCCGGTCTGGGCGACGAGGCGTTCCTCGACGACGCGTTGAGCAGTTCCGGATCGACGGCTCAGCAGCGCACGGTGACTGTGGTGTTTCGCACGTCCAACGTCATTGTGACCATCGAGTACGAGGAGCAGCCGGCGACGGTCGGTGTCGTGCCGGACAGCCAGAAGATGCAGGACAGGGCGCGGAAACTGGCCGCGCAGCTGGCCGACTCGCTCAACGGTTAGGGCGTTCGGGAGGGCCGTTCGCGGGGTCGCGCAAAGGCCGTGAACGGAGACCGCACAGCTGACTCACCGCGTACCGTGGCCCCTCGGACCCGATCCGACGGCAGGAACCACGAGCGTCATGAGTGAAGGAACCATGCATCAAGCAGCACAGCGAGAGCACAGTGACCAGCAGCGGGCGACGCGTCTGAGCCGCCTCCTTGTCTGCGCGGCCGCCGTCCCGGTGATGCTGATCGCGGCCGGCTGCTCCTCGGACTCCGGCTCCGACGACGGCGCGGGCAAGGACACGACCGGCCCCGGCGCGACGACGTCGGCCGACGCGACCGCCGCTCCGACGGTGCAGGCGGCGGCGTACCAGAAGCTGCCCGAGCCGTGTGCGGTGCTGTCGAAGAAGACGTTGACCGAGCTGGTGCCGAAGGGTGCCAAGTCGGGCAAGGAGGGCACCTCCAGCGACACGGCGTCGCGCGGCAGTTGCTCCTGGACGAGCCTGGACAACAACGGGGTCAAGGGTTCGCAGTTCCGCTGGCTGAACGTGTCGTTGCTGCGGTTCGACTCCTCGCAGACGCAGGGCGAGGGCGACAAGCTGGCCGCCGCGTACTACGCGAAGCAGGTGCAGGAGGCGCAGTCCGTCACCGGCGCGAAGAACGCCAAGTCGGAGCCGGTCGCGGGCGCGGGCGCCGAGGCGACGGCGGTGCGCTACGACCTGAAGAAGAAGGAAGGCGCCTTCAAGCAGCAGACGGTGGTGGCGCGGGTCGAGAACGTGGTCGTCACGATCGACTACAACGGCGCGGGCCTCGCGGGCGAGAAGGCCCCGAGCGCGGACACGCTGACGAAGGCGGCGGAGAAGGCCGTGAAGGAGGCGGTGGCGGCGGTCACGTCGGCCAACGGCACGGGCGCGGGCGGGAGTTCGGGCTCCGGCTCGGGCGGGGCGAGCAGCACGCCCTCGAAGTCCCCGTCCAAGTCGCCCGCCAAGTCCGCCTCCCCGTCCGCCTCCAAGTCGGCGGCGAAGTCGGACGCGAAGGCCCCGGCGGCCACCGCTTCCTCCTCCGCCTCTTCCGCCGCGGACAAGAGCTGACCGCACATTTCACATCCGGTCCATTTGCCGGCCTCAACTCGCAGGTCAGCAAGGCCCTTTGACGGAGCCCGGCCCCTTCGCGGACCGGGCTCCTGACAGTCCGGCACCCGGGACGCCGCACACATGTGCCACCCTGTTGCGCGCAACAACATGTAAGGGGAGGGGAGTCCGGGTGTCCGCACCCATTCAGCTCACACGTATGCACCGGGTACTCATCGGTGTGGTCGTCTCCGGTGCGGTCGTCATCGCCGGTATCGGCTTCGCCGGTTCGTACGCCGCGGTGCGCGAGCTCGCCCTGAAGAAGGGCTTCGGGAACTTCGCGTATGTCTTCCCGATCGGCATCGACGCGGGTATCTGTGTCCTGCTCGCCCTCGACCTGCTCCTGACCTGGATCAGGATCCCCTTCCCGCTGCTGCGCCAGACGGCCTGGCTGCTGACGGTCGCGACGATCGCGTTCAACGGCGCCGCGGCCTGGCCCGACCCGCTCGGGGTCGGTATGCACGCGGTGATCCCGATCCTGTTCGTGGTCTCGGTGGAGGCGGCCCGGCACGCGATCGGCCGGATCGCCGACATCACGGCCGACAAGCACATGGAGGGCGTCCGCCTCACCCGCTGGCTGCTCTCCCCCGTCCCCACGTTCCTGCTCTGGCGCCGGATGAAGCTCTGGGAGCTGCGCTCCTACGAGCAGGTCATCAAGCTGGAGCAGGACCGCCTCGTCTACCAGGCCCGCCTGCACTCCCGCTTCGGCCGCGCCTGGCGCCGCAAGGCCCCGGTGGAGTCGATGATGCCGCTGCGCCTGGCGCGCTACGGCGTCCCCCTCGCGGAGACGGCCCCCTCGGGCCTCGCGGCGGCGGGCATCGAGCCCGTACTGCTGCCCCCGGCCCCGCAGTTGGAGCCGGTCCGCGAGCAGGAGCAGCCGACGCCACCGGCCGTCCAGAACACCCCGACGCCAGTCCGCGAGCAACTCCCGGCCGCCGAGGGCAACGAGCGGCACGAGCAGTCGCGGGACCAGGCCGAGCCGCAGAACCCGTGGCTGCACTCGCGTGACCCGCAGACGGTGGCGTACCAGGGCGGCTACGACCCGACGTACGACCCGGACTCGGCCTACCGCCAGTGGTACGCGGAGCAGCAGCAGGCCGAGCAGTTCCAGCAGTACGAGGAGGAGCAGCAGCGGTTCGAGCAGCAACAGCAGCCGTTCCCGCAGCAACAGGCCTTCCCCCAGCAGCAGTTCGAGGAGCCGCCGCTCCCCGAGCCGGAGCCCTCGCCGGAGGACACCGGCACGTTCCCGATCCCGGCGGGTCCCGGCCGTACCCGTGAACTGGGCGCGGGCGGCGGCACGGAGCCGTCCGAGGACGACTACTACCTCATCTTCAAGAAGTCGATAGACGGCAGCTACCCGACGGGCGGCCAGTTCCGCGACGACGTCGAGGCCACCTACGGCATCACGCTCCCGCACCGCGACGCCGACCGCATGGCCAAGCGCTTCACCAACCGCCACACGGCGGAACTCCAGGAGGACCACATCGCGTAAGCGGTCCCGGTCCGATCTCCTACGACGATGAGGGCGCCCCGAGCTGGTCGGCTCGGGGCGCCCTCATCGTCGTAGATCCGACTGGCCGGGGTGCTACTCCCCCAGCAGCCTCCGCACCCGCTCCTGTCCAACAGCCAGCAGCAGCGTGGGCAGACGCGGCCCGGTGTCGCGGCTCACGAGCAGGTGGTAGAGGAGGGCGAAGAACGTCCGCTGGGCGGTCTTGATCTCCGGCGGGAGTTCCTTGGCGGTCGCGTCGGCGGAGAAGCCGGCCTGGACCTTGGGGACGCCGTAGACGAGGTGGCTCAGGCCGTCCAGGGACCAGTGGTCGGCGAGGCCGTCGCGCAGCAGCCGTAGCGACTGCTGGGAGGGCTCGTCGAGGGACTTGAGGAGTTCGGTGTCGGGTTCGTCGCGCACGATGGTCCGCTGGTCGGCGGGGACGTGCGTGTTGATCCAGGCCTCGGCCTTGTCGAGCCGGGGGCGGACCTCGTCGAGGGTGGACAGGGGGTCGGCCGGGTCGAGTTCGCTGAGGATGCGCAGCGTCTGGTCCTCGGCTCCGGCGGTGATGTCGGCGACGGACGCGAGGGTCCGGTACGGCATCGGGCGGGGCGTGCGGGGCAGCTCACCGGCGGCGGTGCGCACGGCACGGGAGTGCGCGGCGAGGTCGGCGGGCAGGGCTGCCCCCTCCGCGACCTTCCCGTCCAGCTTGTCCCACTCGTCGTAGAGGCGCTGGATCTCCTGGTCGAAGGCGATCTTGAAGGACTGGTTGGGGCGGCGGCGGGCGTAGAGCCAGCGCAGGAGCTGCGGTTCCATGATCTGGAGCGCGTCGGCCGGGGTGGGGACCCCGCCCTTGCTGCTGGACATCTTGGCCATGCCGCTGATGCCGACGAAGGCGTACATGGGCCCGATGGGCCGCTCGCCGCCGAAGATCCCGACGATCTGCCCGCCGACCTGGAAGGAGGAGCCCGGGGAGGAGTGGTCGACACCGCTCGGCTCGAAGATGACGCCTTCGTAGGCCCAGCGCATGGGCCAGTCGACCTTCCAGACCAGCTTGCCCCGGTTGAACTCACTCAGCAGGACGGTCTCGGTGAAGCCGTCCTCCGTGCAGACGTAGGTCAGCTCGGTGGTGTCGTCGTCGTAGGCCGTGACGGTGGTGAGGTCCTTGCCGCAGCTGCCGCAGAAGGGCTTGTACGGGAAGTACCCGGCGGAACCGGAGCTGCCGTCGTCCTCCTCGGCCGCGCCGGACCCGGCCTCGGCCTCCAGCTCGGCGTCGTCGACGGGCTTCTGCGACTGCTGCTTCTTCGGCGGGGCCTTCTTGGTGCGGTACTGCTCCAGGATCGCGTCGATGTCGCCGCGGTGCTTCATGGCGTGCAGGATCTGCTCGCGGTACACGCCGGAGGTGTACTGGGCGGTCTGGCTGATCCCGTCGAACTCCACGCCCAGCTCGGCGAGGGAGGCGACCATGGCGGCCTTGAAGTGCTCGGCCCAGTTCGGGTAGGCGGAACCCTTCGGGGCCGGTACGGAGGTCAGCGGCTTGCCGATGTGCTCGGCCCAGCCGGCGTCGACCCCCTCGACCCCGTTCGGCACCTTGCGGTAGCGGTCGTAGTCGTCCCAGGAGATGAGGTGGCGGACCTCGTGGCCCCGGCGGCGGATCTCGTCGGCGACGAGGTGCGGGGTCATGACCTCGCGGAGGTTGCCGAGGTGGATGGGGCCGGAGGGGGACAGTCCGGACGCGACGACGACCGGTTTGCCCGGGGCCCGACGCTCCGACTCCTCGATGACCTCATCCGCGAAACGGGAGACCCAGTCGGTGGTCTCGGTGCTCTGAGCCACGATCGGCACGTCCTCTTTTTCTGACAGTTCTGCACGGGCAGCCGGTACGGTCGCACGACTGACCGTCTCATTGTCCCAGGCGACCTCACTTCCACGAAAACGCCTTTTCCAAGCGCGTGACCGTGGGTGGGGGTGGGTTTGGGGTGGGTGGTTTCGGTTGTGGGCAGGGTGCGGGTCCGGTGGGTGCTTGTCGCGCAGTTCCCCGCGCCCCTTAAGGGCGTCAGGGTTCGCGGGGTGGAGGGGTGCGAGGCTTGGACGGCGGCGCAGCCGCCTCCAAGGGGCGCGGGGAACTGCGCGGCCAGCCCCCACCGGGCCCGCAGCGGCTGAGACCTGGACGACACCCCCGCCACCTTCAAGACCCGCGAGGCCCAAGGCCTGGACGGCGGCGCAGCCGCCTCCCAGGGGCGCGGGGAACTGCGCGACCAGCCCCCACCGGGCCCGCAGCGGCTGAGGCCTGGACGACACCCCCGCCACCTTCAAGAGCCGCGAGGCCCGAGGCCCTCAAGGGGCGCGGGGAACTGCGCGGCCAGCCCCCGCCGGGCCCGCGCCCGAGAAACTCGCTTTACCCCCCGTGGGATACTGAGGGTGTCTACCAAACCCACCAGGAGAACGGCTCCCACCCCATGACCTCGGTCACGTCGCTCACCGACCTAGTCCACCAGCGCCTCGCGAACGCCCTCACGGCAACCCTGCCGGAGGCCGCCGCGGACCCCCTGCTGCGACGGAGCGACCGAGCCGACTTCCAGGCGAACGGCATCCTCGCCCTGGCGAAGAAGGCCAAGGCCAACCCCCGGGAGCTGGCGACACAGGTCGTCGCGAACGTGGAGACCGGCGACGTGATCAAGGACATCGAGGTCTCCGGCCCCGGCTTCCTGAACGTGACGATCACCGACCGCGCGATCACCGAGACCCTGGCCGCCCGCTACGCCGACGACACGGCGCGGCTCGGCGTACCCCTCGCCCCCCACCCCGGCACGACGGTCATCGACTACGCCCAACCGAACGTGGCGAAGGAGATGCACGTAGGCCACCTCCGCTCCGCGGTGATCGGCGACGCGGTCGTCCAACTCCTGGAGTTCACCGGCGAGTCGGTGGTCCGCCGGCACCACATCGGCGACTGGGGAACGCAGTTCGGCATGCTCATCCAGTATCTGGACGAGCACCCGGGCGAGTTGGACCACGCCGACGCGCAGGTCACCGGCGAGGAGGCGATGTCGAACCTCGACCGTCTCTACAAGGCCGCGCGCAAACTCTTCGACTCCGACGAGGAGTTCAAGACCCGGGCCCGCCGCAGGGTCGTGGACCTCCAGGCGGGCGACCCGCAAACCCTCGCCGCGTGGCAGAAGTTCGTGGACGAGTCGAAGATCTACTTCTTCTCCGTCTTCGAGAAGCTGGACATGGAGATCCGGGACGCGGACATCGTCGGCGAGTCGGGTTACAACGACATGCTGGACGAGACCTGCCGCCTCCTGGAGGAGTCCGGCGTCGCGGAGATCTCGGACGGCGCGCTGTGCGTGTTCTTCGACGACATCAAGGGCCCGGACGGCAACCGCGTCCCGCTGATCGTCCGCAAGTCCGACGGCGGCTACGGCTACGCGGCGACGGACCTGTCGGCGATCAGGGACAGGGTCTTCAACCTCAAGGCGACCTCGCTCCTCTACGTCGTGGACGTCCGCCAGTCCCTCCACTTCAAGATGGTCTTCGAGACCGCCCGCCGGGCCGGCTGGCTCAACGACGACGTCACGGCGTACCAGTTGGCCTTCGGCACGATCCTCGGCAAGGACGGCAAGCCGTTCAAGACGCGTGAGGGCGTGTCGGTGAAGCTGGAGGACCTCCTCGACGAGGCGGTACAGCGCGCCACGGCGGTCGTCCGGGACAAGGCGGAGAAGGTCGGCCTGACCGAGCAGGAGATCATCGACAACGGCCGCTACGTGGGCATCGGCGCGGTGAAGTACGCCGACCTGTCGACGTCCGCGGTCCGTGACTACAAGTTCGACCTGGACCAGATGGTCTCCCTGAACGGCGACACGGCGGTGTACCTCCAGTACGCCTACGCCCGCATCCAGTCCATCCTCCGCAAGGCCGGCGAGTTCCACCCGCAGGCCCACCCGGAGCTGGAACTGGCCCCGGCGGAGCGCTCGTTGGGCCTCCACCTGGACCAGTTCAGCGAGGTGGTGGCGGAGGCCGCCAGGGAGTACGCCCCGCACAAGCTGACGGCGTACCTGTACCAACTGGCCTCTACGCTCACGACGTTCTACGACCAGTGCCACGTACTGTCCCCGGACAACGCCCCGGAGGTCGTCGAGAACCGCCTGTTCCTGGTGGACTTGACGGCGCGGACGCTGCAGCGGGGGATGGCACTGCTGGGCATCAGGACACCCGAGAAGCTGTAACTACAGCTGCAGCTGCAGCTACAAGGGTGTTCAGCACGCACGTGTGAAGGTGGCCCGCCCTCTCCCCCGAGAGGACGGGCCACCTTCATGAACGGCCCTTGCCGTCAGAGGTCCTTGCCGTCAAAGGCCGCCGGCTCAACCGCCCTCGGCTCAGATGCCGTTGGCGAAGTTCTTGAACGCGGCCCGGGTGCCGGAGCCCGCGTCGCCGTCGATCGCGCCGGTGTAGCCCCAGTTCTGCAGGAGCCGCTGGAGCGCCTTGATGGTGTTGACACCGGGGTCGCCGTCGATGGCGCCGGTGTAGCCCCAGTAGGTCTGGAGGTTGCGCTGGAACGCCTTCCAGCTGTTCGGGCCGAGCTGGCCGTCGATGGTGTCGGTGTAACCCCAGTACGTGTGCAGCCAGTTCTGCACCTTCTTCGCCTCGGCGGTGGAGAGGCCGAAGTTCTGCACCGCCTGGATCGAGACGTCGGACGCCTGTACGGAGGCGGCCGGCGCGGCGAAGCTGGGGGCGGCGAACGCGACGCCCCCGACCGCGATACCGGCGACGGCGGTGAGGCTGACGAGGGTCCTGGCCACGACATTCGGTCGCATGCGTTCCTCTTTCAGGTAGTCGGTCGTCGTGCTGGAACGAGACTGCGGTCCGCCCGGGCCGCCCCGCCACAGTCGCCGCCGAAGTGACGTCTCGACGGGACGTCACCGCCTCCGACCTGCGGGGACACCGACAGCGGGGACGGCGGGACGGGACGCCTGACGGCCCCTCGCGGACCATGGCCGATTCCCTCCGCGCGCTGGAACCGAATAGCCGTGCGATGCGGTGTCAGTGATGCAGAATGCGACGCGGCAGGGACCGCTGACCCCGGCCCCTGAACGCGAAGTGGGGGGAACACATGTCGCGTTGGAAAGTGCTGCCCGCGGAACTGGATCCGCGGGTACGGCAGTTGGTGGTACGCCTGCGCCGCCTGAAGGACCACAGCGGCCTGAGCATCCGGCAGTTGGCTGCGCGGACGGGGTACAGCGCGAAGTCCTGGGAGCGGTATCTGGGCGCCCGTTCCCTGCCGCCGGCGGAGGCGCTGGCGGCCCTGGCCCGGGTCTGCGGCGAGGACCCCGCCCGTCTGCTGGCACTGCGGGAGGTGGCCGCGGAGGGCTGGACGGCCATGCCCGAACAGCCCCTGGTGGCAAGCCACTTGCCGTCACCGGAGCCGGCTCCCCGGTCCCCCGAGCGACGCGCCCTGCGTATCGCGATCGTGGCGGGCTCGGTGACCCTCGTCCTGGCGGTCTCGTCGGCGGTGCTGGTGACGGTCCGCATCATGGACGCCAACAGCAGCGGCGGCCCCGGGGCTTCGAGTACGGCCACGACCCGATCGGCGGCCCCGCTCGCCGCGCCGACGGCCGCGTCGCCGTACCCCTGCCGGATCCAGCGGACCGACGGCCTCTGGTACGCGGGCAACAGCCGTACCCAGCAGGAGAATCTGGCCGTGGGCAACGCCGGGCCCGATGTCGCCGAGGCGCAGTGTCTGCTGCGCAGGGCGGGGATCTCGCCGGGCGGTATCGACGGGATCTTCGGCCCGCTGACGGAACACGCGGTCAAGCAGTTCCAGAAGCGGTCCGGTCTCGTCGTGGACGGCATGGTCGGCCCGCACACCTGGAAGGCCCTCAGGGGATGAACCAACTGGCCGCGGCGATGCGGGAGTTGAGGTCGGCGACCGGCCTGAGCCTGGCGGGCCTCGCCGCGAAGACGCCGTACAGCAAGTCGTCCTGGGAGCGGTACCTCAACGGCAAGACGCTGCCCCCGAGGGAGGCGGTGGAGGAGCTGTGCCGCCTCGCGGGCGAACCGGTGGGCCGGTGCGTGGCGCTGTGGGAGCTCGCGGAGGCGGAGGCGAGCGGGCGGGCGGCGACCAGCCAAGACCGACCACCAGCGGCGACAGCGGCACCCCTGACGCCCACCTCCCCACCCCCTCCCCCGCCCCCGGTCCCGGAGCAACGCGGCGTCGTAACCCTCGCGGTCCTCGCGTCCGTCTGCGCCGTGGCCGTGACCGCCGTGGTCCTCGCCCTGCTCCTGCTCCCCGACTCCCGCGCGTCCGAACCCCTCTCCCCCACCGCCGCCACCACGGCCACCCCCGCCGGCCCGGGCTGCCACGGCGCGGCCTGCGAGGGCCGCAGCCCGATGGCCATGCGCTGCGCGGCCCAGCCGGACACCGTCGCCCGGCACCGGACGGCCACCGGAGCCTGGATGGAACTCCGCCACAGCCGAGTCTGCGGCACGACCTGGGCCCGCACCTGGGGCGGCCGCATCGGCGACCGCATCGAGATGAGCGTGCCGGGGCGGCCGGGGGCGGCGCACGGCGCGGAGGTGGGCAACGCCGTGGACGCGGAGTCGTACGTCTACACGCTGATGGCGGTGACGGGGCCGGGGACGGTGGTGCGGGCTTGTTTCCAGCCTGCGGCGAAAACGGGGGCGGCGCCGGGCGCGAAGGAGTGCTTCGAGGGACGGGTGCACTGACCTCGCGCTCTCACGAGTCCGCGAGTCCGGCCCGGCCACGGCTAAGACGCCGACGTGATCCCGTCTAGGCGGATGTCGTAGTGGGCGCCCGTTCGTCTGATGAAGCTCTGCGGGCGGTGCGGCTGATCATTTTCCGCTTTCTGCGTTCCTGGTTTGAAATCGTGCGGAGGAATGCGCAACGACTGGTAAATCTGGCGGTAATCGACCATCACGGTGATCTCCCGCACCTCTTCCGTCCTGGAGCCACACATGCCGCAGCAGATGAACGGCGCACAGCGACAAGCTGTCTGGATCAAGGCGCTGGCCGTGTTGGCCGCAGTTGCCGCAGCCGGTTTCGGAGCGTGGAAGGCCGTGGCTCCGGACGACGGCGGCGGCCGGGACATCAGCTGCCACGGCCCGGCGGTCTGCGGTGAGGACAACGACGGGAACACCGTCGGCAACGGCAACAGCAACGGGAAGAAGTGAGCCGCCGGTTAGCTGCTGCCGCGATCGTGGCAGTCTGCCTGATGGCCCCGACCACGGCCGGCTGCACGGACAACGTCTGTCACGACCAGGCCATTTGCGGTAGTCACAACGGCCACAACGTGGTTGGCTCCGCCGCCTCGGCTTCCAGCGACTCCCGGGATTCGTCGGACGCGAGCACGCCGGCCGACAGCGAAACGCCCTCCACCGAAGCCACGACCGACAGCCCCGACTCCGGATCGGCCACACAGGACGACCCGACGGACGGCGCCCCGTCGACCGACGACACCCCGACCCGGCCCAGCCGTCCGGAAAGCGTGTCCCTCTGGACCCTCTGCCAGTCGAACAACGACGTGTTCGACTGCGGCGGCTTCAACAACCCGAGGACCGTCAGCGTGGGGGAGCACACCTTCGACTACGTCGGAGAGACAAACCCGAACGATCATGGCACGGGCTGGAAAATCGTGATGGGCATGGCCTCGACCACGTGCAGCACCATCACTCTCCAATTCGCCTCGGGGGACAGCCAGAGCGAAGCCGGCCGAGAGGTACGTCTGCGACTGACGCAGGAGCACGCCCCCGCGGTCGAGGAGACCGCGAAGGACGGCACGATCGGCACACTCACCGCGAAGATCGCCGGAGGGACGTCGTTCAAGATCGAGGGAAGCGCGTCCTACGACACCAATGTGCTCGTCGACGGAAGTGCGATGTGCACCACGGTCTCCGGCATCTGACCTCGCGCTTCACGAGTTACCACGATTCCTCGCCGGTCAGAACGATCACCACCTCATCGGAACCGCCACCGTCGACGTCGACTTGGCCCCCGGGTCCGCGAGAACCGTATCGGTCACCCCACCCCGCGTCGGCCCTCCGGGTAAGGTCCGTGGAATGCCGAGAGTCAAAGTCAGCGTGATCGTTCCCGTCTACAACACCGGGAAGTACGTCGACGAGTGCGCGCCGTCCCTGCTGGGTCAGAGCCTGCCCGCCGACGAGTACGAGGTCATCTACGTCGACGACGGCTCGACCGACGACACGCTGAGCCGCCTGGAGAAGATCGCCGCCGGGGCTCCCAACGTCCAGGTGCGCACCCGGCCGAACTCGGGCTGGCCGGGCGCGCCCCGGAACCTCGGCATGCGGCACGCGAAGGGCGAGTACATCCAGTTCGTCGACCACGACGACACGCTCGGGCCCGAGGCCCTGGAGCGGCTGTACGAGCACGCGAAGCGGAACGACGCGGACGTCGTCCTCGGCAAGATGTCCAGCACGATGGTGCGGCCCCGGCGGTTGTTCCGGCGCACGGTGGACGCCTGCACGATCGAGAACGACGAGCTGATGCAGAGCATGTCGCCGCACAAGATGTTCCGGCGCGCGTTCCTCGAGGAAAACGGGCTCCGCTTTCCCGAGGGGCCGTGGATCCTTGAGGACCTCGCCTTCGTCAGCGCCGCCTATCTGAAGGCGGAGCGCATTTCGATCCTCGCCGACTATCCCGTCTATTACTGGATGAAGCGGGACGACGGCGGCAACAACACCCAGCACCGTTTCAACCCGAAGCACGGTTTCTGGCCCAACACCCGCACGATCGTCCGTCAGTTCAAGGACGCCACACCCGCGTCCGACGACATCGACGCACTCCAGAACCGCCTCCTCCACCGCCTCTACCACGTGGAGATCCTCTCCCGCACCCGCGAGCCGGAGATCCTGCGCGAGGACCCGGCCGAGCAGCGGCAGCGTTTCGAGGCGGCGAGGGAGGTGGCGCTCGAGGAGTTCCCCGCCGCCGTACGAGAAGGCCTCCCCGCGGTGTCCCGCCTGCGTGCCACGCTGCTGGAGGCCGGTGACTTCGACGGTGCTGTCGCCCTCGCGGAGCGCGTCCGTGAGGTGAAGGCCCGGAGCGAGGTCGGTGAACTGCGGTGGGAGAACGGCCGGTTGGTCGCCGACGTCGCGCTGGAGCTGCTGCGCGGGGACGGCGAGCCGCTCGTTCTCGTCGAGCGGGACGGGAAGCAGTACCTGGACCCGGAGTTGCTGGCAGGCGTGCCGGGGGCGGAGGGCGGCTGGGAGGTCCCCGATCCGTTCCGCCTGGCCTACGCGGAGTTGGTGGTCAAGGACCGTGACCGCGAGGACTGGTGGTATCCGGAGGGCGACCTGGAGCTGCGCCTACGACCGCTCGGCGACGGCCGTTCGCAGGTGATCGCCTCCGGTCAACTGTCCCTGGACCCCGACCGGTTGGCGGGCGGGCGTCCGCTGGAGCGGGGCGTGCACGACGTGTGGGCGTACGTCCAGCTGCTGGGCGTGGACCGGATGGTGCGCGTGACGGGCGACGGCCCGGCGGCGGGCCCGGCGCTGACGGGTGGCCGGCTCGCGCTGCCGTACTGGACGGTCAAGGGCCAGCTCGCCCTCGACATCGACCAGCGCCAGCGCAAGCTCGGCCCCGACACGGCGGCGGTCGCCGCGACCAACTCCGAGCGAGGCGAGGGGAGTTCGCTCCCCCTGCCGTACCTGGCGGCCACGGCGGACTCCGCCCCGGCCCGCGTGAAGGTCACCGTGGCGACGCTCGCGGTGAACGCCGAGCTGCTCCCCAATACCGGTACCGATACCGCCACGGCCCAACTCCGCCTCCCGGCCCGCCTGAAGCTCCCCTCCGGCCGCCACCCGGTATCCCTCCCGAAGACGGCCGGGCCGCTCGCGTACGCGGTCGTCCGCGACGGCACCGTGCTCCGCCTGGAGGGCCCGGCGTACGAGGCCGGGAGCGGGCGGCGCCTCCTCGACTCCGTCGCCGACAACCGTCAAGTACGGCGGGTGCGGCGGAAGTTGGGGAAGCCGGGGACGTAAGGGAGTTCGGCTCGGGTCAGTCCTGGTGTACGACGTTCCGCCCCGGCCCGCCCGAGAGCGTGTCGCGGCCCGTGCCGCCGTACAGGCGGTCGTTGCCGCTGTTGCCGTAGATCGTGTCGGCGCCGCTGTTCCCGTACAGGGTGTCGTCGCCCTCGTTGCCGTAGATCGTGTCGTCGCCGACGCTGCCGTACACGGTGTCGTTGCCGGTGCCGCCGTACAGGAGGTCGTTTCCGGTGCCGCTGCTGATCCTGTCGTTGCCGGCCTCGCCGTACAGCTCCTGGCGGCCCGGGCCGCCGTAGACGAGGTCGTTGCCCGCGCCCGCGTCCACGCGGCTGCCGTCGCCGGTGGCGTAGAGGGTGTCGGTACCGGTCCAGCCCGACGCGTAGGACCGGGCGCCGATGTGGATCGTGTCGTTGCCGGCGTCGCCGAAGACGAGCGCGTTCGTGCCGGCCGTGATGGTGTCGTCGCCCGCTTCGCCGTCGATCTCGTTGCCGTCGACCTTGCCCGTGTCGGTCGCCTTGTCGTTGCCCGAACCCAGGCTCAGCAGGGCCGAGTTGCGGACCTGGCCGGTGGCGTTGTCGTAGGCGACGGTGTCGTTGCCGTCGCCGAGGGACATCAGGAGGACGGCGTACGGGTTGCCGCTCGTCCTGCCGGTGACCTCGCAGGAGATCCTGGTGAGGTCACCGGCGGCGGGGTGGGTGCAGGGGACGCCGGCCGCGATGGCGACCGGGACCACGTCGTCGATGACGTAGCCGATGTGGACGCCGTCCTTCGAAGTCGCCCTGACGCTCACCTTGTTGGTCTGGCCGGACGCCGCCGTGTACACGAGCCGCCCGTCGCCGGTCTTCGTCACGGTCGCCGACGCGGTCGCGGCTCCGGCGGTGGCGGGCAGCGCGACCGTCACGGCGAGCGCGGCACCGACGGCCAGGCTCAGGGCCGACGCCGCGCGCAGGGTCCTGCGGCTGATACGGAGCGAACGGGGAGCGGGCATGGCACAACCTCCGTGTGAAGCAGGGGATTCCGGGCATCACGGGTGACCGCCGGTGCGGGTGGAGGGTTGTGCCCCGGTTTGCGGAGTTCATGGTTCCGCCGGGCACTGTTCAGCCCGCCCCGGACTCACCCCTCCCGCCCGCCGCGTCCGATGCCCAGCCAGGCTCCGTACAGGTCGAGGGTGCGGGTGCGTTGGGGCGCGGGCATGGGGTGTTCCTCGCTTCTCCGTGGGTGGGCTGCGAGCAGCGTGCGCAGCCCGGCGATTTGTCCTCAACCGCGATGCGGAAGCGCCTGACCACGGGGCCTGCGTTGCCGGACAATGCCCTTTGTCCATGGACATATGGACCACCGGAACCAGGAGACAGATGGTCGAGCAGCAGTCGTCCGGTCGGCCGGGTCGGAAGTTCGGCCCGGTGCGGGCGGACACGGAGGAGTACACGGCCCTCGCCAAATTCCTGCGGAGGCGTATGGAGGTCGCGGGCGTCACCGTGAAAGCGCTCTGCCCTCGCGTCCGTGCTGTCCGTGTGGGTGGTCGTACTCGCCGGCGAGGTGGAACACCTCGCGCGGGAACGGGAGTTGACCATGGGGGCGGTCCCGCCCGACCTGCCGCGCCTCCGGAGCATCGACTCCGAACTGACCCGCACCGTCGACCGGCATGACCGGACCAGCTCACAACTGGCACGCACGGACCGGGACCGGCAACTGGCCACCGCCCTGCTCGCGGAGGTCATGACCCGCACCCGGGAGATCCGCCGCGAGCGGGGGACCGCACAGCTTCCGGGGCCGGGTACGGAAGAACTCGCCCCGCAGAGTGCCTACGGCGATGACGTGGACGCGGCCCTCGATCGCGCCGAGGCGGTCAGCCGATGGTGCGATCGGGGATCGCCGCGTTCGTCCGACGACCGCGCGCGGATGTCACGGACTACCTGCGGGAACAACTTGCCCAGGGCGCACACCTGAGCGTGCACAACAACCTCGTGATCCAGGCCGTCGCCCGCGAGTGGCCGACCGAGGAGAACGGCCTCGGCTGGCTACTCCTCGGCGCGCTGCCCCAGCCCCCGTTCGCCCAGACCGAGTTGCTGCTGCACCTGTGGACCAAGCTGCCTCGCGTGTATTTCGGCGAGATGCTTCCGGGCAGGTACCAAGGCAACGGGAAGGATCTGACCGACCCCATATCGGCCTTGCACCGAGCGTGGCCGCCGCCCCTCGACCATGCCGCTCGGGAACTGGCCGCGATAGTAATGCCGTTGATCATCCGCAGAGAGTCACTGGCAGCACTCGACCTGATCGCCGGCGGACTCGCCGACCGCCGGCTCTCCCCGGCCCGGATCTTCGAGCCCTACCGAGACCTGCTCACCCCGGACTTCATCAGCCCCTGAAGACCAACCGTCCTCACACGCGAACTCCGCCCACACCACCTTCCCGAAGTCCCGTTCCCCCACCCCCCACTTGTCGGCCAGCGCGGCGACCAGCAGCAGCCCGCGCCCGCCCTCGTCGGTGTCGCGAGGGTGGGTATCGACCCGCGGCACACCACCCCCGCTGTCATGCACCTCGACCCGCAACGAGTACCCGTCACACCGCAGCAACAGCCGGAACTGACGCCCCGGCGGCACCCCGTGTACCAGCGCGTTGGTCGCCAACTCGCTGACGCACACCAGTACATCGGCGCCGCGCTCGGTCCCGGCGAGCCCCCACTCGGCCAGATACGCGTGAGCGAACTGCCTCGCGGCGGGAACGGACCGGCGTTCGCGCCGGAAGAACTTCTCCCTCAGGTTCACGGGACAAGAGTTGCGTAGCGTCACTAGCGTTGACAGGGCGTGAGCCCTGGACTCCTTTTTGTACGGGCGGAGTACGGGTCCGTGCGGGGTCCGGAACGGGTGGATGTGGGGAGCACCACAGCATGAACTCCAAGAAGAACCGCTCGACGATGCGGCTGCTGGGCGCACAGGTGAAAGCGGCCCGCATGGCCGCCGGGTTGACGCAACGCCAGCTCGCCGAGCGGGCGTTGGTCGACGAGGAGACCATCGCGTCGGTCGAGCAGGGCAGGCGCCGGCTGATGCCGCCGCTCGCCAGGTCGCTGGACAGGATCCTCGACACGAAGGGGACGTTCGAGGCGGGCGTCGACAACCTCCCGGAGATCGACCAATTCCCGCTCTACGCCGAGGAGTACATGCTGCAGGAGCGCGAGGCCATCTCCCTGTCCTGGTACGACGCGCTGGTCATCCCGGGCCTGCTCCAGACCACCGAGTATGCCCGCGCAGTCCTGTCGGAACGCATTCCGGCCTACGACGAGGACGAGATCGCGGCGAAGCTCGCGGGCCGTATCGAGCGGCAGGAGATCCTGCAGCGCAAGAACCCACCGACGATGAGCTTCGTCATCTGGGAGCCGGTGCTACACCTCGGCATCGGGACACCGGAGGCCCGCCGCGAGCAGCTCCGGTTTCTGCGCGAGTGTGCCGAACTCCCGGGCCTGTCACTCCAGTTCCTGCCGATGAACGCGTCGTCGCATGCCGGGCTGAACGGCCCCTTCACACTCCTGGAGACACCGGACCACCAGCACCTGGCCTACACCGAAGGGCAACGCGGCAGCCAGTGGGTTTCCGACCTGGATGAGGTGTCCATCCTGGCCCGCAAATATGCGATGCTGCGGTCACAGGCCCTGACACCCCAGGAGTCCAGGGGCCTGCTGGACCGTCTGCTAGGAGATCAATGAGCACCGCACTTGAGTGGTTCAAGTCGAGCTACAGCAGCGACGAGGGCGGCGCGTGCCTCGAAGTCGCCTACACCTGGCGGAAGTCCAGCTACAGCGGCGACGAGGGCGGCCAGTGCGTCGAGGTCGCCGCCTGCCCCCACACCATCCACATCCGCGACTCCAAGAACCCGGAAGCCGACGGGCCGACGCTCCAACTCACCCCCACCGCCTGGGCTGCGTTCACCGCCACCCGGTAGTAGCCAAGTCAAAGCTGAGCCACAGAAGTGTGACACTCCGCGCCAAAGTGTCACACTTCCACCAATAGGGTCCCGTCAGGCACCGCCTCTCGTGCCGGGCTCCGATCGCCCGACTGCCCACCCGGCTGTCAGTGCCCGCCTCTAAGGTTTCCGGCATGGCGACCCTTCCCAACCCGCTGCCGACGCTGGCGGCCGACCCGAGCGGCACGTCGCTCGGGCTTGAACTCCCCGCCGGGAGTCTGATCGACGTGACCGCCGAAGGCCCGGCGGACGAACCGTTGTTGTGGTGTGCGGACGAGCCGGCGAGGCCCGGGGACTACGACGCTCTCCAGTCCGCGCGCCGGGCCGCCGGGCTGCTCCCGGTGCTGCTGGACCTCGGCGGCGACCAAGGCGCCCTGGACGAATGGCACTTGCTGCCCGACGAGGCGTCGTATCCCGGGGACCACGACGCCGAAGAGGTCCTGGAGGAGTTCTGGGAGGAGTACGCGGCGGACGAACTCGCCCCGGACACCGACCAACCCAGCACGGACTCCTTCGCCGAGCACTACCCCGAGCAGGCCACGTACGACGAGTTGATCGCCCCCTACGGCCCCGAGTGGCCGGGACTCGCACCTGCCACGGAGTCGGCCGCCGACCCCGACGCCCGCGCCGCCGAGGTCGCCGACTCCCTTACGGATACCGGCACTTGGCTCAAGGAACCGCACCTCGCCCTCGTACCGGCCCGCCGCAGCGCCGACATCCCGGCGGCGATCGGCTGGACCGGACAGATCAACTACGAGGGGGACGTGGCCCGGCTCTGCGCCGTCCTGCGCTCCTGGGAGGACCGCTTCGGCATACGCGTCGTGGCGCTCACCTCCGACCAGTTGGTGCTGTCGGTCGCGGCCCCGCCGACGACCCGGGAGGAGGCCGAGGCGGTCGCCGCCGAGCACTTCGCCTTCTGCTCCGACAACATCATCCAGGGCCATCACGAGACCCTGCGCGCGTACGCCCAGCACGACGTGCTCAACCAGCGGGTGTGGTCCTTCTGGTGGGACTGACCCGCCAGGCACCCCCACCCCGGATCAGCTGAGCAGCTTCATCCCCTCAGGCGCCGCGATCCCGAACTCCTCGTCCAGCAACCGCCGTACCTCCCCCTCGTCCGTCAACTCCCGTTCGCTCACAGCTCCATCGGCCCGCGTCTCGGTCAACACGCGGCCGTGGAGCAGGAGATGACGGTCAGGGGTGACGCGCTGGACGAAGAGGCCCTTGGTGAACGGGGAGCGCGGGTTCGTGGCGATGTGCCAGTTGATGACGTCGAAGTCCACGTGCTCGAAGGGCTCCAGGGTGAAGGCGTACTGCGGCTCCCAGGCACCGTTTCCGTATGCCTGGAGCACCAGCAGTTCCAACGGCCCCCGGTGCGGCACCTGGACGAACCGGTGCCTGCGCCCCGCGCCCTCGAACTCCCCGCCCACCACCACCGGTACCGGCTCCAGCAACCCCCCGATCGCCCCGAACCCGACATCGGCCAGGTACCGCTGTGAGTCCCCCGGTACCTCCACCAGCAGCGCCATGTGCGTACGCGGACGGCTCTCCATCCGGTCCGCACCCACGACCACCCGCGCCGCCAGCAACGTCACCCCGAAGCCGAGCGCCCGCAGCGCGGTGGCGAGCAGCGTGTTGTGCTCGTAGCAGTAGCCACCGCGCCGACCGCGCACCAACTTGGCCATGAGATCGGGCAGTTCGAGCGAGGGAGCCGTACGCCGGAGCGCGTCCAGGTTCTCGAACGGGATGCCCCGCATGTGCGCGAGATGCACGCCCCGCAACGTCCCCAGGTCGGCCCGCCGCTCACCCTCCCAACCGATGTGCGCGAGGTATTCGTCCAGGTCGAAGCCGCCACTGTCAGACATGCCCCCACCCTACGAAATCACCGGCCGAACTCCGGTCACTGCTGCGTCGCCGACTCCAACGCCTCCACCGCCGCGGCCGCCGCCGTCGAGTCCTGGCCGTAGAAGATGTCGATGTCGACCTCCTCGCCGCCCATCGTCAGGGTGTCCCACGCGCCGCTGAGGACGAGCATGCGCAGGGTCCTGGACTCCAGCGTCTGGAGCCTCTCCAGGATCGCCTCGTCGTCCGGCATGCCCGCCAGGCGGGGGGCGAGTCGGTCGCGGATGGCACCCATGCGGGCCAGCAGCGTGGCCGTGTCCGCCTCGCGGTCCGGTTCCTCCGCGATCCCGTCGATGCCGTGGTCGATGATGTCCTTGATCGCCCAGGTGACGCCCTGGTCGTCGGTGGTGACCATGGCCTTCCAGGCGCGGCTCTTGTGCCGGTACTGGAGCATCGACAT
The DNA here is from genome assembly GCF_000716605.1 of Streptomyces sp. NRRL F-525. Lineage (GTDB taxonomy): Bacteria > Actinomycetota > Actinomycetes > Streptomycetales > Streptomycetaceae > Streptomyces. The sequence goes on along the minus strand of NZ_JNXE01000015.1, from coordinate 24,069 downwards.
CGCGGCTTCGTGCCGTAGGAAGTCCGCGTCGCGGAACGGACGGCCGTTCCAGGCGCTGTTGAGGGAGCGGGCCAGCGAAATCGCCGACGCGAGGCCGCTGTTGAGGCCCCGGCCCGGCCAGAAGTGGATCGCGTTGGCCGCGTCGCCGAGCAGAAAGCCGTACGTACCGGGCGAGTTGACGGTCGGCGGCAGCAACTCGGCCGAGAAGCGCGGGCGTTGCACCATGTCCAGCCGGAAGCTCGTGACCGCGGACAGATCCTGGTCGGAGACGTCGAAGAGCCGTAGGCCCTCGTGCACGCGCTTCCACAAGGGCGATCCCTTGATCAGCGCCGGCAGGAACAGCGTGCCGTGGGTCGCGCACTGGAAGTCGCCGTGCTCGTCGCGGTTCATCAGGCACGGGCGCGAGGCGATGCACTCCTCGAAGACCCGGCGGACCGGGTCGATGCCGATGACCTCCCCCAACTCGGTGTCGGTCAGCCGCATGTTGAGGAAGCCCTCGCCGCGCAACGAGTTGAGCAGGAAACGGTTCTGAGCGACCGTCAGCAGGATCGCCATGGGGTCGGGGAGTTCCGACTTCACCCGCAACCCGAGGACCACGTCCCGCAGATGGACCCCGTCGAGGGAGTAGATCGACTCGTCCGCCTTGCCGAACCTGGCCGCGAAGTGCTCCCGGGTGCGCGACCGGCCGCCGTCACAGATGGCGAGCACATGCTGGCTGGCGAGTTCGTCGCGCTGCTCCGCCGGGTCGAACTTGGCCGGTATGAGCCGTATTCGGTCCCGCTTCTCGTTCGCCAGCTCCAGCAGCGTGTCCTCGATGTAGGCGATCCGCATGTTCCGCGGGTGGTGGTCGCCGATCGAGTCCGGGCCCGAGGGCCACATCTCGGTGAAGTGCTCGGGGTCGAAGAGCCGCTCCTGGACGTACTGCGGCCACGCGAGGTACTGCCGGCTCTGCACCGTCACCACCTGCTGGCGCCGCACATTGCCCTCGGCCTCGCTCTTCCAGACGACACGGCGGCCGTCCTTGCGCCAACGGCCCTCGTAGACCGTGATCTTCACCTGCGCGCCGAGGAAGTGCTCAAGGAGCAGGGCCATGGAGAGGCCGACGGGACCCCCGCCCACGACGGTGACCCGCAGCAGCGAACCCTCTTCCTCCGGGTGGGTCACGGAGCGGGGCAGGTTGAGCGCCATCAGGGTCTGCATCGCGTCGGCGACCTCGAAGCGGAACTCCTGGTCCCCGATGGTGATTTCGTCCCCGGGCTGCAGCAGCCGGGCCTCCACCTCCTCCCCGTTGACCTGCGTGCCGTTGCTGCTGCCGCAGTCGCGCAGGACGTAGCCCTCGTCCTGGTCGAAGACGATCTCCGCGTGGAAACGCGAGACGCTCGGGCTGGCGATGACGACCGTGTTCCCCGCGTTGCGTCCGAAGGTGACGCGGGTGTCGACGATCGGGATGCGCTCTCCCGCCAGCAGACCCTCACGTCCGACGAGCACCGGTGCCATGGCATTTCCTCCCAGGGTTCAACTCGGCGCGTTTCCAAGGGGATTCACCGATTCAAGGACCTTCGGCCACCATAAGCGCACTACCCCGAGATGGAATCCCCCAGCCCTTCCCTCAGCCCCTCCCCCAACCTCCTGAGCCCCTCCCGGATCTCCCCCGGCGTCTGCGTCACGAAGCACAACCGCATCGTCGACCGGTCGGGCTCCCCGGCGTAGAAGGGCGCCCCCGGCACATAGGCCACGTCCTGCCGCAGCACGCGTGACACCAGTTCCGTCGTGTCGTACGACTCCGGGAGCCGCGCCCACAGGAACATGCCGCCCTCGGGCCGCTCCCAACTGGACTCCTCGGGAAGGGCGTTGGCAAGACCCCCGAGCATGGCGTCCCGCCGCTCCCGGTACACCCCGGCCACCCGCGCCACATGCGCGTCCAGGTCGTTGTCCGCCAAGTACCGCGCGGCGGCGAGCTGGTTGACGGTCGGGGTGTGCAGATCGGCGGCCTGCTTGGCGACAACACAGGCCCGCAGCAAGGCGGCCGGCGCGCGCAGCCACCCGAGCCGCAGCCCCGGGGCCATCACCTTGGAGAAGGAACCGAGCAGCACCGTACGGTCCGCCGCACCCTCCTGCGCCGCGATCCACGGCAACCGCTCGCCCTCGAAGCGGAGTTCGCCATAGGGATCGTCCTCCACGATCCACAGCCCGCGCCGCACGGCGACCGCGGCGACGGCGGCCCGGCGGTCGGCGGGCAGGGTGCGGCCGGTGGGGTTCTGGAAGGTCGGCACGGTGTAGAGCAGCTTGGGCCGCTCCCGGACGACGAGTTCGTCCAGTGCCTCGGGGTCCAGCCCGGCGGAGTCACTGGGCACGGCGACGACCCGCGCCCCGGCGAACGCGAAGACCTGAAGTGCCGCCAGATAACAGGGACTTTCGACGAGGACGACGTCCCCGGGCTCCAGCAGCGCGGTCGCGAGCAGCGACAGCGCCTGCTGCGATCCGGTGGTGACGAGGAGGTCGTCGGCACCGGTCGGCAGCCCGCGCGCCGAGTTCCGCTCGGCGAGCGCGGCACGGAGCACCGGCTCGCCCTCGGTCGTCGCGTACTGCAGCGCCCGCGCGGGCGTCTCCGCGAACACCGCCTGGTACGCGGCCGCGATACCGGCCGTGTCGAAGAGTTCGGGGGCCGGGAGCCCGCCCGCGAAGTTGATCACCTCGGGGCGGGCGGTGACGGCGAGGATGTCCCGTACGGGCGAACCCCCGATCGCACGGGCGCGCGCGGCGAGCGGCGGGAGAACGGCGGGGGCGGGGGCGGGCTCGATGACGGTCATGGCGGACAGCGTAGGAAGGTAGGTGCCGCCTACAAACAGGTTTCCGCGATCCGGACGGACACCCCCGCCCCGAGCCCCCGGCGTCAGGCCTTCTTGCCGGTCGCCCCATAGACGTTGATGTCGTCGTCGGTCACGTCGTTGATGTCCCGGTAGGTGATCTTCTCGATGTCGTCGAGACTCTCGAAATACGCCTGCTCGACCACCGGCGGCGCGGGCGCCGGACCGGGGTGCCACTTGTGCGCCGGGACGACACCGGGCTCGTCCAGGGTGACGCCCGGGGTCTCGGTGAAGAGCCGCTCGACCTCGTCCTTGGACCGGAATACGAAGGTGAACCCCCGCTCCGTGTAGGTCCGTTGGACCGCCCGGGCCGGGATCGGGTGCATCTCGTCGGTCAGATGACTGAGCACGAGGTGGCTGCCGGACGGCAGCACGTCCACCAGTTCACGCACCAGCGGATACGCCTCCTCGTCCTCCACGAAGTGCAGGATCGCCACCAGCAGCAGGGCGATCGGCTCGTTGAAGTCGAGGGTCTTGGCGGCCTGTTCGAGGATGTCGGCCGGGCGGCGCAGATCGGCGTCGATGTAGTCGGTACGGCCCTCGGGACTGCTCGTGAGCAGCGCGCGGGCGTGCGCGAGGACCACCGGGTCGTTGTCGACGTAGACGATCCGCGACTCGGGCTCGATGCCCTGCGCGATCTGGTGCACGTTCTCCGCGGTGGGCAGCCCGGTGCCGATGTCGAGGAACTGGCGCACCCCGTGCTCCTGCGACAGCCGGGTCACGGCGCGGCGCATGAAGTCGCGGTTGTGCCGTACGTCGAGATACCCGCGCGGGTTGGCGGCGAGCGCGGCGGCCGCGGCCTCGCGGTCGACGGGGTAGTTGTCCTTGCCGCCGAGGAAGACGTCGTAGACGCGGGCCGGGTGGGCCTTGCTGGTGTCGATCCTCCTTCTCAGCTCGGCGGGGTCTTGGCTGAGGGCGTCACCGGGCATGCGCGTCTCCCAGAAGAGTGGGTCATTCAAAGGGCAACAAGAGCAGTGGCCAACAACCTAACTCCCGCCGGGACTTGATGGTGCCCAAGTCCGGGGGGACGGCCCCCACCGCCCTTCCCGGCGTCCCGCGACGTGCCCGCACCAACCGACATCCCCGCAGGTCAGCGCGGCCGGGACGGTCCCGGCGTCCCGAATCCGGCGACAGCCGTAGACCGGACCCCGCGCGACCGCCCAAGCTGCACCCGATGACGCTTCGCTTCCAGAGGGGGACCCCATGCCCGCCCGCACCGCCCGCACCGGCACCCGCATCCGCGTCCTGGCCACCACGGCGGCCGTACTCACCGCGCTGCTGCTGCTCTCGGGATGCAAGGACGGCATGGGCGTACGCGACGAAGGCCCGTCCGGCGTGAGCCCCACGTCGTCGGTGTCGACGGGGGCCACGCCCTGACGGGCCTCGTGGCGGGTGCGATCAGAACGACCCGTGCGATCAGACGTGCGCCGGGATCCCGGCGGCTTCCTTCGGGTTCGGGCCGTACTCGTTCGCGCCGGGGGCGCTGTCCGTGCAGTTGAACACCAGCAGGGTGATGGGACCGGCGATCGGGACGATGTAGAAGAACAGCCACCAGCCGGAGCGGCCGATGTCGTGCAGACGACGGACGCTGACACCCAGGCCGGGCAGCAGGAGGGCGACGTAGTAGAGGCCCACCAGACCGAAGAGGGCCGGCGCCTTGGTCACGAGCGCGAGGACGACCAGCACGAGGGCGATGATCGCGAAGAAGAGACCGAACTGCCAGTACTCCTTGCGACGCGCGCGCCCGCTGAATACCGCGTACTTCTTCAGTGCCTCGATGAAATAGCTCATGGTGTCCCCCAGGGATCGACGTTCGGACCATCCAGAACGGATCAGGCCAGGCGCAGAAGGTAAGGACACTGATGCGGACGCGTCAAATCCGCATAAGTACCGGACACAAGGCCGCCAACCGGGACACAACTCCCCACACCCATCAGCGATTTCACGCCAGACCCTACCGAGGGAGGGAACCGAGATCACCCCGACGCCGGAACGATCTCCAAGCGTTGCCAATTGACGGATGTTCAGCGGGCGTTCGACGGTCGGGTCAGCGCAGCTTCTGCGCCGCCTCCACCGCCCAGTACGTGAGGATGTTCCGCGCCCCGGCCCGCTTGATCCCGGTGAGCGCCTCGAAGATCGCCTGGTCCCGGTCGATCCAGCCCTTCTCGGCGGCGGCCTCGATCATCGAGTACTCGCCGGAGATCTGATACGCGGCGACGGGCACGTCCGAGACCTCGGCGACCTTGGCCAGGATGTCGAGGTAGGGCCCGGCCGGCTTGACCATCACCATGTCGGCCCCCTCCTCCAGGTCGAGCGCCAACTCCCGCATCGCGTCCCGCGCGTTGGCCGGGTCCTGCTGATACGTCTTGCGGTCCCCTTTCAACGAGGACCCGACCGCCTCACGAAACGGCCCGAAGAACGCCGACGCGTACTTGACGGTGTAGGCGAGGATCGCCACGTCCTCCCGCCCGATCTGGTCGAGCGCGTCCCGGACGACCCCGATCTGCCCGTCCATCATCCCGCTGGGCCCGACGACATGGGCCCCGGCATCGGCCTGCACCTGGGCCATCTCGGCATACCGCTCAAGGGTCGCGTCATTGTCGACGCGCCCGAACTCGTCCAGCACCCCGCAATGCCCATGATCGGTGGTCTCATCAAGACACAGATCGGACATGACGAGCAGTTCGTCCCCGACCTCGGCCCGCACATCGCGCAGGGCCACCTGCAGAATCCCGTCGGGATCGGTGCCCGCCGTCCCCAGGGCATCCTTCTTGGACTCCTCCGGCACCCCGAAAAGCATGATCCCGGAGATCCCAGCGGCAACAGCCTCAGCGGCGGCCTTCTTCAGACTGTCCCGGGTGTGCTGCACAACCCCGGGCATGGCCCCGATCGGCACCGGCTCACTGACCCCCTCCCGCACAAACGCCGGGAGGATGAAGTCGGCCGGGTGCAAGCGCGTCTCAGCGACCATCCGCCGCATGACGGGGCTGGTCGTTTGAGGACGAGGCCGTCCAGGCCGAAGCGGGGGTCTGGGGGCGCAGCCCCCAGGGATGGGACGGGTAGGGGCGGCGGGGGCGAAAAATCCCCGCGACCCCCGCCCCCACTCACCGCAACCGAACCCTCAGGTCGTCCGACGCCGCCGAGCCCCAGGCCGACGCTCACTGGGCCGGGTAACAGGATCCCCCGCCTCCTGAGCCGCCGCCCGCCTACGCAACCCGAAGTTCGCCAACGCCTCGGCCAACTTGTGCACAGACGGCTCCGGAGCCATCACATCCACCCGAAGCCCATGCTCCTCGGCCGTCTTCGCCGTAGCAGGACCAATACACGCGATCACGGTCACGTTGTGCGGCTTCCCGGCGATCCCCACCAGGTTCCGCACAGTGGAAGAGGACGTGAAGAGAACGGCGTCAAACCCGCCCCCCTTGATCGCCTCCCGCGTATCCGCCGGCGGCGGCGACGCCCGCACGGTCCGATAGGCGGTCACGTCATCCACCTCCCACCCGAGCTCGATCAGCCCGGCGACGAGAGTCTCCGTAGCGATGTCCGCACGGGGCAGGAACACCCGGTCGATCGGATCAAAAACGGGGTCATAGGGAGGCCAGTCCTCAAGCAACCCGGCCGCGGACTGCTCCCCACTCGGCACCAGATCCGGCTTCACACCAAAGGCAACCAGCGCCTTGGCCGTCGACTCCCCGACCGCGGCGACCTTGATCCCGGCGAACGCCCGCGCATCAAGCCCGTACTCCTCGAACTTCTCCCGCACGGCCTTGACCGCGTTCACAGAGGTGAAAGCGATCCACTCGTACCGTCCGGTCACGAGCCCCTTGACCGCCCGCTCCATCTGCTGCGGCGTCCGCGGCGGCTCGACGGCGATCGTAGGCACCTCGTGCGGAACAGCCCCGTACGACCTCAACTGGTCGGAGAGCGAAGCCGCCTGCTCCTTCGTACGCGGCACGAGCACCTTCCAGCCGAACAACGGCTTGGACTCGAACCACGACAACTGGTCGCGCTGCGCGGCGGCGGACCGCTCACCGACCACGGCTATCACCGGCCGGCCGCCATCAGGGGACGGCAGCACCTTCGCCTGCTTCAGCGTCTGCGCGATCGTCCCGAGCGTCGCGGACCAGGTCCGCTGACGAGTGGTCGTACCAGCCACTGTGACGGTCATAGGCGTATCAGGCTTACGACCCGCAGCGACAAGCTCACCGGCGGCCGAAGCCACCGAGTCCAGGGACGTAGACACGACCACCGTGCCGTCCGACGCCCCCACCTCCGTCCAGCACCGGTCCGACGCGGTACGGGCGTCCACGAACCGGACGTCCGCGCCCTGCGCGTCCCGCAGCGGGACACCGGCATACGCGGGCACGCCGACGGCCGCCGCGACACCCGGGACGACCTCGAAAGGCACACCCGCGGCGACACAGGCGAGCATTTCCTCGGCGGCGTACGTATCTAGTCCGGGGTCGCCGGACACCGCACGCACGACCCGCCTGCCGCCCCGCGCGGCCTCCATGACAAGATGTGCCGCATCCCGCACAGCGGGTAGGCCAACGGTTGTTGACGCACCGTCAACAACCGTTAGTTGAGGCGTGCCTGTGCCCGGGAACGAGTCCGAAGAAGGACCCGGATCCGGATGCACGACGGCTACGCCGGGTCGGGCGTGCGCACGTACGACGTCGAGCACCTCGTGCTCGGCGACGAGAACGTCCGCGTTCGCCAGCGCCTCTACGGCGCGCAGTGTGAGCAGTCCCGGATCTCCGGGTCCGGCACCCAGGAAGGTGACGTGCCCGTGTTCCGGACCGGCGGCGGGAAGAGTGGTGGGGCTCACTTGGCTTGCTCCCCCATCAGACCGGCCGCGCCCTGGGCAAGCATCTCGGCGGCGAGTTCGCGACCGAGCGCCAGTGCTTGGTCATGCGTCTCGGGCACGGGACCGGTGGTGGACAGCTGCACCGTACGCGAACCGTCGGTCGTGCCGACTATTCCGCGCAGGCGCATTTCCTTGACAATCTGCCCGTCGGCCAGCAGGTCGGCCAGCGCGCCCACAGGGGCGGAGCAGCCGGCCTCCAGGGCGGCGAGCAGGGACCTTTCGGCGGTCACGGCGACCCGCGTGAACGGGTCGTCGAGCTCACCGAGAGCCGCGATCAGGTCCGCGTTGTCCGCGGCACACTCGATCGCCAGGGCCCCCTGGCCGGGGGCGGGCAAAATCGTGTCGACCGACAGGAAGTCGGTCACGTCGTCGAGGCGGCCGATCCGGCTGAGTCCGGCGGCGGCCAGGACCACGGCGTCCAGCTCACCGTCCCGGACGAAGCCGACGCGGGTGTCGATGTTCCCGCGGATCGGGACCGTCTCGATGTCGAGGCCGTGGCTGCGCGCGTACGCGTTCAGCTGGGCCGTGCGCCGCGGGGAGCCCGTACCGATGCGCGCCCCGCGGGGCAGGTCGGTGAACTTCAGGGCGTCCCGGGCGACGATGACGTCACGCGGGTCCTCGCGCTCCGGTACGGCGGCGAGCACCAGCTCGTCCGGCTGCGTGGTCGGCAGGTCCTTCAGCGAATGAACCGCGAAGTCGACCTCACCGCCGAGCAGCGCGTCCCGCAGCGCGGTCACGAAGACCCCGGTGCCGCCGATCTGGGCGAGGTGCTCGCGGGAGGTGTCGCCGTAGGTGGTGATCTCGACGAGCTCGACGGGCCGTCCGGTCACCTGGCTCACGGCGTCCGCCACCAACCCGGACTGGGCCAGGGCGAGTCTGCTCCGCCTGGTCCCGAGCCTCAAAGCCTTGCTACTCATGCTGGCCCTCGGTTCTTGCTGATCTCAGAGTCTTCTACGGCCCGGGAGACGGAGGCCACCGTCTCCTGGTCGAGGTCGAACAGGGTGCGCAGCGCGTCCGCGTACCCGGCGCCGCCGGGCTCGGCCGCGAGCTGCTTGACCCGTACGGTCGGCGCGTGCAGCAGCTTGTCGACGACGCGTCGCACGGTCTGGGTGATCTCCGCGCGGTGCTTGTCGTCGAGGCCGGGCAGCCGTCCGTCGAGCCGGGCGATCTCACCCGCGACGACCTCGGCGGCCATGGCGCGCAGGGCGACCACGGTCGGCGTGATGTGCGCGGCCCGCTGGGCTGCCCCGAAGGCCGCGACCTCGTCGGAGACGATACGCCGGACCGCGTCCACGTCCGCAGCCATCGGGGCGTCCGCGGAGGCCTCGGCGAGCGACTCGATGTCCACCAGCCGCACTCCGGCCAGCCGGTGCACGGCCGCGTCGACGTCCCGCGGCATCGCGAGGTCGAGGAGCGACAACACCGGCGCGGGGCGCGGGATGTGGGCCACGGGCTCGGGCCTGCGCCGCTCGGGAATGCGCCCGACGGTCGCGGCCATGGTGGCGAGTTCGGTGATGAGCTCGGCCTCGGGCGTGCTCCGGGCCGCCTCGCGCCGGTCGACGGCGCTGCCGCCGACCCAGGCCGCGTGCTGCTCCAGCGTCGCCGCGTCCATCCCGGCCACGGCGGCCTCCCCCATCACGGAGAAGCCACTCGCCCCCTGCACCGCGGACAGGTCCAGCGGACACCCGTCCTCACTCCCGACGGAGGTCGGCGGAAGCTCTTCGCGCACGACGTCCGCTACGGCCGTACGACCGACGGTGGCGTCCGGTGAGACCCGGCCCTCGACCGCTCCGGCGACCGCGTCGGCCGTCAGGACCAGGCCCGTGGCGCCCGTGCAGGACACGGCCACATCGGCACGTGTCAGCTCGAACGGCACCGAATCCATCGGTACCGCGCGGGCGGACACGTCCGTTTCGGGGCTCTCCGTGATGATCTGGGCGAGCCGCTCGGCGCGGTCGGAGGTGCGGTTGGCGACGACGATCTCGGCGACCCCGGCACGCGCGAGGGTCGCGGCGGCCAGCGACGACATGGAACCGGCGCCGATGACCAGGGCGCGTTTCCCCTTGGCCCAGGCCTCAACTGCCGTACCGGAAGAGAGCTGTTGAAGGCCGAAGGTGACCAGGGACTGGCCCGCGCGGTCGATGCCGGTCTCCGAGTGGGCGCGCTTGCCGACGCGGAGGGCCTGCTGGAACAGCTCGTTCAACAGCCGCCCGGCGGAGTGCAGTTCCTGCGCCTTGGCGAGGGAGTCCTTGATCTGGCCGAGGATCTGGCCCTCGCCGACGACCATCGAGTCGAGGCCGCAGGCCACCGAGAAGAGGTGGTGGACGGCCCGGTCCTCGTAGTGCACGTAGAGATAACGAGTGAGCTCGTCCAGTCCGACGCCGCTGTGCTGGGCGAGCAGCGTGGACAACTCCGCGACGCCCGCGTGGAACTTGTCCACGTCGGCGTAGAGCTCGATGCGGTTGCAGGTGGCCAACACCGCGGCCTCGGCGGCCGGTTCGGCGGCGACCGTGTCCTGGAGGAGCTTGAACTGGGCGTCCGCGTTCAGCGTGGCCCGCTCCAGGAGACTGACCGGCGCGCTGCGGTGGCTCAGCCCGACGACGAGGAGACTCATGCCGGCATCACGGCGGGGACGTCCCCGTCAGGGCCCTGCTCGGCGGAGTCGCCGCGGCGCTTGGCGGCCGGGTGCGCCGCCTCGTTGGCGGCCTCCTCGCCGGCTTTGCGCTGCTCGTGGAAGGCGAGGATCTGCAGCTCGATCGAGAGGTCGACCTTGCGGACGTCGACGCCGTCCGGGACGGTCAGCACGGTCGGCGCGAAGTTCAGGATGGACGTCACACCGGCGGCCACGAGCCGGTCGCAGACCGGCTGGGCGGCACCGGCAGGGGTCGCGATGACGCCGATGGAGACGCCGTTGTCGCTGATGATCTTTTCCAGCTCGTCCGAGTGCTGCACCGGGATGCCCGCGACGGGCTTGCCGGCCATCGCCGGGTCCGCGTCGATGAGGGCGGCGACCCGGAAGCCGCGGGAGGCGAACCCGCCGTAGTTGGCGAGGGCGGCGCCGAGGTTGCCGATACCGACGATCACGACCGGCCAGTCCTGGGTCAGGCCCAGCTCGCGGGAGATCTGGTAGACGAGGTACTCGACGTCGTAGCCCACACCGCGGGTGCCGTAGGAACCGAGGTACGAGAAGTCCTTGCGCAGCTTCGCGGAGTTGACCCCGGCGGCGGCCGCGAGCTCCTCGGAGGAGACCGTGGGCACCGAGCGCTCCGAGAGTCCGGTCAGCGCGCGGAGGTACAGCGGGAGACGGGCGACGGTGGCCTCGGGAATCCCTCGGCTACGGCTCGCCGGTCGGTGAGTTCGGCCAGTTGCCACGGTGCTCCTGCGGGTAGAGCGGGGCTGTGGGCGGTCACACGTACCCAGACCGCCCCGTCGGAAGCAGGCTATGTCTTTGTGAACGCGTGCACAAAGATGGTGTCCGATTTGCCCGGCCAACGTGACCGGGGTCACGCACACGCGTCCCAGCCGTATTCCAGGGGGCAAAACCGCCACACTCCTCGTAATTCCCGCCCCCGAGACCAAACCGCCGTCGATCCTAAGCGACGTTCGGGTGCGCGTTGAACTACTTGGTCAGTTCCCGGCGCAGGCGGGCCTCGTCCACCCGCCAGAAGGTGTGCTGTTTCCCATCGATGAGGACGACCGGAATCTGCTCCCAGTACTCGTCGTGCAGCCGCTGGTCCTCCGTGATGTCCTTCTCCTCCCAGGGGACCCCGAGGTCGGCGCAGACCTTCTCCACGACGAGCTGCGCGTCCTCGCACAGATGACAGCCGGGCTTGCGGATGAGGGTGACGAGATGACTCATGCACACCATTCTCGCGCCACCGGTGCACTTCTTTAACGGCCCGGTCGCGGAGAGTTCACAGCCTCCGAACCTCTCGGCTCCGGAACCACCGAACAAACTGGCTATGCTCACGACATGGCCGCTCTCGGATGGCTCACTCCCCGTAGGCGCTCCGCCACGGCGCGGAGCGTGTTGGCAGGCGAGGCCTCTGCGGAGGCAGCGCGCAAGTCGTCGCAGGACGCGCAGGACATACAGGATGCCCGCGCGGACGAAAAAGCGACGGAGGAACCGGAGTTCCCGGTCCTCGGCGACGACAGAGCGGCCGCGTTCTTCGACCTGGACAACACCGTCATGCAGGGCGCGTCGATCTTCCACTTCGGCCGGGGCCTGTACAAGCGGAAGTTCTTCGAGACCCGCGACCTCGCCCGATTCGCCTGGCAGCAGGCCTGGTTCAGGCTCGCCGGCTTCGAGGACCCCGAGCACATGCAGGAGGCGCGCGACTCCGCGCTGTCCATCGTCAAGGGCCACCGCGTCGCCGAACTCCAGTCGATCGGCGAGGAGATCTACGACGAGTACATGGCCGAGCGCATCTGGCCCGGCACCCGCGCCCTCGCCGAGGCGCACCTGGCCGCCGGTCAGAAGGTGTGGCTCGTCACAGCGGCCCCGGTGGAGATCGCCAATGTGATCGCCCGCCGCCTCGGCCTCACCGGCGCGCTCGGCACGGTCGCGGAGTCCGTCGACGGCGTCTATACGGGCAAGTTGGTCGGCGAACCCCTGCACGGCCCCGCGAAGGCGGAGGCGGTAAGGGCGTTGGCGGCGGCGGAGGGCCTGGACCTGTCCCGCTGCGCCGCGTACAGCGACTCGCACAACGACATCCCGATGCTCTCGCTGGTCGGGCACCCCTACGCCATCAACCCGGACTCCAAGCTGCGCAAGCACGCGCGGGAGTTGGACTGGCGGCTGCGCGACTACCGCACGGCCCGCCGCGCGGCCAAGGTCGGCATCCCGGCGGCGGCCGGCGTGGGCGCGGTGGCGGGCGGCACGGCCGCGGCGATCGCATTGCACCGCCGACGCCGGTGACGCGGTAAACACAGCCAATCCACGGGTCGTACCCGCGTAACCCCCTGTCCAGTCACGTTGGCTGCACACGGCCACAACACGCCCCGGTCCCTGACTGAATTCGGACCGTTCTGATCAACAACCGGTCACTCTGCGGTACTTGATCGGGCGCCAACCGGTTACAGAAGCGACGTAATCGATGATTTGAGCAACTGGGTGTAGCAGTGCCTGCACGAAGCGTTATTCTCCTCAGACGCAATCCGGTACCCCTCCGTCGCTACGACGGGTGAATGTTCCGGTACTGCACGTGATGGAAGCTCTGCCTCTGGGAGTCCCGTGTACCCACACGTCGGGGTTGACGCCTCGGGCCTGGCTACGCTGCGCGCAACGGTCCAAGACCTGTTGCGCGGCTTCGTCCCCACCGCGTACGCCGTCCCCGCCGCCTTCGCCACCACCGCACCCGTAGGCCCGTGCTATGCACTGGCCGACGGCGGCGCGGCTGTTGGCAGACGAGGGCGCTCGGCCGGCGCCGCCACCGCACGCCGTCCGGCCGCTGACAGCGACAGCGCCCGGATGATGGACCTCGTGGAGCGTGCCCAGGCCGGCGAAGCCGACGCCTTCGGCCGCCTCTACGACCAGTACAGCGACACTGTGTACCGGTACATCTACTACCGAGTGGGAGGCAAAGCCACCGCCGAGGACCTCACCAGCGAGACCTTTCTGCGCGCCCTGCGCCGCATCGGCACGTTCACCTATCAGGGTCGTGACTTCGGCGCCTGGCTGGTGACAATCGCCCGCAACCTGGTAGCCGACCACTTCAAGTCGAGCCGCTTCCGGCTGGAAGTGACCACCGGCGAGATGCTCGACGCCAACGAGGTCGAGCGCTCCCCCGAGGACTCCGTACTGGAGTCCCTGTCGAACGCCGCACTGCTCGACGCCGTACGGCGGCTCAACCCGCAGCAGCAGGAGTGCGTCACGCTCCGCTTCCTGCAGGGCCTCTCCGTCGCGGAGACCGCCCGCGTGATGGGCAAGAACGAGGGTGCGATCAAGACCCTCCAGTACCGGGCCGTGCGCACTCTCGCCCGGCTCCTCCCGGACGACGCCCGCTGACGGCATACGCTCGGTAACGCCCAACTCGCGCTCAGTGAAAGTCCGTTGAGTTCGCGGTCGGATCATCCGTCGTCCGTAACCCAAGTGCCGCGCCACTCGTTGTGCGGGATACAGGCTCCCTGTGGTCACGACCTGACCCTCCCCGATCACTCGATCGTGTGGATGCGGTCAGGCTGTGCAACCCTCAGGACCCCCTGGGGAGTCGACCGTCATGACGCGAGAGGAGGTGCCGCCAGTGATCGCGAACGTATCGGCGCACCGGCGGGCGAACGCCTTCGCCCAGGCCCTGGAAGAGGAGCAGTCCGACCAGGGCACGGCGGCCGAGCAGTCCGAAGGACCGGCCCCGGCCCCGGCTGCTGCGGAACAGACCGAGCAGGGCCGCATGCTGGCCTTCGCCGCAGGTCTCGGCGAGCTGCCCAAACCCGTGCTGGACCCCGAGGTCAAGGTGGTCCAGCGGGCTCAGCTGGTCGCCGCGTTCGAGGCCATGCTGCAAGGCGAGGCACCCGGACCCTCGGTACCGGAGCAGCGCTCCCCCCGGTCTCGGGGTGCGCACCGGGCCACCGGTCTGGGCAAGCTGCGGCCGCGCACCCGGCTCACCAAGGGCCTCGCGGCCGGCGGACTGAGCGTCGGGGTCGCGGCGGGTGCCTTCGGCGGAGTGGCCGCGGCGAGCTCGGGCGCCCTGCCCGGTGACTCGCTCTACGGCCTGAAGCGCGGCATCGAGGACTTCAAGCTCAACTACCTGTCCGACGGCGACGACCAGCGCGGTGTGGCCTACCTCGACCAGGCGTCCAACCGCCTGAGCGAGGCACGCCGGCTGATCGAGCGGGACCGCGGCGGCCACCTCGACCACGAGCAGCTCGGCGAGATCCGCCGCACGCTGTCCGGGATGACGCACGACGCGTCCGAGGGCCACCGCCTGCTGCACGAGGCGTACGAGCAGGACCCGAACTCGCTGGGCCCCATCCAGGCCCTCTCCGCGTTCTCCCGCTCGCACCGCGAGGCCTGGGGCGCCCTGCGCGACCGCCTCCCCGTCCAGCTCGGCGACGTCAGCGACCAGGTCTCCTCGGTCTTCGACGCCATAGACGAAGAGGTCGCCCCGCTCCAGTCGCTGCTGCCCCAGCCCCCGGCGACAACCCCCGGCACCGGCAAACACCGCGCTCCGGACCGGACCTCCCCGGGCAGCTCCACCGACACCCACCGCTCGACGACCCCGAGCACGACCGACGGCTCCTCGGAGACCAGCCACTCCAGCACCCCGAGCTCGTCCGCCACCACCGGCGACGGCCTCCTCGGCGGCAACACGGGCGGCCTCCTGGATCCCCCGAAGGCCTCCGGCACGGAGTCCCCGTCCGCGAGCAAGCCATCGATCACCGAGCCGGACGTCACGCTGCCACCACTGCTGCCGGGCTTGCTGCCGGGCCTGGGCATCGACAGCGAGGACGCGAACTAACCCGATGGGCGCCCCTCCAACGAGGGGCGCCCATGTCTTTTGCTTTTAGGGGCGCGGGGAACTGCGCGACCAGCCCCCACCGACCCGCAGCCAAAAAACTGCGGAACCAAGCTAAAAGAACACCGACCGCCGCTGCACCAGCAACTTGTACAACGTGTGCTGAATCTGCTCCCTCACCTGATCGGTCAGGTTGAACATCAGCATCGGATCCTCGGCGGCCTCCGGCGGATAACCATCCGTAGGGATCGGCTCCCCGAACTGGATCGTCCACTTCGTCGGGAGCGGGATCGCACCCAGCGGCCCCAGCCAGGGGAACGTAGGCGTGATCGGAAAGTACGGGAACCCCAGAACCCGGGCCAACGTCTTCGAGTTGCCGATCATCGGGTAGATCTCCTCGGCCCCGACGATCGAGCACGGAATGATCGGCGTCCCCTTGCGCAACGCGGTGGAGACGAACCCGCCCCGCCCGAACCGCTGGAGCTTGTAGCGCTCACTGAACGGCTTGCCGATCCCCTTGAAGCCCTCCGGCATCACACCGACCAACTCCCCCCGCCCCAGCAGCCGTTCGGCATCCTCCGCACAGGCAAGGGTGTGACCGGCCTTGCGGGCGAGTTCGTTGACCACCGGGAGCATGAAGACGAGGTCCGCCGCGAGGAGCCGCAGGTGCCGCCCCGCCGGGTGGTTGTCGTGGACGGCGATCTGCATCATCACGCCGTCCAGCGGCAGCGTCCCGGAGTGGTTGGCGACGATCAGCGCGCCGCCCTCCGCCGGGATGTTCTCGATGCCCTTGACCTCGACCCGGAAGTACTTCTCGTACAGCGGGCGCAGCGCCGGCATCAGGACCTCGTCGGTGAGCTCCTCGTCGTAGCCGAAGTCGTCGACCTCGTAGTCCCCGGTGAGCCGGCGCCGCAGGAACGACAGGCCGTGGGCGACCCGGCGTTCCAGGGCGCTCTGGAGGCTCTGGATCTCCTCGGCCTGCGGCTTCTCCGGCTCATGTTCCTCACGCGTCACAGGAACATCATCCTGCGCGAAGTCCCGCCCCGGCAGGGACTGGACCTCACGGACCAGCGCGGGCTCGCCGTTCTTGCGCCGGTTCCCCGTGCTCCGGCGCCGCTGCGGCCGCTGCACGCCGTTGGCGCGGGACCGGTCGTCGTCGAACGGAATGACCTTGGCATCCGCCATCGTTGATGCGCTCCTCAGTTGGCGCTCGGCGTCGGGGGGTGGCCGCTGTCCGGCCGGGACAGCGCGGCGATCCGGTCGACGGCCCCCGCGAGGACCTCCGGCGGCAGCAGCCCCGGGCCCTGGCTGCGCGCGAAGTCCGCGAAGGTCTCGGCGGTCGTGTACCTCGGCTTGTACCCCAGCGTCTCGCGCATCTGCACCGTCGACACGACCCGGCCGTGGGTGAGCAGCCGGATCTGCTCCGGGGAGAAGTCCGTCATGCCCAGCGTACGCACCAGGGAACCGGCCCAGGTGACCGCCGGCAGCAGCAGCGGCACGGTCGGGCGGCCCAGGCGCCGCGAGCACTGGGAGAGCAGCAGGACGCCGTCCCCGGCGATGTTGAAGGTGCCGCTGTTGAGCGTGCCCCGCTCCGGGTCGTGCGAGGCGATCCGCAGGACGTCGATCACGTCGTCCTCGTGCACGAACTGCAGCCGCGGGTCGTAGCCGAACACGGTCGGCAGGACCGGCAGCGAGAAGTACGACGCGAGCGGTGAATCGGCCGTAGGACCAAGGATGTTGGCGAAGCGGAGCACGCACACGGCGACGTCGGGGCGGCGGCGGGCGAAGCCGCGGACGTAGCCCTCGACCTCGACGGTGTCCTTCGCGAAGCCGCCGCTCGGCAGGGACTTCGGCGGGGTGCCCTCGGTGAAGACGGCCGGGTCGCGCGGGGCGGAGCCGTAGACGTTCGTGCTGGACTTCACCACCAGGCGCTTGACGACCGGTGACTTCTGGCAGGCGCCGAGCAGCTGCATGGTGCCGATGACGTTGGTCTCCTTGACCGTGGTCCGGCTGCCGCTGCCCAGGGCGGTGCCCGTCACGTCCATGTGGACGACCGTGTCGGCGCCCGACTCGGCGAGCACCCGCGCGATGGTGGGCTGCCGGATGTCGGCCTGGATGAACTCCGCGCCCCCGAGATGGTGCCCGGGCGGAACCGCGTCCACGGCGATCACCCGGTCGACCCGCGGATCCCGCTGGATCCGACGTACGAACCGGCCCCCCAGCTGACGGGCCACTCCGGTCACGAGCACGACCTTCCCCAAGATCAGCGCCTTCCTTCTGAGTTACCCGTGTGCGGCCAACCTAGCGGTTAGGTGTTGCGCTGTGATGACCGCATGACCGCCTGACCGACGGAAGTCCGGAACAAAACTGTGGCCCCCCACCGAATTCGGTGGGGGGCCACAGGAGACGCTCTCGCGGCGCCGCGTCGCCTACTTCTTGTTACGACGCTGCACGCGCGTGCGCTTCAGCAGCTTGCGGTGCTTCTTCTTAGCCATCCGCTTGCGCCGCTTCTTGATAACAGAGCCCACGACTACCCTCGCTCACTTCTCATCACTCGGTGCTGGGCATCATGGGCCCATACGACCTACAAGGGGCCAGCCTACCCGTCCGAGCGCTGAGGTCGTAATCGAGGTATCGCCTCAGGCTGTCTCCACCCCCACATAACTCTCGCGAAGGTACTCGTGTACCGCTTGCTCGGGGACGCGGAAGGACCGCCCCACCCGGATAGCGGGCAGATGACCGCTGTGCACCAACCGGTACACGGTCATCTTCGACACTCGCATCACCGAGGCGACCTCCGCCACGGTAAGGAACTGAACCTCGTTCAGAGGCCTCTCGCCAGCTGCAGCCATGACACACCTGAACCTTCCGCACTCGACGGTCACCGGCTTCCCCTTCCGGTGACTCTTCGTCGTTGCGTGCTCACTCCCCAATGTAGGGGCGTGTGATGCGAGTGGGGAAGAGGTGCACCCATCGGCGGCCATCGGCGGCCTACTGTGACAGACACGCTCGATTGAGTACGTAGCGGGTAAGCGGCCGGTAGTAAGCGGACCGCACGGCGTCATCAAGTGGAACGACGACGGACACCGACCCCTCGGCCTCCCCCACGAAGAGCGCGGGGTCGTCCGTATCGGCCAACCCAATAGCCTCAAACCCCAGCTGACCTGCCCCGCAGACCCATCCGTGGTCCCCGATCACCAGCTCCGGAAGCGCCCCGCCGGCCTCCGCCGCCGCACCCAGCACGGTACGAACCGGCAGCGGCGAGTGCGTGTGTGCGCCGGGCTCACGACCGGAGCGTTCGGGGCCCGGTTCGCGGACGAGCGCGACGCCGTGTACGTAGTCAAGGTTGTACGTGCGTAGACCGAACCGGGTCGTTATGTCGACAGAGAGACCCTGCGCAGGGGTGAGAACAGCACATCCCGCCGCCGACAAGGCGTCCGCCAACGCGGCGTAGAACCCGAGCAGTCGATGCGGATGCCCGGTCCCGAGAAGCACGGCCCCACTCCGCTCCGCTACCTCCCCCAACCGATCGGCGAAGGCGTCCAAAGCGATCAACGTCCGCTCGGGATCGATCACATCATGCCCGGAAGTGTGCGTCGGGTCGGCCGAAACCCCACACTTGTCCGCCATCAACCCGATCAAGTCCCTCTCCCCCCACGTCCATTCGGGATCGAGTCCGATCAGCACCCGGGGGTCCCGCGCGGCGAAGGCGCGATAACTCCGCAGACTCTCCTCCCGCGAGGTGGCCACGGGCCCGGCCAGCCGCGCGGCCAGCAGATGGGCGCGGAGGGCGCCGGTGCTCAACACGAGGGTGATGGTGACGGACGGCGGCCCCGGCCACGGCCGGAACCCCGGAAACACCGCGCGGTTGGCGTAACACCGGTGACAGGACGGTGACACAACGGACCACAACTGTCGTACGGCTCCCCGGGTCTCACCTTGCGTGGGGCGGAACGACCAACCGTCCCAAGCGAGTTGACCGACACATCACCACCTGGGGGAACACCATGATGAAGCTGTCCCGTCGCACGACAACCGCCGCCGCACTCACCGTCCTGGCCCTCGCCGGCACGGCGGCCGCCACGGCCCCGGCATCGGCGGCAACCACGACCAAGGCGGCAGCCGCCGCCACCTACAACGGCGCCTGCGGCACCGGCTACAAGGTCATCGACTCCACGCCGGTCGGCAACTCCGGCAAGGTCTTCGTCACCTGGAACGAGTCCACCGGCAAGAACTGCGCCGTGACCGTCCGCAACGCCGTCGGCACCAGGATCAACATGGCGGTGACCCTGGACGCCCTAGGCAACTCGGACGACCCGTCCGTCGACTCCGGTACGTACACGAGCTACGCCGGCCCGGTCTACGTCGACGGCCGCGACTCCTGCATCGCCTGGGGAGGCACGATCGGCAACGCGTCGGCAGAGGACTCGGGCCACTGCGGCTGACGGACGAACGCCGGGGAGACGGACGCACGAAATCCGGGGGGACTGACCCAAGAACGCCGGGGAGACTGACGCACGAAATTCGGGCGGACTGACGCACGAGACCCGGGAGGCCAGACGCAAGAACGCCGGGGAGACTGACACACGAACGCCGGGGTCCTGACGCAAGAACGCCGGGCGGGCTGACGCATGAACGCCGGGGGCGGTTTGACCAGCCGTCCCCGGCGGCCACAACTCAGCGCCGCCCGGCGTGACTTGATACGGGCGGCGCCTCTTCAACGCAGGCCGGCAATTCCAGCCAGCCCGGCATGACCTGACACAGGCGGCGCCTCTTCAACGCAGGCCGGCACTATCCAGCCGTTTGAGGACGAGGCCGTCCAGGCCGAAGCGGGGGTCTGGGGGCGCAGCCCCCAGGGATGGGACGGGTAGGGGCGGCGGGGGCGAAAAATCCCCGCGACACCCACCCCCACCCACCCGCACATCCCCCGCAGACCTACGCCAACAACCCCCGCAACGGAAACACCGCCCGCCGAGTAGCCAGAACAGCCTGGTCAAGCCGATCCGCGGGGTCGTACCCCGACTCCCACTCGGCGTACGCCACAGGCCACCGCCCATCAGTCATCCGCTGCGGCCCCAACTCCCGCGTCCGAGCAAACACTTCCTGCCGCCACCCCTCAGGAATCACCGCCTCCGGCGCGATCTCCCGCCCCGCAGCGATCGCGACGAGATGCGTCCACGACCGCGGCACCACCTCCACCACGGCATAACCACCCCCACCCAGCGCGACCCACTTCCCGTCGGCGTACTCGTGCGCAAGCTCATGACACGCCACCTGCACAGCCCGCTGCGCATCCAACGACACCGCAAGATGAGCAAGCGGATCCTCGAAATGCGTATCGGCCCCATGCTGCGAAACCAGCACCTGCGGCCGAAAATCCGCGATCAACTCCGGTACGACAGCGTGAAACGCCCGCAACCACCCCGCGTCCCCGGTCCCGGCAGGCAACGCCACATTGACCGCGGAGCCCTCCCCCTTCCCGGCCCCGGTCTCCTCCGGCCACCCGGTCTGCGGGAACAACGTCCGAGGATGCTCATGCAGGGAGATCGTCAACACCCGCGGGTCCTCCCAGAACGCGGCCTGGACCCCGTCCCCGTGATGCACATCCACATCGACGTACGCGACCCGCTCGGCCCCGAGCTCCAACAGCCGGGCAATGGCCAACGAGGCGTCGTTGTAAATACAGAACCCGGAAGCAGCCCCAGGCATCGCATGATGCAGCCCACCCGAGAAGTTCACGGCATGCAGAGCGTCCCCGCCCCACACAGCTTCCGCCGCCCCCACCGACTGCCCGGCGATCAGCGCCGACACCTCATGCATCCCGGCAAAGGCAGGATCATCCATCGTGCCCAGCCCATACGCCCCGTCGGCCGACTCCGGATCAGCCGAGGCCGCCTTCACCGCCTCGACGTAGTCCTCCCGATGGACCAGCCGCAACGTCGAATCACCAGCGGCCTTGGCCGCCACCACGTCCACAACCTCATCCAGCCCGAAGGCGTCGACGAGTCTCCGGGTCAGGGCGAGCCGGACCGGGTCCATCGGATGGTCCCGGCCGAAGTCATAGCCCGTTACTGCCTCGTCCCACATCAGCTGTGCGCGCCCGCTCATGCCCGTCACCGTACCGGCCCGCCTGCGGCGCGAACGAGCGGGCGTACACCAACGTCACCAGCACCAACACCATCGGCACGAGCATCGCCCCGCGATAACTCCAGGCATCGCCCAGCGCCCCCACCAACGGCGAACCGATCAGAAACCCCACGTAATTGAACACATTGAGCCGCGCGATGGCCGTATCCGAAGCCCCCGGGAACAACCGCCCGGCCGCAGCAAAGGTCTGCGGCACCAGCACACACAACCCGAGCCCCAGCAACGTGAACCCGAGCATCCCGACCCCGGCCCCCGGCGCCACGGCCACCACGGCGAACCCCACCGCGGCCACCACAGCCCCCAGCCGCACCACCGCCACCGCCCCGAACCGCCGCACGCCCAGGTCCCCGATCCCCCGCCCGACCAGGCACATCACCATGTAGACGTTGTACGGAACAGTCGCCACCTGCTCCGAACTCCCCAGCACGTCCTTCAGATACTTCGCACTCCAGTTGGAGACGGTCGAGTCCCCGATATAGGCGAAGGTCATCACCAGACACAACGGCAGCAGCAACTTGAAAACAAGCGGCCCAGCCTCCGCGCCCTCCACCTCGCTCCCCGGCGCACCCCCGTCGACGTACCACCGACTCCCCACCAGCGCGGCGGGCAACAACACCACCACGACCGGCAGATACGACACCCACAACGCGAGATGCCAGTGCGCCCCGGCCCAGGCCAGCGAGGCCCCCACGATCCCGCCCAGGCTGTACGCGGCATGGAAACTGAGCATGATGCTTCGCCCGTACGTCCGCTGAAGGCTCACCCCGAGCATGTTCATCGAGGCATCCAGCGCACCCACCCCGAGCCCGAACGCGCCCAGGGCGACGGCCAGTTCGGCCATGCTGTCGCCCGCCCCGACCCCGAGCAGCGCCAGGAGGACGACGGGCTGGGACCAGCGCAGCAGCACGCTGGGCCGTATTCGCTTCACGAGTTGCTCGGTGGTCACGCTCCCGACCCCGGCGAGGATCGGCACGGCGGCCAGGAAGACGGGCAGCAGTCCGTCCGAGACCCCGTACCGGTCCTGGATCGCCGGGATGCGTGTCACGAGCAGCGCGAAGGTGGCGCCCTGAGCGAAGAAGCTGAACGCCAAAGAGGCCCTACCGCGCCGCAGCACATCTGTCATGGCGGCGAGCGTAAGGGCCCCGGCGTACTCGTGGGTAGATCCAGCCAAAGATGAATTCTGCTCAGCTTTACCGAGCGGCGACCAGCGAGGGCATCACCGCAGGTACGGGGGCGTCCCCGGCCTTCAGCTCCGCGTCGATCATCTCCGCCATCGGCCCGACGGCGACACCGCCACTGACCACGGACGTCACGGCGATCGTGCCGATCATCACGACCGTGCCGAGCCACACCATGGTGTCCACGGGCAGCGTGTACACGCCGACCACCCGCGCGACGCACTCCGCGAGCAGCATCACACCCCACACCAGCGAGAACCGCCGTTCGGCCCGCCGAAAGGCCACCGACCCGCTCAACAGCCGCTCGAACGCGGCCTCCCGCTCCGGGTTGCCCTTCACCAGGAAGGGCTTCATCCCGGCGGTCATCATCGGCTTACCCATCATCACGGACACGAGGATCCCGATCCCCACGACACTGCTGATCCCACTGTCCTTCGCGAGCATCAGCCGCGGATCACCGGCCACGAGGCTGAGCAGCAGCCCGACGACGTTCACGAAGAGGATGAGCACGGCGAACGCGTTGACCGTCCGCTCCGCGACGACCCCCCACACGGTCCGCACCGCCGGCACGACACTGCTCCACCCCAGCGCCGCCACCGTGCCCATCCCGAACCCGCTCTTCAGCAGGTAGTACGACCCGATCGGCACCGCCACATCCGCGAGGAGCGGCCCGAAGTTCTTCTTCATGGAGCCCGTGTTCGTCGTCATGCCCTCAGCTTGCCGCGAGGCCCCGACCCACCAGTAGAACCGATCGTCCGGACCTCGGCATGACAAATGTCAGCGCCCCGATGCTGCCCGAGGTCATTCCAACAGGTCAGCCAACTGCCCCATGTCACCAAAGAGTTGAGTGACCCCGGAGAGCCGCTCAGCAGGAGTCATGGCAGTGAACCCATACACATCCATCCCAGCAGCAACAGCCGCCTGCACCCCAAGCGGACTGTCCTCTACGACGACACACCGCTCCGGCGCGACACCCATCCGCTCGGCCGCGTACAGGAAGAGATCCGGCGCGGGCTTCCCCCGCCCCACGTCCTCGGAGCTGAACACCCACTCCTCCTCGAACCACTCGTCCAGCCCCGTCGTCCGATGCCCCACCCGAATCCGCTCATGGCTCCCGGACGAGGCCACGCAGTACGGCACCCCGTCCGCGACCAGCCTCTCCAGCAGGTCGACGGCCCCGGCGACCGGCTTCAACTCCCGCTCGAACGCGGCGAACACGCGGGCGTGGAAGACATCGTCGAAGTCGTCCGGCAACCGCTGCCCGGTCCGCTCCTCGACGAGATCGTGGACGCGGTGCATCGCGGAGCCCATGTAGTCACGGAGGGACTCCTCGTAGGAGGTCGGGTGCCCGAGCTCGGTGAGATAGCTGGCCAGGAGCCTGTTGGAGATCGGCTCACTGTCGACGAGGACACCGTCGTTGTCGAAGATCACGAGGTCATAGCGCATACCACTGAGCCTAAACGCAGAAAACCCCCGTACCGAATTAACGGTACGGGGGTTTTCGCAATATTTGTTCGGCGGCGTCCTACTCTCCCACAGGGTCCCCCCTGCAGTAC